>NZ_JBHTAQ010000007.1:0-1536266 GCF_042663665.1 Saliphagus sp. GCM10025317
CTCGTCGTCGCGACTCTCGTCGTCGCTGGCGGGTTCGCCCTGCGCGAGACGGGCTACGCGACCGATTCGATTCTGGCGGCGTCCACGTCGCCGCCCTCGCGTTCGGCCTCTACAGCGGCACCGCCGCCTTCGCCGGCTCGGACATGCTCGAGAACGTCTTCGGCGACCTCTCCTTGCTCCTCTCGAGTGCGGACACCCTGCCGCTGTCCCGACGACGGTTGCTCGCACACTTCCTGCTGAAGGACGCCCTCTTCTACGGGGTGACGATGATTCTGCCGCTCTCGCTGGTGGTCGTACCGCTCGAGGGGCTCTCGGTTTCGACGCCAGGGAACGTCATCGGGCTCTGGCTCTCGCTGTGGCTCGTCTTCGCTGCCGGAATGACGGCGACGCTCGCCCTCATCGCTCTCCGAACCCGAGGACTCTCGACCCGGGGCGGACTGCTCGGCGTCCTCGCAGTCGGCGGCGCGTGGTTGGTCGCGGGCCGCCCGCGCCCCTCCGTCTCCGTGACCGACCTCGTCCTGACCGGGGTGCCGCTCTGGCTGACTGCCTCCCTCGTCGCCGTGCTCGTCGTGACCGCCGCACTCTCCGTGCGAGTCTACGATCCCGCGTACGCGCGCCCGACGCGGACGTACCGCCAGCGCTTTCGGAGCCTCGAGTCGTTGCCCGGAAGCGACCCCCTCGTCGCGAAGACGCTGCTGGACCTGGCGCGCTCGAGCGGCGGCATCTGGAAGCCGCTCGTGTCGGTGGGAATCCTCCTCGGCCTCGTCGTCGTGCTCGTCGGGGTCGTTCGAGACGGTGTCGGGATCGAACCCGCGCTCGGCCCGTTCTTCGGGAGCGTGCTCGGCCTGTCGGCCTTCACGACCTACAACTGGCTGACCCAGTTCGACGCGGTCGAGTCCTACGCGGCCTACCCCGTCTCGGTTACGGCTGTCTTTCGGGCGAAGCGAGTCGCCTTCTACCTCGTCGGCCTCCCGACCATGACGCTCGCCTACCTCGTTGCACTCGCCTGGGCTCGACCGCCGCTTCTCGACGCTGCCGTCGGGTTCGTGCTCCTCGTCGGCCTTGCGCTGTACTACTACGGATTGACCGCCTTCGTCGCCGGCTTCGACCCCAACGAGTTCCTCTTCGACGCGGTCCGGTTCGGCGCGTTCACCCTCGGCGTCGCCATCGCCCTGGTGCCGACGCTCGTCGTCGGCTTCGTCGCCGTGCCACTTACTACCGCCGTCGCGGCCGTACTGACTGCGATCGGCTGTATCGCCGGGGCGCTCGGGTGGTGGCTCGCCGTCCGTTCGGAACCGCGGTGGACGCGTCGGTACCGCCGCGGGTGACGATGACCCAAACCGACGGAGCAAAGACCGTCGAATCGAAAGGACCGTCGAATGCCCGCTCGCGTCCTCCAGTACTCCGACGTCGAAAACGCCTGCGACGAGCCCGCACGGATCGGACGGCTCGCAGCCGCCCTCCAGCGGTACCGGGACGAGGACACGGTGGTCGTTGGCACCGGTGACAACACGGCACCCGGCGTGTTGCCGCTCGTGATGGAGGGGAGACAGGCCCTGGAATTTTACGACGCCGTTGACCCCGACCTCGAGACCTTCGGCAACCACGACTTCGATTTCGGCGTCGATGCGACTCGCGAAATAGTCCGCCACTCCCCGCAGACTTGGCTGACCGCGAACGTGCGGCGCAACGGCGGCCCGTTCGGGTCGGACGTTGGCGTCCGGCCGTGGACCGTGCTCGAGCGAGACGGGACGCGGATCGGTTTCACGGGAGTCACGACGCCGCGGACGGTGTCGCTGAACCCGATGGCGACGGACATCGACGTTCGCGACCCCGTCGAGACGGCGCGGGCGGCGATCGACGACCTTCGCGACGAGGGTCGACTACGTCGTCGTCTGCTCACACCTCGGGCGAGGCGACGACGCCCTCGCTCGGCAGGTCGACGCCGACGTCGTCCTCGGGGGGCACGTTCCGAGCGCCCGGAACGAGGTCGTCGAGGGGACGCTACTCACGCGACCCGGCGACGGCGGGACGGCGATCGTGGACCTTACGTTCGAGCGCGACGGGCCGACTGCAACGATTCGGCAGACGACCGAACTCGAGCCCCACGAGGACGTGGTCCGGTCGTTCGAAGCCCTCCAGGCCGAGACGGGACTCGACGAAGTAATCGCCCGCGTCGACGAACCGCTCGATCGGTCCGAGACGACGCTCTTTGGCGGCGAGGCCAGGCTCGGGAACTTCGTCACCGACGCCTACCGCTGGAAGACCGGGGCCGACGTCGCTATCCAGAACAGCGGCGGGCTCAGGACCGGGACGACGCTCTCGGGTGACGTCACGGTCGCCGACGTGATCAGCCTCGTCCCGTTCGAGGAACCCGTCGCCGTCGCCGAGGTCAGCGGTTCGACGCTCGAGGCCATTTTCGAGGGTGGCGCCGGACTCGACCTGGGCTTCGCCGAACCGGACTGGTGGCACGCCCAGGTGAGCGGCGCCGTCCTCGAGTGGAACCCGACGGATCACCGCGTCGTCGTCGACAGCGTCGGCGGAGAACCGCTCGATCCCGACCAGTGTTACCGCGTAGCAACCTCCGATTACCTCTTTCACACCGACGACGAGTTTCCCGCGCTCGACCCGGCGGATCGCGTCAAGCGAACCGAGGTTTGCCAGTACGACGTGCTGGTCGAATACGCCAGACGGCACGGCATCGACCCCGCTATCGAGGGGCGCGTGCGTCGACTCGAATCACGACTCGAGTCGAGCGAACGCACCGAGTGAAACGTTTACCACTACGGACCGCGTTTCCTCTCGTGATGACTCTGGTCGTGGTCCCCGTTCGGTACCCATTAACGAACAATTCTCGCCGCACGCTCGAGGAGGCCATCGAGGTCGCCCGCGAGCGGAACGCGGCTCTCTCGGTGTTGCACGTCAATCTCTATCAGAACGGCAAGACGGTGACGCGGTCGGATCTGAAATCGGCTGTCGAACGCCAGTTCGGTCGTCTGGAGAACACTCGATACGTCGTTCGATCGGGATTTCTCGTCGAAGAGACGATTCTCGACGAAGTCGCCGGCGAAGAGGCGGACGTCGTCGTCGTGGGCACCAAACAGGTGAGCCGCTGGCGACGCATCATCGGACGGGTGATGGACAACCCTAACATCGAGCGGTACCTCAAGAACCACCTCGAGTGCGAAGTGATCACGGTCGGCCAGGCCATCGCGTAGGCTGAGTCAGGGACCCTTTTGTGGCGAGACTGCCCCGCTCGTTGTAACCCGGGCTGGACGGCTACTGGTCGAGATCGGAGTCCGTGTCTCGAACGGGTCGATCGTGGGCTATTCGTTCCCGTCTCCATCCCCGTCGGCAACCTGTTCGTGTTTTCGGCTCGTCGGCCGGGGCTCGAGTTCGCGGTCGACCTGCGCGACCCGGGCAGTACCACTGGTTTCGTCGAAGACGTGGTGGGTGTGCGGGTAGGCGAACTCGACTCCCTCCGCGCTGAACCGGTCGCGGATTGCTCGATTGACCGCCGAGCGGACGACCGTGATCTTGTACGGGTGGTTCACCCAGAACCGGACCTGTAGGGTGACGCCGCTGTCGCCATACTGGAGGACGTCACACGTCGGCGAGGCGGCGTACCGGGCGCTCCCGATGCGAATGTCCGGGCCGCCGGCGATCACGTTGTCGACGCCTCGCGTTGCTCGTTCGGAGACGCGTATAGCCGTCTCGAGGTCGCTCTCGTAGGTAATCTCGAACGAGACGGACAACCGTGTCCGTTCATCCTCCGCGGAGAAGTTGACGACGTCCCGGGCGTTGATCTCCGAGTTCGGGATGACGATGAACGTGTTCTCGAGCGTGAATATCTTCGTGTAGCGGATCGTGATGTCTTCGACGAACCCCCGGTGGCCGCTGTCGGTGACTTCGATCATGTCGCCGATTTCGTAGGGCTGGTCTGAGAGGACGAACAGGCCGTTGATCAGGCTGCCGACCAGGGGCGCGAGCACGATACCCACCATGGCCGAGATGACCGTCACCGGAAGCAGGATTTCGACGCCGGTCAGACCGAGGATGTTGGCCGCAATCAGGACCGTGAATGCGATGACCGTGATTCGAACGGCCCGAAGGACCGTTCGCGTCACCGACGGCCGTTCGATTTTTGGGCGATCGTCCGGCCAGTGAGACGAACGACGACCTTCGAGAGGTACCAGCCGACGAGCAGCACGAAAACGGCGAACGCCAGGTCGACGACCCCGGGTGGAATCCAGTCGGGAGCGAGTGACCGGAGCCCCTCCTCGACGGCCGTCTCGTTGCCACCCGTGGCGTTCTGCAGCATACCCTCACTGTCAGGGGCGTCGTGGTTAAGCGTTCTGAAGGGTTCGACACTGGGTACTCTGTTCTGGAATCAGGTGCTACTCGAAACATAAAAAATGTTTTAGCGGTCGCGTTCGATGACCGCGTATGGCCACTGACGAACTGCGTTCGACGGTCGAACGCGTGGGCGATCGATTCAATCTCGGCGAGTACGAGATCGACGCCTACCTGACCGTCCTCGCACACGGACAGCTCACGGCGAGCGAAATCGCCGATCGAACCGACATCCCACAGCCGCGCGTCTACGACACCGTCCGCAGTCTGAGCGACCGCGGCCTGGTCGAACTCCGCGAATCCCGCCCGATGAAGATCGTCGCGATCGACCCCGGCGACGCCTTCGACGACGTCCAGGACGCCCTCGAGGAGATGGTCGACGAACTCGAGGCCCGGTACACCGCTCCGGCGCGAGAGACCGAGGCCGTCTCCCTCGTGAAATCGCGATCGACGATCCTGCGCTACCTCGAGGAGATCATCGAGCAGGCCGAGTACGAACTGGCGCTCTCGTTGACCCCGACCTGCTGATCCGCTTCGAGGACCAGCTCCGGACGGCGACGAGCGCCGACGTCAGCGTCGACCTGATCGTGACGCCCGCCGTGGAGGCGCCCCTTCCCGCGGAGTTCGACTACGAGGCCGTGGCGACGACGGCCCGTGCCCGCCGCGGGATCACGACTCCGGTCATCGCCGTCGCCGACGGCAACTACTCGATGTACGCGACCCAGGACGCCCTCCGGGACGACCAGGACCGCTACGGTGTCATCTTCAACCGCTCCGCGCTCGGCTTCCTGGTGTCGGGCTTCTTCGGCACCGTGCTCTGGACGACCGCCGAGCAAATCCTGGGTGAGAACAGCGAAGGTCGTCCCTATCCCCGGAAGTACGCCTCCATCCGCCGCTGCGTCAAGGACCTCATCGAGGACGGCGGCGAGTTCTACGCTACTATCGAGGGGCGTGACGTCGAGCGCGGGGGTTCGCGAGTCGTTCGTGGCCAGGTCGTCGACGTCTCCTTCGAGGTGAGCGAGGAGGTCGCCAGCCTGACCCTCGAGACCGACGACGGCTCCGTGAGCGTCGGCGGTCGGGTCGCCGCGATCGAGGACATCGAGGCTCACGAGATTCACATCGGTCGCCAGGAACCGCCGACGCTCGAGTAGTGTGAGTCGGTGGGTGCGTGACGCGGTGGGCGTGTCCAATCGAGCGTCGAGTCGGACTCGAGGAGCGAGTCGGTACCCGAACCGCGAACGCCGCCCTCGACGACCGAATGATAAAGGTTCTTGATGGGATTCCCCGACTAACGGGTATGGACCCACGCGTCCGCGAACACGCCGAAATCATCGTCGACCACTCCGTCGACGTACAGAAAGGCGACAACGTCAGAATCAGCGCACCGCCGATCGCCCAGGACCTCGTCGTCGCGATCCACGAACTGCTCGGCGAACGCGGTGCCCACCCATTGCTCAGCGCGTCGAACAGCGCCGCCAGCCGCGCCTACCGGCGAGCCGTCGATCCGGAGGACCTCGAGTGTCCCAGCCACGTCCTCGCGGCCGCCGAGGAGACGGACGTCTTCATCTCGATCCGGGCCTCGGAGAACACCTACGAGACGAGCGACGTTGACCCCGAAGTCACCGCAGCGTTCGGCCAGGCTTACAAACCCATCCAGGACGAGGTCATGGGCAAGCGCTGGGTTGGGACCCAGTACCCCGCGCCGGGGAACGCCCAGGACGCGGAGATGAGCACCGAGGCCTACGAGGAGTTCGTCTGGGGCGCGATCACCAGAGACTGGGACGCCCAGCGGGAGTTCCAGCAACAGCTGTCGAGATCCTCGATCCCGCCGACGAGGTTCACATCGTGAGCGGCGACACGACGGACGTGACGATGTCGATTGCGGGAACCCGACGCTCAACGACTACGCGGAGAAGAACCTCCCCGGCGGCGAGGTGTTTACCGCACCCGTCCCCGACAGCGTCGAGGGCGAGGTCCTCTTCGACAAGCCGCTGATGGCCCAGGGCCGGGAGATCACGGACGTGTACCTCGAGTTCGAGAACGGCGAGGTCGTCTCCCATGCGGCCGAGAAGAACGAGGAGGTGCTCTCGACGGTGCTCGAGACGGACGACGGCGCCCGTCGACTTGGCGAACTCGGCATCGGGATGAACCGCGACATCACCGAGTTCACCTACAACATGCTGTTCGACGAGAAGATGGGCGACACGGTTCACATGGCGGTCGGTCGCGCCTACGACGAGACGGTCGGTGAAGGCAACGAGCGAAACGACAGTTCCGTCCATATGGACATGATCGTCGACATGAGCGAGGATTCGTTCATCGAAGTGGACGGCGAGGTCGTGCAGCGGGACGGAGCGTTCGTGTTCGAGGACGGCTTCGAGGGCTGAACAGCCGCTTTTTGGTCCAGCTTTTGCGAGCAAGTCGCGGAGCGACGAGCGAGGCAAAATGGGCGCAGGTCGTGCAGCGGGACGGAGCGTTCGTGTTCGAGGACGGCTTCGAGGGCTGAGCGCGTACATCTCGTCATCCATTCTCAATGTCGTACGTCGACTATCTCTTCGCTCGAGACACGGGCTACTTCGTGTGTGAACCGAACGGCTTGGCCCGTATCGGACAAATCAACCGGACAGACGCTCGTCTCACTGATCTACAGTTACGAGGTCGTGTAACGAGGAGTTGCACTGTTGCTCGCGGTCGTCGAGATCGACCGTTTCCCAGTGGGGAATGCCATTGCCATCGGGCCCGATCCAGTACGCGATCTGGTAGGCGGATTCCCCGGACTCTTCTTCAGAATCGATCGTCACCCACTCCGTGTGATGGTCCATGCGCATATGAACGCGGAAGTGGCCTGGATCGTCTGGCCAACTCCGTGGGATCCATTGGTATTGAAGCGACTCGCCCATTCGACTGCCATCGATGCTGTACGAGTCAGCATACACCTCGTCGCCCTCGTAGTCGACACGGAGATGAACGGTGTGTGGCGTATTACTTGCACTCACGACCTCGATGCAGTTGAGAACCGAGTTCTCGCTCCGTAAAACTGCCGAGGCACATCCAGCAGAGATTGTCACCGACGAGGAGACGCCCGCGAGAAGTGCACGCCGTGAAACCATATTTTCCAGAAAGGTCGCCATACTATGTATTTTACGAATAATGATGTGGCGAACGATACGAACGATCTGTATCGATCGTTACTCGCCGTAAAATGCCACGTTCTACGGTAGTCAATGCACCCCGTCCAGTGTGCGTGGATGACGCCACAATGGCCGAAACAGATAGTTACAGTCGACGCATGAACTCGGGCAAGACCCCGCGCTCGTCGGAGTCACCGCCCGTGGGCGCGGGTCCGGCACCCAGATGACCACTGCTCGAGTCCTCGCTCGAGACGTCTGGTCCGGACTCCGTTCCGTCCTCCGTGCCCTTCTCACCTTCGTCAGTCGCGGCCACGGCCTCCTCGAACTCGTCGGGCGAGCCCGGCCCGAAGTAGTAGGGTTCGGTGGGCTCGAGGGTCGCCATCAACTGGAGGTTCACGTAGCCAGCGAGGACGAGCGCCAGTGGAAAGACGACATCGGGGAGCAATATGACCAGGAAGACCGACAGCGGCGAGTAGACGAAGAAGGCGGCGACCCGAAACCAGTTCGCGACGTAGGCGTCGACCACGTAGGCGTAGAGGCCGTACGCGCCGATTACGACGCCGATGTCGAGGTAGAGTCCGACCGGCATCCAGACCCCGCCTGCGATGACCGAGTGGGTGTAGAGAGCGATCGCTCCCGTCAGTACCGTCGCCCGATTGACGTAGGTCTCGTCGAGAGCCATCCCGAAGACGAGGATACCGAGCGTAACAGTGGCGCGGCGATCCACCACGGCAGCGATTCGAAGATGAGTCCAGAATACACGTGGGTCTCCCTGTCGTCGTCCGAAGAGAACCTCGGAGACCCCTAAAACGTTCGCGCCGTTTCGAGCGTCGATACGAGTCTCGAGTCTCAATCTTCAGGCTCAAATCTCGAGTTTCGAGTTCGAGGAGCTTATATCAGAAGTTCGACTTTTCCCGCAACAATAATGCTGTCGTAGCAGTGAGATGGAAGGTATGGCAAAAGATACCGTCCGATATCCCGACGACGTCGTCGAAGCCATCGACAACCTCGTCGACGACGGTATGTTCGAGAGCAAATCGGAGTTCTACCGGTTCTCCGCGGAGTACGTGCTGACCATGATCAACCCGGACCACAAGGTCGAGACGTTCAACTTCGACGAGATCAAGAGCGAGTTAAACATCGACCGACCGGCTCGAGCCGAGGAGGTGGGCGCAGACGGCGGGACGTTCTTCCTCGACGCGCTTATCACCGTCCGAAAGTACGGACTTCGCGGGAACTACGAGGACGCCGAGGACTTCATCGACATGCACTACGAACCGACCGACCAGGAGTGTCTGGTTCTCGAGGAGGTGCTCGGCACCTACCGCGAACGGTCGGGCTGAGACCCGGAAGGACAGCCATTTACCCGCCGATTCCGTAGCGGGCGGTATGCAAGCGGTGGCTACCGACGATGGGGACACGGTCTACGTCGAAACGACCGACGGCGACCGCGGATCCAAGGACCGTTCCTGGTCGCCTACGAGAGCCGCGAGCGGAGGCGTCGCTACGGCTGGTTCTGTTCGAATTGCGAATCGATCGACAACGCGATGGACCCGATGGGACGCATCCTGTGTAACCGGTGTGGCAACCTCCGGAAACCGACCGAGTGGGACGCCGCCCACGAGTAATTACCAGAAGCAGCTGAAGGTAGCGACGTCCTTCGAGATGTCCATTGCCTGTCGCCGTGCAAACGTTTATCATGGTGTCCGATGTAGTTCTACTCGAATGGGTCCTGTTAACATGCGACTCGTCGAGCAGGCCAGGTCGATCTTTGCTGAACTCGGCTACACGGTCGAGGGCAACGGACCGGATTTCCGAGCAGAACGGGCGTGGAAAGTCGTTCACGTCAACGCCGTCTCCGACGTTGAACAGCTTCCCCGATGCTCGGGACAATTTCACTGTTTCGTCACCGAACCCGGTGACGTAGACGACCTCGAGGACCGACTCGAGAGCCTGGATCCGGGCTACGAGTGGGCCATCATCGCCGCCGACGGCGAGGATTATCAGGTCGAACGCGCACCGCCAGGACCGACAGTCACTGTCTAACGACAGTCCCCGCACCCACTTATCGATTATCGGAGGGCCTCACGACACGCAGCGACGCCGCCGTCCGGCTCGACGTCCGCACCGAAATCGTCGAGCACGTCGGCCAGCGCCGCGACGAGGAGCGTAACGTTCTCCGGACTCGCGGAGTGGCCCATACAGCCGATGCGGAAGATTTCGCCAGCGAGGTCGCCCAGGCCGCCCGCAATCTCGAGGTCGTAGCGCTCGAGGAGTTCGTCGCAGACTTCGCCGTCGTCGACGCCGTCAGGAACCCGGACGGCGTTGAGGCTCGGGAGCCAGTACTCGTCGTCCGGATTCATCTCGAGGCCCATCCCCTCGGCGCCGGCCTTGAGCGCGCCCGCGAGTCGTCGGTGGCGTGCCCAGCGATTCTCGATGCCCTCCTCTGCGACCAAGCGGAGGGCCTCCCGGATCGAGTAGACGTTCGTGATCGGCGCCGTGTGGTGGTACGCTCGTTCGTCGCCCCAGTAGCCCTCGAGTAAGGAGAGGTCGAGGTACCACGACCGGGATGGCTCCTCGCGCGAGAGGACCTTTTCCATCGCCTCGTCGGAGAGGGTAAGCGGACTGGCCCCTGGCGGACAGGAGAGACACTTCTGCGGGCCGGAGTAGGCCACGTCGATGTCCCACTCGTCGACCCGGAGTTCGACGCCGCCCAGCGAGGTGACGGTGTCGGCGATCACGAGCGCGTCGTGGTCGTGGGCCGCGGCGGTGAGTTCGGGGACGTTCGGCTGGCGGACGCCCGTGCTCGTCTCGGCGTGGACGAATCCGAACACGTCGGGATCGTGTTCCGCGAGCGCGTCCGAGACCGCCGCTGGATCGAGCGGTTCATGCCCCACGGCGCGTCGACCTCGACGACCTCGCCGCCCGCACGGCGAGCCATCGACGCCATGCGCCCGCCGAAGTAGCCGTTGGTCGGGACGAGCATCGTGTCTCCCGGCTCGACGACGTTGCCGATCGCGGCCTCCATCGAGGCCGAGACGGTCTACGCCGAGAGGGGATCTCCAAACTGGATGTAGTTCGGATTGCGGGTTGGAACTACCCCTGAACCTCGATTCGGTAGTAATCGCGCCTCAGAAGGGCGGGTGAATACGTCCCTGCCCGCACACACCGCCCGTCATCGCACCCGAGTGAGGTCGCGGATGAGGTCGCTCGCCGGTCGAATCTGGGTTCGCAAGGGGCTTAAGTCGCCAAGGTCCGTAGCGGAGTCGTGCGGCTGGATCACCTCCACAGACCGGGACTGGGGCGACGCCCCAGCCCACACGCGGTCCGTTCCCGACCGCTCGATCGGCCGAGCGAGCACCTTTGAGCTACCAAGGCTACGTTTGCCCCCGAGAGGGGTGGGCCCATAGCTCAGTGGTAGAGTGCCTCCTTTGCAAGGAGGATGCCCAGGGTTCGAATCCCTGTGGGTCCATCTCTCGGTGACGATGCTGTACTCTTTGAGTACGGCGTCTGATCCCGAATGAACCGATGCACCACCCCGCGCAAGCGTGGGTGGGAAGGTCGATGCCACCAGCCGTCTACTGGTGGCAGATGAAGACCGTATGTACGTGTAGTCCAGGCGTCCACTGGACCCGTTCCCGGGTCACAACCGCTGCATTCTGTGCAGCACCGATCCGAAAGAACGTGGCTACTGTGCCAACTGGTGGATCGCTCGGCTCGAGAGCCGATGACGGACGTGCCAAGCTGCGATAAGCCCAAGGGACCCGCACGGAGGGGAAGAACTTGGGATCTCCGAATAGGAATCCTCTTGCAATTGCTTAGCGCAATGGGGAACGTCGAGAATTGAAACATCTTAGTATCGACAGGAAAAGAAAGCAAACCGCGATGTCGTTAGTAACGGCGAGTGAACCCGACACAGTCCAAACCGAAGCCCTCACGGGCAATGTGGTGTTCGGACTGACCTGCAACATCCGACCATCGACGAGAAATCCCTTGGAATAGGGTACGAAACAGGGTGACAGTCCCGTACCGTCGATCAGTACGATGGGAGTCAGCCCAGAGTAGCGGGGGTTGGAAATCCTCGTGAATCCCGCGGGCATTGACCGCGAAGACTAAACACTCCTCGAGACCGATAGCGAACAAGTAGCGTGAGCGAACGCTGAAAAGCACCCCAAAAAGGGAGGTGCAATAGGGCGTGAACTCAGTTGGCGATAGAGCGACGGGGCATACAAGGTCCCTCTCACAATGAACCAGGTGCGAACCTGTAGTAAGCCGAGAGGGAAGCCGGTGTTCCGTCGTACGTTTTGAAAAACGAACCAGAGAGTGTGCCTGTCTGACGAGTCTAACCCGAGTATCGGGGAAGGCAGAGGGAAACCGATATGACCGCAGTCTTACGACCAGGGTCACCGTGTTCAAGCGCGGGGAGTCAGGCGGGCACGACCCGAAACCGGATGATCTAGGCATGGGCAGGGTGAAGCGTGGCGAAAGCCACGTGGAGGCCCGCAGCGTTGGTGTCCTACAATACCCTCGCGTGACCTATGTCAGGGGTGAAAGGCCCATCGAATCCGGAAACAGCTGGTTCCAACCGAAACATGTCGAAGCATGACCTCCGCCGAGGTAGTTCGTGGGGTAGAGCGACGGATTGGGGGACCGGACTCCGAGAGGAGTTCGCCCCCCTGTCCAACTCCGAACCTACGAACGCCGTCGACGCGGGGAGTCCGGTGCGCGGGGTAAGCCTGTGTACCGTGAGGGAGACAACCCAGAGCTGGGTTAAGGTCCCCAAGTATGGACTAAGTGCGATCGAAGGTGGTCGCAAGCCCTAGACAGCCGGGAGGTGAGCTTAGAAGCAGCTACCCTCTAAGAAAAGCGTAACAGCTTACCGGCCGAGGTTTGCGGCGCCGAAAATGATCGGGGCTCAAGTCCATCACCGAGACCTAGCGACGTGCGTCACAGCACGATTCCGTAGGTTGGCGTACTGTTCGGGTGGAAGCACGGAAGAGATTTCGTGTGGACCGTGCAGTAACGAAAATTCTGGTCATAGTAGCAGCGTTAGTCGGGTGAGAACCCCGACGGCCGAACGAGTAAGGGTTCCTCAGCAATGCTAATCAGCGAGGGTTAGCCGGTCCTAAGTCAGCCCGCAATTCGAAGCTGACAAAAGGGAAATAGGTTAATATTCCTATGCCAGTGTGCACTCAAAGCCGACGCTTTGGGGCCGCCTCTCGGGCTTTCGCCCGGGTGAACAGTCCAAGACCGTGGAAGCCGTAATGGCACGAAGCGGTCGAATGGCTGGATAACGCAAGAGAGGTCAACCCAGAGCCCGTGAAAAGGCAAGCACACTGTCCGTACCGAGATCCGACACAGGTACTCGTGGCGGCGAAAGCCAAGGTCTGTCGGGAGCAACCGACGTTAGGGAATTCGGCAAGTTAGTCCCGTACGTTCGCAATAAGGGATGCCTGCCACGGAAAGTGGCAGGTCGCAGTGACTCGGGCGCTCCAACTGTCTAGTAACAACACAGGTGACCGCAAATCCGTAAGGACTCGTACGGTCACTGAATCCTGCCCAGTGCAGGTATCTGAACACCCCGTACAAGGGGACGAAGGACCTGTTAACGGCGGGGGTAACTATGACCCTCTTAAGGTAGCGTAGTACCTTGCCGCTTTAGTAGCGGCTTGCATGAATGGATCAATGAGAGCGCCACTGTCCCAACGTTGGGCCCGGTGAACTGTACATTCCAGTGCGGAGTCTGGAGACCCCCAAGGGGAAGCGAAGACCCTATAGAGCTTTACTGCAGGCTGTCACTGAGACGTGGTCGCCATTGTGCAGCATAGGTAGGAGCCGTTACACAGGTACCCGCGCGCGGGCCACCGAGGCATCACTGAAATACTACCCGATGGTGACTGCGACTCTCACTCCTGGCGGAGGACACTGGTAGCCGGGCAGTTTGACTGGGGCGGTACGCGCTTGAAAAGATATCGAGCGCGCCCCAAGGTTTTCACTCGGGTCGGAGACCCGAGAAAGAGCGCAAGAGCATACGGAAGCCTGACAGTGTCCGGCACAACAACGGACGCTGACGCGAAAGCGTGGTCTAGCGAACCAATTAGCCCGCCCAATGCGGGCAATTGCTGACAGAAAAGCTACCTTAGGGATAACAGAGTCGTCACCCGCAAGAGCACATATCGACCGGGTGGCTTGCTACCTCGATGTCGGTTCCCTCCATCCTGCCTGTGCAGAAGCAGGCAAGGGTGAGGTTGTTCGCCTATTAAAGGAGGTCGTGAGCTGGGTTTAGACCGTCGTGAGACAGGTCGGCTGCTATCTATTGGGGGTGCTACGGTATCTGACGGGAACGTTCGTATAGTACGAGAGGAACTCCGAATGGGTGCCACTCGTGTACCGGCTGTCCGAGAGGGCACGTGCCGGGCAGCGACGCACCACGGGGTAAGAGCTGAACGCATCTAAGCTCGAAACCCACCCGAAAAGAGATGCCACCGAGATCACTCGTAGAAGACGAGTTCGATAGACTCGGGGTGTACGCACCGAGGCAACGAGGTGTTGAGCCCGCGAGCACTAACAGATCAAGCCACCATTCATTTCGCATGGATCAACCCGTAAGAACGGGTCCAGGCGCTAATTGGACTACACGTACAACACGGTCACAACCGACCAGAGAACCTTAGACACCGTAACCGACCCTGGTACTGTCGCGGTTCGACTCCGCGAGTCGGCATTACGGCGGCCAGAGCGGCGGGGCACCACCCGTACCCATCCCGAACACGGCAGTTAAGCCCGCCCGCGTTTCGGCCAGTACTGGCGTGGGAGACCCGCTGGGAACCCCGGCTCGCCGCCGACCCACTCATACACTATTCAACCCTCACGAGCGACTGCGCTCGTGGGGGTTTTCGTCTTTACAGCGGGCAAATCGTACCGCTACGCTTAAACGAACGCGGTGGCTACATCCGAGCGCGCCAAGGTGGCAGAGTTCGGCCGAACGCAGTTGCCTGCAGAGCAACCCATCGCCGGTTCAAATCCGGCCCTTGGCTCTTTCACGTTTTGTACCCTGATCCGGTCCCTTTAGACCGCTTCATCTCCTCCCTTCGAGCGCGTCGGTTTCAATTCCTGGAGCCACCTTCAAATCGTCGAGTACCAGTCAATCGCGGTCGATCTCGACCAGGCTCGGCTCGAGCGAATGCGATCCCTGGCTCCACTCTTTCGAGAACTTAGTAACCGTTATACGACGCGCGGACAACGCCTCATACATGCAATTACGCGCAGGGATCGTCTACGCCGTCCTGTTTATGGTGGTCGCTGCGGGCGCGTACGCCGTTATCGCGACCGCGGAATCACCGCAGGTGACGATCGACGAAGCCGATGCGGACTACCAACTCGAGCAGGGTGACGAGATAACGATCGAGGATCGGACGTACAACGTGTCCGAGCTGGACGGGGCTGCTGGAACGGGGACGTTGGAATACGTCAACGATTCCGTTCCAACTGACGTGGCGTGGTCCGGTGCGAGCGCTGCAAATGGTGACGCCTGGGACGATGGCGATACGGTTCAGTTCGAGGAAGAGGGGACGGAGTATTCCGTCTACATTTACGCGCCGCCAGGAGAGGGTGACGGAAACGAGAGTGCCGACGGTGGTGACGGAAACGAAAGCGAGGCCCAACCGGAGACGTTCTTGCTGATCGAATCGGTCGATTCCGAGGAGTACACGTTCCTCGAGCGACCCGACGGCGTCTACGTGATCGTCGAAGAGGACGGCCAAGAGGTCGTTCGCCACGTTACGGAGGTTGACGATATCGACACCCAGGAGTACGCGGTTGGAGATGAGGTGACCTTCTACGAATCCGAGATGGAAGAACAGGTTGACGCTGAGGTGACGACAATCGAGACGGACGAGGTGACCGTCGAGTACACCGGTGAGGATGTCACGGAGGTATCGCTCTCCCACAACGAGGAAGTGATGATCGAGCAGACGCCCTACGGCGTTCACTTCCCAAGCGAGGACGTCGTTTACCTGACCGAGGACGTCGAGAGTTTCCAGGCTCAACACCAGGCAGTCGATGAGCACAACGAGCGAATCCACGGGTTCTGGTGGGCGATCGGACTGTCGGTGATCGCGATCGTGTTGCTGGCCGGGTTGGCGTTCATGCCGCTGCGAGGCTGAGGGCTCGAACTTATAGACGACCACGGTTCGCGTGCCGTTTCGTCAGTGTGGTTGGTATCGGTGTGTTTTCGGTTATCGGTTTTCGGTTTGCGGTGTCTGTAGTCTTTGGCCGTTCTCGAGTGGCAACTGCGGCTCGTTCGGTGCGGTTCGATGCGGTCCGATGCGGTTCAGTGTGGTTCGGTGCGGTTCGACACTCGAGGAACGCTCGTGTCGCTGACGTGGATTGATCTGAACTCGCTGCTCACGAACGTGTTCGCGGCAGGAAAGCGAGACGGGTGCGATTGTGAACCACGCCCAGAAATGCTCGCTTCGCTGTGCCTTTCTGGTCTCTTTCAGATCGCTGTATGATCGCGTTGCTCCTCGCGGTTCTGCTCGGAGCAAGGGGCCAGGCGCGATTTGAACACACGGTCGATCGCTTCCTCGTTCACTTCGTTCGCGAGACTGCGCTCTCCTGCGTTCAAATCGCAGGGCCGTTTTGCCACTCACGAATGTGCTCGTGGCAAAAGCGGGCCGGGCGCGATTTGAACACGCGACCGTCTGGTTAAAAGCCAGACGCTCTGCCGAACTGAGCTACCGGCCCCGTACTCTCCTCTTTCGGGGACGCGTGGTTAAACGTTTCTTTCTCCCACGGTATTATATCGGGGTCCGACGTGGTCTCGCACATGAATTTCCGCATCTGGGACGACGACCTTCGGGAGTTCGTCGACACGTGCTGTTCGTTCGAGACGACTGCAGGAAACGAGAAGCCGGCCCAGGTGTGGCTGCGCGAGGAACTCGAGGCGGCGGGCTTTCGGACCTACACCTGGGAGGCTGACCCGGCCGTTCTGCCGAGCATCCGTCGTTCCCGGACGACCCTGACGACATCGAGACGGCGGATCGGCCGAGCGTTGCCGGAGTTTTCGAGTTCGGAGATCCTGACGCGGGGCCGACGCTGGTGTTGAACGGGCATGTCGACGTCGTCCCTACGGGGTCGGGGTGGGAGGGTGATCCGTTCGAGCCCCGGTGGCGCGACGGTCGCCTGACGGCCAGGGGTGCGGCGGACATGAAGTCGGGGCTGGGGGTGTGCGTGTTTGCGGCGCGTCACCTGGCAGAGGTCGCTACGAATACTGACCACGACCCCAACCTGAACGGTCGGATCGTCGTCGAGAGCGTCGCCGGCGAGGAGGAGGGCGGGATCGGTGCAGCCACGGCAGCACTCGAAAATCCCTATCCGTTCGAGCGAGACGCGGCGATTGTCGCGGAACCGACGGAGTTGCGTCCGGTGGCGGCGGTCGAGGGAAGCCTGATGATCCGGATCGGCCTCGAGGGCCGGTCGGCACACGCGGCGACGCGGTGGCGGGGAGCGTCGGTGTTGCCGGCGTTCGAGCGCGTTCGCGAGGAGTGCGAGGCGTTCGAACGGGAACGAAGCGAGGCCATCTCCCATCCGTTGTACGACGAGTTCCCGATTCCGTGGCCGATCTGTATCGGGCGAGTCGAGGCGGGGCGGTGGGCGTCCTCGGTCCCGGACGAACTGACGGCGGAGGTTCGGGTCGGCGTCGCCCCCGGGGAGACGGTGACGGACGTCGAACACGCGCTCCGAAGCCGCCTCGAGTCGCTGTCGGACAATCCGTCCTGGCCGGCGGGGGTCAGCGGGCCAACGATCGAACGGTTCTCGGTACAGTTCGAACCGGCTGAAATCGCGGCGGACGAACCGGTGGTTTCGGCGCTCCAGAACGCGATGGCGGCGCGCGGATTCGACGCCGAGGCAATCGAACCGCGCGGGGCGACCTACGGGGCCGACAATCGACACTACGTCGAGGCGGGGATTCCGACAGTCCTGTTCGGGCCGGGGAGCATCAACCAGGCACACTTCCCGGAGGAGACGATTGAGTGGGACGAGGTGCTCGAGGCAGGGGCGGTGCTGGCAGAGACGGCGCGGGCGTACCTGTCGCAGTGATGGGATTGTGACGCTTTCCCGATGCTACTCGAGTGCGTTCTCGAGTGCGTCCGCAACGATCGTTCCTGGATCGACGCCCTCGAGTGAGGCTCGTCGCCGGAGGTCGCGGTAGGCCGACGCCGGGAGGGTGAGTTCGAGGCGGCCGAGGGTGACGTCGCAGTCGTCGAGTGCGCGCTCGATCGAGGCCCCGTCGTTGACCTGACTGGCGACCTGGCGGACGTCGCGGACGGTGAGGTCGCCGTCGAGGACGGCCCAGGCGAGCAAGAGTCGATCCTCGCCGCCGACGCGGGCGATGTGTTTGGCGGCGGAGGGGGCGATTTCGCCGAGGGCGACCTGTCGACGAACCGATCGGGGGAGGTCGTGGACGCGGGCCCACTTGCGGATGAACGAAACCGTGACCGTCTCGTCGCCCTTGAGGTGGGCGCTCGCTCGCTCGGCGGCGGTTTTGTACGATCCCTCGCCGCGAACGAGCGCGGCACAGGCTGCGGCGCCGCGGAGCATGTAGAGGTGGTCCTCGTCGACGGACCCGGTGGCGAACTGGGCGACGGTTTCGGCCGCGAGTGCGAGACTGTCCGGGTCGTCGGGGTCGAACTGGACGGCCCGGCGAGCGTGGGTTCCCGTGATCGATTCGTCGCCCCGGATGACCGGTGCGCCGACTGGCGATTTTCGATCCGTCGGGATCGGAGGCTCGTTCCCGGGGTCGCCGTCTCGAGTTCGGCGGTCTCCGGTGTGGTCGTCGGTCATGTACCGCTGATAGGGGCGACGTGCCTAAAAAGCGTTTCAGACGGTCCGCTGTGGTTCGTCGAGGGGTGCATCTGGGGCCTCCTCGCTACTCTTCGCGTCGCTCGGCGAGGTGCTCCCAGATTTCCGTACAGCCAGCGCCGACGTCGACGTCCTCGAGGTGGGCCGTGTCGTCCTCACCGGGAGTAGCCTCCGGGGTGGCTCGGTCGCTGACGTCTCCTTCGTTGCCGTTGCTGTCGTCGGATTCGTCCAGCTGGCGTCCGTCGGGTGACGCATTCGTCATCGTGTGTCCTCCGTTGGATCGTCGTTCGGTACCGATCGCGACGCGCCGGATCCGATAGGAGGGAGGTGCAATTCCGGAGCCACGTCGGCGGAGACGTGCTGGCGACTCCGTACCCTGCGTTCGGAGGGCTGGCGGCGTGATGAGCGGTCGTGTGACCGTGACGGATCGTCGGGCATACTCCTCCGTATGGTCGGCCATCGCTTAAGTACGGCTTCGGGTGCAAGCGATACCCCGGCTCCCGTTCTCGGGTAACGATTGCTGGTATCTCTGACGGGCTGAAACGAAAGACGGCGACGCATGCTGGCGATTCCCGTCGAATTCGCCGTCACGACAACGGCGAAGCATTGCACGGGCCGATGGACGAAGGTGGCTGCCACCCGAAGCGAGGGCATGGTCATCTCGTTGCGTACCCTCGACGACGGGGCGTGGATCAGCGTCAACGACTCCCGAACGGTCGGCGCGAGCGACGTCTGGACCCTCGCTCGCGGTCGATTCTGTCGGTGCGAACCGGCGTACGTTCTCCTCGAGGGGTTCACGGACGTCGGCGTGGACGGCACCAGCGTAGTTGCGGGGGCGGTCGGCCGGTGTCTCGAGTGCGGCCGTCACTCATCGCTCGAGGGCCTGCCGGTCGGCCGGGTCGTCGACGGCGAGTTCGAACGGTACGAGGCGTCGGCCGTCCAGGCGACGCTCGAGCAGTCGTCTGGCGGAGCGGTCGAATCGGGCCGCAAATACCGCCGGAAGGGGCGAGAGGCGGGGAGAACTGACGCCACGGCCGGGGCCTTGTAGGTGGTCCGCGTAGCCCGGTGCAGATGCCAAGCGACGTCGAGAACTGGAAAGACGAACTGTACGGAACCGATATCAGGGAGGCGATCAAGGAGTTCGCTGCGTCGGGGTGGGAGTCGATTCCCGAGGACGAACACGACGCCTGGTTCGAGCGCTTCAAGTGGTACGGGCTATACCACCAGCGCGCCGCCAGGAGTCCTATTTCATGCTCCGGGTCGGTCCGCCGAGCGGAGTCCTCGAGCCGGGACAGTTTCGCGTTCTGGCCGAACTCGCCAAAGAGTACTCGAACGGGCCCGCCGCCAATCCTGAATTCGGCAACGGCTGGCTCGACGTGACGACCCGTCAGGCCGTCCAGCCCACTGGATCAACCTCGAGGACGTCCCCGCGATCTTCGACCGACTCGAGGACGTCGGCCTATCGGCGGTGCAGGCGTGTGGGGACTCCTGGCGGAACATCGTCGGCTGTCCGGTCGCCGGGAAGGACGAGCACGAACACGTCGACGCCGGTGCGCTGGCCGACGACCTCCACGACACGTTCAAGCGAAACGAGGCGCACTCGAACCTTCCGCGGAAGTGGAAGGTGGCGGTCACCGGCTGCGACGAGGGCTGTGGGCAGGGCGACATCAACGACCTCGCGTTCGAACCGGCCGAGAAGGAAATCGACGGCGAGACGGTGACCGGCTACAACGTCCGCGTCGGCGGTGGCCTCGCTCGCAACGAGCCCCGCTTCGCCCGCGACATCGACGTCTTCGTCACGCCCGAACAGGCGGTCGAGGTCGCCGGCGGCATCTCGGGCCTGTTCCGGGACTACGGCAACCGCGAGAACCGCTACGCCGCCCGGATGAAGTTCCTCGTCGACGAGTGGGGGCCCGAGAAGGTTCGCGACGTCCTCCAGGAGGAGTACGTCGACTTCGACCTCGAGAGCGCAGGCGAGGACCTGCGCTCGTCGTACTCCTACAACGCCGGCGAGGCCGCCGGGAAACACGACCACGTCGGCGTTCACGACCAACCGGACGGCAATTCGTACGTCGGGTTGAACGTCCTCGTCGGCCGGATCGGCGCCGACGACGCCCTCGGCTGGCCGACATCGCCGACGAGTACGGTTCCGGCGAGGTTCGTCTCACCCAGCGCCAGAACGTCGTTTTCACGGACGTCCCCGACGAGAATCTGGACGACCTGCTCGCGGAGCCCTTGCTCGAGACCTACAGCCCGGATCCGCATCCGTTTCAGCGCGGCTCGATCGCTTGTACCGGGACCGAGTTCTGCTCGCTCTCGATCGTCGAGACGAAGAACCGCCAGGTCCGATTCTCGCGCTGGCTGGTCGAGAACGCCGACCTGCCCGAGGGCGTCGACGACTTCCACATTCACCTCTCGGGGTGTACCGCGTCGTGCGCCCAGCCCCAGATCGCCGACGTCTCCCTGCGGGGGATGAAGACCCGTAAGGACGGCGAGCCGGTCGAGGCGCTCGACATCGGCCTTGGTGGCGGCCTCGGCGAGAATCCGCAGTTCGCCTCCTGGGTCGGCGAGCGAATCCCCGTCGACGAGGTGCCGGGTGCGATCGCGAACCTGCTTGAGAACTTCGAGGCCCGTCGGGAGGGCCAGGAGAGCTTCCGCGAGTTCGTCGCCGCGCGTGACGACGACGAACTGGCCGACCTTATCGAACCCGAGGAGACCGACTACGAGGATCCGTACATGCACAACACCAAGCGGACCTGGTACCCATACGCCGACCAGGACGCCCTGGACGAGAGTCCCGCGCCGGCGACGCCCGACGGATCGCCGATTCCATCGGACGACTGAGCCCATGGCCGACCGACTCATGCGCGTCACCGCGCACACGACGTTGGACCTCACGGACGCGGTCGTGACAGGGCACGACTTCGAGGACGAGCGAGACGCGGTGGTGGACGCGACCGCTGCCCGGAGACAGCCCGATCACGTCAAACTGCAACTCGAGGTGGACAACATGTCCGAGACGCACCTGCCGGCGCACATGGAGGAAGTGCGCCTGACGTCCGAGCAGGCGCGGGCGCTGGCGGCCGACCTGGAGAATCATGCTGGGCGCGTCGAGGCGGCTGCGGATACGGATTCGGGCTCGAGTTCGAGTTCGAGTACGGAATCACCGTCCGAGTAACCCGCCTGCCATCGCAGGCTGACGACGTTTGTCCCTGCCCGGCGGAGTCCGACCTGGTGGTTCCATGACCGAAACGATCCAGGACCTGTTCGAGCACGGCCTCGAGGACATCTACCACGCCGAGCACCAGCTACTCGACGCGTTGGAAGACCTCGAGGAGCACACGGAACGCGAGGAGATCGCGAACGCCTTCGCCGAACACCGCGAAGAGACCCAGACGCACATCGACCGCCTCGAGGAGGTGTTCGACGCTTTCGGCGAGCCGCCCGAGAAGGAAGAGTGTAAGGGCATCGAAGGGCTGATCGAGGAGTACGAGGAGTTCCTCGAGACCGACCCCAGCCAGGAAGTCCTCGACTACCACAACATGGCGGCCGCCGAGAAGACCGAACACTACGAAATCGCGGCCTACGGCAACCTGATCCCGCTGGCAGCCCAGATGGACATGGGCGACGCGGCCGACCTGCTCGAGGAGAACCTCCGGGAGGAACAGGACGCCCTCGAGGAGCTGAAGACGCTCACCGAGGAGTTCGATATGGGAGCGATCCCGGCCTGATACGTATGGTCGACGACGAGAACGAATCCGGATCCCGAGACGAGAGCGAGTCCGAATCCGACGACGAAGGAAGCGAACTCTCGAAGGAGGAACAGACGCAGTACGGCGGCACGGAAGATGCGAACGACGAGGACGAGAGCGAAAGCGAGAACGAAAACGAGAACGACGGTCAATCCGAAGCCAGCGAAACCGGCTGAACGGTCGCGTACTTATTTTACCCTCACGTCGATACTCCCTCCTGTGACGACCCCGACCGAGTCGACGCGGACTCGAGACGGCGTGACGATCCGCCAGGCCGAGCGGGCCGACCTGCTCGCGGTCGTGCAGATCGAGAACACGTCGTTTCCCCAGCCGTGGCCCTACGATGCGTTCACCCAGTTTCTGGGCGAGCCCGGGTTTCTGGTCGCCGAAACCGACGACGGGCGGGTCGCCGGGTACGTCGTTTCGGACGTGACGCCGAACTACGGCCGCGACATCGGCCACGTCAAGGACGTCGCCGTCCATCCCGACTGGCGCGGCTCGGGTATCGGCTCGGCGCTGCTGGGTCGGTCGCTCGCCGTCCTCGCGAGCCAGGGCGCTCACTCGGTCAAACTCGAGGTCCGAGAATCGAACGACGGGGCGAAACGCCTCTACGATCGGTTCGGCTTCGACCCGCTGCGGCGGGTGCCGCGGTACTACGACGATGGTGAGGACGCAATCGTGATGGTTCGCGAGCTGTCGTAACGCGTTTGCGATACTTGCGACACACCGCCCACTCGTAGCGCTCGCGAACCACCTTGCATACCCACCCACAGCGCTATTCTCACGCTCCACGGAGCCTCGAGTATGGACTTTACACCGGAGTCGAGTACCTGTCTGCGCTGCGGTCGCCCGGTCTCGATCGATTACCGTCGAACCCACGGTGACGAGAACGGATTCGTGGAGACGTGTCCCCGGTGTCGGCGCTCTGGGTGACGCGAAACCTAGCATTTGCTAAAATAGTAGGTGATCCATCGATCACCTGGTCTAATTGGGGACCAGAGTTAAGAATCTCCGCGAATAACCTGATTTAGTGAGTAACCAGGTCGAGCGCGGTACGCGACAGCGAGAACCGGACCGCGAGGGTGGGCCGGGGGCGCTGCATCAGCACTCGGAGTTTCGTGGGCCGGTCGAGCCCGAGAACAACCACGACCACTCGAACGACCATTTTGCACTCATCTACGAGCGCCCTGCAGACCAATTTGCATCTGCGATTCCGTTCATCTCCGAGGGACTCGAACGTGGCGAACAGTGTCTGTACGTCGCCGACGACAACTCCAGGGAAGAAGTCGTGGAGGCGATGCGGGACGACGGCATCGACGTGAACGCCGCCCTCGAATCGGGTGCGCTCTCCGTCCTCACACCAGCGGACACCTACTACCGGACCGGCGAGTTCGATCAGACCACCATGCTGGAATTCTGGGAGGAGTCGCTCGAACAGGCGAAAGACGAAGATGGCTATACGGGACTCAGAGCGGCCGCCGAGATGACGTGGGCACTGGAGGGAGACACGAGTGCAGACGAACTGGTCGAGTACGAGGCCGTGCTCAATTCCCTCTACCAGGACGAAGACTACGCCGTCATGTGCCAGTACAACCGAGAGAGGTTCCCGGCGGCAGTCATCCACGACGTTATCAAGACACATCCGCACATCGTCTCCGACAGCACCGTCTCACAGAACTTCTACTACACACCACCCGAGAAGTTCTTCGGCTCCGAGAAGATGGAGGCGAAGGTCGATCGCATGATGCAGACGCTGCAAGAGCGGACGGAGGTGAAGACGGCGTTAACGGAACGACAAGAATACCTGGAGCGAGTTTTCGAGAGTAGTCACGACGGCATCCTCATCGTTGACCCCGAAGCGGACGAGATCGTCGACGCGAACCGGGCCGCAACCGAGATGCTCGGCTATACGTACGACGAATTGGTGGCCCTCGCTCCCTCCGACGTACACCCCAACGAACTCGACGCGTTCCGGGAATTTGTCGAAGGGGTGTTCGAAGACGGCACTGGGTGGACTGATGAACTTACCTGTCGCACCAAGAACCGGGGCCAGATTCCGGCGGAGATCTCTGCGTCTCGGATGGAACACAACGGCCGTCCGGTCCTGCTCGCGGTGGTCCGCGACAATAGCGAGCGCAGGAAGTGGGAACGGGCCCAGCGGCAATTGTACGAGATAACCTCCGATCCCGATCGGGCGTTCGAGGAGAAACTCCAGGACTTGCTCGATCTTGGCTGTGAACGCTTCGATATGGAACTCGGCGGGATCGCCGTCGCTGAACCGGACACTGATCACTTCGAGGTGGAGATCACGAACGGGGAGCACGAACACCTCGTTCCGGGCGACTCGTATCCTCTCTCCGAAACGTACTGCCGTGTGCCTGCGGACGAGGGGGGAACCTGTGCGATTACCGCTCCTGTGAGCGATGGGTTCGAAGGCAAACTGTGCTACGACCAGTTCGGTGTGCGGACGTACCTCGGAACGTACCTCGAATTCGAGGACGACAGTAACCGGACGTTCTGGTTTGTTTCGACCGAACCGAGAGCGGACGCGTTTTCTGAGGCCGAACGGACGTTTCAGCACCTGATGGGGCAGTGGGTGAAATACGAACTCGAGCGCCGCCAGCGCGAGCAGGAACTGCGCGAGCGCACAGAGTATCTGAGTGCACTCATCGAGACCGCGCCCGAGTGCATAAAGACCGTTGCCGCCGACGGCACCCTGCTCCAGATGAACCCCGCCGGGCTCGACATGGTGGAGGCCGACTCGGAATCGGCGGTGATCGGCGAATCTGTCTACGGGCTGATCGCCCCCGAACACCGCGAGACGTTCCGCGAGTTCAACGAGCGGATCTGTCGGGGCGAACGAGGCGTCCTGAGTTCGACATCATCGGGCAGACGGCACGCGCCGGCACATGGAAACGCACGCGGCGCCGCTGCATCGCCCCGACGGGACGACGTCCCAACTTGCGTTGACGCGCGACATTACCGAACAGATCGAGCGTGAACGTGAACTCGAACGGACGCTCGATTTACTCGAGAAAACCGAACGCATCGCGGACGTCGGCGGCTGGGAGATCAACCCGGAAACGAAGGACGTGTTCTGGACCGACCACATCTTCGAGCTTCTGGAAGTGGACGCGGACGAGGAACCGCCGCTGGAGGACGCCCTCGACATGTATCACGAGGACGACCAGGGGATCGTCGAGGATGCCGTCGAGAACGCGCTCGTCTCGGGCGACCCCTTCGACGTGGAGGCACGGATTCGTACGAACAGCGGGGACATACGGTGGCTGCGGCTGCAGGGCGTCCCGGAGGTCGTCGATAATAAGGCGGCCTCCTCCGCGGAGCCGTCCAGGATATTACTGAACGCAAACAGCGCGAGAAACGGTTAGAAGAGGTGATCGAGCGACTCGAAGCGTCGAACGAACGGCTCGAGCAGTTCGCCTACGCCGCCTCCCACGACCTCCAGGAACCGCTCCGGATGGTCTCGACTTACCTTCAGCTGCTCGAACGACGGTACGAGAACGCGCTCGACGAGGACGGCGAAGAGTTCCTCGAGTTTGCGGTGGACGGAGCCAACCGCATGCGCGAGATGATCGACGGGTTGCTCGCCTATTCGCGGGTCGAGACGCAAGGTGATCCGCTGGAACGCATCGACCTCGATGCCGTGTTCGACGACGTACTGGCGGATCTTCGGATCCAGATCGCGGGGAGCGACGCCGAGATTACCGCCGACGACCTCCTCGCGTCGAGGGTGATGCCACCCAGCTCCGCCAGGTGTTTCAGAACCTGCTGGAGAACGCGATCACCTACAGTGGCGACGAGAAGCCCCGGATCCACGCCTCGGCCGAACGCGATGGGGCCGAGTGGATCGTGTCGGTCCGCGACGAGGGCATCGGCATCGATACTGATAATCAGGACTGCATCTTCGAGGTGTTCCAGCGCCTTCACACCCACGGCGAGTACGACGGGACCGGTATCGGACTCGCACTGTGTGAGCGGATCGTTGAGCGCCACGGCGGGGACATCTGGGTCGAGTCAGAGCCAGGCGAGGGAGCGACGTTCTCGTTTACGCTGCCAGTAGCGGCTGGCGAGCGACGGGAAGCTACAGGAAAGTGAGCGAGTGACATCCTCCTCGCCGCAAACGGCGTCACCTCTCTTCGCGTATGCAGCGCGGATCCAGCCAAAGTTAGCCTTCTCCACCAGAACCGACCAGGACATTCGATATCGATTCAGGACTCGAGACGATTAGCGGGCGAAACGCGAAACCGACGAGCTACTTGTCGGTCAGCAACCGGCGCAGGATGTCCCCGTAGGCCGGTCGCGTGATCAGAACTCCGACGAGCACGCCCAGGATCGTGATGATAGCGAACCCGCGGAGGTCGCCCAGGCTGAGCACGGCCAGCGGCGACATAGCGATGATCGTCGTCGCCGCCGCGGCCCCGATGACCCAGAACGCCTTCCGGAACCGGGACTCGAAGACGCGCCTCGAGTTGACGTCGCCCTCGTCTAACACCTCGTCGGCGATGATGACCAGGTCGTCCACCCCGGTCCCGACGACGGCGATGAATCCGGCGACGTGTGAGAGGTCGAGTGGCATCCGCAGGAGGGCGGCGACGCCGAGGAGGATGACGACCTCCGAAAGGGCGGTGACGATCATCGGGAGGGCGACGCGTCGGTCGCCGTAGCGCACGTAGACGACGCCGCTGACGGTGAGAACGGCCAGGATTCCGATCAGCAGCGAGTAGTTCTTGAACTGCTCGGCCAGCGCGGGACTGATCATGTACGTCTGGGCCCGGTCGAAGTCGAGGGGCGCGCGCAGTTCGCCGGCGCGGAGGTTGATCGAGAGCGTCTGGGCCTCCTGCTGGCTGGGCGTGATCATCTGGAACTGGCCGCCGTTGGCCCACTGACCACTTTCCATGTCTGCGGCGAGTCCCGGGGAGACGCTGTGGGCATCGATGACCTCGCCGTCGACCATCGTGAGCAGGCAGTAGTTCGACCCTTCAGCCTCGGGGTTTCCGTAATTACAACTGCTGGGATTCTGGGTGAAGCCGGTCTCGACCATCCGCTGTTGGTACTCTTCGGCAGGGCCGGGGTTGACTGTGACGGGGACGTAGTCGTACCCATCCTCGCCGTTATAGGAGGCTGTCCCGATGCTCCCGAAGTCCTGTTGAACGAGCGCCGTCTCGTTTTGCTGGCCGCCCTCGCCGTCGGGATAGTGCATCACGATCTCGACGATTCCGCGGTACTCGAGCAGGGATCGAAGCTCCTCGGTGGTCATCGCGGGCGCCTCGGTCACGATGTAGTAGGTGCCGTCCATCTCGGCCTGGGAGACCTGGCTGCCCGAGAGACCGGCCTCGTTGATCCGCAACTGGATCGTCGTCTGGATGTCGTCGCGGGTCGCCTGGGTGACGCCCTGTTCGACGTCCTCTTCGGCGACGTCGATGCCGGCTTCCTGGAGCGCCGCGGCGAACTCCGCTTCCGAGACGTTCCCGGTGAAGACTTCGACGCTGACCTCGCCGTTCTGGTGGTCCGTCCGGACGAGGGCGTCGCCGGTCTCGAGGTCCAGTTCCTCCGAGACCGTGGCCTGGATCTCCTGGCCGCGTCGATCCAGTTGGGTTCCTCGGCATCGACGCTCACCTCCGAGACGTGCATCCCCACGACCGGGGCGCTGATCTTCGTCCCGCCGTCGAGACCGAGCCCGAACTCGAGGTTGTGCATGCTCGAGTCGGACTCGTTGGTCGGGTACGTCTCCTCACCGCCCATGACGCCACCGGGAAGGAAGAGCGCGACGAGCGCGACGGTAAGGAAGACGACCAACAACAGGACGCGCCAGTTCGCCTTGATCGACCCGATGGCGCTCATCGGGCCACCCCCTCGAACTTGTACCACCGAAGCAGGCTGAGGTTCAGCAGGTAGGTGTTCATCAGGTCGGCTGCCAGCCCGACGGTGAGGATCAGGCCGACCGAGAGCAGGAGTTCGACGCCGAGCGCCCACGCGGCGACGGCCATGACCAACATTGCCGCCATCGACGTGACGGTCATGGTGATCCCGGTGCGCATCGCCCGGTGGGTGCTCTCGTAGAAGTCACCGCTGCGCCTGAGGATGTGGTTGTTCAGCAGGATGTCCGAGTCGACGGAGTACCCGACGATCAACAGGAGTCCGGCGACGGTTCCGAGCGACAGTGGAATCCCGAGGACGTTCATGAACGCGAGCGGGATCACGAGGTCGGAAAACGCCGAGATGACGATAGCGATGGAGGGAACGAACGTCCGGAAGAGGACGAACGCGATGACGCTCATCCCGACGAACGCGGCTCCGAGGCCGAGCAGCGCCGTCTGCTGGGCGGCCGCCCCGAAACTCGCCGACGTCTCCGCCGAGAGCTGGACGACCTGGTCGTTACCGGAGACGGGCTCGAGGTTCGACTCTGCCTCCGACTGTACGTCCGCGTCGGTCGGCGCGAACTGCACGAGGTACTGGTTCTCGGTGGCCTGGACGGACTGCACCGACTCGGGCTGCTCGCTGAAGGCGGCCTCGATCTCCGCTTCGGAACTCGTCGTCTCGATCGTCAACTCGGTTCCGCCGGCGAAGTCCATGCCCAGTTCGACCGGCGTGCCGTAGACGACGTAGCCGCCGAGGAGAACGAGCAACGCGAAGGCAAGGACGGCGAGTGGAACCGCCGCCAGCTGGCGGTTGGTGTACCGGGTGTAATCGATTTCCGGTACCGCGAAAGTCCCCATATACCCTGGGTGTTGCCGTCGGCGAAAGTAAGCCTTCTCAATTCCATTACGATATTTCAGGTACTGGCTCGGTGAACGAAACGGAACCCGTCATCACGCTCGAGCGCGTAGTCGGCGCATGAAACACTCGAGTGACACGAGTACAGCACGCGACGGAACTGCGGGGAGCGACGCGGTTGCGGAGCCGAACGAGGACGGGACCGACGCACGGATGGCCGCTCGACTGGTCCTCTCGTACCCCGAGGACCTCTCGGACTGGGGGCGGTTTCAGGTCGAGAAGCCTTCGTTCGGAGCGTTCCTCCGCAAGACTCGCGAGCGAGCGGAACCGGGCGACGTCTGGGAGGAGTTCGTCGGCGTCGGCTGCTGTGGGAACACCCTCGACGTCCCCCTGCGCGTCGAGTCCGTCGACGGCGGGGCGCGAATCGGGCCGGAGACCGAGATCGACTACGATGTCAGGGAAGCCTGCGGCCTCGATGGGAGCTGGCGCGTCCAAAGTGCAGGCGGACCACGCCGTTCGTGAGCGGTTTCGCGTCCAGAGCGCGGTGAACAGCTGGGATAGTTAGCGAGCGCGGGCCGAGGAATATTTGGCTATCAGACGGCTCACTCACCGCTGTGGGCGTGTGACCCGAGTGAATAATGGATCCGGTCCGATCGCCACGACCGCTCGTGGTCGCTACCGTTCAGTGTTGTTTCTCACGGAAACGTCCCCGTTCCCCCGGACGGTGACGTCGTAGCCCAGGTACTCGAACGAAACCTGACCGGATTCGCGCGGTCGGCCGCGACTGGTCGGCGCGAAGAGCGCGTTGAGTGCCTCGGGGTCGATCACGTCGTAAAGCGGCGGCTGTAGCTCCATCGGATCCGTTCCTTCTCGATCTGCGACGAGTTCGACGACGGCCGTGACGGGCGAACTGGAGGAGACTGATTGCGTGGGTGAAACGGATTCCATCATCGCTAGGCAGCCGTTGGATACGTATAAACCCCGTCACCAGTTGTGGAAGGCCTGGATTTTACCATCGAACGCTGCTTATTCCACAGAAAACGGGCTGAATTTCCGGCGAGACCGTTTCTCACCCCTCTCTCGAGGGGACGTCCTTGCCGAAGTGGTCGAACGGCTGGACGTACTCGTCGTCGAGCACGTCCGACCGAACGATCTCGAGGCCGCACTCGCGAATCGAGTTCGCGATGTTCGACACGTCGTTCGTGTCCGTACCGACGACTCTGATGTGGTAGTTCTCCCGACCGGCGAGCAGCTTCCGGACGGAGACGACGCCGTGTTTTTCCAGCAAGTCCTCGGTGAGCGGTTCGGACGGATCGCTGGCGGTGCAGGTGAAGAGGATCGACAGCTGATAGCCCGCCTGCTCGTAGTCGATCTTCGGAATGTATCCCCTGATCACGCCCTCGTCCTCAAGTGCTTCGATTCGATTCCGGACGGTGCTCGCGGAGACGCCCACGGCCTCCCCGATTTCCCTGGCTCTGTTGTTCCGGGCGTCCGTCTGTAGTATGTGAAGGATCCCCCGGTCAACCTCGTCGAGTGCTGACTGTCGTTCACCCATGCTCGGCGGTACCGGGGAAGAAGCGGTGTATCTTGTGTGCGCAGATGTCTGGTCGTCATTACCAGATCGAGCGTTGCCGAATCGATCTCCAATCGCTACAGATCAACTCGCCCTCGAGGCCCCTGTTGGTCGTGGAGTCACCCGCTGATGCGGCGCGCGTTCGATCGACGACCGTCGAATGACATTATACTATCTATAGCATTACCATCGAGAAAACTATACTATCTATAGCATTACCATCGAGAAAACTATACTATCTATAGCATTACCATCGAGAAAACTATACTATCTATAGCATTACCCGACGCCAGTTTTCGACCGACGACGAGGGTCTCATCCTCTCATCCGTCTCACCCGCCTCACCCGTCGCGATAGCGCTGAATCCCAAACTGGCCGTAGCCTCCGTAGGCGACCTCGAGCGACCCGATCCACCAGTTCCACCGGTCCGCGGGCGTGCCGTGGGGCGCATCGGCAAGTTCCTCGAGCACCGCCTCGGTGGTCAACTCGGCGCCCACGTCGGCCTCGTACTGGCCGGAGTCTGCGAGGTCGACGGCTTGGCGGACGACGACGCGTGATTCCCCAACGGTGCCGCCGAAACGATCGCGGAGGCGAACCTCGAGCGGGCCTGGCTCGACGGTCACGGTCGTGAGCACGCGAAACCGGATTGGCGCACTGTACGCTTTCTCCGGTGCAGGTGACGACGGGTAGCGATTCCGGCAGTGTCTGTGGGTGTCATGTGTACCAACCCTGTATTCTTCGCGAGCGATTGAAAAACTGGTCACTGGTTCGTCTCCGTTCGCGCCGCTGGTGGTCACGACTCCGGTCGTTCCATGTCGCCGAGGGTAACAACGACGACTGCGATACGCTTCAGCGAAATGCATGAAAGAACTTTACACGGGGTTCTCGTCCGTAGGAGTGCTGCGTGCCGTCCAATACGCCGATACGGTGAGGAAAATGACCATCGACGTGTCCCTCGTAGACGACCCGGACGAGTGGAATAGCCTGGTCGAACAGTCGCCCCATCGGACGCCCTTCCACCGCTACGAGGCCCTGGAGGTCATGGAAGACTACGCCGGAACGCTGTATCCGTACGTTGGGTACAAAGGCAACCAGCCGGTCGGCATATTTCCGGTGTTCTCCAAATCGAAAGGCCCCGTTCAAACGGCCTATTCCCCGCCGACCGGTTTGCGAATCAACTACCTCGGGCCAGTCCTGCTCAACCAGGAGTCGCTGAAAGAACGGAAGGCGTTGCGGCGTCACAACCGCTTCGTCGCGGCCGTTGACGAGGCGATTCGAGAAACGATCGGTCCAGCGTACATCCACATTCAGACCGGCACGGAGTACGGCGACCCGCGGCCGTTCTTCTGGAACGAGTACGCCGCTCGCAAGCCGTACTTCACGTACGCCGTCGATCTCACGCCGTCGGAAGAGGATTTGCTGATGACGTTCAGCAGCGACCTCCGGCAAAACCTTCGAAACACGCCGAACGACAGCTACGAAATAACGGAAACGAACGGCGCAGAGATACCCGCTATCATCGACGGGCTACGGAAACGTCACGACGAGTACGCCGCACCGCCGGCGTTCTTTTCGGCCCTGTACGGCGCACTTCCCGACGGGATCATGCGCGTGTACCGGTTCGTTGCCGACGGCGAACTCGTCGGCGGTCAGATAACTATCGAAGACGATAGAACGCTGGTCACGTGGCAGGGGGTTAGCAATCGCGACCACAGCGTCCCGGTGATGGACCTCATGCTCTGGCACGTCATCTGTCAGGCGCGCGACCGCGGCCTCGAGCGCCTCGACCACGGCGGGGCGAACCTCTACGGACTCTCCGAGTACAAGGCGAAGTTCGCCCCGGAGGTCCGGATGTACCACCGACTGACCTGGTCGAGTCCGCTGGCTACCGTGTACAGCGGGTTCAAAACGAATATCGTCGACAACCTACGGAGTTAACCGGTCCGCCTCCAAGCGCCACGTCAGGGGCGTGCGACGCGAGACAGAAGCGCAGTTGATCCGACGAACGTCCGAACGGAGTCGCTCACCACCAGCCGCGGTCACATGAAGTCCGCGATGCCGCTTTGCTTGTTCTTGTCGTTCTCGAAGACGCTCTCGAGGGACTTCTCGAGCACTTCCAGCCGTTGCTTGGTGTAGTCCCGACAGCCGTACTCCTCGGCGACGTCGATGGCGGTCTGCATGTACTTGTTGACCGACCCCTTGTGGACGGTCAGATTGACGCGGCCGCCACACTCCCGGCAGACCTCGGTCAGGGGCATCCGTCGGAACTTCTCCCCGCAGTCGAGACACCGCGTCTCCTGGCGCGAGAACGCCCGCAGGTTGCCGATGAGGTCGGGCAGGAAGTGGTACTCGATGACCCGCTCGGCGACGTCCGTCTCGTCGACGGCCTCGAGTTTGCGCGCCAGCCGGCTGGGCGTCCATCTTGTCCATCATCGACCCGAGCGTCTTGTAGGCCGACAGGTCCGGCCCCATGGCGATGTCGGTGGTGTCGTGGGTGTGCCCGAAGCCGGTGTACTCGTGGTCGGTTCCCAGGGTGTCTTCGGCGATTTCGACGATGTCCTCCACGTCGCCCGGGTCGGCCTGCTCGAGGGTGGCCTCGTAGAACTCGCGGGGATAGCGGGAGACGACGTCCATGTTGTGGGCCTCGTCGTCGATCTCGGAGGGGTCGATTCTCGAGGACATAACGAGGGGAGCGTCCATGCGCCCGCCTCGTTTGTCTGGCAAGAAACTAATACTAAAGTTCAACAAGCCGTCCATGAGGAGCATGACACAGTCCTCGTCACCGTCGCAATTTCGTCTTTTTGCTGCGTGGAAAAACGGGTGTGCATAGCCGACGGCGGCGCTCGTGAAACCGATCACTCTCCCGACAGTAGCCGCGGAGGTGTGCGGTGCCATACCAAATACGAGCTCGCCGACGAGCTCCTGGCGATCGTCGATCTCGTAGAACGGCTCGAGCCCGTAGTACTGCGCGAGCAGGTCGTCGATGAAATCGGCGGTCTGCATCATGTGCTCGGCCGCGCCGTCCGAGAGGACGATGTCCTGGACCTTGAGCTCGACCAGCTGATCGGCGTGGGTCAGCGGTTCGCCGTGGACGTCCTCCTCGTAGCCCAGCGCCTCGGCTGGCCGACCGTCACGTCGAGTTCGCTGGCCCGCACGGCCGTCACGGGGAGGTCGGTCATGTCGTAGCGGACGGTGCCGTCTTTGAACGTCGAGACGTCGTGTTTCGCCCGAAGGATGCCCTTCTCCATCGGCTCCGGCACCTTGGTCGTCGAGGTGAGTCCCTTCACGCCCTTGAGGATCTCGAAGGCGTTCTCGCGCTCACCGACGGCCTCGAGGGCGTCTCGGTAGACCTCGTGGACGTCGACCTCGGTGTACTCGACGCAGGTGGCCTCGATCTCACAGCGGTCGCACTCGACGCGGCCCGCCTCGTCCGGGTCGACCCGGGACTCACAGGAGGGGCACTCGTAGTCTGGGACGGTCCGCTCGTTGCACTCCGGACAGCGGTTCTTGAACGTCTCCTCGCCGCAGGCCTCGCAGCGCTTGCGGCCGATCTCGAGTTCGACGACGCCGGGCGTGTCGCTCATCGTCTCGGCGTACTTTCCGGCGTCGGCGACGTTGCGCTGGGCGCCGCCGGCCTCGCCGATGGGAAAGAGGGTGTGGACGGGCGGGCTGAGGTCCCGGCGCTCGGACTTCTCGGGCCGACCCATCCGCGTGCCGATGCGGGTCGGCGCGCGCTCCCGAACCGTGAAGGAGGCGACCTCGTTGACCGCCTCGATGGCGTTGTCGCCGTCTTCGTGTACGCCCCACGCGCGAGCGCGCTCGCTCAGGTCTTCGAGTGACCAGGTGCGCTCCAGATCCACTGTCAGTCCCAGACTGCGAACGAACGGCTCCCAGTCGTCGACCTCGATCCGGTCGGGGCGCTGGCGGTGTTCGACGACGATGGTCTCGAGCGCCTCGCGGACGGCGTCGGTGTGCTCGAGGACGAGCGTCTCGCCACCTGCGCCCCCATCCTCGACCGTTCCGTCGCTGACGGCCTCGGCCAGCCCGACGAAGGCCTCGACCGAGAGGTCGTGCCACTGGTAGGTGTATTTCGGATGGAGCGGGGCGTCGTACTCGAGCGCCCACTCGAGGACCTGCTCGGCGGGCGGGTCCTCGAGGTCGATCCGGGGGTCGTCCTCGAGCGCCTGGACGTCCGCACCGGCGGCCTCGAGGTCCTGGACCCACCACTCGACGGCGTAGGCGGCGGGCGCGAGCGCGTGGTTGTTCTCGACGAACTCGCCGTAGTTGACCAGGTACTCGCCGGCGTCCAGGATCTTCTCGATCCCGTTGCGGACCTCGAGGGCCTCCTCGACGTCGTCGATCTGTCGGACGTCGCCGTTGGCCAGGCGGACGGTGGGGCCTTCGATGCTGTCGACGGGAATCACCCCGGCGGCCTTGCCGGGGCGCTCGGTCTTGATCTGGGTGCCCGTCGCGAGGAAGTCGTCCAGAATGTGCATCGAGGCGGGGTGGACGCCCGCGGTCGCGAAGCCGTGGTTGCGCGCGCGGCCGTAGCGCAGGCGGAAGCCGCCCTCGGCGCAGGGGTGTGAGAAGACGGGGCGGCCGGCGATCAGGTCCCGGAGGAACTTCGTGGCGGGTTCGACGCGCGGGGGTCCCGACGGTCGATCGTCTTCCTCGGAGTCGGGACTCGAGTCGTCAGCGTTTGTCTCCTCGTCTCCCTCGCCTTCTCCGCCGTCGCCTCCATCCTCGTCCTCGCCTTCATTCGCTGACGCACCGTCGTCGTAGTAGGTCCCGTCGATCAGATCCTGGAGCCACGGCCAGTCGATTTCGTCGAGCTGGGACGTATAGCGCTGGATCTTGGGGGCTTTCAGCGCGATCCCTTCGGCCATCACCAGACACATCCCGCCGCGGGCGGAGTTGGTGTCGACGCGCTCGAGATCCCGAAAGCCCGAGACCTCCTCGTCGCCCGTGGCCTCGCCGTCGAGCATGATCGGGAGGTGTTTAGCGATGAACTTCGTCTCCTCGTCCTTTGGGGAGTACTGCAACCCGGTCTCCTTGTCGTAGAGGCCGACCTCCTCGGCGTAGCGTTCAATCTCCTCCTGACGGGCCTCGTAGGTCTCGAGCCCGACCAGCGCGCGGGTGTAGTCCGCGACCAGCACCGAGAGTGCCTGGGCGGTCCCGCCCGCTGACCGGATCGGGCCAGCGTAGTAGACGTTGACGAACTCGGTGCCGTCGTCGTTGGTGAGGATCTCGACCTTGTCGATCCCCTCGATCGGTGCCGCGACGACCCCCTCGGTCAGGAGCGCGACGGCCGTCCGGACCGCGCCCTCGACCTTCCCGGCTTTCGTCTCGTAGTCACCGACGGAACCGTCGGCGAAGTCTTCCGCGAGCGCGAGGGCGGCCTCTTCGCGGGACATCTGGCCCTCGAGTTCGCGCACGCGCTCGGCGACGCCGTCGATCCCGAGGATGTTCTCGACGCGGTCGGCCATGTCTTTCGCGACCGGAATCTCGACTTCTGGCTTCGGGTCGTCGCCTCGCTGCTTGGCGGTTTCGGCGACGTCCATGGCCTCTTCGAGCTGGGATTCGAGCGTCTCGAAGTAGCGCTCGTCCTCGGCCCGCATGTTAGAGCCAGAGGTCGAGGTCGGTGGTCTCGTCGTGCTCGCGCTCGAGGGGCTCCTCGAAGGTGCGCATGTACACTTCGCCCGCGAAGACGGTCGCGGCGTTCAGGTGGCCCGCGAGGGCCGTACCGTCGGGTCGCGAGAGGACGGCGTGGGTGTGGGCGAACCGGTCTCCTCCAGCCAGGAGACGTTCCCCACGCAACTGGCTACCTCGAGCGGTTCGTCGAAGGTCACGGGTTCGTACTCGAGGGTGTCCTGGTCGTAGAACCAGATTTCGGCGTCCTGGACGGCGCCGAGGGCGGTGAACCAGGCGGCGTCGGCGTCGACCTCGGTCGCGAGCGACTCGATCTCGGCCCGCCAGTCGGCGCCGTGGTCGAGGCTGGCGACGTACTCTCCCGTCGGTTCGACTGCGCGATAGTTCATGCCAACACCCTGGACGCGCAGACGGGAAAATCCCATCGGTTGTCAGGCAGCTTCGGGCAGCGGTGGGTCGAGCGTCCGACTGCTGGAGGCCGAAGACGGTTGCGGTCACGAGAGTCGGAAGTCGGTTGCGGTCCCGATAGTGTTTAATATGCTCATTCCGTACGGGCGAACGTAATGTCGGAAGTCTGCTCGACGTGCGGGCTGCCCCAGGAACTCTGCGTCTGCGAGGACGTGGCCAAGGGCCAGCAGCAACTCACCATCCGCATTGACGAGCGCAGATACGGTAAAGAGGTAACGGTCATCGAAGGATTCGACCCCAAAGACGTCGATCTCGACAGTCTGTCGTCGGATCTGAAATCGAAGTTCGCCTGTGGCGGTACCGTCGAGGACAGTCACATCGAACTCCAGGGCAACCACCGCGGCCGCATCGAGGACTTCCTCCGCGATCGCGGATTCAACGTCGCCTGACCGTCGATGCTCTGACCGGACTTCCGATCCATGGCGGGTCGCGAACCGAACGAAACTAGCGCCTGCGGTGCGGTTTTTCGTTTCGACGAGGGCCTCGAGCAGCGACGCCGCTCTCCCGTTTTTCGTGCGACGCGTCCGAACACGCCTCGAGTCGTACAACTCGAGTAGCAGTGTCGTCTTCGGACCGGTACCTCGAGTAACGACGTCGTCTTCAAACCACTCTCTCGAGGATTCGAATACGCCGACAGCAAAACCGGCCACGTGGGGGGTGTGGCCGGGTGCTGATACGGCTCTCAGCCCGCTGAAATCCTGACGGTCTGTCCCATTGTGGTGCGATGCGGAACCAGACCATTCGTATGTGAATCATTCACAGGGATGGTTGTTCGGCCGTCATAGTCAGGGTCGTTACAACGGGGTGGTCGTCATCCGCGTCTCGCCTCACTCGAGTCGCGTCCGCCAGGTCGGTTCGGGGACTGGTACAGTGATTACCCTGCGGCGACCGCGAGTCGATCTCCGGTCGCAGAATCAGAACGGCGCGCTCGAGTCAGCGTTCCCTCGAGTACTGTGTTCGCGTTCGTCGTCCTCGTCTCGCTCACCTCGCCCGTCTCGCTCGTTGCCCTCGCTGCCCTCGCTGTCCTCGCCGTCGTCGGCCGCCAACTCGTAGGCCTTGGCCCAGGCCTCGAGTCCCCCGACCATGCTCTCGACGCGGGCGTCCGCGCTCCCCTCGTAGGAGCCGATGAGCCGTGCCGCCTGAACGCTCGCCTGCCCGTGCGGGCAGACGGTGACGATCCGGTCAGCGTCGTCGAAGTCCTCGATTTTCGCTGTTATCTCGTGAAACGGGACGTTCTCGCTGCCGGGAATGTGGCCACGTTTGAAGCTCGCCTGGTCGCGAATGTCGACGATCCGCACGTCGGCGTCGGACTCGAGCAGTGCCGAGACGTCGTCGGTGGAGATTTCGCCGTCCATCGTGTTGGTCGGGGTTGGGTCTCGAGCGGGTTAAACGATGCTCTTGGTCCCTGAGCAACCCGTCCTCGCGGGCCAGCAACAGTGCGCTCAGCGTCGAGTCGTTCGCCGGGTGCTCGCGCGCTCGAGCCAGCGCCTCGCCCTTCGGAATCGTCCGCACCTCGAGGAACTCGTTGCCGTCCAGGTCGCGCTCGCCGGGTTCGAGTCCCTCCGCGTAGACCACGCCGCGGTCGTGGCGAAGGACGCCCGTCGCGACGCGGTACTCCTGCAAGAGGGCGAGACTCGAGGGGCGAAAGCCGGTTTCCTCCTCGAGTTCGCGCGCGGCCGCGGCGGTGTAGGACTCGCCGTCCTCGACGATACCCGCGGGCAACTCGAGGTGCGTCTCTCGAATCGCGGGGCGGTACTGCTCGACGAACAGGATCGACTCGTCGGTCGCGGCGACGATCACCACTGCCGGGGGGAGGTCGGCCCAGTAGTAGCGCTTCTCGGAGCCATTGGGCTGTTCAACCAGATCGTAGCCGCCGTCGTACCAGCCGGTTTCGTACTCGGTCTGCGACTCGAGCACGGGCCACGCCGGTGCATCCTCGGTGGTTCCCGAGTTGGCGTCGGCACCCCCGTCGTCCGTGTCGTCAGGGTCCATCGACATCGCTAGCTGGTGTGATCTCGAGGCGGTAGTAGGTACCGTTTCGCTCGAGGTAGACCACGTCTGCCTCGGGGTCGGTCGCTGCGCGGTTCCACGTCTCGAACTCGGAGAACTCGTCGAACGGCGTGTGCGTGAACGCCGACTCGAAGCCGAATCGCCCCTCTTCGTAGGCCGCCGAGCGACCGTCCTCGAGCGCGCCCGTCGTGTACGGGAAGCGGTTCTCCGAGAGGTTCTCAGCGGCGATCGTACCCGTGACGTTCGCCTCTGGCGGTTCCCCATCCTCGAGGTCGACCTCGTTCGCGACCACGTAGTAGACGTCCCCGCCGCCGATCAGCGCGGGGACGGCGCCGAGGGCGACCAAGAGGACGAGTGGCACGAGTACGAAGGCCGAAACGAGGAGGAGGGTCCGTCGACGCATTATTCGACATTCGGGACCGACGGAGGATACGCGTTTCGTCGTTGCTTCGTCGGGTTCCGTTGGCTTCCGCCGGCGCTCCGTCGTCTCGAGAACGCTCTCGCGCAAGTGATAGCGAACGCAGGCCGTGAAACGCGCCAGCACGCTTATATAAATACCCTCGAGGTCACCGCATGATTGCTATCCCGTTGTGGCCCCTCTAGGGGCCCACATGGACGACCAGGTTGCGGGAGACGACGCCGCCGAACCGGCGTCAGACGAAGTCGCAGGTGAAGACGAAGATGGCGTCGACAGCGATCACGAGCGTGAACGCGTGCAGAAAGTCGCAGCGATCTGTACGTCTTGCGGGGCGGCGTACGCGGCGGAGCGGTGGTCCGACGAAAAAATTCGCCCGATAGGGCGACGAGAGGGCTGCCGGTGCGGCGGAACGACGTTCGAGGTGGTCGACGACTCGAGTTCGGACTTGGGGTCGCGTTCGGATTCGAATTTCCGCTCGGATCCGGATTCGGGTTCAGGTCCAAACTCGTCCTGATTGCCGTCCCTACGGACGCCGGTCTCCGCGTCGTTACGCGAAGCCGCCTTCCTCTCGTGCAGCAACCCCTTTCGATTCGTATAGCAACCCCCTGAGAGCGATGGCCACGATCACTCGTCGCGTCACTCCACGAACGCCGTGATCTCGAGACGCTGGTGCACGCGCTCTTCGCCGCTCACCCGGGATGGTTCGCTCGAACGTTCTCACCAGATGACGCGCTACGTCCACCCGGTGGCCGATGCGACACTTGAAAAGATCCTATAGCTGGTCACGGTACAGTCGGCCGAACGCCTGACGCCGAAGCGTCGCGATGGCGGCCTCCTCCTTCTCTTGAAAGGTCGCGGCGACGGCCTCGCCGGTCGGGGCGGCGTGCCAGACCACGTGGTCGACGTGCTCGCTTCCCGCCTCGATCACCTCGCCGTCGTACGCCTCGCGCCAGTCCTCGTACTCCTTGCGGGTGCCGACGCGAACCTCGAGCAAACTCGCGAACAGGGCGTCTCGAGCCGTCTCCACTACGTCTCTCGAGACGCGGTCGGCGTACTCCTCGCGGTCGAAGTCCATGGATTTGGCGACCTCGCGGACGACGGTCTGGGCGGCGGGACCGACCAATTCGTACTGCTCGCTCGCGTCCTCGAGGGTGCCGGGGGCGAAGGTACCGACGGTGTGCATGTCGAGACGGTTGGCGAGAGGACAGTTACGCGTTTTCGTTTTCGTTTCCGGTCTCGTCTTCGTGCTCGTCTTCGACGGGCGATTCCCCGTTGCGGCGCTCGACCCGCGCCGCCCGTCGCCCTCCATTCGAGCCGTCAACGCCCTCGCCTCTTCGAGGACGTCCCTGGTTTCGGTGGTCACGTCTCCGCGCCCCGGTTCCTGTGCCTGCTGGGCGATGGCGTCCTCGAGTCTGGGGCCCTTCGGGCCTCTCTGGTTCCTCGCGTTCGCCCCCCGCCCCGACTGCACCCTTGGCCCCTCGGAAGCGTCTTCCGAGACCGGTAACTCCACCTCGAGCGCGTGCGGGGTGACGGCGTCGGCGAGTTCGTCTCGCGTTCTCGAGCCCCAGTCGGGGACGTGCTCCTCGAGCCACTCGAGGTGAGCCGTGCGGCCGAGCGACGCGGTGACCGCGAGGTGGTCGGCGAGCTGGCGGCCGTCGGTGACGCCCGCCTCACAGATTGGACAGACGTATCCCATGAATCGCGCTACGACGCGGGACCCAAAAAGTCGATTGCTATCGGGCGGGCGTGCGGGCCAGTGCGGAGACCCACCCGTCCAGTTCGGTCACCGTCACCCGTTCGAAGCCGGCCGTCTCGAGCAGGTCGTGGACCGCTCTCGGCTGGTATGGCTCGAAGTGGCGGTCGCTCTCGTCGCGGGCGGCCAGGTCGGGTCTCTTTACGGAGAGGTACAGGACGCCGTCGGTGTCGAGCACCCGTCGGAACTCGCGGAGCGTCGCGGGCGCGTCCGCCCGGGGGACGTGGAGAAATGACGCACACGCCCAGAGGCCCTCGACCGCGCCGGTCGCGACCGGGAGTGCGCGCATGTCGCCCCGGAGGAACGACGCCGAAGGGACGTCCTCCGTCGCCGCCCGGAGGAACGACTCGGTCAGATCCAGACCGACGACGTCGTATCCGCGGGCCTCGAGCGCCGCCGAGTCCACGCCGGGGCCACAGCCGACGTCCAGAACGCGCTGTCCGCCGGTGGTCTCGAGCGCCTCGAGGAACGCCTCGCCGTACCGGGCGAGCACCGACTCGGTTCGGTACTTCTCGACGTAGGCGTCGGCGTCCGATTCGTAGGTTCGCAGGGTTCGAGCGACGTCGTCTTCGCTCATGCCGGCGTATTTCGGGCGGGGGTACGTCAAAATTGCCCGAGTCCGGTCTGTTCGGCGTCGGCGAGCACGTCGGCGCAGGTCGACCACGACGCGCGGGCGAACGGCGGCAACGCTCCACATCTCGCGACGTACTCCTCCAGGAACGCCCGCGTGGTCGGGTCGGAAGGGTAGCCGCTGCCGACCTCGCCGTACTCGTCGGCGATTGCGGCGACGTGGGCGTCACGTTCGACCTTGGCGACGATGCTCGCGGCACCCACGAGCGGGTCGTCGTCGTCGGCGCCGTGGGTCGCCTCGACCGTGGTCTCGAGGGCGCAGGCGTCGGCGACCCGGCGGGCGAAGCGCTCGGCGTCGGTGTCGCAGGCGTCGCAGTGGACGACCGGCGGTTCCGACGTTCCCCCGTGCTCGAGGGTGGATGGAGACTCCCCGGCGGCCTCGGCAGCCCCGGAAGCCTCGACGGCCCCCTCGAGCGCGCTCGCGTGGGCCTCGACGGCCAGGCCATTCATGTCGGTGTCGGGGGCGTCGATCCGGTCGGTGGTAATTTCGGCGACGCCGACCCGAAGTCGAGCGTCCGCGCGGATGGTCTCGGCCAGGGTCTCCCGTCGCTCCAGCGAGAGGCGCTTGGAGTCGGCGACGCCGTCGGGGAGGGCGTCTCGAGTCGGGGCCCAGACCGCGGCGGCGAACATGGACCCGAAGACGGGGCCTTTGCCGCCTCGTCGACACCGAAGGGCATTGACGGAGGATTTCGGCTGGAACAGTTAGCTGTTCCGTTCCTCGACGTTGGGCTCGTCGATGTGTTCGCTTCCACCGACGTCGTCTCGCGGATCGTTCGTCCCGCTCGTCCCATCGTCCGATTCTCCACCACTGTCACCGTCATCGTGGTCGCCCTCGAGTTCCTCAAGCGGATCGAAGGTCACCATGCCGAGTCCGCTCGTGTACTCGTAGGTGTGCCACTCGCTGATCGCGAGAACGCCTCGGAGCTTGCGCACCCGGAGCCGACGAAAGAGCGTGTCCTCGACGATCGAGTTGTCGAGCGCGAGGTCGACCACACCATCGACGGCGTACGCGAGGTTCCGGGGGAAGACTTCCTCGCCGCCCGCGACCGTTCCCCCGGCGATCAGCGGCACGAACCGGCCTTTGCAGACCTCGGCGCGGGCGTCCCGGACGAAGTCGTAGGCCTGGACGGGCTGGACGAGCGAGGCGAACTCCGCGATGGAGTCGACGACGACCAGCCCCGTCTCGATCATCTCGAGGTCCTCGAGGCCGTTGTCGAGGACGTTCAGCACCTCGTGGGCGTCGCCCGGATCGCGGACGGTGGCCGTCTGCGGCTCGACGACGCGCCGCAGGTGGGTATTCCACTCGGTCATCCGGTCGTGAAGGCGCTCGGGGTCGTCCATCCTGGAGGTAAAGCAGTCGAGGACGCGAAGCTGGCCGGACTCGAGGTAGGGGAGGACGTTCCAGTCCATCGCGAGGAAGTTCTCGACGACCGACGTGGGTGGTTCGGTGAACGCCACCACGATCGCCGGTTCGTCGCGCTCGAGCGCGCGCCAGACCAGTTCGGCCTGGATGGCCTCCTCGCGGGTTCCGGAGTTGCCCACCAGGAGGACGAACGAGTTTCGCGGGAGCCCCTGCGGGAGGCTCGCCTCGAGAGCGGCGACGCCCGTCTCGAGCGTTCGGTGTCCGTTTTCTTTCCGGGACCCGTCTTCGTTCTCCCGAAAGGCGTCGCGGCAGGCGCGCGAGCAGAAGACCCGGTCCGGGTCCGCTCCCTCGCCGTCTCCGGTAACCGGCTCGAGTGGGCACGCGTGTCCACAGAACGCACAGCGAGTCTCGTCCGTCGCCGACGCGTCGTTCATGCGGTGCGTTTTGCCTCCCTGGCACAAGAATGTGCGCGCGTCGACAGTGGGTCGTAGCGGCGGTGTCCGTGGCTCGTCGGATTTATATTCGTGCGTGGCATTGACAAACAGTAATGAACGTACGGGATGCCCTCGAGGCCGATGCCGACGCGATTGCCGCCATCGCCGACGCTCCGACCGACGTGGCCCGGAACCTCGTCCACGACCGGACGGTGCGCGTGGCCGAGGACGGTACTCACGACCCGAACGCCGACGTCCCACCTGCGGACGACGCGAGCGACGCGGACGCCTCGCAGTACGGCAAGTCCAATCCCGAGGACCTCCTCGGATTCGTCAGCTTCGACGCCCAGGGCGACACCGTCCACGTCACCCAGATCGACGGCACCGAGGCCGCCTGCGAGCGCCTGCTGGCCGAACCCGTTCGCTTCGCCGAGTGTGAAGGGATGGCCGTCGAAGTACTCGTTCCGGACGGCCACGGAGCAGTCGAGGAGGCCGCCGAGGAACTCGGCTTCGGTGACACCGGGTCGGGTCCTCGGTTCGACGGCGCGCGGACGGTCCGGTATCGCCTCGAGCCCTGATTGCGGGCCTACTTTGACTGGTCGGCGTCTCGAGCGTGCCGACCGGGCCACCTCCCGCGACTACGGGACGTGCTTCGAAGCCCCGATTCGTCGCCCGGTGTACGTTCGGGGCGGATAGCCCCAGAAACCCGCAGATGCATTGAACTATCGCCGCGCCTCAGAACGGGATATGGTACACTACAAGTCGACGATGGTCGAACCGATCGACCTCCTTCTCGCGGCGAGCGCGAACGCGCACTCGAGGAGGCGGGCTACAACGTCTTCAACCTCGACGCCGAGAACGTGTTCATCGACCTGCTGACCGACAGCGGGACGGGAACGATGAGCGAGGACCAGTGGGCCGCCCTGATCCGGGGCGACGAGTCTTACGCCGGGTCGAAGAGCTTCCGACGGCTCGAGGCCGCGGTGGCCGACGTCATGGGCTTTTCCCACGTCGTCCCGGCCCACCAGGGGCGCGGGGCCGAGAACGTCCTCTACGGCACCCTGCTCGAGGAGGGGACGTCGCCCTGAACAACACGCACTTCGACACGACGCGGGCCCACGTCGCCAACCAGGGCGCCGACCCGGTCGACTGCCCGGTCGAGGTCGCGACCGACCCCGGGGCCCCGGGCGACTTCAAGGGCGACTTCTCGATCGAACGCGGCCGCGAGGTCGTCGAGGAGGTGGGCGCCGACCGCGTCCCCGTGGTGATCCAGACGATCACGAACAACTCGGCGGCGGGTCAGCCGGTGAGCGTCGAGAACACCCGCCGGGTCGCCGAGTTCGCCGACGAGATCGACGCCACGTTCGTCGTCGACGCCTGTCGCTTCGCGGAGAACGCCTACTTCGTCACCGAGCGCGAAGCTGAGTACGCCGAAGCGTCGGTCGCCGACGTCGCCCGCGAACAACTGGGGTACGCCGACGCGCTGGTGATGAGCGGCAAGAAAGACGGCCTCTCGAACGTTGGCGGGTTCGTCGCCACCCAGGGCGAGGCGCTGGCCGACCGCTGCAAACAGCGGGCGATCCTCTACGAGGGCTTCCCGACCTACGGCGGCATGGCCGGCCGGGACATGGAGGCCCTGGCGGTCGGCCTCCGGGAAGCCGTCGAGGAGGCCTACGTCGCCGACCGCGTCGAGAGCATTCGGACACTCGCGAGCCTGCTCGAGGACCGCGACGTCCCCGTCTACACGCCCACCGGCGGCCACGCGGTCTACCTCGACGCCGAGGCCGTCTTCCCGCACCTCGAGTCGAGCGACTTCCCCGGGCAGGTGCTGGTCTGTGAACTCTACCGTGAGGGCGGCGTTCGCGGCGTCGAACTCGGGAGCTTCGCGTTCCCCGGCACTGACCGTCCAGAACTCGTCCGGCTGGCGGTCCCCCGCCGGACCTACCACCGCGAGCACTTCGAGCACGTTGCCGATGCGGCCGCGGCCGTCCTCGAGCGGGCCGACGAGGCGACGGGCCTCGAGATCAAAACCGAACCCGAGGTACCCGAACTCCGTCACTTCACGGCCGAACTCGAGCCGACGTCCAGGTAGCCCTCCGCTCGCGGACGGTCGTCGGTCACTTTGAGATTACCACCGGTGAGCGCACCGAGGCGCTCGAGGCGAACGTTCATGCCACTCGAGTAAAACTGCTCTCGTAATGCAAGGCCTCTCCCGACGACGCGTCCTCCGACTCAGCGGCGCGAGTCTCGCGGCGGCAACCGCTGGTTGTCTCGACCAGTCGGAATCCGACGATCCGACGCCGAACGCCGGTAATCGTGACGGGAACGGCAACGGTAACGGCAACGACACCGAAGACGACCCCCTGATCGACCCCATCGACGACCCGCTCGAGGCGACGTACCCCGACAATGTCGCCCAGTTTCGGGACTCGCTCGAGAACTGGGGATATCGTCCCCAGGAGACGATCCCCGACGCGGTCGAGCAGGCCTGGCGCCTCCCAGAGGTAAACACTGGCGATCACAGCGCGGCGAAAGCGAGCGCGACGCCGACGTCAGACGGTGGTCTCGTGATGCCGGGCGACACTGGCATCGTCACGGCGCTCACCGCCGATGGCGAAGTGCTGTGGGAAGCCGACACCGAGACGGACGGCAACGGCATCCACGGGACGGCCGTCGTCACCGCAGATACCGTCTTCATCGGTGCTTACGACGGCGTCCTCTACGCGTTCGACCTCGAGACGGGCGACGAGGTGTGGGCCGAGAAGCTGGGCGGGTCGATCGGCTCGAGCCCGGTATTTGACGGCGACCGCGTCTTCGTGGCCGTCGAGTATCCCGACCCCGAGGGCAGCATGTTCGCCGTCGACCCCGACACCGGCGAGGTGCTGTGGGAGGACGCCGAGAGCCGCCCACCGACCACCCCCACTCGACGCCCGCGATCGACCCCAACGCCGGCCGGCTGGTCGTCGGCGCCAACGACGGCGTGCTCTATGGGTGGCAGTATCCAGACCTCGAACTCGAGTGGACGTTCGAGACCGACCCCGACAACGACACCGACGGCGAGATCAAGGGACCGATCGCCACCTACGACGGCGGGGCCTACTTCGGCTCGTGGGACCAGCGCATCTACCGGGTCGACCTCGAGGACGGCACCGAGGACTGGTCGGTCGAGACGGGCGGGCTTTCGATGACGGGCCCAGGGATCGACCCGAGCCTCGGAGTCGTCTTCGCTGGGAGTCACGACGGCAACCTTTACGCGCTCGACGCCGCCACCGGCGAGGAGCACTGGCGCTTCGGAACCGACAGTGCGCTCACCGGGTGCCCGACGGTGTGTGCCGACCGGGTGGTCTTCGGCTCGAAGGACCGGACGCTGTACGCCGTCGAGAAACAGACCGGCGAGGAAGTCTGGCACGTCGACCACGACGGCGTCGTCACGAGCACGCCGCTGGTCGTCGACGGCGCCATCTACTACGCCGAGCGGGCGCCCGCTCCCGAGGACGGCGAGACCGACGGGGGTGCCTACAAGCTCGTCGAAGCCTGAAAAACGGTGGTGCGCTTCTTCGGTCCTTTCTCGAGGCGATTCTACGCTTCTACGCTTCTACGAGTCTACGAGCGAACGAAGCCCGTCGCTCGAGCCCGCAGCGAGGGTTCGGGTTCCGGCTCCGACTCGCGGCCGAACCGTTTCTTCGCCATCGACGCGAAGTCGTCGCCGCTCCCGTCGCCCTCGAGCGCCTGGAGGAGCACGTCGGGGACTGACTCGCGCAGTTCCTGTTGTTTCTGCTCTCTGAGGCTGCCGTACTTGCGCAGCGCGATTCCGACGCCGAGGAACAGGGCGGCGTCGAGTAGTTCGCGTTTGAAGCGTCGCTTGTCGTTGCGGACCGCCAGCGCTTTCAGCAGCGAGATGGCGCCGATCCCGAGGTAGAGCATCGAGCCCGCTTGGGATCACCGGTGAGGAGTTGTCTGGGGTTCATGCCGGGGCCACCTACCACACTCGCCGGTATAAAATGTGAGCATGATCGCTATCACTGACAGGCGGGCGTGTCAGCCGCCACACTCGAGGATCGGGTTCCTGTCGGAGGTATCAGGTAACGGTGATCGAGCACGTAGTCGTCGGCTACACTCCGCCCGGATTGATCCTCACCGAAGTCGCGATGACCTCGGCTCCTTCAGCCGTTGTGTCGTGCCCCCGAACGTCGTTTCACCCCGCGATACCGTCCCTCCGTGATCGATTCGACGTCGAATCCGAGCGACTCGTAAAACGGTCGCACGTCCGCATCGAAGTTCGCCGTTAGCACGCCCGCTTGCTCGAGCGCCGCCTCGAGCAGGTCGGTTCCGATCCCACGTCCGCGGTGACGTCGGTGGACGGCGATCGCCGCGACGTGTGCCCCCTTCGTTTCGCCTCGAACCGGCGTCTCGAGGACGACCGCGCCGAGGACCCGCCGCGTCTCGCCGGTACCCACCGATCGCGGTTCTGTCGCGACCAGGACGTCACCGTCGTCGATTCGCGACTCGACGTCGCCGACCTCGAGCAACGCGCCGTCGACGAGTCGACGGACGGCCAGGGCGTCGTCCGACGTCGCCCGTCGGACGCGGCGATCGGTCACGGGAGCCCCTCCGACTCGCTATCCGTTCGGGCGGTGGCGGGTCGCTCGTACACGGCGCGGGCTACGTTCTCGGGAACGAAAACGGCCCGGCTTTCATCGACGGGCCGTCAGGATGCAGAACGTGTATCGACTGACCGTCAGGAAGCCAGAACAGTCTTGCTCGCGCGGGAGAGAAGGAGACGTGTGACACGCCGGTTCGTCGCTGCCCTCCTGATCGTACTCGTCCTCGGAAGCGTTCCCGCGAGCGTCGGTGCGGGTGCATTCGCCGCCAGCTCAGCGTCCGCGTCCCCGTCTCCATCGCTCGAGACCTCCGGCGCGAACGCGGTCGGTTTGGGGCTCGAGGCACCAGATAGCGGACCGGCTGCCGTTTCGTCGAGGTCGCTCGCAGCGGACGCGACTGACGTCGACGGGTTGACTGCAACAGGCGCGACTGCGACCGTCGACTCAAGCGCGGCCACGAACGCCATCCCGACCGCGAGTGCCGAACCCGACCTGATTCGCGAATCCGTCGTCCTGCACCAGCGACCCGACCTCCCCGGCGAGTTCGAGGCGGTCGTCACCTACGACGTGCCGGAGCCGGTGACCCGGCTCACAGTGACGCCCGGATCCGAGGCGACCGTCCTCGAGACGAGCGACCTCGAGGAGACCGACGACGGCGCCTACCGGTGGGCCGAGAGCGACCACGAGGGGCGCTCCCCGCAACTCACGCTCAGGCTCCCGGCGAACCGGACGGATGTCGGCCGCCACGGCCACGACGGAAGCGGCTACACGTTCGTCGAAACGGGCGAGTGGGGCATCGTCGCGACGCCGCAACTCCAGTTGGCCTGGCGAGAACGCTCGTCGGTCGACGTCCACCGCGAGGTCGCCGTCGACGGCGAGGGGGTCGCCGGAAAACACGTCGCGTTCTTCGGGGCCAACGAGGTCCACGAGACGACCGCCGGAAGCGAGACCATCCGCCTGGTCGTGCCCGAGGCCGCCGACCTCGAGGAATCGCCCGAAGACGTGCTCGAGGCGCTCGCTCACGCCAGCGAGCGACTCGGCGTCGGAAACAGCCACAGTGAGGTGATGATCGTCGCCGCTCCGACGGGCTCGGTCGAGTGGGGCGCCAACGGCATCCAGTACGGCGAGCGGGACGCCTGGGTGCGCGCCGACGCCCGTCTCGACGTAGCGGGTAGCGTCTGGCTCCACGAGTACGTCCACACCCGCCAGCGGTTCGCTCGTTCGAACCTGGACCGGGCCAGCGGCTGGCTCGTCGAGGCCCAGGCGGAGTACTACGCCAGCCTGCTCACCTACGAGCGCGGCGATCTCGACTACCTGACGTTCCGACGCTCGCTCGGCGAGGGCCGGGACTCCCCCTACGCCGAGGGCGTCCTCACGGACCCCGGCACCTGGCAGGACCCGCTCACCGACTACGTCAAGGGCCCGCTGGTCTACGGCGCAATCGACCGCCAGCTACGCCTCGAGAGCGACGGCGAATCGACCATGGAGGACGTCTTCCGGGCACAGAACCAGCGCGAGACGGCCACGTTCGAGGACTGGCTCGCGGACCTCGAGTACCGCGGCGGGAGCGACGTTCGCGAGTTCGCCGAAACGTACGCGGGGACGGCGTCGGCCCCCGACACCTGGAACCGGTTCGAGCACGCCGACGCGTTCGACCAGCCGACGCCGGTGATGGCGTACGGGCTCGCCGAGGGCGAGGAGGTCGAGATCGAGGGCCTCCGCGAGACGACCGTCGACGGCGTTCCCCGGACGCTCGTCGTGGGCGAGACGGTCACGTTCCCGGTCGCAGTCGACAATCGCGGCGATCGAGATGGGCCCTACCGGGCGACCGTCCTGGTCGACGACGCTATCGCGGCCGAGGCGACCGGCCGCCTCGAGCTCGGCGAGGCGACCATCGAACGCCTGTCGTGGACGCCCGAGTCAGCCGGTCGGTACGCGCTCCACGTCGGTGACGACCCGTTCGTCGTGGACGTCGTCGACCCCGCCGACCTCACGGTGACGGCCCTCGAGGCCAGCCCCGACCAGGTCGAACGCGGAGAGCCGATCACGGTGACGGCGACGGTCGAGAACGAGCAGTCTCGAGTCGGGCGGACGACCGTCGAAATTCGCACCGTCGACGGCGTGGTCGCCGAGGAGACCGTCACCCTCGGACCGGGCGAGTCGACGACCGTGGAGACGACGCTGTCGTTCGAGGATCGCGGGCGCCACGAGATTGGGGCTGGCGACAAGCGGGTGACGGTGACCGTCGAGTCCGGGATCGAGTCGCGGGTTTCGGAGGGGGCGGAGTCCGTGCCGGGATTCGGCGTCGGTGCGGCGATCGTCGCCGTCGCTCTGGGGCTCGTTCTCGGACGGCGTTCTCGGTAGGGCGGCCTCGAGTTCACCTTCATCCTCCGGTCGGCATCCAGAGAGCGTAGAGGATTGCCAGCAGACCCGTCACCTGGCTCGACTGTGAGGCGACGACGACGGCGGATTGGGGGATTCCCGGAATCGCGGCGTACAGGACGAAGAGACTGAACGGCACGGCGAGCACGAGGACGAACCCGAGCGCGAGAAACAGCATCGGTCGACTGTCGTTGCGTCGGTAGCCACGGTAGGCCTGGTAGGCGATGAACACGCCGATGAGCACGCTCACGATCTGCGTCACCTGCTGGAACGCGATCACCCAGTCCGGCGGCATCGACGGATCCCACAACTGGAGCGGGTGGAACGCCATCTCACATCCCCTCGATCAGCCGCGTGAATCGGTCCGCGGGGTCCTCGCGGCGGTCGACCCGCAACTCGAGGTGTCCGTCGCGCAGTTCGACCGTGAGTCGTTCGAAGTTGGTTGCGTACATGGTTCGGTGGTGGCCGCGTTCGGGGTCCGGTTTCGTCTGCTCGACGAGTAGGTCACACTCGCGAAGATCCTCAAGGCGACGGTAGATCGTGGGTTCGGAGACCCCACACCGCTCACTCAGGGTTCTCGCCGACAGTGGTTCCTGGCTCGTCTCGGTGAGGATGGTCCGTGCCGTCGGGTCTTCGAGCACGGTCGCGAGCCGCTCGATGTCCGCGTTAGCGTCCGCACCGGCGTCCGCATCCTCACTCACGATGGCCTCATTTCGACCCCACACTCGTATAGAACTTCCCACGACTACAGGGTCTGAAGTCGTGCTCGAGCCGTTATACTGGTCCCGGTCGTCTCGAGAGACGCCATGGTCACGACTACCCCTGGCCGACCGGATGGCTCGAATCTCGAACGCACGCGACCGTTCTCGCTCGGTGGTCTCGTGATCGTCCTCGCGAGCGTCGCGTTGAGCGCCGTCTCGTACGGACGCCTCGCGGACACCGTCCGAATTCGGTGGACGATCGGCACTTACTACGGACCCGAACACGCGCCGACGCTGGTGGTCCTGGTCGCGTTTCCCCTGGCACTGGCCGGACTGTACGCCGGCGCCTGGTGGCTCCGAACCTGGCTGGTGCGCCGGGGAGCGATCGACGAGCTCGACGAGTTCCGACTCGTCTACGATGCCTGCGTACTGGCGATCCTCGGCGCGATCGGCGCGTGCCAGTTCGTTCTCGTCGTCCTGAACCTCTAGTTCCGCTCGAACCGCCGACGCGGCTTACAGCACGACGAGTGCAACCGCGAGCGACACCACGCTCGCGATCATCACCGCGGCGACCACGACGAGCGCGGGGGCGATACCGGCTCGCCTGAGGTCCGCCACCCGGATCTCCGTCCCAAGGCCGACGAACGCGAGTAGGAACAGCCAGTCGACCACGTTCGCGAGCGACTCCTGCTGGGCCGGCGAGAAGACGCCCGCGCTCGAGAGCGCGACGAGCGCGAGAAAGCCCAGCACGAACTTCGGGACGTTAGACCACAACAGTCGCAGGGACGTCGATTCGCCCGAGCCCCGGCGAGCGTAGTAGCTCGCGTAGCCGACCGCGACGACGCCGATGAGGGTGTTGCGGGCGAGTTTCGTCATCGTCGCCCACTGTCCGGCGGTCTCCGAGTGGGCGAACCCGACGGCGACCACCGGTCCGGTCGAGAGCATGCTGACGCCGGCCCAGACGCCGAAGACCTGTCCGGAGAGTTCGAGCACGGAGCCGACGATCGGGTAGACGACGAGCGTGATTGCGTCGACCAGCAACACGGTGCCCGCCGCGTAGGCGATCTGGGTCTCCCGGGCCCGGATCCCGCCGCCGACAGCGACGACGGCGGAGACGCCACAGATCCCGGCACCCGCCGCGAGCAACGACCCGAAGCGCTCCGGGAGTCCGCCGACGGTTCGAGCGATCGCCTCGACGGTGAGGAGGGTGAGCGTCACCGTCGCGAACAGTAACAAGAGAACCGTCGCCCCCGTCTCGAGGATCGACTCGAGGGTCACCGACGCGCCGAGTAACACGATCCCTGCGGCGAGCCAGATCTTGTGCGTCGCCAGTCCTGGGCGAAGCCGATCGGGAACGCCGATCCCGTTCGCCAGCACGACCCCGAGGGCGATCGCCAGGAGCAACTCGTTCGGCCCCACGAGCGTCGAGAGGCCGCGAGCGAGTACCGCCCCGAGACAGAGTACGAGCAGGCCGGGCAGCGTTCTGGCGACGGCCGCTACCATGCGACGTCTACGCCGAAACCGCCGACGAGGGCGACGATCACCAGACCGACGAACACTCCCTGCCAGTCGGTATCGAGTTCGGTCCAGCGATCGACCCACCCCTCGAGCACGCTGCCGACTCGCTCGCCGTTCATGCCAGTAGCTGATTTATCCGGGGCTGTATAGCTACTGATTCCCGTCGTAGATTCCGGCGATTATCGCCACCTCCCCGCTCGACGACGTCGGATCAACATATGGAAGGATATGTACACGAACTCGAGTACCAGTTTCTCGTCACTGTCTCGAACGTATACCTGTGGGCGCAATTATTGCAGAATAAACCGTTTTACAACCACATTTTGGACGCTCACCCACTCGGAAACACGCTGGATTTATCAGGCAGGATAGCCCAGTTTGGGATGCTATGGGACAGACGCTCACCGAGAAAATTCTCGACGACCACCTCGTCGAGGGCGAACTCGAGACCGGCGAGGAGATCGGGATCGAGATCGACCAAGTGCTGACACAGGACACGACCGGCACGATGGTCTGGCTCCAGTTCGAGGCGATGGGACTGGACGAGGTCCAGACCGAACTGGCCGCCCAGTACTGTGACCACCAGACCTACCAGTTCGACTTCAAAAACACCGACGACCACCGATTCCTGCGCTCTGCGGCCGGCACCTACGGGGCCCACTTCTCTCGCCCCGGCAACGGCATCTGCCACAACGTCCACCGCGAGAACTTCGCCGCGCCCGGCAAGACCCTGCTCGGCTCGGACAGCCACACTCCGACGCCGGGTGGCCTGGGCGAACTCGCCATCGGCGCCGGCGGGATCGACATCACCGTCGCGATGGGCGGCGCCCCCTACTACATCGAGATGCCCGAGGTCGTCAACGTCCGCCTCGAGGGCGAACTCCCCGAGTGGGCCACCGCGAAAGACGTCATCCTCGAGATGCTCCGCCGACTCACGGTCAAAGGCGGCGTCGGCAAAATCCTCGAGTACACCGGCCCCGGCGCCGAGAGCCTCAGTGCCCCCGAGCGCATGACCATCACCAACATGGGGACGGAACTCGGCGCGACGAGTTCGATCTTCGCGACCGACGAGCAGACCAAAGACTACCTCGAGCGCGTTGGGCGCGGCGACGAGTACGTCGAACTCCAGCCTGACGACGACGCCGAGTACGACGACGAAATCGTCGTCGACCTCTCGGACCTCGAGCCGCTGATCGCCGAACCGTCGATGCCCGACAAGGTCGTGCCCGTCAGCGAAGTCGCGGGAACGGAAGTCGACCAGGTCATCGTCGGCTCCTGTACCAACGGCGCCTTCGAGGACATCCTCCCCGCAGCGAAGATGCTCGAGGGCCGCGAGGTGAACAAGACGACCGAGATGATCGTCGCTCCCGGTTCGAAACAGGCTTCCGAACTACTGGCCCGACAGGGCTGGGTCGCCGAGATGATGGCCGCCGGCGTCAACTTCTCCGAAGCCACGTGTGGCGCGTGTATCGGTATCGGCCACGTGCCCGCTTCCGACTCCGTGAGCCTGCGGACGTTCAACCGCAACTTCGAGGGCCGCTCGGGCATCGAAGACGACAACGTCTACCTCTGTTCCCCGGAGGTCGCCGCCGCCGCGGCGCTCAAAGGCGAAATCGTCGACCCGCGCGACCTGGCCGAGGAACTCGGCGACCTCAAGGATCCCGGTTTCGAACTCGCCGACGAGTACGACGCCTCGAAAGCCGACCTCATCAGCCCGGACGAGGCCGTCGACGACGAACTCATCAAGGGACCCAACATCGGCGACGTCCCCCTGAAGGACCCCCTTGAGGCCGAACTTGAGGGCCCGGCCCTGCTGAAGATGGAGGACAACATCACGACCGACCACATCATCCCCGCGACCCAGGACATCCTGATGTACCGGTCGAACGTCCCCAAACTCTCCGAGTTTACGCTCAGCCGCGTTGACGACACCTTCGCCCAGCGTGCGCTCGAGTCCGACGGCGGCTTCCTGGTCGCCGGCGAGAACTACGGTCAGGGCTCTTCGCGCGAACACGCGGCCCTGTGCCCGATGTACCTCGGCGTCGACGGCGTGCTGGCCCAGAGCTTTGCCCGGATCCACCGCGCGAACCTCTTCAACTTCGGCCTGCTCCCGCTGACCATCGACGAGGAGACCTACGACGCCATCGACCAGGGCGACGACATCGAAATCGTCGACGACGTCGAGGAAGCCGTCTCGAGCGGCGCCGAGGAGTTCACCGTTCGCGTCAACGGCAAGGAGGAGTTCACCGCCACGCTGGACGCCTCCGAGCGCGAGCGCGACATCCTCGCCGCCGGCGGGAAACTCGCCTGGACGAAGGCCCAGGCCGAAGGCGGCTCCGGTGCGGCGCCCGCCGACGACTGAGGAACCGCGACTGACGTCGCTACCGCCGACATTTTCTCTCTTTCAGCGCTCGAATAGCCCCGTCGCAGTCCGATCGCTCGAGGTTCGCGCTCTCGAGTCGCTTCTCTAGTCACCCCGACTCCCATCCCTCGGCTCGCTCGCGCCACCGTCGCTGTTGCTCGCGCTCGGTGACGTGTCCCTGGCCGTCGGCGAGTTCGTCCCGGATGCTCGCCTCGAAGTCGGTGAGCTCTCGCAAGAACCCGTCGGAGAACTCTTCGATCAACTCGTAGGTCCACCGGTCACCGATCGAGCCAGCGGGTAGGTACTCGTCCCTGAGGTCGTTCGCCCGGGTCTCGTGGCCTGCCTCTCGGAGGCGGTCCTCGGCGTCGGCGATCTGATCCATCGCGTGGCCGACCTCGTGGTGACACTCGAGCAGGGCGCCGTAGCCCCGGTGGAGGTGTTCGACGGCGAGCTGGAGATCGTGGAGGGCGTCCTTCTCGGCGTCGCTCAACTCGAGGTCGGTCGCCTTCGTGTCGTCCGTGTTCTCGTCGTCGGGATCCATACGCGCTCGACATCGGACGATCGGAAAAATGTTTTCGGGGCACCAGAGCGTCGTCACTGGGTTGACTGTTAGCCTCCCCTCGTCGCTGATACTTATCGCGGTCGCTGGCCAGGGTGTCGTGGTTGGTCGGCGGCTCCCCTGGGCTTGCAGTGGCGCTGCCAGCGGTCTCCCTCCTGAATCGGCTAAGCAGTGTCGTCGGGTTCGACGGCCCGGTGCAGCCCACTCCCGTCATTTAAGAAAGTGAGTTCGCAATCGCTGTGGCATCGGTACGGTTGCCGCCGTCATCGCCGGCTGGCGTCTCAATTGGACCCCAGCGCCTGCGAGGCTGGACTTATCGCGCTACAATCCCCTCATAATTGGGGAATCCGTCCGGAAGAGTCGTTACGATCCCTGACCCGAGGCCAATTATGAATATCGTCGAGGGGTGCGTACGTGGGAAAGTGCTCCTTCAAGAACGTGGCCTCACATCCCAATCTCCGAGTAGGGGCCGTTCGAGGCTGTTCGGGCGGGCCTGCCTGTCTCGAGGGAGGTACTCAGAGTGAGCGGTGAGCGAAGTCCGTCTCGTGGCTGGCGCTCGCTGTATAGAACCAACCCTCGAGCAGCCATACAGGCATAACCGCCACGAGACCTCCTCTAGTCCGCGTTTTCTCTCCCAAAAGTCGTCTCGGCTTTCTCGGTTATTGCAGTGCTGGCTCCACCCTCAATATCGATAGCAGAGAACCGATTATGAACTTTCAGACTGCCCACCGGGAGCCCACTCGTTCGACTCGAGTGGGTGACTGAGATTCCTACAGAGAAGGCTCGATACCGACGAATTCGATTTCGGGATTCCAGATCGAGTTCATCTTCGTCCCGCTTCTCTTTCGAGCAACTACCAACCCGGAAACCGCAATACGGAAACCGATTATGAATATTTTAGCGCACGATTTTACCGCTTTTTTCGAATTGCTCTCCCATTCAACTTCTCCTCTCTGATGACGCCACCCAACGGCTGACCGCTCTCTCGAGCTCTCGTCGACTGTTCAAACACGTGTTCCTAGTCCCGCTTCCAACTCACGTCCCCACCGTTCTTCCGGATACTGAGTCCGGTTATGAGGGGTTACCGGGCGTTCGAGCTATGATTCGTCTACCAGCGTCGCGAACTCGCCCGCGAACGCCTCGAGGTCGTCCCAGTCAGTGTACTCGTAATCTCGGCCGGTGTCGGTCGCCAGCCCCTCCTTGCCGGCTATGCGGCGCACGATGAAACGCGTGAGCAGTCCGTACTCGCGGTACTTCAGCGCGCCGGCGACGACGTGGATTCGCGTCGGTGACCACCCGGTTTCCTCGAGGACGTCCTGGACGTACGCTTCGGTGGTCCGACCAGCACCCTCGCTGTCGGTCGCCGCCGTCAGGCTCACCGAGACGAACGCCGAGGGGACGCGCTCGAGTGAATCCAGGTTCTCGCGGACGAACGACACGGCGTCTGGCTGGTGGGTGCCCATGTGGACCGACGCGGCGACGACGACCGCGTCGTAGCGCGACAGCGAGAGTTCGGGCGGTGGGTGTTTCGTGCTGATCACGAGCGGGTCGTGGCCGGCGTCGGCGAGCACGTCGCCAATCCGGTCGGCGATGGCGGCCGTCTGCCCCTCGCTCGAGCCGTAGGCGACGAGGACGCGACCCATCAGTGCTCACCGTTTTGTTTCGTGGGACTCGAGGCTCGGCGTGCGTGAATTGGCAAATGAAGGGGTCGTGTACGCGTGGTCATCTGCAAAGCCACCACACCGATCCCTATCAAGCACTAGCGGAACTCACGCAATGATCGGTTGGTCCCCTGATGTACTGACCTCCAGTCCGTTTTTGCCGGCGCGAGCGCAACTATACCCGACGAATAGTCACCTAAACGTATATTATATTAATTCGATAAATAAGGCCAAACACCACAAAATCTAACCTGAACCTGACTCATGCAGCCCTTTAAACGGCAAATGGTGACCTGTTTGGTCTAAATGATTTTATAGTAGGAGTCCCATATCTGGTAGTGATATGTTTTCCAGGACTGGTGGACGTGATGGGTCTGGAGAGTCGCGCGATACAACCGTACCGCTCGATCGGCGTACCGTCCTTCGATCGGGGGCAGTCGTCGGTGGGATGGCCCTCGCCGGGTGTATCGGCGGGAACGACGGAAGCGACGCCGAGTACCAGATGACCATTATCTCGAGCCCGGCGGGCTTCGACGACCAGGCGTTCAACGACAACGCGCTTGAGGGGCTGGAGGAGGCAGCCGACGAGTGGGACATCAGTGTCAATACGATCGAAGAGACGAACCAGGGCGAGTACGGCCAGCGCCAGGCTGACGCCGCCGAATCCGAGCCGGATCTGATCGTCCTGGTCGCCGACCAGCACACCGAGCCGCTCCAGGAGAACGCCCAGGAGTACCCCGACGTGAACTGGATGCTCATCAACAACGTGGTTGAGGCGGAGAACGTCTCGGGGTGGATCGAGATGAACAACGAAATGTCGTTCCTCGCCGGTGTCGGCGCCGGGACGTTGACCCAGGAGGAGATCGAACACGAGGGGAGTTCGACCAATCCCGACGAGAGCGTCGTCGGCTTCGTCGGTGGCGAGGAAATCCCGCTGATCGAGGCGTTCCAGGTCTCGTACGAACAGGGCGTCCACTGGGTCGACGACAGTATCGAGGTGCTCACTGGTTACGGCGGCAGCTTCAACGACCCCTCGGGGGTCAACGACCAGGCCGTCTCACAAATCGAGAGCGGGGCCGACATCGTCTGGCACGCGGCCTCGGCCGCTGGTGAAGGGGCGTTCCAGGCCGCCGAAGACAACGGTAGATTCGCGCTCGGCGTCGACAGCGACCAGTCGGTTTCGTTCGACAGCTACCAGGACGTGATCCTCGGCTCGGCCATCAAGGCGCTCAACGAGGCCACCTACACGGTCGCAGAAGCCGTCGTCAACGACAACTGGGAGAGCGTGCAGGGCGAACAAAACCTCTCGACCGAAGGTGGACAGATCGACTGGGTGACCGGACAGGCGTTCGAAGACAGCATGCCCGACTCCCTCAATCAGAACATCGAGGACGCAAAGCAGGCAATCATCGACGGCGAGATCGACTTCGAGTGCGGGCCGACTGGATGCTAGACGGGACGACCGCGCAGTCAGGTTTTCCGTTCTCACGTATTTGACCACTTCATGACTTCGCACAACTCACCACCGGCCGTCCGACTCGAGGGGATCACGAAACGGTTCGGCGATGTCGTCGCCAACGATAGCGTCGACTTCACGCTGGAGGCCGGCTCGATTCACGCCCTCCTCGGCGAAAACGGCTCCGGGAAGACGACGCTCATGAGCGTCCTCTACGGACTCTACGATCAGGACGAGGGAACGATCGCCATCGACGGCGAGGAACGGGCGATCGACACGCCCCGCGACGCCATGGACGCGGGGATCGGCATGATTCACCAGCACTTCCAGCTCGTCGAGCCAATGACCGTCCTTCAGAACGTCATCCTCGGCCACGAACCCGTCGAGAACGGATTCGTCGACGAGGAGTCCGCACGAGAGTCGATCGAGGACATCAGCGACCGGTACGGGTTCGAGGTCGCCGACCACCTCGACACCCCGATCCAGGACCTCGACCTCGGGACGAGACAGCGCGTCGAAATCGTCAAGAGCCTCTACCGGGGCGCGGACGTCCTCATCCTGGACGAGCCGACGGCCGTCCTCACGCCACAGGAAGTCGACGGGCTGATGGCCGTGATGGAGGATCTCAGAGCCGACGGTCGCTCGCTCATCTTCATCTCGCACAAACTCGACGAAGTCATGGCGATCGCCGACGAGATCACCGTTCTCCGCGATGGAAAGGCGGTCGGCACCGTCCCCGCATCGGACACCTCCGAGCAGGAACTGGCCCAGATGATGGTCGGCCGCGAGGTACTGTTCGATCGTCAGCCTCGCGAAACCGAGCCAGGCTCGCCGCTCCTCGAGGCCGAGGCGTTACGGGTCAAGGGCGACCGCGGGCTCGAGAAAGTCTCCGGGGTCGACCTCCAGGTCCGGGAGGGCGAGATTCTCGGCATCGCCGGCGTGCAGGGAAACGGCCAGACCGAGTTAGTCGAGGCCCTCACCGGACTCCGAACGCCCGATTCGGGAGCGATCCGATTCGACGGCGACGACATCACCACGCTGTCGCGACGCGACCGTATCGAGGCGGGAATCGCCTACATTCCCGAAGACCGCCACGCCGAGGGGCTGGTGATGGACTACGACCTGGTCCGGAACGGCCTGCTCGGCAATCAGACCGTCGAGCCGTTCACGAAAAACGGATTCATCGACTGGCCGCGTGTCCGTGACCACACTGAGGAAATCATCGCGGAGTTCGATGTCCAACCGCCCAACGCCGACGCCAGAGCGGCGTCGCTGTCCGGCGGGAACCAGCAGAAGTTCATCGTCGGCCGAGAAGTCGGCCACGACCCGTCGCTGTTGATCGCCTCGCACCCGACTCGCGGCGTCGACATCGGGTCGATTGAGTTCATCCACAACCGGCTGATCGAACTCCGGGACGAGGGGCTGGCGATCGTCCTCGTCTCGTCGAAACTCGAGGAAATCCAGAAGCTCTCGGATCGAACCGCAGTCATGTACGAAGGGTCGTTCATCGACACCGTCGACCCAACCGCGGTCACCGAGGAAGAACTCGGTCTCCTGATGGCGGGCCAGCGCCTCGCCGGCCGGGGCGAGCTATCGGAGCCCGACAGCGAGGTCCAGCCATGAGTTCGGCCGACCAGAGCGGCACTCGATCTCTGGCGGACCGCGTCGCCGGCCGACTCCTTGAGGCGACGGTCCTGGAACGCCTCGGGATCGCCCTCGCGTCGGTCACGACGGCGATTCTCATCGGCCTGGTGATCGTGGCCGCCGCCGGGTACAGTCCGATCATGTTCCTGAACAACCTGATCGTCGGCGCGCTCGGCAGCGAGCGCATCCTGGCGCGGACGTTGCGGCTCTCGACGTTCTTCATCCTGACGGGCGTCGCCGTGGCGATCGCGTTCAGAGCCGGCGTGTTCAACATCGGCGTGCAGGGACAGTTCGTCGTCGGCGGCCTGTTCTGCACCGTGTCGATCCTCTGGGCGGCCCCGTTCTTGCCGACCGGAACCGTCGGTGGAATCGGGCTGATGCTCATTGGGACGGTCGCCGCCGCCGTCGGCGGCGGCCTCTACGGGGCGCTTCCCGGCGTGTTGAAGGCGTACGCCGACGCGAACGAGATCATCACGACGATCATGCTGAACTTCATCGCGATCGGCGTCGTCAGCTGGCTGCTCACAAACCCGCTCCGGGCGGAGGGATCGACGAACGTCCAAACCGAGCGACTCCCGGATTACGTTGGACTCCCACCGATCCTCTTCGGCGACTCGTCGTTCTCGGTGATCGGCCTCCTGTTGACGCTCGCGCTCGTCGCGGCCGTCGCCATCGCGATGACGCGGACGGGGATCGGGTACGACATGGTGACGAGTGGCTACCAGGCCGGGGCGGCGGTGTACTCCGGCGTCGATGCGAAACGGACGATCGTCGCGACGATGACGTTCTCCGGGGCCGTCGCCGGACTCGCCAGCGCGGTCTACGTCATCATGTTCCAGGGACGGTTCATCGAACCGGCCAGCATCCACACCTACGGCTACGACGCAATCGCCGTCAGCCTGCTCGCCGCGAACAACCCGCTCGGGGTCGTGCCGGCCGGGCTGTTGTTCGGCGGGCTCAACTCCTCAAGTTCGTACATCCAGACCTACAGCGACGTGCCCGTCCAGTTGATCGACGGTATCGTCGGCATCGTCATCGTCTTCGTGGCCGCGCCGGAGCTGTTCCGAATGGCTGCCAAACGAGCCGGTCTCGGTGGTGACGACCGATGAGCGGCCTCGACAGCCTCGAGTACGCTCGCCACCGCGGCGTCCGACTCGTCGGCCTCGTGCTCGTCGTGCTGGCAGCCCTCGGGGTCGTCGGGGCCGTCGTCTTCGACGTTCCCCTCGCCGAAGTGCTGGCTGACGGCCTCGAAACCCTCGCCAGCATCGTGACGCCCGGCTACGTCGCCCGGTCGATGGAGATGGCCGCCCCCATCACGCTCGCCGCGATCGGTGGGCTGTACGCCGAGAAGAGCGGCGTGTTCAACATCGGACTCGAGGGGTTCATGATCTTCGGCGCATTCTTCGCCGCCGCCGCGACGTATCTCGTCGGCGCCGGCGGGGCGGTCCACGCCTGGGCCGGGATCGGCATTTCGGTCCTGCTCACGATGGGGCTGGCCGTGCTCTTCGCCGTATTGCTGATCCGGTACAAGGCGGATCAGATCGTGGCCGGGCTGGGGGTCTGGTTCATCGGCCTCGGTCTCGTCCCGTTTACGGCGGCCGTCATCTGGGGAAGCAGAAACAGTCCGCGGCTCCCCGGCGTCGGGCGGTTGACGGTCCCGGGGCTCAGCGAGATTCCCTTCCTCGGCCGGGTCGTCTTCGATCAGTCGCCGCTGGTCTGGCTCACCGTCCTCGTCGCGGTCGGGGCGTGGGTCTTCCTCTACCGCACGCAGTACGGCTACTGGATCCAGGCAGCCGGCGAGAATCCGGAGGCGCTCGACACCGCCGGTATCGACGTCAACCGCGTGCGCTACGCGACGGTGATCTTCTCCGGTGGGCTGGCCGGCCTCGGCGGTGCGGTGCTTCTCGCACACAGTTCGTCGTTCGTCGGAACCGGGCAAACGATGGTCGACGGTCGCGGCTGGCTCGGCATCGTCGCCTACCTGTTCGGCAACTACAACCCGCTCGGAGCGGCGGCCGCCGCCCTCCTCTTCGGCGGCGTCGACATGTTGCAAGGCCAGTTCCAGACGCTCAACATCGAGGCCTCCTCGAAGCTGCTGGGGCTGCTCCCGTACGTCGTCGTCATCGTCGTCCTCACGGGCTGGGGGAAGACGCAGGTTCCCTCCTCTGTCGGCGAACCCTACGAGTCCGAGGAGTGACCGCGGGGCGGTCGACCAGACAGCCTGCGCGAACCTGCTACTCCAGGACCACGCGCTTGCCCAGCTCGGGGGCGGACGCGTCGAAGCCGTCGGCCCGGAGTTCCTCGGCGAACCACTCACAGCGGTCCCCATGGTTCACGAGCACCTGCGAATCGCGGTAGGACTCGAGGAACGACTCGAGACCCGCCCGGTCGGCGTGGGCCGAGAAGTCGTACTGCTCGACCTGGGCGCTGACGGGCATCACCCGGCCGTCGATTTCGGCGCTGCCGGTCTCGAGGAGGTCCCGGCCGGGGGTTCCCTCGACCTGGTAGCCCGTCATGGCGATCTTGTTCGCCGGGTGGCCCCGGATCGCGGGGATGTAGGTCATCGCGGGGCCGCCGTGGAGCATCCCGCTGGTCGTCACGATGACGGTGTTCTGCTCGGCGATGCGCTCGCGCTGGCCATCCCTCCCGTCGACGAACCGGGCATTGCCCTTTGCTCGGCGCAGTTCGTCGGGGTCTCGAAGGAAGTCGCGATTTCGCGGGCGCAAGAACAGGTCCGCAACGCGGGTGCCCATCCCGTCGACGTAACACTCGAGGTCGTGTTCGGCGCAGATGCACATCACTTCCTGGGTGCGGCCGATGGCGAACGCGGGGACGACGACGGTTCCACCTTCCCAGATGGTCGATTTCAGGCTGTCGACGAACGCGCGCTCGATCTCCGCCCGCGGGGGACGGGTCGTGTCGGCGTACGTACTCTCACAGACGACGACGTCGGCGTCGGGACGGGCGGTCGTCCCCGCCAGGAGGTGCTGGTCCTCGGTGTGGAAGTCGCCGGTGTAGAGCAGGCGGGTGTCACCATCGTCGATCAGGACGTGGGCACTCCCGGGGACGTGGCCGGCGTCGAAGAACGTCACCTCGTAGCCCGCGGCTTCGAAGGGCTCGCCGTAGCCGTGGGTCTCCGAGACCTGCGTCAGGCGGGCGAGTTCGGCCTCGGTGAACGGACAGTCGTAGCTCCCGCCGTGGAGTTTCAGCGTGTCTCGAGCCAGCACCATCGCGAGATCGTATGTGGGCTGGGTCCAGTGGATCGTCGGGCGTGCGTCGCCCGACAGCAGCGCGGGCAGGGTCCCGACGTGATCGAGGTGGCCGTGTGAGACGACGACGGCGTCGGGGTCGAGATCGGGTTCCTGAAGCGGGAACGAGGGCGGGTTCCCCGAGTCCATTCCGAAATCGAGTAGCAGAGAACCGTCCACCAGGAGGGCGCTCCGGCCGATCTCGCGGGCCCCACCGAGAAACTCGAGGTGCATCTCTATACCCTGTCTGGGGACTCGAGCGATTTGGATCCGGCGATCCGGTCGGGGTGCGTCCCGACCTGGTAATCACGGGCACGACTCGAGGTCTCCCACGGCGAAGTTGATACGCTCTGCTTTGAAAGGATCGTTATCGGGTCCGCCAACCAGCGACGCTATCGCAGTCAGTCGCGCCGGCCATCGATCGCTCCGAACCCGTCTCCACGACCCAGTTCGCCCGCGAGCCAGCGAAGCGGTCGCTCGAGTCGACCCAGCGCGGTCTCGTCGAGGTGATCGGCGAGGCGTTCGTGGGTGGTCGTCGCTTCCTTGAGCCGTGGGACGAGCGCTGTCCGAAGACGGGGGTCGTCGGGGAGCGAACCAGTGATCGCTTCGCCCTGGAGACCACGAATCATCGCCTGCCGGACCGTCTTTCGGTGGTCTCGAGCGAGGCGTTCGGGTAGGCTCGCGATTTCGTCGAGCGATCCGCCCGGAACGGCGTCGAGGAGGGATCCGAGTTGGCGCCCGTACGCCCGAAACGGGTCGGCCGCGTCGGATCGGTCACCGACGATGGCGCCCAGGACGCAGCCGCAGCCGGCGAGGACGGCCAGTGGGCCGGTTTCGACGGTCGATTCGGGCGCTGGTTTTGATTCCGATTTCGACGCCGATTCCAGAACCCTGTCGCCCGCTCTCCCGCCACGATCAATCGCCGCAGGCAACTCGCTCGAGGCGGCGGTGAACGCGCGAACGCTCGCGATCGCTTGTTCGGCGTCTAGCGGGGTCGCTCCGACCGCCCCGTGGGCGCGGGCGAACAGGTAATCGCTCGCCAGCAGGGCCGTCTCGCGGTCGCCGGCTTCGTTCACCAGCATCGCGTGTCGCAGCCGAACGTACCCCTCGAGGGCGACCAGCGCGGTGGCCAGGGACTCGAGCGCTGGCACCTCGGCCTCGACGTTCGAGTCGGCGTCGACCGTCGTCGCGACGGTTCGACAGAGGGCGACCGGAAGCGAGTCGTCTGGAGGCGGACAGGCGCGCAGTGAGAGCGCCCGGACGGACGGGGTGAGCCCCGTCCCTCGAACGGGTTCGGCACCGTTGCCGCTGACGTCACCGTCGTCGACGAAGGGATTCGACCCGGTCATTTCAATCACCGGCGGGTGCCGACGCGACGTCCTCGGTCACGACGTTGTCGGTCCAGGTCCCGCGCAGGAACCAGACGGCGGTGACGATGGCCGAGAGGACGTACGAGAGGGCGATGGCGTACCAGACGCCGTAGATGCCCAGCCCGAAGTGGAGGATGGCGATCGCCGAGATCGGGATGCGATACATCCAGAGCTCCTGGATCGAGAGGAACATCGCCGCGCGGGTGCTGCCGCTGCCCCGGAGGCCGCCCAGAAGCACCTGGAAGACGCCCATGAAGATGTACGACGGGCCGGCGATCAGGATGAACGCGGCGCCGTAGGTGACGACCTGCTCGCTCCCCTCGCCCTGGATGAAGACGGCCGTGATCGGCTCGGCCAGCGGGTAGGCGACCGCGACGACGGCGACGAAGATCCCGACGACGACGACGGAACTCAGTTTGACGGCCTTCCAGGCCCGGCTCACCTGCTCGGCACCGAGGTTTTGCCCGACGACGGCTTCCGTGCCGCGGGCCAACCCGAGCGCCGGCAAGAAGAGCAGCGAGGAGAGCCGGTTGGCGATCCCGTAGGCCGCGACGGCGTCAGTTCCGGCGATGGCAACCAGCGCCGTCAGCAGGGCGATCCCCGAGGAACGAAAGCCCTGCTCGGTCGCGATGGGCCCGCCGATCTCGAGGATCTTCTTCACCGTCGGCAGTTCGAGGCGCAGGTCCGCGAGGGTTGGCTCGAGCCCGACTCGACCCGAAAAGAGCAGGTAGAGGCCGACGAGGGCCGCGACGCCGCGGGAGAAGACCGTCGCCACCGCGGCGCCCTCGACGCCGAACCCGGTGAAGCCGGTCATCGCGTAGAGCGTCGACTCGACCCCGGCCGCACCGATCCAGGCGAAGAGTGGGTTGTCGACGAAGCCCAGGATGAGGATCGGGTCCAGGACGACGTTCATCGTCACGCTGAGTGCCATCAGGTACATCGGCGTCCGGGTGTCGCCCCAGCCTCGTGAGAGGGCGTCGAAGATGAAGAACCAGAACATGAAGCCGACGCTGACGAAGATGATTCGAGTGTAGTTGACCGCGTAGGTGTAGGCGGCGGTTCCCGGTTCGGCGCCCACCAGCTGGATCAGCCAGGGCGAGAGCGCGAAGCCGAGCGCGCCGAAGACGAAGCCGACGACGGTCACGAACGAGAGCGTCTGGCCGGCGACGTGGTGGGATTTCCGAAAGTCCTTCGCGCCCTTGTACTGGGAGACGAGGACGGTTCCCGCGGCGGTGAGGCCGCCCCCGATGCTCACCATCAGGAAGACGATAGCCCAGGAATAGGAGAGCGCGGCGACGGCGTCGCTCCCGAGGTGACCGACCCAGAAGGTGTCCGCGAGGTTGTAACCCACCTGCAGGAGTTGGGAGAAGACGATGGGGGCCGACAGCACGAGGAGGGGCTTGAACAGGTCGCCATCCGTCACGTTGACCGATCGGTCGCGTTTTCGACTCATTCGGGGTCATCACCGGCCGCCGCGTCCACGGCCTCGAGCGAGACGGCCCCTCGCTCGGGGAAGGATTCACCCTCGACGAGCAGGTCTGCGACGACGACGTTGGCGACGCCCGACCGCACCTCCTCGAGGTAGGCGTCCCGGCTCATCGTCAGCTGCCGGATGCGCGCGCCGTCGAGGGCAGCGATCAGCACCGTCGCCGTCTCCGCGGGATCGTGTTCGCGAAAGACGCCGGCCTCGAGGCCGTCCTGGAGAATCCCCTCGAACGCCGCCCGGAGCGCATCGTCGCTGCGCCGGAGGTGCACCTGGAACCGCTCGTCGTAGGGGGCCTGGGCGCGCAATTCGAGCATCGCCGTGTGAAAGGATGCGCGCTCGTCGTCGTCGGGGTCGTAGAGGAACCAGTCGACGAGCGCCGCGAGGCGTTCGACCGGCGATAGCTCCTGGCTGGCCGCCAGTCGCTCGTCGAAGTGCTCGAGCAGGAAGTCGAAAAATGCCGAGATGATGTCGTCTTTGGAGTCGTAGTGATAGAACAGCAGGGACTTGCTCTTATCCGTCTGGTCGGCGATGGCCTGCGTGGTGAGTTCCGTGTAGCCGTGTTCGCACAGGGCCTCGTAGGTCGCCGTCATAATTTCGTCGCGGGCGCTCTCGTCGGTCACTAACTAACCGGTTAGTCAGCGAGCTACAAGGGGGTTTCGGTTCGAAACGATCTGGAGTCACTGACCCCTCAATTCGTCGTCGCGTTCGCCCCGATGTCGCGCTCGACTCGTCGCCGTGCTACTGGTCCTCGAGCCCCTTCGCGATGTCCTGCAGGCTCGTAGAAGGCGGTTCGTGGGCGTCGTAGACGGCGGTCTCGCCGGGAGCGCGCACGCCGTAGAGGAAGTCGGGTTCGACGACGTCGAGCAGAACTGACCCGCCGCGGCGAGCGCCGTGGTCGTCGATCCAGTCGGGCAGGGCGTCGACGCCGTCGCGCGGGTCTCGTGCCTGGTCCGGCGTCTCGTAGAGGCCGGGGACGACCAGTTCGTCGCCGGTCAGGCCGCGGTCGACCCGGCCGAAACGTTCGGTTCCGTCGAGGACGAACCGGACGACCTCGCCCGCCTGGTCGGGAAAGTGTCCCGTCTCGTCGCCGGGGATTTCGATGCGAACGCCGGTAGCGGTCTCCGCCAGCGTCGCTCGAACCGTCTCGACGCTCGGGTTGTCACTCGAAATTCGGTCGGGCATAGAAGCGCAGGGGATTACTCGTCGTCTCCGTCCTCGTCGGCCTCGAGGCCCAGCAGGCTCTCGACGCTGTCGGAGCCGCGCTCGGCAATCGTCGCGTTGATCTGGGCGGTCTCGGCGGAGATTTCGCGTCCGCGAGCGGTGATCCGGCGGCGCTCGCCGTCGCGGCCGGGATTGTACCCCGTCTGGCGTTCGTTCATCAGGACTTCCTGGAGCCGGGAGCCCGCGACCGTCTCGTTGTGTGGGCGGCCCGCGTTGTCCGAGCCACCGGTGAGCTCAAGCGTGTAGCCGTCGAGGCCGACGGCGCTCCCGTCGACTTCCTGGCCGATCTCCTTGCCGATGAATCGGTTCGCGTCCTGACCCTCCGCCTCGAGCTGGTGGGCGAGCCCCGATTCGGGGTCGCCGACGACGACAGTGAAACTTGCCATGGGCGGGCAAAAACGGTCTGCGGTGAAAAATACGTCGATCGACCGTTTCCGGACTGGGAACGACTGCCGACGGGCCGTGTCGCCGGGCGTTGTAGTTTTATGCCCGTGCTCGTGGGAGCCTCGCCTATGGGAGAAACACCGGCCAGAGAGGGCGACGAAGAAGCCGTCGAGGACGTCCACGAGCTCAATCTCGGTCAGGCCGTCTACGACGAAGACGGGGAACAACTCGGGACCGTTCGCGGGTTCGACCTCGGCGGTTTCTTCGTCACCACTCGAGAGGGCGTCGAAGCGATGAGCGTCGAACACGCCCGCTCGGGCCACGAATTCGGCGAGGCCGAGTTGATGTGGCGCTGCATCGAGTGCGGCGAGATGGGCGAGATCAACGAAGGTCTCCCCGAGACCTGTCCGAACTGCGGCACCGAGAAGGAGAACTTGATGTACTGGACGGAAGACTGACCGCGGTCACTCCCACTCGAGACTGGCGCCGCTGCGGTACTCGGTCACCTGCGTCTCGAAGAAGTTCTTCTCCTTGTTCAGATCGACCTGTTCGGAGAGCCACGGGAAGGGGTTCTCGACCCCGTACTGGGCCGGCAGGCCGAGTTGCTCGAGGCGGCGGTCGGCGACGTGTTCGACGTACGTCGCGAACTGGTCGGGCCCCATACCGAGGATCTCGTCGGGACAGGCCTCGTGAGCGTAGACGCGCTCTAACTCGACGGCCCGGGTGATCAGGTCGATTACCTCCTCGCCGAAGTCGTCGGTCCAGGCGCCGGGGTGTTCCCGGCAGAGCTGATCGATCAGGTCGACGCCGAAGCCGACGTGGAGCGATTCGTCCCGCATGATGTACTCGAACTGCTGGCCGACGCCGACCAGTTTCTGCTGGCGCTTGAGCCCGAGCATCATGGCGAAGCCGGCGTAGAAGAAGATGCCCTCCATGATGACGTAGAAGCCGATGAGGTCCCGGAGAAATTCCCGCAGGTCGTCGTCGGTGTCGATGGTGAACGTCGGCCGATCGATGGCTCTCGTCAGGTCGACGACGAAGGCGTCTTTCTCCTCGATCGCCGGAATCCGGTCGTACATCCCGTAGAGGTACTCCGGATCGAATCCCAGCGAGTCACAGCAGTAGATGAAGGTGTCCGTGTGAATCGCCTCCTCGTAGGCCTGGCGCAGGAGGTACTGTCGGCACTCGGGGGCGGTCACGTACTCGTACAGCGCGAGGACGATGTTGTTCGCCGTGAGCGACTCCGCCGTCGAGAAGAAGCCGAGGTTCCACTCGACGAGTTGTCGTTCGGCCGCGGAGAGTTCGTCACCGTTCCACTGGGTGACGTCGTCTTGCATCGGAATTTCGGCGGGAACCCAGTTGTTGTCGACGCCGGCTTCGTAGTACGCCCGCGCCCAGTCGTACTCGATGGGGAGGATCTTGTTCGGGTCGTGTTCGCTGTCGGTGTTGATGAGTGTCATTGGCGGTGGGTACGGGTTACTGGCAGGCCTCACAGGTCGGATCGTCGAGGGAGGGGAGGTCATCCTCGGCGCTCGAGCCGTCGTCGGCGTCGCCGGGACCCGATTCGCTCCCTCCATCCTCCCGCTCGCCACGGTGCTGGGTCTTCCCGTATTCGGCCATGTCGAGGGTCGACTTCTCAATCTGGGAGGCCCCGAGCGTGCGCAGGTAGTACGTCGTTTTCAGCCCCAGTTCCCAGGCCGTTTTGTACACGTCGTCGAGCAACGTGCCGTCGGTCGACGGGAAGAAGACGTTGTGAGATATCGACTGGTCGATCCACGTCTGCCGGTGGGCCGTGAGTCGAAGCTGGTGGCGCGGGTCGATTTCGAACGCACCCTGGTACAGCGCTTTGAGGTCGTCGGGAACCGTATTAATCTCCTGGACGGAACCGTCGTGATACTTGAGCTGATCGACCAGGTCGTCGTCCCAGCACCCGCGCTCTCGCAGGTCCTCGACCAGGTGCTCGTTGACGATCGTAAAATCACCCGACATGTTCGACTTCACGTAGAGGTTCGAGTACATCGGTTCGATCGACGGCGTCGTCCCGTTGATCGTCGAGATGGTCGCCGTCGGCGCGATCGCCATCATGTTCGAGTTTCGCATGCCGTGTTCGGCGACGTGCTCGCGGACGGTCTCCCACTCGAGGGTCTCCTCGCGATCGGTCGGAATCGCCCGGCTGCGTTCGGCCTCGAGGCGGTCGACGGTATCCTGCGGCAGGAGGCCGCGGTCCCACTTCGACCCCTCGTAGGACGGATACGTTCCTCGCTCGGCGGCGAGTCTCGAGGAGTTCTGTATAGCGTGATACGATACAAATTCCTGCCAGCGGTTCGCTTTCTCGACGGCGGCCTCGCTGCCTATCGGGACTCCCAGGTCCATCAGCGCGTCGTGAAACCCCATCGTACCCAGACCGACCGGGCGATGACGGCGGTTCGAGCGCTCGGCCGCGTCGGTCGGGTAGAAACACAGGTCGACGACGTTGTCGAGCATCCGCATCGCGGTTTCGATCGTCGAGGCGAGGTGCTCGCGGTCGAGTTCGCCGTCCGCGACGTGGGTCGCGAAGTTGACGCTCCCGAGGTTGCACACGGCGTGTTCGTCGGCGCTCGTGTTCAGCGTGATCTCCGTACAGAGGTTCGAGGAGTGGACGGTACCGACGTGGTCCTGTGGAGAGCGGACGTTACACGGGTCCTTGAACGTCAGCCACGGGTGGCCGGTTTCGAACACGCGGGTGAGCAACTGCCGCCAGAGCGACTCGGCGTCGACGCGCTCGTACTGGCGGAGTTCGCCTGCGTCGGCCAGGCGCTCGTACTCTCGATATCGCTCCTCGAACGCCGCGCCCGAGCAGTCGTGCAGGTCGGCCACCTCGTCGGGACTGAACAGCGTCCACTCGCCACCGTCCTGGACGCGCTTGACGAAGAGGTCCGGGATCCACGCGGCCGTGTTCATGTCCGGGGTCCGCCGTCGCTCGTCGCCGGTGTTGCGCTTGAGGTCGACGAAGGCGGGAAAGTCGAGGTGCCAGCACGCTAGGTAGGCACAGGCCGCTCCACGACGTTTTCCGGAGCGGTTGATCGCCGCCGTCACGTCGTTGCTGATCCGGAGGAAGGGGACGACGCCAGTCGACTCGACGCCGGTCGACTCGATCAACGCACCTTCGGCCCGAACGTTCGTCCAGTCGTTGCCCAGGCCGCCGCTCCACTTCGAGAGTTGGGCGTGGTGTTTGTAGGCGTCGAAGATCCCCTCGAGGTCGTCCGGAACGGTCGTCAGGTAACACGAAGAGAGCTGTGGATGGGCTGTGCCGCTGTGAAAGAGCGTCGGCGTCGACGGCGTGAACTCGAGTTTCGAGAGCACCTCGTAGAACGCTATGGCCCGCTTCTGCGGGTCGTCCTCCTCGAGAGCGAGGCCCATCGCCACCCGCATCCAGAACGCCTGCGGTAACTCCAGTGGCTCACCTCCCTGTTCGATTCGAAGGACGTATCGCTGGACGAGCGTCTCCATCGCCATGTACTCGAGGTTCCCGTCCCGGTCGAGATCGAGCGCCTCGGCGAGTGCCTCGAGGTCGAATCGCTCGAGCAGTCGACCGTCGAGACGGTCCGCGTCGACCGCCCGCTCGAGGTTGGTCACGAACGTCGCCCGATAGGCCCGGTCGAATTCGTCCCCGGAGACATCCGCGCCGAGGACGGTTCGGTAGTACCGGTGTCGGGCGACCGTTCCGGCGATACGATCGAACGCGGGATCGCGCTCGATTCGGGCCGTGAGCGCCTGGATGACGGCCTCGTATTGCTCGTCGACCGTCGCCCCCTCGTAGAGGGAGCGATCGATTGCGTCGAGAAGCGATTCGTCCGCGAGCAGCGACGGCCCGTCGGCCGGCTGCGCGCGCTCGAGAATCGAACGGACGTCTGGAATCGATGTCTGCGTGTGGTAGCTCATTGGTGGGTTCGTAGTTCGTTGCGGAACGACGGCACCCGAAACCGGCAGCGTCGCCACTGTCGACGTGGTGCGTGGTTCCTTCGAGTCCGCGTCGCCTCCGCAGTACCGGTATCCGACCGGACTCACATAAACGCTTCCCAATGAGGTTGTAGTAGTGAAAGTTTATTTGTTTATCTGCTCCCTCGGCCTTCGCCGTCGGTGGGTTCCTCGAGTTCGTGCGCGAGTTCCCGGCGCCGGGAGCGACGCGCCTCGAGTGCCCGGTCGCGAAGGTCGGCCTCGGCCGTCGTCGGACAGCGAAGTGCCGGCACGGCCGTCGGCGTCTCCGATTCGTCGAGCGCGATGAAGGTAAAAAACGAGGTCGCCGTCTCGTTCGTTTCGCCGTGCTGGGGGCGCTCGGCACGGACGTCGACTCGGACGTCCATGCTGGTTACCCCCGTGTCGAAAACGTAGCCGGTCACGGTCACGATGTCGCCGAGCTCGATCGGCGCGATGAAGTCGACGTGGTCCATCGCGGCCGTGACCACCTGTCGTCGAGCGAACCGCCTGCCGGCGATTGCCCCACAGATGTCCATCCAGTGGAGCACGGCGCCGCCGAGTGCCCGCTCGAGGTTGTTCGTCTCGTTGGGCATCAGAATCTCGCTTACTTCGGTGTACGACGTTTGAAGGGATCTCGCCCTGCTCAAGGACCGCTCGTGGTTCATATGGCTTTCTGGAGTCCCGATCCACTAATGATTATCTGATTTGCACTAATACAAATGGACTTTATTATCGGGGGTGGAGTCTCGACGTTGACGATGATCGTCCGCACTCGATCGTCCCCCTATATCGGTACGCGATCCCTCGAGACGACAGATCCGGCGTTCAGTCGCGACTCCGGTAGTAGACGAGAAACTGGACCCCACAGCTACGGCAATTGACCCAGACTTTTCCTCCCGCGTTTGCCTCGTCGTTCACAATCTCGCTATTCTTCGGTACGATCGCAAACGCTGTTTCGTTGCACTCCGGGCACGATACTGACTTTCCGGTGGGGGTGTCGCTCACGTTTTCACCTGTTGCCGAACCTATCTGTGCTTTTCTCCCTCGGGTATAAGTAGGTGTTGGGAATTTTCTAACCCGGCCAACGTACCCTCCCTTCGAAACGACTATCAGAAAAGCGTCCAGGCTCCGCTCGTCTCGACGGACGGTGCCTCTGGCCCAATCAGCGGTCGTCTGCCAGCTCCAGTCCGCGCACGTACTCGAAGGGACGCGTGTATTCGGCCCGAATGAGGTTCTCGTCGTTGATCTCCAGCGCGAGGTCGTCGAGCTGTTCGGCGACGTGAGTGATGTCCGCGTCCTTAGCGCCGACCGCCTTGATGTGGAGGTTCTCCTGACCCGTCATCAGCTCGGTCACCTCGACGACCTGTGGGAGCGCCAGTGCCTCCTCGGCCACGGCGGACCGCTCGCTGATCCGGGTCGTACAGGTGAAGTGAAAGGAGAGCCGAAGCCCGGTCGACTGGTAATCGATGGCCGTCGTGTAGCCGGTGATGACTCCGGCCTCCTCTAATCGAGCCATCCGGTTGTGGACGGTGTTGTCGGAGACCCCGATCTCCTCGGCCAGACTGGTCGCCTTGTATCGCGCGTTTTCCTGTAACAGGTCGAGCAACTCCCTGTCTGTTTCATCGAGCGGGCACGACGCCATACTCGGCATCTCCTCTCCTTGCCAAAATTATTTCCGATCTTTTGTACTCTTGGCAAATTTACTTAGATATCTCCTATTAAATGGTGATGTGTGAGAAATATCTAACTTGGGCGCACACGCCTTAAGTGCGACTCGAGTCCGATGAGAGAATCGATCATCGACGGCGTCTCAGTTCGAGAGTCAACCCAGCGCCGATCAGCGGACCTCCCCTCGGCCCGTCCCTGCCAACGGTGACCGCCGGCACGCCGGTGAAAGTGAATCGCTGCCCGGCGAACTGACTCGCTTTCGTCTACTGCGGAGTCCCGTCATGAGGCCGGAGGGGAACCGTTTTACCCTTTCCTCGAGCCATCTCCGCTATGGACATCGTCGTCTTCGGCGCCGGCAGTCTGGGCAGCCTCGTCGGCGGCCTGCTCGCGCGCGTCCACGACGTCACGCTCGTCGCTCGAGAGCCACACGCGAGCGCCGTCGCCGAAGATGGCCTCCGGATTGCGGGCACTCTCGAGGAGACTACCCATCCGGCTGCGAGAGCCGACGGTGCCGACCTCGAGGCCGACCTCGCCGTCGTCACGGTCAAATCCTATGCCACCGAAGAGGCTGCCCGAACCCTCGCGACGGGCACGTTCGAGGCCGCACTCTCGCTGCAAAACGGTATGGGAAACGAGGAGATTCTCGCCGAGCACCTGTCGTGTCCGGTCCTCGCGGGGACGGCGACCTACGGAGCGATCCTCGAGGAACCCGGCGTCGTCACCTGCACCGGCCTCGGGGAGATCGTCCTCGGCGCTCGAGACGGCGGACCGTCGTCGGTCGCCGACCACGTTGGCGAGGCCTTCTCGCGCGCGGGACTCGAGACGACCGTCTCGTCGTCGATGCCGCACCGGTTGTGGGAGAAACTGGCCGTCAACGCCGCGATCAACCCTGCGACGGCCTTCGCCGACGCGCCCAACGGGGCCGTCCTCGAGGAACCTCTCCGGGACCTGTCGCGAGCCGCGGGGCGCGAGACGGCCCGACTCGCCCGCGCGAACGGGGTCTCGCTCGCCAACCGGGAGGCGCTCGCGGCGCTCGAGTCGGTTGCAACGGCGACGACGGCGAACACGTCGTCGATGTGCCAGGACGTTCGCGCTGGAAAACGGACGGAAATCGAGGCGATAAACGGCTACGTCTGTGACCGGGCCGCCGCCTGCGGTCTCGCCGTTCCGACGAACCGGACGCTCGCGGCGCTCGTGCGGGCATGGGAACGAGAAACGCTCGACGCGACGTAGTTAGAACGGTGCCTGGGGGCCTTCGTCGTCCTCGCCGTCGTCGACGGTCTCGCCGGGAAACGAGGGGCTCATGCCGGCGCCACCGGCGCCGTCCATACCCGTACCCGCGTGGACTTTCGTGACTTCGGGAATCTCCTTGACCATCCGGCTCTTGATCGCCTGGATCGTCATCGGGGAGATGCCACAGCCGCTGCAGGCGCCGCCGAGTTGGATGTACACCTCGCCGGTCTCGCGGTCGATCTCCTGGATGGCCGCGCTCCCGCCGTGCATCTGGATCTGTGGGAAGTTCCGTCGCAGGAAGTTCGCCACTCGCTCTTCGAGGTCGTCGCCTTCCTGGGTCTCCGTGCTCATACTCACTCGTTGGGCGTCGCCCTCCCTAAACCTTCCGTCGTCAATGTTCGGTCGACGTTTGCTCCGATCCTGTTTTAGACGCCGAACACGCGCTCGAGTTCCATCTCGATGGCCTCGACGTGAGCCTCGAGCACCGTCTCGAACCGCTCTCGGTCGACGACGACGCCGGTAATCCGGTCGTAGGGGTCGTCGGGGAGTTCGATCCAGAAGCCGTCTTCCTCGTCGTAAAATGGCTCGCTCTCGTTGAGCACCTGCTGGTCGATCGCGTGGACGAGCGAGGAGTCGTAGCGCTCGTTGATGCGGCTGAACGCGTTCTTGTAGGCCTGCTGGAGTTCGGGGAAGTAGTGGACGTACTTGTCCTCGAACTTCGCCGGGTCGAACTCGGTCATACCCGAAGAGTTGGAACTCGAGGGTATAGTACTCGTTGAATTGCTTCGTCCATGCCCCGTATGAAGATGGCGCCGGCGTCGGCCGTTTTGCCCGTCATTTCGAACTGGTAGCGCCCGGGTAAGGACTGCTGCGATGGAACGAACCGTTCCTGACGAGTCTTTGCCCGGACCGACTCTCAAAAAACACGATACGGCATGGGGCTCCTATTAAGGGTGGTTACTTACGCAAGCCCAATCCACTCGTAAGGCAGCGGCCTCCCATCGGCTGTATGTCACTGGACCACCACCCCATCCCGCACGAAGCGTTGCCGCCAGGATGGGGGCCGGCCACCGTCAGCGACGGCCGGTTCGTCTACCGCCGCCACGAGCCGTTCCTCGAGGTTCTCGCCGAGCAGACGGACGGCGATCAGGCGAATCCACGGCTCGGCCTCGGTCGGTGCTGGAAACTCCAGCTTCGCCACCAGATCGGTGAACTCGAGGTCACCGAGTCGATCGGCCACGTCTCGACGAAACGCGCAGCACTCGATGGCTTGCTCGAGTGCATGCACCAAATCCACGACACCGTCGAGACGCCCGACGATCCGATCGCCGTCCAGGCGGCGCTCGACGAGATTGATCTCGGCGACACTGTACCGGGCCCGAAGTAAGTCTCGACGGTCCTCTCTTTCTTCGAGACGAGAATTCCGCCGTTCTGTCGAGAAGGGTGTCACCGTATTTCGAGACGAAATTCCGCGACTTCAGCCGTGGGTACTCGACTCGCTTCTCCCCTCGTACAATCGAGCGAACGTCGCCAGCGGGAATCGTGTCTCGAGTCGACTCGGCGGCCGACCGCGTCCGCTCGTCTCGCCGGGATCGCTGTCGACGCGCCGGAGGATCCCGCAGTCGGCGAGTTCGTACAGAATTCGCTCGATTGTCGATGCCCGGAGGTCGACCGACGGGTGCCTGGCGAGAGTTTCGGCGACGCTGGTGACTGACTGATTTCCATCGGCCAGAACGGCCGTCAACCCGTAGAGGAGCGTCTGGCGCTCGTCAGAGAGGGAAAACACGCAAGCGAGGGAGGTACACGGGTCGGGAACGGAATCGATCGCCACGTCGAGGTGGTCGCTCGAGATGACGGTCTGGCCCGCCTCGTGTGCGACCATCGCGGCCTCGAAGACGGCCGTGAGCGCGTCGTGTACGTCGCCGTCCGCCCACGCCGCAACTGCATCGAGTTGGTCGTGAGTGATCGATCCGGACGAGAGTCCGGCGTCGACTCGGCTGGTGAGTACGTCGACGAGTGCGTGAGGCTGGTACGCGGGGACCTCGACGCTCCGATCGAAGACGACGTCGAGCGCTTCGGGAACGCGGCGTCCGACGCCGATCCAGACTGCCTCCGGCGCCGCCGTCGCGAGCCAGGATTCGACGTCATCCGTCTCGGGCGCCAGCGAATCCCCGACGTGATCGGTGACGACGACCGTCGGTGGGCTCTCTTCGAGGTGGTCTCGGATTCGCGTTCGCAACGTCTCCGTACTAACCCCGTTCGAGGGGACGGACCGCTCGTCGACGAGGGTCCCCAGCAGACACCGGTAGAACGCCCACTCGCTCGAGAGACCGCGCAAATCGACGCGGGTGATCAGCGGGAGGGCCACGTCCTGCGTCCTCGTTGCGGTGTAGAGCGCCTCGCTATCGTGTCCGCCCGCTCGTCGAAGCTGTTTCACGACGCGCGAAACGACGGCCGACTTTCCGGCGCCTTTCGGCCCCCAGACGTAGACCGTCGGCGGAAGCGCCCCCGAGAACACGGGATCGATGGCGTCGAGGAGGTGTTCGACGACCAGCCCGCGTCCCTGGATCTGGACGTTTGCGGGACAGGTAGTCGGGTCCAGTGCCGACTGGTCGTGAACGACGCTTCTGGCCGATTCCGTTCGTATCCGTCGAGTAATTCGATCGTTGATCGTCGTCATCGGATATCCGATAGTCGCCTCGAGTGAATGTTCGGCCGAAACTAGACTACTGGGACGCGACGTTGCTCGCGGCCGCCTTCGAGCCGTCGGAGTGATATCGTGCGGCCCCCGTCTCGGCATCGAAAAGGTGGATCCGATCCGAATCGACGCCGAATGTGACGGTGTCACCCGGGTTCAGGGCCGACCGGGCGGCGATCTGGAATTTCAACAACTCGCCCTCGACGTGACCGTGCAGGAGCATCGAATCGCCGAGCGGTTCGGTCACGGACACCGTCGTTCGCACGTAGCTGTCGTCGGTTCCGGTGTCTTCTTCCATGTCTTCCGGCCGGATCCCGAGGCGCAAGTCATCGCCCGCGAGCGCCTCGAGGTCGCCGGTGTCGGGCAACCGGATCCTGACGTCGCCCGAGGCGGAGGTGGCCACGTAGTGGTCGCCCTCGTCGGTCACCGTGACCGGGAGCGTGTTCATCGCCGGACTGCCGATGAACTCGGCAACGAACTGGTTCGCTGGGTAATCGTACAGCACCTGTGGCTCGGCGATCTGCTGGATTTGTCCCTCGTTCATCACGGCGACGCGGTCGCCGAGCGTCATCGCTTCGGTCTGATCGTGGGTGACGTACAGCGTCGTCGTCTCGAGTTCGTCGTGGAGCTGACTCAGTTCCGCGCGCATCTGGATCCGGAGCTTGGCGTCGAGATTCGACAGCGGCTCGTCCATCAGCAGGTAGTCCGGATCGCGAACCAGCGTTCGGCCGATGGCGACGCGCTGGCGCTCCCCGCCGGAGAGGGCCTTGGGCTTGCGCTCGAGCAGGTCCTCGATGTCGAGGATCGCCGCGGCCTCGGTGACGCGCTGTTCGATCTCCTCGTCGGTGTAGTCGCCGGCGGACTTCATGCCGAAGGTCATGTTCCGCTTGGCGGTCATGTGCGGGTAGAGCGCGTAGTTCTGGAACACCATCGCCACGTTTCGCTCCTTCGGCGGGAGGTTCGTGAGGTCGCGGCCGTTTGCCGTGATCGCCCCCTCGGTGACGGTCTCGAGGCCCGACAGCAGGCGAAGTGTGGTGGATTTCCCACAGCCCGAGGGGCCGACGAGAACGAGGAACTCGCCGTCGTTGATAGTGAGGTCGATCGAGTCGACTGCCGTTACGTCGTCGAATCGTTTGGTGACGTCGTTGAGCGTTATCGCTGTCATGGTTACTTCTGTTGGACCCCGAAGGTCTCGAGGAGCGGCTTTCTGAACAGGAGCAGTGCGAGTAGCGGCGGGACGAGCGTAATGATGGCACCGGCCATGACTATCGCCCACTGCAGCTCGCCAGCCTGGATGTCCCCGCGCAGGAGGGTGATCCCGACCTGGGTGACCTGCTGGCTCTGGGAGTTGATGATGACCAGCGGCCAGAGGTACTGGTTCCACGCGTAGATGAACATGATGACGGAGACGCCCGCGAGCATCCCCTTCGACATCGGGATCAGGACGTACGCGAGGAACTTCAGGGGGCCGATGCCGTCGAGTTTGGCCTGCTCGACGATCGACTCGGGGATCGAGTAGAAGTGCTGTCGGAGCAGGAAGACCGTCGTCGCGCTCGCGAGGTACGGAATCGTCAGCGCGAGCATGCTGTCGTACCAGCCCAGGTCCGTCACGATGTTGAACAGCGGGACGAACCGCACCGGGACCGGCAACATGAGCGTAAAGAGGATCAGCATGAACATCAGGTTCTTGAAGCGGAACCGGTAGTAGACGATAGCGAGTGCCGCCAGCAAGGAGATGGCGAGTTTCCCGACGACGATGACGATCGACATCACGAAGGAGTTGACCATGTAGATGCCGAAGTTGTAGTCGACCATCACTGTCCGATAGTTCTCGATCAGGTGACTGCCGGGCAAGAGGTCGCTGAAACTGCTGACGATCCCGACGCTCTGGGTGCTGACGACCGCCGCGATCAGGATCGGAAACGCCATCACGAAGACCGAAACCCCGAGAATTGTGTGGATGATCACTCGCTCGAGTGTCAGCCCGTCGACTACCGATTCGAACCGCGATTGTGTCGTCGATTGTGTTTTCGTGCTCACGTGTTGTCACCCGTAGTGTGCGTAGCGGTCGGAGAAGCGAAGCTGTGCGTACATCAGGATCCCGACGATCAGGAACAGGATCACCGACTGTGCAGAAGCCAGTCCGTGGTTGTTGAACTCGAACGCGTTCCGGTACAGGTCATAGATCATGATGTTCGTCGCCCCGCTGGGCCCACCCTGGGTGAGGACGTCGATGAACGCGAACGTACTGAAGAACGCGTAGATCGTGTTCATCACGGCCAGGAAGATGAGCGTCGGGGAGATCAGCGGCATGTAGACTCGGACTAGCCGCGTGGTCTTCCCGACGCCATCGAGGTCCGCTACTTCACCGAGGGCGTCGGGGACATTGTTCAGCGCGGCGATCATGAAGATCACGTTGTAGCCGATCTGCTTCCAGATGACGGCGACCGTGACGATGATGAACGCCTGTCGACCGTTCGTGAACCAGTCGACGTTGATACCGGTGACCGCCTCGATCGGCGTCGTCAACACCCCCAGACTGGGGTGGATGATGTAAAAGAAGACGATTCCGGCGACCGCCGGCGGGAGCGCGTAGGGCCAGATCGCCGCGATCAGGTACGACGACTGGCCGACGCTCGCCTCGTAGATCAGATACGAGATGACGAGCGAGATCGTCATGACGCCGACGATGACGATCGCCGAGAATAGGACTGTAATGCCGATGCTACTGTGGTACTCGCTCGAGGTGAGCAGGTATTGGTAGTTTCCCAGCCCCGTCCAGACCCGAACCGATCCGAACCGGAGCGTCTCGAACAGACTCAGGTGTCCAGCCCGAATCGCCGGGTAGTACAGGAAGACGAGGGAGACGACCAGCGTCGGGAGCAACAACAGATACGCCCCCCACGAACGATTGTATATTTCTCGTGTCATGTTAAAAACGGAAGCCGGCAGCGTTCCTTACTGACCCGAAACGCGGTCGTAGCGCTCGAGTTCCTCCTTGACGTCCTCTTTCATGCTCGCGAGGCCGTCCTCGACGCTCACGTCACCGGAGAAGATTTCCTGCGAGCGCTCCTGGACTCGCAACTGAACCTCGCGTGCGGGCCCGACGAGCATTCGGAGCGTTGCGGGCGTCGTCTCGGATTCGAGCAGTTGGTCGAACGCCGTCGCGTAGTGGGGGTTGTCCTCGAACCAGCCGTCGTCCTCGAGCTGGCTGATTGCCTCCTGGCGAATTGGGTAGTAGCCGCTGCCCTTGTGCCACTCGATCTGGTTCTCGATGGAACTCAATTCCTCGAGCAACCCGGCGACTTCCTCCTCGCGCTCGTCGCTCATCTGGTTGCTCACCCACAGTGACGCCCCACCGATGACCACGCCGGTGCGGTCCTCGGTGGGCGACGGGTGGTAGCCCGTCCCGAGCTCGAACGTGTCGACGTCTTCCTCGTCGATCTCTTCGTTGTCCTCGACGTCGCCCTGAGCGCCCGAAAGGGTCGCCTCGACGGCGGCCGTCGAGTCGAGTTTCATCGCGACCTCACCGGTCAGGAACGCGCTTCGAGCCTCGCCCCAGGCCTCGATGCCGGAGTTGAGGAACAGGTCGTCCTCGTACATTCCCTGCCACCACGACCAGAGGTCGCGAGCGAAGTCGGTGTCCGTATGGATCGTCGTCGGCGAGCCCGCGTGGCCGTTCTCCTCATCGAGGAGCAGTTCGTCCGCCAGCGAGTAGAACGTCTCGACGAACCAGACGTGGTTGGGCCACGTGATCCCGTAGTTCGCGGCGCCGGAGTCGACGATTGCTTCGGAGTAGTCGCGGACGTCCTCGAGCGTTTCGGGCGGCTGTTCGGGATCGAGACCGGCCTCCTCGAACGCGTCCTTGTTGTAGTAAAGGATCGCGTTCGAGTTGTTGAACGGCATCGAGTTCAGCTGGCCGTCGACGACGAAGAAGTCCTGCACTGCACTGACGAGGTCGTCGGTCGGAAAGTCGTCACCAAGCAGCTCCGACACCGGCTGGGTCGCCTCGGTGTCGAGCACCTGCTGGTTGTGCAGGCTGTCGATCATGACGACGTCCGGCATTTCGTCGGCCTCGATGGAGCTGAACAGGCTGTTCAGCGTCTCTTCGTAGCTTCCCTGGTACTCCGCCTGGCCGTCGGCACCCTCGTACCCCTCGACCATGTCGTTGAGCAGGTCACCCGAACCGCCGCCCATCGCGTGCCAGAACGTGAGCTGTTCGTTACCCTCGCTCTCGTCTCCGCCCATCAGATCGCCGAGACACCCCGCGAGGCCGAGTGCACCTGTCGCCGCCGTCCCTGCGAGTACGGATCGCCGTGACTTCTCGTTACTCATAAACAACAATTATGGATCAATCACATTTATAGATTTGGATGATTGTCCTATTTACCTTCCTTCACGGTCAGAAAACCACGACCAGGATCAATTATTTACCGCCGTCAACTCGGTGGTCGTAACTACTACTACTGTTCTTTATATATCTCTCGGGATGAGACGGTTACTCACTGGTCGGGAATCGTCACTCGAAAACCGTCTCGATCTCCCCGAGCGACTCGAGTACGTATGCCGGTTCGATCGACGACTGCTCGAGATCCTCACGGTCAGTCACGCCGGAGAGAACGAGCACCGAGGTCATTCCGGCTTGCTGTCCCATCACCACGTCTGTCTCGAGACGATCTCCCACGACGAGACACCGCTCAGGATCGACGCCGAGGCGGTCGGCGGCGATCGCAACGGCGATACTGGAGGGTTTACCGAGGACGCGATCGAGTTCACGACCGGTGAGCCCTTCGATCGCGCCGATCATCGCGGCAGCGTCCGGAATCTCCCCGCCTTCGACGGGGCAGGTGCGATCGGGGTTGGTCGCGTAGAACGCGGGATCGTTCTCGAACGCGACGAGAGCGTCCCTCAAATCGTCGTAGGAGAAAGCCCGGTCCATCGACGCGAGGACGACCGTGGCCTCAGCGGGATCGGCTGTGACGGGAACTCCCGCGGCCTCGAGCTCGGCGACGAGGGGATCTTCGCCGACGACGAACGTCGGTTCGCCTAGGTGCGTCTCGGCCAGGAAGTCGCCGGCAATCGCCGCCGAATTGATCACGTCCTCGCGAACGACGTCGATGCCGAACGATCGCAACCGCTCGACGTAGACGGCCCGTCGTTTGATCGGGTTGTTCGTCAAGAAGACAGTCGACACGCCCGCCGCTCGCAGTCGTTCGACCGCAGCTACGGCTCCCTCGAGAGCGCTACCGCCGCGGTACACCGTTCCGTCGAGGTCGATGATCGCTCCCTCGTACCTCGTCTTCATCGTGGTCGCCTTGCGGGTCGGCGAACCCCGTTCTGTTGCCAGTAATTCATTACGACTACTCCTCTTTCACGAGTAATAATATGTATCTTGTCCGCATCTATGTCTGTCTATATAGGTAACTGCAGACGGACGGAACGAATTCCGCTGATGCCAGTTCTACAGATGAGCAAAGCGAGTGCCTCGGGGCTTGACCCCGAGGCGGTTCATGCCCAGCGACTCGAGTCGTGTCTCCGCGGACGAGAACGGCCAACCAGCACTCTCCTGCTCACGCATGTTAATGAGTCTCGGCGATGAATGATCGACCGATGGCTCCCTACCCGCGACGGGCCGTCCTCGGCAAACTGGCGGCAGGGTGCGGTGTCGGACTCGTCGCCGGGAATATTTCGCTGACCCGCCCAGCGTCGCGACGCGGTGACCACCAGCCGCGTCTCATCGCCCACCGCGGCTGCACCGACGAGGCCCCCGAGAACACGCTCCCCGCAGTCAGGCGGGCTGGTCGGACCGTCGACGCGGTCGAGGTCGACGTCCGTCGGGCCGGGTCGGGCGAACTCGTCGCGATCCACGACGCGACGGTCGATCACGTTACCGGTGCCAGCGGTGCCGTCGACGCCCTCTCCCTGGAGGAATTACAGTCACTATCGGTCAGTGGGACCGACGCGTCGATTCCGACCCTCGAGTCGCTGTTCGAAGCGGTCCCCGACTCGACCGACTTCGTGTTCGAACTCAAAACGTCGGGGTTGGTCGACGACGTGCTCTCGCTTGCCGACGACCACCCCCACGAGGTATTGCTATCTTCCTTCGATTCCTCCATCGTCGCCGCCGCGACCGACGCGGGAGCGGACACCGCCCTGGTCGTCAGGGAGACCTTGATCGGCAGGGGATTTCGCGGCGTCGCCGCGAGCGACGTCCCTCTCTATCCGCGCCAGCCCGTCGGGGATTTTCTCGAGACGGCGCTGTCCCTCGAGTGCCGGGCGATCCACCCGCGCCTCGAACTCTGTCTCGAGACTGACTTGGTCGCACGCGCACACGAGAACGGATTACTCGTCGAACCGTGGACGATCACAACTGCCGATCAGGCGACTGATCTCGCCGCGGTCGGCGTCGACGGACTCATCACCGACCGGTGTACGGCGCTCTTCTGACCGTTCTCGACGGATCGCCGTTTTCCCCTGCCGCCACGATTTCTGTATATCGTTATTTGATTTATGGTCGCTCGAGAGAGGCGTGAGAGCTGAATAGAACTTCCGGCGGTTGTCTCGGTGACCGACTCTGTCCGCTCTTCGTCCCTCGGGGTCGCCATGGACGTTCCCTGAATACGTCACCCACTCCCTCTTCGGTCGGGATCTCGCGCTTTCTTCGGCCTCGCTCGAAGAACACTGCGAAACCGACCAGTCCGCCTGCGGCAGATCGCGACGGCACGTCCACCTTCGATATCGTCGCTACGGAGCTCGTCTCGTAGTCGCCGGCGAATGGTGTCCGTACGAGTCGTCGATTCGAACACAGCGGTTCGCTCGAGTGTCCGTCGGTTTATCGACTGATCTCGACGAGGAATGGAAACGGAGCAGTCCGTCCAGGACACCGTCTCCTCGCACGTGGCACATCAAACTGGCCCTCGAGTCCACGACCCCGTCATTCCGAGAGGCTGGTATGCGGCCCGGGTGTGTCGCTATTGCGCTTGAGTCCCTGACTTTTCTCGTCGATCGACTTCGCTCGATGACGGTGGGATCAGCATGGTTCGGTGTCTCGGCCCTTTCTGATCTCGAGGCGACGTTGGGTGCATCCTCGGGGCGCACAGTATCGACCGCTTTCGCGTCCTCGAGCGGGTCCCCTCTGACGGCGGCATTCGAATGTAAGCTGTCAGGTCCAGATAAAGCCGATTTCCGGGTGCTCGAGGGCTCGTACGGAGGATTTGCTACGAGTACCGATGCCCATTATATACTGCATAACGATATATGGAATTAGTCGAACGTGGGCAGTCGGTTCACTGAAGCGGCACCGAACCGCCAGATGTCGGTGTTCTCGTATCCTGGAGTAGAAGGCTTATAACGCGCAACCGGCTATCTTTCATCGAGAGCTACTCTCCTCGTATGTCCGCTCACATCCCCTTCGCCATCGACTTTCACGTCCACTCGGAGTCCTCCTACGACGGACACGAGCCCCTCGAGCTCATCCTCGAGCACGCGGCAGACATCGGTCTCGACGGCGTCGTCATCACCGACCACGACGAAATCGATGCGTCCCTTGAAGCGGCCGAACTCGCCTCACGCTACGGGCTCGTTGGAATCCCCGGCGTCGAGGTGTCGACGGCACAGGGCCACCTCCTCGCGATCGGCGTCGAGGAGCGACCCGAACCGGGTCGGCCGTTCCAGACGACCGTCGAACGGGTTCGCGAACTCGGCGGCCTCGCCATCGTTCCCCACCCCTTCCAGCGAAGTCGCCACGGGGTTCGGCGGCGCCACATCCTCGACGTGGACGCCATCGAGGTGTACAACTCGATGCTCTTTACGGGCTACCAGAACCGTCGAGCGCGGCGGTTCGCTCGGCGACGCGAGTACCCGAAGGTCGGCGGCAGCGACGCTCACTACCTCCCGAACGTCGGCCGCGCGTACACCGAGGTGATCGTGACGAGTACCGACGAGGACGTCACCAGGGCGACCATCGACGGCGACCACCTCGTCGACGCCATTCTCGAGGGTCGAACGCGCATCCAGGGGAAACGGACGCCGATCCGAAAGAGCACCGTCCAGTACGCGAAGGGTGCGGTGCGAAAATCGTCGTACGTGATCACGAAGCGAACGCCGCTGATACCGACGGTGCCGGCGTCGATGGATCGCTCACAGTAGCTGTCGGGGTGGAACTCGCGTCAGTTCTCAGCTGTCAGTTACCAGCTATCAGCCATCAGTTATCGCCGAGTTGCTCGCCGACGATGGCGTCGGCGTGCTCGACGAACTCCTCTTGCTTCCCTGCGGGTACCGTCGCCCCGGCCGCGACGTCGTGTCCACCGCCGTCCCCGCCGACTGCCCGGGACGCCTCGCCCATCACGACCGAGAGGTCGAGCCCCTTTCTGACGAGGCTGTGAGTCCCGCGGGCGGATACTTTGACCTCTTCGTCGTTCTTGTTCGCAAACGCAAAGATGGGCATGGACCGGCTAATGCCGGCGTTGCCGACGGCCATTCCGGCGACGATGCCGACGATGGTCTCACGGATGCGGTCGCCCGCGTCGAACCACTGGACGTGGTCCTCCCTGGTGACGCCCTCCCTGGTTACGAGGTCGATGCCGTTCGAGAGGTTGCGGCGGTGTTCCCTGAGTAACTGTCGGGCGCGCTCGAGGGCTTCGCCTCGATCACCGAGGCAGACCCCGAGACCCACGTCGGCGCGCTCGTAGCGAGCGGTGGCGTTGAGCAGCGTCGAGAACTCGCTGGCGTCCCGAAGTTCAGTACCCACGGGCTCCGCCGCGAGGACGTAGCTCGTGCCCACGAGGTCGTCGATCTTGTGCGCCGGGACGCCGCTGGTGACGGCCTTCTTGACGAGTGCGCTCGCGACGGTCTGTTTCTCCTCGCTCGTGAGAGTTGCCCAGCAGCGCCACTCGCCGTCGCGTTTCAACTCGAGGTCGAGGCCGTCCAGGAAGCGGAGCGCGCCATTGCCGTCGTTCGAAATTCCCGGAATGTCGACGTCGCTCGCGTACTCGAGCAATTTCGGGAGGGGACGGGTCTGTTTCCCGTAGAGGGCGAGGTCGGTCGCGGTCTCGAGGACGCCGGCCTCGACGCCCTCGGCGACGATCTTCGCGTTGGCGCCGTGGAGTTCGCCGCCGGAGGCCTGCATGTCGCCGACGGCGCCGACGACGGCCAACGCGGCGAGGTCGCGGTTGTCCGCTCGCGCGGTGGCCGCGCCGCCGTCCGTTGCCGTCGGCTCTCCTGCCGTTTCGGCTGCCCCAGCCGTTCCGGATCTCTCGCCGGCTTCCGCGAGCGCCCGCGCGAGGACGTAACTCGCGCCGGCACCCGAGAGTTCGGAGGCGCCGTTGATGCCGAACAGGAGGGGGTTGAGGTGGTAGGCCGTGTCGGCCTCCGCGGGCTGGTGGTGGTCGGCGATGACCGGCGTGAAGTCGCCGGCGTCCTCGTGGTCGGCGATGACGTCGAGCTGGCCGCTCCCGAAGTCAGTGAACAGCACGGTGTCGTAGTCGGTGTCGGCGATGGCGCCGATCGCCTCGGCGTCGAGTTGCTTCTCGAAGACTGTCTCGAAGGGCAGCCCCGCTCGTTCGAGGGCGCTCGCGGCGACTGCGGCGCTCGTCAGTCCGTCGGCGTCGATGTGGGAGGCGAGGAGCACGCGGTCGCACTCGAGCAGGTGCTCGGCGCAGGCGGTGGCGCGTTCCTCGAGGGCGGGGATCGGGCCTGCCATCGTATCGGTTGGTGGTTGGGTCGGCTTCCGGGATAAACCTGCGGGTGGCCCACTCCTGAAGCCGAACTCGGCGGCGGGCCGCCTCGAGCCTCCCGACGCGAGAGTCTCAACGGTTATCACCCGTCCGTCCCTGGTCGCGAACGATGGTGCTCTGGCGCGACCTGCTCAGGTGGAGTGCGTACGCGGCAATCGCCGGGCTGACCCTGCTCGTGCCCGCGTTGCTCCTCGAGTTCGGTTACACGCACGGCCGGTTCGCCCTCCTCGCGACGCTCGTCCTCTCGGGGTGGGTCGGCGGATACGCCGTTCGTACCGGTCGAACCAGGCTCGCGTACCTGGGCGCGCTCGGCCTGGTGATCTTCTCGATCTGGGACGACGTGATCCAGCTTGCGGCGCTCCCGGCCGCGGTGCTGGTCGTACTCGGTGCACTCGCGTCGCGGCCTGCGAGCGAGTTGGCGGGCGACAGCGAGTGACGACTGACCGGTGAGGGTCGCTTCGATACCCTTTACCACCTTCGTTCCGAAACTTCGTCCCATGAGTTCCGTTCTCACACGCTCGGAGATCGAGGAGGAGTACACCTGGGATCTCGAGAGCATCTACGCCACCGACGACGACTGGGAGGACGCCTACGAGGCGGCGACGGACCAGGTCGAGGACCTGGCCGCCTACGAGGGTCAGACGGTCGACGACGCCGAGACGTTGCTCGAGATTCTCGAACTGCGCGACCGGCTCATGCGCCAGATCTCGACGATCGCCGCCTACGCCCGGATGCGAAGCGACGAGGACACGACGAACCAGGAGTACCAGGCCCTGAGCGCACGGGCGCAGTCGCTGGCTGCCGACGCCCAGTCCACGGCCTCGTTCATCGAGCCGGAACTGCAGGAACTGACCCGAGAGGACTTCGAAGCCATGGTCGAGGACGAACCCGACCTCGAGACCTACGCCCACTACGTCGACGACGTGTTGCGGATGAAACCGCACACGCGTTCGGCCGAGGTGGAGGCGCTGCTGGCCGATCTGAGCGAAGTCACCGGCGCACCTGGGGAAGTCTACAGCATGCTCTCGAACGCTGACATGGGCTTTCCGACGGTCGAGGACCCGGACGGCGAACCCGTCGAGATTACCCAGAGCAACTTCGTCAACCTGCTCAAGCGACCCGACCGCGACTTCCGCCAGCGCGTCTACGAGGCCTACTTCGACGAGTGGGAGTCGGTCCGCAACACCGTCGCCGCTTCCTACAAGAACAGCGTGAAGGCCGACGTCAAACTCGCCCGGGCCCGAAACTACGAGACCGCCCGCGAGGCGGCCCTCGACGGCCCTAACGTCCCCGTCGAGGTCTACGACACGCTCGTCGACAGCGTCCACGACAACCTCGAGCACCTCCACCGTCACGCCGACCTCAAGCGCGAGGCGCTCGATGTCGACGAACTCCGAATGTGGGACGTCTACATGCCGCTCACGGGTGAAGAAGGGCCGGACGTCGAGTACGACGACGCCGCCCAGTACGTCGTCGACGCCGTTGCCCCCCTGGGCGAGGAGTACCAGTCCCGCGTCGCCGAAGGGCTGGAGTCCCGGTGGGTCGACGTCTACGAGAACGAGGGCAAGCGCACGGGCGCCTACTCCGGGGGCACCTACGACACCCAGCCGTTCATCCTGATGAACTACCAGGACGACGTCGCCTCGATGTACACGCTGGCCCACGAACTCGGTCACTCGATGCACTCGGAACTGACGAAAGAAGAACAGCCCTACATCTACTCGGGCTACGAGATTTTCACCGCCGAGGTCGCGAGCACGGTCAACGAGGCTCTGTTGACCCACCACCTGCTCGAGACCGTCGAGGACCCAGAATTCCGCAAGGCTATCCTCAACGAGTTCTTAGAGCGGGTGCGCTCGACGCTGTACCGCCAGACGCTCTTCGCCGAGTTCGAACACGAGGCGCACGAACTCGAGGAGGCGGGCGAACCGCTGACGGCTGACCGCCTCGACGAACTGTACGGCGACCTCAAGGCCCAGTACTACGAACCCGCCGAGATGGACGACCGGATCCCCCGCGAGTGGATGCGCATCCCGCACTTCTACCGCGCGTTTTACGTCTACCAGTACTCGACGGGCATCTCCGCGGCGCTCGCCATCGCCGACGACATCGTCGAGAACGGTGCCGACGCAGCCGAGGACTACCTCGCGTTCCTCCGTCGGGGTTCCCGGGAGTACCCCCTCGAGTTGCTCGAAATCGCCGGCGTCGACATGCGCTCGTCGGAACCGATCGACCGGGCGCTGTCGACCTATCGCGACCGCTTAGAGGAACTGGACGCCCTGCTCGAGTGAGGGCGCCGAGGTAATGTCTCCGGTTTGGCCGACCGATCCGGCTCATCTGAACCCAATCCAATCACCAGCGGCGGAGTCCGTTCGCGAGGTGGGACGTGACAAGAAACGGGTCATAGCTCCTTCTGCATGTGCAACACGTCGAACGGCGCCCCCTCGAGTTCCCGAACCCGCACGTCGCGGTAGCCGCGTCGGCGGTAGATTTCGGGGAGAAACGGGTGGCCGGCGAACGTCCGCAATCGCATGCGGCCGTGGTCTTCCCCTCGGGCGAGCGCCTCGACGTGATCGATCAGCCCGCTGGCGATGCCCCGACCTCGAGCGCGGGGCGGCACGGCCAGGCGACCGAATTCGGGGGCGTCGGGGTCGTACTTCCCTTCGTCACGGTAACGAATAGCGCCGACGAGTTTGCCGCCGGCCGGACGGTCGTCAGCTCTGCCGTCGGGGTCCGCTCTACTGGCGACCGCGACGAATATGCGTCCCTCCCGGATCCAGTCCTCGAGAGCCGCGCGGTCGGCGTGCGCCGCTCGCGAGGGAAATCCGAGGTCGACGTTGGTCGCGTAAGCGTCCCGGTAGAGGCGCGCCAGCGTCGGGGCGTCGGCGAGCGTCGCCGGGCGGATGGACGCGGAGGTCACACGTCGTGATGGTCGGCTGAGCGAAATGAACGCATCGACTTCTCGACTACTCGCGCACGAGCAGCGACTCCCCGGTCATCTCCGGCGGCCGAGTGAGACCGATGCACTCGAGCATCGTGGGTGCGAGATCGGCGAGCGTCCCGCCCTCGCGGATCCGGACGTCGGTACTCGCATCGCCGTCGGGCGCCACGTAGAAGAACGGCACGTCGTTGTAGGTGTGAGCCGTGTGTGGCTCTTCTTCGGTCCCCATGTCGTCGGCGTTGCCGTGGTCGGCGGTGACGAAGACGTGCGCGCCGTAGGCCTCGAGCGTCTCGAGTAACCGACCCAGCTGGGTGTCGACGGCCTCGACGGCTTCGACGGCCGCGCGGTAGTCGCCGGTGTGGCCGACCATGTCCGGGTTGGCGTAGTTGAGCACCAGGACGTCCGGGTCACGGCTCTCGATGGCGTTGATGGCCGCATCGGTCACCTCGGGGGCGCTCATCTCCGGCTGGAGGTCGTAGGTGGGGACGTCCGGGCTCTCGACGATCTTCCTGATCTCGCCGTCGAACTCGACCTCGCGGCCCCCGTTGAGGAAGTAGGTGACGTGGGCGTACTTCTCGGATTCGGCGATCCGAAGCTGAGTCTTGCCGGCGTCGGCGAGCACCTCACCGAGAACCTTCGAGGGCTGGGTCGGCGGGAACGCCACCGGGAGGTCGAACGTCTTGTCGTACTGGGTCAGCATGACGACCTCGACGTCGGGCGGGTACGTCTCGAACTCCCACTCCGGGCGGATATCCGCGAGCATCCGGGTCAGCTGGCGGGCGCGGTCGGATCGGAAGTTGAACCAGACCACTGAATCGCCGTCTTGCAGCGCTGGCTGTCTCGCGATGACTGTCGGCTCGACGAACTCGTCGGTCACGCCGCGCTCGTAGGAATCGGTGACTGCTTCGACGGCCGAGAACGCCTCGAAGGCGGCGTCCCGCTCGACGATGGCGTCGTAGGCCCGCTTCGTTCGCTCCCAGTTCTGGTCGCGATCCATCGCGTAGTACCGCCCGGAGACCGTGGCCACGTCGCCCGTTCCCGCCTCGTCGATCACGGCCTCGAGTTCCGCGAGGTAGCCCTCGCCGCCGTGGGGCGAGGTGTCCCGGCCGTCGGTGATGGCGTGGGTGACCGCCTCGACGTCGCGGTCGGCGGCCATCCCGATCAGCGCGTGGAGGTGTTCGTGATCGGCGTGGACGCCGCCGTCGCTGACGAGGCCGAGGAAGTGAACCCGGCCATCGTGCTCGAGGGCGTGGTCGAAGGCGGCGTCGATCGCCGCGTTGTTCCGAAAACTGCCGTCGCCGACGGCGTCAGTGATGCGGGTGTACTCCTGTAACACGACCCTGCCGGCGCCGATGTTGAGGTGGCCGACCTCGCTGTTACCCATCTGGCCGTCCGGGAGGCCGACGCGCCGGCCGGCGACCTCGAGGCTTCCGGCGAGTCCGGTACGTTGTAATCGGTCGACGACGGGCGTGTGCGCCGCCTCGACCGCGTTCCGGCCGCCGTCGTCACGTCCGAGGCCCCAGCCATCGAGGATAATGAGTGCCGCGTCCATGCTCGAGGGGTACCGGTCCGACCGTATTTAGCTGTCGCTCGGGAGTGCCCATCGCAGAATACGCGATCACTGCTCTTCGGTACATAATTTATAGTATTGGTCCCGACCGGGCCACTTTCGCCGTCTACTCCGTTCCCTTTCGCTGTTGCCTCTCCCGTAACAACGCGACGGGTGTTCCCCTCTGAGTCCCATTCTGCCTATATCCGGTTCGAGTGAATTCGGGATCGTGGCAGCGAGAACGAGAACGGCAGCACGGTGTACGGAATGCGAGCGAGCGCTAGCGGCATGGCAGTTCGCTAGCGGGAAGGTCGTCCCAATCGGGAGCGTGAGCGGGTGTCCGTGCGGTGCGACGTCGTTTCGCGTCCTGGCGAACGGGAACGGGAACGGGAACGGGAACGATAATTCGGAGGCGTAACCGGGCCGTCGCTCACCGTTACCTCAGCCGTCGCCTCGAGCGCCGAGGAAGGGCGAAGTTTTTGGCGTTCTCGGCCCTACGACGACCGTGTCTCGAGCAGACGAAGCGGTTTCTGCCCTGCAATCCGCCGGGTTAACGGAGTACGAGGCGCGCTCTTTCGTCGCGCTCACGCGAATTTCGAAGGGGACCGCAAAGGAGATCAGTCAGGTGGCCGAGATCCCCCGCTCGCGGGTGTACGACACCGTCGAACGGCTCGACCGGCGGGGGCTCGTAGAGGTGCAACAGACCGATCCGCGTACGTACAAAGCCGTCCCGATAGAGATGGCGATGCGCCGGATTCGAGAGGATTACGAGTCCCACATCAGTACCGCCGAGAACGCCCTGAAACAGGTCGAAGAGCCGGAGTCGAAGGAAGAAGAGGGGATGTGGGCGATCACGCACACCGACCACGTCGTCGAGCGCATTCTCATGTTCCTCGACGACGCCGAGGAGAGCGTACACTTTCTCGTCGCCGACGACGATGTGCTCGACCAGCGCGTTCACGAGCACCTCGGACGAGCCGACGACCGCGGCGTTCGCGTGATCGTCGAGGTGCCCAACGAAGACGTACGGGATCGCTTCTCGGAGGCGGTTCCGGAGGACCACGTCGTCGTCTCCCCCAATCTCGCGTCGACGGAGGCGGTCTACTCCGAGTGGCCGGGCCAGCTCCTCATGGTGGACGAACGGGCGGTCCTGGCCGGCGGAATCACGGAGAGCGACCTCCCCGACGTCACCCACGAGGTGGCGGTGTGGACGTACGGGGACGACCACGGGTTCGCCGTGTGGATACGCGAACTCCTAACCGACCGACTGCGAAACCGAGACGCCGATCGGTAGCTCAGGACTTCGTCCCAGAACGGGTCCACGTCTCGCGCGCTATGTCCCACCGAACGACAGCTCGCCGCTCTCGACCACTTCCCCGAACAGCCAGTCCGCGTGCTCGAGGGCATACTCGTGGTGGTCGTCCTCGAGCGCGCCGATGCAGTCCGAAACCATGAGCGGGCGGTAGTCCCGGAGCCCGGCGCTCCCGCCGGTGTGGAGGACGCAGACGTTCGCAAGGGTACCACAGATGACCAGGTCCTTGATGCCCCGCGCAGAGAGCCAGCCGTCGAGCTGGGTCTCGTGGAAGGCGTCATAGGTGTGTTTCTCGACGACCAGGTCCTCGTCTCGCACGTCGAGTTCGTCGACCAGTTCGGCTTCCCACGACCCCTCGAGGACGTGCTCGCCCCACCGGTCGAACTCGTCGTAGTAGTGATTGTCGTCGAACTGCTCGGGGGGATGTACGTCACGGGTGTAGACGATTCGACTTCCTGCCTCTCGCGCTCGTTCGACCAGGGTCGCGATCGGCTCGATCACCGACTCGCTGCCCGGTGCGTACAGCGCCCCGTCGGGGTGACAGAAGCCGTTTTGCATGTCGACGACGACTACTGCCGTGGTATTTGGCTCGAGGTGCATAGTCGAAAATACCCACTCTCGAGCCATAAATCCACGCGCGGCGGGTCAGTCCAGGCGTAAATCGCACTTGAAACTCGAGCCATCGACTGCAACGAAGACACACGCTTTTTTCAACGGTCGTTGATGCCGATCCATGGGCGCCGAGCGAGCGATCGACGAGACGAAGACCCAGAGCGACCTCGTTCACGAACGACTCCGCGAGTCGCCGGCGCAGCGCTGGATCCTGCTCGACGGGAATCGCTACGTATTGACGGCTCTCTTTGCCGGACTGGTGTTCACTGTCTGTCTGGCGATCGGCGCCGCCGGCTGGATCCCGGTCACGAACCCTGACACGGCGACGACCCTCGTCGGTGCCATCGTGGGCGGCACGCTGCCGTTCATCACCATCGTCCTCGCGATCAACCAGCTCGTCCTCTCCCAGGAACTGGGGTGGACCGGCGACCTGCAACAGCGCTACGAGGCGATGACCGACTTCCGACGAACGGTCGAAGACGCAACCGAGACGCCGGTCAGCCCGGCCGCGCCTGCCGAGTTCCTCCGACTCATCGTCGACGCCGTCGTGGTGGAGGTGGGCGACCTCGAGTCGGACGCGACGGACGCCGACGGAGCCGTCGCTGCGAGCCTCGAGACGTTCGCCGGAGCCGTCACGGAGGAGGGCGAGACCGTCTCGAAGGCGCTCGAGACCGCGGAGTTCGGGACGTTCGACGCGCTCTCGGCGGTCCTGGGTCACTTCAACGGGGCGCACCTCCACGCCGCCCGGACGATTCGAGCCCGGTACGCCGACGAACTTTCGATAGAGGCTCTCGAGGGGCTCGACTCCCTGATCGAACTGCTCGGCTACCTCGCCGTCGCCCGCCAGTCGTTCAAGACGCTGTACATGCAACACGAACTCGCTCACCTCTCGAAACTCCTGCTGTACGTGGGGTTCCCGACGCTGCTCGGCGGTGGCCTGTTCATGATGACGTACCCGTCGATCATCGCGGGCCTCGAGAGCACGCTCGCGCTCGTCGTCGTCGTGAGCGTCGCGGTCACGCTCGCATTCCTGCCGTTCGTCGTCCTGCTGGTGTACACCTTCAGAATTGCGACGATCGCCAGCAAGACCGCGGATTTCGGCCCATTCGTCCCCCGGGTGGACGTCAAGGTCGACGAGTGAGTGGGCCTCGAGGCGGCCAGTACTATAGACGAGCGATAGAGACGAGCTTGAGACTGGCAAGTGGACGGCTCTCAGTCGTCGCTCCCGAACCCGACCGCTGCCGCATCGGCGAGACACCGCTCGGTCGCCGCCTCGAGGTCCGCCTCGCGGACGACCTCGCCGTCGCGAATCAGCGGTTCGAGCAGCGCGTCGCCGTCCTCGGGAGCGGGCCGGTCGGCCAACCGGACCTCGTGACCGCCCTCGGCGGTGCGGTAGACCTGCTTATCGCCCGAGAGCTTCCCGCGTTTCGAGGTCATCTCGCCCTCGATTTCCACGATGTCGAGCGCGAAGTCGACGCTGTCGGTGCCCGTGACGTAGCTCCCAATTCCGAAGCCGTCGGCGACGTCTCGAAGCTCTCGGATCGTCTCGGGGGTCAGCCCGCCGCTGCAGAAGATGTCCACGTCCTCGCGGCCGCGGGCGTCGAGTTCCCAGCGAATCTCGCGGGCGATGTGGCGGAAGTCGCCGCGTCGTGACCCCGTCGTGTCCAGGCGAACTCCGTCGAGGCGGTCGCCGAGGGTCTCGGCGGCGAGCAGGGTTTCGGCGCTCTCGTCCCAGAAGGTATCGACCAGCGCGACTCGAGGCACGTCCTCGGGGACGGCCTCGTCGAAGGCCGCCCAGGCCGCGTCCTGCTCGCCTTCGCCGAAGATGAGCATCAGCGCGTGGGGCATGGTCCCGCCGGCCTCGCGCTCGAGGACGTCGCCCGCGGCGACGTGGGAGAAGCCGTCCAGTCCGGCGAGCAGGGCCGAGCGCTCGACCGTGGCGGCGATGGCGGGGTGGACGTGGCGCGCGCCGAAGGAGAGGACCTGGGAGTCGGGCGCGGCCAGACGGGCCTCGAGCGCCGCCGTCGCGAAGCCGCTGGGCTGGGAGAGAAAGCCCAGCAGGGAGGTCTCGAGTTCGGCGAACTCGAGGTACGGCCCCTCGATGCGCATGACCGGGCCGCCGTCGAACAGCGTTCCCTCGGGGAGGGCGTCGATATCGACCGCGCGGCCCGAAAAGAGCGTCGCGACGTCGTGAACGCCGGCGAAGACCTCGAACTCGCCGGTGGGGAACTGGTCGGCCGTTACCTCGGCGACGATGCGAGGGTTGCGACCCGCATGCTCGAGGGTCGCCCGGGTACGCTCGAAGTAGGCGTCGGTGGCCCGTCCCTCGAGGATGGCCTCGTCGGGGACGATACCGAACGGATTCGACATACTCTCGCTTTCCGGCGCGAGGCGTTAAAGTTCCCGTCTCGAGTCGGGTGGGTAGCGGGCTACGACTCTGTGGCTACTGAAGGTGAACCGGAGTTTGAGCTTGAGGTGCCCTCTTATGCCATCGTGCTATAGTTTATGTCGTGAAACGTCGACCGTACCTCGCGACTCTCGGCTCGAGTCTCGTCGGTGGCTGCCTCTCGAGCGTCCCTGGCGTCGACGACGACAGGACCAACGTGACCAGTTCGGAACTGGCACCACCCACGAACTGGTCCGACGAGGTGATCGCCGAGGAGTCGTTCGACTGGTCGGCGACGCCGATCTGCGTCGACGGCGAGGATCGCAACGGGCGCATCGAGAGCAATCCGGGTGGCACGATCACGGACCACCACTTCTTCGACGACGGGACCGACCGATACGGCGTTCGTGGACGCATCGAGTTCGACGATCTCGGTAGTTACATCGAAACGGTACGGGCGACGTTCGACCAGGACGACGGCGAGCGTGTCATCGAGAGTCGGTCGCTCTTCAGGCGAAGTCGGGAGACGTACCTCTTCGAAATCGTCACGACGGAGGGGAGCGCGGACGCTGTCGATCGATACACGCTCGAGGAACCGGAGGGTGGAACGTCGGGCCCAAGTCCGACGATCGAAGACGGATCGACGCTCGTCGAGAAGGGGTGGGGCCAGCTAGGGACGGCCGACGGTGATCCGGTCTACGGGGCTGCGGTCACGTTGCAGAACGCGACGGAGGCGAAAACCGGCGAGGTCGGAGTCGTCGTCGAGGCGCTGCTCGAGGACGAAACCGTCGCGTTCAACGATTCGGCCGGCGCCGAACTCGAACCGGGCGAAACGCACACGTTCTACTTTCCCTATTTGCGGTGCGATCCGGGTGCCGTGGTCGAGACGGCGGTTCGACACTGGTTGCTCTTGAGAGCGTAAAACTGGGTGAGAGGAGTAAGCCCCCTTCTGTTCGACCCGGCATTCGGCTGAGCGTCCGCGCCGCCCGCGTAGAGCGGTTCTGTCGGGCTACCTGCGACGCGGACTTGCACCGGTGAGGATTCGCCGTTCCATCGGTCCTCGGCCGTCCGTGCGGCGGTAACCGCCGCACGCAACGCGGTCGTGAAACGACCACGCGGATTCTCTGCGGGTTAACTCCCCGTCCTCGCGGTTGGGTTCGCGCGCATCATCGATCGGGCCGAGACGTGTCGTTGCTGTTCCAGAGCCAGCGGTCTCCCGCTCCGGACTTGCGTCCGGTCACCCGCCCGACGGGTGGGGGGACTTTCCTCGCGGGCGCGAGCGCCCGAAAAACGAGCGCTCGCGTGTGGTGACCGATCCGTTTCCGGACCGGCCATCGCGGCAGCCAGGCTCTCTCTCCCATCGGTTCTAGGGTCGGTCGTCGGTTAAGTGTCTCGCTTATACGCATTCGCGTTCAGTGGCTTCCCCATCGTTTCCACTCGAGCCTCCTCATCACATGCGGGCCCGCTCGCAAACCACCGCGATTAAGAGTATCGACTGTCCACAGCGGGTATGCGCAAAAATCTCGGTCCGCTCGGGATCCTCGGCGTGATCCTCGCGATTGCCGGCATCGCCCTGATCGCCACCCAGAATTACCTGATCGCTGGCGGCCTCGCCCTCATGCTCATCGGGGTCGCCCTCGTCGTCAAGTCGCTGGTGACGGGCGTGCTCCAGTCGTTCGGGATGGTATAGGCCTCGAGAAAGACACGCGAATCCGATTAGACCTCGCTGTCGCCCGCCCGGTGCTCGCTGATCAGTCGGTCGACCATCTCCGCTTTCCGGTCGCGTTCGCGCTCGAGCGCCCGGTCGTGCCAGTCCTCGATGACCGCCTCGACGTCCGATTCACGGGCGACGGCCAGTTCGTCCACCTCCTGCATCGCCACGTCGTCGCCGGGGCCGACCGGAATCTCGCGGTCGAAGAGGATGGCGTCGGCGATCTCCGAGAGGTTGCCGTTCTTCAAAACGACTCGCGGCTCGAAACTCGCCAGGAGTTCCGCGGTCGAGCGTCCCGCGCCGCTGGCGTCGCGCACGTAGACCACGTCGCCGGCCGCGATACCGTAGGCCTCCTCGGCTGTCCGGATCGCTCCCTTCGTGAACTTCTCGATTACCTTCACGGGGACGAGGCCGGCCTTCTTCTCGGAGACGTCCGCGAAGTTCGAGTGATCGAGCTTCCAGAGCGTCTTCATCCGCTCGACTTTCTCCTCGAGGGCCTCGACCTCCTCGCGGGCCTCGTCGCGCTCGCTCTCGAGGCGGTCGGCCTTGCGCTCGAGGCGACTCACCTCGCGCTCCTTGCGGATCTGGCGGCGTTCCTCCCGGCGGGTGACGGCGAGTTCGGCCTCGAGGTCCTCGATCTGTTCGTCCCGGTCCTCGATTCGCCCCTCGAGGGTCTCGACGTGGCCCTCGAGGCGTTCGACCTGTCGCTCGAGGTCGCGAATCCGGCGTTCCTCGGCCGTCAACTCTCGAGGCTGGTGCTCACGCTCTTCCTCGTCGCTCTCTTCGTCCTCGGTCAGGTCCTCGAGGACGGTCTCGACGGTCTCGCCGCCGGCGACGACGCGGGCAACCACCTCCCCGCGGTCGATTCCGGCGGGGAGCTTGCGGGCGATACGTTCGAACTGGTCCTCGTGGGCGCCGACGGCGTAGAGGGCGGCGGCCATCGCGTCGCGCTGGTGGTCGTCGTCATACGGTTCGTCCGCCGTTCGGTGCTGTTTCTCGTCGACGGGCAGGTCTCGCTGGGGCGTCCAGGCCGCGGCGTCGAAACTCCGGCGGATCTTCTCGACGGTTTCGGGCATCGGCGTCACGTCTGCGGCGACGATCACCGGGCGGCCGCGCTCGACGATCCACTCGATCACGTCGGCCATGGTGTTCGTTCGCGAACTCCAGACGTCGAGCACCTCGCCCTGGAGGCCGACGATGGCGACCGCCGTGGTCGTCCCGGGGTCGACGCCGACGACGACGTGATCGCGGCGCTTCGCGAGCGGGCGAAACTCTATCCCGTCGCGTCGTTCCCGTTCAATCTCGACGCGTACGTCGCCCGAGCGCTCGTTCGACACCGGAATGTCCTGGGGAGGGGCGTCGACGGTGAACACCGCGTTGGCAAACCCGCCGTAGGCTTCCCGGACCTCGCGTTCGAACCCGAGGCCGGCGTCCTCGAGGGCGCTCTCCACTTCTCGAGCGCGACGCTTGACGGAGCCGTGGATCCGGCGCGTGTAGCGGTCGGCGCTCCAGCCGCCCTTGCCGGTTGAGCGCCCTCTGGAGACTTTGACCTCCGTGGTATCGGTAAAGGCCGAGACCTCGTAGCCGACGCTGTGGGCCGCCAGGCGGGCCGCGGCCTCGGCTTCCTTCATGGGCTCCTTGCCGTAGGGGACCCCGTGGCGCTTTGCGACCCGCGAGAGCGACTCGGGGCGTTCGTCGCCGGTCACCTGCACCAGTTTCGTCCCCGCGGGAAGCGAGCCGAGAAAGTGGATCAACTGGTCTTTGTCCGCGGCCAGTTCGTACATGTTGTCGGTCGCGACGATGGCTGGCTCGACGTCGGCGATCTGGCGGCGCAGTTTCCGGTGGGAGACGACGTCTCGCTCGAGGCCGTCTTCGTCGCCGTCGTAGACGACGAGTGCGTAGGAGGGCGCGTCGCCGCGAACGTCACCGCTCTGAACGTCGACGCCGAAGACGACCGCGTCGAGTGCGTTCGTTCGCGTGCTCACGGCCACCTGTAGGGGCGAACGGAGTATAAATCCGGCGCGGTCTCGAGACTCGAGCCCCGGGAACTGAGAACTGAGAACGGAGCATCGAGCCCTGGGAACTGAGAACTGAGCACCGAGTACCGTGATCCGAAAACTGAGAACTGAGCACCGAGAAACGGCTCAGGACTGCTCGGCGTCGATGCTGCAGACGAAGTGGCGACTCCGGTTGCGCGCGATGTAGGCGTAGACGCGGTTGCCGACCATCCTGACCGGCGGGAGCGCCATCAGGAGGGTGATCGGGGCGAAGACCCGGAACTGTTTGAACAACTGGCGGAACGCCTCGTAGCCGCCGTAGGCCTCGTCGCCGCGGAACAGGTACATCTCCTTGTCGAGGTCGACGCCGTCGCGGTCGACGAGTTCCCGCGGCGCGTCCGACTGCGAGCGGAATCGAACGGAGTCGTTGACGTCGAGGTACTTGAAGAGGTAGAGGCTCCGGGCGCAGAAGTAACAGCGCTCGTCGTACACCAGCGTGACGCTGTCGTCCGCGTCCGCGGCGAGCCACCGGTAGGCGACGTCCCAGGCGGCGAACAGCGAGAGGACGAGGATCATGTCGATGAAGTACAGTCCCAGCGTCGCGACTACGGCGAGGTGGAAGCCGATCAGGCCGAGCGCGGACAGTGTGATCGGCAGCCCCAGCAGGACGACGACGATGAGCGACGCCTGGGCCAGGCCGGTGGCGAGGAACCCGAGCCACGACAGCACGTCGTACTCGAGGATGGGCGCGGCGAGCGGGCGTTCCTTGCCGGTCAGCTCCTGGCTAAACAGGATGTCGCGCTGGAGTTCCGCACCGGAGAGCCAGATGTCGATCGGGCCGTTCATGAACTTCCCCCAGGCCGAGCCGAGGTACAGGAGGCCGATGGCGAGCAGTCCCCACTTCAGTGCTCGCGCACGGTGCGTCTCGTCGCTCCCCTCCTTCAGGAACGTATTCAGCTGGTCGATCGACTTCTCTTTCGTTTCGATCACGGTGTCGGCCGACAGCACGTCGTCCTCACAGAAGAGCGCGAACAGGAGGATCATGTACGCACAGGCGAACAGCGACTCGATGGTCCCCGCCAGGTAGATCGTCGACTTGACCGCCAGCATGTGCATCATCAGGAGGCTAGCGAGTCCGCCCGACCACCGGGTCTTGTAGCCGACGATGAACAGGACGAGCAACCCGGACAGGACCCACTGCAGGTACGGCAACAGGGTGAAGAAGACGTCCTGGTAGAGGTAGGCGAGTGGCGGGTTGAAGTGACGGGGCCACTCACCGTAGAAGCCCCACTCGAGCGAGAGCATCCGCCAGAGCACCCACGACCCGAGGAGCACGCGAACGACCGCGAGGTTGATCGGGGTCGACCGGGCGTCGTCGGCGAAGTAGTTGACGAACGCGCTCATGCCCGCTCACCCTCGTGTTCAATCGCGGTTTCGTTCTCGTCGACGGTCCCGTTGGCCACGTCGATGGTGACCAGGTGCGTCTCCTCGTTTCGTTCGACCGCGCTGTGTTCCTCGTTGAACGTCACGGTTCGTTCGTAGATTCGGACAGCCTCGAACTCCTCGTAGTTCTCGAGTTGTGCGGCGGTCCACTGGTGGTCGTCGACGTACCGCGGCGGCTGCAACGCCTCGTAGGCCGGCGGGCCACCCGATTCGATCGTCTGTCGATAGTCGTTGACGCTTCGAATGTAGAATTCACCCATCTCCATGCGTTCCTCGTCGGTATACTCGTACGCCATCTCCCCGGCAACCGACGACGTCCGCGAGCCGGTCAGCGGCGGGGTGGCGCGGTCGTCGAGCTCGAGTTCGTTCCCCGCCGAGTCGACGATCCGAACCTCGTAGTAGGTCATCTCGTCGCTGTTGGGCTGGGAGAACTTGTGCATCTCGACGACGGGCATGACGGTCATGCCGACGACTGTCACCGCCAGCAGTAGGGCGAAAAAACACGCCAGCCAGACCTTTTTCGCGATGGATCTATTGGCGAACGCCAGGACGCCGATCGTCCCGACGAAGAACAGAATGTACACCGCCGGAAAGACGATGTCGGTGAAGGGTTTGATGTACTCTAACACTGCGTACTCACCATATCGGCCGGTCGACGATGAGTTATATAGCAATTACGAACGTAAAGTCGATGAACTGAATCTAAATTCGACTACCGTCTCGTTAAGATACGATCTGGTTTCCGATATGTCTAGTTTATGCGCTTGTTAGTCGCCGAACGCTTCCCGCAATCGGCTGGACGAACCGCCCCCGATCGTCGCCCCGCACGTTCGGCTCGTCATTTCTCGAGCATCGCCTCACTCGTCCGGATACGGAATCTCGAGACAGTCCCCGTCGTCGGGGATTGAAACGGCCTCCGGATCGCCGTCGAATGCCTCCCGGGCCTCCGCGAGGTGAGACGTCGGTCGGCCGGCGTACCGCGAGGAGAGGTGGACCAGCGCGAGCCGTTTAGCCCCGGCCCGGCTGGCGACTCGGCCGGCCTGGCGCGCCGTCGAGTGAGCGGTGTGGTCAGCGCGCTCGGCCCGGTCATCGGCGAACGTCGCGTCGTGGATCAGCAGGTCGGGGTCGTCGGCGACCTCGAGGGTCGCCTCGGTCGGGCGCGTGTCGCCGGTGTAGACGAGCGACCGACCGGGACGTGGTTCGCCGACGACCTGTTCGGGCCGGACGACAGTGCCGTCCTCGAGTTCGACCGGCTCGCCCTCGTGGAGTCTGGAAAAGGCGGGGCCGACGGGGACGCCGAGTTCCTCGGCTCGTTCGCGGTCGAAGCGGCCCTTCCGGTCGTCCTCGACCAGCGCGTAGCCGACTGATCGAGTGTCGTGGTCGGTGTCGAACGCCTGCACCTCGTAGTCGTCGCCGCGGTAGGCGACGCTCCCGCCGTCGACCTCGTTGATTCGGACCGGAAACGAGGGTCGGTTGCCGAGCAGCGAGACGAGCGATCGAAGGTGGCGACGCGTCCCGCGCGGGCAGTGAATCGCCAGCGGGTCCTCGCGGTCGTTGAACGCCATCGTCTGGAGGAGCCCCGGAATCCCGAGGACGTGGTCGCCGTGGGTGTGCGTGACGAACAGGTGCGAGACCGAGAATCCGGTCCCAAAGCGCATCATCTGGCGCTGGGTCCCCTCGCCGGCGTCGAACAGGAACTGCTCGCCCTCGCGGGCGACGAAGAGGCTACTCGGGTTCCGACCGGTCGTCGGAATCGCCCCACTCGTCCCCAGGAACGTCACGCACAGTGTCATTGGTCCGTGATCAGTCCGCTGGGGCTAAACCCGCTTCGAATCCGAATCCGACCGTCGACGCGTCCGGCCTCGAGAGCGAGGTAATGGGTTCGACGTCACTGACCGACCTGGTATTTGACGACTACACCGTCAATTCGATGGGAACGAACCGGTCATTTTACCGTGTGTGTCTCGTATGACACTGTACCCGAAGCTTCGATGAGTTCGAACCTCTCCCTCGGAACGGCCAAACTGCTGCTCGCGCTACTGGTCGCTATCGCCGTCGTCCTCGCCGCCGGACTTGCCGTCGGGCAGGCGCCGGCGTTGTTCGGCGTCGAAGAGGAACCCGAGGCGTCGATCACGTTCTCCGATCAGACGACCAACGGCTCGAGCGTCGAGGTTGAGTCGGTCACGCTCTCCGACGGAGGATTCATCGTCATCACGAACAGCGCCGACGAGACGGTCGCGGTCTCCGACCGCCTCGATGCCGGCCCACACGAGAACGTCACGATCGAACAGGACGACGAGAACGGCGGCGACCTCGTCGGGCAGCTCACGGCGACGGTCCACCAGGACACGGCGAACGAGGGGACCTACATGTTCGAAGAGAGCGACCGCGAGGAGGACCGGCCGTACATCGAGGACGGCTATCCTGTCAGCGACACCGCGAGCGTCACCCTGAACGAGAGCGAGGGCGACACCCCGACCGACTCGTTCCAGGTGGAATCGCTCTCGCTGCCGACGACGGCGACGACCAACGAAACGGTTACCGTTGAGGGCGAAATCCGCAACCCGCGGGACGTCGAGAATCGCCAGCGCGTCGAAATTCGCGTCGACGGCGAGGTGCTCGAGCGAAAGATCGTCTCCCTCGAGGCCGAGGAAACCACCACCGTCAGCTTCGAACTCGAGACGGCGTCGCTCGAGCCCGGTGATCGGACGGTCGGCATCTACACGACCGACCACGGTCAACTCGACACGCTCACCATCCAGTACGAGACGCCGCCCGAACTCGAACTCGTCGAAGCGAACGAGTCGACGGCGACCGTCAACGTCACGCTCCCCGAAGACGGGTTCCTGACCGTCGAAAACGAGTCCCAGGCCGTCCGCGGGATCAGCGAGAACCTCTCGGCCGGGACCCACGAGAACATCCCCCTCGAGTTCGACGCCGAGGGCGAGGAAACTCTGTTCGTCGTGCTCTACTCGGGCGAGCCGGACGAGTACGACGAGGAAGAGGGATTCCCGAACGCCGATCCGATCGTGGTCGACGGCGATCGCATTCGGGCGGCGCTTCCGTCGGACGACGACCGGGTCCGGGAGAACGACTCCTGACCGACCGATTCTTACCCTGGCCGTCCCTAGACGCGGGCAATGGACGCACCGCTGTGGACGGAAACGTACGCGCCGACCCTCGAGGAGTTGCCTCAGGACGACGCCCGCGCGTACCTCGAGCGTGCCGTCGAGGAGCCGATCAACCTCATCCTGCAGGGCCCACCCGGAAGCGGGAAGACGGCGGCGGCGAAGGCGCTCGCGGCGGCGGCGCACAGTGACCCGGACAACGACCTGATAATCATCAACGTCGCGGACTTCTTCGGGCGGACGAAGACCGAGATCAAGAACGACCCCCGGTTCGAACACTTCCTGACCGGCCGGTCGTCGATGTCGAAACGCGACATGATCAACCACGTGCTCAAGGAATCGGCGAGCTACGCTCCCGTCTCGGGAACGTACAAGACCGTCCTCCTGGACAACGCCGAGGCCGTTCGCAAGGACTTCCAGCAGGCACTGCGCCGGATCATGGAACAGCACCACCGGACGACCCAGTTCGTCCTCGCCACGCGCCAGCCGACGAAACTCATCCCGCCGATCCGGTCGCGATGTTTCCCCGTCTCGATGCGCGCCCCCTCGAGCGAGGAGACGGTCACCGTCCTGGAGCGGATCGTCGAGGCCGAGGACGTCGACTACGACCGGGACGGCCTCGAGTTCGTTGCGGGCTACGCCGACGGCAACCTCCGGCGGGCGATCCTGGCGGCCCAGACGACCGTCGAAACCGAGGGCGAACTCACGATGTCGACGGCCTACGAGACGATCGGGACCGTCGGCTACGGCGACGAGGTCGAGTCCATGCTCGACGACGCCGAGGCGGGCGCGTTCACCGACGCCCGGTCGACGCTCGACGAGTTGCTCGTCGACGAGGGACTCGACGGTGGGGAGGTCCTCGAGGAAATCCTGACCGTCGCCAGAAAGCGCTACCAGGGCGAGGCGCTCGCGCGGATGCATCGCCTCGCGGCGGACGTCGAGTTCGAGATGACCGAAGGGGCGAGCGATCGCATTCACGTCGGCCACTTGCTCGCGGAACTGGGGCGGAACGCCTGATTTCCGGGACGTCGGTGGCTGATGAGCAGCGGTAATTCCGGGTCCGATGTACAACCCTCGAGTGCCGTCTCCCGTGTCGACTACCTACTCTCGAGCGCTGAAAGCAATCGAATCCGCACAAAAACAGACGATCGAGTGCGGTCGGATGCCAGGTCCGCGGTTATCTGGTGTTAGCCGTCGGTTTGGGTGTCGTTGGTCGTCTCGTTGTCGTCGCCTCCGTCGCTATCGCCTGACTCCTGGAGCGTGGCGATGAGCATCTCGTCGTCGCCGGACATCTCGATCGTGGTCTGGGCGCCTTCGTAGCCATCCGCGGTCACGGTGACCTCGTACTCGCCGTCCTCGAGTTCGAACTCCGCGACGCCGTTTCCGTCGGTCGATTTCTCCTCGCTATATCCGAAGATCATCCCGTCGTCTTCGACCTGGACGGTAGCGTCTTCGATCGGGTTGCCGTCCTCGTCTTCGACGATGAGGCTGAGGGTCGACGTGTCGCCGTTGCTACCATCGTCGTCGCTGTCGTTGTTTTCACCGTCGTCACTGTCACTGCCGTTGTCACCGTCACTTCCATCGCCGCTGCTGTCATCACTGCCATCGTCGCTGCTGTCATCACTGCCATCGTCGCTGCTGTCATTACTGCCATCGTCGCTGCTGTCATCACCGCCATCGTCACCGCTGCTGCCGTCGTCGCTACTACCGTCGTCATCGCTTCCGTCACTGCCATCGCCATCTCCACTATCACCGTCTCCACCATCACCGTCTCCGCCATCACCACTGTCGTCGCCACCGCCATCAGTCTCCGTCTCGTTACCGTCCGATCCGTCTTCGGTCTGCTCGCCGCCATCGCTATCACCATCGCCGCTCGAGTCGTCACCCCCGTCGGAGTCCCCATCCTCGGAAGGCTGCTGGAATTCGCCGTCGTCACCCGAAGAACCCGAATCCCACGGCGCGAGCCCGCCAACTGGACCGTCCGGTCCGATGAGGCTCGACCCGCCTGCGGCGAGTACCAGCCCGGCGACGAGGAAGGCGACGCCGATGAAGACGAGTAACAGCTGTACGCCGGTGTGGATCGATCGCGTCTCGTTCGTCTGTTGGTCGTAATTTTCCATGGTTCTTACCTCTGGTGTGTCGGTCGATCGTGACTCGAGTGCGAACTCGAGACGGCTGTGTCCATACTCTCCGTATCGGCCGTCAGCCTTTCATTATACGGCTACTAAGCCGCTCGCGACTCGAGCCGTACAAACGCTGTGAGTGGTACTGGTCGACGGTTCCTTGCTGTGGATTCGATGACTGTTAGTAATGGTGCTGAGTGCAACGTCGAGTAGGTAAAAGAGCTGAGAAGGACTACTCGACCGTGACGCTCTTCGCGAGGTTCCGTGGCTTGTCGATCGGTCGACCGAGCTGGCTCGCCGCGTGGTACGACACCAATTGGAGCTGTACCGTCGCCAGCAGACCCGCCCAGACGGGGTGAGTCTCCGGAATCTCGACCTGGGCGTCGGCGACGTCGGTCAGCGGGTTCTCCTCGGGGCCGACGGCGATAATTGGTGCGCCACGACTCTGGGCCTCGATCGCGTTCGTCTTGGTCTTCTCGTCGTTCGCCCCCGTACAGGTGGCGAAGATCGGCGTCTCGTCGGTCACGAGCGCGAGCGGTCCGTGCTTGAGTTCGCCCGAGGCGAACCCTTCCGCGTGTTCGTAGGTAATCTCCTTGAACTTCAGGGCTCCCTCGAGCGACACCGGGTGACCCAGGTCGTTCCCGATGAAGAAGTACGACGGGCTGTCGACGTACGCCGCCGCCAGTCGCTTCGCGTCGGTCGACTCGAGGAGCGTCTCGACCTGGCCCGGAAGCCGCTCGAGGTCCCCGAGGAGTTCGGCCTGGTCGTTCCGGGGCGTAGCGGAGGGTACGTCGGCGGCGAGTCGTTGACTGAGCAGGGTCAGCGTGACCGCCTGCGAGGAGAACGTCTTCGTCGCGGCGACGCCGACTTCCGGCCCTGCCCGGATGTACAGCGCGTCGTCGGCGGTTCGCGCCGCCGTCGAGCCGACGACGTTGGTGACGGCGAGCGTTCGCGCCCCCTGTTCGTCGGCACTGCGGAGCGCCTCGAGCGTGTCGGCCGTCTCGCCGCTCTGGGTGACGGCGACCGTCAGGGTTCGCTCACAGACCGGCCCCGCGGTCGAGTCGTACTCACTCGCGCGGACGACCTCCGTTCGGATCCCGGCCTCGCGGAGCTGTTGGGTGCCGTACATCGCCGCGTGGTAGGAGGTTCCGCAGGCGACGAACTGGACGTACTCCACCTCGGCAAACGTCCCTGCGGGGAGGTCTTCCAGGACAACTTCGCCGTCGTCGACTCGCCCCTCGATGGTGTTGGCGAGCGAGGTCGGCTGGTTGTAGATCTCCTTGAGCATGTAGTGGTCGTACTCGCCCTTGCCGGCGTCTTCGGGGTCCCACTCGACGGTATCGACCGACCGCTCGACGGGCGTTCCCTCGAGGTCGGTGATCCGGTAGCTGTCGGGCTCGAGTACGACGACGTCGCCGTCCTCGAGGTAGATTACCTCGTCGGTGTGATCGAGGAACGCGGGGACGTCGCTCGCGAGGTACCACTCGTCGGCGTCGAGTCCGAGGACGAGCGGGGATCCCTTCCGGGCGGCGTACACGGCTTCTTCCCCATCGACGATGGCGGCGATCGCGTAGCTTCCCTCGAGCGTCGAGACGGCGCGGCGAACGGCCGTCTCCGTGTCGGGGGTCTCGGCCCGGTACTCGTCGATCAGGTGCGGGATGACCTCGGTGTCGGTGTCGCTCCTGAAGACGTGGCCCTTCGCCTGGAGCTCGTCTCTGAGTTCGTCGTAGTTCTCGATGACACCGTTGTGAACGACGGCGACGTCACCCGCGGTGTCTGTGTGGGGGTGGGCGTTCGCGTCCGTCGGCGGCCCGTGGGTACTCCATCGGGTGTGCCCGATTCCGATGTTCCCGCTCGGTTTCGTCTGGAGACGGGACTTGAGGTCGGCGACCTCTCCCGAGCACTTGTGGACCTTCACGCCGGAGCCGTTCTGGACGGCGATTCCAGCGGAGTCGTAGCCGCGGTACTCGAGGTTCTCGAGCGACGAGAGCAGCGTCTCGGTCGCGTCGTCGCGACCGACTCGCGCGATGATCCCACACATTAGCCGCTCACCTCTGGAGCCGACTCGCCGGTCGGCGGTGCCGTGACGGACGAACGAGACGACCGACCAGCGGTCGACCGGACCACTGCGTCGGTTTCGGTGGTCGTGCTCGTCGAGACAGCGGTGCGTAGATGGCGGCTAGTTCGTGTCATGGATGTGTGGTACCCGTGATCCTCCGCCAGCTGGCGGGTGGGCATCTACTCGTTCACCAGACGGAATGACGGTATTACTATACCTCAGGTAAGACGCATCCTGGCCCCTCATAGTTCCCTGTTAAAACCGTTTCACAGGATACGAACGTACGTTCTACCGATCAGTGGTGCCGGTATCAATGGGGTAGAGCCACTCAGACCGCTGATCTCGTACGGGGTTCGGCTCCCCGACGAGTCGTCAGACGGGTGGCTGACAGCCGATATTCCTTCGAACAATCATTACATCGCCGAGGTATCGAGAGCAGCACACCGATCGTGTCGACACACCGGATGATTCTTTCCGTCTCGTGGCCTGGTCGGTGGCACTGATGGACGCGTTCGTCGAGCCCAGCCGGGTCTCGAGCGCGTTCTCGAGGTCGTCGGCACGTGTCCACGGACGGGGCAGTGGAGTCAGCGTTTGCTCGAGCCCTCTCGTGAGGATACAGCGAGCCGTTTCGTCGTTCGAGCGACGCCTACAGACGGGCCCAGGAGCGCCGGAGTGTTATCCGGTGATCACGGTGAGCCGCGCCAGTATTGGACGGAGTCAGGACGAAACATCGAAAGAACGGAATCCGATACCGGCGATCGCTCCGGCGATTCGTTCGACGCGTACCGAGAAAACGCTGGACCGGAGCACTCAGTCGTGGTGTGTATTGGTGGTGAGTGCGATTGCGGTGGTGGTGTGGTGGTGCGATTGCGATCGACAAAACGGCGACCGATACGCCGCACAGACGCGCTGTCTGTTATTCTTGTTGTGCCTCCGGAACCAGCGTGATGTGATTCTCGCGACCGATCGAAATCTTCTCTATCACTCCCTCGTCGTGCATATCCGAGAGAATGCGACTGACCTTCGACTTCGACCATCCCGTTTCCGACGCGATCTGGTGTTGACGGAGCGTTCCGTCGTTCTGCATGAGCAGTTTGATCACTTCTCCCTCGTCGCTCAGGAGCAACGAAGGAGTGGAAGCCGAGACGGCGTGGTGGAACTCGTGCCCGGTGCTGTGCTGGTCGTCCGTCGGTTCGTCGCCCGCCGGGTCCGAGAGTGAACCCCCCAGGGTGACGCTAATCTCTCGAGCGGACAGGACGTACGCGAGACGAATACCGACGAGACCACCGACGAGCAACGAGAGCACGGTCACCAGAACCATGTCCCAGTCCGATGCAGGCCGGTTCGTGAACCAGTTCACGAACGCGACCGCGGGTGCCCCGTTACCGATAGTCGCCACCCCCGCCGACAGCCCAATTCCGTGCGTGCGGTGGTCGCACTCACGGGACGGCGATGGACGACTGACGACGTCGGGACGAGACGCACACACCGACTCGGAGCGTGCGGTTGAACCACGGTCGGTGGCGCTGTCGTCTGTCGACCGCACGTTCGCAGGCGCTGGCTGTGGAGTCGAATCGGCCGACTCCCCAGTGTCAGCCCGGGAACGCACGACCCCGGACGGGGCAACATCGATCTGAGAGGTGGGTGCCGTCATATCTTCGGTCCTTCGGAGCTGGTAGGTGATCGGTTTCGGTATCGGTGATCGGATGATCACGCACGGCCGAGCCGACCGATCGAAACGACGATCGGGGACGACCGTACGTCCACTAATACGAGACACCCTTTTCATTATAAAGCGCTACAGGCCCGCTTAACGGCAGGCTAAGCCCTCGAGCTGCTTTTTCGCCCCGATTTCGGCTAATGCGCCGTCGAGTGGCCGGTACCGGCCCTGAGAACGACCGTCTCCGCCGCTGCAACAGTTTTATCAGCGGTATAGTAAACGGAGGGAGGCTGGAAAGGAGAAATAGCGCGTCCCGCTCCCGGGATCGCCACATGAACGACCTTCCGATCGGTCGGACCCGGTCGGCCGGCACACGAAGAAGACGGTGATGTACCTATGAATCCACCACTCAGCAATACGGAATCGCGAAGCGAGAATCGATCGAACGTGCCCGTCGTCACGGACTACTCCCAGCGGGGCCAGGAGGGAACGCTCGAGGAGCCAGCGATCGAACGCGCACGTGAGGCGACAATCTGCGTCGTCGGGCTGGGCTACGTTGGACTGCCACTCGCCGTCCGATTCGCGGAGGCCAACTTCGACGTCGTCGGCTTCGACGTCGACGAGTCGAAGGTCGAAACCCTCCAGAACGGCGTCGACACGACCGGTGACCTCACCGACGAGGCCGTCGCGGAAAGCGGGGTTTCCTACACGACCGAGGCCAGCCAGATCGCCGACGCCGACTACGTCATCATCGCGGTTCCGACGCCGGTCGACTGCGACAACCGTCCGGACTTCGACTTCGTCGAGGCCGCCGCGAGCACCGTCGGCTCGAAGATGACTGCGGGGGCGACAGTGATCCTCGAGTCGACCGTCTACCCGGGTGCGACCCGCGAGGTCATGATTCCCGCGCTCGAGGAGACCTCCGGGATGACCGCCGGCGAGGACTTCTTCGTCGGCTACTCGCCCGAACGAGCGACCCCGGGAGACGAGGAACACGGCCTCGCGGACGTCGTGAAGGTCGTCAGCGGGCAGACAGAGCAGGTACTCGAGGACGTCGCCGCCCTCTACGAGTCGGTCGTCGACGCCGGCGTCCACCGGGCCCCTTCGATCGAGGTCGCCGAGGCGAGCAAGGTCGTCGAGAACACCCAGCGGGACCTCAACATCGCCTTCGTCAACGAGCTATCGATGGCCTTCGAGCGACTCGACGTCGACACCCGAGCGGTCCTCGAGGCCGCCGGGACGAAGTGGAACTTCCACGACTACCGGCCGGGGCTCGTCGGCGGACACTGCATCCCGGTCGACCCGTACTTCCTGGCCTACCAGTCCGAGCAGGCGGGATTCACGCCGGAACTCATCCAGACGGGTCGTGCGGTCAACGAGCAGGTACCCCAGCACGTCGCCGACCTGACGATCAAGGCGCTCAACGAGTGTCAGAAGACCCTCTGTGAGAGCCGCGTTCTGGTTCTGGGCCTCTCGTACAAGGCCGGCGTAGGCGACATTCGGAGTTCGAAGATCGCGAACGTCGTCGAGAAACTCAAGGAGTACGACATCGGCATCGAAGGATACGATCCGTTCGCGGACGCCGACGCCATCCACGACGAGTTCGGGATCGACGTCCAGACCGAACTCGACTTCACCGACTTCGACGCGATCCTCCTCGGTACACCGCACGAGGAGTTCATCGAGATGGACCTCGAGCACGCCGCCGCCGAACTCAACGAGAAACCGGCACTGGTCGACGTGACGGCGGCACTCGACGAGAACGCCGTCGCTGACGCTGGCTTCGTCTACCGGAGGGTATAATGTACCGCGGACACACCATCGGCGTCATCGTGCCAGCGTACAACGAGGAAACGCACGTCGGCGGCGTCCTCGAGACGATGCCCGATTTCGTCGACCGAATCTACGCCGTCGACGACCGCTCGACCGACGACACCTGGCAGATCATCCAGGAGTACGCGGCTCGCTCGAGAGAGTCGGCCGACGAGCGGCGCGTCGATCCCGCTACCGACGAGCGACTCGAACCCCACGCCCTGCTCTCTGACGGCGGGGCGATCGGGGGGACGGAGATCGTCGCGATCCGCCACGAGGAAAATCAGGGCGCCGGTGGGGCACTCAGGACCGGATACGTCCGCGCACGCGACGACGGAATGGACGTCGTCGTCACGATGGACGCGGACGGCCAGATGGATCCCGACCAGCTCCCGAAACTGCTCGATCCGATCGTCGAGGGCGAAGCCGACTACGCGAAGGGCAACCGACTCGCCGACCGGGAGAGTCGACGGGAGATGCCGCCGTTTCGCCTGTTCGGCAACTGGGTCTTGACGCAGTTGACGAAGGTCGCCAGCGGGTACTGGAGCCTCCAGGACCCACAGAACGGGTACACGGCGATCACCAACGAGGCGCTGTCGGCGGTCGACATCGAGTCGCTGCCGGACGATCACGAGTACACCAACGACTTACTCGTCAGGCTCAACATTGCGGGGATGCGCGTCGCCGACGTCTCGATGCCGGCGAAGTACGCCGACGAGGAGAGCACCATCGACTACAAGCGATTCATCCCGATCACGTCGGTGACGCTGCTGCGTGGCTTCCTCCAGCGAATGCGAGTGCGCCTCGCCGGCAATCGTAGCGATCCGACCGTGCTCGGGTACCTGATCGGCGTCGCGTCGCTGGTCGGGGCCGTCGCGTTCGCCGTCGGCACCAGTTCGAACGCCCTCGAGGGCGAGACGTCGCTTCGCGAACTGTTCACGACCGGGCTCGCGTTCGTCGCGAGCGCGGTCGTCTTCCTGGTTGCGATGGTGATCGACGCCGGTGAGAACGAGGAGAAGGGGGTGCGTCGTTAGATGCGCGTCATCGTGACGATCCAGCACCCCGGACACGTCCACTTCTTCAAGCACGCGATCGCCGAACTCGAGTCCAACGGCCACAGCGTCCACGTCTTCGCGCGTGAGAACGAGGTCGTGACGGACTTACTCGAGTCCTACGACATCGACCACGAGATCCTGGCCGGCGAGTCGAACTCGCTGCTCTCGCTGGCGGCGGTCCAGGCGACCTACGAGGCGAAACTGCTGGCGCGAGCGCGTCGCATCAAGCCCGACGTTATCACCGCGATCGGTGGCGTCGCTGCCGCTCACGTCGCGAAACTCGTCGGTGCAAGGAGCGTCGTCTTCTACGACACTGAACACGCGACGATCATCAAGGCGCTCGCGTACCCGTTCGCCGACGTCGTCTGCACGCCGGAGTGTTACGACGGCGACATCGGTTCGAAGAAGGTCGAGTACCCGGGGTATCACGAACTCGCGTACCTCCACCCCGACCGGTTCGAACCCGATCCCGGGATCCTCGAGGAAGCCGGGCTGGAGCCCGACGACACGCTCGTCGTGATGCGCCTGAGCAGCTGGGACTCCTCACACGACATGGGACAGGGCGGCTTCGACGACCCGGTCGAGGCCGTCGAGCGACTCGAGGACGCCGGCGCCGAGGTCGTGCTCACGTCGGAGGTCCCCCTCCCCGAGGAACTCGAATCGAACCGGCTCACGACGTCGCCCGACCGGATGCACGACCTGCTCGCGTACGCCGACTGTTTCGTCGGCGAGGGCGCGACGATGGCCGCCGAGGCCGCGGTGCTCGGTACGCCGGCAGTGTACGTCAACTCGCTGTCGCTCGGGTACACGACCGAACTCGAGGAGGAGTACGGCCTCGTGTTCAACTTCAACGGCTCGGATCGCCACGCTCGCTCGCTCGAGAAGGCGATTTCGGTGATCGAGGAAGACGACGCCGAGAAGTGGGGCCGTCGACGCGAACGGCTGCTCGCCGATCGGATCGACGTGACCGACGTCATCGTCAGGGAGGTCGAAACCGTCTCCGGGACCGGCCCCGAGCGGCCGACACTCGCCGCGAACGCTAACTGACACGATATGCACGTACTACACCTCATCACCTCTACGCGTTCGTTCTTCGAACAGCAGATTTCCGTCCTCGAGGAACGTGGCGTCGAGTGCACCGTCATCGGCGTTCCCGGCGAATACACTGCCGATTCGCCGCGGACGCCCGTCGACTACCTGCGGTTTTATCCGAAGGTACTCTCGCACGTCTGGTCGGGCGAGTACGATCTGATCCACGGCCACTACGGTCTCGTCGCGCCGTTCGCGCTCGCCCAGCCGACGCGTCCGGTGGTGATGAGCCTGTGGGGAACTGACCTGATGAGCGACATGCGCTGGCTCGAGTCGATCAGCCGCTACGGCGCCCGCTTTGCGGACGCCACGATCGTTCCAAGCCCTGCGATGTCGCGCGAACTCGACACCGACCACGTCGAGATCCCGTTCGGCGTCGACACCGAGCAATTCAGTCCCGTCCCACGCGCGGACGCCCGCGAGCGCGTGGGCTGGGATCCCGACGAACGCATCGCACTCTTTCCGTACGATCCAAACAGGGATGAGAAGGACTATCCACGGGCCGAACGCATCGTCGAGCGCGCCGGCGCCGACCTCGAGTTGCGAACGGTCGACGGCGTCCCCTACGAAGAGATGCCCTACTACATGAACGCCAGCGACGTCCTCCTCGTGACCTCGAAGCGCGAGGCCGGCCCGATGGTCGTCAAGGAGGCCGCCGCCTGCAACGTGCCGGTCGTCTCGACTGACGTCGGCTTCGTCCGCGATACGATCGGCGAGGTCGACAATTGCGTCGTCAGCGACGACGAAGCCGACCTCGCCGCGGGCCTCGAGACCGTCCTCGCCGGCGACCGGCGGTCGAACGGCCGTGACGTCGTCGACGGACTGAGCCTGGACGCCATGGGCGACCGACTGCTCGAGTGCTACCGCGACGTCCTCGGACGGCGGTCCCGACCCACGGGCCAGGGTAGCGGTCTCGAGGTGACGGAGAATGCGTAACTCATCGTTCCTGTCAGGAATCCGGCCACTGCGCCTCGATACCGTCGCCGCGATCGTCGGACTCGTGCTGGCGCTGGCGATGCTTCCACTCCGATTCCTGGCGTCCCAGATCTACATCGAAACCGTGCCGATCGTCCTCGGGCTCGCCTGCGGGCTGTACCTGCTGTCGCTGTACGCCGAGACCAACAATCCGGCGATGCCGACGCTGTCGAGACCGGCCCTGATGACGCTGCCGACGCTCGTCTTGTTCGGCCTGTCCGCGCTCGTCGCGCTGTCGTTCGTACAGGGCGAGCGGACGCTCGTCTTCTTCGTGTTGTCGGGTCTCGTTGGCACGCTGTTGATCGCCCAGATCGTCTTCTCCGAGGACGAGACGTTCAATACGGGACTCGTCTTGCTCCAGATCGTCCTCTTCGCGTTCGTCTTCCGGTTTACGGCACTGTACGCCACGCCGGGGTTCATCGGCATCGACATCTGGACGCACATGGAGCTGGCCAATGCGATCTTCGAGGAGCGGTCACTGAGCGCCATTTCCGACAACAAACACTACGGCTCACCGCTGTATCACCTGCTCGTGGCGTCGAGCGCACTCGTCTTCGACGTTCCGCTGCGGGCAGCACTGTACCTGACCGTCGGCGTGGTGATGCCGCTCTCGATCCTGCTCGTCTACGCGACGGCGAACCTGCTGATCTCGCCGCGCTGGTCGGTACTCGCAGCCGGCCTGTTCGCCATGGCGAGTTACGTCGCCCAGTGGGGGATGCACCTGATCCCGACCAGCATGGGGCTCGTGTTCTTCCTCGGCGTCCTCTATGCACTGCTTCGCGTCATGCGGATCGAGTACACGATCCGGGACTTCATGTTACTCCTGGTGTTGAGCCTCGCGGTCATCCTCACCCACCAGGTGTCGACGTTCATCATGCTCGTGGTGCTCATGACCGCGTTCATCGCCCAGATCGTCTTCATGATCGGCCCATTCGGCCTCGATCGCCTCGACACGAACACGTTCCGGACGAAGAAGCCGGTCAACCTGATCGGTCTGGTCGTCTTCAACTTCGGGCTGACGATCTTCGTCTGGTCGCTCACGCCGTATCGCGAGGATTCGTTCCTGAGGACCGTTCTGAGTTTCTTCACCCAGACGATCGAGGAGAGTGCCGGCTTCCTCAACATCGCCAGCGGAACGGGAAGCGAGGAATCGGCCAGCGAAGTCGCAGCGCCGACGCTCCTCGATCAGGTCGTCCCGTACGTCGACGCGCTCGGATTCCTGATCCTGCTTGGACTGACGTTCGCGGGCTGTCTGTACGTCGTCCACCGGCGTCGGGCGGAGCAGTCGGTTTTCACCCTGTTGCTTGCGTCGGCGATCATGCTCTTCTTCGTGATGGGGCTGCCAATGTTCGGCATTCGGAACTTCATTCCGACCCGCTGGTTCGCCTTCCTCTACGCGCCGATGGCGATCCTCGGAGCCATCGCGATCCGGGTGTTCGTTCGCGACCTCGATCCTCGCCTCGCGATGGTCACCATACTTCTGGTGGTCCTGGTCTACCCCGGGGCGATGGCCTTCGCCGCCGAGAGTAACACCGAGAATCCGGTCTTCCCACAGCAACACGAACAATTGGCCTACGACGAGTCGGAACTCACGGCCGTCTCGTCGATCGGCGAGATGACCGGCTCCCCGGCCGGTTCCGAAATTCGACCTGACCAGCAACTACACACCGACCATCCGTACTTCACGGTCTTCGATCGGACGCACGCCTACTCGTCCTCGTCGTACGTGACGTTAGCCGAAGACGGCGCCGCTGACCACGACTACACGGTCTACCGGACCAGCCAGACAGAGTCCGTGGCCTACTTCGTCAACGAAGACGGTCGAGCGGAACTCAAGTCGGTCGACCGCGCACAGATCTGTCGTCCGACCCAGGCGACGGTGTACGATAGCGGCGACGTCAATTTCTGTACGCCGTCGCCAGTTTCGAACTGACGGGGCGGTCACACCGTCCGCGTGCGCCGACTTTTTACTCGAGTACGACGTCACGAACGCTCGAGTCGCTATCGACCGAGTGACTATCACTCGAGTTGCTCCCAATCAAGTGAGCGCCTACGTGTGCGTGTACGCACCCCAGATGGGAGAGCTACGCAGCCCTGCTCGAGTGAAAGCCGTCCAGGCCAGCGTGTCATCCATCTCGAGTCCGTGAGCGACGGTATGAACTGATGTGACCCGTCCACAGATCGTGCCACGAACGTTTGGACGGATTCGGACGAACTCCACACGAGACGTTCTCGGACGGTTTCAACGAACGCCACACGAGACGTGAAGCGGTTGATCGCTTCCATCTCCCTCGCCCAGTACAGGTGTCGATCTTCGGTCTGGTAGACGAACAGTGTGACCTCCTCACGTATCGGACGTCGTTGCAAGGTGGACCCGTTCGTTTCGGTGGGGCGTCTCTCGAGCATCTTACTCGTCGTCCCTCTCGCTGTGACGGACGACGACGTGCAGGGTACAGGGGCGTGAGCGGACGACTGAAGACGTGCCGGGCGTGTGTGGGCGGACGATCGAACTACGTCCGCCGGGACACCCACCGCCAGCAGTCGGCGGCGACCGGCGCCCCGTCGTACACCCACAGGACGACAGTGAGCGCCAACAGACCGAGCAGCACCGTCAACTCCTGGGGGATCTCGCCGCTGAGAAACAGCTCGAGAGATCGGTGGCCGTAGATGACGACGTGATCGAGGAAGCTCCCCTGATCGACCGCCGGGGGTGAAGCGACCGGCCACGTGACGGCTCTCGGCTTCAAGTGGCCACCCGTGAGCCACGGATAGACGATGTCCCCGGCGAGGTGGGACAGAATCGCGATCGAGAACGCAGTCGCCTGCCGGACCGATCCGCGCTCCCAGCGGTGGAGGAGTACGTACACCGCCAGGCAGACGAACGGAACCACGAAAATCGAGTGGGCGACGGAGAGCCCCGTCTGCGTGACGTCGAACGTCCAGGCCAGCGGCTTATCGACGAGATCCGGGAGCTGTGAGCCGACGGCGACCGCGAGGGTCTCAGGCCCCGACGGACTGCGTCTCCGAACGACGTTGGCATAGAGCGAGTACAGCAGGTACGCGAACAGCAAGTGCTCCCACGGCCACATTCACTCCACCACGATCGGTGCGTGCACCGCCCGGTAGGCGTTTTCGGTCGAGGGGTCGGAGGGCGGCTCACCCTCGTACAGCAGCACTGTCAGTCGGAGGTCGTCTCCTTGCATTGACGGCGTCATCTCGAGCGTCTGGTTTTGCTGTTCGCCGTCCGCGAGTGTAACAGATTCGCTCGTGAGCTGTGTCCGTTCCTGAACGGTCACGTCTGACTCCCCGTAGCTCACCCGCTCGAGAAGGACCACGGTAGTGTACGTTTGCTCCGTTCCCTCGTGGTTCGTGATCGAAACGGTCACGTCCGAGGCCTCGCCCGCTGCGTAGTTGGTCTGGTACACCGTGTCGGTATCGGCCGTGACTGGCTCGGTCTCGAACGCGAATTCAGTGTACGACTCCGAGGTCGGTGGGTTGGCGACCGCGAAACCGGTCGTTGCGACGAGGATCAGGAGTGCGAAGATGATCGCGATGTTGAACGGTCGCGGGGACACGCCGGTGGATCGGCCCGAGTGACTGAACAGGAGACCGGACGTACCGACCGTCAACGCGAATCGGCGATCTGGTGCGCATCGGTACCGTGCGACAATCGCGAAAAGCGTCAATAATCCTGTCAATCCTGCAATACCGAGGATGACCGTTTCCGGAGCAATACCCCTAGGGGCTACGCTCGCAAGAAGGGCAATCACCGGAACGAGGAAAATACTCGCAACGATTGACAAGATAATCCGCTCCGTGGACGCCAGGCCGCCAGAGACTAAAAGCGGGTTTCGAAGCCCAGTGCGGTCGATATCGAACGGTTGGTAGTCGTCGCTCGGCGCGTCCGGGAACAGTACGGCGATCAGCGCGTATCCCGGCAAGAATAACACGAGCGGCAGGGCGAATACCACTCGAGCGGCGCCTGGAACGCCGAGCAGGAGGCCGAACGAGAGGAATCCGGTCGCCGCGACGACAGCGGCTAGATCGAGAAACCACCAGTTGTTGTCGCTCATTGCTTCTCGAGAGGTTTCCCCGGTCATTTATTATCTGGACGGTAATTCTCGGGGGTCACAGGCGGAAAAAACGGGGGATGTGGCCCGGAATGTAACGTTCCAGACACTGTTTTGCTATCTTTAGCCCTTTCTCGAGACTGGCTCCTCATATGGCCAAAAAATGGTCTTGAACAGTGGCTAATACCGTCCTATTTTGAGCGAAATCAATTACAAATTGGATATTTTACATAAAGGAGATTCTGGCGGTATAGGGGCTGTAATTGCTAATTATTGGATATTAAAACGACAGAAAATGTCTGGGACGGCCCGTGAACTCAACTAAAATGAATCGTTCATCACTGGACGGTTTCTATCCTTTATTACCCGGAACTGTTTCCAGAAGACTGGTGCGATGAAGTCCGAATATATCAGCCCTGAAGAAGAGAACGAGCAGACGACTGATGGGAGCGCCGATGCTCCGGAAGAGGACGTCCCATTTTCGAAGGACGAACTCTTTCATCTACTGCAAAACGAACGTCGCCGGCTCGTGCTCGAGTATCTGCGCGATTCGGAGGGGAGCGTTCGCATGCGCGACGTTGCAGAGCAAGTCGCCGCGTGGGAACACGAGACGACCGTCGACCAGCTCACGTCCGCACAGCGCCAGCGCGTGTACATCCCGCTTTACCAGTCACACCTGTCGAAACTCGACGAGGCCGGTATTATCTCCTACCAGAAGAACCGGGGGGTCGTCGAGCGAGAGCCGCTGGCCGATTACGTCGACCAGTACCTCCAGGTTGGAGAACCGACGGACGAGGAGTCCGCAGAGCCCACCGCGAGCGGCGGGTGGGACGATTACTATCTGGGAGCGACTGCACTGTGTTACCTGGTCTTCCTGGGCGCGATCTTCGAACTGCCGTTCGTCTCGTTGCTCTCTGGCATCGGCCTGAGCGCGTTGATACTGCTGTTGTTTACGGTACTGACTGCTGGTCGATTCGTCAACTGAGTCTCCCGTTGATCGGACGACGGTCGTCTCACCGTGCTGACGACGGCCCTCCTTTCTGTGTCAGCTACGTTTTCTCGAGAACACCGTCACCTCACCGTCGCTAGTACGTTGAGAAGTTTGTCGGATGCTACGGGTAGAACGGGGTCGCCGTAACGACACCGGTCGAGACGAGAAATAGCGTCGTCGCGAGCAAGACGAGCGAGAGTAATCCGAGGACTGGTCGAGAAAACCAGACGTCTTCGGCGTGATCTTCGGTTTCTCGAACGTGTTCGATCATTCCTTTCTCGGCGTCGAATTCCAGTGCTCCTCCCGCTTCGAGTCCCGGAAGCCGTTCGTCGTAGAGGAGTTCGTGGACGTCGGCCCACGTTTCGATTGGCGGATCAGCCGGCCAGATAAGGTGGTCTGCGAGCTCGTCAACCGTGACTGGCGCTTCGAGCTCGGCGATTTCTTCGAGGAGCGCCATATCGGATTCTGGCACGAACGAGGCAGCCGATACCGGAGGAGTCGACGACGAATCCGTCGACTCGTCGGTCGCTTAATAGATTGGTACCTCGGGTGCGGGTGAAACGCTGTCGTCGGGGGTGGACTGGGTGCCCGAAGACGCGTCTCGCGACGAACGAACCCAAGACGGCGTCAGACGCATATTCCAACCAAACAAGTGATGGGTTATAAGTATTCTCCTCATTTTTGGATTCTGAACAGTACTACGAGCCCATTAGAAAGCGTTGAGGCGAGCAAAACCGAGTAATGACTCATCGGTCCGTACGTTCACCAATTCGGACACCTTCGTGAACGAATGTGTGTGAAAGACGGTGACAGAACCGTTGTTGAGAAATTTGAAACCGACTACAGAACATCTTTTGGGCTATTACTCACCGAAACAGTCCACTACTGTCACACGTACGGCCCGTTACTGGGGGAGTGGCTGCGTCGAGCGGTCGTCATTTCCGTTTTCGTCTCTCACTATCGACTTCGGGTGAAGCCACGAACGAGCACTGTCGACGTCGTCGGTCGAAGCACCGATCCATCGGTTGAGATCGTTCAGCCGTAATTTGTGTCTCGCCGGTAGCTCGTGTACGTGTTCGAGCTCGGGGAGGAGTTTTCGGTCGAGTTCGTAGTGCTCGAAGATCCACCTGCGGTCCGGCCACGGCGATTCGAACGGCTCGAGCAGGGGCGTCTTCCGGCGAATGAACCGCTCGGCCTCGTTGAGCAGCGTGACGTCGTGCGGACGATCAGGCGGGCGATGGTGGAGGAGGTCGGGATCGAGACGTTCGCAGGCCTTGAGGAAGGTCTCTGTCGTTCGGTGGGCCGGCGGCGTCTCGAGGTGCCAGCGGACGAGTTCGATGTCGGCTGCGAGGAACGACGCGAAGAAGTTGTCCGCGAGGTGATTATGAAACGGGATCGACGGCTGGTTAGCGATTCCACAGCACGTCAGCGAGTTCTGAGTCGTCACGGCGCGGTCGCCGACGGCGTCGAACTCTTCGGCGATCGCGTCCCGGACGAACGGCTCGGGATCCTCGTCGAAGGCGATGCGCTCGGCGAGGGCTTCACTCGACTCCCGGTCGTATCCGAACTTTCCGAGGAGGGAGTCGACTGGATCGGGGTCTGGATCGAGCCTGTTCCGTGGAACCTCCGTTCCGAAGAGTTCGATCGTATCTTGTGCGGTGAAGTGACCCCGGAAGAACGTATCACAGAGCAGGCCGTGATACATCGTATCGACGTTCATCTCGTCGGTGTACCCGGCGTGGTGGATGTGGAGCGACTCTTTGATCCCCTGTCCGTACCTGGTCTTCGACTCATCAGCCAGCAGGTATCGCTCGTCGGGTTCGAAGGCGACGTGGTCGGCACCGTACTGGTTCGCGACGCGCCGTGCGCCGGTAACCTCCTGGGCGGACGGCGTTCCGACCGTGTAACAGCGGTCGATGTCGGGTATCGTCGGCAGGAAGATTCGAGAGTCGTAACCGGCAGACAGGAGCAGCCCCTTCCGTCCCGGGAGGATAGACCGACGCTCCAGTGCCTGTTTCAGCCGATTAGCCAACTCTTCGACGTAATCGAACTGGTGGGGTCGGTAGACGAAGCGTTCGAACGATTCCACCCCGGATTGGGTCAGTTGGCTATCTATCGGCAGTCGCGAGAGCTCCTCGAAGGCAGCCTTTTCCCCGAGGGTCACCCCCAGGTGGAGGTACTCAAGGACGGCGTTTCGATTCACCGACGGTGCGTCGATCGTTTGGGCGACGCTGGCCGCGTCGGTCCCGAACGTTCGGACGCCCGGTTCGTCTGTATAGAAACACTCTCGAGAGCGAACCGGGTCGGTCGCCACGAAGGCGTCGTCGTCGACGGGATCGACGACGGCGAGGTAGGATCCGTTCAGCACGTCGAACGCCGCGTCGTCTTCGGAATCGTACTGCTCGAGCAGCCAGCGAGCCGCGTTGGTTTCGTCGCCGGGAACGTAGGCTTCCCCCCAGACGACACAGATACCGCGCTCGTCGGCGTAGCGGGCGCTCCAGCCGGGCGTGCCGAGACCGGGGTCTCTGATACCGACCGTGAGCTCCGTTCCCGCGAGTACGTCGTCGAACGCCTCGACCGATCGGTGTCGTTCGAACACCTCGATGCTTCCAAACACGCCGAATAGTTCCTTATTCATCGTCGAATGTCTCTCTCGAACGAACCGTCGACGGCGTCCCGACGATCGTGGTGGGGCCGTCGCGCGTTCGCCTGTGTACCTACCAGTAGCTGGCCCCGCGTCGTTTACTATGGCGTCATTAAGCATCGAGCGAGTGACGGGCTCGGTTCGAGTCGCGCCCGATTTCGGGGACTCTGGGGCCAGAACCTGCTGTGGTGGTCTGCTACGGTATCGGATGGGGGCTCGAGGGGTCTATCGCGTCTATAATAATGGGGCCGTTGCCGGTACTGCCGGGTACCAATGACGCGAGACAATACGACGCGGCGACGCTTCCTGGCCACCTCGGGTGCGGCTGCGATGGCGGCCGGGCTCGCGGGCTGTACCAATCGCCTGAACTCCGTGAGAGGTAACGGGGACGGGAACGGTAACGGGAACGATACTGGCAACGGCAACGACTCCAACGGGAGCGAGGACGGCAATGACTCCGACGGAAACGAGGACGGCAACGGCGTGCCGGCGCTCGAGACCGAGTACAACAGCCGTGAGGAGTTTCGCCAGGCGGGCGACTCCCTCGACGACTTCGAGGATCTCGGTCCGTGGGAGGTCGTACAGGGGTCGGGCGAAGCCGACGAGGAGGTCGTCTTCGATGAGTCACAGAGCTTCCATCTCACGGCGGGCGAGGACGAGAACATCGTCGTCGAACGCGAACTCTCCGACGTCGACCTGACCGACCTCGACCTGTCGTTCGCCGTGCGAACGACGACCCCGGACAAGATCACCATCAACATCCGTGTCGTCGACTCCTACGGAAGCGAGCGAGTCTACTCCCTCCGGGAGATCACCTACCGTGCACCCGACGTCGGGTGGTTCCGCTCGAGCCCCGGCGTGTTCGAGGAGAGTTCAATCGAGCCAATGATGGACGACATCGCCACCCTTCAGATCCAGGTGCTCCACTCGATGCCGGAGGCGGAGGTGTGGGTCGACGACCTGCGCGCGGTCCCGACGGCCGACACGGGGTACGTGATGCTGTCCTGGGACGACGCGTCTCTGGACTTCCTTGAGAAAGCGAGCCCACTCCACGACGAGTACGGCTTCAGTGCGGTCCAGGCCGTCGTTCCCCGGTGGTCCGAGGAGGCACGCGAGGGGATCATGTCGACCTCGCAACTCAAGGAGCGACAGGAAGCGGGTGACCAGATCGTTACCCACGGGACTCACTCTCGCATGCACGAGTACGATGACGAGGACCAACTGGACGGTCGCCTCAGGGGGGACAAGAACTGGCTCATCCAGCAGGAGTTCATGGGCGCAGATTTCATCGTCTACCCGCACAACAGCTACGACGCCACCAGCCTCGAGTACATCTCGAAGTACCACTACTGTGGCGGCTTCAACCAGGCCGGGAACGTGAACACCACGAACGTCCACGGCTTCGATCCGCTGGCGCTGCCCCGGACGATCGGTCACGACCTCGACATCGCCAAACGCTGTGTGGACCTCGCCGGCGCGTACAACCAGTGTACGATCCTGAACTTCCACGAGTTCTCCGCGAACAACACCATGCCCGAGGAGGACTACGAGGAACTGCTCGCCTACATCGACGAGTCCGACGTGGAGGTCATCACGTTCGACGAACTCTGGGAGATGCGCACGTCCGGAAACTGATTCAGCCGAATCGCCAGGAGTCACTCGTTGCGTCGTTAGCGTTTGACGACACTCGAGCGAGTACCAGTCCTTCGAGAGCGATTGTGTGAGAGGACCTAGTTCTTCGAGAACTATTGTGTGGAGGGTCCTGCTCGATAGCGAGTACTATCCCGTTCGAACGAGCCATCTCGAGGCGCCAGACCGCGCCACCTCACCACACGAGCGGAGGTGGTGCAGTCAGTCGCTCTCTTCGCGTGGAACTCAGGAACTCTCTACCGAGAGCGTGATCTCCGCGGTATCGGTTCGCCCGCCGTCGTCTTCGACGCGGAGGACGATTGGGTGGTCACCCTCGCCGCTGATCGTCACGTCGATCGTTCGTCCGGTTTTGTCGAAACTGCCCTCGTCGTAGCCGCTCCATTCGTAGCGAACGATCTCCCCCTCCGGCGCACGCGAACAGGAGGCGTCGAGTTCGACGGTATCGTCGACCGAGAGCGTCCGCTCGGCCGCGTCCTCGGGCGTCGTTCGGATTTCGGCGACCGGATCGCGACCCGGCTCACCCGCGTCGGGGTCGTCGGGTTCGGGTTCGGACTCCGGTTCGGGTTCCTCCGGATCGTCGACGTCCGGGTCCTCGATGTCGGTCTCGTCGTCTTCGTCCGCAGCGACGACCCCGTCTCCGACTAGCGACTCGACGGCCGCCAGGTGCCACTGGACGCGCGTCTCGAGGTCGATGTCGACCGAGAGCGTCTCCTCCAGATGCGGGACGGTACCTTTGCTCGCGTATTCGACGCCGGCGCCCGCCAGCGCACAGCTACCAACAGCGGTCAGTGGCGATCGGCGTGAGACGAACGCTCTCTCCATTCCGGTCCGGACTCACGCGCAGACTGACATTACGATCTCGACGCTACCGTCGACGGGCGAGTAACGCACTCGAGATGCCGTTCCGGGAAAAATATTCCATCCAGTGAAACGTTTGGCCGCATCGTTCCCGACGCGTGGGCTGCTCGACGGCAGTCGTTACCGCGACGACGACGGATCGAGAACGCGGTTCGTGAGCGTCCGTCGGGCGAGTGCGCTGGCGACGAAGATCAGCGCGAGCGAGGCGACGATCGGAAGCGGTCGACGCCGGACGCCCGATCCCGTTGCCCAGAGGAGGCCGGGGTAGTGCCGGGCGGAGACGGCAGCCTTTCGCAGGTGCCAGGCCCCCCGGAGCAATCGCCCCTCAGCGAGGTATCGCTTCGCGACGACGAGTTCGTGCCTCGAGCGAATCTCGTAGCCCTCGGCCTCGTAGCGCTCGACCAAACCCTCGTGTTTCGAGAGGTACTGCTGGTTGGCTCGACGGACGATGTCCGCTGGCGGGTGACCCGTCTCCTCGCGGACGACCAACTTTTCGTCCACGTACGCGAGTTTCCCCTGCTCGAGGACGCGGAGACAGAACTCGGGATCCTGGAAGCGATCCAGGTCCTCGTCGAAGCCGCCGATTTCGCGGGCGACGTCGGTTCGGACGAGCAGCGTCGAGCCGGCACCTGGCTGGACACCGTCGGACAGGATCTCGCCGATCAGGTCGTCGTTGCCCTCCATCGTCGGCTGCTCGTCCGTCCGCGAGAGGAGACTCGCGGCGATCCCCCGGAGTCGGCCGCTGGTCCCCTCGAGGTCGAACGCCGTGTCGCAGTAGGCGCCGATCCAATCGTCGCCGCGGTCCTCGATCGCCGCGAGCTGTTTCTCGAGTTTGGTGGGGTCCCACTCGTCGTCAGAGTCGAGGAATGCGACGTACTTACCGCGTGCGTGCTCGATGCCGGTGTTGCGGGCGACGTTCGCTCCCTGGTTCGTCGCGTGGACGACCGGGCGAACCCGCGGGTCGTCGTAGTCGGCGAGGACCAGTCCGGTGTTGTCCGTCGAGCCGTCGTCGACGACGACGACCTCGAGGTCTTGGTCGTCGACCGTCTGCTCGAGCGCGCTGTCGATCGCGCGCACGAGCGACCCGGCCCGATTGTACGTCGGGATGATAACGCTAACGCGTGGCATCTACCCCGGATAGCGACCCCGCGTCCATTATTATCAGGTGAATAAGCGCCGTATACGGCGTATTTCCTTCGCATAAGGTGTTTCGCTCGAGCCACCTATTACCTCTATAAGGAAGGTGCAACGTGTTGACGACTCTGATGATGACGTACCGAAATCGACGATCGTTCATTCGTACTGCTGGGACGGTTGGTGCACTCGGACTGGCGGGTTGTCTCTCGAACGACGGGGGCTCGTCTCCGTCCGACTCGAGTGACAACGAGACGAACTCGTCGGACGGCTCTGACACCGGTAACGGTAACGAGACCCCCCAGGACTCGACCGGCGAACTCGATCACCTTCCGGGCGAGACGCTTGAGGACTTCGAATCCCTCGACAACTGGGCCACGTTGCTCGACGGCGGCTCCATCGAGGCGACGACTGACGACCCCTACGCGGGATCTCAGTCCGCTCGACTGCACGCAGGCGAGAACAACGAGTCCGCCGGTTCCTCGTTCATGCTCCCCGAGAGCATGGACCTGTCCGATGCGGCTTTCTCGATGGCCGTCAAGTACTCGGGCCGAGAACAGCTGATGATCACGCTGGAAGTTCTCGCACCGAACGCACGGAACAAGGTTTCGTTGCGTCGGACGCTCACCGGACCGGTCGACCGCTGGGTCCGCGTCGACTTCGGGACGACGAACGTCGATACCTCGCCCGACCTCACGGACGTCCGCGAATTCAGGGTCATCGCTCACCGACGCGGCTCGAACGAGGGACCGATCGACTTTGCGATCGACGACCTTCGCGTGACCGAGCGCCCGGACCAGGGATCGGTGCTATTCCTCTTCGACGGCACCCTCGAGTCACACCACGCAAACGCGTTCGAGCACATGGAGTCGTTCGGCTTCGCTGGTGTCGAAGCTGTCATCCCCGAAGCAGTCGGCGAGACCGGACGCCTCACCCACGATCAGATGCAGGACCTCGCTGACGCCGGCTGGGACATGGCCGCTCGCCCGCGAACCGGCTCCAGAAACATCAACGAGTTCACGCGCGAGCAACAGGAGGGCGCGATGGAACGGGCGAACAAGTTCCTCGAGCACCGCGGGTTCGAAGACGGAGCCAACTGCTTCGTCACGCCGCGAAACATTATGGGGCCAAACACCTACGATCTGGTCCAGGACCACTACGACGTGGCGTTCCGCTACGGGGGCGGCCCGAACGGACTTCCCCTTACCGACCCGCACAACGTCGGTACGTTCTCGGGGACGGCTGGTTCGGAAGTGACCCGGTACGTCGACTACGCCGACCAGTACGGTCAACTCGTGGTGATCCGCTTCGAGGAGATCGGCGATTCCAACGGGATGTCCGAGGACGCGTTCGTCGACCTGCTCGAGTACGTCGATTCGGCCGACGTCCAGGTCGTGACGGCCTCGGCGCTGGCCGGTGGCGCGTGATTGGACGTATGGATTGCCGTCCGTGATCGGATCGAAGCGTCGCTGTCGACCGTCGACTGAAAGCGCGACCTCGACCCCGGCCTCGGCCCTGGCGTCGACCACGAGCTTCCTGGTGACTGAAATCAACCCGGTGCCCGTGCTTTTCGCGACAGCTTTCAACGTGTTCGCATTCGCGTTTGCACCCACGCTCGTGCTCGTGCTCGTACTCGAGAACGAACACCTCGAACACCGGATCGAGTGACTGCTGAGTTCACCCTCGAGTGTCGGGAAGTCTGGCAGTCGATAGCCAGAACTCTCTGACCGACTCGATGATCTCGAGGAATGCGTCGGGGTCGATCGGCTTCGTGAGAAACGCGTTTGCACACTTGTCGTACGTCCGCAGTACGTCCTCGCGCGCCTGTGAACTGGTGAGCACGACGACCGGAATCCGACGAAGCGTCGGTTCGTTCTTCATCTCTTCGAGGATTTCGTCACCGTTCTTCCGCGGGAGGTTGAGGTCGAGCAAGACGAGGTCCGGAGTGGGACTGTCGGCGTACTCCCCACGTTGAAAGAGAAAGTCGAGCGCCGCGATACCGTCGTGGACGACGGAGAGCGTCACGTCTTCGCTGTGTTCCCCGAAGGCTTCCTCTATCAGGCGGATATCGCCAGGATTATCTTCGATCAGCAGCACGTCGGTGTGTTCGTTCCTAGTAGCGTTCATTGCAGTCTCTTCTCGGTGATACGTCTGCGGGTATCCAGGACTCCCCACCGCCCCAGCCCGCCAGTCGCCGCCCATGTTACATCTCGAACGTCGGTCCCGCCGATCACGGGCACCACAGCCGCTCCGGCCGAAGGTCCATTGTGGAAACTAGGAACGTCCCACTTGTAAACCCTTCCTCCAAAAATTTTCGTGTCTGTTGGCCAGACTACGGTCGTGGCCCCGTGACGTCTACCGGTCAGGGCTGAGTCACTCCAATCCCCGGACCGACCAAGCTGAGAACGAGTCCGGAAACCAGCAGCGATAGTCCGATCGCGACGAGCAGGCTCTGTCCCATCGCGACCGGCGAATCGCCTGCCGTTGACTGGAGACGCCGACAGACCCTGCTCGCGACGGACCCGATCGGATCTGGCGCGATCGCGAGAATTTCGAACGGTTCGGCGGGATCGAGTGCGCCGAGTAAGACCGCAAACCCGAGGAAGATGGCGAGCCCGACCGGCGGAACCACGACGAGCGCGAGCCACGGGTTCTGGATGGCGGTCGCGAGCGCGAAGATTGGCAGCCCTGCGAGTCCGGCGGTCGCCATCGCCTGGCTGAGTCGCGCGTCCGATAGCGGGTTGAATCCAATCGTTCGAGCGCTCACGACGTGGAAGGCGAACATCGAGCCGTATCCGATGCTCGTCGCGACCGCCGCGCCGTGCATGCCGAATCTGGGGATCAACAGGAAGTTGAGGACGACGTTGATCCCGGCGGCGACGCCGGTCGCAGCGACGGGATACCGGAGCTGTCCGTTCCCCTGTGAAATCGCGAGAATCGGGCGTGCGAGTGCGAATCCGAGTGCGCCGGGTAACAGGAGTATGAGCGGTTCGACGGCGGGTTCCGCGTCGGACCCGAAGTAGAGCGGTACGGCGACGTCTGCCAACGCGGCGAGGCCAATGGCCATGACGGCCGTCAGGAGGAACGTGTACCGGGTCGTTCGGGAGGCGAGCGACGATATCTTCCGGTATCGATTTTGCGACCAGAGTTCCGACGTCGAGTGAACGTACACCGTCTGCAAGGCGAGCGGGACGAACCAGAGGAACTCCGCGAGCGTGAGCGCCGCTTTGTAGTTTCCGACCTCCGAACTGACCCTGAATCGCTGTAGCATGATGATGTCGATGTGATACAGCGACATCAGGAGGAAGACGAGGACGATACTCATCGAGTTGAACGTGAGCATCTCGCGTCGGGGAAACCGCGACGACGGTGAGGTGAACACACACGATAGCGACTGTCGTCGATTGACCACGTACAGTCCGGCGAGACCGACCGATAGACTCGCGACCAGGTGGCCGGCGAGCGCCCCCGCCACGCCGAACCCGAGAGCTGCGAGCGGAATCGCGACGAGAACGAACCCGATCGTATCGAAGGTCTTCAACGGTTCGGAGTAGCGCTCGAGGCCGAATCCCATGAGCGTCTTTCGGGCGTAATCGCGAAACTGGGCCGTGATGACGAGGAGGGCGAGCGCGTAAAAGTATGGAACGAACGTCTCGCCAAACGCTGCCGCGACGACCCCGAATCTCGCGGCGACGACCATGAGTGCAGCGCCCACGAGAGCGAACACGACCGCGAGCCGAAAGTAGAAACTGACGACGTTTGCCTCCCAGTGTTCGGCACCTCGATCCTCGGCGAGGAATTTTCGAACGCCGTCGGTAATTCCGGAGCTCACGAAGATCATGTAGATGGCGAACACCGAGAGCAGGAACGAGTACTCGCCGAACTGAGAGACCCCGAGCAGTCGGTACAGAAGCGGGGTCGAAATGGCCGTCACCACGAGAACGACGACTTTGGCGCTGACGACCGAGAGGACACCGCTGGCAATACTCCGGTTCATGGCTGTTTTCGGAACCCGAAACCTGGTTCCACCACCCTACTTCGATCGATATCCGACACGGTCACTGGGTGGACGAACGGCCTGACAGCGTGTTATTATAGGGGGGCTAAGTAGGACCGACCGGCGATTACTGTGCCTTCACCAGGGTACCGTCTGGCGTTCAGGACGACGTGTTTGAGTAGGTGTAGACGTTACTTGCACCGAAGTCGCGGATGCCATTGACGAGACGGTTGTGCTTGAACGAGACACCGTTCACCGAATCGTACAGGCAGGCCGCCTGCTTGCCGCCGGTCGATTCGAGGTCCGAGGATAGCACGAGGTTGTCGTCTCCGAGGTCGACGTAGGGGTACTTGCTCGCGCGAAGGGTGCTCTTCCAGACCGTCAGGTCGTCGGCAGTCGACGTGATCGCGTTTCGGGTGGCACCGCTGCGGGTGGACTGATTGACCTCGATCACGTTGAACCGGCAGTTGTCTCGCTCGACGCGGATGCCGTCGCGGAATCCGGAGGCGTCGCCTGCTTTCCCGGTGATTGTGAGGTATTCGGCGAGCACGCGGTCGGTCGCGCTCGTGTTTCGGATCCACACCGGGTAGCCGCCGGCGGTTTCGTGATTGATCTTCGTATCGACGATTGTGACCTCCCCACAGTTAGGGGAGACGACAATGCCGTGATTGACGTCGTTGCCCTGCATGTCAATGCGGACACCCTCGATTCGAGCGCTGTCACACGTGCTCATCGCCGAGATCGCGTGGCTGGTCGGCATCGGCGAGGTCACTTCGACGGCCGCTCCTTTGATACGCAGATTCTTGCCGTTCTCGATTCGAATCCCGCGCTGAGCTGCGTCTTCCGGACGGGTGTCGTCGATTCTGACCGTCGGCCAGTTGATCTCACTGCCGTTACCGCCGATGCGGAGATTCGCGCCGTTGCTGTTCCGGTAGGTACCGCCGCTGACGATAATCTTCCCGCTTCCGCCGGCCGCGTAGAGACCGTTGTCAGGGAAGGCACCGAGCGTACAGTGTTTGAACTCGAGTGTCCCGGCGTTCTGGTTCGCAATGATGCCGGTCGGACCCCGCCATCGCTCGCCGGCCGTCGGGGTGTTGTCGATCCACTCGCCACCGTGGGGGGCGCGGAAGCGTTCGACGAGGCCGTAGCCGCTCGAACTGGTGACGTTGAACAGACCTGGTCCCCACGTTCCGCTGTCGTGCTGACCCTTGATGTTGACGTCGCGCACCTCGAGATGGTCGGAGACGTGCGCCTCGATGACGCGAATCCCGGTGTCGGGGGCCGTCTGATCGACGTCGAATCCCTCGAAACGGAGACGGCGTCCTGGTCTGTAGCCGACGCCGAGACGGAAGAGCCGGTACTTCGGCCCCTCGAAGTTGTAGTAGTTCGCGGGCACGAGCGTCGCGTTCTCCCCGACCATGCCGAAGTTGTCGAAGCCGGTAAATCGGAGCTGTTCGTCGATGTAGTACCGCCCTTCAGGGAAGACTAGCAGCGTATCGTCCGCGCGCAGTTTCTTGAGAACGGGGGTGATCGATCGCTTCCCGGTGTTATCAGCACCCGCGTCGGTGACGTCGACGACGTTGCTATACTCGTCGTAATAGTGACTGTACGTGCCCGTCGCCGCGCTGGCACTCGCGGTCATTCCAACGAGAGAAACACCGGCAGCGGCGACACCACCCATAAATGCTCGCCGCGATCGGCCGTTGTTGTTCGATGAGTTCTGTTCGTCTCCTACCTGGGATCCGTTTTGGAAATCCGAAGGTTGAGCACCCGAATATTTTGCACCACTTCGTTTCGCCATTGATATTCACTTTGTTTAGAGTAACGTCCCAGGCCAATATCTATGGATTCGGATATCCAGCCTTTAAGACGGGTCGGATTATCAGAGTGATAATCCCGGAAATGCCGTATTATGACTGTTTCATCAAATGAAATATGGTCTGAAACGGTGTTTTTGGACCTTCTATGGCCCATATTCTGTTTCAGGAGCGAAGACTGTCGAATCACTGCCGTCTCCGAGTGGGAACGTCTACCAACCGTGGACCCTCTACTGTCCCATCCAATCCCACCGACTTGCAGCGGGCGGGTGAGCCGCGGTCCTGTGCTCGAAACCCGTGGGACGGTCAGATACGGTCAAACGTGCGCGTCGCTCACGAATGGAGGTGTTCTCAGGTACCGAGAACCGCTAATACTGGAACCGACGGCGAAAATCGCAACACCATATCGCCGGGGCGATCGAGGCGATGAGCGTAGTTAGCGGGCGAGGAAGTCGGTTCGCGACTTAGCGATCGGGCGTTCGATCGTTCTCGAGGGTCGACTCGATGAGCTCGGCGACGGCACGGCGAATCCGCTGAGAGACCGCTGACGTCGAAATTCCGAGCTGGTTCGCCAGATCGTTCTGGGAGGCACGACGTGGGATTTCAAAGTATCCCGAGTAGTACGCTTTCGAGAGAATCTCGTGTTGCTGTTCCGTGAGAAAGTAGGTGTCGTCGTCGTCCTCGGCCGTCGACTGGGACAATCGATTGACCCGGAACGTGATCGACCAGGATCGACAGTACTCGCGAAACGCCGATAATGCCTCCCGGTCTGGAACGTGTATACGGACCGTCCACCCGTTCTCGTTGCTGATCGTCTCGAACACGAAAACGCCCCTGGCGGCACATCGATACGGGACGATTTCGAGGTTCGTATCGATGGCTAGTTGGTAAATCGCTCGTCCTTCGAACGTGGCCACCCGGGTCGGATTCGAAATGGTGTGGTCGTCGGCCATTGTCGCCTCGACCCGCTCGAGGTCGTCGCCAAACACCGAGACGAAGCACCGCTCACCCCCGTCGGTCACGACACCGTACTCGTATCGTATCGTCACATCCGGTTTTGCCCGAATCGTGGGTGTGAGAACGAGATCGGGATGCGACAGTGAAACGTGTGCTACGAAGCCCATGTACCAGTATACGTGTGCTATCGGCGACGGGGACAATACTTATGAGTAAAATAAGATTGAATGACTGTTTCACCGACTGAAACGGTTAGTTCATATACCCAAGATCGGCGAGGCGAGCGGTTACCGTCTCGTCTGCGGCCTCTCGACTCGCTGGCGTCGACTCGCTGGCGGTTGGATACGCTTCGGTTCCCAGGGAGTCGACGATTGGAAGTACCATCCCATCCATCCGGTCGCTCTGGGGCACGCCCAGCGCGGCTAACACGGTCGGTGCCACGTCGTAGATGGTGGGGTGTCCGAGCGCTGCGGTCTCGTCGATCCCTGCTCCGCTCGCGGCGAAGACGCCGTCGAGCTTGTGATTCCACGGTTCCACGGGGCCGAACTGTTTGCCACACAACTCCTCTGAGAGCGCGTGTTCGAAGTCGGCTGGAATCGTCACGATGTCGACGGCGTGTTCTTCGTAGGGGCCGTGGAAGTACTCCTCTCGGGGGGCGACCGTCTCGAAGACTGGCTCTCCGTCGGGCGTCTCGACGGCCCGGAGATCCGCCATCAAGGATTCGCGGAGGGCGTCGTACTCAGACGGCGAGACGATGCCGTTGGGCTCTCGCCCCTCGAGGTTGATCCGAACGCCGAGTTCGGTTCGAGCGCGGACGTACGCCTGCGAGGCGGCGAAGTCGACCTGCCTATTGGCCGTCCGGGCGACGTTCTGCGGGGCGTACTTGATGACGTGATCGGCGAGGCCGACTCGTTCGAGGGCAATTCGAGCCCGTCTGGCGGTAATGCCGAACCTCGCGGCGACGGCGGCCGCTCGCTCGGCCATCGTCGGCTCCCAGCTGTTGCAGTCTTTCCCCTCGCGTAACTGGTGACGCATGGGCTGCCAGGAGGGCATTCCCTTCCCGCTAGTCGTCGCCTCGAGGTATCCTGCCTCCTCGAGGAATTCGTTGATCCGGAACTCGTAGCCCTCGTACGGGCCCATGCCGTGATCGCTCACGACGAAGACGGTGTCTGGGTCACACTCTTCCAGGATCTTCCCGATCTGGTCGTCCGTCGCCTCGTACACCGTCTCGACCTTGTCGGGGTCGCCCGCGAACTCGTGAAAGACGGTGTCGGTCTTCTGGAACTGCACGAACCCGAAGTCCGGTTCGTGCTTGCCAACGAGATACCGGAACGCCTCCCCGCGCATGCGAATGAGGCGCTGGTACTCGGCCATCTTCTCGCGGTCGGAGATCGACTCGTCGCCCCGAGTGTAGCTCGGATAGACGCGGTACTCACCGATGGCCTCTCGAACCTCTTCGAGCGTTCCTTCGGGGTGACACTTCGGATTCTCCGGACCGATGAACCCGGGGATGATCGCGCCGTCGAATTCGTCTGGCGGGTGGGTCACCGGGACGTTCACGACGACGCTCGAGCGACCGTGGTGGTCCAGGAGCGACCAGAGCGAGCGTTCGTGGACGTCGTCGTTGCTGGAGACGTGCCAGTCGTAGCCGTCGTAGCCGACGAAACCGACGACGCCATGTTTGCCGGGATTGACGCCGGTGAAAATCGACGGCCACGCGCTCGGCGTCCACGGCGGAATCTGCGACTCGAGCGGGGCCGAGACGTTCCCGGGCCCGGTACAGAGTCGCTCGAGGTTCGGAATACGCCCTTCCTCGTAGAGTCGTTCGAAGACCGGTAGACAGCCAGCGTCGATACCGATTAGCAGTACGTCGAGGCCGGAGTCGTCGGTCGTTCGGCCAGTCGTCGATGCCCCATTCGTTCGATTGTGCCGTCCTGTCATCCTCTCACCGCCTCCCCATGAGTTGGTGTTTCCGGCCGTCCACATCCACTGAGCCTGGACAGGGGTCGATGCGAAGTTGCTTCATACGGATGCCAATACGCGGGGCGCCCTTCATTATCGAGGCGTTAAACCCTGAAATTCACCTCCAAACCCATCTGGCAGCGAATTCGACTGGATCAACACCCACGCTGTCTGACTATTTCACTCGTTGACGTGTCCCGCACGTCGAATAGCGTTCGATCGCTCACTCGCATCGTTGACCCGGGCCGAGCCCGCCTCACAGCGCCGAGTAACTATGGATTTCTTCGTTTCGAAAATGAAATGTCCGCCCAGCCATCTTTCAGGTGTCGGCTGGTGAGTGAAACTGGTGAACGCCATCGGTTTTCAGTCGTTCAGGCTCAGACCGCCACTAGAATTCCGTCGAGCATCGATCGATGAGACGAACCGGACACGAGACGTCGGTTCGTCTCGGAACGATCGGCTTGCCCAACACTAGAGATACCCGAGGTCGGCGAGCCGATCCTTCGTCGAGTCAGCCATCTCCGGGGCGGCTCCCTCGGCGGGACGTTCGACGGTATCGACGCCCTCGAAGTGTGTCTCGAGTCGCTCGCGAAGCGCCTCGACGCGGTCACGTTTCCGGTCGGACAGGTCGACCGTCTCGGCCGGATCGCTCGAGATGGCGTGCAGGCGTTCGAACCCGTCGTCGCCACAGACGTACTTGTACTGGTCCGTACGGATCGCTCGTAGCCGGCGGTCGTAGGTATAGACTTGCTCCGGGAGCGATCCGAACCGGGCCTCGAGGCGTTCGATCGACGGCTGGGGGGCGACGTACTCGGCGAACACGGCGTCCCTCGTCTCGGTGATCGCGTCGGGATGGAACGACCGCCCCCGACTCTGGGTTTCCATCTCGGGATCCGACACGCCAGTCGCCTCGAGCACCGTCTCGGGCAGGTCGAGCAACTGGACGAAGTCCGTCCGTCGCCCGCCATCGGTAAACGCCCCGCCGTGAACGACCAGTGGGACGTGGATCAGGGTGTCGTAGAGGTTGTACTGGTGCCCGAAGAAGCCGTGGTCGCCGACGTTCTCGCCGTGATCACCGCAGACGACCAGCAGCGTCTCGTCCCAGACACCGGCCGACTGGAGCGCGTTCCGGAGGCGCTCGAGTTGACTGTCGACGTAGGCGAGTTCGGCGCGGTAGAGGCCGTGGAGAGCGGCGAACTCCGACTCGGAGAGGTCGTAGTCCTCGCAGTCGTAGGCCCGGGGGTCCTGGCGGATGTCCGTCGCCGCCTCGTAGTCCCAGCCGTCGGGCAGGAACCGCTCGGCGAACGCTCGGGGCGGATCGTACTCGATGTGGGGTTCGATGTAGTTACAGAAGAGGAAAAACGGCCGATCGTCCTCCCGCGACCGGATCCAGTCGGCGATCCACGTTGTCGACCGGTCGGCACCGTCGTCTCCGCTCGGCTGGAGGACTTCACTGTAGAGGACGTTCGCGGCGTTGATCAGCGGATTCCCCTCGAAGAGGCGGTCGCGCGTCGCCTCGAGTTTCTCGCGGAGGTCCTCGCCGCGTACGACGGTACCCATGTCGACCTCGGACTGGATGTACTGCCAGCCGCGACGGAGGTCGTCGAACCCCCGGTCGAAGCCGAACTCGTCGGTGATCCAGGTGTTGTTCGAGACGCCGACGGTCTCGTAGCCGGCGTCTCGAAAAGCCTCCGGGAGCGTCCGGAGGCTCGAGTCGAGGTAGGTGTGCCCGCCGTGGGCGCCGTGTTCGCTGGTGTAGGTACCGGTAAACAGGGACGCGTGCGATGGAAGCGTCCAGGGGGCCGTCGCGAACGCGCGTTCGAACGTCGTTCCCTGCTCCGCCAGGTGGGTGAGCGTCGGCATCGTCTCCCGCGAGACGCTCGTCTTTCGCGCCGTGTCGAGAACGACGAGAACGACGTTCCGCGGGTTTCGATGGGTCTGTACATCACGCTCGTTAGCGTCGCCCGTTACCATACGATTCATGCACCGTAGATGGAGAAGGCCATCGGGCCGGCGTATGCAGGTTCTCAGCGTCCGAATCGAGTTACTCGGGGCGTCCCTCGAGCACGCTCGCGCCCGGCGCGTTCCGTACGACGCTTCGAATGCCGTTGCGGGCGCTCTGCTTCGACGTGTATCCCTCGCCGCTATCTGCGATGATGTTTCCGTTCTGGTGGCGGAGGTGCCAGCGCCATTCGCCGGCCCGATCCTCGAACAACCGAAACTCGGCGAGCGACTCGGGTGGTGAAGCGATGGCGACCACTTCGTGGGGACGCTCGGCGTCGACCCGATTCGTCTCGCCCGCCGGTTCCACCTCCTCGCTCGACTCGGCCGTCGATACTACTTCGACGGCGTCCGCACCGGCCACCGGCCACTCGAGTTCAATCTCGAGTTCGAAGTGCGTCTCCTCGTCCCCGGCTTCACCGCCGTCCTCGCTTTTGCTCCCACGGTCGGGTTCGTCTCCGTCCTCCCCCTCGCTCTCGTCCACCCCCTCGAGTTCCAGTCCCACTTCGAACGCGACCGAGTCAGGAAGCGGAACGGCTACCCGCCGATCGGTTCCCTCGAGTCGCAGTCGGTCACCGTGCTCGAGCTGGTCGGCAATCGCTCGCAACGTTCCCGCGGCAGCGGTCAGCGATCTCTCGTCGGCCATCGTCAGGAGGTCCTCGTCCATACGCATCGTCCACCAACCCTGCGTAAATAGGTGCCACCGGGTGAGCGTTCGTCGAACGTGATAGTCGGATCGACGGCCAATAGCCCGTTACCCGTCTGGGGATCGAACGACATCTATGAGAGGCAGTGATCGCGCTGATCGCGCGAACTCCCCGCTCGACCGCGAGGATCAGGAGATCGCCGCCGAAATCGCCGATGAGGCCGACTCCCTCCTCGCGATCTTACCACACTACTACCGGGGCGAGGTCAGCCAGGCCAACAACGCACAGGACCGAATCGATCAGACGACCAATTGGGCGATCACGGTCATCGCGGCGCTGCTGTCGCTGGTATTCTCGAGCCGCGAGATGCCGGCCTACCTGCTGTTGATCGGCCTCGTCGTCCTCTGCGTCTTCCTCTCCTACGAGGTTCGACGATACCGCTTCTACGACATGTACCGGGCTCGAGTCCGGTTCGTCCAGGAGAACGTCTTCGCGAACGCCTTACAGCCGGTCGGCGTCGAGCATCCGCGGTGGCGCGAGGAACTGGGCACTGACCTGCGCGAGCCGACGTTCAAAGTCTCGCTCCTCGAGGCGCTTTCCCGCCGCATACGACGCATCTACGGGTTGTTGTTCGTCATCGTCGGTATCGCGTGGGTCGCGAAGGTGACGCTCTTCACACCGGAGGCGCAGTGGACCGAAGCGGCCGAATTACCTGGCATTCACGGCTTCGTCGTCGCCGGGATCCTCGGCGTGTTTTACCTCGTGGTCGCGGTACTCGCGGTGTGGCCGGGCAGGCGGAAGGCGAAGGGCGAAATTCACGGCGAGAATACGGGCGACTGGAAGTAGCTGCTGAAATCCGGCGATCGGTCGTCCGATTCGGCGCTGGGCGCTGGAAGTGGAACCGTAACCGGAATCAAAACTGGAACCGGAACCGACGGGCCTAACCCCCACAGGACCGTCTCGACGCTCGAGAATCGATGCGCGCCTACCGGATCGCCTACGACGGGACCGGCTACTACGGCTTCCAGCGCCAGACCGACGTCCCGACCGTCGAGGATGCCATCTTCGACGCGCTCCGGAACCTCGACGTGCTCGGCGACGACCCCAAACCCGCGGGGTACGCGGCGGCCGGGCGGACGGACGCTGGCGTCTCGGCGCTCGCCCAGACGATCGCGTTCGAGGCACCCGACTGGCTCACGCCGCGGGCGCTAAACTCGGCGTTGCCGGCCGACGTGCGGGCCTGGGCCAGCGCGAACGCGCCGGCGGACTTCCACGCGACCCACCACGCCACGCGCCGGGTGTACACCTATCACCTGTACGCGCCTCGAGCGGACTCGAACGTGGCAGCCGAAGAGGCCGTCGACGACGAGCGCTTCCGAGCCGCTCTCGAGGCCCTCTCTGGAACCCACGACTTCCACAACCTCACGCCCGACGAAGAGGGGACCCGCCGGTCGCCGACGCTCGAGGCCCGGCGAGACGGGCCGTTCCTCGAGGTCACCGTCAGCGCGTCCGGGTTCGCGCGCGAACTCGTCCGCAGACTCGTCTCCCTCGCTCACGGAGTCGGAACCGGCGAGGACCCTCTCGAGAAAATCGACCGCACGCTCGAGCCCGAACCGCTTCCCGGTCACGAGGGCATCGCCCCCGCGGCGCCGGAGCCGCTGGTCCTTTCGCGCGTCGACTACTCGAACTCGAATCCGACCCTCGAGTTCGCCGTCGACGCGGAGGCCGCTCGACGGAGCCGCGAGATCCTCGAGACCCGACGGATCGACCGGCTGGTGGGGGCTCGCGTGGCGAGACAGATGCGGGACGGGCTCGAGTCGGGTGCGTCAGGTGCGTCGGGTGAGTCGAGTGCATCGGGAGAGTCGGGTGCATCGGGTATGTCGGAAGAGTCGAGTTCGCTGGGCGACTCGAGCGAACCCGGACCCCCGACTCACTGATGAGTGACGAGTGACGAGCGTCGACGACCACCGGAAGCTATCACCCGCGAGCGCCACCTCGAGCCAGAGGAACAGACACGAACATGGAGGTCTCACCCGAAGAGTACGGCGCGTACTGGCAAGCCGCCATCCGAATCGCCATCGGCGTGATCGTCCTCGTCTTCGGCTACCGCTTCACCGCACCCTTCCTCGAGTACACGGCGCTCGGGGCTCGAGCGCTCGGCTTCGTCCTCTTTTCGGGACTCGTGCTCGTCGGCTCGGTCGCGATCACGATGGGGCTGGCTCGAGTCGTCAGAACCGCGGTAGGGGCCGAGCGGCGGTGAGAAACGATAAAACCTTAACCGTACCGGGATCAAACGCCGGCATATGAGCGACGACGAGGGTGGGCGCAAGAACCTCCGAATGCCCGACAACGACGAGGTCTTTGCGACCGTCACGAACATGCTCGGGGCGAACCGCGTGAAAGTGCGGTGTGCCGACGGCGAGGAGCGCACGGCCCGCATTCCGGGGAAGATGCAAAAGCGCATCTGGATCCGCGAGGACGACGTCGTCCTCGTTTCCCCCTGGGACTGGCAGGACGAGAAGGCGGACATCACCTGGCGCTACGAGAAGGCCGACGCCGACCAGCTCAGGCGGGAAGGCCACATCCAGTAAAACGACCTTTTACGCTGCGTTCTAGCTCACGGACGGCAGCATTGCTGCCGTCCGGTTTGCTGTCACTCGGTAAAAGCTCGGCCAAAAACACTCCTCCTTCCCCTCTCCTCACTCCGTTCGTTCCGGGTCAGTCGTCGGCCCGCTCGGTCGGCCGTTGGCCTCCCTCGCGGTGAGCGTCAGTGGAACGCCTGCCTTTCCCCGGGAAACACGACTCGAGCAACGCGAGAGGCGTGTCCCCGGCCACCGCACGTGGTGGTACTGAGGCGGATTTTCGTTTCGAGCCCACTCGCTACAACCCGGCGACGTCCTCGATCGCGTCGGTCAACGCTTCGATCGACTCGAGGTCGTGTTCGCCCATGTGGCCGATGCGGAACGTCTTCTCGCCCAGTGCCGAGCCGTAGCCGTTCGAGAAGACCATGTCGTACTCCTCGCTTACGGCCTCGATGGTACCGGCGACGTCGATGTCCCGAGTGTTCTCGATGCAGCTCACCGTCTGGGACTCGTAGCCCTCTTCGGGAAACATGTCGAAGTGCTCGCGGGCCCACTCCTGGGTGTACTCGGCCATCTCCCGGTGGCGCTCGTCGCGAGCGTCGTGGCCCTCCTCGAGCATGTACTTCATCTGTTTCCGGTACGCGAGCATGATCGGAATGGCCGGCGTCGAGTGGGTCTGCCCCTTCCGATCGTAGTAGTCGATGGTGCGCTGGAAACCGCCGTACCACGACGCGGAATCGCTCTCGAGTTCGCGCTCGTAGGCGTCCTCGCTGACGACGCAGACGGCGAGTCCGGGCGGCATGGCGAACGCCTTCTGGACCGAGGTGAAGATGACGTCGATGCCGTGGGCGTCGATGTCGACGTAATCGCCCCCCAGCGCGGAGACGGCGTCGACGACGAAGGAGGTGTCCGGGTACTCGGCGACGACGTCGCCGATCTCCTCGACGGGATTGCGGACGCCGGTCGAACTCTCGTTCATCACGCAGGTGACGACGTCGTAGTCCGTGTCGCTCTCCTCGAGGCGCTCGCGCACGTCCTCTGGTTTCACCGCCTGGCCCCACTCGTACTCGAGGGTGTCGACGGTCTTGCCGAGGCGTTCCGCGACGTTGGCCTGGCGCTCGCTGAAACTGCCGCAGGTCGTGACGAGGACGTGCTCGTCGACGAGGTTCAGAATCGAACTCTCCATGAACTCGGTACCCGACCCCGTGAGGCCGATCACGTCGTTGTCGGTACCGAGGAACGTCTTCGTGTCCTCGACGATGGTCGTGTAGAGGTCAGTCATGCGGTCCATCCGGTGGCCGAACATCGGCTCGCACATCGCCTCGATGACGTCCTCGCGCACCTCGGTCGGACCCGGAATGTACAGCGTCTTGTCGGGGTAGTCGTCTCTGTATTCGCGTTTCTCGGTCACGGGGCTCACCTGGTAGGCGGTACTGGGTCACGTGAGGCTATGGTCCTTGTGAATGGCACAATACCACGACGGGTGCCCAATCAGGCGCCACAGTAGCGAGAAGGTACTCGAGGTGCGTGTAGATCGCTAGTCCGCAGCGACGGCGTCGCCTCGAGTCGCTCGCGTCGATCCGGGGGTTCGGTCCTGATCCTGGTCCTCGTCCACGAGGTAGACATTTCTGCCGACGACGACGCCGTCGGTGTCGGTGTCGCTCGGACGGTAGGGACCGTAGCCGATAGCGGGCGCAGCCGTCTGCCAGAGGGCGCCGAGTTTACACAGCGCGAAGCCGACGATGATCAGCGTGAACCCCGCGACCGTCCCGGCGGTGAGCGACTCGCCCAGCGCCGCCCAGCCGACGACCGCCGCGACGACCGGCACGGCGTAGTTGACGAGACTGAGTTCCGTCGCTCCGATGCGCTCGAGGAGGACGAAGTAAACGAAGAACCCGCCGCCGGTGGCGATGACGGCGAGGTACGCCAGGGCGAGCACCGCGTCGGTCGTCACCTCGAGGCCGACCAGGGTCTCGGCGGGGTGGAGGCCGCTGAGGGTGTGCAGGACGATTGCTCCGAGGCCCATTGCCCAGGCCTGTTGGGAGACAATCGGCAGCGTTCCCCGGGTACGTTCGGTGAGCACCGAACCCAGGGCGAAGACGACCGCCGAAGCGAACAGCAGACCGACGCCGAGGGCCTGGCCGCCGAACGAGCCGCCCTCGAGCGCGATCGTGCTGACGCCGACCAGTCCCAGCAACAACCCGATGACGGCCTGTGGGCGAATCCGCTCACGGGGGAGCAAGGCGAGTGCCAGCGGCGGCGTCACGATGGGCGTCAGGCTGAGGACGACCGCCGCGACGCTGCTCGAGACCATCGACTGGCCGAGAAAGAGCAGCGCGAAGTGAGCGCCGACGAGGAGGCCACCACCGACCGCGATCAGGAGCCAGTCGGCTCGAACGCTCGGCCGCCAGGACGCGCCAGTGAGGGCGACGGCGGCGACGAAGAGGAGTGCCGCGACGTCGAATCGAAGTGCGGCGAAGAGGATCGGGGGCACGGTCGCCAGACCGATCTCGATCGCCGCGAACGAGGTCCCCCAGACGAGCGCGAGCCCGAGAAAGAGCACGATATCTCTCGTTTCAGTCATTATCCAACAAATGACTCGAACGTATATCTATGTTGCTATGCGCGCTTCTCGGCCCCCAGAAGTCCTCAAATCGAAGGGGTATGCTAACACTCGACAATGGTGGTAGTAAGCGTGTTACTAATTCACGTGACAGCTATGCGGAGTCGAGACGACCGGGTTCGTCCGCGATGGCAGCCACGAGGCGCTGCCTCGTGGCTCAGCGGTTCGTCAGTCCGTCGCCTCAAGCGGTGCTCCACCTGGTCGGTAAAAACGGTCGACGCGCGATGGGTTATTCGTCTTCGGTTTCGTTGTCGGTCTCGTTATCGCCCATCTCGGTCTCGTTGTCGTCGGTTTCGTTGTCGCCGATATCAGTTTCGTTGTCGTCGGTTTCGTTGTCGTCGGTTTCGTTGTCGTCGCCAATATCGGTCTCGTTGTCCTCTTCCTCGTCGTCGCCGATGTCAGTTTCGTTGTCCTCCTCGTCGCCAGCGCCGGTATCGGTTTCGTTGTCGCCGCCAACACCGGTATCGTTCTCTGGCGCACCCTCCTCATCGCTCGGTCCGCCACATCCGGCGAGGACGGCCGAAAGCGCAACGCCTGAAATACCGAGTATTCGTCGTCGTGAGTAGGGTTGTTTTGATCCCATACTCACCAGTTCATCAAACGGATGGATATAACGATGACCTGCAACTGCCGGTTTTTTGTTACGAACCGACACGTCGATCGGAGGATTCTCGACGGCTGAAGCGCCGATAACCACCCGGTTCTGGCGCTATCTGACGCTCATCCAACGGGACCTCACTCCTCGAGAGAGGGTTCCGGTCGGCTAGACGTCTCGACCCTCGAGCGACAGCGACCCCCGGCCGAGCGAGAGGTGCACAAACGCGGGTGCGGCGACGACAGCGATCGCGATCTCGAGGCCGCCGACGACGAGGAACGCCAGATCGTAGCCGTACTGGCTGGCGACCGTGCCCCCGATGAGGAATCCGCCGAGAAAGCCGAGGCTGCCGGCCAGGTTGAACCCGGCCATCGCCAGTCCGCGCTCGCCGTCGGCCGCGAGGTCGGTGACGAGGGCCATCGTCGCCGGCGAGATGAGCGCCCCCAAGATGCCGACGACGACCATCATCGCGGCGGCGAGGGTAACCGATGGAGCGGCGCCGACCGCGAGAATGCCGACGCCGTAACAGAGTGACCCGACGACGATGGGGACGGTCCGGCCAATGCGATCCGAGAGCGCGCCCATAGGGTACTGCAGGAGGGCGAATGGAGCGAAAAAGCACGCGAGCAGGAGGCCGGTTGTGGCCGCGTCCACCTCGAACGTCGCCTGGAAGTACAGCGTCCCGACGAGGGCGAAAAAGCCCGCCGTCAGTCGATCGATGAAGCCGAACGCGTACGGGATCGACAGCGTCGGCCGTCGTCGGACGCCCTCGAGGATCGCGCTCGCTCGTCGGCGCGTGCTGGGTGCGCGGTCGGTCGCGAGGGTCACGAGGAGGCCGACCAGGCCGAGCAGGACAGCCGCGACCGCGAGCGGGGCGAGGGGGTCGACCGCCGTGAGCTGTCCGCCGACCGGGGCGCCCATCGCGGCGCCGAGACCGATAGCGATCCCGGCCGCGCCCATGTTCCGACCGTGTCCGCCCTCGAGGTCCATGAGCATCGTCATGGTGAGCGAGAGCGCGCCGACGGTCATCGCCCCCTGGAACGCGCGCAGCACGAGCACGCCCCCGAAGGAGAGCGAGGCGAACGCGCCGATGAGCGCGAGGACGGCGTAGCCGGCGCTTCCGGCGAGGGCGCTCGCGACGATGAACGGCGTCCGCTTCCCGGTCGCGTCGCTGGCGATTCCCCAGAGCCCGACGAAGACGACGTAGGCGGCGAACTCCGCGACCAGGAACCACATGCTGGCGTCGAGGACGGTCGACGTCAGCGGCGAGGTGGTTTCTCCCGCGCCGAGCGCCTCGACGAGGTCCGCGATGCCGGGGTAGAGCAGTAGCTGAGAGAAGAGCACGGCGAAGACGACCGTCGCGAGGACGATCCGATCCCGGTCGTTCGAGTGCACGCACACGTGTTGGCACTCGATACCTATGAAACCGTCAGTTCCGGGTGGGCTCGAGTCCCCTCTAAAACACTCGCTCGGCCACCGTGCAAGCGAATCGCTCTCATCCGATGGCCGTATTTGCCGTTACTGCTGTGCATAAGTCTCCGTAGAAGTATGCATACGAAACATGAGTAACGACGAGAGCGACGGCCCCTCGAACCCGGGGCTGGCCACCCGGAGCGTCCACGCCGGCTACGACGGCGATCCGGCCACCGGTGCGGCCGCGGTACCGATCTATCAGACGACCTCCTACACCTTCGACGACGCGGATACCGCCGCCGACCTGTACGCCCTTGAGCGCGAGGGTCACATCTACTCGCGGATCAGCAACCCCACCGTGAACGTTCTCGAGGAGCGTCTCGCCTCGCTCGAGGGCGCGAGCGGCGCCGTCGCGAGCGCGAGCGGGATGGCCGCGCTGGACTCCATCGTCCTGGTGCTCGCCGAATCCGGCGACAACGTCGTCTGCTCGACGGACACCTACGGTGGGACGACCGCGTACTTCGCGAAGACGGCCGCTCGCCGCGGGATCGACACCCGGTTCGTCCCGACGCTCGAGGCGGACGCCTACGCCGAGGCCATCGACGAGGACACGGCCTTCGTTCACGTCGAGACGGTCGGCAACCCCTCGCTCGTCACTCCGGACTTCGAAACGATCGCCGACATCGCGCACGAGAACGGCGTTCCGCTGGTCGTCGACAACACGTTCGCCTCGCCCGCGCTGTGCCGGCCGCTCGAGTACGGTGCCGACGTGGTCTGGGAGTCGACGACGAAGTGGATCCACGGCTCCGGAACGACGGTCGGCGGCGTCGTCGCCGACGGCGGGTCGTTCGACTGGGGTGCTCACGGCTACGAGGAGGTCGCCGGTCCGAACGACGCCTACCACGACGTCGACTTCTCGCGTGACTTCGCGGACGCACCGCTGGCCGCCGCCGTCCGCTACCGGTCGACGCGCAGCCTCGGCAACCAGCAGTCGCCCGTCGACGCCTGGGAGACGCTCCAGGGGCTCGAGACGCTTCCTCTCCGAATCGAGAAACACTGCGAGAACGCCGCCATCGTCGCCGACTACCTCGCCGACCGCGACGACGTGGCCTGGGTCACCTACCCGGGGCTCGAGAGCCACCCCACTCACGACAACGCCACGACCTATCTCGCGGACTTCGGCAGCATGATCGCGTTCGGCCTCGAGGGCGCCGGGGAGCCGGATTCGGACGACGCGCGCGGGGGCTACGAAGCCGGCAAGCGGTTCTGCGAATCCGTCGAAGTCGCCCAGTTCCTCGCGAACATCGGCGACGCGAAGACGCTCGTCATCCATCCGGCGAGCACCACCCACGGCCAGCTCACGCCCGAGGAGCAGGCCGACGCTGGCGTCACGCCCGACCTCGTCCGGCTATCGGTCGGCATCGAGGATCCCGAGGACATCCTGGCCGACCTCGAGCAGGCGATCGAGACGGCGACGACACCGACGGGAGGCGAGTGACCCGATGACCACCAGGGACACGGTCGACCTCGGCGAGTTCACCTTCGAGTGCGGGGAATCCATCCCGTCGCTCGAGGTTGCTTACGAGACCTACGGCGAGTTCGACGGCTCGAACGCGGTCCTAATCTGTCACGCCCTGACCGGGAGCGCGCACGTCGCCCGCCGACCCGACGCTGGCGACGAGACCGCCGGACAGGCTCGAGCCTGGTGGGGCGACGTCGTCGGCCCCGGAAAGGCGATCGACACCACGGAGTATTACGTCGTCTGTGCGAACGTTCCCGGTTCGTGTTACGGCACGACGGGACCCTCGAGCGAGAACCCCGAAACCGGTCGCCCCTACGGGACTGATTTCCCGCCGGTTACGGTCGGCGACTGGACGCGCGCCCAGCGGCAACTGCTCGACGAACTCGGTGTCGGTCGCCTGCGGGCGGTCGTCGGCGGGTCCGTCGGCGGGATGAACGTGCTCGACTGGCTCCGGCGCTACCCCGACGACGTCGAGTGTGCGGGCGCCGTCGCAACCGCGCCTCGCCTCGATCCGCAGTGTCTCGCGCTCGACGCGGTCGCTCGGCGGGCGATCACGAGCGACCCCGACTGGAACGGCGGCCACTACTACGAGGTCGAGGACGACGGAAACGACACCGGCGACGGCTCTCTCGAGGCCGGTCCCACGGATGGCCTGGCTCGCGCCCGTCAAATCGGCCACATCATGTACCTCTCGAAAGCCTCCATGGACCGGAAGTTCGGCCGTCGAGCGGCCGGCCGGGAGGCGACTCGAGACGAACCGACGGACCCGGCGGGCGCCTTCTTCCCGTATCGCGAGGTCGAATCCTACCTCGACTACCAGGCCGAGCGCTTCGTCGACCGGTTCGACGCGAACAGCTACCTCTACCTGACCCGGGCGATGGACGACTTCGACCTCGCTGCGGGCTACGAATCCGACGCCGACGCGCTGGCTGCCTTCGAGGGTGACCTGTTGCTCCTCTCGTTTACCGGCGACTGGCACTTCACCGTCGAACAGGCCGAAGCCCTCGCCGAGACCTGTCGCGAGGAAAAGATCGACGTCGCCCACCACGTCGTCGACTCCGACCACGGCCACGACGCGTTCCTCGTCGAACCCGAGAAGGTCGGCCCACCGCTGTCGGGACTACTCGAGGCTGGCCTCCAGGGGCGAGCGATCACGGACACCGTCGAACGGCCGGACTCGAGCCCGTTCGCACCCGTCCACACGAGCCTCTTTTCGCGGTGACGGAACACAACACGCCAATGTGACGCCGAACCGTACTGTACACTACTTTAACCTATATTCTCGTATATTTATTGAGTTGCTATCTTTCACCGATTAATGATTCTACGATGATGTAGAAAATTATAAGGCAGTACTGTGGAATAGATCGATGATGGCAGTCGATAGCCAACTCGAGTACGACGATGCACCACCAATGGACGAACAAGTACACCAGATGCCGGCGGACTCGTCGGACCTGCCGGTCAAGGACGGGGCCGTTTTCGGCATCGGAGCGTTCCTGCTGAGCTATTTCTCGCTGTACGCCGTCGTGCAGGGGGCGATGAGCATGGGCGGGGTCACCGCGGACGACGTTCCGGCTACGTGGGAGACCGCTGCGTGGGTACTCCTTACGGCGCTCGGTGCCGGTTTCGAGGTCGACGGCGAGACAGCCGCAGTCGGGGGTTCGATCATGGAACTCTCCGTGGTAGGGGGCTTCGTCGTATTGTACGTCGCGGTTCCAATCGTCGTTCTCGTCGCCGCCGGATACAGCATGGCGAAATACACGAACGCTTCGGACGCCAGCGAAGCGGTGCGCTCGAGCGCTCTCGTCGTGCCCGGTTGGCTGGCACTTTCGGTCGTGTTCGCATTCCTCTCGGAGTGGGAAAGCGAGGCCGAAATTGCCTACGCCGTCGTTACGTCCGACGCGATTCTCTACGCCGGCGTCCTCGTTCCGGCACTGTTCGCCATCGCTGGTGGCCTGCTCTACAGCTGGCCCGACCCCGCCGAGAAAGTGCTGGCGAAGATCGACAGTTAAACTGAATTGGCTATTGTCCCCGCCTCCACGATATCGCCACCCTACCGATCACAAAACTTATTTTCCGTCATTGATACCCGGCTGTATGTCACTCGACCGTCGTCTCGAGTACGACGCGTCGCCCCCTGCCGACGGTGATTCGTTCGACGACCAGCCGCAGTCGACGGAATCGGAGGACGACGGGTCCGGGAACGACGTGCGAACCATTCTTTCGGTAGGGTCGGCAGTCGGTCTCGGCGCCTTCATCGCCGTCTATCTCGTCGCCTATCAGCTCTCGCTGGCCGCCCGGAACGGAATCTCCTGGTCCGAGGGCGAGCCAGGGGCCTGGATGACGGCCGGAATCGTCACACTCACGAGCCACGGCGGCACGTTCGTCGAGGACCCCGAACGACTGCCGTACGTGGCCGCCACTGGTGCACAGACCGCTACCCAGCTCTTGCCACTGGTCATCGTAATGGCGCTGGTGGTGGCGGGAGTTCTCGTGGGTCGCGTCCTCGAGCCCTCGACCCCGAAAACGACCGCCGCCTACGCTGGCTCGATCATCCCGGCGTACGTCGGCTCGCTCGCGGTGCTGACCCGTCTCGCGAGGTACACGCCCCCGGACGACCGTCCGCAGACCGGCAGCCAGAACATCTGGTTGCTGTTCGAGGTGGAGACAGTCGCCGTCTCCCTCGACGCCTCGTTTCTGCTCACGACGACGGCCCTCGCGTTCGTGTTCGCGTTCGCCGGAGCTACGTTCGCACGGCGCGCCGTCCTCTTCCCGTCGACGTTCGAGCCTCGAGTCGAGCGGACAGTCACTCTTCCCACGAACGAAGCCGGAGAAACTTCCGATACGGTCGAACGGGAGACAGGTGCAATGCCGACATCGTCGGCTGGAAACGGAAATGCCGACTCGTCGGGATTGCCTCAGAATCTCTCGAGGGAAACGGACGAATCGGACACGAAAACCGCTCGAGGGCATCGAAACGATGGAGCTGAGGGCGTCACGAGCGACGATCACACTCGATATCGGCCCGGCGGCGCGTCCGACGGCCGAGCGAATCGGGACCGAAGTAGCGACCGCGACCACGACCGCTACCGCCCGTCGGACGACTAGTCGTCGGTTGGGCGTACCTGATCGAACCGGTTGCCGCCATCGGCGAGACCGTTTTCGAAACTCGAACGACCGAGCGAAGCGTCGGTCCCTGGCTGGTCGAAGACGAACTGGTCGTACGCGGTGGACTGATCGACCAGACCTTCGAGCCAGCGGTGTGCGTCTCGGGCGAAGAGCGTGAGACCGTCGACGCGAGTAATCGGTGCTGACTGACTCCCGGGAGAGCGGAAAAGGGCGATTAACGCCCACATAGTGCCGGCACTGAGCGCTCCCATCGCCGAGAACGTCATGCCCATCGTCGAAAACGTGAAGCCGTACACCATTCCGATTCCCATGGAAGGAAGACTCGTTCCGAGCGGGACGCGTGCCGTCGCATCCCGCAGCGTCGGGGCGAGGAAGAATATCGACAGGCCGCTCCCAATCGTGAAAATCAAATCTTGCCACATCATCACCAGTACTATTTCGGAGCCGAGTAAAGGTCTGTTGGTATCAGAAATGGACGGTTGGAAATAAGTTAGCATGGAATTGACTATCATCCGAGTTAATGTGTAGCCTCACCAGAGAAAGAACAGCCTTCGCCTCACTCGTGCCCTCTTTCGAGGGACGAGGACCCGGACGATCACTCGAGTATGTCTGCCTTACGGAGTTCCGCTCGAACGCCGTCCATGGACGTCACGACGACATCGCAGTGGGGCTCGACGGCTGGCTTCGGATCGAAGCCGATGGCGAGGCCGGCCACCCGGAGCATCGGCAGGTCGTTCGCCCCGTCACCGACGGCGACCGTCGACTCGAGCGGGACGTCGACGGTTTCGGCGAGGTTCGCCAGCGCGTCGTCTTTCGTCCCCTCGATCAGCGGGCCCTCGACGTCACCGGTCAGCGCCTCGCCGTCGGCGTCGAGCGGTAGGCGATTCGACACGACGTGATCGACCCTCACGCCGTCGCGCTCGAGGGCTGCTTCGACGCCGCGCTGGAAGCCGCCAGTGAGAATCGCCGTCGTGATCCCGGCTTCGTTCAGATTCTGTATCAGGTCCGCCGCCCCCTCGCGGAGGATCACGTTCGCGTACGCGGCCTCGACCTCGTCGCGCTCGAGCCCCTCGAGCAGGGCCGCCCGCGAGCGCAGGCTCTCGGCGTAGCCGATCTCGTCGTTCATGGTTCGCTCGGTGATCTCGGCCATCTCGTCGGCGACGCCGAGTCGGTCCCCCAGCAGGACGGTCATCTCCGAGTCGGAGAGGGTGCCGTCGAAGTCGAACGCAACGATCGTTTCGCGCATCACTCCCCGATTGCCAGTCCCAGGATAAACCAGTTCAGGTTCCCGCGAGTCTGGTCGTCACGAGGAAAGGACGCTAGTGATGGGGCCGCTGGTACGAGTATGACCGACTCGAGCGACGCTGTTCGGTGCTGGCTCGTCGAACGAACCTTCGACGATCGGAACCTCGTCACGCTCGTCTACGCGACGCCGAACGGCGAGCGGTACCAGCGACGCTCGTAGTGTGGCTCGCCCGATGGTACGGACGCGCTACCGGTGCCTATCCCCCGATTACTTACGCCACTGCTCGAGGCCGATGTAGTCGATGTGGTGGGCCGACTCGGTGGTCACTCTGGTCACTTCTCGGGTCGTCGATGAGCACGCCGCGGTGCCGATCGCACGTCGCTACCATCGTCAGCGCATTCGTCTACAGACCTGGTGGACCTGCGGACGGCACTACGCGGCCCCGATCGACCCATTTCGCGTCGTCGACGTCGCTCCGGACCGGATACGATACGCGCTCGAGCCACACCAGCGTAGCGCACTCGAGTCGAAATCGCCGACGCACGTACCGGCCGTCGCCCCCGGGACGTGGGACCTCGAGAACCCCCGGGTCCGGGAAACCGATTGCTATCGTCGCGTCGTCCAGTGGTTCACTGGCGAGGGGCGTCCGTCGTCGGCACGCGCGGGTGAACCGATCGCCGTAGCTGCGGATGGCGGTCCCCGATCCGGAGACGGCGAGGGTGCGAACCCACGACCACTCCCGGTGCTCGAGCGGACAGCCGGTTCCGGCGACCGGAGCGCACTCGAGTGGTACCTCGCCGACCTCGCTACGCGGGGCTGTCCGCGGATCAGCGCGCGTCGCGACGAACGATCGGCAATTCTCGAGACTCGGTCAGTTCTCGATCCCTATCCGTCGTTTCCGGCCGCGATAGGCGAGATTCGGGTTGACGTCGGTCGCGACGGTCGGTGGATTCTACACGACGGACTCGAGCGCCTGGCCGTCGCGCAGCTACTCGGACTCGAGACGATCCCGGTTCACGTCTACGTCCGTCACCGACGGTGGCAACGTCGGCGCGACCGGGTGGTCCTGACGGGAGCCGATGCGGGCGATCATCCCGACCTCCTGGATCTCGACTCGAATCGGAGCATCGACGGGAGAGGTCGGTAGGCGGTCGCGAGTGCGCTCGATAGACGGCGACTGCTCCGTCGAAATCCCCACTGCTTATACTGGTTGACAGACGACAGGGACTCGAGGGCACGTAGCTCAGTCTGGATAGAGCGTCGGACTTCTATCCCCGTCGCGGTTGTGGTCGCGGTTGCGGTGGGGGAAGACATCCGACGGTCGTGGGTTCGAATCCCATCGTGCCCGTGCGAAATTTAACCGTTCAGTACCCGTCACTGAACGGACGCGAGCGGGCTTATTATCCTCGAATTCGCGAGAATCGAATTCTCAATTCGTTTCTGAGAAACTGGATACCGTTCAATCGTTGAACACCCCCTTCTGCGGTCGGGCGATTTTCATTCCCGTTTTCGGGTGTCGAAGGGGGTGGTCGGCGTGGCAGTGAGCGACTGGGTACCCGAGAGCAGTTCGAACTGTGATCACTGCGGCGCCCACGTGAGCGAGCAGTTCCGTCGCGTCTACGGTGACGATCAGGACCGAGCCCATCGCTGCGGCGAGTGCGATTCGTTCCGTCGCCTGAGCCGCGGTACTGGTGCTGGCGTCGACGTCTCGATTCCCGATCCGGAGACCTCGCCCGGTCGTCACGGAGGTGACTGTGCGTGAGCACTAGGAAGGGCCTCGAGCGCTTCGGCGTCGTTGCGCCGACGGTCGTTCGGGAACCCGCTCGAGACGCTCAGAAGATTCCGATCTGTGCCGAGTGCGGCCACCCGGTCGCGAACTCGAAAGGATCACAGTCCATCGAGAGACCGACGCTCGTCGACGACGACCTGGCGGACGTCGATCGGCTGATCACGTTCGGCTGGTCGTGCGAGCGCCACGCCTACGAGGTCGTGATGCCGGCCCATGCCCATGGCCCATCGGCGCCGGGCATGATCGATGGCTGGATTGGCCTCGAGGTCGAGTTCGTCGACGGCCACGTTCGTCACGTTCCGACACCGGAACGGGAGGTGAACGATGTCGAGTGAACAGGCTCGCCTGGTCGACTTTGGGCCGGATCTCTCGCCGTTGACCGAGGCTGAACGCGAGGCCTACGTTGCTTGCCGTGAGAACGACGTCGGCGTTCGCGAGTTCGCCCGCCGGACCGACCGGCGGCCGGGAACGATCGGGAACCTGCTCGCTCGGGCAGAGCACCGCCTCGAGAGTCGGGGTGAATCGGCGTGAACGCCGAGTGCTGTACAGCCGGTACTGGACACACTGATCGACTCCCGATTCGAAAAGTGAAGGAGCGGTTCCTTCGTCCGATAGGTGGTGGGTGCGCCGCGGAGAGTCGGCTGTCTCTCTTAACGGCGTTCATACTTCTTACACAGAGGTTCATAATACGATAGACAATCAACCAATTTTGCCACCGATATTGGAGAAAGATTACCGTCTTCTTCAATCAATCATTCATCGGTCAGCTTCACTGGTTGCGATCTCTACAAGAAACGAAGGGGGTGACCAGCGATGAGCCGACTCGTCGAGAACAGCGAGTGCGAGCGCTGCGAGGAATCCATCACCGGTCTCCGTCGACTCTGTCCTGAGTGTGCTCGAGAGGTGCGCCGCGCTCGAGGAGGGCCGCTGTGACCTCACAGCCGGCCACCACGCCCCACGAGAGCCACGGCCGGTGGAAGTGGGACGACTGGGGCCGCGGGCCCTACGATGCGCTCTCGAGCGTCATGCTCGGCCCACCGTTCGAGGGACACCTGAAACTGGACGTCGACGTCGACGGCGAGCCCTGGCACCTCGAAGTGACCTACTCGAAGTCGGGCTTCAAACCCCGGCCTCGAGACAACATCAACGCCTCGAGGCTCTACGAGTGGGATATCAAGGGCCGCGGACCGGGAGAGGCGAAAGCTTCGTTCAATATCTCGCCACGGTTCCCGAACATGCGTCACTGGGAGACCGGCGATCCGGTGGGTCTTCCCTGGGAGAATCAGTTCGGCGAGGTCGACGGCGTCGACGTCGAGTACGAACCCTCGAACGTCGAACCCGAGCGTGCCCTCGAATTGCTACCGGAGTTCTATGCGGCAATCTTCGAGGAGGCGGGCGAACCCGTATACCCCGAGTACTTCCGGAAGCCACCGCACCCGGAGTACAGCCGCGAGTGGGCGCACGAGCGCTATGTTCGGATGCGTCGCGAATGGGCCGAGAAACTGGCCTCGGCGGGCGTCCTACAGAAGATCACGCACCACCTGACCGACATGGAAGGCGTGATCGCCGAGTTGAAGATCAACAACAAGGAGGTCGTCAATCACCAGAATCGGCTGGTTCTCGACCCCGCAGCAGTGAGCGAACTCCTCCCCGGCCACACCTACGGCCGGAAGTTCGAGATCTACCAGCTGAAAGATCCCGATGCGGTTTCGAAGGATCACCCGTCCTACCATCCGAAGGTGGAGGTGCTGGTGAACAAGAAGATGAACGACCGCGAGGCATGGGCATGGGCCGATCGGCGCGAGGTCGTCGAGGAGATCGACGAGACGCTCATGAACTTCATCAACTGGGACGACATCCCGCTCGCGCCCGACGCCAGCGCTGTGTACGTCGCAGACGATCATTTCGAGGCCGTCGCTCGAGACGAGCCGGTCGAACTCTACCCGGACCCGACGCCCCGCCTTGAGGCGAAGAGCGAGCATCTGCTGTTGACGACGCTTCGCGATCTCGGGAAGACGCCTCGAGACGTCGCCGAGAAGGTCTCGACCGATGGTGGGGTGACCGTCAACGACCTGGCCGACGAGCTGGGAAACACCCGTCGACGATCTACCGGGCGATCGAGGAACTCGGTGAGCTGCTCGATCTCGAGAACGGCCACGTGTCCTACCGGGCTCGGAAGTACCGCGAAGAGATTCGTGCGCTCGTCGAGAGCGCCGAGTACGGCATCGAGAGTTACGCCGACCGCATCCAGCACATCATGGGTCTGGCGGATCACGTCGCCGAGTGCTCGCCGTTCCAGAAGTGGCTGGCCGAACACGGCGCCGAACTCGAGTTTGACCAGGAGGGCGAACCGAAGCGCCTCCGCATCGACACGATCCTCTCGACGCTGAAAGCCTCGAGCTTCGAGAGCGCCCAGGAGGTCGCTCGCGAGGCGATCGAGAAGTGGCGCCACTCAGGGAACGACCCAGCGTTGTTCTCGAGAGTACCGATGCTGTGGCGGACACCTGGAGGCGACACGGAGACGCGACCGGTCGGACGACTCGCGCCCGACTGGTAGAGCGGCCCTCGTGAGTGGCGACACTCTTCCGAACCTTCTTTTCAGCAATTAAGATTGTATTCAATCCGTGAGTGTGCAACTTCGGTTGTGTTCCGGTCCTCGAGGGGCCGGGCTCCGTCCCGATCGGGCCGGGGCCCCTGCGGGGTCGATTCGCGCTGCACGCGAACGCCCCCTTGCGGCGTGTCCCCAAGGGGACAAAGCCAAAAAATACAACGCCTCCGCCTCTCCTCCGCACGCGGATCTCCAGATGAAGCACTCGAAACACTCCCTCTTCTCTGCGTGGTAATTCGTCTTCAGCTCTAATCTCACATATTCAGAAATGTCTTATTTATCGAAGCGGATAAAGACACTATACGTGATATAATGGTTTTCACTCCCACCTCGTTACGGGAACCTATTTATCTCTAGTTTTAATGAAATTAAAATAATGAGAAACGAGGAAATTATCTATTCTCTCTCTAATTTATCAAATTCAGATACGGATATTCCATACTTTTCTTGTAATTCATTCCTTCTATTAATTAATTCCCCCAACAATTCATTCGATTCTTCTTTTAATATCTCCCTTTTACTCACCATGAGGTCAAATAATACGGGAGTTTCTGATTTCATTACTGCAAATAGAGATTCGCGATTTTTCTCCATGAAGTGATCCCAACCTGCATAGCAACTCTCATTATTTTCGTAACCCCCCTCATCTAAGAGAAGAACGACCGCTATTCCAGGGTCAAGAGGGGCAGATCCCATGCTGTAATCAATTCGGTTAGGATAGAATTCATCTATGTAATTTACTGTCGGTGGACCAGCAACTCTGATAATCTCCTGAACAATTTTCTCAAGATGTAGTATGCTCTCATTATACTCTTCTATATGACCATGAATTTGCTGATTTCGGCCCTGACTGCGTAATAACGCTGTAGGATCGACTTCGTTATTTATCGGATATTTGATCCCAAGACTTCCTTGAGGTTGCCAATTTGTTGGCTCATCTGGGACTTCCTGAGGAGGAGGATTCCAGCCGACTGTTTTTTCTTCAAGTATTCGAATATTATATCCAACCCTATCAATAGCAGGTTGTATTACTTCACTAAGTTCATCAATAACTACATCCTTTTCTCTGTCTCGCTCTAATTGTTCAAGTGTTTCGCTATTTTGGCTTACGGAGTATAATGTGACATAAACAAAAAATAAAGTTGCTAGTACACCTGTTGCTTGCGCCGTGACAAGTGCTGTATCTGAATCAACGAAACCACGAAATTTCGATACAACAAGCAGTGTAATCGCTACTGAAAGGCCAATAATACCGATAGAAGCAAATCGGATAACTCTCATATCATAGATAGTAAATTGATACCATATATTTCTCTCGGCTAAAGGTTACCTATGTTTCCATTCATCTTTCTCTATCTGGATTTCACGCCCTCAGAATGCGTTTACCCGATATGCACACGAGTATGGAGCTTCGTGTGTATAACAGCCAGGTCAACGTTCACGCTAGGCCCTCAATCACACCAATCGGTATGGTTTATACTCATCAGTTATAACCATCGATGTTTGAATGAACGGAGACTTCCAAGACTATCAGACTGTGTTCATGAAATGCCCCTAAAAAGCAGATAATCTTGCGGCGCGTTCTGCGCGCCGCGCTCGAGATCTGGCTGATGGGCTGGACATAAGTGACTCATACCGTCAGTACCCCCCAATGGTGTAGTGGGACTCCGACAACAGAGATTGGCGTATTTGCACAGGGCGGACTGACCCAGCCAATACGATTACGTTCACTGAAGAACAATTATCTAATAGCGCGGGGGGAAGGGGTTTGTCGTTGCCAGCGTCACCCTCACAGCCAACCAGCCACTAACCACATCATTGTTACCTCCGCGCTATCCTATCTATCGTCAATAGTCCTCACGTCTTGCGATCGGCGCGTGCTGACCAGCCATTTGCACGTGTAGACCTGGGTTCTGTCTGAACGGAATTGCGACCCATAATCATGAATTATCTGAACAATCTTGGCCCACTATATGGCATCTGAAAATAAGTCCATGTGTGATGATTCGATCACACATTGATGAGCAGAGACAGATAGGACAAATCACCACTTTTAGCGAGGTGAAAAATGAGCGATTTCGGTGAGGCGGCTGCAGCCGTAGGCGTTCTGATTATTGGCGGTTTCTTGTTCCTCAAGATGGCGCCCCACCTAGGCGCAAATGGAGCAATGAACCCCACCTTTTGGGGCGTCATTTATATCCTCGCAGGAATACTTGGTGGTGTGATCATTATTGGAGGAGTCGTCGGAGCCTTGTTCTCGAGATAATTATGTCCATTCTGGAGCACCTATCCACTGACGAGAATACCAGAGTAAGTAGCGAGGAGATTCTTAACGTCCTTCGCAGGAGCGACGATCTTGTGACAGGGACTTCTGATATCGCAGATACAATTGGGATGAGTGTTGATGGTGCACGTGACCGTCTTCGCTCTTTAGAGGAAGATGAACGAGTGATATCTCAAAAGATCGGGAATAAGAATGGTTACACACTGGTCTGGGGGCTTCATCCAAGCGAGAGACAGGAGCCTATTGTTCCTGAAATTGATCGGCTTGTGAAATGGTGTGATGCAATTTCACATATAGGCTGGTCAATAATCCGAACCGGAGTAGTTGCATTTGCTATTGGCACGCTCTTATGGTTTATCTCCATCTCACTGACTTTGGGTGGATGGTCATTGGGCATATTAACAAACGCACAGCTCCATGTGTATGGATACGGGATCGCTGGAGGCGGGACTAGTGCTCTTTTATTTGGTAGCGCAGTTGTTATATTTACTATTGTTGCAGAGACCATTGCTGAATTCCGGGTAAATAGGACTGTTCAATAGAATACATCTCTGATGCTGATTTTCGCCTGTTGAGTTCCACGGTGATCACCACCACCGTGCCATCGTAGGAGTGGGAGACTTGAGGCCTTGCACATCCTGTCTTTGACGATTGTCAATCCCGAGCGATCATGTGGACGATACACCACGAAACAGTACCAGCCGTTCGTCCGCCGGAGTCGATCGTGATACGCTTTGTAGACCTTGAAATTCCCCGGCTGACCGTCGCTGTGCTCGAGCATCGTGCTCTTAATCTCCACTGGTGTCCCGTTCTGGAACTTCGCATCGTGCCAGCCGAGGCGCTCGAGGTCGAACCGCCGCTTCCGAGCCATGCGCTTCTCGCAGATCGTGCCGAAGTGGTTCGCTCGCTTTGAGCGATTCACGACGACCACGCGCTACGCGCGCTGATATATATCAACTCCTCCGCCTGATTCGACGACCGCCCATCGGTCGCTTCGCTCCCCGCGGGAGCGAGCGATGGGCCTGGGCTTCGAGTAAAGGGGTCTGGGTATCCGTATCCAGCCATCCAGTGGGTCGCAGTCATGCGATAACCTCGTTCACTTTGGAAATCGCGTCGACGTGCTCGCCGTCGTCTCGGTACTCCCGCCAGCGTGAACCCACCCAACCGTGACTGTAGGGAACGAATTTGGCGGTTTCACGATTCGTCATTCCCTCCTCCTTACAGCGGATAACCGTCCACAGCGAGGTGAGACGGGCGGCCTCGTCGGCGTCCATCTCGTCGGTTTCGTCGCCGAAGCGTGACCAGCCCAGTCACTCGCTTCCTTGGTGTTGTACCGAAGGTCCGTCGGCGGGACGCCTTCGATCTCGCCCTGGATGTCCGCGAGTTTCGCGTTGCTGATCGAATCGGCGATGATCGCCTTCTTCTGGCTGACCTTCTTGACGATCGTGCCGACGCGCCAGAGCATCGGGTGGATCGATCGCTCGCCGTGAGCGATGTAGATCAGCGCGCCGCCGTACTTGCGGATCTTGTAGACCAGCGGTGCCATCTTCATCCGGGTTTCGTAGCCCTGCTTGCCCTGGCCGCTCGCCGAACTCGAGAACTCGTCGCCAATGAACAGTTTCGGGCGCTGACTGTGCTCGAGCGGGTCACCGTCCTGCTCGACCCACTCCATGAGGGTGCCGTAATCGGGAATCCAGCCGTCCTGGACGTCGCCGTCGTCGTCGACCCAGCGGTTCTTCTCCTCAAGGGACTGGATGTTAGTTCCGAGCAGCGAGTCGGATCGGTTCAGATCACGCCAACGTTGCGCGAGTAGACAGGCGAAATCGGTCTTTCCGGCGCCCATCTCACCTAGAACGACGACGACTGGCGCCGGGCCGTCGATCAGGTTGTCGACCTTCCCGATCGCCTTCATGCCGGAGACGTCCGCTCGCTGCGAGGTGTCGCCCACCATGTGCTTGATCGTCGGCATATCGCCGTTCTCGAGCGCCTGGCGGAAGGTTTCGGTCCCTTCGACCATGCGAATGTCGCGGTGTTTGCGGAGGTCTTTGCACTGGCCGGGCATCTTGTCGGGCCGGTCGGCCGCGAGAGGGTCGTAGTGAACCGAGCGGATCGACAGCGCCCTCGAGACGTGTTCGTCGCGAACGACACCGCCGTGATCGTGGATCTCGCGGTTTTCCCGGTCACTGTAGCCTTCCTGATGTTCGCGCGCCTGTGCGGTCGTGTAGAGCGCCTGCTGGTCGGCGCCATTGTTGTCAGTCATTGGTTTCCTCCGTCTACGATCATCTGGTGAGTGTCTTCGTCGGTCGACTCCTCCGGGTCCTCTCGAAGCCGTCCGTAGCTGTACCACACAGCCACGACCGGAGCCGTGAGGGTCACGAGAAAATAGCTACGTGGAACCGGAAGGAACAGCGCCCGTTCGGTCGTCTCGCCAGCTGGTCCGGTCGACCGTTCCTCGGTTGGAACGTTTAGCGCCTCCGCGGGGAGCATGAACAGACCGGCCCACAAGCCCACAACAAGACCGCCCGCGAGCGCCATCGCGAGAATCGCTCGCTCTCGGTCGGTGAAGTCGATCGTCACTTCGACCACCTCCATTCACTTTCCTCGTGATCGATCAATAGCGGCCGATTCTCCATCCGGCGCTGTTTGGCGAGAATCGACACCATGAGTGCCGCAGTATCGGTCCGTCCTCGAGCCGCGTTCTGGCTCTCGTCGAAGACGAATACCGGAGGTGGATCGATCGTCGTCTCTCGAAGTTTACCGTCGTGGATGTACCTCACGAGTCGACACCTCCATCGGTGGCCGTCTCCGCGGGCTCGAGCGTGATTCCCTGGGGATTCTCGGCCGGATCGTAGTCGATCGCGTAGTCGTCGACGTCGCGGATCTCGTCGCTGTCCCACTTGTCGGCTTCCTCGCGAGCAGACTCGAAGCGTTCTTTCACGCTGGTCTGCTGGCCCATTAGCCCACGCTCGTCGGCCTCGGCCTGGAAGTTGATTGAGTCGCGCTCAATCTCGACGCCCATCTTGCTGATGCGCCCGCGGAGTTTGTTGAGCGCGATCGAGTCCTCGATGAGATCGCCGTGGATGTCCTCGAGCATCGCTTTCAGCGTCACGAGCTTGCTGTCGGCCATGTTCGACTGATAACAGCCGGTGACGATGAGGTCCTCCGTGTCCTCGAGCCACTCGAACTCGCGGACTTCGTACGATTCCTCGTCATTGACGCGGTAGGGCGATGGTCCCTCGACGGTCTTACCGTTCCACACCTCGGGCTCGACGTAGTACTTCTCTCGCGTGTCGGTGACGCCATTGATGTGGTGAACGGGAATCATGTGCCGGTTCCGGAGCTTCCGCGCACCCGTGATGAACAGCGCGAGCAGCGGCGGGCCCAGGAGCAACAGCGCGGCGAACCAGCCGAAAACGATCGGCGGAATACCGGGAACTGACGGCCGAATCCAGATGAGCGCAGCGCCGAGCGAAACCATGATCCCGAGAACGATCAGCTGGCTCTCGGCGAGCAGGTACGTCACCCGGTCGGACCAATTCGAGAACGTTCCGCTCGTCTCGGTCATGCCTTGATCACCCCGCTCTCTTCGGATCGGATGACGTACGCGGCGCCGAGTCCTGCGAGCCCGGTCGTCATGATGACGCCCGAAAACAGGCCGCTCTCGCCGCCGAAGTGACGGAACGGATTTTGCTCGACGGTGCCCGTCGAGACGATCGCGCCGCTCCCCTGCGCGAGTGACTGACTGGTGGCGACGGCGACCGCGGCACCGCTCCGATCGGCGACCGCGAACGTCACGGTGTTCTCGCCCTCCTCGAGGCGCACCTCGTCGTAGTTGAACGACGACGTCCCTTCCTCGAAGGTGCCCGCTTCGGTCAGCGAGATGCGGCGCTGTTCGTCGGCCTCGATGGTGAGCGTGAACCGTCCGCTCGAATAGGACCAATCGACGATTCGCGTCTCGGCGTCGATCGCCTTCTCGTAGTCCTCGTTGGCCTCAAACTCGGCTGGCGTCTCGTTCGTGGCGTTCTCCTGGGACTGTGCGAGCGCGCCTATACTGCCCATGCCCATCGCCAGCGATACCGCTACGACCGTAGCGAAAATGAAAATCCGATTCATAGTCAGTTACCTAATCCGGGGATGAGGTCGGTCACGATCCCGACGACCGCCAGAACCACTACGCCGATGATCCCGATACCGAGCAGACCGGCGCCCTCGCCACCGAGACCGAATGAGGGAAAGCCGATACTAACGTTTGTGTCGGTCTCGTCGTCTTCGGCCATCGTCTCAACGAGTTCGTATTGTCGTTCGAGCAGTTCCTTCTGGAACTCCTCATACTCGTCTAGACGGTCGTGTACCTCGTCGTAGTCGGTCGGCGTCTCGGTCTGGAGTGTGTGATCGGTGAACGTGATGGAATCAGTGTCCACGAGGTCGCCGTCCTCGTTGACTTGCTTCGCCTCGATCACCGTGAACTCCCGGTGCTCCTCGAACTCAACGAACGCGCCTCCCTTCTTGCCGTCCTCCGTCTCGAACGAGAACGAGAACGTCACGATAGGAGCCTCCGCCGCGCCCATCGTATCGCCTATACCAGCCGGTGTGTAGGCCTCGCCCACCTCGAGCGAGTCATCCGGGCCGGGATCAATGTAGACCGTTCCCGGCACCTCCTCGCCCGCGAGGGCTTCAACATCGTCGTCAGTCGTCCCCTCGGTTACGTCACCAATCTCGAGCGTAACGAGACTGGTAGAGGGGGAACGACCGAGCATGGCGAGGTGTGCGTTTACGATGGCGTAAGGGTCGTCGTCGGGCGCGTCGTCGGCCAACGAGGTGAACGTCTGAATGTCCTCCCACGAGATATTGTCGTCAACAATATCCTCGTATACCGTGTCGATCATCTCCTCAACGTTCGTGGACGCCGTACTATGAGCATCGAGCAACGCATTCGCGGCATCATCGTACGATTTCCGATCCCACACCGTAGATTCACCATCTACGTCGTCAAAATCGGAATCGTACACGTTCCGGTACTCAGCGTCATCGAACTCCCGAATGTGCCACTGCCACTCGTCCAAAACCGGATCATCGTACAGCACTCCGCTCGAGGAAGCATCGAAGGACGGGATAGTGAGCAAACCGAAATCAGGGCCGTCACCACCGCCGCCCTCCTCCCTGTAATCAGCCTGAACCCCGATGGTAGGAACGTCGATTATTTCGCCGTCCAACAGGGTGTACTCGATTGGATCAGTATCGGTTTCGAACTCAAAGATTCCACCGTCATCTATGTCGGTCCTCGAGTCGTTCCGAATCTCAAAGACGAAATAATTTTCGAACGAACTAACGCTACTCCATTCGTCAGCCGCCCGAAGTGCGTCCTCGAGATGGTCAGCACGATCACCGAGACTGCGGAGTGCAAGATGTGCCTCTTGAATCAACTCCCCTGCGGAATGCTATACGTAACGTCAACCGTTTTCGTCGCCTCATCGATTGCCTCCTGTCGGGTCGCGCCGTCGTCTTGAATCGCCCGATACGCCGACTTTAGGCCCTCTATGTACGCTTTCCCTTCGAGATTGGTGACATTATCAGTCAGCCACGTCAGTGCCGTCTCGGTCGAAGCGGTTTCTTCGACCCCGTAGCGGTACATATCGCCGTGAATCCGAAGAACCTCGTTCTCGAGATACTCCTCGTATTCTTCGTCGTCGTCATCGTCGCCGAACATCCACGCGAGAGGGTTCGAGGTGCCCCAATTCCCGATGATGATACCCGACGATTGAGCGGCCGCCGGGATCGAGGCCGTCGCCCCGAGCGCCCCGGCCGTCGCCGCGCCCGCCGTCGCCTGGAGCATCCGTCGCCGCGAAAGCGTCCACCCGTGGTGATATGCCTCCTCGTTCGTGGGCCGTGGGCATGGGCGATGGGCCCCGCCGTCGAGATCGTCACCGACGTCGACTAAATCGGCGCCGGAATCGTCGGCACTCGCCCCCATCATTCACCTCCTCGAGCCCGAGCCCGAGCCACGCCAGCCGCCCCGAGAGCCAGGACAGCCACCCCGACACCGAAGCCGGGCAACTTGTCGGCGCCACCGACGACTACGCCACCGATCAAGCCGTCCACCTCCACGTTTTCGACGTTATCCTCGTTGCCTTCAACGACCAGCCGGTATTCGGTCTCGTAATCGAGGCCGTCCGTATCGTTGAACGAGACCGACGTTATCCGCGTCTCGCCCTCGCTCCCGTCGACGGAGAGGGAATGGGCTTCCGTCGCGTTCGTTCCCGACTCGTTAAACTCGGTCTCGTTGTAGAACGTCGCGTTCACCGTCGAAGTGTCCGAGTCGTTGAAATCGCCCGAGAAGTCCACAGTAAAGGTGAGCGGGTCGCTCTCGTTGTCGACCTCCATCGTTTCGTTCAGCAGCTCGTCGGTGTCCGCGGCACCGAGGCCGACCAGGAGGCCGGCACCGAGCGCGAGTACGACGACCGCGACGGAGACCAGGCGGCCAGCCGTGGGCGTGGGCCGCACTCAGACCACCCCCGCAGCCATCACCCCTGCAAGCGCGATCGAGAGCGCCGAGGCCGTGATGATGTAGCCGGTGATCGTCGACTCGTACCACTCCGCTTTCGTACCGTTGAATTTGAGGAATTGCATTGGTGAACCTCGAGGTTACTTGTAGGCGATCAGGTAGAACGCGGCGGCGTTCAGCAGCACGATGAACCAGCCGAGATACCACATCGAGTCGATGGCGTAGGAAACGGCTGGCACGAGCGCCGCCAGGATGTTGAGGATGAACGCCAGCAACATCACCACCGTCTCGACGTCGGTGTAGTCCTCGATAGTGGTCTGGCCGTTCGTGACCCAGGCGGTCACGAGCGTCAGCATCGAGACGATGAACGCGTAGGTGATCTCGGTGCCGTGAGCGCTGTAGAGCGCGGCGTCCATCCCGACGTTGAACGGCTGGTTCAGCGCGATCGAGACCACACCGACCATCGAGACCGACGCGAGTACGAACAGCGGCGCGAGCACGCTGTCGATCAGGTCAATACCGTCCTCCCGGCGAACCGCGCCGGGAACCATATTCTGCGGTAGGCTAAGTGCCATACCCGGAAACGCGCAATCCGCCCTATCGAAAATCTTCGCGTTTCCTTGGTGGGACGGCCGCCAAACCTTGGTTTCCCTGATAGTCAGCAACGTTTATATCAAGGCGGGTTGCGCGCCATCCATGGCACTCAACAAACTACGCCAGCTCGACCAGAACTCCGCGGGAATCACGCTCCCGAAAGACGATCTCCGTCTCGAGGGTCTGCTCGACGAGAACGGAGAACTGAAAGAGGAGTACCATGCGCATATCAGACTCGTCGACGAGAAGGAATGGACGATTACACTCGTCGACGGGATCGACGCCTAATTTCTGAACTTCATAGCCAGCCGACTTTGCTACGCTCGCGCTGCTGAGCCTCTGGTGAGTACGTCCCGCGGTAGTGCTCGAGGAACGTCTCGAGATCGTTCCATCCGCCCCAGTCGACCACCAGGAGCGGATCGACGTCGGCGGCGGCGAGCGCGGTCGCCCAGGTCCGCCGAAGATCGTGCATTCCGAGATACAGCCAGCCGTCGTCGCCGGTCGCCTGGTGAAGTTCGCGAGCGGTCCCGCTGAGCCAGCGCCGAAGTGAGCGCGTCGTCGAGATTTCGAGTAGCGGCTTCTCGCTCGAGGCGTCGCGAACGTCGGCCACGGTTCGGATCGTCGTCGCCAGATCGCGCGGAACGGGTGTCTCGCGGAATTTGTCGCCTTTCCCGTGCCACACCCGGAGTACTGTTCCGGCGTCAGTGTCGATGACGTCCTCGGGCGAGACGTCGAGAATTTCGTGCGACCGAAGCCCACAACGCGCGCCCAGGGAGTAGGCGAGTCGCTGTTGGGTGTCGGTGGCGGCCTCGAGGAGCTGTGCAACTTCGGTCTGGCTGAGCCAGACTTTCATGTCGTCGCGGTTGCGATGTTGCTGGAGATTCATGTCCGGGTTGCGAGTAAGGCGGACGGCAACCCGGGGTATAGTGAGTGTTTTGGTGGGATGGGCGGCCCGATCGGGCCGCTCACGTCCGAGATGTACCGATTATCGGACGAGTATCTCGCAGCATATGGTTCCGAGACCGCGCTCTTATCTGCCATCCCGGTCGGGATCGGCCAGCGGGGCGCCTGCGACGTCTGCGGGCGGCTGTTGTACCCGAACGCGAAGGTCGAACTCCTGGTGCTTATCGACGCCGGTCACGTTTCGGTCGCGGCGACTCGGTGCAATCTGTGTTCGAATGGTGAGCCGAGGATGGGACCGAACGGCCGTGCTGGCTCGCCCGGGGGACGCTCGCGCCGTCGGTCGATCCACACGGGCGCTTGAGATTGATCCTCTCGGGTGCGAAGGTTGTCGATCGCGAAGCATAGCCCGAAGATTCATCTTTTCCGAACCGAAAGAGAGGGTACCTCGAGCGGGTACTCTCGAGGCGGGTAATACGGCCACACGGCCGGGCCGGAGGTCCATCCGGCCCCGATTCGCGCACCTGTGAACGGTCTTCCGTTCGCGGTGTCAAAATGACTTGTAGAGACATCTCAGAAGCTTCTGGCACAATGATTCACGAAAATCGAATAATAAAACCAAACCACTAATATAGGGGGATATTTTCACCTACCGTAAAAACGTAGACTCAAAAGATCAGGTTGATCCAGCCGAATTGCCACAGAAAAAATATAGGCCGCTTGAGGATAACTAGTCTAATTTAGATATCCATATCGGCAGTGAAGGAACCAACAGTGCTTTCATCACCATCTTCCGAGACTGCAACTACCGTAAACTCAACTTCGGTCGCGCCTTCTTTAGGAACTTCAACGAGCCCAAAAGAATTCAGATTGATCGTATCACCGGTACCATCGAATTCAACGTCATCTGACCGCTGTTCATCGCCAGTGGTAGTGTCGAACACGTCCTTATCGGACCGTACAATGAAACTGTCAGCGTTTCCGCTATCATCCAGCGTCATCGTAATCTCAGTGTCGTCGTAATCGACTTCCTCTGAGACCACTGCGTTCACGGGAGCGTTTCCAGTGCTACTGCCAATATCCAGCACGAACGCTGCGATCACGGCCGCGAGAATCACCGTAATGGCGACCATAAGTATAACTCCGATGACAGGTGATACTGCCCGTTCCGATTCATTACCGATCAGCTTGCTTCTGTATTTCTTTAGATCCATGATTGATCTTCTTGTGCGCACCGTGCGTGAACGGTCAGAAACTTTATTGACTGGTCCGGTGTCGGACCAATCGGCGGATAGGGATGGGGGTAAGTCAACCACACCCACGCCGTCAGCTTCTTCGCGCTGCACTTGTGCTGATAGTCACACTTAATCCGTGTATAATAAACCCTGTGGCTGGGTTTGAATAAACGAGATTCACGGTATATGAGACACTTTCAGAATTGATAATCAGCGACCCATAGAAAGGTTACAGCACCCCCTTGAAACGTTCACGCCTGGCGATTTCACCACCGACAGTGTAAATCCGAATGCTCTTTCAATTTCCGCCCACCGAACTCTTCAATGACTGACCGAATCTTCGTAACCGACGAAGAACTGGCACGGACCTTCGACGGTGGGGCCTACGAGGATGCATTCGAGGCGGTCGAACAGTACCGTAAAGCGACGCGTTACGCCTCAAAACACAACGTAAAGTCGGGCGCGACCGCGTCGGCGCTGGATCTCCCTCGAGGACGGCTCCGGACGTGGATCGATGATGGCGGCGCTCCCGATGCCGTAAACGCGATCGAGACTGCGCGCTCAAAGGGCTGGCTCAATCTCGAGTACGACGATCGCCGCTTCGATGCACTGAACGCGCTCGTTGCGAACGTCTTCTCCGGCGGCTCGATTGAGAAGAAGTACTACCAGCCGTCGTTCGCGCTGAATCGACGCGGCCAGGATAGCCACGTAATTGACGCGCTCGAGCTGACCGGTGTCGACTATCGAATCGTCGACAACCGAAGCGGCCGCGCCGATGAGGTCCGCCCGACCGAACACGGCACTGTCCTCGGACGCGTGCTCGTCACCCTCGGAGCGCCTACCGGGTCGAAAACCGAAGGCGAACTCGAGCTACCGGCATACCTTGATGGAGCACCCGACGACATCCGCCGGCTGTTCGTCGCCTGCTACCTCGAAAACCGCGCCCATGCTCATGGCTCCATCCTCAAATTCAGGGAGGAACGCTCGAGTGCGTACCTCCAGGATCTCGCGGCGCTGATCGAAGACGTCGCCGGAGGACCGGTCACCGTATCGGAAAAGAACATCAACATCTCGAAAGCGGCCACCGAAACCCTCGGAAACGTGGTTTAGCGATTATTCGAGGTCGTCAGCCTCGAGGTCGCCTGCCACCCAGTCCCGGCCCTGTTCCGAGATCTCGTAGTATCCGCCGTCGTCGATGCGTCGAATCAGTCCGTGGTCCTCGAGTTCGTTGAGTCGCTGGCGAACCGTCGAGTAGCCGATCTGGTGACCGTGACGGTTGAGATTCTTGAAGAGCGGCTTCGCCGGAAGCTCAAGGTCGTGCTCCTCGAGGAACTCGAGGATCAGGCCGTCTTTCAGACTCATCCACTCGGGACGGGGTCGCATTCAGTCCGTCCAACCCACCCAGACGGTTTAACTGCAGTCGGTTCGCTGAGAGACGATTTCATTTGTGCTATATTAGTAGCGGAAATACGCTAAACTATAAGTCGATGGGGTGTTTCGAGGCGAGCATCGGACGCCAGACGGACCCACCGCTCCCGGTCGGGTCCTCGCAAAACGCGGACCCGGTGTTTGGGGCACCGGCCCGCCTGGCCTCCGTATCCAGACTACGGAAGCATGCTAAGTCGCAATTCGCGGGGAGATAAAGCCCCCGACAGACGACAGTCGTATCGATCGCGGCGACAATCATTTTTACCGACATTCGAGTTATCGGAAAGTTATCGGAAACGGGGTTTTCCGTATTCTGTCGGATCTCAAAATCGCTTGGATTCCCCGATATGGGTCGGTAGAGCGAATTTCGAGACGCCACCAAACCGGCCAAAACCCGGTTTCGGAAATATTGGAAACTACCCCCCGATGCTTAAGACGTGTTGCCACTCAGAACATACTCGACCAGCGGACATCGACCGCACGCGCGTTTTGGTGGAACAAGCGGCGCGCGCGGTCTGTCCGCGGTCCCTGAAACCAGAGACCATGCACACCGACGAAGGCATACGAAGTAAACGTACCGCCAGGTACGTCGAAGACGAAGCGCTGTACTGTGACGGCTATGGAACCACCTCCGGTACCATTCGACTCGTCGATGTCGAAGATCCGGACGGGCGGCTCACATTTTGCGAGAGTTGCGAGGACCTGCTTGAGGCGACGATCGTCCGGGAGGTCCCGCTCGACGATCCCGAGGAGGGGTCGGCGTGATCTACGAGCAGCGCCACTGGGCGCGAGTTCAGCAGGTCGCCCGAAAAGCGCTCTGTGAACTCGCCACCGGGAACGCGGAAACGGCCACCGAGGCCGTCGATACCGTGGGCAATGGGCTGGGGCCAGCTCGGCGCGCCGACTCCGCCTGGCTGGTAGAAACCGTCGACGATCGACTCGACGACCAAGAGCGAACGGAACTCCTTGAGGCTGTCCAATCGGAGGCTGGTTCGAGGTGAGCGACCTCGAGCCGATTCCACCGGCTGAAGCGGCGGAGATGTACCACCACGCGATGCGCGACGAGCACGCAGCCGCGACGCGGAAGAGTTCGAGACATCGGTTGCAGTCGTTCATCCAGTTCTGCGATGAACACGACATCGACAACCTGAACGACGTCAATGGGCGCGATCTGTACCAGTTCCGCATCTGGCGACGTGAAGGACGGGGTGAGGGACGCGAGCCGATCAAGTTGGTAACCCTGAAAGGTCAGCTGGCGACGCTTCGGACGTTTCTCCGATTCGCAGCTGACATCGATGCCGTGCCGCCGTCGCTGTACGAGCAGGTTCGGTTACCAACGATGAAACACGGTGCCGACGTCTCGGATTCGACGCTCGAGCCGGACCGGGCGGTTGAGATCCTTGAGTACCTCGAGCGCGCGCAACCGGCCTCGAGAGACCACATCATCATGCTGTTGCTCTGGCGAACGGGAGCACGAACGGGAGCGATCCGAGGACTCGACCTTCGCGATCTCGACCTTGAGGGCTCCCACCCGAAGGTGAAGGGGCCAGCGATTCGGTTCGTTCACCGACCGGACACCGGAACGCCGCTCAAGAATCAGGAAGCCGGCACTCGATGGAACCGGATCAGCGACCTGACGGCGCGGTATCTCGAGGACTACATCGAACTCCACCGTGACGACGTGACCGACGATCATGGGCGAGACCCGCTGATTACGACGCAGTACGGCCGCCCTGCAGGGAACACGATTCGAAAAACGCTGTACCGGATCAGTCGACCCTGCTGGCGCGGCGAACCCTGCCCCCACGATCGCGACTTGGCGGAGTGCGAGGCGACGCATCTCGACCAGGCGAGTAAGTGCCCATCCTCGAGGTCGCCCCACGACGTTCGCAGCGGCCGAGTGACCTACTACCGAAGCGAGGACGTCCCTCGACGAGTCGTCCAAGATCGACTCAACGCGAGTGAGGATATTCTCGATCGACACTACGACCGCCGTACCGACCGCGAGCAGGCCGAACAACGCAGTTCCTTCCTTCCAGACCTATGAAATCCACGAACGAAACCATCGACAGTACAACCCCCCGGATCACTAATGCCCATCGTGCCCGTGAGTACGTGCCGAGCGACGGCGAGGCACGTCGAACGGACGAGATGGGTTCGAATCAGGGAGCAGCTTTGCTGAGACCGTGGTTCGAGTCCCATCGTGCCCGCGAAACTCGAGCCAACCCGTTTCACTAAACCCACCCGAACGGTCGTCGTCCCCGGATTTTCGGCGTGTTCTCGAGAACCCGAATCCGCTTGAGTAGTGAACGCCCTCTCTCGCAGTCGACATTGTCGTTCTTCGTTCCGGTTTTCGGGCACCGGCGACGGCGTCGACGTCGCGATTCCCGATCCGGAGATCGCGCCCGGTCGCCACGAAGGGGAATTGGCGTGAGCAAAACCGGTCACTACACGAGCGGTACTGAGCACATTCGGCGGTCTACCTCACGCCTCATTCTCCTCCCTCGATTGGAGAGATAATCGAACATTGTCTTCTTCTTTCTCGATACCAACGCGCCCAGCAATGGGAGTCCTATCGACAGGAAAAACGGCCACACGACGCCCGTTACGGACTCGCGACGGACTCTCTCGAGTCAGTCCCGCGGTCGAAGCCGACATTGTGCGCGGCTGGCGGGAGATAACGGAGGTGGCGAGTATAACCGAAACTCGTTACTCATCCAGCCCGAGACGACCGCGGGGAGTTACTGAACACGTATACAACTGTCGGGCCCATACGATCTCGAAATGGCCGTTCGTGCCCGTCGTTCCCGACTCGAGTTCACGTCGAACGAGGTGACGGGAGCGATAGGGGATTCGATTACGGTCCTCCCGCTGGTTGTCGCGCTGGCGCTCGTCACGTCAATCTCGTTGCCACACGTGCTGGTCGCCTTCGGCGTCTTCCAGATCGTCTGGGGACTCAGGTACGGTCTCCCGATCTCCGTCGAACCGATGAAGGCACTCGCAGCGCTCGCGATCGCGGGCGCGATGACCTACGGCGAAATCGCCCTCGCGGGATTGCTTCTCGGCGTCGTCCTGCTCGCCATCGGTGTCACCGGGACGCTGGCGAGCGTAGAACGGTGGATCGGCGAACCAGTCATCCGTGGGGTCCAGTTCGCGGTCGGGTTGCTCCTCCTGGAGACCGGCGTTCACCTCGCACTCGAGGACGTCGTTCTCGCCGGCGTCGGCGTGGCGATCGTCGCAGCAGCCGTCGTGCTCGGATACAGACGATCCAGCGCACTCGTGGTGCTGATCGTTGGACTGGGACTGGCCCTCGCCGTCGCCGGCGTGCCCTCGCCCCGGTGGCCCGGCCCACCGCCCGTCCCGCCGCTCGGCGAGTCGGTCACGAGAGCCGCGGTCGACGGGGCGTTCGCCCAGCTCGCGATGACTATCGGCAACGCGGCGCTGGCGACCTCGTTGCTCGTCGCCGACCTCTTCGACGAGACGGTCTCGCCGGACGAACTGGCGACGAGCATGGGCGCGACGAACCTCCTCGCGATTCCGGCGGGCGGCATCCCGATGTGTCACGGCTGTGACGGCGTCGCCGGCAAGTACACGTTCGGCGCGCGATCCGGTGGTGCGAACGTCATCCTGGGCGGGTTCTACCTCGCGGCCGCTGTCTTCGCCTCGGCGACCCTGCTCGAGGCGTTTCCGCTCGCGATGCTCGGGGTCTTGCTGGTCGTCGTCGCCGTCACGCTGGGCTCGAGCGTTCGCCAGTCCGAACACCTCCCGCTGTCGGTCGGGATTGGGCTTCTGGCGCTGGCGACGAACATCGGACTCGCGTTCGTCCTCGGAATCGTCGCTCACCTGGCCTATCGACGCGTCTCGAACGAACGCTGATTGGTCGTCTCGCTCGAGTGCCCATTGATCGGCGTGTCTCGAGTGAAGCTACCTTTTGACTCGCTCGCAAAAGCTGGACCTCGAATCGTTTGTTTAGTCCTCGAAACCGTCCTCGAAGACGAACGTCCCATTCCGCTGTACAACGTCGCCATCCACCTCGATGAACGACTCTTCGCTCATGTCGACGATCATGTCGACGTGGACCGCGGAGTCGTTCGCCTCGTTGCCCTCGCCGACGGTCTCGTCGTAGGCGCGACCGACCGCCATGTGTACCGTATCGCCCATTTTCTCATCGAACAGCATGTTGTAGGTGAAGCGATCGATGTCGCGGTTCATGCCGATACCGAGTTCGCCCAACCGACGGGCGCCATCGTCCGTCTCGAGCACTTCCGTCAGCAGGTCCTCGTTCTTCTCGGCCGCGTGGGAGACGACCTCGCCGTTCTCGAACTCGAGGTACGCGTCGGTGATCTCTCTGCCCTGGTGGTACAGCGGCATGTCGAACAGTACCTCGCCCTCGACGCTGTCGGGGACGGGCGCGGTGAACACCTCGCCGCCGGGGAGGTTGTGTTCGCCGTAGTCGTTGAGCGTCGTGTTCCCGGCGACGCTCATCGTTACGTCCGTCGTGTCGCCGCTCACGATGTGAACCTCGTCGGCGGGGTCGAGGATCTCGACCATCTGTTGCTGGTGTTCGCGCACGGCGTCCCAGTCCTTGTTGACGGCGTCCCAGACGAAGTTCTCGTAGCCGTCGCGGGACATCTCGGCCAGTTGCGCGTTCGCGGGCGCGGGGAACTGCGTGAGACACCAGCGCTTCGAGAGGCGCTCGTCCTGGACGGGGCGGTAGGCCTGTGTGTAGGCCGCGCTGACCTCGGGGTCGACGTCGCTGGTCTCGGTCGCGTTGTCGCCCGCGCGGATTGCGATGTAGACGTCCGTGTTCTCGATCAGCGCGAGTTCGTGTGACGGGGTGTCGAACTCGAAGTCGCCACCGTTGCCGTCTGCCGCGGCACGGAGAAACGCCCGGTGCTGACGTTTGCCCGCCCGCTTGCTCGTCGTGAGGGGGTTCGCGCCGGCGTCGCCGACGACCTCGTGGAGGGCGACGACCAGGTCCTCCGCGACGGGGTGGGCGTCGATGACGACGTTGTCGCCGGGCTGGAGGTCCACGGAGTGGTCGGCGATGATCTGTGCGTGCTCGCGGATTCGCGGATCCATGTCCGGCTATTTCGATTCGGCGTCGAATATCCTTTCGTTCCGGACACCACTCGAGGCGCGGGCAACCGAAACCAGCGAGACGCCACTCGAGGCACCGGCAGCCGAAACCGGCGAGTCACGACGCGTTCGCTCGCCCGGTATCGACCGGGAGCGTCGCCTATTTCTTCGGCGAGACGAAACGGATACCTACCATGATCGATCTGCGCTCGGACACGGTCACGAAACCCGACGACGTGATGCGCGACGCCGCTCGCGACGCCGACGTCGGCGACGACGTCTACGGCGAAGACCCCACGGTGAACGAACTCGAGGAGCGCGCCGCCGACCTCGTGGGCAAGGAAGCGGCCCTCTACGTGCCGACGGGGACGATGGGCAACCAGATCGCCGTCCGCGAACACACCGAGCGCGGCCAGGAGGTGATCGCCGACCGGGAGAGCCACGTCGTCAAGTGGGAACTCGGGGGGATGGCCCAGCACGCCGCCGTCCAGGTGCGGATGCTCGACGGCAAGCGCGGCGTTCCCTCCGCCGACCAGGTCGAGGCGGGTTACGTCGCGGAGGACCTCCACCGCCCGGGAACCGGGCTACTCTGCCTCGAGAACACCCACAACGCGCGCGGGGGGTTGGCGATCGAACCGGCCCGGATCGCCGAGGCCGCCAGCGCCGCTCGCGAGCGCGACGTGGCGGTTCACCTCGACGGCGCGCGCGTGTTCAACGCCGCGACGGCCCTCGACGTCGACGTCACCGACGTCACTCGGCACGCCGACTCCGTGATGTTCTGTCTCTCCAAGGGGCTCGGCGCACCCGTTGGATCGATGCTCGCGGGCGACGCCGACTTCGTCGAGCGCGCGCGCCGAACGCGGAAGCTCTTCGGCGGCGGGATGCGCCAGGCCGGGATCATCGCGGGGCCCGGCCTGCAGGCCCTCGAGAACGTCGAGGACCTCGAGGCCGACCACGAGAACGCCCGCCTCCTGGCGTCGGGGCTGGACGACGTCGCGGGCCTGTCGGTTCCCGAACCGGAGACCAACATCGTCGTCGTCGACGTCGCCGGAACGGGGCTGGACGTCGAGAGCGTCCTCGAGCGCCTGCGCGAGCACGACGTGCTGGCGACCGCATTCGGTCCGACGACGATTCGGTGCTGTACCCATCGAGACGTATCGCGCGAGGACGTCGAACGAGCGGTCGAGCAGGTCGCCGGGGCGCTCGTCTAGGTCGCGTTCACCCATCCGCCGGTACCGGTGTCACTCTCTCGAACCTCGACGCTCGACTCTCGAGCACCAGTCGCTCCCCGGTCTCATCTCCGTGGCGAATCAGCTACCGACGCCGGCCAGTCGTAAGAAATGACGCTATCGTCGCTCCATCCCGTCTCGAAACTCGAGGACGGTCCGGCGGAGCAGGAGGTAGAGGAAGAAGATGAGCGACAGCAAAATGACTACCATCGCGATGATAACCGGATCGTCGGGGATGAGGTCGAACATACGTCGTGGTTACACGGGCGGTCGCAAAACCGTTTCGACGCCTCGAGGACGGTGAGACTCGAGGATCTGTGGGCCGACGAACCGACTGTGGGGCTAGGAACCGGATAGCTAAAATCGATTTTTTAGCTTGCGGTGAGTCTTTTTATACCCGACACGTAGGTGATGATGGACTTCGGTCGCACACGTTCCCGTGACATCCACTGGTGCGACCGGTACAGTCCACCCACCGTCCGGGGCCGACCCAGCGCTCTCCCCCAGCGCGGAAGTCACAATTGACCGACCGATCGACCGATCGACCGACCACTCACGGTCGGCCCCTACTCGTCCCCTCTGATGCTTCGGCGGTCGCCCGAACCGCCATCCGTTACAGTCGCGTGCCCTCCCCCGTGGTCGCCCGGATTTTCTCACGTACGTCGCGTCCTCATCAGTCTCGGCCCTCCCCTTCCTTCCACTTCCGTTTTCGGCCCGTTTCGTTCCCGCCACGACTCCTTTCCGTTCGCACTCCTACTCGTTCTCGCGCTCACTCCGACTCGAGCGTGAACGACTCGAGCAGCGTACCGCCCGGCTCTCGAAGTTCGCCACGAACCGTCCCGTCCTCGCCTCGCTCGAGCGTCGCGAACCCCGGCCGGTTTCCGCGCGGCTGGGCGTGGCTCCCGGGATTAAGCAACAGGACGCCCTCGGCGTCGGTGACCGACGGGTGATGCGTGTGTCCGGAGACGACGACGTCCGCCTCGCGCGAGCGGCCGAACATCGCCAGACCAACGTCGCCGCCGTCGCGACGGTGCGTAACCGCGATCCGGATTCCCTCGCAGTCCACAATTCGAACGGGCGGTAGCTGTTCGGTGACGGTCGCGTCGTCGGCGTTGCCGTGGACGGGATAGAAGACGGGGCAGAGCGAGCGAAACGCCTCGAGCGCCTCGACGTTGGTGAAGTCGCCGGCGTGAATCACGGCGTCGGCCTCGCGGGCGGCCTCGAGCGCCGCGCCCTCGAGGTGGTGATCGCCGGTGCTGTGAGTGTCGGAGAAGATGGCAAGCATCGGGACGCGGTAGGCCGCGAGGGAGTACCACTGTTTCGACATCGGCCAGACGTGTACAGTCGCATCGTTTATACTCGTCCCTGTCTTCGGACGAGACAGTACGCATGTGGCCACTCGGACACGCCGCCGTCGCCTACCTCCTCTACTCGCTCTGGACGCGCCGTCACCCGGCGCGAATCCCGAGCGCGGTGGCAGTCGTCTGCGTCCTCGTCGGTAGCCAGTTTCCCGACCTGATCGACAAACCACTTGCCTGGTACGCACCCGTGCTCCCGACGGGCCGGTCGCTGGCACACTCCCTGCTGTTCTTGCTCCCGGTTTCGCTCGTCGTCCTGGCCGTCGCGAGCCGGTACGATCGTCCGACCCACGCGATCGCCTTTGCCATTGGCGCGTTCTCACACCTCCTCGCCGACACCGTGCCAGCGCTCTGGGGCGCCGAAGAATACGGGTATCTGTTGTGGCCGATCGTCCCGGTCGTGCCTGAGGAGGGCGCACCGAGCATCCTCGAGCTGTTTTCCAGCTCCCTGGGCGACCCCTACTTCCTGCTCGAGTTCGTCCTCGCCGCGGCGGCCCTGGTCGTCTGGCGCGCGGACGGCTATCCGGGACTCGACCTCGTGACGGACCGGCTCGAGCCGGGTTCCGACGAGCGCGAACACCCTTCGCGCTGACGGGACCACCGACGAACCGTCGCAACGGTTTTCCTCCGGGGCGTCGCACACGAACGCATGCACGTCCTGCTGGGACTCGACGGAAGCGATGAGTCAGTGAAGACGCTCGAGACGACAATCGAGCGCGTCACCGAGGTGGGCGACGACCTGCTCGTCGCCGTCCTCGACAAGCCGGAGGCGGACCGAACGGCCGAGGAGATGCACGATCTAACCCAGGAACGACTCGTAGCGGCGGGGATCGACGCTGAAATCCGGACGCTCGAGGGCGATCCCGGGAGCTCGCTGGTCGACCTGGCCGAGCGCGAGGACGTCGACCAGCTGGTGATCGGCGGCGGGACCAGGAGTCCGATGGGGAAAGTTCGCCTCGGGCCGATCACCGAGTTCGTCCTGTTGAACGCGACGATGACCGTTAAACTCGTTCGATAACGATGACGGAGAGACAGCGACGAGTGTACCCGGACGAACCGGCCGGCCCGTTTCCGACGCCACCGACGACCTACACCGATCCGGAGGGGCGAGACATCGAGATCGGGCCACTCGACCTCGACCGCGGTGGCGGACCCAAACAGACCAACGGAGCGCTCGAGGCGCTCACCCGAATGTACGTGCAGTTCGACCCCGCCGACCGTGCCCAGGGGATCCCGCCGACCGGCGAGGAGCGCATCCGCCAGTGGCTCGAGCCGTTGCTCGAGGACGGGATCAACGTCGTCGCGCGACACGAGGAGGGGGTGATCGGTCACGCGACGCTGGTTCCGGACGTCGACGACCCGGAAACGATCGAGGACCTGAGCGAGGTCGAGTGGGAGCTGGCGATCTTCGTGCTGCAGGCCTACCAGCGCGGCGGCATCGGGACGCAGTTGCTCGAGCACCTGCTCGGGGAGGCCGCCGACCGCGGCGTCGAGTGGGTCTGGCTCACCGTCGAGCGCTGGAACGGCCCGGCCATCGCGCTGTACGAACGCGTCGGCTTCGAACTGTGCGGGACCGAGAGCTTCGAACAGGAGATGTCGATCCACCTCGCTCGCAACGGGAAGCCGTAGCGCCCTGCTCCCAACGAGAAACCGCAACCCCTACCACGCCCCTGCGCGCACGGCTATCCATGCAACTGGGCGTAATCGGACTCGGACGGATGGGGCAGATTGTCGTCGACCGGGTGCTCGCCGCGGGCCACGACGTCGTCGCCTTCGACCTCGACGAGGACGCGATCGATGCCGCGGCCGCTGCGGGGGCCAGCCCCGCCGACTCGATCGACGACCTGTGTGACCAACTCGGCGACGACAAGCGGATCTGGCTGATGGTTCCCGCGGGCGCACCCGTCGACGCGACCCTCGAGACGCTCGAGCCCCGCCTCGAGGCCGCGGACGTGGTCGTCGACGGCGGCAACTCGAACTTTCACGACACGCTCCGACGCGCCGAGTCCTGTCCGGCGGCGTACCTCGATTGCGGCACCTCCGGAGGCCCCGCCGGCGCCGAACTCGGCTTCTCGCTCATGGTCGGCGGCCCCGAGTGGGCCTACGACGAACTCGCCCCGGCGTTCGACGCCGTGGCGACGGGGCCGGAGGGCCACGCCCGGATGGGCCCGTCGGGGTCGGGCCACTACGTAAAGATGGTCCACAACGGCGTCGAGTACGCCCTGATGCAGGCCTACGGCGAGGGCTTCGAACTGCTCCACGAGGGCCGGTTCGACCTCGACCTCGAGGCCGTCGCGTCGGTGTGGAACAACGGCGCGGTCATCCGATCCTGGCTGCTCGAACTCTGCGAGGAGGCGTTCCGCGAGGAGGGATCCGACCTGGGCGACGTTGCCGATCGGATCGAGGGCGGCTCGACGGGCACCTGGACCGTCCAGGAGGCCCTCGAGCAGGAGGTCCCCCTCCCGCTGATCTACACGGCGCTCGCCGAGCGGCACGGCTCGCGGGCGGACGAGGGTCGGTTCTCGAGGCGGCTCGCGAATCGTCTTCGGTACGGGTTCGGTCGACACGAGGTCCATCGGCGGTAGGCGGTTCATGAGGTGGGGACCGCCGACGCGGCGTCCCTGGCTTTGGTGAGTTGACGAGTTGACACCCTTGCGTTCTGGTGAGCTGGCGCCTTTTCACCCTGATCTTCTGGCGTTCCGCTGATCTGTCAGCATGACAGCCCGATACGCTCACCGACTGACGCACCCACCTATATGTACCCCTCGCCACATCGGTCAGGTATGCAGACAGTCGAGGTCACGGATGAACAGTACGCGGTGATCCAGCGATTGCGAGCGGCCATCTCCGAGGACGTCGTCGGCAGGTACGGCTTCGTGCGCGAACGCGACGCGATCCAGTTTCTGATCGACAATCTCGAGGCGGGCGAAGACAGCGAGGATGCCCTCGACGTCGACTTCGAGGCCGACACCTCGGGTCGAACGGCGACGGACGACGTGGCGGCGGCCGTCGAGTCGGCGATCGAGTCGGGTTCGCAGGTTGATGGGTCCGACGAGGTGGAAGAAGTCAGTTACGACGAGGAAGCGGAGACGAGCGCTGCCGACGACGAGGGTGACGACGACGCCGATGCGGACTCGGCGGAACCCGAGTCGGATGGTGATGCGGATACCGATACTGAGGACTCGAGCGACGACGCCGGAGACGACGAAACCACAGACGATGCCGACGCCAGCGAGGGTGACGGTGAGAGCGTAGACGATGACGACGACGAGGACGGTACCGAGGAGGAGAATACCAGTGAGGACGAAGGCGAGGGCGATGATAACGCAGACGACGAAAACAAGGAGGAGGACGAGGAGGCGGGCAACAGCAGCGGCGCCGCCGACGACGACGACATGCTGAACAAGATGATGAACCTCCTCGAGACTCACGACGACAAGTGGGACGAATCACCCGCCGCGGACTATCGCTACCGGGTCACGCTCCCCAACGACTCCACCGAGGACGTGCAGACGAAAGACGACGTGCGCGCACTCCTGTTCAAAAATTACTGACCCGCGTTAGCGGTGACCGCCGGTTCGCCTGCCGACGCACCGAGGTGAGGACGGAACTGCTGTAGCTGGTCGGTCGGGTACACTAGCCCACGGGACTTGTCGTACTCGAGGAGTCCGAGTCGGTCCAGTTTCGGGAGAACCGACGTAGCGAGCGAGACGTACACTCGTTTGCGCTGGCCGTCCTCGAGGTCGGCGACCGTCGTCTCGTGTTCCCGGGCGGCGACTCGTTCGGCGAGGGCCCCCATCTTCACGGGCTCGTTCGTCCCGTACTCGAGCAGACAGGTGGCCGTCTTTCGCTGACGGGGCGTCTCCAGGACTCGTCCGCCGGCGTTGCGTGGACTATCCGGGCTGTCGGTGGTGGCCGGTCGGTCGTCCGACGAATCGCTCCGCTGGGGCCCTTTCACCAGGGTGACTGGGTTAGAACGGCGCACCGACGTCTCGACGTGGCGTGCAACTCGCTTGATCGTCTCGTTCTTGGGTACGGTATCTTTCATTGACAGCATGGTGGCCTCTGACGATGTAGTGGGCTTCGTGCCCGATTCGGTGAGAGTGCCGTATCGTCAACGGTCTCGCGTATGGAATACTCAAATAGTCCTGTCGTTATGCACATTGTCCCAAAACACGTTGGGTAAATATTGGATGATTAACACGCTGATGAATATGAAATGTCTCCCCAAAACGCCGGTTCCAGCCCGCTCGAGGGCGCACTCGGCGAAACTCGTCGAGCCGTCAGGTGTTGCACGTGACACAACGCTTTTGCCGGCGCTCGCGCTTCGGAGGGATATGAGCGAACGCGAGGTGCTCGAGTTGCTTCGTGAGAACGCGCGATACGAGACGGCCGACATCGCGCGAATGACCGACCTCGACGAGGACGAGGTAGCCGACGCTATCGAGGCGCTCGAGGCCGCCGGAATCGTTCGGGGCTACCAGGCCGTCGTCGACTGGGACCGCCTCGAGGACGAACGCGTTCGGGCCGAGGTCGAACTCAACGTCACCCTCGACCGGGAGACAGGGTACGACGACGTCGCCGAGCGACTCGCTCGCTTCCCGCAGGTGAAAGCGCTGCGACTCATCAGCGGCGACTACGACTTCGACATGGAGGTCGAGGGCGACTCGATCCGCGAAGTCTCCCGGTTCATCAGCGAGAAGGTCGCCCCGGTCCCCGAGATTACCCAGACGGTCACCCACTACGTGATGGCCTCCTACAAGGAGAACGGGATCGAACTCGGGGACGGCGAGGACGACGACCGACTCTCCGTGTCGCCATGACCGTGCCCCTCGAGCCAGCCGAACGCGTCCGGGCGGTCGGCCCCTCGGGTATCCGTCGCTTCTTCGAAATCGCCGAGGAGCGCGACGACGTCATCTCCCTGGGCGTCGGCGAACCCGACTTCTCCGCGCCGTGGGCAGCGCGGGACGCCGCTATCCAGTCACTCGAGCGGGGGAAGACCTCCTACACGGCCAATCGCGGCATGTACGCCCTTCGCGAGGCCATCTCGAGCTACGTCGCCGACCGATTCGGCCTCGAGTACGGCCCCGAGGAGGAGGTTCTCGTCACCGCGGGCGCGAGCGAGGCCGTCGACCTGGCCTTTCGGGCGTTCGTCGATCCCGGCGACACCGTCGCCGTCGCTCAGCCGGCGTACATCTCCTACGGACCGGGCGTAACATTCGCCGGCGGGGAGGTGCTCCCCGTCCGGACGCGAGAGGAGGACGACTTTCGACTCACGGTCGACGCGCTCGAGGCCGCCGGGGCCGAGGCTGCGGACCTGCTCGTCATGTGCTATCCGAACAACCCGACCGGCGCCGTGATGACGCGCGCGGATCTCGAGCCCATCGCCGAGTTCGCACGCGAGCACGACCTCGCGGTTCTCTCGGACGAGATTTACGCCGAGTTGACCTACGACGAGCACGCCGCCGACGCGAATCCCGGCGCCGCCGTTCACGCCTCCATCGCGACGCTGCCAGGAATGCGCGAACGGACGATCGTCTGCAACGGGTTCTCGAAGGCCCACGCGATGACCGGGTTGCGACTGGGCTACGCGCTCGGTCCCGCCGAGGCGGTGGGGGCGATGAATCGCGTCCACCAGTACGGCATGCTCTCGGCGCCGACGACCGCCCAGTACGCGGCCCTCGAGGCGCTCGACTCCTGTGGTGACGACGTCGAAGCGATGGTCGACCAGTACGGCCGCCGGCGCCGGTTCGTCATCTCGAGGTTTCGCGAGATCGGAATGCCGTGTTTCGAGGCGAAAGGGGCGTTCTACGTCTTCCCCGAGGTGCCCGACGGGTGGGATGGGAGCGCGAACGACTTCGCCGAACGACTGCTCCGCGAGCGCGGCGTCGCGGTCGTCCCCGGCGACGTCTTCGGCGTCGGCGGCGAAGGCCATCTCCGGGTCTCGTACGCGACGGGCCTCGAGGACTTACGCGAGGCACTGGCGCGGATCGAGGCGTTCGTCGACGAGCACGCCTGAAGCCCGTTTCGTATACGGCATTCTGGCGGCTGCGCGAGGTGTGTGAGACGCCATCGAGAGAATTCGTTACCCAACTATCGGATCGCGACGATAGTTCGCGTCAGTCGTCGCCCTCGACCAGAATCCGTTCTTCGGGCCGTGGCCGCCCCGGATGAACACCGTAGCGCGCCATCGCGTAGAGCGCCGTTACCGCAGTCGCACACAGAAACGCACTCCCGGCACCGACTTCGAACGCGACGAGCGGTATCGCGGCGGACAGGGAGTCGGAAATCGCTGTCGCCCCCTCGCTCGAGGGCGCCGTCACGAGTCCGTAAGGGAGGAAGGCGACGAAGGCGACCGCCCACCAGCGAACTGCCGCCCGGTGAACGCCCTCGAGCGGACGCTCGCTGACCTCGCTTGCGATGCCGGCGAGTCCGACCGTGACGAGACACAGTGCCGCGATGGATCGGACCGAGGGGGTCAGGGTCCAACCGTTGCTGATGGCGACGCCAGCGGCGACGAGTGTCGCCGACGTGACGGTCACGAACCGCGTCGACTCGAGGAGACGAGTGGACATTTCGTGGCGGTAGTGAGCAATTACACATAGCTCTCTCGAATCGTCTATCATCACGAATAACTGACTCTCAGGGTATCGAGAGCGACGAACAACAAAGGACGTATTACCGGTGGCGAGAAGTCACGGCCAAGGATGGCGAGCGTACGTGATCAGACGAGGTGTGGGCGCGAACCCGGGTCCAACCCTGGACTCGAGGTGACCGAACCGTGCTGAAACGCCTGTGGAAACGGTATGTCGCGGAACGTCCGGACGAATACCAGGCGTACATCTCCCTGCCGACGGAATCGTCGGCACCGACGATGGGCGCGCTTCACGACCTGATCGAGGACGCCGAGTTCGCGTTCGAGGGTCGACTCGACGTCTACGCGCGGCGCCGACGCCTCGCCGTCGTCACCGACCGTGTTCCACGCGAGACGTTCGACATCGCCGCGTTCGACGCGGTGATCGAGACGCTCGAGTCGCTGTACGAGGCTCACGCCGTCGCGCACGTCGAGAAGTGGCGCTCGGTTAACGGTCGATTGGTAAAAACGTACGTCGTCGTTCCGGTCAAACCGCTCTTCTCGAAACTGGGGGAACCGAAAGCGGCGCGGCCGGCCGTCCGGTGACCGAGGTCAGTCGTCCGAGTCCGCGCCAGGACCGGGTTCGCGGTCCGTTCGAGTTCTGGACCCGCTCCCCGTTCCAGCACCACTCTCGCTCCGTCGCTGATCGGACGACTCATCGGACGGCTTCATCGAGTTCGTCCGGCGCATCCAGCTGTCGATGTTGTCGGCGACGTAGTCCTTGCCGCCCCAGCCGAAGGCGACGCCGGCGCCGATCGCCACAGCGGCGGCCAGGCCCCACGCGAGCGCTCGCGCGAAGACTAATAGAATGCCGACGTCGATGCCCATCGTTCCGAGGCCGATCACGATGGCCGTGAAATAGAGGAACACCCGGGCACCGTCGGCGAACCAGGACGTGTAGACCGTCTGGGTCGCTGCTCGAGTCCGCTCGATCATGTCGCCGACGAAGTCAGCGACGATGAACCCGAAGACGATGACGAGCAGGCCCGCGATGAACGCTGGCAAGTACGATACCGCGGTCGAGATCCACTCCGACAGGAGTGCGATTGCGAGAGCGTTCGCGGCCGCGAGAATCGCGAGGGCGTACACGAACCACTTCGCCAGTTTGCCGAAGGTTCTCGAGACGGCCTGCTCTGTTCCACCGAGGATGCGCCCGAGCGGCGTCTCGAGTACCATGCGGTCGAGTTCGATGCCGTCGGCGATTCGCATGACGACTCGGCCGGCGAGGCGGCCGATGATCCAGCCGATGAACAGGATCACCAGCGCGCCGACTAGTCGCGGCAGAAACGTCACCAGTTCGGCGATCGGATCCTGGAGCCAGTCGGGAACCGTTACCTGTGCGGGTTGTGTGTGAACCATACCCGAACGGTGGTCCTCACCCGACTTTACGCTAGACGTTGCTCTCGGTGGAAATATCCTGTTTCCGGCGGCGTCGTCCACTCAGCAACCAAGACGTACCGCTTCGAGAACGCGCGTCTGGAATTGGGACGAGCGAGACTGGCGCTGGCCGTGTCGATCTCGACTCACGAGTGTCGTCGGTCGATGCGGACAGCGATTGCGGATTTCAATTGCCCTGTCGCTGCGTCACCAAACCGGGATACGGCGTGCTGTTCGGATGGGGGAACCGGTTCGTACTCGAGCCCGAAGCGGTCATTGATTGGTCGCTCGGTAATCGACCATTAGCGTTTGGACGGGTTCCGGGGAAACCTGTAACACCACAGAAACGATCGCGTGTTATCGTGACACATGGGACACAAACATTCTTCGAACTGGCCTCTCGCTCATCGATTATGACGATCTATCGGGCACTCTCCGAGGACGAGCGCGATCGATTTCACGAGTACGTCTCCTACGCGTTCACGCCCACCAACGGCCCACCGGCGTACGAACCGGCGGAACACGACCGGCCACGAGCGCTTCTCGGCGACCGACGAGGGCTGTTCGCGGACGGCGATGGAGACCCGCTCTGTGTCTGCAAACACTACTGGTTCGACGTTCACGTCCGCGGCGACGAACACTCGATGGCTGGCCTCGCCTCCGTCGCCTCGCCGCCGGAACACCGCCGGAGCGGTTACGTCCGGGACCTGCTAGTCGCCTCGCTCGAGGAGTATCGAGACCGTGACGCGGCCTTCGCGGCCCTCTGGCCGTTTCGACACCGGTTCTACCGGCAGTACGGCTGGGCGACGGCCAACCGACAGCTTCGGGTCGAGTGCGACCCCGCGGACCTCTCGTTCGCCCGGACGCGGCTCGAGGCGGAAACCATCGAAAACGGCCGATACCGGCGCCTCGAGGCCGACGACTACGAGACCCTCGTTCCGGTCTACGAGCGCCACGCCGCGCGCTACGACCTTTCGATCGATCGCGACGCCGACTGGTGGCGCTACCGCGTCTTCGAGAACTGGGAGACGGACCCGTTCGTCGCCGTCTGGGAACGCGACGGGGAGCCGGCGGGCTACCTCGAGTACACGATCGACGGCGACTGGGGCGACCGGACGATGGACGTCGCCGAACTCGCCTACACCGACGTCGAGGCGTTCCTGGCGCTCCTGTCGTTCTGTCGCGACCACGACTCGCAGGTCCAGACCGTTCGTCTTCGCCTGCCCACCGACACGCCGCTTTTCGACGTTTCGAGCGACCCCGACGAACTCGAGACCGAACGCGAGGGTGGGCCGATGATTCGAATCGTCGACGTCTCGCGAGCGCTGTCGGCGCTCTCGTATCCGACCGTCGACGCCAGCGTGACGCTCACCGTCGACGACCCGCTGGCTGCGTGGAACGATGGTGCATTCGAACTCTCGGTCGAGAGTGGCGATGGTACCTGCGAACGCGTACCCGTGCCGGACTCAAACATCGCGCTCGACGTTGGAACGCTGTCACAACTCGCCGTCGGCGCCCGTTCGGCCCGGGCGGTCGAGCGGGCAGGCCGTCTCGAGGTCTCACCATCGGCGCTTGAGACGCTCAAGACACTGTTCCCCGAGCGGGCGGTGTACCTGCGGGACGGGTTCTGATCGTAACGCGAAACTCGAGTTGGAGAACGACTACTCGTCGGACTCGTAGTGTTCGCCCGCGGCCGACGGCATCCGGGTATGACCGACGAACGTGAGCACGACCAGGACGGCGACGTAGGGGACGATGCCGACGAGCGTCGAGGAGAGGTCGTAGGCTGCGATCTGCTGAAGTTCGATCTGAAGCGCGTCGAGGGCCGCGAAGAGGAACGACGCGAGGAACGCGCCGATCGGGTTGTAGTTCCCGATCAGGTACGCCGTCAGGCCGATCCAGCCGCGACCGTCGATCATGGTGTCGCCGGTGCCCTGGAACTGGCCCACGTTGAGTGCCCAGCCGGCGCCGCCGATGCCGCAGTAGACGCCCGAGAGCAGGACGCCAGCGTAACGCACCTTTCGGACGTCGACGCCGGCCGTGTCGAGCGACTTGGGGTCCTCGCCGCTGGCCTCGAGCCACATCCCGAACGTAGTCCGGTTGAGGAGGTACCACGAGACGGGGACGGCCACGAGCAAGAGCAACACCTGCGGCGAGAACTCGAAAATCTGGCCGACGCCTGGCAGCGAGGAGAGTCCCGGAATCGAGACCGACGAGAACGTACCGACGTTCCCCGGACTGCTCCGCCGGTCCCAGATGACGACGCTGAGGAACGGGGCGGCGCCCAGCGCGATCAACCAGACGGCGAGGCCGGCGATGATCTGATCGGCCTTGAATTCGATGCAGACGATGGCGAACAGGAGGGCGATCAACGTGCTCGCGAGGATGGCCCCCAGCAGCGCGAGCCACGGATTCGGCTCGATTGGGACGGAGTCGGAACCGAGCGCGTACATGGTCGCAATCGAACTGAACGCGCCGACGATGAGCAGCCCCTCGAGTCCGATGTTGATGACGCCGGATTTCTCGGCGAAGATGCCGCCCATCGCGGCGAACGCGATTGGGACGGTGAACCGGAGCGCAGAGCCGAGATAGGAGATGCTGAGGACGCCGGCAATCTCCCCGACGAACTGGCGCCCGCCGTCGACGACGAGGCCGAGTGCGAGTACGCCGAAAAGGCCCGCGCCGATGGCGAGGCCCTGACGACGAGTGACGGTCGGCGCGTTCATCGCCGCTCACCTCCGTCGGTCGCGACGGGTTCGCTGCCGAATCCATAGTGCTTGCCGAGCAATCGGAAGAACTCGGGCATGGCGATGAAGAGGATGATCAACCCCCTGAGCACCTCGACGAGTTCGTTCGGGATGCCGAGTGAGAGGTCGACCGCCACGCTGCCGGTCTTGAGGGTTCCGAAGAGGAGGGCGGCCGGGATCACGCCGATGGGGTTGTTCCCGGCGAGGATGGAGACCGCGATGCCGTCGAAGCCGAGCGGCGGGATGCCGGCCTGCCAGCGGTACTGGACCATCGTGACGTATATCGCCCCGGCGACACCGCCCAGGACACCGGATAGCGTCATGCTCGTGACGATGTTTCGTCTCGCATCGACGCCGCCGTACTCCGCTGCAGCCTCCTGGATGCCGCTCGTGCGCAGATCGTAGCCGATGACGGTTCGTGAGTACAGCAGGGCGATACCGACGGCGATCGCGAGGGCGCCGATCAGGGCGATCAGCGAAAACCGGCTTCCGTCGATCGACGCCGGCAATCGGGCGACTCCCGGGATCGGTTCCGTCTGCACCGAATCGCTCGCCAGGTCGCCGATGTGGACCTGTACGAGCCAGTAGGCGACGCCCGCGGCGACGAAGTTGAGCATAATCGTCGTGATCACCTCGTGGGCGTTCGCGTAGGCCTTCATCAGGCCGGGGATCATCCCCCAGACCCCACCGACGAAACCGCCGACGACGATTCCGACCGGGATCACGACGAGGGAACCGATCAGCGTATCCGGCACGAACTCTCCGACCGTGAGTACCGTCATCGCCGTCGCCAGCGCGCCGAGTACCATCTGTCCCTGCGTCCCGATGTTGAACAGGCCGGCGCGAAACGCGACGGCGACCGAGAGCCCGGTGAACAGCAACAGGGTCGTCTGCAACAGCGTCTGGCCGAGGTCGGTGAACGAGCCGAACGCCCCCTCCAGAATCGTCCAGTACATCTCGAGCGGGTTGTAACAGCCGTACCCGAGCCCTGGCAGGTAGATGAAGGGGCTCGAGCACTCGGCGACGAACCCGGAGACGAACACCAAGACGGCGCCGACGACGAGCGCGAAGACGAGCGAGGCGAGGCTGATCGCGACGCGTTCGGCCGCCGAGGCGTCGACGAGGCGGTCGAGGGTTGCTCCGCCGCGTTCACGCCAGCCGCCGTCCCCGCTGCCGTCCGAACCGTCCGGGCTGTCCGAACCGTCCGTGCCGCTCATACCACCGACCTCCCGACTCGAGCGCCGTCGACGTCGAGTCCGTCGGGTCGTTCGCCGGCCATGAGCAAGCCGAGTTCCTCCTCGGTGACGGCGTCGGGATCGACGACGGCGACGAGTTCACCGTCGTGCATTACCGCGAGCCGATCGGAAAGCTGGGTCACCTCGTCGAGTTTCGAGGAGACGAGGAGGATGGCTTTCCCCGCCGAACGGAGGTCGAGCAGTCGGTTGTGGATGAACTCGATGCTCCCGATGTCGACCCCACGAGTCGGTTGCGCGGCGACGACCAGCGAGGGGTCGCGTTCGAACTCGCGGCCGACGATGAACTTCTGCTGGTTCCCGCCCGAGAGCGAGTGCGCCGTTGCGGAGGGGTCGGGTGGTCGCACGTCGTACTCCGCGATGATCTCGTCGACGTAGTCGCTGGTCGCCTCCCAGTCGATCACTCGACCGTCCGAGAACGGCGCGAGGTGCTGTCGGCCCAGCAGGCCGTTTCGCCGAAGATCGTAGTCCATCACCAGGCTCCGTTTCTGACGGTCCTCGGCGACGTAGGCCATCCCGGCGGTGATGCGCTCGCGACGCGGCGACGAGGTGATCTCGCGCCCGTCGAACGTGATCGTTCCGTCGGTCGTCCGACGGAGCCCCGTGATGGCCTCGACGAGTTCTGACTGGCCGTTCCCGTCGACGCCTGCGATACCGAAGACCTCGCCCTCGTGGACGCGGAACGTCGCCTCGTCGACCGCGACGACGTCCCGGTCGTCCGTCACCGTCACCCTATCGACGTCGAGGACGACGCCCCCGCGCGTGGTGGCGGGTTTGTCGACCTCGAGGAGCACGTCTCGACCGACCATCATGCGCGCAAGTTCCTCGCGGGTGGCGTCGGCCGCCGGGACCGTCCCGACGAGTTCGCCGTTTCGCAGGACGCTAATCTCGTCGGCGACCTCGAGGGCCTCGCCGAGTTTGTGCGTGATGAAGATGATTGTCTTGTCCTCGGCGATGAGTTCCTCGAGGACCTCGAGCAGCGCGTCGACCTCTTGTGGGGTGAGGACGGCGGTCGGTTCGTCGAGGATGAGGACGTCCGCACCGCGGTAGAGCGTCTTCAGAATCTCGACGCGCTGTTGTTCGCCGACGCTGACGTCCTCGATGCGCTCGGTCGGGTCGACGTCGAAGCCGTAGCGGTCGGCCAGCGCCCGTGTCTCCTCGTTGGCTCTGGCGCGGTCGGTCGCGAGGCCGCCCCACTTCGTCGGTTCGTCGCCCAGAACGACGTTCTCGGCGACGGTCATCGTGTCCACGAGCATGAAGTGCTGGTGGATCATCCCAATGCCGACAGCCATCGCGTCGCCGGGGTCGTCGAACGTTCGCTCCCGGCCGTCGATCCGGATCGTCCCCTCCGTGGGTTCGTACAGCCCGTAGAGGACGTTCATCAGGGTCGTCTTTCCGGCACCGTTCTCGCCGATCAGGGCGTGAATCGAGCCACGCTCGACGGTGAAGTCGACGTCGTCGTTCGCGACGACGCCCGGGAACCGCTTGGTGATCCCCTCGAGTGCCACCGCCGGCGGCGTCTCGCCGTCCGTCCCGCGGTCGTCAGTAGCCATTGCGTCTCAGAGGTCGTCGGTGTTGTCGGGAACCTCGATGTCGCCGTCGATGATCGCCTGTCGGGACTCTTCGAGCGCGTCGACGATGTCTTCGGGGAGTTCGCCCTCGAAGTCCTGGCCGATGGTCGCGCTCACGCTGCCGTCGTCGTCGAGGCCGAGGTCGTTCATGCCGCTCTCGAACTCGTCGTTGACGACGGACTCGACCGAGTCGTAGACGGCGTTGTCGACGCGCTTGACCATGCTCGCGACGATCACGTCACTGAAGTCCTCGGCACTGATCGACTGGTCGTCGTCGACGCCGATGGCGAACCGACCGGCCGACTGGGCGGCCTGGAAGACGCCGCCACCGGTGCCGCCCGCGGCGTGGTAGACGACGTCCGCGCCGTCGTCGTACATTCCGCTGGCGATCTCCTGGCCTCGGGACGGGTCGTTCCAGCTTCCGGCGTACGCCGACGGCGTCTCGATGCTGTCGTCGGCGTGGCGAACGCCCGCGATGTAGCCCGCCTCGAATCGGTCGATGAGGGCGGTCTCCTGGCCGCCGACGAAGCCGACGACGGTCTCGTCGGTGTTCGTCTCGCCGCCGCCGTGGGCGTAGTCGGTCGTCGTCAACAGGCCAGCGAGGTGACCGACCTGGAAGGAGCCCTCGTGTTCCCGGAACGTGTAGTTGGCGACGTTGTCCGCCTCGACGACTGCGTCGACGAGCACGAATTGCTGGTCGCTGAACTCCGCGGCGTTCTCCTCGAGGTCGGTCGCGTGGTCGAAGCCGATACAGCAGACGAGGTCGATTTCTTCGTCGCCCGCGAAGTTCCGCTGCATCTGGTTCATGTCGGCGGGGGCGTCGGGTTCGGCGTCCTGGTAAGAGATGCCGAAGTCCTCCGCCGCTTGCTCGATGCCGGCGTGGGCCATATCGTTGAACGAGTCGTCACCGAGGCCACCGGTCGAGTAGATGATGCCGACGGTGATGTCGGATCCGGCGCCGCCGTTGCCGTTGCCGTCGGCCGTGTCGTTTCCGTTTCCGTTCCCGTTCCCGTTCCCACCATTTCCGCCACCGTCGCCGACCAGACAGCCAGCCAGTCCTGCCGTTACCCCTGCACCTGCTGTCGTGAGAAACGTCCGTCGTTGCATATCCGTGAGAGTGTACGCGACCGGTTTATAGATTCGGTTTCGAAAGGAGATAGCGACTTTACGTGAATTACCTGAATATTCGGTCTAAGAGAGTTCCCGATCGGTCACTCCGCCCGATGGGGATCCCCATACCAGAACGCGTCGAGCAGCATCCGCCTGAACCGGTCGCCGTCGACCGACTCGATCACCCGCGTCTTCGCCTCGCCGTCGGTCACACTGAGTTCGTCGACCAGGCTGTACCCACGTGTTATCCCCTCCCGATCGTCGACGGCCACGTAGTACGTATTCGCCGCCTCGACGATGTCGGGCTCGAGTAGCGTCGCGATCGCCAGCGAGTCCGGCTGAGTCGTCACGTCTGCGCCGAGGGCGTCGTGGTCGGACTGGCGGTTGAACGCGCGGACGGCCTCGGTGACGGTCAGGTAGAAGTCCGCGAGTGGCGTGTCCATCGCCTCGACCGCCTCGAACACGTCGGTGTCGAACGTCGAGTCCCGGAGCGTCAACCCCCAGTCGACCAGCGTCGTCTCGAAGGCATCCATCACGACCGCTGCGGCGTCGGGGTCGACCCAGAAGTTGTACTCCGCCGCGGGCGTGATGTTCCCGAGCGTATTGACCGCGCCGCCCATGATCACCACTTCGTCGAGCAGCTCCGGCAGGTCGGGTTCGCGCTCGAGCGCCAGGGCGACGTTCGTCAGTGGGGCGATGCAGGCCAGGGTGATCTCCCCGGGGTTCTCGCGAGCGGTCTCGACGATGAAGTCGACGGCGTGTGCCTCGGCCGAGGGGATTCCCGTCTCGAGGAAGAGGTCGCCACCCAGGCCGCCCTCGCCGTGGATGTACTCCGCGAACTCGTGTTCTTTCTCGAGTGGCTCACGAGCGCCCTCGTAGACCGGCACGTCGCCGGCCCCAGCGAGGTCGAGGGTGTACTTCGCGTTCTCGACCTGGTACTCGAACGGGACGTTCCCTGCACAGATCGTCACGCCCTCGAGGGCGACGCGATCCGAGCAGGCCGCGAGCACGAGCGCCTGCGTGTCGTCTCCCGCGGTGTCCGTGTCGACGATCAGCCGCGCCGGGTCCGAATCACTCATTGGCCGACGGTTCGGGGCGGACGAGGAATACCCTGTCGACCCTCTCGACATCGGGTGGTGTCTGCTCGCCGGACTGGCGCGAGTAGAAGGCGCGCACACAGCGCGGACGTCGTCCGAACAGAACGAACGAAGAATCGGCCAGTACGGTGCTCTCGGCGGCGAACCGACACTGAACTAGTCGCTGGCCCACGACCCTCTGCACTCGTCGCTACAGAACGAGATCGGAGCGGTGGTCTCGTCGTCCGTGACCACGTCGACGATCGGTGGAGAGGCAGCGGTGCTGTATTCGATCCCACACTGGGCGCAATAGTTCCAGAAATCCGGTCTGTCGTCACTCATTGTCCCCTCCCGTCGTGACTCGCCCGTCACCGGAATCACGCACCTCGTTGCCATCATTGACACCCTCGTCAGTCACATCATCGACAGCTCGAGCGAGGGCGCGGTGGGCATCCAGGTCAGTTACCGTGGCCAGCGGTGGCGACGCAGATAGTGGCCTCCCTTCCGTTTCAGCAACGGGTCTGACACGGCCACAGCAGCCGTTGTCAGGCCCGTGGGAGTTTACCGTCGAGGACGGAGCAGGTAGGCCCGATTTCACAGTCGTTCAATGGCGTCTACGTATAAAAAACCCAGGTTGTTTGATTCGACACTTCCCGAGAAAGTGGAATATAACGTGGTTCTTCGAGGCTATCAGGGATTAATATTCGATATTCCCTCACCATCGCTACCTCTCTTAAGTGTACGAAAACGTATTTCGATAATGCCCTGCCAACGCCTGTTTCTCGAACTTCTCGAAAACCACTCTCGGAAACTGTGGAGTATCGATAGTATCATGGAGGCGGCCCGATAAGCCCGATTGTGACCGAGTACGAACTCGACGACGTAGACAGGCGTTTGCTCAATCTGCTTCAGGAGAACGCTCGGTCTAATGCGATCGGACTGGCCGAGGAACTTGGGGTCTCCGACAACACCGTTCACAATCGGATGGAACGGCTGGAGGACGCCGGCGTCATTACCGGTTACACGACGAGCGTCGACTACGACCGGACGGGGCTCCGTCTCTACTTTCACTTCAGCTGTACGGCCCGCATCAGCGAGCGCTCCGATGTGGCCGAGAAGGCGTTGGCACTTCCCCAGATTACCGAAGTGACCGAACTGATGACCGGCCAGGAGAACCTCCACATCAAGGCAGTCGGGACCGAAAACGAGGATATCACCTACGTTGCCGAACAACTCGACGACCTCGCCCTCGAGATCAACGACGAGAATCTCATCCGGACCGAACACGCTGCCCCTCTCGACTACGTGACGGTGAAGGAACTGCTCCCGATCGAACGGTGAGGCGCCGAGCATCGCACTGCGAGGTGCTCTGGGGTCAGCACGGCGAGAATAGCACCGCAGAGCGCCTCCGCGGTTAGCCGCGGTATTCTCGACGGGAACCAGGTAGAATACGTCCCGTCGCGTTCTATCGATCGCCTGTACCGGTCGGTCGGTCGAATTTCCGAATAGCAGTCCCGACAGCGCCGAACGCCGTCTCGAGCCCGGATCGTACGCCCATCGGCCACGACACTGAAATACCGGGTGGGGTAACTATGAGTCAACGGAATGAGAGACAGGCGTGTTCGGTCGGTGTGGCGGGCGAGTCGGCTAGCGCCGCGAGCCACGACGCCTCGCCGCCGATCCATTTCCCCCGATGCGGGTGGTCGCCGGTGACCCTCCGCACCGTTCCCATGATCGACCGCGTCCGCGACGCCTTCTTCGCCCTCGACACCGACTTTCGATTCACGTACCTCAACGAGCGGGCCGAGGCGCTACTCGAGCGCTCCCGAGAGGACCTCCTCGGACGGGTCATGTGGGACGAGTTCCCCGAGACGGTCGAGACCCAGTTCCCAGACGGCTTCTACCAGGCGATGGACGAACAGGTGCCGGTCTCCTTCGAGGTGTACCACACGCCGCTCGAGACCTGGTTCGAGGCCCGGGCCTGGCCCGGGGAGAACGGGCTCTCGGTGTCCATGCGCGACGTCACCGGGAGAAAGGAACAGGAGACAAAACTCGCCCGGAACACGGCCGTCGTCGAGGCGATCCAGGACGGCGTGGTCACCCTCGACGACAACAACCGGATCCTCTCGGTCAACGCCACGGTCGAACGCGCCTTCGACACCGACGCGCGGAACCTGCGTGGCGAACACGTCGAGACCCTCCTGGACCTCGCTGCCGTCGACGCCGACGACACCATCCACGTCGGCCGCGCGCTCAGCGACGTCGACGTCGGCACCGCGGCCCAGCGGACGTTCGAACTGGCCTACACCGACGCGACGGGCGCCGATCGGGTCGCCGAGGTCAGCGTCGTGCCGGTCGACCACGGCTCGGCCAATCTCGCCTGCATCGCCCGCGACGTCACCGACCAGCGCGAGTACGAGCGGGTCGTGACCTCGCTGCACGAGGTCACGCGCTGGCTCCTGCAGTCGAGCGACCCCGAGGAGATCTGTGCGATCGCCGTTCACGCCGGGAGCGACCTCCTGGACCTCCCGATCAGCGGCGTCTGGTTGCTCGACGACGAGTACGGCTACCTCGACCCCGTCGCCGGCACCGCGGGTGCACATGACGAGTTCGGCGGACTCCCCCGATTCCACCCCGGCGAGGGCCTCGTTTGGGACGTCTTCGAGGCCGGCGAGACCAGACACATCGAGGACCTGCAGGAGGTCGAGGGCCTCTACAATCCCGACACGCCGATCCGTTCCGAGATCATCGCCCCGATCGGTACTCACGGCATCCTGATGACGGGCTCGAAGCGGGTCGCGAACTTCGAGGGCACCGACGTCGAGTTACTCTCGACGCTCGCCGAGAACACTCGCGCGGCGCTCGACCGGGCGATCCGCGAGCAGGTACTCGAGGACCGGACGACCCAGCTCGAACACCAGACCGAACGCTTAGAGAGCGTGGCGAACGTGCTCTCGAGCGACCTCAAGCGTCACCTCGAGGCCGTCGCGACGGCGCTCGAGGAGGAACCCGACCGACCTGGTGAGTGGGAGTTTCCGCTCGCCGAAGACGCCGTCTCGACGACGCTCGACCGCACGGAACGACTCGTCGACGACATCCGGGAGTTCGCCCGAAACGCGACGGCGGTCGGCCCCCGGACGCGGATCGACCTCGTGTCGGCGATCGAGCACGCGGTCGAGGGCTCCCGCCTCGAGCGCCCCGCCGTGGTCGTCGACGCCGACGCGACCCTCCGGGCCGACCGGGAGCGATTCGATCACTTCCTCCAGACGATCTTCGACGACGCGGCCGCCCGCGCCGACGGATCAGTCACGATCCAGGTTGGGCTGCTCGGCTTCGACGATCCTCGCTCGAGCGAACGCGGCTTCTTCCTCATGGACGACGCCGCCGAGATCCCACCGACCGATCACGACCGGGTAATCGACCTCGAGTCGCGCGGCGAGGACGCTGACGAGGAACGCGGCCTCGGTCTCGCTCTCGCCCGGGCGATCGCCGATGCGCACGACTGGTCGTTGACGGTGACCAGCGGCCAGCACGGCGGAACACGAATCGAAGTGCACGACGTGACGACGCTCGAGCGTCACCCGTAGCGCTAGCTCGGGAGCTTTCCGACCCGCTCGAGGACGACGAGGGCGACGACCGTCGCGCCGAGAAATAGCGCGGCGACGGCGAACACCTCGTCGTAGGTGTAGTTCCCCTCGACGAAGACGCCGAGGACGTACGAGCCGAGCGACTGTGAGAGCATCCAAACGGAGCTAAATACTGCATAGGCGCTCCCTCGAGTCGAATCCGGAAGCGTATCGAGGAGGTACGTGTCGACGGCTGGAAACAGCGCGTGGATCACAAACCCGACGACGATGGTGAGCGCGACCAGCGGGATCAGCCCTTCGACGAGCGTCAGCGCGAGGAGGGTCGCGGCGAACGTGCCGACGATCCCGAGCAGGTACGGGATCTGCGGGAGACGGTCGGCCAGGTCGCCGCCGAAAAAGAACGCGGGGACGCCGGCGGCGAAGACGACGGTGAGCATCATCCCGGCCGCTTGGTCTGAGAGCCCCTTCGACTGCATGTACAGTTCGTAGAAGTTGAACACGCCCTGCCAGATGAACACGGCGACGCCCGCGATCGCCAGCGCGGTCACGATGAGCCGCCACTCCGAGAGCGCGCCAGCGACGAAGGCCCGATCGGACCGCCCCGCGTCCGGCATCTCGGTTCGCCTCGCGGTGAGCCACGTGTAGGCCGTGACCACGGCCCCGCCGACGGCGATCGCCCACAGCGACAGGCGCCAGTCGACGAAGAGGGTGAGCGCCACGAACGGGGCGGCGATCACCGCGGCGACCTGATTCGCGGCCCCGTGGATTCCCATGACGCGCCCGACGCGATCGGGGTACAGTTCGCTCAAGAGCGGGTTCGCCGAGACGAAGTACACGCCCGAAGCGATCCCCATGAGGAAGGCGCCGCCCATGAGGTGGGTGATCGAGGTGGCGGTCGCGGCGACCCCGGACGAAATCGCGAGAATAACGCCCGAGGCGAGCACGACGTGCTGTCTCGGGACTTTCGTGAGCACCCACCCGGTCGCCAGACGGGGGAACGCGCTCCCGACCCACACGAGGGTGACGATGAGGCCCGCGGTCGCTTCGCCGATCCCGAATTCGGCGATAAACACGTTCAGCAGCGGTGCGAAGACGATTCTGGCGAGATTGATGAGAAAGACCAGTCCACAGAGGGATCCGAAGAGACGAGCGCGGGCCACGGTCAGTCTTTTCTGCATACCGTCTCAAGGCTTCCGAAAGCGGAATCCTCCGCCTCGAGTGGCGGCGCTGTACCGGCGAAACCAGGGACCAGGAACCACGACCCTCGAGCCACCCTCGGCGCCCTCGAGCCGACCCCAACTCAGGAGAGAACCAGCACGTACCGCGTCAGCGACCGGTGGACCCGCCGTTCGAATGCCGCCTCGAGCGTCCAGCCCGCTTCTCGAGCTTCCTTCGCCCACGAGCGATCGGCGACGACGACGGCCCGGTCGGCCACTCGCCGGGATTCCGCGAGCGCGCCCGAGACCAGATCCGCCAGCCGGTGGGTCTCGATCTTCGACTGGCGGCCGTAGGGGGCATCGAAGACGACGGCGTCGGCGGCGCCGTCCCGGAGCGGGAGCCGGGTTCCGTCGCCGCGGGCGACGTGCCACGACCCGCGCGGGACGCCGGTCGGCGACGGATCCTCGCGGTCGAGGAAGTGTGCGAGGTTCGTCCGCGTACCGGTGACCATCTTCGCCTGGGCGTCCGTGCCGACGACGGTCGCTCCAACCAGTCCCGCCTCGACAAGGACGCCGCCGGTGCCACACATCGGGTCGAGGATCGTTCGCCCGGATTCCGCGCCGGCGATGTTGGCGACCGCACGTGCCAGGAGCGGGTCCATGCTTCCGGGCTGGAAGAACGGCTTGTCGGTCGGCGCCCGCGAGCCGAAGTCGCGGACGCTCTCGGCGGCGAGCCAGCCGAGGGCACAGACCGACACCCGTTCCCCGGATTCGTCGACTCGTTCTCCAGCTTCGTTGTTTCGCTCCCTGACCTTGTCGCTCGCGACCGACTCGAGCAGATTGCCACGGCCGTCGGCCTCGGACTTGAGGCGCCCCTCCGAGAAGACCGCCCGGAGGACGTGGTCGGGATTCTCGAGGTCGACGTCGAACCCGCGGTCGACGAGGACGCTCCCGAGTTCGCGTTCCGCGTCCGTCGTGGAGACGCCGCTCGAGCCGTGGACGTTCGTCGCGCGGACGGCGACCGTCCCCTCCCGATCGATCGAGGCCGCCTCGAGCAGGGCTCGTGCGCTCGCGATAGAGGCGTCGGTTCGGCCCATAAGGTCGCTCGCCGCGCGGGTGTAGGCCAGTCCGCGGACGCGCTTAGGGACGAGGGCGTTCGCGACGGCCAGCCCCGGCGCGACCCGGGTAACGCCGGTGGCGGCGTGACGGCTCTCGGCCGCCGCGAACGCGTCGTCTTCGCCGCCGTACTCGAGGAGATACACGTGTCTCGAGTGATGCTGGACGAGCAATGATACTGTCGGTCGACTCGCGAGACGGTTCCTCGTCGCCTCACTACCTGTCGCCTCGTCGGCGACCGTCATCCACTCGTCTGACACACTCAAAGAACCGGACAAATCAGCACGCAGTACCAAGCTTTATAAACCTTAAATACGTCTTTTTAAGCGACTTATGACGGATCCGAAGGACACCATCAACATCGAAAACGTGGTGGCGTCGACCGGCATCGGGCAAGAACTCGACCTCCAGAGTGTCGCGATGGACCTCGAGGGGGCCGACTACGACCCCGAGCAGTTTCCCGGTCTCGTCTACCGAACCCAGAATCCGAAATCCGCCGCACTGATCTTCCGCTCGGGGAAGATCGTCTGTACTGGCGCGAAGAGCACCGACGACGTCCACGAGAGTCTGCGGATCGTCTTCGACAAACTTCGCGAACTCCAGATTCAGGTGAACGAGGATCCGGAAATCGTCGTCCAGAACATCGTCACCTCGGCTGACCTCGGCCGCAATCTCAATCTCAACGCGATCGCTATCGGCCTCGGTCTCGAGAACATCGAGTACGAACCCGAGCAGTTCCCCGGCCTGGTTTACCGCCTCGACGAGCCGGAAGTGGTGGCGCTGCTGTTCGGTTCGGGCAAACTCGTCATCACCGGCGGGAAGAAACCGGCCGACGCCGAACACGCCGTCGACAAGATCGTCTCCCGACTCGAGGACCTCGGCCTGCTCGAGTAGCGGCCCGACTCGCGGACCCGATTTTCGATCGAATCTCTCCCTCGAGCGACGCGAATTCGGCACACACAAACCGCGTGATATCGTCTCTCGAGTATGCACGCTCCACCGTTTCTCGCACAGATCCCCGGCGGGATCGATCCGGCCGGGGGTGGCCCCCTCGCGTACCTCGGGACCTTCCTGCTGGCGACGGTCTTCTACGGCGTCACGCTCCACATCGCTGCCCGGTACGTGCTCGGGACGGTCCCGGTCAAACGCGCGTTCACCATCGGACCAGTACTGGCGCTCGTCTCGGTCGTCCTCCAGCGGTGGGGCCCGCTGGTGGTCGTTCCGTTCATGGTCGCCGTCGCCTACACCGCGATTCTGATCGTCTACGACCTGGACTACAAACTCGCGGCGCTGGTCGCGGTGGCGTACTACACCGTTGCCGTCATCGTTGGATTCACGATTTTGAACCTCTGGCTGTTGCTCGGAACGGCACCCGCGTGATCCGACTGTTTCCCGGAACGATACCCGGTGTCTGGCCGCTGCTCGGAATGGCACAGACGTGACGCCAACGAGCGTTTGCTTACCCTCGAGATAACCGATCAGTGTTCGTGATACTCGAGGCGAATTTAGCCCGAATTTGCGATCGACGGACCGATTTTCACGTGTGGCAACGATCCGTCGAACGGGTCCTTGCAGCGAGTAATATCATTTTACCGCCGGCTAAACGATTCGACCGAGTTGCGATCGGTGGCGAACGACGAAACGACTACGCCGCTTTATACCTCCTACTCGAGTGAGTGGTTATCACCCATGACGTTCCGCGTCCCGACCAAGACGGCGAACTCGAGCGGTCGCGGCACGACCGCCGCTACGCACCCTGGCGCTGGCAATCGCGACACTCTCGCTCGTACCGAGGTCACTCGCGTGCTGTCGTCGGACCGTCGCCGGACGCTCCTCGAGCACCTGCTCGATGCGGGGACGGCACTCGACGTCCACACCCTGATCGGCTGGCTCGCCGACGACGAACACGAGCCGACGGTCGAGACGTCGATTCACCAGCTCCGCCAGCGCGTCCACGTCTCCCTGCGTCGGACGCACCTCCCGCTGCTTGAGGAGTACGGGCTCCTCGTCTACAATCAAACGGAGGAACTCGTCGTCCCGACGTGGCGTCTCGACCTGTACGAATCGGTGCTCGAGTCGGACAATCGTCCGTAGGAGGCGAGTAGGGGCGAATAAGAGGCGAACGACGGACGAACGCCCGCTCGAGGAGCGCGTCTAACGACTCGAGCGAAGAATCGGCTCGGACTCGGAACGACAGCTGCCTGGACTCTCCGCTCGAGCCACGAGAACTCTTTTGTGCGCGCTCGCTCGACCCCATTCATGGTCACGCCGATTCTCGCCGAGGCAGCCCTCGCGCTCGCCGGATTTCTCGACGACACTCTCGTGTATCTGGTTCAATCGAGCGGCGTTTTGGGCCATCCCGTCCGACGACGCGTGATGTCGTTACTCGTCGAACGCGAGATAGCGACCCGGGAGGAACTTGTGGCGGCGCTTTCGGACTACGAGACGCTCTCGGAACGCGAGGTCGAGCGACTCGAGACGATGCTCCACCACGATCACCTGCCGCGACTCGAGGAGGAACTTCTCGTCGAATACGACGATCGAAACGGCGACGTCGTCCTCCGAACGGATCCGGCGGAGGCGCGCGAGCTGCTCGAATCGGCCCCAGAAAGCTGATCGCGACCGCCGCTACTCGTACTCGATCGTCGCCGGCGGCTTGTGGGTCACGTCGTAGACGACGCGTGCGACGTTCTCGTTTTGCCCGGTGATTCGCGACTGGATGCGCTGGAGCGTCTCCCAGTCGAGTTCCTGGGCGCGGGCGGTCATGCCGTCGCGGGACTCGACCGATCGCACGGAGACCACCCAGCCGTGGACGCGGTTGTCGCCCTTGACGCCCGTCGCCTTGCCGATGACCGCGGCGAGTGCCTGCCAGGGATCGTACTCTTCGAGTTCCCCCTCGACGACGTGACAGGCGTCGCGGGCGACCTCGAGTTTCTCCTCGGTGACCTCGCCGATGACGCGCACGGCGAGTCCCGGACCGGGGAAGGGCATTCGCTCGGCCACCAGTTCGTCGAGGCCGAGGTGGCGGGCGACCTCGCGAACCTCGTCCTTGTAGAGGTCACGAACGGGTTCGACGATGCCGTCGAAATCGACGACTTCGGGGAGGCCGCCGACGTTGTGGTGGGACTTGATCCCACCCTCGCTCTCGATCCGGTCGGGGTAGATCGTTCCCTGAACGAGGTAGTCGGCGTCGGCCTCGAGGGCCTCGCGCTCGAACTCGCGGATGAACTGCTCGCCGATGATTTTGCGCTTCTCCTCGGGATCAGTGACGCCAGCGAGCGCCTCGAGGAAGCGGTCTTTCGCGTCGACGATCTCGAGACTCTCCATGAACGAGAACGTCTCGCGGATCTGGTCGGTCTCGCCCTTGCGCATCAGGCCGGTGTCGACGTAAACCGGCGTGAGTCGGTCGCCGATGGCCTCGTAGGCCAGTGCGGCGGCCACCGAGGAGTCGACGCCGCCCGAGAGGGCGATGACGGCGTTCGCATCGCCGATTTCGTCTTCGATCTCTGCGACTGCTTCGGGAACGAAGGTGTCGGTGTCGACCATCAGTGGGTCACCTCGGTTTCGTCCGCGTCGCCTGCACCGCTCGGCACGTCTCCGCCGTCCGTCCGACCCGCCTCGAGTACGCTCTCGACTAACCCCACGAACGGCGGGCTCGGGTCGCCCGGCCGGGAACTGTACTCGGGGTGGTACTGCGTCCCGAGGAAGAACGGGTGGCCCTCGAGTTCGAGGATCTCCATCCGGTTACCCGCCGTCCCCGAAAAGGTCAGGGGCTCGTCCGCGAACGCGTCGAAGTACTCGGGGTTGACCTCGTAGCGGTGGCGGTGGCGCTCCTGACACGAGGTGTCCCGGTAGAGGTCGTACGCGAGCGTCTCGGGCTCGATGACGGTCGTGTGTTCGCCCAGGCGCATCGTCCCGCCCAGGTTCTCGACCTCGTACTGCTCGGGCAGGATGTCGATGACGGGGTGGGGCGTGTCCGCGTCCATCTCCGTCGAGTGGGCGCCCTCGAGGCCGAGGACGTGGCGGGCGTACTCGACGACGGCCATCTGGAAGCCCAGGCAGAGGCCGAGGAAGGGCACGTCGTGCTCGCGGGCGTAGCGGATCGCCTCGATCTTGCCCTCGGTGCCGCGCATTCCGAACCCACCGGGGACGATGACGCCGTCGACGCCCTCGAGTTGCCCATCGTGGCCGTCGGCGAGGTCATCGGCGAACACCCACTCGACATTGACCTCGGCGCCGAGTTCGAACCCGGCGTGTTTCAGCGACTCGTGGATCGACATGTAGGCGTCTTCGAGGTCGTACTTGCCGACCAGCGCGATGTCGACCGACTCGGTCTTCTCGGTGGTGACGACCTCGCGCCACTCGCGAGTGCGCTCGGCGGGCGGGAGCGCCTCGTCGGCCAGGTCGAAGTGCTCGAGGACGTACTCGTCTAAGCCTTCTTCCTCGACGGCCAGCGGGACGTGGTAGACGTCCTCGACGTCGGGGTTCGAGAAGACGGCCTCGGTGGGAATGTCACAGAAGAGTGCGATCTTCTCTTTGGTACTGGGCTCGAGTTTGTCGTCCGATCGGCCGACTATCACGTCCGGCTGGAGGCCGATCGACCGGACCTCCTTCACCGAGTGCTGGGTCGGCTTGGTCTTTTGCTCGCCGTTTTTCGAGTACGGAACCAGGGTCACGTGGACGAACAGGACGTTCTCCTCGGGTTCCTCGTGGGCGAACTGGCGCAGGGCCTCGAGGTAGGGCATCCCCTCGATGTCCCCGACGGTGCCGCCGACCTCGACGAGGCAGACGTCGGTTCCCTCGGCGGCCTCGCGGATGCGGCGCTTGATGTCGTCGGTGATGTGCGGGATGATCTGGACCGTCTTTCCGAGGTAGTCGCCCGCGCGCTCCTTCTCGATCACGTGCTTGTAGGTCTTGCCCGTCGTGACGTTGTGATCGGAGTGCATGTCGATCCCGAGGAAGCGCTCGTAGTTCCCGAGGTCGAGGTCGACCTCGCCGCCGTCCTTGAGGACGTACACTTCCCCGTGCTGGTAGGGGTTCATCGTCCCGGCGTCGACGTTCAGGTACGGGTCGATCTTGACCGCGGTGACGTCGAAGCCCGCGTTCTTCAGGAGCCGGCCGGTGCTCGCGGCCGTGATCCCCTTCCCGAGACCTGACATCACCCCGCCGGTGACGAAAATGAACTTGCTCCCCAGCGAGGAGTCGTATTGAGTGTCCGGATCCGTCGGCATACCGAGTGTCCGGGTGAGGGGATCAAAACCATTTCGGGACGGACCTGCCACGGCAGGGACTGGCAGTCGTCGATGGTCAGCCCTCGTCCTCGAGCAACCCCAGATCCTCGACCACGAGATCGGCCAGTTGTGCCTTGAGGTCCGGATCGACCTCCGCGATCGGCTCGCCGTCGTGAACGGTCTCGTTGTGGCGCTCGATCGATTCGGCGAGTTCCGACAGCGGCACGCGGGTTCGCGTCTCACACGCGGAACACTCCACTGGAACGCGGGCCTCGTCTGAATCCGTCATCACGTGGACACTCGAGGGGCACCCTCAAAGTGGTATCGTCGCCCGTGATCGAAGTGGCGACATGGCATCGTCGCTCGCGGGAGTCTCGAGGCTAGGCCCGCTCGGTCAGACACACCTCCTCCGGCGTCACGTCGACGTCAAAACCCGCAAACTCGAAGCGGACACGAACGTCGTCACCACCCTCGAGAACCCCGTCCAGGGCATCGCCGTCGACGGAGTCGTACAGCGGCTCGAGGTCCTCCGGCTGACGACCCGCGGCGGTTGCGACGGCCTGGACGACCGCGAGCGTCGGCGATTCCCCATCGACCGGCCAGCAGTGATTTCCCATGTCTATCTCCGTTCCTCAAGAGTTACTCGATACTGACTCTCGCGTCGGTTCTCACTTCGTGGGAACGATCGAGCGTGACGTTGTCTGGCTAGTCGACAGTCGCTGGTCCTCAGGCACCCAGACACCCGGGGCCCAGGCACCCAGGGCTACATCGTCTTCAGACCGCTCCCCGTGAGCGGGACGACCACGTCATCGTCGTCGTCCAGGACGCCCGCTTCGCGGTACCGGCGGAGGGCCGCCGGAGCCGCCGCGCACGTCGGCTCGACGTAGTAGCCGTTCCGGTGGAGTCGGTCGAGGGTCGTCTCGAGGACGTTGCTCCCCAGCGCGATGGCGTCGCCGTCGGTCGCCTCGATGGCCTCGAGGATCTGGGTGCCGCGGGCGGGTTCGGCGATCTGGATGCCGTCGGCGATGTCGGTTCGTTCCCCGTCCTTGCCGGTGGTATCGCCGCCGAGGGCAGCCACGATGGGCGCGTAGCCCGCCGCCTGGGCCCCGAGCAGGCGGGGCATCGACTCGACGATTCCGGCGTCGTTGAGCAACTTGAACCCCCGGTAGGCGCCCAGGAAGAGCGTCCCGTGGCCGATCGGGAGCACGAGCGCGTCCGGGACGGTCCACCCGCGCTGGGCGGCGATTTCGAACGCGAAGGTCATCGTCCCCGCGTAGAACGCCGGGTTCCAGGCGTGGGAGGCGTACCACCCCTCGCCGCTCTCGACGGCGTCGAGACAGGCCGCCGTGACGTCCTCGCGACTCCCTTCGACGCGGACGGGGCGCGCGTCGACGCGCTGGATCGCCATCAGCTTCGACTGCTTGACGTCCGCCGGAACGTAGATGTCGGCCTCGAGGCCGGCTTTCGCCGCGTATGTCGCGATGGCCGCCCCGGCGTTGCCCGAGGAGTCCTCGACGACCTTCTCGACGCCGAGTTCGACCGCCCGTGAGAGGGTCGTCGTCGCGCCGCGATCCTTGAACGAGCCTGTGGGAAAGACGTACTCGAGTTTGAACTGGGCGTCCCACTCGGGAGCGTCGACGAGCGGGGTGAACCCCTCGTGGAACGTGACGTGTTTCTCGATGGGGAGGAACTCGAAGAACGTCCACAGCCCCTCGGTGGTGTCGAGCTGGGAGAGCGGCAGTGGGTTCCCCTCGGGGTGGGGGCGAGCCGCGAACTCGAGGCCGTGCCCGCAGGTACAGCGCCAGGGTTCGTCCGGGCCGGCGGCGTACTCGGCCCCGCAGTCGGGACAGACGAGGTCGCTTGGTGTACCCACGTCAGATCACCTCGAGGTCGGTCCCGACCGAGCAGACGTACTCGCCGGTCGCGACCTGCGGGAGGCGCCGACTTCGCCAGAAGATGCCGTCGTTGTCGGCCGTCACGGTCGCCTTCGACTCGCCGAAGGGCGTCGTCACCTCGAAGAGGGTGTCGCCGGCCGCGACGCGCTCGCCCAGCGATGGCTCGAAGCGGACGAGACCGCCGACCGGCGAGCCGTACTGGTCGAACCCGGTCGCTCGCGTCTGGTCGACGAGTTCGCCTTCGTCCTCGAGGAACCCGTAGTACCGGAGGACGTTGAACAGTCCTGCGACGCCCTTCTCGATGCTCTCTTCGTCCCAGCCGACGGCTCCGCCGAGTTCGGGATCGATCGTCGGGATGCCCTCGTTCGGTGCCGCGCGGGCGAGTTGTCCCTCCGGCCCCTTCTGATCGAGAATGTGCCCGCACTCGAGGGAGAACACGCGCGCAAGTTCGAGGCACGACTCGTGGAGGCGGTGGCGGTGGCCACAGCGGACCCGCACCTCGTCGATCATGCGGCTGGTCGACCCCTGGTGGAGGTCCACGATGAGGTCGGCCTCGCGGGCGATCTGGAATGTAGCGTGGGCGATGCGCTCGCTCGAGGTACCCGACTCGTTGCCGGGGTAGGTCCGGTTCATCTTCGTGTCGTCGATCGGGTTGCGGTGCTCGGCTACCTGGAAGGCGTGGTAGTTGACCAGTCCCACGGCCAGGATGGTTCCCGACAGTTCGGTGGGGTCGATCCGTGGAACGGCGCGGCTGAGCACGCCGACGCCGTTCAACTCGTCGCCGTCGCTGGCTGCCTGCACGTAGAGCGTCTTCCCCGGTTCGGCGCCGTTGATCACGGCGACCGGGAGGCCGAACGGGCTACCGTCTCGGGTTTCGCCGACCTCGAGTCGGCCCGTGTCGATCTCGCCGGGTGACGCGCTCGCCGTCCCGAGCGTCGTCGTCATGTGCCCGAGGAAGCGCCCGCTTGCCTTTACTGGTTCGGTCTTTCGGTGCGGTGGGGAGACGGCGTGATGCTTTGGATGCGCGGCGTCCGACTCGTCGGGACGGAAATGTCCTTGTCGGTAGAGCCAGAACCGTGACCGTATGAGCCTCGAGGACTCGCAGGCGGACGCGGCCGACCCGCTCGACGCCTGGCGCCAGTTCTTCGCCCTCGAGCGGGACGTGATCGTCCTCTCGCTCGCCATGTTCGCGTTCAGCCTGAGCTTCCAGATGACGAGTCGCTACATGGCCGAGTACATGGTCGCACTGGGGGCGACGGGCGTCGCCGTCGGACTCTTCGGAACCGCTGGGAACGTAATCAGCGCCGTCTACCCCTACCCCGGCGGCGCGATTTCGGACCGCATCGGTTCCCGATACGCCCTTACCGCGTTCGGCCTTCTCGCCACCATCGGGTTCGGCGTCTGGCTCGCGGCGCCCCTCCTCGCCGACGTCGCCGTCGGCCCCACCAATCTCGCCATCGTCGCCATCTTCCTCGGACTGATCCTCGCCCAGGCCTGGAAGTCCTTCGGCCTCGGGGCCACCTACGCCATCGTCAAGCAGGCCGTCCCGCCCTCATAGCTGGCGGCGGGATTCGCCAGCACCGAGAGCTTCCGGCGCACCGCCTTCCTCGTCGGCCCCCTGATCGCCGCCCTCGTCTTCGCCCCCTTCACCAGCGCGAGCGACGAGGTGATCTTCGCCTTCCAGCTGATCCTCGTCGTCGCCGTCGCCTTCGGAATCTTCGGCACCCTCGTACAACACCGGTTATACGACTCGAGCGACGACTCCTTCGGCAAGGAGTTCGAGGGGGTCTCCCAGCTCCTCACAGACCTCCGGAATCTCCCCGATCCGCTGCGGCCGCTCCTGGTCGGCGACACCCTCGTTCGGTTCGCCAACGGGATGGTCTACGTCTTCTTCGTCCTCGTGATCACCGACTTTCTCGCGGTGGGCCTCGTGCTCCCGACGTCGGTTCCAGTAGTTGGGAACTCGCTCTCTCCCCAGGCGTACTTCGGGCTCCTCCTGAGCCTCGAGATGGCCGTCGCCCTGCTGGTCATGATTCCGGCCGCGAAGGCCGCCGAGCACGTGGGGCTCAAACCGGTCGTCGCGCTCGGTTTTCTCGTCTACGCAGTGTTCCCGATCATGCTAATTTCGGTGCCCGAGGGCGGGGTCGGTGCACTCTCCACGGCGGGGGTCCTCGCGGTGCTGTTTGCCTTCTCCGGACTCCGATTCGCGGGTCTGCCGGCCCACAAGGCGCTGATCGTCGGCCCCGCGGAGATGGGCGCCGGGGGGCGAGTCACGGGCGCGTACTACCTCCTGCGGAACGTGATCGTCATCCCCAGCGCCGCCCTCGGAGGATTCCTCTGGGCGGGACTGTCGAATCCCCTGACGGGGGAGACGATCCTGGCCGGTGACCCGGTCCTCGCCTTTACCATCGCGACCGTCATCGGCCTCGTCGGGACGGGTTACTTCCTCGTCTTCGGCGAGGAGTTCGAGGCGTACGCCTGACTCGAGCGGAGAACAGAGTTCCGACCGATTACTGAAGCGCTTCGTCCGACTACCGACCCAGATCCGCGTGCGCGCTCGCGAGGTGTCTCGAGGCCAGCGCCGCCAGGAGCGAGAGTTCGCCCGCCAGTGCGCCGACCGCGATGACCTCCGCGAGGGCGTCGGCGTTGCTCCCCGCCGGGTCGCCGCCCCCACGCAGGCCCAGTACGTCGAGCGCCTCCGACTGGGTTGGGAGTTTCGTGCCGCCGCCGACGGTACCGACCTCGAGCGAGGCCAGCGAGACGGAGGCGTAGAGGTCAGCCGCCCCCTCCTCGTTCGGGCGAGCGTCCATCGTCGTGATCGCGTTCGCCCCCTCGACGACCTGGGCCTCGTCCTGGCCGGTCGCGAGGAAGGCCGCGCCGACGACGTTAGCCGCGTGGGCGTTGAAGCCCAGGCTGCCCGCCTTGGCGCTCCCAATCAGGTTCTTTCGGGTGTTGGCCTCCGCGATAGCGTCGGCGGTCGTGTGCAGGCGCTCTTCGACGACCTCTCCGGGGATGACGACGTCGGCCGTGACCGAGCGACCGCGGCCCTCCACGGCGTTGATCGCGGCGGGCTTCTTGTCCGAACAGAGGTTCCCGGAGACGGCCACGAGGGAGGCGGGCGTCTCTGCCTCGACGACCGAACACGCTTCGTCCGTCGCGATCGTCACCATGTTCATCCCCATCGCGTCCTTGGTGTCGTAGGCGAAGCGCAAGTAGACGGAGTCGCCGACGACGTACGGCTCGACGTCGAGCAACTCGCCGTGACTGGTCGTGGACTCGGCGGCCTCGCGCAGGGCCTCGAGGTTCTCGCCGACCCACTCGACGGTCTCGGCGGCCTCGACGACGCCCTCGACGCGAAACACGGGGGCGCGGGTCATGCCGTTTTTCGTCACGCGGGCGCTCGCGCCGCCAGCGGATTCGATGACGGAGAGTCCTCGATTCACAGATGCCAGCAGCGCGCCCTCGGTCGTCGCCAGCGGCAGGCGGTACTGCCCACTCGCGGCGCCGCCATCGACGGTGACGGGGCCGGCGACGCCCATCGGCACCTGGGCCGCGCCGATCATGTTCTCGATGGCCGATTCGGCGACCTCGGCGTCGAAGGCGTAGTCGCCGACGGTCTCGAGGTCGGCGTCGGTCTCGGCCTCGAGCAGGGCGCGACGGGCCGCGGTGGCGGTATCGTGGTCGGCGTGCTCCTCGAGTTCGTGCAGTCGCAACTCGCCCGTCAGGACGCGCTCGGCGAGGGTCTCGGCGTCGGTCATGTGCGAGGAATCGAGGCGGCGGGTGCTAAGGGTTGCTGATTCGTCACCGCGAGCGCTCGACTCGAGTCGCCGACGAACTGGTCTCGCTCGACGTGCGATAGCCGGTCCAGAACTCGTGATCCATCACCTCCTCTGACCCGCTCGCTGGTCGCGACGAGGTCGCCCGCTTTCCCAACCGTTTTGCCCTCTCCGCGCGCGCACTCGAGCATGACCGATGCTGCCGACACGGTGCTCGTCGACGCCCGCGTCTACTCGCTGGCGGACGTGGACGGGACCGATCCCGACGCACCCGAACCCGATCCGATGGAGGCGCTGGCGATCCGCGACGGCGAGATCGTCCGCGTCGGCCGCGAGTACGAGGTCCGCTTCCTCGAGGGCGTCGAAACCGACGTGATCGACTGCGAGGGCCGCCCGGTGGTCCCTGGATTTATCGACGCGCACACGCACGTAGAGAATCTGGGCCAGTACCTCGTACACACCGACCTCTCCGCCGCCGAGACGCTCGAGGGCGCCCTCGACGCGCTCGCGACCCATGCCGACGACGCGAGCGACCGCGAGTGGCTCCTCGGGTTCGGCTACGACGAGAGCGAGTGGCCCGAGAACCGCTACCTCACTGCGACAGATCTGGACGCCGTCAGCGAGGACCGCCCCGTCGTCGCGATGCGCGTCGACATGCACACCGCGTCGCTGAACTCGGTCGCGCTCGAGCGCCTGGCCGGATCGATGCCCGCTGCGGACGTCGAAACTGAGGGTGGCGAACCCACCGGCGTCGTCGTCGAGGAAGCGACCGAGGCCGTCTGGGACGCCATCGAACCCGACTACGCGGAGACGCGGGACCTCGTCACCGCCGCCCTCGAGCACGCAAACGCGCTGGGCGTAACCGGCGTCCACGACAAGGTTCGCCAGTCCCACGCCCCGCGGGTGTACCGGGACCTCGAGGCTGCGGGCGAGTTGTCCTGCCGGGTTCGACTGGATTACTGGAGCGACCACCTCGAGAGCGTCCTGGACGCGGGTCTCGCGACGAACGGGGGGAGCGAGTTCGTGGAGATGGGTGGGATCAAGTCGTTCACCGACGGGAGTTTCGGCGGCCGGACGGCAAAGCTGTTCGAGCCGTACGCGGATCTGCCGGGTAGTAGGAGCGACGGTAACGGTGACGGCGACAGGAACGGTGACGCCAACGGCCACGGCGACAGCGACGGCGACAGCAACGGCAACGCCCCCGAAGCGGGCCGCGGCCAGTGGGTCGTCGACCCAGACGAACTCGAGGAAATCGCCGCGAAGGCCACTGGGGAGAGCGACTACCAGCTCACCGTCCACGCCATCGGCGACGAAGCGATCGAGGAGACGATTTCGGCGTTCGAGGCGACGCCCAACGCGGAGACGGCCCGCCACCGCGTCGAGCACGTCGAACTCGCGACCGACGACCACCTCGAGCGAATGGCCGACGCGGGCATCGTCGCCTCCGTTCAGCCGAACTTCCTCCAGTGGGCGGGCGAGGGCGGCCTCTACGACCAGCGTCTCGGCGTCGAGCGCCGCGAACGGTCGAACCGCTACCGGTCGATGCTCGAGACGGGCGTCCCGCTGGCGTTCGGTTCGGACTGCATGCCTCTCGACCCGCTGCTGGGGGTTCACCACGCGGTGAACGCGCCCGTCGAAGCCCAGCGGCTCTCGGTGACCGCCGCACTCCGGGCGTACACCGCGGGCGCGGCCTACGCCGGATTCGACGAGGACCGACTGGGGACGCTCGAGGTCGGCAAACGGGCGGATATCGCCGTCCTCGAGGCGTCGCCGTGGGATCAGACGGAGCAAATCGACGAGATCGACGTCGCGATGACGCTCGTCGACGGGGAGGTGGTCCACGACGCGGGGCTCGAGTCGAGCTGATCGCAGTTTCCGGAGAGCGGGGACGGACGACTCGACGGCTCAGTTCCGCTCAAGTCGAGCGACGAAGAACGTCCACGGGTGGTCGTCCTCGTCCTCTCCGTCACTTTCACTGTCGTCTTCTCCGACTTCTCCATCATCGTCGCTGTCGTCGTCGGCGAACTCCTCCGGCACACCCCACTCCTCGAGCACCGCGAATCCCGCCTCCTGCAACTGACCCCGCGTCGCCTCCGCACCCGCAATCTCCCAGGCCATCTCGACGCCGCTCTCGAGCCAGTCCGGGTTCTCGCCGGTCCAGGCGTTCGTCCCCTCACACAGGAGGAGCCGCCCGCCTGGACGGAGGACGCGCTTGAACTCTTCGATCACCGTCGGGTGGTCCTCGAGCGGCACGTGGATCAGCGACCAGTAGGCGACGACCGCGTCGAACGACGACTCCTCGAGCGGCAGTGCCGTCATGTCGCCCTGGAGGAGGCCGGCCCCGGGCGCGGCATCTGTCGCCAGTCGTAGCTGCTCGCCCGAGAAGTCGAGCCCGACGGCCACCGTCGACTCGCTCAACCGGGTCAACACCGGGGTTCCCTGGCCACAGCCCGCGTCGAGAACGCGTTCGGGGTCCTCGAGCGAGTCCAGAAAGCGCTCGAGGACCCTCGTTCCGGGGCCGTCGTCCGATCGCTGGGCCGCGTAGACCGAGGCCAGTTCGTCGTAGCTCCGGCGAACGGCGTCTCTCTCGACCATTTCGCAGGTATCTCGAGGCGAGCCTGTTGAAACTTTTCGTACCGTGCTAGCACCAACCGTTCGCCCCTCGAATGCGCCCGAGACCGAAACGGCCGTAGGGCCGCGCCGCCTCGTACCGGTATGCACGCGAGCGTCATCGAGTCAATCCACGAAGATCACGGCGCGACGTTCACCGAGCGCGGCGGACGCCGGGTCGTCGACCACTACGGACGACCCGAACGCGCCCACCGCGCCGTCAGGAACGGCGTCGGGCTGATCGAGACCGCCTCCGACGTGATCGTCGTCGAGGGCGACGACCGCCTCGAGTACGTCGACAACGTCGTCTCGAACCGGGTTCCGGTCACCGACGGTGAGGGGTGCTACGCCCTGTTGCTCGATCCCCAGGGTCGAATCGAGTCCGATCTGTACGTCTACAACGCTGGCGAGCGCCTGCTCCTCTTCACGCCGCCCGGCCACGCCGCGGACATCGCCGCCGACTGGTCCGAGAAGGTGTTCATCCAGGACGTCGAGATCCGCGAGGCGACCGACGAGTTCGCCATCTTCGGGGTCCACGGCCCGAAAGCGACCGAGAAGATCGCGAGCGTGCTCAACGGGGCCGCCGCTCCCGAGGACCGATTCACGTTCGTCCGGGGCTCGATGGGCGACGCCGGGGTTAGCGTCGTGCGAACCGACGACCTCGCCGGGGAGGAGAGTTACGAGGTCGTCTGCGGCGTCGACGTCGCACCCGATGTCTACGAGGTGCTCTCGATCCAGGGACTCAACGCGGCCCCGTTCGGCTACCGGACCTGGGACACCCTCACGCTCGAGGCCGGCACCCCCATATTCGAGTCGGAACTCGAGGGGACGATTCCGAACGTACTCGGACTGGACCTGGCGCTGGACTTTGAGAAGGGGTGTTACGTCGGCCAGGAGGTCGTCTCGCGGGTCGAGAATCGGGGACAGCCGAGTCGCAAGTTGATCGGGTTAATTCTCGAGTCCGAGGTCGATTTCGATACCGAGTCCGAATCCCCGACCGACGCCCTGCCGACCCCTGGCGCGACCGTCTTCGACGACGACGCCACCGTCGGCGAGATAACCCGCGCGGCGGTCAGTCCCATCCTCGAGGAGCCGATCGCGCTCGCGCTCGTCGAGTACGGTCTCGAGGACCCCGACCTCTCGGTTCGAGTGGACGGCGACGAAGTGGGAGCGACCGTGATGGCGCTCCCATTCGTGGCGGGGTCGGAACGGTCGGCGCGCATGCCGAGCTACGAGTGAGCGGTTCGGAGTGAGCGCCTCAGAGTGGGTACCCCAGCATGAGTGCCTCGAGGGGCGAGCGAGACGGATTCGACGAGTAGCCGAGCGTGCCGTCACCGAAGCCGCGTCTCGAGGTGGACGATCGACCCGTTCTCGATCGTGAACGTGTCGACGAATGCGAACAGCGCGTCGCCGTCGCCCCCGTCCTCGAGCACCCGTCCCTCGACCACGACGGTGTTCCCGTCGGCGGTACTGTCGTCGATGACGTGGGCGGTGTCAGGGCTCGGTCGCTCCTCGCGCATGAACCGAACGAAGGCGTCCCGCCCCTCGAATCGACGGTCGGGCCGCTCCTGGACGAACGAGTGGCTCAGGATCGACTCGAGGGTGTCGTACTCGTGGTGGTCGAGCGCGTCGTAGTAGCGCCCGACTGGTGTCGGTGTGGGTGGGTGGCTCGAGGGCATGGAGACGATAACGTGTCGGTTGGATGCCGAGGTTCGACGAACGCCTGGCACTTCCTGTGGACGGTTCGGCGTTGTGAGCGGTTCGCCGATGTGGACGGTTCGTCGTTGGAGGCGATTCGTTGTAGTTCCACCGACGTCCTCGAGGGCGGGCCGAGAGGATCAAGAACCTTCGACTCGAACGTTCGGGCGATGAAAAACCCGGGCATCCTGTGGATGCTGCAGGTCGGTCTCGGCCTCTCGCTCTCCGGACCGATGTTCGTCGCCGGCGCTATCTTCGTCACCGACGGGCGATACCTGTTCGGCGGCTTCGTGTTCGTCTGCGGACTCGCCGCACTCTTTGCGCCGAATCTCCTCCTACGACGGGTGGGGGGCCCGCGATCCTGGATCGGGCGACTCACTGGCGATCCGCGAACGAGGCTTCGGCGCCGACTCCCTGGCCGCACCGACGAGCCTTCTGGCGAGAGCGGGGAAGACGGCTCGGGTGCCGAGTCAGCCGAAGAAGGCTCGAGCGTCGAGTCAGCCGAGGACGGATCGGCCGAGGCCAGCGGGGCGGGTGGGGTACTCGCGCGACTTCGAAACCGCTGACTGCGGATCGTCGGCAGCTCGTGCCGGTTTCGTTCGACAGTTCAAACCTGGACGTCGACGCGAGAATGGCCCGGTTTCGCCTGTGCTCGCGCTCACAGTCACAGTCATAGTCACACTCACACTCGCACTTGCACTCGTACGTGCGCTCGAGTGAAGAACTCACGATCGAACGACGGACTTCGCGGCCGAGCGATGGCCTCACGACCGATCGACGTCGACCGGAACCTCACATCGCTCGTCCACGGACTCGTAGGCCGCCTCGACCACCGCGAGGTCGGCCACGCCGTCCTGGCCGTCGGGTTCGGGCGTCGTCCCGGTGAGTACGCAGTAGCCGAAGTAGTCGAACTCCTCGCGAACCTCGTCGGTGGGCTCGCCGGTGTACTCCATGCACACGTCGTCGTACTCGACGCGAATCTCGTGGGGGACGACGCCGCCGAACGGCGAGGAAACCAGGACCGATCCGTCGGTGCCGACCAGTTTCAATTGACTGCCCGCGTGGGCGTCGTAGCTGGCGGTACAGGAGGCCGTCGCGCCGGTCGGCAACTCGAGCTGGAAGGCCACGTCCCGGTCGACGGGTTCGAACGGGGGCTCGGTGTAGGTGTTCGCGTAGACGCAGACGGGTTCGCACTCGAGCAGGAACCGGATGCTGTTCAGCGGGTAGATGCCCAGATCGACGAGCGCGCCGCCGCCCGCGAGCTCCGGGTCGAGGCGCCAAGTGTCGGGCTCGGTCTCCTCGAGTAGCGGATGCGAGAAATCGGCGTGAATCTGGACGACGTCGCCGATCACCTCGTTGGCGACGACCTCTCGAGCACGGCGAACGATCGGCTCGGTCTGGTGACGGTAGGCGGTCATGAGCGTCACGCCGGCGTCCTCACAGGCGTCGACGACCGCCTGGGCACGTTCGACGCTCGTCTCGAGCGGTTTCTCGCAGATGACGTGGGCGCCCTGCTCGGCGGCCGCGATGGCGTACTCGCCGTGGAGCGCGTTGGGCGTCGAGACGTAGACGGCGTCGTAGGCGTCGGCGTAGTCGCCCGACTTGAAAGCGTCGTAGTCGATGCAGTGGTCGGCGTCGGCGGCGATCGGTTCCGTCGCCACCGTCTCCGGCGAACTCGTCACCAGGACGGTCGTCTCGCAGTACTCGCCGGCTTCGATTCCCGGGAGAGCCCGGTTTCGCGCGAACCCGCCCACGCCGACGATGGCGATCCTGACCGTCCCGTCGACCGATTCTTGCTCCCAGTCGCGACGGGTGATCCCTCTGAAGTGATCCTCGAGTTCCATGGCGGGTGTTGGTGAGCCAGGGAAATAGGCGCAGTGCCCTCGTGTCCGGTCGACGCCCGACCAGTCGCCGGGGGTGGCGAACACTATCGAAATAATGGTCTGCATCCGACCAGTTTGAAGGAAAAATACTTTCAATACCGGGGTATGAGACTCATATAGATACGAGAGACGACTATGGTTACACTAGATACGGCGGACCTCGACACCGAACTGAGCCTGTTCAAGTACGATAACCTCGAGCAATTACCACCGAGGTATCGCGACCTCGAAGCCGACGAGCGAACGGCGCGGATCCAGGCGGCGCTCGAGGAACTGGGCGGCGACGTGGTCGTCCTCGGGCACAACTACCAGCGTCGAGAGATCATCGAGCACGCCGATTTCGTCGGCGACTCCTACCAGCTATCGGTCGAGGCCGCCGAGAGCGATGCAAAGTACGTCGTCTTCGGCGGCGTCACCTTCATGGCCGAGAGCGCAGATATCATCACCGACGACGACCAGACCGTGATCCTGCCGAGCATGGAAGCGTCGTGTCCGATGGCCGGGATGGCCGAAGCCCTCCAGGTCGACGCCGCCTGGGCGGAGATCACCGCGGCCGCGCCAGACGCCGACATCGTGCCGATCACGTACATGAACTCCTACGCCGACCTGAAGGCGTTCTGTGCCGACCAGGGCGGCCTCGTCTGCACCTCCTCGAACGCCCACCGCGCCTTCGAGTGGGCGTTCGAGCGCGGCGACAAGGTGCTCTTCTTGCCCGATAAGCACCTCGGGGAGAACACCGCCCACAGGCTGGGAATGGAAGATCAAATCGCCGAGTGGGACCCCTGGGACCCTGAGGGGAAAGATCCGGCCGAGGTCACCGACAGTGACGTCATCCTCTGGGAGGGCTACTGCCAGGTGCACGAGCGCTTCCGGGCCGAGCACATCGAGCGGGTTCGCGACGAGAATCCGGATGCGAATGTGATCGTCCACCCCGAGTGCCGCCGCGAGGTCGTCGAGGCGGCCGACAGAGCCGGCTCGACCGCCGAAATCTGCCGGACGGTCGGGGCGGCCGACCCCGGCGACACCTGGGCCATCGGGACCGAAATCCACCTGACGAACCACCTCCAGCGCTGGCACCCGGAGGTGAACGTCGTCCCGCTCTGTGGCGAGGCCTGCATGGACTGCAACGCCATGCGTCAGATCGACCCCAACTACCTCGCCTGGGTCCTCGAGGAACTCGTCGAGGGCCGCGAGCGCAACGTCATCGAGGTGGCCCCCGAAGAGAAGGACCTGGCGAAGGTTGCCCTCGATCGGATGCTCGAGGTGTGAGCGATGGGGAACGATCCAGCCACACCGGATACCGCGGACGTCCTCGTCGTCGGCAGCGGCATTGCGGGCTGTGCGGCCGCCCTCGCCGCGGCACGGGAGGGCGTCGACGTTTGCCTCGTGACCAAGGCCGCCCGACCCGACGACGCCAGCACCGACTGGGCCCAGGGCGGCATCTCGACGACGCGTGGCGATCCCCGGTCGCTGAAAGCCGACATTCTCGCGGCCAGCGGCGACACCGCCGACCCAGACGCGGTCGACGTCCTGGTCGAGAACGCCGACGCCGCCGTCGAGGACGTGCTGCTCGAGACGCTCGAAATCGACTTCGACTCGACGGACGACGGCGCCAGCGGAAGCGACGGTGCCAGCACGTTCGACTACGCTCGCGAGGCAGCCCACTCCGAGGAACGGATCCTGCACGTCGACGCCGCGACGGGAACGCACATCCTCCGGCCGTTCCTGCAGTACGTCGACGACCACGAGCGCATCGAGGTCCGGGACGATACCGCCGCCCTCGAGTTGCTCACTCACGAGGGGCGGGTCCACGGCGTCGTCACCGACAGCGACCCCACCGGCCACCCGATCTACGCCGGAACCACGGTCCTCGCCACCGGCGGTATCGGTTCGCTGTACGCCCGCTCGACGAACCCCGATGGGGCGACCGGCGACGGCATCGCGATGGCCGCCCTCGCGGGGGCCGACGTCGCCGACCTCGAGTACGTCCAGTTCCATCCGACGGCGTACGCGGGAAGCGGGGAGCCGTTCCTCCTCTCGGAAGCCCTCCGTGGTGAGGGCGCACTGTTGCGAAACGGCGACGGTAAGCGGTTCATGCTCGATTACCATCCCGACGCCGAACTCGCCCCGCGTGACGTCGTCGCCCGCGCCGTCGCCGCCGAACGCGAGGCCACGGGCGAGGTCGTCCTGGACGTAGCGCCCATCGCGTTCGAGACGGAGTTCCCCGCACTCGCCGAGAAGTGTCGCGACCGCGGCGTCGACGGCGACGAGATCCCGGTCGCCCCCTGCGAGCACTTCCTCTGTGGCGGGATCGACGTCGACGACCGCGGGCGGACCTCGCTCGAGCACCTCTACGCCGCCGGCGAGTGCGCCCGGACGGGCGTCCACGGCGCGAATCGACTGGCGAGCACCAGCCTGCTCGAGGGGCTGGTCTGGGGGTTCCGGGCGGGCGAGCACGCGGCGGGGCTCGACGCCGACGCCGAACCGGCAACCGTCGAGGCGCCGCCCCTCCGAAACAGCGACCCCGCCCTCCCGCCGCGGTTCGCCGCCGAGAAGTTCGCCCGCCTGCAGCGAACGATGGACGAGCACCTGGGCCTCGAGCGCGACCTCGAGGACGTCGCCCGCGCCGCCGGCGTCTTCCGACGGCTCAAGGGCGAGGTCGACGCCTATGTCCGGACGCGCACGGCGCGAGACCTGTACGAACTCCGGAATGCGAGCGTGACCGCGCTCCTGATCGCCCGTGCGGCCCGGGAGAACACCGAGTCGGCGGGGTGTCACTATGTCGTCGACGACGCGCCGCTCGCACGGTAGCGATTCGGGGCAGCGATCTCACTCGAGTTGGATTCGACGACCTATCGCTTCGAGGTGACCGCTTTTGTACCGCTCGCGGACGACGGCGACGCGTCTGTCACATCACTTTCCTCGGGAACGCCGAGCGATTGCAGATTGACGTCGCGCTGTGGGAACGGAATCTCGATCTCCGCGGCGTTCAGCGCCTTGTACATCGCTCGATTGAGTTTGTGTCGGGCTTTGTTGACGCGAGTCGGTGACGCCACCCAGCAGAGAAGTTCGTACTCGAGCGCCGAGTCGCCGAACGATCGAAATCGCATCCGCGGTTTCGGCGAGTCGAGGACGAGCGGTTCCTCGTCCGCCAGCTCCAGGACGAGTTCCTCGAACGCGTCGATGTCCGTCCCGTAGGCGACGCCGATCGGGACTTTGAGCCGCCGCCGACGGTTGGGCGCCGACTGGTTGATGACCTTCGCGGCGTTCAGCGCCGCGTTCGGCACCGTGATCAGCACCTCGTCGCGCATCATCAGCGTCGTCGACCTGACGCCAACTTTGACGACCGTGCCGGCCTCGCCGGAGTCGAGTTCGATGTAGTCGCCGAGCTTGTACGTGTCGTCGAAGTACAGCGCGATTCCGCCGAAGAAGTTGGCGACGGTGTCCCGGGCGGCAAACCCGACGGCGATGCCGGCGACGCCCGCCGCGCCGAGCAGCGGCGAGATGCTGTACTCCCAGAGCGACAGCAGGATGCCGATGGTGCCGACGACTACGATCAGCGTCCAGACGTTCGAGAAGACCGGCGCGAAGTCGAACCGCGAGCCTTTGTCCTTGACCTCCTCAACGAACCGGTTGACGAGACGATTCGACGCGAACGCCCAGGCGACGACGATGACCGACAGCGACGGTTTCCCGAAGAACGTGTCAAGTTGTGCCGTCGTGAGCAGGACGTTTTCGGTAACCGACGGGATCTGCGTGAGCACGTAGACGCCCGCCAGCGCGGCCGTCAGGACGACGGGCGCCCGGAGTTCCTGGACGAGGATGTTGTCGTACTGGGTCTTCGTTCGACTGGTGTAGCGCAGGAGCGTCCGGAGGATCACGACCTCGAGGAGGGCAGCGATCCCAAACGAGATGACGACGAGCAGGAGGGTCGCTTGCCAGGCGGGGACCTCCTCGAACAGCGCGGCGAGCGAACCGAGGAGCGCGTCTATCATGACAGAGACTGGGCGGTGATGGACGTAACTGTTTCTCTATCCTGAACGTCAGGGTTCTCGAGTTGTCGACGGATCGTTGGCTCTAAGATAGCGATGGAATCGCCGATCCTCGAGCGGTCGACGAGACTGCGGCCCCGCCGAAAACGGGCGCATTTATTCGCCAGGAACGCACAGCCGCGAACGACACTCGCATGATCTCTGACTTGCAGATCGAACGCTGGCTCCGCGAGGACCTCGGCCATCACGACGTGACGAACGACGTTCCGGGCGAGACAGCCGGCCGCCTCGTCGCCAAAGAGCCGGGTACCGTCGCGGGGCTCGAGGCCGCAGTCTCCGTGTTCGAGCACCTCGGTGTCGACGTGCTCGAGAGCCTCGAGGACGGCACCGAGGTCGACGTCGGCGACGTCGTTCTCCGCGTCGAGGGCCCGGCACGGGACGTGTTGCGCGGCGAACGCGTCGCCGTCAACCTCGCCGGTCACGCCTCGGGGATCGCTACGCGGACGGCTCGAGCCGTCGTAGCGGCCCGCCAGGGCGGGGAGTCAGGGCACACCCAAATCGCGGCGACCCGGAAGACCACGCCCGGTCTCCGGGGACTCGAGAAGCGGGCCGTCGTCGCGGGCGGGGGCGACACCCACCGCCTCGACCTCTCGCACATGGTCATGGTCAAGGACAACCACGTCGCCGAGATGGGGCTCGAGGCGGCCGTTTCCCACTTCCGCGAGCGTGTCTCCTTCGCCACGAAGATCGAGGTGGAGGTCGAGTCGCCCGCCCAGGCGGTTCGGGCAGCCGAGGCTGGAGCCGAGGTCGTCCTGCTCGACAACATGGATCCCGAAACGGTCGAGGAGGCACTGGCGGCGCTCGAGGACGGCGGGTTCCGGAGCGGACGCAGCGACAGTACAGATACTGACCGAGTGCTGACCGAAGCCAGCGGCGGGATCACCCTCGAGAGCGTGCCCGCGTACGCGGCGACGGGCGTCGACGTGATCTCGATGGGGTCGCTGACGCACTCCGCGCCGTCGCTCGATCTCTCCTTTCGGACCGGCCGGTAGGGCGATTCCAAAACGGGTGGCCCGCAACCACTCACTCGAGGGGCTTCTCCATCGAGACGAACGCGTAGTCGTGACGCGAGGACTCGTGGTACTCGGTCGGTTCGTACCCGCGTTCGCGGTACCACTCGAGGAGGAACGGGTGTTCGTCGAACGTCGTCAACTGGACGCAGTCGTACCCGCGCTCGCGGGCGAGCTCCTCGACGCGGTCGACGAGCGTCGTCGCCACCCCTTCGCCCTGCCAGTCGGGGTGAACCGCCAGTCGCTCGAGGTACGGTTCGTCGCGCTCCTCGAGGAGACGGACGGTGCCGACGAATTCGTCTTCGTCTGTGGAGGTTTCGGAGCCTGTGGGGGTTCGGACGTCATCGGTGGGGGGTGCCGCGGGGCCGGTGACTGTTGCCGCGCCGTCGGCGCTCGCGACCAGCGTCACGGCCTCGCGCTCGAGCCACTCCGCGACGGTTTCGGCGTTGATCTCGGTCATTCGCGAGGGGTAGCCGAGCTGGGCGGCGCTCGCGTAGGCCTGCCGATAGAGCCGCGCGATGGCGGGGGCGTCCGCGCCCGTCGCCCGTCGGATGTCGAGACGGGACATACTCGAGGTACGGTCAGGAGTGCAGAAAGAGCCGTCGAGTCGCCCCCGGGCGGTCACCTGAGCTCGAGTATCGATCCGAGTCGCCAGAGGCTCCAGACGACTATCACGACGACGATGCCGCCGAACACGACGAACAGCGGGAAGTCCTCGAGCCCTGGCGGCTGGAAGTCGGTGAGACTGAACACGCCGAGCCGGTCGAGCAACCAGCTCGCGACGACGACGGCGAGCGCGATGCCCACGACGGCGACGGCGAGTCGGTTGTCACGGATTCGATTCGCGCTCGCCGTCCGCTTTGATTCCCTGTTTCGGTCGGCCATGGCGTCTCGACTCGTTTCGGTGTGGAGATAGACACGGAGGCCGTGAAACCGTAGCCCCTGCAGGTTCCGGCCGCGGCCTCGATTTCCGATCCTGCGGCTTGCCTCCCGATGCCCGAAACTGACAGGTTCTGTCGCTGATGCAAGTGCTTTTACGCTTCGCGGCGGTCTTTAGGGGTGAATGCCGTCATCTCCGTACGGAGACGCAGATCCGGCACTTGCCGCCTACATCCGTCAGCAGGAAGCCATCGCCGAACTCGGCCAACAGGGGCTCGAGACCGACGACCTCGATCAGCTGATGCACGACACGACGGTGACGGTCGTCGAGACGCTCGACGCCGACTACGCCAAGGTCCTCGAGTTGCTTCCCGACGGAGAGGCGGTCTTCCTTCGACAGGGGGTCGGCTGGGACGACGGGCTGGTGGGAACCGCGACGGTGCCGACCGACCAGGACTCACAGGCCGGTTTCACCCTCCTGACGGAAGAGCCGGTCGTGGTCGACGACCTTTGCACGGAGGAGCGGTTCTCCGGGCCTGACCTGCTAACCGATCACGGCGTCCGAAGCGGCGTGAGCGTCATCATCGGTTCGGTGAACGACCCGTGGGGCGTCTTGGGCGTCCACACGACCGAAGCACGCGAGTTCACCGAGCACGACGCGACCTTCGTCCAGAGCGTCGCCAACGTGCTCGCAACGGCGATCGAAAACACGCGGACGCAGCGGCGATTCCAGGCGGTCTTCGAGGACCCCAACATCCTGGTCGGGCTGCTCGAGCCGGACGGGACGGTGATGGACATCAACCAGACGGCGATGGAGTACATCGACGCCGATCTCGCCGACGTGACCGGCGAGATATTCTGGGAGACGCCGTGGTGGGGCGAGGGAGACGACGTCCGGGCCGACGCAAAGGAGTGGACCGAACGCGCCGCAGCGGGCGAGTACGTCGAGTTCGAGGCCGACCTCACCCGGCCGGACGGCGAGCGGTACACCCTCAACGGGACCTTCAGACCGGTGACGGACGACGACGGCGACGTCGTCTCGATCATCGTCTCCGATCGAGACGTCACCGAACGGAAGCGACATCAGCGGCGACTCAGGAAATCCGAACAGCGCCACCGCACCCTCGCCGAGAACTTTCCCAACGGGATCGTCACGATGTTCGACGACGACCTCCGGTACACGCTCGCCGCGGGGCTGGCCTTCGACGACCTGCCCGTCTCCTCGAGCGACCTCGAGGGGCAATTCGTCAGGGAGGTGTGGCCGGACGAAGTCGGCGAGACGCTCGAGTCGGCGTTCCGGGACGCCCTCGAGGGCGAGACGCGAACGGTCGAAGTGGAGTACGCCCACCGGGAGTGGATTATTCGCGCCGTTCCGCTCACCGACGACGACGGTACGGTGTTCGGCGGAATGACCATCGCCCAGGACGTCACCGAACAGGTCGAGCGCCAGCGAAAACTCGAGGCCTCGAACGAACGCCTCGAGCAGTTCGCCTACGCCGCCTCTCACGACCTCCAGGAGCCCCTGCGGATGGTCTCGAGTTACCTCCAGTTGATCGAACGGCGCTACGGCGACGACCTCGGCGAGGATGGCGAGGAGTTCCTCGAGTACGCCGTCGACGGCGCCGACCGCATGCGTGAGATGATCGACGGCCTCCTTCAGTACTCCCGGGTGGATACGCAGGGCGACCCGCTCGAACCGGTCGACCTGGACGACGTCGTCGACGACGTGATCGAGGACCTCCAGCTCCAGATCGAGGAGAGCGGCGCCGAAATCGCCGTCGGGTCGTTGCCCCGTGTCGAGGGCGACGCCAGCCAGTTACGACAGGTGTTCCAGAATCTCCTCACGAACGCGATTGCCTACAGTGGTGACGAAACCCCGAGCATTCGAGTGACGGGCGATCGACGCGGCCAGCGATGGCTGGTCTCCGTTCGCGACGAGGGAATCGGCATCGACCCCGAGGACCAGAATCTGGTCTTCGAGGTGTTCCAGCGCCTCCACAGCCGCGACGAACAGGCTGGAACCGGTATCGGCCTCGCGCTCTGTCAACGGATCGTCGAACGCCACGGCGGGCGCCTCTGGGTCGAGTCCGAGCCTGGCGAGGGGTCGACGTTCTCGTTTACGCTTCCAGCAGCCGAAGAGTGACGAACGGGTCGCTGGAACCGCTTCGAGTCAAACGATGGCCGTCTCGTCGTCGATGAACGTGTGATACCACGCGACGTAGGTGAGGATCAGCCAGAGCGTTCGCCCGACCGACTCCTCGCCGCGACGGTGGCGATCCCGCAACCTCGCGGCCCTGTCCGCGTCGACGTACGGCGTCCGCTCGAGGCGCCCGCGGTCGAACCACCGTTCGATGGCGTCGTGGTCTCCCCGGAACCAGTCCTCGACGGGTGGTCGCATCCCCATCTTCTCGCGCTCGAGGATCTCCCTGGGAAGCAGGTCGCCGACGGCGCGTTTGAGCACGCGTTTGACGTCCTGGTCGGTCGCCTTGTACTCGATCGGGAGCGAGTGGGCGAACTCCACGATGTCGGCGGACAGGAACGGGACCCGGAGCTCGAGTGACTGGGCCATGCTCGTGTGGTCGGCCTTGAACAGGTGGAAGTTCGGGAGCGTCTGGCTCGTCTCGAACGCCGAGATGTGCTGTTCGGGCGTCGGATCCTCGACCCGGCTCGTCACCTGGCTCACGCTCGAGCGGAGGCCCGACGTCTCGGCGGTTTCGCCCGTCGTGAGGAAGTCGTCCGGCTCGGGGCGGAACGGCATGAATCCGCAGGTGTTGTGGAGGACGAGTTCGGTGTTGTCCTTCAGCCAGGAGTAGTACTGCAGGTGTTTGGAACCGACGGGCGCCACCGTGGCGACCGCGCCGGCGACGTCGTGGGTGAACTTCGGGAGGAAGTCGACCTTCCGCTTGTACTGGGGCGCCTGCTGGTACCGCGAGTAGCCGGCGAACAGTTCGTCGGCGCCCTCACCGGCCAGGGCGACCTTTACGTCCTCGCGGGCGCGCTGAGAGAGCAAGAAGAGTGGCAGCATCTGTAGGTGGCCGGTCGGTTCACCGAGGTGGCGAATCATGTCGTCGAACACGTCCATCGAGGAGAGGTCGACGTGCACCTCGTGGTGATTCGTCCCGAAGTGATCCGCGACGAGGCGGGCCTCCGCGCTCTCGTCGAAGCGCTCGTCGCTGAAGGCGACGGAGTAGGTGTCGAGTGGCTCCTCCCGGAGGTTCGAGGCGATGCCGACGATCGCCGAGGAGTCGAGGCCGCCCGAGAGGAACGCCCCGACGGGGACGTCCGCCATGAGGCGCTGTTCGACGGATCGCTCGAGCAGGGTCGACAGTCGGTCGGCGGCGGCCGCGAAACTCGTCGTCGCGCTGCCGGTCTCGACGTCGAGGAAACTCCAGTACTCGCGCTCTTTGACGCCGTCAGGGCCGATCTCTACGGTATGTCCCGGCTTTACCTTCCGGACGTCTCGAAGCAGCGTCTGTGAGCCCGGCGCGTACTCGAGCGAGAAGTGGTTGAAGACGGCCGCAGGGTCGATGGATCGATTCACGCCGCCGATCAGGAGCGCTGGGAGTTCGCTCCCCCAGACGTACCCCGCGTCCGTTCGTCCGTAGTACAGCGGCTTGATGCCCATCCGGTCGCGAGCCAGAAAGATCGTCTCCGACTCAGCGTCCCAGATGGAGAAGGCGAACATGCCCTCGAGGTGGTCAACCATCCGGTCGCCGTACTCCTCCCAGAGGTGGACCAGGACTTCGGTGTCGGACTGGCTCTCGAAGCGGTGGCCGTCCCGCCGGAGGGACGCTCGTAACTCGTCGTGGTTGTAGATTTCGCCGTTGAAGACGACGCCCACCGTCTCGTCCTCGTTCCACTTCGGTTGGGAGCCGCCCTCGAGGTCGACGATGGCGAGGCGTCGCGCCCCCAGCATTACCCCTGCGTCGCGGTCGATATACTTACCTTCGTCGTCGGGTCCTCGATGTTCGATCCACTCGAGCATCGACGAGAGCGTCTCCTCGTCGACCCGACCGTACGCACCAACGATGCCACACATACGAACGGCATTCGGCGTTTGGGTCGTTGTTATGTCGTCGCTACCGCGTCGTAGTGGCTTCCTGATATGTGTTCGGGAGACGACTATATTCCAGAACGAACTGTCTCGTTGTGTGTGAGGAACGTTGCTCGGGGACTGAGTTTGAACTTCAACTGACCGATCGCTGTTGCTCGCGAGTTGCTCGCACAGCGATGCGAGGGTTGGGATTTGAACCCAAGGACTCCTACGAGAGCGGGTCTTAAGCCCACCGCCGTTGGCCTGCTTGGCTACCCTCGCACAGAAGGCAACTCGAGGATTGCCACCGATGGGGGTTGTGCGTTTCGGTGTCGGTTTCGTACACTCGAGAAAACTCCAACTGCGACAACTCGAGCGCCTTCGAAGCCCTTACACGCACGACGGGCCACCCTCGAGTATGGAAACGGACGACGTCACGCGGGTCGAGTGGCGCGAGTGGGGAGCCGACGCCTTCGACGAGGCGGCCGACCGGGACGTCCCAATCTTGCTCTCGCTCACGGCGACCTGGTGCGACCACTGTCACGAGATGGACGCCGAGACCTACGCCGTGCCAACGCTCGCGGCCAACGTCAACGACGGGTTCGTCCCCGTCCGCGTCGACGTCGACCGCCACCCGCGGGTGCGCGACCGGTACAACATGGGCGGGTTTCCCTCGACGGTCTTTCTCGCCCCCGACGGCTCCATCCTGACGGGTGCCGGCTACCTCGGTCACGACGGCCTTCGCCAGGTGCTCGAGCGTGTTCGGTCGGTGTGGGAGACGAAGGGTGCCGATGCGGGGTCGATTCCGCGGCCGTTACAGGACACCGAACCGCCGGCAGGGCAGCTCACGGCGGACGTCGAGCGCCAGATGCTCGGCCAGCTCACCGACCAATACGACGAGGTCGCCGGCGGCTGGGGCGAGGAACCGAAGTTCCCGCTGCCGGACGCCCTCGAGTTCGCGCTCAAGCGCGACCGGGAGATGGCGCTGCGGTCGTTCGACGCCGTCTCGGCGAACCTGCTCGACGAGTACGAAGGGGGCTTTTACCGCTTCGCGACGGGCAAGGACTGGTCCGGTCTCCAGCACGAGAAGCTCCTGGACTCGAACGCGGCGCTCCTGCGGGCGTTCGCCAACGCCTACCTCTACACGGGCGAGGACAGTTACCGAAAGCCGGCCGAGCGGACGCTCGAGTATCTGACGACGACGCTGTGGGTGCCAGAAAGCGGTGAGGACGGGGACGACGGCGACGGCCGGTCCCTCGGCGGCGCCTTCGCCGGCAGCCAGGCCCCCGGCGATCCCGAATCCCACGTCCTCGAGGCGAGCGACCGCGAGGCGGTCGACCAGCCCCCCGTCGACGAAACCGTCTTCGCGGGAGCGAACGCGCTCGCGATCGACGCCCTGTGCACCTACCGGGCCTACACCGACGACGAGCGCGCCGGGCGGTACGCCGAACGCGCCCTCGAGACGCTTCGAGACGCGATGCTCGAGGATGGTGTCGTCACCCACTATCGACCGGTCGGGGCCACCGGTGGATGGAACGTCGAGAGCGAGCGCGGACTGCTCGCTGACCAGGCCCGAGTTCTGCAGGCGCTGACGAACGCGCGATCGATCCTCGGCGCCGACACAGTGGACGACGCGGTCGCCGTCGCCGACGCGACGATCGACCGGCTCCGGGTCGGCGACTCGTTCGTCGACGGCCCTCGATCCGGCGCGGGGCTGCTCGAGCACCCCCTGCGACCGCTCGACGCGAACGTCGAACTCGCGGATGCCCTGCTCGACCTCGGGGCGATCACGGGCGAGGATCGCTACGAACGGGTCGCTCGCGAGACCCTCGAGGCGTTCGCCGGGGCGAGCGATCGCTTTTCGGTTCAGGTCGCCCGCTACGCGAGCGTGGCAACGCGCGTGCTCGAGGGATCGCTCGTGATCAGGGTTGGAGCGCCGGCCGGTTCGGACCTCCACCGGGCGGCCTGTCGCATCGCGGATCACGAGAAGGTCGTCGTCCCCGACGCCGCTGACGTCTCGGACGTGCCCGAGGGAGCGGCGATCGCCGAACGCGGGTCGCGAACAACCGAGCCCGCGACAACGCCTGCAGAGTTGAGTGATCGCGTCTCGAACCTCCTGGCGTAGGTTTTCCTTCCTTTTGGGGAACTCGCCGGGCGGTCAAACTATCCAAGCGTTTATGGACGTCGCCTCTCGAGAGAGTAGTATGGCCACACTCAGGGACCTCGGCCTCTCGGAGTACGAAGCACGGGCGTACCGGGCCCTGCTCAACACCGGTCCCACAACGGCGAAGGAGTTGTCGCGCGCGAGCGACGTACCAATGGGGCGGATCTACGACGTCCTCAACAGCATCGAACAGTACAATCTCGTGCGAAGCCAGACGGCCAGTCGCCCGAAGAAGTACGTTGCCGTCGAACCGGCGACGGCCCTCGACCGCCTGCTCGACGACAAAAAGCGCGAACTCGAGGAGAAGGCCGAGCAGTACGAGTCCATCGTCGACGACCTCGCGAACGAACTCGACGCGGCCGAACCCGTCGAGGAGCAGTTCTGGACGGCTGCGGTCGGTCCCGACGAGACGATCGACCTCCTGCTCGAACGTTTGGCCGCGGCCGACCGGAACATCGTGATGGTCGCCGCCGACCCCTCCCCGCAGGTGGACATCCGGACGGTCGGCGACGAGGTGCTGGCTCACCTCGAGGCGGCCCTCGACAGGGGCGTCTCGGTGAACGTCCTGATGAGTCGGAGCCTGGTCAACGCTCTCTCGCCGACCGTCGGGCGTCGGTACCAGGAGGCCCTGCAAGAGCGCGAGGACTTCGCGGTGCGGACGAACGAGGACGTCCGCGGGTCGTTCAACGTCATCGACGACGTCGAGGTGGTAATCCAGGTGCCGAATCCGCTCGGATCGGGCGAGGCGTTCGGTATGATCGACCTCAAGGATCCGGAGTTCGCCGCCGACGTCCACGAGAAGTTCCTCCCCCGATGGGAGGAGGCGATACCGCTCTCGTTCTGAATCGAGTGAGAGAAGCATCATTGCCACGTCGGAATCGGGTCACGGTAGCAACACTTTAGGACCGAACGCTCGAACCCCGGCGTATGTCCCCCACGTCGCCCGCCGACTCGTCGATCTCTACCTCTGCCCCCGCAATCGAGGCTCGAGGCCTGACCAAGCGCTACGGCGACGAGACCGCCGTCTCGGACCTCGACCTCGAAATCGCGCGCGGCACCGTCTACGGCTTTCTCGGGCCGAACGGGGCCGGCAAGACGACGACAATGCGGATGCTGACGACGCTCACCCGCCCCACCTCCGGGACGGCCCGCGTCGCCGGTCACGACGTCACCGACCGAAACGCCGTCACCCCGCACATCGGCTACCTCCCCGAGGAGCCGCCGATCTACGACGAACTCAGCGGCCGCGAGCAACTCGAGTACGTCGCGGGCCTCAGAGATCTCCCGAAAGCGGAGGCGAGCGAGCGCATCGAGTCCCTCCTCGAGCGCTTCGACCTGCTCGAGGACGCCGACAAGCGCATCGACGCCTATTCGAAAGGGATGCGCCAGAAAGTGGGCGTGATCCAGGCGGTCCTCCACGAACCCGCCGTTGCCTTCCTCGACGAGCCGACTAGCGGCCTCGACCCGCGGGCGGCCCGAACGATGCGAGACACCATCGCGGACCTGGCCGACCAAGAGATGACTATCTTCCTCTCGACGCACATCCTCTCGGTCGTCGACGAACTCGCCGACACCATCGGCGTCCTCCACGAGGGGACCCTCGTCGCCGAGGGCGACCCCGAGACGCTGAAGTCCCGGGCCGAAACCGGCGAGAGCGGGAGCCTCGAGGACGCCTTCCTCGAGATCACCGACGACAGCGAGGCGGCGGTTCGAGGTGCCGAAAAACGAGTCTGAGCCGGGATTCGATCCTGGGCCTGGCCTAACCGCGATCAGCTGACGTACCCGTCGAACGCACGAACCGCGTAGCCCGCCGACAGCGCCGGCCCGGCGAGTCCCGCGAGGAGCGCGACCCAGGCGAGCACGAGGACGGCGGCGCCCGGAACGGTGAACGTCACGACTGGCGCCATCGTGACCAGCGACGTCGCGACTGACGTAACTGGGTCGGCGGCGTCGGTGTAGATGATACCGAACGCCCCGATCGGAATCACGAGCGCGAGCGTGTAGGCGACGAACGCGGACTTGCTCGGCATAACCGCCTCCCGGTTCGAGGAGATGGTAACGCTGCCGAATCGGGGGAACAGCGAGCCGATACCGACGGCCAGCGCGGGCGCGGCGACGGCGCCGACGGTCGTCGCGGGAACCAGCAGGGCGACCCGCTCGAGCGACAGCGGACTCACGAGGCCGACGGCGAGGCTGACGACGACGGCGACGGGGACGGCGACGAGGGCGCTCGCGACGAGGCGGCCGGCGACCATCTGTCGACCCGAGACCGTCGACGTGAGAACGGCTGGCAGTGCCGGTCCGAGGTCGCCCAGCGGGTTGAGCGAGACGAACGCGCCGGCGCCCCAGACGACGTACAGGCAGGTGAGCACGGCGATATAGGACGGAATCGTCCCCGCTCGAGCGATCTCCTGGACGAAGAAGGCCGCCATGAACAGCGGGTAGGCGACGTACAGCAGGCGGATGGGCGCGCGCTTCGTTCGGCGGAGGGCCGTCACGGCGACGGTTCGAACCGGCTGGCTCAGGCCTGGCTCGAGCAGGCTCGCAAGTCGGCTCTCGCCGGCGTGTTCCGCGACGACGCGCTCGTCTTCGTCTTCGCGGAACGGATCGGACCGCCAGTGGATGGCAGCGAGACGGGTGCCGACGACGATGGCGAGCGCGGCGAGCGCCACCGAACCGACGACGCCGACGACGGCGCGTGGCATCGAGAACGTGACGTTCGGAAGGCCCGCCAGCAGGAGGTGGCCGGGCCAGCCGAGGGGCGTCCCGTCGAGGAGGTCGAACAGGACGCCGGTGACCTGGTCGAACCAGCCGAGGGCGATCGACCCGAAGTAGGCCGCGCCGACGAGGACGAGAATCGGGGTGCGGTAGCGTGCGATCGGCTCGTAGACGGTGATGAGGTGGCGGATTCCGACGCCGAGGGCGAACGCGACCGGGAAGGCGGACAGGAACAGCACGGCGACCGTCGCCGGGGCGACGAGGACGGGCCAGATCGTACCCGTCCCGTAGGCGAACGCACCCGACAGCAGCACCGAAATCGGGAGCAACCAGGTTCCGAAGGCCAGCAGTTCCGACCCGACGAGGCCGACGACGAGCGTTCGAATCGGGGTCGCCGTCAGGACGAGTGCGGGTTCGTCCAGGTTGGCTACGGTCGAGACGACGCGGATCGTCGCGAACGCGACCAGTCCGATCCACGCCATCGCGACGCCGCCGGTGACGACGTCCGCGACGGTGAACCCGGCGATCGGTTCGACCGGCCCCGCGGCCAGCGCTTCGCCCGCGACCGGTAACAGGAGGAGGCCGACGGCCATCATCGGGCCGAGGGCAACCAGGAGGATCCCGACGCTCAGGAGGAGCTTCGTTCGGTCGCCGACGACCGTGCGAACCGTTCGCCGGTACTCAGTCGTGGCGATCGTGGCGGGGACGAACCCCATCAGGCCGTCACCTCGAGCGAACGAGGTTCCGCCTCGAGCGACGCTTGGAGTGGGTTACGAATCAGGGGGCGGCACATAGGCCCCCCTGTGCGGGCCGCCCGCGTAAATCGTTCGGTCCGCTGTCACCTCGCTACTGACCGTCGCCGTTCGCTTCCGCTCGCAGGGTCGCGAAGTCGACGACGCGCTCGGCGTGCGCGTTGTGCTGGTGGATCGACTCGTCGTTCGACTGGGACATGCGGACGACCGCGTCGTCAGGCAGGTGGCCGAACTCCTCGAGAACGCCCTCGGCCATCGCGCGGACGCAGTCCTCGACGAACTTCGCGTCGCTGTGGGCCTCGTAGGTCATGTGGTCCTCGTCGGGGCGCTTCGCGAGATTGTAGATGTGCGCGCTCATCGAGTCCCGGGCGACGTCGATCACGTCGTTCAGGTCTACGTCCGGCGCGCCCTCGGATTCGATCGTGAGCGTCGCGTGGCCGCGTTGGGAATGACCCGGCTGAGGAACCTCGTCCAGGAACTCCGTGATTTTCTCCTCGGGCACGTCGAGGTCCTCGAGTTTCTGCTTCGCTCGCGCGACGGACATCCCCTGGGAGCACGGGCAGACGGTCATGCCGACGACGCGGGCACCGACCTCCTCGCGGGTTCCCTCCTCGGTGGCCGTCGCGGAGGCGATGACATCGACGGTGTGCTGGGTTTCCCGGTCGCTCGCCGGCGTCTGTTCGCGGCGCATAAACTCGGCCTTCATCGAGACTTCAGCCTTCGAGGTGTAGTCGTGTTTCTCGAGCAGGCGCTCGGCAGCGTCGCCGCAGACGTCCTCAACGCGGTAGGCCTCCTCGCGGGTGGCCTCCTCGAGGGTCTCGTCGATGACCTCCATGTTACGGCTCATGTCCGCGCCCTTGCGCCAGGCGGGGAGATCGACGAAGACCTCGAACTCCGCCGTGAACACGAGCGGGCGTTTGTCCTCGCGGGCGATCTTGACGAGTTTCTCGACGCCGGTGACGCCGACCTGGCTCAGTCCGACGGTGACGTCGGGCGCGCTCGCCTGGACGTCGGGCAACTGGTGACTCATTGGTCGCACTCGGGCCAGAACGCGATTAGGCCTTTCGGAAGGGGCTCATCTGTCGAGCTCACGGACGATAACTCCGGTACTTTCGACCCCTCGCTTTCGGGCGAACGATGACCCCGATCGTTCCTTTAAGTACTTCTGGTCACAAGGTAGAGCTATGAAGGGCATTTTGGCGTCGTTCTCCCTCGCGAGCCACCGCGCCGGGCCAACCCGTGCACCTCGGTAGCACCTCTCTCGCCTTTAAGTGGTTCTGGTCACAAGATAGAGCTATGAAGGGCATTTTGACACCGTCACGTTCCTCGAGCGACGGCGCTCGCAGGCTCTCGGACCGTCGACGACGGGAACGAGCCGTTCGGTCCTCGACCACGACCGTCGCGTCGGGCCGTGACGACGGGATTAAGGGCGTGTGGTGACTAGGTTCCGCGAATGAGTACTCCGGCGCTCGAGGTCGTCGAGTTCCTGCTCACGGCGAGCATCTACTCGAACGACCGTTCTCTCGACGAAAACGACCTCCCGCCGGCGATCCGCCGGGTCTTCTGGACGGGCGCCGCCGGTGGGACCGACGATGACGACACCGACGACGCGTCCAAAACGGGCGACGCCGCGAGCACAGGCGCGGGTTCCGGCCGCGAACGACGCCACCGCGGCGGCATCTCCCGCCCGCTGTCGGCGACCAACACGACCATTCGCGAAGCCACCGGCGTCGACCGCCCGTGGAACGCCGTCAGCGACCTCATGTTCACCGAGCGCGACGACTTCTCGGGGTCGATCTCGCTCACCGAACGCGACCTCGCGGAGCGGTGGTACCTCGAGCGAACCGACGCCGAACGCATCCAGGCGAACCCGACGCTCGCGAAGCACTTCGAGGGGCACGAGGACCTCGCCTTCGACGTGAACTACGAGGCTGCCCGCGAGCAGAACCGCCCGATCCAGGCGGACCGGGTGTGGATCGACGGCCTGCTTCAGGAGTACTTCGAGGACGAGGAAGACGAGGAGATGCTCGACCTCGTGGAAGTGCGTGCGCCCGAGGAGGTCGACATCACGCTCGACGATCTGGTGTTGACGCCGAACCAGGAGTCCGAAATCGAGAAGATCGCCAAAGCGATCGAACACCGCGACTACCTCGCCCAGATCGGCCTGCGCGAAATCGGAAAACTGCTGTTCGTTGGCCCGCCGGGCACCGGGAAGACGTCGACGGCCCGCGCGCTGGCTCACGACATGGACCTGCCGTTCGTCGAGGTCAAACTCTCGATGATCACCAGCCAGTACCTCGGGGAGACGGCCAAAAACGTCGACAAGACGTTCGAGGTCGCCAAGCGGCTCTCGCCATGTATCCTGTTTATCGACGAGTTCGACTTCGTCGCCAAGACCCGCCGAAGCGACGAACACGCTGCGCTCAAACGGGCGGTCAACACCCTGCTCAAGAGCATCGACAACGTTTCGCTCATTCAGGACGACGTCCTCCTGATCGGGGCGACGAACCACCCCGACCAACTCGACGCCGCGGCGTGGCGGCGCTTCGACGAGATCGTCAACTTCCCCAAACCCGACACTGGGATGCGTTCGGACATCCTGCGGGTCATCACCCACGCGATGGACATCGACGAGTTCGACCCCGACGCGGTCGCCGACGCGACCGAGGGGATGACCGGGAGCGACCTCCGAATGGTCATGCGGGAGGCCGTCCTCGAGGCCCTGACAGAGAACCGGACGACGCTGACTCAGGCAGACCTCCTCGAGGCCGTCCAGGACTTCGAGGAACGGGACAACCTGAAGAACATGGACATGATCGACGGCGATCACGAGGCGCTGGTCGCAGGCGGGGACCTGGGTGCGGCGAGCGACGGTGGGCACTCGCACGATCACAACCACGACCACTGACTGCGATCACGACCACGACCACGATCACTGGCCGCGGCATATTCCCGACTCGAGATACCGAACCGCGTGTCGACGTGTAAGCGGCCGCTTCGGCGCAGTGATCGCGGCCCCAATCGACCCTCGAGAATCGTCACGAACGTTTTGACGAGATTGTCAACACTCTCTTTAGAGCTACTGTTGTGCTCCAGCGTATGTCACGGCAGCCAGTCGATCGGCGATCGGTTCTGAAAGCGTCCGGCGCCCTCGCCGGAGCGAGCGTGCTCGGTCTGCTCGGATCCGCGCCCATCGCGGCGACAGACGGGATCGAAACCACCAGCGGGGAGACCGAACCGCGCTACGACCTCGGCGACCCCGAGTCACACTCCATCGAGGTGGAGTTCACTTTCGAGAACCGGGACGGTGAGGAGGTGACCGAGTCACCGTCATTGTACGGTGAGGTCATCCGCCCAACCGACGCGGACGGCGAACCCGTCTCCGACGTGCCGGTGATCCTCACGTACTCGCCGTACAACGACCTCTACCAGGCGCTCAATGGCGGCGAGAGTCCCGCGAAGGGCGCCATCGCCGACTTCTTCGTGCCGCGTGGCTACGCCCGCGCCCAGTTCGACCTCATCGGGACGCGCAACTCGGGGGGCTACTACGACTACGGCGGCATCCGCGAGCGTCTCAGCGGGAAGGAACTGATCGATGCACTCGGCGAGGCGGAGTGGACCAACGGGAACATTGGGATGATCGGAGGCTCCTACGACGGGACGACCCAGCTGGCGGCCGCGATCGAAGCCCCCGAACACCTGCAGGCCATTGTCCCGCAGGTCGCCATCGACCGCTGGTACGACTATCGGTTCCACGGCGCCTGCCCGTGGGACACCTACGGGACGCCGACGCTGTTCGACTTCGGCTTCGGCCTTATCCCGCCGGCGGCGGTCGAGTACCCCGAAGAACTGCTCGACTCGCTCACGACCCGCGTCGAGCCCAGCAACCGGCTCGAGCACGAAATCCGATCCTACGAGTACGATCCCAGTTACGACGAGTTCTGGATCGAGCGCGACTACCGCCGACGCGCCGCGGATGTCGAGTGCCCCGTGATGATGGAGGCCGGCTGGGAGGACCGCAACGTCAAACGCTGGGGATCGACGCGGTTCTACGAGGCGCTCCCCGACGACCACCCGAAACGGCTCGTGGTCGGCGACTGGGGTCACGCCGCCGGACAGTACCCCGACAGCCCGGCGATGTATCACGCCTGGTTCGACCACTGGCTGGTCGACGGCGTCGAGACTGACGTGATGGACCTCCCGCCGGTTGACGTCCAGTCGGCGTCCTCGCCACGGACGCAGTTCGACGTCTGGCCGCCAGCTACCGCCGAGAAGACGGCGTTCCCGCTTGTCCGCGACGACCCCGAAGCGGGCGAACTCGATTTGCTGGGAACCGGCGTCTCGAGCTTCGAAGATGCCTCGCCGCCCGTGGACGAAGACGGGATGTTCGCCGAACGGTCGTCCGGGCCCGACCACCTCATGTTCGAGAGCCCGCGCCTCGAGGAGTCGGTGCGAGTCGCCGGGCACGTCACCGCGGACCTGCTGGTCGCCTCAAGCGACGACACCTGGTTCACGGCCGTCGTCTACGAGCGCCGGTCCGACGGGAGTACCCGGCCTTTTGCTCGGGGCTTCTGGAACTCGCGGTTCCGAGACGGTATCGACGAGGAGTCCCCGACGCCGACGGACGGAGCCTACCGCGTCCCGCTCGCCTGCTGGGACATAGACTGGACCCTCGAGGCCGATTCCCGACTCGGCGTCGTCGTCGCCTCCGACAACGCCGACTGGGTCAGACACGACCCCGACAACGAGTCGACGAACCAGGTCGTCCTCTCGGAGTCGTGTCTCCGGTTCGACGCCATCGCCGAGGGCCTCGATGCGCCCACGTTCCCCACCGCGACCCTCTCGCGCGAGCAGGATTCGTCGGCCTACACCGCCGGCCAGACGGCCAGGATCGACCTCACCGTCGACTCGACGACGGAGGCGACCCTGGTTCGCGACCGCCTCCCCGACGGTTGGACGGTGGTAGGCGGCGACGACCACTCGATCACCGAGGTCGAGGGGACGACGTACGTCGAGTTCGACGACTTGCTCGAGGCGGGCGACTCGGTGCGTTACTACGCGGAGGTTCCCGCCGAGACGGGCGAGCACGAGTTCGGCCCGCTCGAGTACAGCGCGAGCGGCGACCTCTGGGCGAGCGCGTCCGGGACGACGGCGTCGGTCACCGTGGTCGGTCTCGACACGTCGCTCTGAGCCCCTCGAGGTCACTCGAGGCCTTCGGACCGGGTGCGCTCGAGGCCGCCCGGAGGCCGATCGACGGATCCCTGAACGGGAGCGGGTAACACCCTTATCCCCCACGGCCGTATCTCCCGCCGATGACGTTCCCTCCCTCGAGCGCCCGGTCCCGGAGGTGGCCCTGACCGTGGAGGTGACGCTGCTCGGCACGGGCGACACCACCGGGACGCCCACCGTCGGCTGTGACTGCGAGACCTGTCGGCTGGCCCGAGAGCGCGGCATCGAGCGCACTCGATTCTCGGTCCACGTGGAGAACGAGCGAACGGGCGAGTGCCTCCTGATCGACGCCAGTCCCGACTTTCGCTACCAGTTTCTCCGCGACGAGGTCTCCCTGCCCGACGCGGCGATCATCACGCACATTCACTTCGACCACCTCGATGGGCTGGGCAACGTCTTCCGCCTGCTCCGTCACCTCGACGTCTACGCGGCCAACGAGACCGACCCCGAGACGGGAAAGAGCGTCGCCGAGACCGTCGACGCGGACTACCACTACCTTGAGGCCGTGACCGTCCACCCGCGGACACCGCTCGAGCCGTTTTCGACCTGCGGGCTCGAGGTCACGCTGGTTCCGGTCGTTCACCCGCCGCTGGTCTGTTACGGGCTGGCGGTCGAGGACCCGGAGACGGGTGCGAAGCTGTCGATCACGGGTGACACCAGCTACGCGATCCCGGACGACTCGCGGGCCGTCCTCGCCGACCCCGATCTCCTGCTCGCGGAGGCCATCGTTCCGGCACACCTCGCCGACAAGCACCCCATCGGTGGCCGCCACGAAGGACCCGACGGGGTTCCGCGGACGTTCGGAACGAAACACATGACGCGCGAGGGGGCACTCGCGCTGGCCGACGAACTCGCGGCCGAGCGCACCCGACTGGTGCACCTCGCGCACTTCTACCCGGCGGAGGAGGCCTTCGAGGAGCCGTTGGCGGTGGACGGGGAGCGCTACTCGCTGTAGACCTCTTTACTTCCCTCTCCCCTTCCTCGAGTCAGCGCCCGCCCAATGTTCACCCGCTCAGTGATCACGAGAACCGATCCAGTCCCGACTGTCGGCGCCGCTTTCCGGCCGGATCGGCCACCCACGGCGTCCGTTCGTCGCGCTCGGCCTCGAGGTCGACCCGGATAGTGGGCTCCTCGACCGACTCGTAGCCCGGACACGCTGGCCCACACTCCGAACTCGCATCCACGACGCGGCCGGCCCACCGGCAGTGCGGCAGGGTCGCGCCGTCTCGCCCGAGCGGCGCGCAGGCCGCACACCCGGGAAACTCGTAGGTTCGCCACCCCTTTCCGTACGCTCGCTCGGCGAGTCGCCGCCTGGCTCGAGCCTTCCGTTCCGGCGAAACCACCGCGATGTCGGTCCGTCCGGGGTGATACTCGAGGGGTTCGACGCCGGCCGTCGTGTTCGGTAACGGAGCGGGGTCGCGTATCACTTCAATTTCTATAGTATTGTCTACCGGGCCCGTCTCGTCACTCGTTGGCGCCGTCTCGTCGCGGTGCACCCGCCAGACGCCCACTGCCTCGGGGATCCGGTTGAGGTGCGCTCGCGTCACGTAACTCTCCGTCGCCAGCACCGCCTCGTCGACCAGCGCGAGGCTCGCGTCGAGGCGCAACTGGGCCTCGAGGTCGCCCGGTCGGCCCAGATCCGGCTTGTTCTCGATTCCCACCAGTTTCCCGTACCAGTCGGGATAGCGAGCCACTTGCCGGACGTACTCCCGCCCGTTTCGACGTTCGGACTCGAAGAACCCGATCTCGACGGCGCGCTCGACCGCCCGGCGGGCCCGTTCGGGGTGGCAGTCGAAGCAGTCCTTCCAGTAGCGCGCCCGTCCCGTGCCCACGTCGGCCTCGAGCGCCGCGTCGGGGATCGAATCGGCGGTAATCGTCGTGCGCCGGTCGAACTCGGGGCCCGGCTCGACGTGGACGACATCGAGGATACGGGCACCGGGACTGGCGATGCTCCCGCCGAGCTGGCGGGCGAGAATTCCCTCTCGACGCGCCTCGAGGGCCGCACACAGCTCGAGTTCGAACGCAAACTCGCTCACTGTCTGGGCTGGGGGCGGAACGGGCATAAGCCTGTGGCGTCGCCCACGTCCGTCGCCTCAGACCGAGAACTCGGCTCGAGCCGTGCAGTCGTAGTTGTTCGCGTTCAACTCGCCGACGGCCACGTACTGCCCGGGCTCGAGTTCGTCGCCCGTTGCCTCGAACGTGGTGGCCTCGCCGGCGTCGAGGTCGGCCTGGGAGAGCACCTGCGTGAACATGCGGGTATTCGTGAGTCGCCAGCGCTCGGCGCCGCCGTCTTCGACTGCGAAGTCAGCCTTGCAGCCGTTTCGAAACTGAAGCGTGACGTCGTCCGGACCGGTGTTCTCGACCGTCAATGCGAACGTCGGAACGCCGTCCGTCACGGTCACGTCGAGCGTGCCCTCGAGTGTCATGGTCAGTGGTTCCGCCCCTTGGACTATATTCCTTGTGCTATCGCCGAAATATAGTCTCTCGTTCCGTCCTGGCTGTTGCGGCACGGCTGTCGACGCTCCCGACGAGCGTCGCAGGGTAACACCTTCCTCTTCGCCGGTCGATTGACGGGTATGGCCACCGACTGCACCTACTGCGGCAGCGACGTGGAGTGTCACGACCCCGTCTTCGTGAGCGAGGCGACGGACGAGGGCCGCGAACGGGCGGGCCAGTTCTGCAACTACGCGTGTCTGGCGGCGTACATCGACGAGCAGGCGTTGACCGTCGGCGCCGCGTGCGAGTGGCCCTGACGGGGCGAGCGTCACGGCTTTCTATCGCGGGTCCGAAGGACGACCGTGCAAGTCGTCGGGTACAGACCGCGCCGGCCGGTGTCGGCGGACGGGGCGAACGTCGAGATATTGGATGCCGCCTCGAGTGCAGCCGACGAACCGAACGAACCGACGCCGCTGACCGACGCCGTTTTGCTACTCAGCGACCCCGAAGCGACCGCGAGGGACGACCGAACCGTCACGCCGCTCGCCCTCGAGCCGGGCACCGTCCTCGAGTACGCTCTCGGCGACCGCCACTGCGCCGGCTCGCTCGAGGGCGACGTCCACCACCCCTGTGATCGCCCGGCAGCACCCTACTGCGAGTACCACACGAGCACATGGGTCTGCGCCCGGTGTACCGGCACCTGCCTGAAAGACGAGATGGACTGCTACGAGGAACACGCGGTCTACCTCGCGGCGTTCGCGCCGACGACGTTCAAGGTCGGCGTCACCCGCTCGTGGCGGCTCGAGACCCGGCTTCGCGAGCAGGGGGCCGACCGCGCTGCTCACGTCCACACCGTCTCGAACGGCCGTATCGCTCGCGAACTCGAGGCCGAGATCACCCGCGAACAGGGGCTGGTCGACCGCGTCCGAACCGACGCGAAGGTCGAGACGCTGGCCAGCGCGGTCGACGGTGACGCCTGGGACGCGTTGCTCGCCCGCGACGCGTTCGACGTGATCGACCGATTCGACTTCGCGTACGACCTCGACCTCGATCATCGCCCCGTCCGGGAGACCATCGGCGCAGGGACCGTCGTCGGCACGAAGGGAAGATTGCTCGTCCTGGAGCGCGGCGGGACAGCCTACGTCGTCGACATGCGGGACCTGGTGGGATACGAACTCGAGGCCGCCGATACCGAGGGGCGGCGGCTCCAGTCGTCGCTCGGGTCGTTCGCCACTCGAGGCTGATTCTCGCCCGCCGGTCGAGGCCGCACTCGACCGGGTTCCGGCGTCAAAACTCCCGAGATAACAATCCTTTTCCGCCGCGCTCGAGAAGGACGAGTATGGCAGACGATCACGACAATGACGCCGACGCGGGGGAGGAGACCGACGTCGACGTCGACGTCGATAACAGCGGAGACGGCGACAGCGACGGCGAGGAAAAATCCTTCCGCGAGCGCGTCGAAGAAATCCGCGAAAAACGCGAGGCGGAAGCCGAGGAGGGCGAGGGGCCACCGGAGAGTCCGTTCGGCGGTGGCGGTGGCGGTGGACCCGGCGGCATGGGCGGCAACCCCCTCGCCCAGATGATGGGCGGCATGATGGGCGGCGGACCCGGCGGGCCAGGAGCAGGCGGCCCCGGTGGTCGCGGCGGCGACGAGGTCGGCAACGAGGAACTCGTCCGCGAGGTTCGACAGGTCCGCGACGAACTGCGCGACCAGACCCGCGCGCTTAACCGCATCGCCGACGCGCTCGAGGACGACTGAGCGCCGATTTCGACGCTTCTACCAATTCCTGGTTCGAGAGCCACAGGCTCGACGTTGACGTTGACGTCGGCGTTGGCGAGACGTCGTCCAGGTCTCCCGATTCTCTGGAGTCGCCTTCCCGGATCCGCTTCCTGAATCCGCTTCTCTGACGTCGCTCAGCGGCTCCGATTCCACAGCCCGCGACGCTCGAGTCCGTCGTAGACCGACCAGCGACCCACGAGGTGCGTCGAGAGTTCGACGGCGAGCCAGGCGAGGCCGATGCCCGCGACCACGTCGATAGCCCAGTGGATGCCCAGGTACATCGTCGAGAGCGAGACGCTGACGGCCAGCCAGACGGCGAGCCAGAACCAGCCACGGTAGACCTCGCGTGTTCGGTAGGCGAGCAAGGCGACCGTCGTCGAGAGCGAGGCATGGAGCGAGGGGAAGACGTTGGTGTTGCGGTTGACCTGGCGGGTGAGGTGCTGGTACTGCGGGTACGTGTCGTACAGCAGCGCCTGGATGAGTTCGGGCATCATGTTCCGGGGACCGTAGGCGATGACGAACACGTAGCAGACGAGGCCGAGCGTGTAGTTGAGGGTGTAGGCCGCGAGCAGTTCCCGGAGCGGGCGCGTGTTCGGGAGCAGGAAGTAGGCGATTACCGGAAACACGAGGACAAAGACGTAGCCGTAGATGTAGATGAACGAGAAGTACGCCGTCAGCTCGGGGGTCGCCTGGGCCTGCAGCCAGAGGATGAAGTCGCCCTCGATGTCGTGGATCGTCCAGGTGAGTTCCCAGCCGATCATCCAGGAGACCTCGGGGGCGAGGTCCCTGGCGACGCTGTTGAACAGCAAGACGCTCGCGAGGACGAGCACGATCGGGACGGTCTCGACCACGCGGCGACGCCAGTCCCCGACGGTCTCGACCAGTCGCTGGCGACCCGCGAACGCCGCCGTCGAGACGACGATCATGGCGGCGACGACGACGACCACCTGGCCGAGCGTCTGGAGGAACATTACTGTCTCACCACCAGGACGTCGCCGTCGTAGTGGTACCCCGCGTCCTCGAACGCCGCTCGAGCGGCGTCGACGTCGAGTTCACCGTCGGAGCCGTGGAAGGGGACGACGGGGTCTTCGTTTTCGTCACCGAACGCCAGCGACGACGGCGTCCACTCGGGGGACAGCGGCGTCGCGACCGGGTCGGCGTGGCCGTGAAACACCGTCTCGGCGAGCCATGCCTCGTCGATCACGCCGGCGACTGCCCGACGGAAGTACGGGTCGCCGAACGGCGCGCGCCGGACGTTGAACCCGAGGTGGTAGAACGCTGCCGTCTCCGACTCGATCCGTTCGACGTCGCCCTCGGCCTCGAGGTCGTCCAGAACGTACGTCTCGAGCGGCGAGATGGTGACGTCGGAGTCCCCGTCCCGGATCAGCGAGATGGCGGAGGTGCTCCGCGGGTCAATCTGGACTCGGAACGAGTCAGCGGTCGGCGCCGGCAGGTCCACGTCCTCGCGGGTCGTGAAGTGGTCGGCGTAGCGCTCGAGCGTGAGGTGCTGGCGGTCCTCGTGGTCAGCGTACTGGTAGGGGCCGCTGCCGATCGGCGGGAAGTTGTTCGTGACGAGCGCCTCGGTCGTTCCCTGTGCGAGGCGAACCCCGGGCACGCTCGGCGGGTCGGATCGCGATTCCCAGACGTGTCGCGGGAGGATGGGTGCCACGAGCGCCCGCTCGGCGATGGCTTCGGTGCCGTCGACGACGAACTCGAGCGTTCGCTCGTCGAGCACGTCGACCGACTGGACGGCCGAGGTTCGGCCCCGGTATCGCGGCGAGGGGGCCGGAACGTCGCTCGATCCCATCGACGTGTCTGCGAGGAATTCGTAGGTGAATTCGACGTCGTCCGCCGTCACCGACTCGCCGTCGTGAAAGGCGTGCTCGCGGAGGGTAATCTCGAGGGTGCCGTTGTTGTTGTCGTCGCCGTTGTCGCTGTCGCCGCCATCGCCGCCACCGTTCTCGCCGGCATCGCTGTCTCCGTTCTCGTCGTCATTACCGCTACCGTCACCGTCGCCACCACCCTCACCACCGTCCCAGGTCCAGTCTTCGGCGAGCCACGCCACGACCTCGTCACCACCCGGCGGCTCGATGACGAGCGGATCGTACACGAGGTCGACGACCGGGTCCGGTCCCCGGTACGGCGCCGAAAGCGGATTGACGTTCTGTGAGGGGGCGGCATCCATGATTGCTCCACGTAACGCTCCGCCCTCGCCGACTGGCTCGAGCCCGAGGTAGCCGAGTCGCGTCGTGATGTCCTCGTCACGCCAGCCGTCGAATCGACTGGTGCGGACCAGTCGAACCTCGTCGGGTCGGCAGATGGGGACGAACGGCTGCTCGCGGGCGACCAGTGTCGCCAGTTGCTCGACTACCTCGCGGCGGTCCGTACCCGCAACCTGGCGTTGGCGCTCGAGCAGGTCGTCAATCGCCATATTCGTGACGCCGAAGGGGTTCTGCCAGCCCGACTCCTCCGCGTACCGGGAGTAGAGCGCTTCATACATGAAATCGGGGTCCGCGCCGCCGGGGTGGCGATCCACCACCAGGTCGAAATCGTGGTTGACCAGGACCTGCCGGCGGAGCTCCTGGGGCGATCGGAGTTCGACGTGGACGTCGATCCCGACGGCCTCGAGGTTTGCGGCGATATCCCGGCTGAGCTGAATCGACTGCCGGTCGCCGTCGGCCGGCTGGGTCGTGATCGTCACCGAGAGCGGCTCGAGTCGGTCCCGGTTGACGGCGCTTCGAAGCTCGCGGACGCAGCCACTCAGCGACAGCGAGCAGCCGGCAGCGGTCGCGGCGAGCAGGGAGCGTCGGTCCATCGCGGTCGCGTCTCCGCCGTCGGCGGTCGCTGTCCCACTGGGAATCACGGTCTGTTCTCACGAGTAGTTCACCGGGGCCCGTATAACAGTATTGCGGCATCGACACGTCCACGTTGCGTCCTCTGGCACGCGAGGTCGCCGTTTCCGTCTGTGGCCGCCGAATTTCGGTACCTAGTTACAGGTGACGGCCAAACGAACCGACGATGAGCGTCGCCGCTGAGCGAATCGACCGTCTCCACGCCCTCGCTCGAGCGGCCGCCGCCGACGGCGACGACGAGCGGGCGAGCGCCTACGTCAGGCTCGCTCGCCGAATCGCCGAACGAAATCGACTCGAACTCCCGCGGCAGTTCAAGCGCTTCACCTGCGACGGCTGCGACGCCTACCTCCGTCCGGGGAAGAACGCCCGGGCTCGCCTGCGCGACGGCCACGTCGTCGTCACCTGCGACTGCGGGAGCCAGGCGCGATATCCATACGAGTGACGGTCGGTCGGGCGTTTTTCGAATCGCGAACATTGAAACCGCCCGCCCACATAGAGCGGTTCATGAACGATCACGAGCAGGAACTCAAGCGCCGCGCACACGACCTCGACGTCACCGTCTGGGTCGGGAAGAGCGGCGTCGACGCGGTGGTCGACGAACTCAACGACCAGCTCGCGAACGAGAACCTCGTCAAAGTCAAGTTCCTCCGGGCGGCTCGAGCGGGCAGTTCCACGGAGGAGAAGGCAGCCGACCTCGCCGAGCGGGTCAACGGGCAGTTGATCGATACGCGAGGGCACACGGCAGTGATCCATCGATGATCGGCGGCGAGATTGGGGCTGGAACGCTCCTACAGGGCGGCCTTGGACCGATCGGGCAGCAACTCGATCGGCTCTCCGGGGTCGACGAGACGCTCGCGGCGACCCTCGAGAGCGGTCTGGTCTTCCTGGTGACGCTGCTCCTCGTCTGGTTCGTCGGCCGGGCGGTCGTCGTCCCGTTGGTCGAGCGAGCGATGGATCGCCGCGGCCTCGACCGGCACGCCCAGAAGCCGTTGCTGGTGGTCACCAGGTTCGCGATCCTCTTTCTCGGCATCGCCATCGCGTTCGGCGCCGCCGACTACGGCAACTTCCTCGTGTCGATGGCCGGGATCGCTGCCGCGGGAGCGCTCGCGGTCGGCCTCGCGCTCCAGAACGTCATCTCGAACTTCGTCGCCGGGATCTTCATCTACACCGACAAACCGTTCCGCATCGGGGACTGGATCGAGTGGGACGACGGCACCTATTCGGGCGTCGTCGAAGACATCAGCTTGCGCGTCACCCGCGTTCGCACCTTCGACAACGAACTGTTGACGGTGCCGAACAGCCTTCTCACCGAGAACGTCCTCAAGAACCCCGTCGAGGCGGACAAACTCCGCCTGAAGTTCGTCTTCGGGATCGGCTACGGCGACGACATCCAGGAGGCGACGGACATCATCATCGAGGAAGCCGAAAACCACCCCGACATTATGGACAACCCCGGCCCCTCGGTTCGACTCACCGAACTCGGGGACTCCGACGTCGGCCTCCAGTCGCGATTCTGGATCGCGAACCCCTCGCGGTCCGACTTCGTCCGTACCCGTGCGGAGTACGTCACCAGCGTCAAGGAGCGATTCGACGAGGCAGGCATCGACATCCCCTACCCCGTCCGAACGCTCGAGGGTGGGTTGCAGGTCAGTAATCCGGCGATGCTCGAGATGGCCGACGACTGACCTGGTTTCAATCGCTTCGACCGCTTCGACTGCTTCGACAACCCTCCTGCTCGAGACTCGAGTTCCCCGTTGACTCTCGAGCCGTGCCACCGACAAAGAGGACCCGCGACAAATGGCCGGGAGCGTTCCGCGAGCATCGCGAGCGGGGCGCGACCCGGGGAGGGGCAGGCGATCGCCACTGTACTCACCGCGAGCGAACGGGAGCGCGGCGCAAGGCGCCGCGAAAAGACGACGGGCGAAGCCCGTGAGTCAGTGAGCGAGCGGGCCGACGACTGACCCGAAGCGAACGAAGTGAGTGAAGGGGAGGGAGGAGTGCTTTTGGCCGAGCTTTTACCGAGGGACGCCGAGCCATGCGCCAGCATTGCTGGCGCTGGCGAGGTAGACTGCAGTGTAAAAGGTCGGTATGAATGATGGACCCCGCGGTTGCCCGGCGTTCCGGCCGGGGGAATCCTGGTTGCCTCCTCCACCCCGCAACCCGTCGAGCGACAGGTGTCCGGCGGTCCACTGCTCGCTTCCGCGCCTGATGGGCTGTCGCCGGCTAACGACGATGAGTCGTCCCTGCGGACGGTCATGGTCGACCGCTGTCCCCGACGGACGAGGCTTCCACGTTGGCTCCCGGGGCCCCGGCCGGTCTGACCGGACGCCCGCGGGCTTCGGTCCCCACTGAAGGCCATACCGTGGGTTGTGAGCAGGGCCTAACTGCCCGACCTAGTCCACATCTGGATAGTCGACCGTACCTTAAGGCCCTTTCGTCTCTCGTTCTCGTTTTTTGTTCTCACCCGCCTGCCATCCTGATTCTTGCTCTCACTTTCGCCCCCGCCATTGAGCCCGCGGCCCCTCGAACCCGCGAGTACCTCGTCGCTCGAGTTGGTGGCGTTCTCGAATTCGAGATCTACGGTCTGGCATCTGGTACCTGGAAACCAAAAACCGAAACCCCGCTCAGATCGCCCCACAGCCGATTTGACGGCCTATTGGCCCCGACGAGGAACCTCCTCGAGCCGCCGGCCTCGAGTGACCCCTCGGAGAGGCAACGTTTTAGTGGTGGACTGAGATAATCGACCAGACAATGACTCCGGAGCTACCCGATAGACTCCTCGGGATCAGTATCGAGGACCCGAGCGAGCGACAGTCGGCCGACGAGACGACGGCCGAGGAAGAAGAGCGCGTGCGGTTCATCTTCGTTCGACTGGGCGACCACCGTCTGGCGATCCCCGTCGACGAGGTGAAGACGGTCACGGACCCGCCGGCAGACGAGGACCTCACGCGGGTACCGCGGTCGCCGCAGGCAGTCGAGGGCCTGGTCGACCTCCGTGGGGAGATCACGGCGATCGTCGACACTCGCGTCCACTTCCCCGTCGGGCCGGCGCCAGACGCTCAGCGACTCGTCGTACTCGACCGACCCACCGACGAGCAGGCGGCGGCACTTCGCGTCGACGAAGTGCTCGGCGTCCACAACATCGCCGAAGACGACGTTCTCGAGCCCGACGAGGTCGAAGACCCCGGGGTTGCCGGCGGCGCAATCGAGCACCCGCTCGTTTGCGGCCTCGTCGAACGCGAGCGCCGCCCGCGCCAGAAATCCCGGACCAGGCGCGGGGGTCGGTCGTCGCGGTTCTCGAGGAGTCGGTCGAAGCCAGGCTCCGGTTCGGCTTCGTCCGCCGCGGTGGGGGGAATCTCGCGCCACGGTTCGGCGGCTGCGGACGCCGGCGCGGAAACGGACGCTGGCGAAGGTGCAGACGAAACCGTCGTGAGCGACGAGTTCGTCCTCGAGGACGAGGATGAAAACGAGGGTGGAGCATCCGAAACGACGTCTCGAGCAGAGGGGACGGTCGTCATCGAGGCAACCGGAATCCTCGACGTACCGGCGCTCTTGATAGCAGCCGGAACGAAGTCGTAAAAAACCGTCGTCGAACGGCCGGTAGACCTATTCCTGTTCGCCCGAAAACGCGGAGAATTCGGCCGCTGCCACCGGTTATCATGTCTGATAATCGAGAGACAGCATTTATGGTAGTTGTATCTCTATCGGAATTTGGTGTACAATTGAATGTCGACAGGGGTGCTCATCGTAGACGACTCCCATTTTATGCGTAATCTACTGCGACAGATTCTCGAGCAGGATTACCATATCGTTGGAGAGGCGTCGAACGGCGCTGAGGCGGTTAAACTCTACAAGGAACAGAATCCAGACATCGTCATGATGGACATCGTGATGCCGAAGTGTAATGGCATCAAGGCGACCGCGGCGATCAAGAAACTCGACCCCCGGTCGCGGGTCATCATGTGTACGAGTGTCGGGCAACGAGAGAAGATGAAACTCGCCGTAAAGGCTGGTGCCGACGGCTACGTCACGAAGCCGTTCGAGGAACCAAGCGTACGGAAGGCACTGGCTGACGTCGTCGCGGCATGACGGGCGTACTCGTTGTCGACGACTCGCAGTTCATGCGAACAGTCGTCGGGAACGCGCTCGACACCGCCGGGTACGACGTACGGACCGCTGATACTGGCGAGGCGGCTCTCGAGGCCGTCACGACGGACGACGCGATCGACGTGATCACGATGGACGTCGAAATGCCGGGCATGGGCGGTATCGAAGCCGTCGAGCGCATCATGACGCACGACCCCACGCCGATTCTCGTGCTCAGTGCCCACACGGAGGCGGGGGCGGATGCGACCCTCGAGGCGCTCGAGCGCGGCGCGCTCGACGTCCTCCAGAAACCCGACGGCACGGGGACGCAGAACCTCGGTCACCTCACGGACGCCGTCGTCGCGAAGGTCGACGAGCTCTCGGCGGCCCCCGTGTCGGCGCTGGCGCTCGCACGTGCGACGGCCGCGGTCACGGCGACCGAGCGCCGGCAGGTGAACGCGACGCGGTCGGCGAGTGGCGTCAGTGTCCATGCCAGTGCCAGTGCCGGGAGCACCGAAGTCCTCGAATCCGGGAACGCGGGCACGCTAACCGCTCGTGGTCCGTCTACCCCGCCGTCGATGGACGCGCCGACCCCTGTCGACGGTGCGTCCCTCGATCACCCGACGATCGTGATCGGTGCGTCGACCGGCGGCCCGAAGATCATCGAGCGACTACTGGCGCACCTGCCAGCCGACCTCGAGGCGAAGGTGCTGATCGTTCAGCACATGCCGGCGGATTTCACTCGGCGACTCGCCACTCGGCTGGATGCGATCTGTGCCTACGACGTGTTCGAGGCGAGCGACGGCGACCGGATCGACGCCGGCGACGTCGCCATCGCCAGAGGCGGTCAGCACCTCCGGGTCGTGAACAACGTCAACGGATCGCTTCGCGTTCGCCTCGACGACGGCGAGCGCGTTCACGGGGTTCGCCCGGCGATCGACGTGACGATGGAGACTGCCGCAGCACGCGTGGTCGATCCACTCTGTGGCGTCGTCCTGACCGGAATGGGCCGGGACGGTGCCGCGGGCATCGAGGCCATCGCCGACGCCGGCGGCCACACGATCGCCCAGGACGAGGCGACGAGCCCCGTCTTCGGTATCCCCCAGCAGGCGATCAGGACGGGTCGCGTCGACGAGGTCGTTCCCGCGCCGGCGCTCGTCGATCGGATCGTCAGCGCATTTGTCACGGACGGTGAGACCGATGAGTGAGTACTGGACGGACTTCGCCCAGGAGAGCGACGAACAGATCACGGAACTGAACAACTCTCTGCTCACACTCGAACGAGACCCGGACGACGACGACGCGATGGAGGCCATCTTCCGGACCGCACACACCCTCAAAGGGAACTGCGGCGCGATGGGTCTCGCCCGTGCGAGCGACCTCGCACACGCCATCGAGGACCTCCTCGATGCCGTCCGTCGGGACGACCTCGAGATCACGCCCGAGGTCATGGATGCCATCTTCGACGGCGTCGACGAACTCGAGGCGATGCTCGAGGAAGCACCCCCGAACGGCGAAATCGATCGCGATCCAGCGGCAGAGATCGAGACGCTCCGGAGCTTTCTGGACGAGTCGACGACGAGGACGAACGGGGACGTTTCGACGCTGACGGATGCCGAAATCGACGCCATCCTGGCCCGGTTCGACCGCCCGAAGGACGCCGACCACGACGCGTTTCTCGTTCGGCTCGCGGTCACCGAAGATCCGCGGGTCAACAACGGCCAGCTCGTCGTCGAGGCGCTCGTCGACGCGTTCAATCTCGTCGGAACTGCCCCTTCTCGCGAGGCAATCGAAAACGGCGAGTACGGCACGGCCTTCGACGCCGTATTCGGAAGCGCTGTCGGCAAGGACGCGATCAGCGCGGCCCTCGAGCCGGTAGGCGCCGTCGAGGCGTTCGATATCGTCGAGGTGACGGACCGGTTCGCATCAAGCAGCGACCCGTCCGCGGCCGGTGGACCCGACGAGCCGCTCGGCGCAGACGACGCCGAGGACCTTTCCTCGAACGACGCGCAGAACCTCTCAGTCGACGAACTGCTCGAGGAGTTCGAGGAGTTCGACGACCTCGACGCGATGGTCGAGGAGGTCGAGGGCGAGGACCTCGATGCGTTCGACGAGATGGGCAATGCGGGGTCGTTCGACGACCTGCTCGGCGAGTCGGCGCTGTCGGACGCCTCACTGGAAGGGGCCGCCGACGATTCGGAGGCGAAATCGGACCCCACCGACGGGGCTGTCGCCGCCGAGTCAGCAGATGCGGAATCCGCGAGCGGTGGCGGTGTGGACGATCGCGAAGAGGTAGCCGATGCTGACGACGCCGACGACGCCGGCAACGCCAGTGCGGTGTTCGCCGAACTCAAAAACGAAGTCGAGATGGTCGGCTTCGACGAACTCCAGGACGAACTCGAGGAACTCGAGTTCGACGAATTCGACAGCGATGACGAGGTCGACATGGACGAATTGCTCGGCGACGACGTCGACGTCGACGACAACAGTTTTCTCGAGGTCGAAGACGAGTTCGGCGAAGAGCTTGCCGACGAGTTCGACGACGTGGGCCACGAGAGCGACGTCGAGGAGACCAGCGATGGCGAGGAGACCAGCGACGAGGGCGTCGAACGGACGGGCGCCGAAAGCGAAGTGACGGCCGCCGAGCCGTCCGACCTGGACGACACTCCGGTGGAGCTGTCGTCGGATGCGGGTGTGGAATCGGATGCGGAAGCACAGTCAGCGGGAACAGAGACGGGTTCGACACCGGCTGACGCCGACGACTCGATCGTCCCAACTGACGACGACTTCGAGACGTTCGCGTTCGACGATACGGACCTCGACCTGGACTCGGATGACAGCGCCGCAGGGCAACCCGTCGAGGCGTCCGACGCCGACTCGCTCGAGCCGCGAGCGACGGACGCCGAGGAGGCCGACGAACTCGAGGAGGCCGACGTTGCCGCCCTCGACGGCGTCGACTTCGGTGAAACCGACGACGGGACGGCCGATTTCGAATCGGGTTCCGGCGACGGTTCCGCAGTCAACGATTCGGGAACGGATCTGGACGTCGAGGGCGTTGCTCTGGAGGACGAAGATCTGGGCCTTGAGGACGAAGGTCTGGGTCTCGAAGACGAGGAAATGATCCTCGAAGATGATGATCTGGGCCTGGAGGACGAGGACCTGGACCTCGAGGACGACCTTGATCTCGAGGACGACCTGGGACTCGAGTCGATCGATCGGGACGCGGCCGAAGACGACTTCGCGGTTGACTTCGGATTCGATCCGGTTGACGACCTGTCACTCGAGGACGAACAGGACGTCTCGTTCGACGACTCGGTGCTCGAGGCCGACGTCGACGTTGACGTCGATGAGGACCCCGACCCCGCCCACGAGCTGGACAGGGACCTCGAGACGCCGGACGATACCGCATTTGTCGACGACCAGCCGGCACCGACGGCGTTCGATGTCGACGCGGACGCGGACGACGCGTACGCGTTCGAGAACGACGACGGACTCGAGGCGTCTGCGATGGACGCCGACGACCTTGGCGCCCCCGACGACCTCGACGTCGAAACTGCCGCCTCTGCTCCAGAGGACGGCCTCACGGCCGGTGCGGACGCGTCGAGCGCCGCTGCGTTCGGCGCTGCAGAGAACAGAGACGGCGGGGACGCGACCGCCGAGGAATCGAACCACGTCTACGAGGACGTTCCGGCGATGCCGATTCCGGACGTCGACGTGCCCGAAACGGACGAGGAGGCGGATTCGGAATCGAACGCCGACCAGGCGCAGTCGATCCGCGTCGACGTCGATCAGGTCGACACGCTCCTCAACCTCGTCGAGGGACTCGTCACCGCTCGCGTCCGCCTCCGTCACACCATCGAGCAGGACGACGACCCGAAGACGCTCCGTCGCGAACTCGACGACCTGGAGGACATCACCGCTGAACTCCAGGACACGGTGATGGACGTCCGACTGGTCCCCCTCGAGACGGTCGCCAACCGATTACCCAGGACGGTTCGGGACATCGCGCGCGACCAGGAGAAGGCGGTCGCCTTCGAAACCGAGGGCGAATCGGTCGAACTCGACCGCAGTATCCTCGACCGGATCGGCGACCCACTCATCCATCTGGTTCGGAACGCGGTCGATCACGGTATCGAGGCGCCGTCGGTCCGCGAGGAGGCCGGAAAACCCCGCGAGGGGACGGTCCGACTCACGGCCGAGCGGGCCCGCGACCGCGTGCAGATCCGAATTCACGACGACGGTCGCGGCCTCGACGCCGAGGAGTTGCGCGAGGCGGCCGTCGACGCCGACGTCCTCGCGGCCGAGGAGGCCGCGGACCTGGACGACGACGAGGTCTACGACCTGGTGTTCCACCCCGGTCTCTCGACGGCGACGGAAGTGACCGACGTCAGCGGCCGCGGCGTCGGGATGGACGTCGTCAAGCGGACGATCGAGGACCTCAACGGCACCGTCTCGGTCGACAGCGAGCCCGGCGAAGGGACGACGATCACGATGGAACTCCCCGTGACGGTCGCCATCGCCGACGTCCTGTTCTTCGAGATCGGCGGCGAGGAGTTCGGCGTCCCGATCAAGGCCGTCCAGGACATCGACGACGTGCGGATCATCGAGACCGTCGACGGCGACCCGGTGATTCCCTCGAGCGACTCGCCCGTTCCCGTCGTGGAACTCGCCGAGCGACTCGAGACGCCGGAGCCGTCCGACCCCGACGACGGAATGGTGATCCGAATCCGGGACGACGTCCGGTCGGTCGCCCTTCACTGCGACGTCGTGCACGGCCAACAGGAGGTCGTCATCAAGCCGTTCGAAGGGTTCATGAGTGGGCTTCCAGGCCTGAGCGGGGCGACGGTTCGCGGCCGGGGGGAAGTGGTTACGATCCTCGACGTCAATACACTATGAGCATGAACACGCACACCTACACCGAAAGTGACGGACGGTCGGACGCGAACCCCCACTCGAAAGAGACACCGGCAACGGACACGACGAACGAACTCGACAACGCACACGGAGGTACCTAATCTATGACGATGATGGTCGACATTCGGAAGCTGAGCTTTATCAACGAAATGGCGAAAGTCGGGACGAACGGCGTCGCCGACAACATGAGCAAACTGACCGGCGAAGACGCCCAGATGGAGGTCACGAAGACGAACTTCATCGACGTCGACGACATTCAGAGCCAGCTCGAGCCGGGCAAGCGCGTCGGCGTCCGGGTTCGGTTGCTCGACCCGCCCCACGGACACATCCTCATCCTCTTTCCCGAGGCGAGCGCGAAGAAGATCACCGCGATCATGCTCCGCGACGTCGTCGACGACATGTCGAACGTCTCCGGGAAGATGGCCCGAAGCGCCGTCGAGGAGATGGGCAACATGATGGCCAGCGGGTTCATCGACGGCTGGGCCGACGTGCTCGGGCGCGCGATCGACATCGCCGCCCCACAGCTCGTCTACGCGCCGGCCGGTGACATCGTCGTTCGAACGGCCGGGCTCGGCGGCGACGACCTCGCGCTCTTCTTCGACTCCGATCTCTCGGTGCCGAGCTACCAGATCGAGGCGGAAATCTACGCCTTCCCGGAGCTCGAGGAGTTCGTCGAGATGGTCAACGGCATCGACGTGCACCCCGCATGAAACTCGACGTCAACGCCCTCGGCACGTTCTACCGGATGGCCCGCGAGGGCGCCGGGCTGGCGGCCGGTCGGTTGACGAAGATGACCGGCGTCGAGACGCAGGTCGGCGTCACGAAGCTCAACTTCATGCGCGGCGAGGAGATTCGACACGACTTCGAGGACGGCACAGAGAAGGTCGGGATTCGCGTCAGACTCAGTGGCGGCCTCGACGGCCACTCGGTCGTCGTCTTCGATCGCAACAGCGCGCTCCGCATCGTCGAGATGCTGATTGCCGAAGCCGACGTCGAGGAGTTCGACGAGATGAGCATGAGCGCCGCCACGGAGGTCGGGCAGGTGATGAACAGCGGGTTCATCGACGGCTGGGCCGACGTCCTCGAGACCGTGATCGACGTCTCGACGCCGCAGTTCATCGAGGGGGCGACCGCCGAGCCCTTCTTCGGCGATATCGACGAGGCTCCTGGCGAGGGGGACATGGCCCTGCTCTTCCAGAGTCACATCAACGCCGTCGGTACCGAACTCAGTTTCAGCCACTACCTGTTCCCCGCTCGCGACTCCATGGCGAGCCTGCTCGAGCGACTGCGCACCAGCGACGGGATCGAGTACGACAAGCTCGACGGCTTCGACCGGATGGCCGAGCAGGGCGCCGAGGAGGTGGCGAAGACGGCGACGACGCTCACCGGCATCGAGACGAGCGTCGAGATTCGACGTCTGAACTTCGTCTCGCTCGAGGCTATTCCCGCATCCGTACCGAACGAGCGCCTCGTCGGGGTCGCCTTTGAGTTCGACGGTACGCCGAGTGGGTACCTCCTGTTCCTGTTCGACGAGGAGTCCGCACACGAGATCGTCGACGCGATGGTGCCGATGGAGACCGACGACGGGGATGGATTCGGCGAGATGGAGCGAAGCGCCATCACGGAACTCGGGAACATCATGGCCAGTGGATTCCTCGACGGTTGGGCGAACGTCCTCGACACGACGATCGATCACTCGCCGCCGGAGTTCATCCACGACATCGGCGCCGCCGCCGTCGACCCCGTCATCATTCAGTTGGGCGAAAACCAGGAGTTCGCGTTCGTCTTCGACACCCAGGTGATGGCCGACGGGCGCGAGTTCGACTGTGACATCTACGCCATCCCCGACGAGCGAGACCTGGAACGCGCGCTGAATGACCTCGACGTCGACCGCATCGAGGAGACGCCGACGACGGCCGAATTCGGAGACGTAGAATGAAGACGTACGGAACCGAACCGGGAGTTCCCGAACCAGTGCAGGTCGGTATCTCGGAACTCGTCGTCAGCGAGGGCGAGGATACGCTGAAATCCTACGGACTGGGTTCGTGTCTCGCCGTCGCGCTGTACGATCCGGACTCCGACATCGGCGGCCTTGCACACGTCATGCTCCCGGACGGTGACACCGCCGACAACAGCGACGTAAAGCCCGGAAAGTACGCCGACACGGCCATCCGAGCCCTCCTGCGGCGGATGGTCGAACGCGGCGCCAGCTACACCTCCGTCGAGGCCAAGATCGCCGGCGGGAGCGACATGTTCCAGTTCGAGAGCTTCGGCGACGGCGTCGGCCAGCGAAACGTCGACGCCGCGAAGACCGAACTCGAGAAACTCGGCGTCCCGTTGATCGCTGAGGACGTCGGCGGAAAACACGGTCGGACGGTTGAATTCACTCCCGGCACCGGTACACTTATCGTTCGGACGGCCAACGGTGAGCACGGAGTGACCGAGTTGTGAGCACCGACCCGGCGTTCGAACGCCTCCTCGAGTACGTCGAGGCGGAGCTGGCTTTCGCGACGAGCCACTACAACACGAGTTACCTCGACCGGCGGGTTTCCTCGCGGATGCGCCGAACCGGCAGTGACAGCTACGAGGAGTACTTCGAATTGCTGCGGTCGGAGGCGGACGAACAGCGGGCGCTGCTCGACTCGCTGAGCATCAACGTCACCGGCTTCTTTCGCAACCCCGACGTCTGGGAGGGGATTCGCGACGTGCTCCGAACGCTGACCGAGCGCCACGAGAGCGTCCACATCTGGAGTGCCGCGTGTGCCGACGGCCGCGAACCGTACTCGCTGTCGATGCTCGCCCACGACGACGACGAAATCGACGAATCGTCGATCCACATCCTCGCGACCGACATCAGCGAGCCGGCCCTCGAGACCGCGCGCGAACGGACGTACACCGAATCCAGGACGGTCGACCTCGGCGACCAGCTCGAGTTTCTGAACGACTACCACCGGTACGTCGACCACGACCCGTCGAACGAGACCTACCGGGTGCGCGAGTCCGTCGCCCGGCCGATCACGTTCGAGCGACACGACCTCATCAACGGCGAGGCGAAGTCAGGATTCGACCTCGTGATCTGCCGAAACCTGTTTATCTACATCGACAACGCGTACAAGCAGTCGATGCTCGAGACCATCGCCCGATCACTTCGGGCCGACGGCTACCTCGTCATCGGCAAGGCTGAGACGATCCCGCCGACGCTCAAGTCCGCGTTCGCGATTACTGACGGTAGACTTCGGATCTACCAGCGTGAGGGTTCCTCGGTGGGGATATCGATGAACTCGGAGTCGACCAACTAATCTCCCGTCCTCGTGACAGCTACCGAAGCAACGCCCGGACCGACGTGTTCGTCTCGACGAACCTCTCGTCGTCGATGACGACGGAGACCGATTTGGCGACCGTTCTGGCATCGCCTTCAGCCACACGGTCACCAGGTTCCTGTTCACCGGACGATTCCCAATACTACAATAATCATATTAATGAGTCGGTCGCATCGCCGCGGTGTTCGAGCGTCTCGCCACGGCACTCGAGCGGGGCTTCGAACGTGAAGTTCCCCTAGTTCTCCCCGCCGAAAGTAAAGACGTCCGACGGGTCGTCGTCGTCCTGGCCGTCGCCCAACGCAGCGTCGTCCGCCTGGTCGACATCGTTAGTTTCGTCAGCGTCGACTCGCTGATCTTCGATGGACGCGGACGTATCGTCGACCGATTCGGGCGTCGTTTCGTCCTCGAGCGATGGATCCGATCCGGTCTCGGGAAGCGGTGTCGGGTCGTTTGCTCCCGCGGAAATCGGCGTTCCGATGTCAGCCATCTGGTCCGGTCCGGCGCTGGTGTCGAACCGGTCGAGCGCCACCGAAAGCTGCGTGGCCTGATCGGACAGGTCGCTCGCGCTGCGGGAGACCTCGGTCAGGGCCGTGGTCTGCTCTTCGGCCGCGGCGGCGACGTTCTCGCTCTCGGCGGTGGTCTCCTCGGAAATCGTCGCGGCCTCGTCGACCATTGAGACGACCTCCTGGGTCGACGCCGCCTGCTCTTCGGTCGCTGCGCTGATCTCCTGGACGCCCACGTTGGTCTCCTCGGCGTGGTCGGCGATCTCGTCGAGCGCAGTGACGGCGTCCTCGATGGCGTCGCGGTTCGCCTCGACGCGCTCGCTCGTGTTCGTCACCGACTCCGCGGTGTCAGCCGTCCGGGCCTGGATCGCCTCGAGTCGCTCCTCGATGTCCTCGGCGGCGTCTTTGGTCTCTTCAGCCAGTTCCTTGACCTCGCCGGCAACGACCGAGAAGCCGTCTTCCCCCGCGTTCGAACGCGACGCCTCGATGTTGGCGTTCAGCGCCAGCATGTTCGTCTCCTTCGCCACCTCGGAGATGAACTCGATGAGTTCGTCGATCTGTTCCATCTCTGCCTCGAGCGCCTCGATGTCGGCCACCGCCGCCTCGGATTCGGTCTCGATGGCGTCCATCCCGTTGATGACGTCCTCGGCGGCGTCGCGCCCGCGCTTGCCCGTCTGGGCAGTGCGCTCGGCGATGTCAGCGACCTGGTTCGAGGACGCCGCGATTTCCTCAGTGGTCGTCGAGAGACCGTTCATCTCGTGGTTGACCGACTGAAGGCTCTCGTTCTGGCGCTCGGCGCCGTCGGCGATCTCCTGAATCGACTCGGTGACTTGCTCGGAAGCCGAACGAACTTCCTCGCTCGAGGCGGTGACCTGCTCGCTGGCGGTCGCGACGTCGGTCGCGAAGGCCTTGACGCCGGCGGTGGTCTCCTCGAGTTCGGCGACCATCGCGTTGAACTCGAGGGCGATGTCCTCCATCGCCTCGTTGTCGGTGTCGGCGTCCATCCGGGCGGTGAGGTCGCCCTCGGCGGTCTCTTGCATCACGGCGCGGTACTCGTCGGCTTTCGCCTCGAGGTGGCGGTTGATCGCCTCGGTCTCCGCGCGGGCCTGTTCGGCTTCCTCGCGGGCGTCCTGGGCGTTCTGGATCTGGTTTTTCAGCGAGTCGCGCATGTTGGCGAATCCGGCGTAGAGCCGGCCGATGCTGTCGATCCGGGGCGACTCGAGTTCGACGTCGAGGTCGCCTTCTTCCATCCGCTCAGCCTTCCCGGTGAGTCGGTCGATCGAGCGCGAGGTGTTGAACCCCAGGGCCGCGCCAACCAGGACGACCAGCAGGACGATACCGAGAGTCGCGTAGATCCCGTACTGCTGGATGTTCTGTACGAAGCCGTACGCGCTGTTCGACGGCGTGTGGACGAGGGCGACCCAGTCGGTCCCCGGAACCGGTGCGGCGCCGACGACGTACTCCTCACCGGAACCGATGCTGTAACTGGATCGGCTGGTCAGGACGCCCTGGGCGCCGGCCTCGACGAGCATTCCCTCACCCTGTCCGGCCGACAGCGAGCGCGCCGTCTCGAGTGGCTGGGTGGATTCGTCGTAGCTTTCCCACTTCGTCCCGGTCGGACTCGAGGCGATGACGCGACCCTGGCCGTCGACGAGCATCACGACGCCGGAGTCGCCGTCTCGCATCTGCTGTTCGTAAAACGAGAGCGGGACGGTGTACGCCAGCAGGTAGCCGTCCTGGAGGTCACCGGCGTCGGTCACGTACGCGACCCGCTCTTCATTCCCGCCGAACGTTCCGCTCTCGTAGGCCCCGGTCGTCACCGTTCCGCTGATTGACTCGAGGTCGTCGAACCACTCGCCCTCGAGTTCCGAGACGGGGTTCAGGTCCTGGTCGGTCTTCGTGCTGGCGACGATGTCGCCGGAATCGACGTCGATGTAGTGAATGTGTGGATACGTCCGACCAGCGCCCGAATTGTACCGACCGGCGATTTCGTCGTCGAGATACGCCTGGATAGTGTCGGCGTCTCCGCTCTCGATTGCACTCGAGCGAGCCATCGCCTCGACGGTCTCTTCGTTGTTCGTATTCCAGTTTCTGATGCCCTGTGCCTGCTGAACCGCGAGCGTCCCGTGGTCTTCGTGCACGATCGATTGCACCTCCGTCTGTACTTCCTCGGTCGCGACCAGTCCGATTGCCCCGACGGCACACCCCAGAACGAGCAACACGATGGCAAACTTCAGCGCGTAACTTCGTCGTATCACTCGTGGAACCAGTCTGCGGACGATACTCACCATACGACCTATAGATCAGCTATCCGTAATAAATGTTTGCTGTGAAATTTCATCACGGATATGAGTCGAATTCGAGACGTCGAAAGAATCGGACGAATGCCAGGCTCGAGAACGATGTTACTACTCGGACTGGCGAAACACGGGAAAACGAAACAGAACAATCGATTCGATGCGGATTCGAGAACCGAGCCGTTCAGGAGCTGTTGCCGAACGTGAACATGTCGTCGCTGTCGTCGGGTTCGTCGTTGCCGTCGCCATCGTCGGTTTCAGCTTCCGACTCGAGAGCCAGCGTCGACTCGCCTACGCTCGCTGTGTCGACAGCGTCACCGTCGTCGGTCTCGCCGTCGTCACTCGCTCCATCTTCGCCCGCTCCGGTCTCGCTTCCGCCCCCGATCTCGACGGGCTCCGACTCACCGGTCTGGGGCTCCGACTGATCGGTAGACGGCGCTTCCGTTACCGACGGGGTCGCGTCGTCGAACGCGATTCCCTCGCTCTCGAGGTCGCCAACGTCTCCAGATTCGAGCGCCGGCTGGGCGTTGGTGTCGAATCGGTCGAGCGCCTCCGAGAGCTGTGCCGCCTGGTTCGCGAGGTCGCTCGCGCTGCGGGAGACCTCGGTCAGGGCCGTGGTCTGCTCTTCGGCCGCGGCGGCGACGTTCTCGCTCTCGGCGGTGGTCTCCTCGGAAATCGTCGCGGCCTCGTCGACCATCGAGACGACCTCCTGGGTCGACGCCGCCTGTTCCTCGCTCGCCGCCGAAATCTCCTGGACGCCCACGTTGGTCTCGCCGGCGTAGTCGGCGATTTCGTCCAGCGCGTTGGCCGCTCGCTGCACCGAGTCGGTGTGTTCGGCAACCCGGTCGCTGGTCAACTGCACCTCGGTCGCCGTCTGCTCGGTCTGGTGCTGGATCGCCTCGAGTCGCTCCTCGATGTCTTCGGCCGCCGTCTTCGTCTCCTCGGCCAGTTCCTTGACCTCGCCGGCGACCACGGAGAATCCTTCGCCGGAGTCGCCCGAGCGAGCGGCCTCGATGTTGGCGTTCAGCGCCAGCATATTGGTCTGCTCGGCGACCTCAGTGATGAATTCGATGAGTTCGTCGATCTGTTCCATCTCCGCCTCGAGTCGTTCGATCTCCTCGACTGCGGACTGGGACTCGGATTCGATCTCGGCCATGCCCTCGATAGCGTCCTCGGCGGCGTCGCGCCCGCGCTTGCCCGTCTGGGCGGTGCGCTCGGCGATGTCAGCGACCTGGTTCGAGGACGCCGCGATCTGCTCGATCGTCGTCGAGAGACCGTTCATCTCGTGGTTGACCGACTGGAGGCTCTGGTTCTGGCGCTCGGCGCCGTCGGAAATCTCCTGGACGGATTCAGTGACCTGTTCGCTGGCGGAGCGAACTTCCTCGCTCGAGGCGGTGACCTGCTCGCTGGCGGTCGCGACGTCGGTCGCGAAGGCCTTGACGCCGGCGGTGGTCTCCTCGAGTTCGGCGACCATCGCGTTGAACTCGAGGGCGATGTCCTCCATCGCCTCGTTGTCGGTGTCGGCGTCCATCCGGGCGGTGAGGTCGCCCTCGGCGGTCTCCTGCATGACCGCGCGGTACTCGTCGGCTTTCGCCTCGAGGTGGCGGTTGATCGCCTCGGTCTCCGCGCGGGCCTGTTCGGCTTCCTCGCGGGCGTCCTGGGCGTTCTGGATCTGGTTTTTCAGCGAGTCGCGCATGTTGGCGAATCCGGCGTAGAGCCGACCGATGCTGTCGACGCGCTGGGTCTCGAACTCGACGTCGAGGTCGCCTTCTTCCATCCGCTCAGCTTTCGTCGTGAGTCGGTCGATCGAGCGCGAGGTGTTGCGCCCGACGACGCCGCCGATGAGCATCACGAACAAGATGCCACCGATAGAGGCGTAGATGCCGTACTGCTGAACGTCCTGCACGAAGCCGAACGCCTCGGATTCGGGCGTGTGGACAACGACGAGGAACGGACTGCCCTCGGTGACACGAGCCGTCGCGCCGATGTACGGTTCGTTTCCGTAACCGCCGCCAACGGCGGACGCCAGTGCGTCGTTTGGGTCCTCGATCGAGAAGTGCTCGCCCTCGGTTCCGACTGCACTGAGGTTGATATCTTTCGTCGAGTAGTCCTCGAAGTAGGCGTTTTCGCTCGGGTCCATGACGACCTGGGCGCCGTCGCCGGTCTCCATGACGATGAACGAGATTCGACCCTCGTTTTCGTTGTGGATCATTTCCTCTGCGTACGCGCTCATCTCGAGCGACACTACCAGGAACTCGTTTTTCCCGTCGACGCTCGAGACGTAGCTCAACACCGGCGTCCCGTCGGCCGAAACGTGTGGCACGACCGCGACGTTGGTGTCGAAGTTCGAAACTGGCTCTCCGAATACCTGTCCGCCTGATTGCAGCGTATCACGATTGCTCTCGTACTCGGGTTCGATTCTGCCCAGCTCTGCTGCCCAGGTGATCCCACCGTCCTCGGTCTTGTGCTCCTGGGCAATCTCTGCCGGTGCCTTCCCGTGAAGCGCATCAACCGTACTGTTCGTCACGTTCTCGTTGAGGTTGACGTAGTGGACGCTATGGCCGCCGGAGATGGAGTTCCGGGCGGCGACCAGTCGTACCTGTTCGCCCGTTCCCACCGAGGACTCCAGTGACTGGTGTTCCTGTATGTTCAGTTGATTCCACTTGTCGACGTTCCGAGCCTCCTGCTGTGCCAACTCGGCGGAATCGTTCTGCACCTGCGACTGTACTTCACTCGCAATTTGATTCGTCCCTAGATACCCCATTGCCCCCACAGACAGACCGATGACGAGAAGCACGATAGCGAACTTGAGTGCGTATCGTCGTCTGATGAATTTGGGAATGACTTTTCGGACCGGGCCTAACATACGGTCATAGACAGGTATCACTCACAATAAATCCTCTCCCGCGATTATCACGACTGAGAACAGGTCTCTGCCGAACAGTGTCGTTTAAGTTGTCAGCCCGGGATATCTACTCGAGTATCCCCCACTGAGCGCACATGTCTCCCCATCCTCTCGAGACGTTCGTTACCCGGACACGGCTCCTGTGTGAAGCTGCGCCGCCGGAGACGCTCGCCGAAACGACGCCGATCGTCGACATGCTGTTGAGCGCCCTCGGCTGGGACACCGTCCAGGACTGCCGGCGGAACGTCTCGGTGGCGGGAACCACACTCGAGTACGTCTGTTCGGTCGGGGCGACCCCCGCGCTGTTCGTGGCCGTCGACTCGGCGAGCGCGTTCCCCTCGAGCGATCGCCTCTCGGCGCTCGGGACGTGCCTCGCCGAAACCGGGGTCGATCGAGCGATTTACACCGACGGCCGCGAGGCGGTGTTGCTCGCCGGAACGAACTCGATCGACACTCACAACTGCGACCTTCGCCGCCGGGAGACGCTCGAGCCGCTTCTCGAGCACTACCAGCGACGGGCGCTCGAGCGGCGTCTTGGGCGCCACTCCAGAGCGACCGTCGCTCGCCGGCTGGCCGTCAAGCGCACGGCGGTGCGAGAGACACTCGTCGACGACCTCGAGGCGGTCACCGGGTCGGCCTACACCGATGAACTCGAGGCGGCCGTCGACCGACTCCTCGATCACCTGGTTGGTTCGTTCTCGGGGACCGACGTTGCGTCCGCGTCCGGAAACCCCGACGCCGGAACCCCGACGTTCGAGAGTCAGATCGAGGCCGAGGACGAGGACGAGAGCGAGTCCGCCGAGGAGTCGACTCGAGCACGCGTTCAGTACCGTGACCGGCTCCTGGATGTTTCCGACGAGCGAGGTAACTCGCAGTCGCGCTCCTCGTCACACGGTGAGTCGACCGATTCGACCCACGACCGGCCGACCGACTCATCGGCTCGAGTCGACGCTGGCACCTCGAGTGACTACGACGAAGCCTCCAGCATCGTCGATGGCGACGATGATGGTGAAGACGGCGATAGTGACGCCAACGACGGTGACAGCGAGGACGGCGACGCCAGCGACAGTGAGGACGGCGAGTACGTCGCCCGGTTCTTCGCCGATCACGGCTCAATCGGGGCCATCGGCCACGGTTCGTCCGCGGAAGCGCTCGTCTACGCCGCTGAATTCCTCCTCGAGCGGGGGCTCTCGGGCGTCCGCGTTCCGTGGCCCGAATCGGAACCAGAGACCCCTGACACCGACGATACCCTCGACCGCCCGGTTCTCGTCGGCCAGGACGGTGCAACACGCCTCCCACGGAGTCGACAACTCTCGAACGGCTACCACCTCAATACCGCGGGTTCTCAGACCGACCACGCCGACCGAGTCGAGGCGCTCGGCGCTCGAGCGGGGTATCGGGTGATGTTGACCGGCGACTGGGAGTGAGCAGTACTCGGGGTCGGCGTAAACGTTCAGTACTCGAGATCCGCGTAGACGACGTGAATCGTGACGCGGCCGTCGCCGCCGAGATTGCACCCATCGTCGCCGAATCCACGATCATCGAGCGTTCGTTCCCAGGCCATCTCGTACTCGGATTCGACGACGGTGATATTCACCTCGTCGCCTCCGGTGTAGGTCCGTCGGGTCGTCTTCGACGTGTTCTCTGTGAGCCGAAGTTGGTTGATCTCGCTACTCTGGAGGGTCCGCGGTTCGGCGTCGATCACGAGCAGTGAGATGACGGCGGTGTCGTCCCGACAGCGGAGCATAGGTTCCTCGAGGGCGACATTCCCGGTGTGGTCGCCGCGGAAGATGGCGCCGCCCTCGTATGCGATTGTGTCGGTGCCGCTGCCGGCTTCGTAGACGAGGCCGCCGGTTGTGACGTTTGTCTGATTCTTTCCCGAGACGTGATCGACGGTGATTGTCAACTCCGTCCCCTCGTGCGCCGTCGACACCGACCCACCGCGGAGGTTGAGTTCGCCCGCTCGAGCCGTCACGCCGTCGTACCGGACCACGTCGTTGAAGTTGTCGCTCAGGGCGTCCATCGCCCGCTCGGCGTTACGAAGTTGCTCACCCTCCTGGTAGCTCGTTAGCGACTGCATCCCGAAGACCGACACCATCGTCACCGAGCCGATGATGATGGTGAACACGAGGATGAACGCCAGGACCTCGGAGACGGCGCGATCGTCGTGATCACAGGAGGTGGTACGATCGAACATCAGCGATCACGCTCGAGTCTGACCTGAGCGCCGTCGTGGACGATTCTGATGGTGCCACCCGACACCGAACTTTCGTGTTCGACGGGGGCGGTCACTGGCACGTAGACGTCTACGTCCGCACTTTGGGCGCTGAGGCGCATGCAATTCGTCGCGTTCGTGAGTAACGGTTCTTCTGCACAGGTTTCGTTTTCCAGTAACGTTACCGTATACCGATTCGAGGCGACCATCGACGGATGGTCCACGGTCAGGTTGGCCGTCCCGTTCCCGGCCGCAATTCGGTCGACAGCCGAGATTTCACCCGAGAGCCGTTCGCCGATTGTCTCGAGCGATTGCTGCGCGCTACGATCGGTCTGAGACTCGAGAAGCGTCCCGGCGGAGATGAGGAGTCCGGCGACCAGGACGGTCGTGATGCCGAGGGTGAGGACGTGGGTGATGGCGATGGAGACGCCGCGGTCGTTCGATTCGGGTCCAATCACGAGTCGGACACCCCCAGCGGCATCGGCACCTCGAGCGTTCGAGACTGTGTGAGGCCGTTCGTGGTGTACTCGAGGCCGATCTGGACGGCCACGACGACGTTTTCGTCTGTTTCCCAGTCGTCGGACGCCGACCCGTTCATGAACACCTCGAGCTGAACGTCGTCCGCACCTGGAATGGGCGTGACGACCAGGTCAGCGCTCGTCGTCGGTGAGAGCTTGCTCGCCGAACACGTCGTCCGTTCCGCGCCGTGGACCGTTCCCGTGACGAAGTCGATCGTCGCCGACTCTCCGCCAAATTCGATCTCACAGCGGTCGTCTCCCTGTTCGATCTCGAGCGTATCACCGTCGCCCTCCAATATCGTGACGTCCGCGTTTTCGTCCAGTTCGACGGTGACGTTACTGCCGTTGAGATCGGCGCTCTCGAGCGTAAGCGCCACCCCATAGATACTGGCGCCCGACACGGTTCGTTCGGCAGAGAGGTTCGCGGTCGCGTACGTCCCATCCACTGTCGATGTGTTGCTCGAGACGATTGCCGGTCGATTCGCCGCCGTATGGTTTCCATAGCGGTTCAAAAACGCATCGACGTCCTCGAGAACCCGGTCACCGTCGCTCGAGTTGACGACCACCGCTTCTCGATGCTCAGTCACCGTTAGCACCCCTTGGGTCACTTCTGCCGCCGTCCGCTCGGCGTCCGAGACGGTCTGTCCCGACGCGCTTGAGGAGAGCGTCTGCGTGTAGAGGACGCCGTTGAACACGACGACGACGCCGAGGAGGATGAACGCGATGGTGACCGCGGAGATGAGGACGAGCTGACCGCGTTCGCGGTCTCTCGTCTCCTGTGCCATCACCATACGACCACCCGTACCTCCACGACGTTGTAGAGGCCACTATCGTCGTCGATATCGGGGATGTACCCATCAGTTTCATCGATGTCGCCGAGCGTTTGGTCTTCTCCAGACGTCGTAATCGGCTGATCGTCGTGCAGAATGACCGTGTAACTCGCCGTCACCGCCGTACTCGAGGGCGGTCCTTGGTTGACGAGTTTGATCGGCGGGGCCGCTTCTCCGGACTCGTTTTCATAGTGTAACTCGACGTTGTAACTCTGGCCGGCGTCGAGGTGCTGATTCAGGATCGCTCCCAGGGTCGACTCGTTGGCGAACGCCGCCGTCGAGTACACGCCCTGGACGCCGCTCGACTGATTTTGGAACTCCACGAAGTCGTTGTCCCCGTCGAGTTCGACGTTTCGGAGCACCTCCGAGAGATTGTTCTCCTGCTGGGCGACGATCAGCGCGTCCTGGACCTGCTGCTGTTGCTGGGCCTGGGCCGTCCGATCGACTGCTCCGCCCGACGAGGGCGTGATGACGACCGACTGCACCGCGAAGAGGACGGCAATCAACAGGATGAACGCCGCGATGAACCCCTCGAGCGTGTACGCCTGGCCGCGATCGGTCGTTCTCGAATTCGGTGTATTCCGTCTCATGGTTACCACACCCTCACGACGAGTCGACAGGCGGGGTCGCAGTCGACGTCGTCGGGTATCGCCGACGTATTCGAAACCGTCACGATCCGCGTCGCACTACCCGCCGACTGGCCCCGGTACTCGTCTCCAACGCCAAACTGGGGATCTCGAGTGGCGTTCACGACCGTCACGTTGATCCGATCGATCCGAACCGACCCGGTGTCTCGCAGCCCCAGTCCCGCGAGCCCGTCGGGATCGGCGTCCTCGAGCGCCGCCAGATCGAGGTCGTTCGGCTCCCCGCTCGAGTACTCTGTGACAATCTCGCCGGCGATTCGGTCTGCCTGGGCCGACTCCGGCGCTGTCGACGCCGAAAACGGCGTGATCAGCGACGGGACGAACGAGAACACGAACGCGACCGCGAGCAGGAACACCCCGATGCCGACCGCGAAGTCCTGGGTGGTCTGGCCTCTCGAGTCGAGCGAGATCGAGACGGTGCGGGGGCGTCGACGCGACATCTCAGGCCACCAGCGCCCAGGCGACGAGGGCGATCGTCGAGAGGATGATCACGTACTTCAACCCGCTCAGCAGGTCGGCATCGCGGATGTAGCCGCTGATGAACCCCGAGAGGACGGCCTGCAAGGTCACCGCGTGGAAGAACAGCAGCGACAGCTGATCGATGTCGACGTTCTCGCTGAAGTTGGCGTCCGCGAGCTGGCTGTTCGCCCCGGCGTCGACGTCGCTGCCACCCGTCTCGAGGCCCGCCATCGTCCCGATGAACTGGGTCTGGAGGATGGCGATCACCGCGAGCAACGTCATGAACGTCATGATGATGATGACGACCTGCATCCGCGTCCGGGACTTTCGCTCCCGTTCGATGTCGTCGTGATTCTCGCTCGAGCGGGCGGCCGTCCGCAACACCGCCGAGATCTGGTTCGACGCCTCCTGGGACTTCGTGATGAGCTTGACCGTCCGGGCCAGCCGCGGGATGTGGTACTTGTTGTTGAACTCGACGAGCGCCTCCGAGAGGCTCATTCCGTAGTTGACCTTGGTGTGCATCAACTCGAGTTCGCGAGCCAGGCGCCCCGAGGTCGTTTCGGAGACGGACTTGAGCGACTCGAGGAGCGTGAGGCCGGTGTCGTTCGCGCTCGCGAGTTTGCGTAAGTCTTCCGAGAGCGTCTTGACGACGGCGTTTCGCGAGATGACGTTCCACTCCCGGAAGACCGAGAGCGGGACCATCGTGATGTAAAGCGGCGCGTAGAGGTAGATGAACGTACCCCAGACGGGCCGTGCTTTCATCCCTTCCCACGAGGTCGGCGCGCTCCCGTTGACCATCGCCGTCGTCACGACGACGAGGGCGGCCGGCACGGTCAGTGCGAGCGTGAACAGTGGGTTGTCCCGGAAGAAGAGGTGCGGTGCCTGCAGAACCTTGACGGTCTCGTGGGTGCCCTCACGGTTCTTGATCCGGTCGAAGACGCGGTGGGCGCCGGTGTACTGCTCGACGAGACCCAGGTTGAGGAGGCCGCGGTCCTGCTCGTGCTTGATTCGGCTGTCCCCACTCGACGTTCCGAGGTAGCCGTCGCCGGGTTCGTCGTGTTTGACCGTCGAAACGAGGACGATGAAGGCCATGCCCGTGAGCGGAATCAGTCCGTACACAGACATGAACAGTAGGTTGGGATTGACGTCCGCGTCCGGCACCATCTGCATGATCACGAGGATGATGATCAACAGGAGCGGAAACAGCGAGAGTGTCATGTACATCTCGCCGAACAGTTCGAGCGTCTCGAGGGTGAGTTCCTGCTCCTGCTTGGCGGTTCGCATGTGTTTTTCCTTCTTGTCCTCGAGGAAGCTCTCCATGTCGCCGCCGCTGTTGACGATCGAGAGCATGTCGGTCAGGAACTGCGAGAGGTCGTCGCTGGGGGTCTCGATTGCCTGCTTTCGGATGGCCGTCCGGTAATCGACGTCGAAGTATTCGGTCTCCTGGACGATGCTCTGGAACTCTTTCGAAACCTCGCCGTAGGTGTCGTCGGCCTCCGCCATTGCCTCGAGGATCTCGAGCTGGTTCAGTCCGCCGACCGAGAGGGCGTACATGTAGGAGACGGCGTCCGTCAGGAGCATGTTGATCTCGCGCTTGCGCGTTGACGCGCGCGAGTACGGAATTGCGACGAGTGTACCGAAGCCGAAGGCAAACCCGAGGCTCCCGAAGAACAGGCCCGTCGTGACGATCAGTGTCGGAATCCGCAGCGTGTCGATAATCGCGAGGACCGTCTCGCTGCTGACGGGGAACCCGATGATCGTATCGACCTGGATCACCCCGGTGGCGAACAGGCCGTACCCCAGCATCAGTCCCATGAGCCAGAGTACGAGGCCGGCAATGAATCCGATACCGAGCGACCGTGAGAGGTACATCTCGACGGTGTCGGTCATCCTGGCCTGGGCGAGTTTCGTCTCGAGGTCGGAGACGAACTGGCTGTCCTCACTGAACAGCCAGTCGTAGAGCGGGTAGAACGTCTCGCCGAGAAGGTCGGAACTGCTCGCGATGCCGCCCGGTCCGTCGCTCGACTGGAGGCTCATGCGTCGTCTGCCTCCGCGTCGTCGTCAGCCGCCTCGTCGTCTCCGTCCTCGGAGAATATCGAGCCCGACACGCTTCCGCTGATCCCGTCGCTCCCGCCGTTGGCGTCGTCGTCATCGTCCGAGAATATCGAATCACCACCCTCGTCACCGAAGATCGAGCCGTTCCCATCGTTCGAGTCGACGGTATCCGTTCCGGTACTCGAGTCGGCCGGGCCGTCACTCGCGCCAGCGTCGGTGGTCTGATTCTCGTTGTCGAAGATCGACCCGTCGTCCTCGTCGAAGATCGACCCCTGGGGGGCTTCCGTCGGGGTGTCGTCGCTCGAGCCGTCAATATCGGGGTCAGCGTCGTCGCTCGGGCCGTCGGCGTCGCCACTCGTCGGGCTGGACCCGAATATCGAGTCCAGATCCCGGTCCGGGAACATCGCGTCGAATCCCGACGTGTCGGGACCCGGTTTGGAGTGCGTTTCCGTCCGTGTCTCCGTGCTCGGCCCCTCCTCGAGGCGCTCGAGTGTCGACCCCATGTCGGAGAACAGTCCCTCGAGGGTGCCGTCTCCCTCCTCGGTCGTCTCCGTGGTTGTTGTGGTCGAAGTGCTGTTCGTGTCAGACGTATCGGTCGCAGCTGACGTATCGGCTTCAACGGACGTGTCAGCTGTGGTGCTCGACTCCCCTGCCGTACCGTGATCAGTGCTCGAAGCCGCCCCTGTGTCTGCCTGCTGAGCCGTCAGTTCCTCGCTTTCGTCTTCGGGGCCGGGACCGGACGCCAGCTGACTCGCCTCGCTCGTCGTCTCGTCGGACCCAGTCGCCGGCTGGACCTCGTCGGTGGAGCGGCTAGACGTCGATTCGTCCGACACAGCCGTCGATGCTTCCGCCGGCCCGGCCTCGAGTTCCGGCGCGGACGCCGAAGCCGTCGGCGTCTCGCTCGTCGAATCGGCGGGCGTCGACGACGCTTCCGCCGCCGCTCCGTCGCTCGAGTCGCCGGTAGCGAAGTCCTCGTCGTCGTTCAGCCACGCGGGACCGTCACCCGAATCGAAGGCGAACTCGCTCGAGCCGTCGCCGAGGTCCCACTCGTCGTCCGGGACGTCCTCGTCGACCTCGCCGCCGAAGTCGAAGTCGTCGACGTCGGCCCGGTCGACCTCGATCGGGTCCGCCTGCTCGACGTCACCGAGCGCGCTCGCGAGGCCGCTCGGGATCTGTCCCCGATACTCCTCGAAGAGCGACTCCTCGGCCCGCTCGAGGATGTCCGTCGAGAGGTTGTACGTCTCGGTAGTCGAGTCCGGCCGCGGGACCAGTTCCTCCTTCTCGGGGTCGACGTCGATCAAGACGCTCTCCATCTCCTGGAGGTCCTCGAGGCTGTTCTCGAGCTGGCCGTTGGCGATCAGCGTCAGGATGGTCTCCTGGTCGTTGATGAACGCCTGGACGGTCGCCGCCACTTCCGAGTACGTGTTGAGGCCGTTCTTGATCAGATACGCGAGGATGACCTGCCGCTTGAACAGCTCGGTCCGGAGCTTCTCGTCGTTCCAGCCGCGGTCGAACTTGATCTCCTCTAAGGTGTTCGAGTCCCCCATCTTGAGGTACTCGTCGGTCTCGGCCTGCCACTGGTAGACATCCTGGACGTTGATCTCGTCGTGTTCGGCCTCGTAGTGGTTGATCTCGGTGAGCGATTTGTTTCGGCGGACCTTCTGGCCCTGCACCCGGGTCTGGGTCTGAATCGAGACCAGGTCCAGCGCCGTGAACATCGTCTTCGAGACGTTGATCGGGTCCGTCGTGAACCGCTTGAGCACCTCGTCGACGGAGTCAGCGTGGAACGTCGTGTACGTCGTGTGCCCCGTGGACATGACCTGGAACAGGGTTCGCCCTTCCTCGCCCCGGATCTCACCCATCACGAGGTAATCGGGACGTTGACGCAGTGCGGCGCGCAGCAGGTCGAACTCGTCGACGTCGCCCTGGTCGTCGTCGGCGAACGACGGGCGGGTGACGGAGGCGATCCAGTTTCGCTGTGGGAGTTCGACCTCGCGGGTGTCCTCGATGGAGACGATCTTCGTATTGCTCGGGATGAACAGCGAGACTGCGTTCAGGCTGGTCGTCTTCCCGGACGCCGTCCCACCGGCGAAGATCAGGCTTTTGTGGTTCTCGATGGCGAGCCAGAGGTAGGCCATCTCGTCGAGGCTGAACGTGTTCCAGTTGATCAGGTCGACCGGGGTGAACGGGACGTCCTTGAACTGTCGGATCGTGTAGTTGGTCCCGTGGTCGGAGACTTCCTTGCCGAGGGTCAACTGGGCGCGCGAGCCGTCGGGGAGGGTGGTGTCGACCTGCGGCAATCGCTTGCTGATCCCCTTGCCCGAGCGCTGGGCGAGTTTGACGACGAAGTCGTCGAGTTCGCTCTCGCCGTGGTAGATGTTCGAGATGACCTGTTCGTACCCCGAGTGGTAGACGAACACCGGCGAGTTGTAGCCGTCACAGGAGATGTCCTCGACGTTGATGTCGTGTTTGATCGGGTCGATCCGCTCGTAGCCGAGGAAGTTTCGCTTCAGAAGGTAGAGCAGTTTCTCGACCTGGTACTCGGTCAGCGTGTCCGGGTCGTCCTCGAGAATCGCCGGCTCCGGCCTGGCCGCCGTGCCCTCGAGGTAGAGGTCGGCCGCCGTCGGCGTCTCGTCCTCGTCCTCGAGCAGCGTTCGCAGGGATTCGATGATCCCCTTCGTGGTCTTCCCGCTCGACTTCTCGAACAGGTCGTAGCGTTTCAGCAGCCGACGGGTTTCCTCCTCGATGACCTCGCGGCGGCCGTCCAGGTCGGCGGTGTGTTTGATCCCGTCGTCGGAGTACTTGATCGCCGTCCGCAACTTCCCGCCGAGGAAATCCCGTAGCTCCTCTTCGATCGGATTCAGGTGGGGCTCGACGGCGTAGTACTTCTTCTCGTTTTCCTTCTCGGAGTGGAAGATGATGACGAACGCGTAGGGTTTGTTCACCCAGTAGCGCTCGACCTCGCGGTAGTGGCGCTTCTTGGCGAACGGAACCGCCTTCTCGAGGTCGTACCGGTTGACGACCGTCGTGTCGCCGATCTCCGTCGAGAAGAACTTGTCTTCGTCGAGGTCCTCGCTGACGTTGACCGTCCGCTCCTCGACGACGTCGTCGAGTTCCATCGCGGCCTGCCCGCCCTGGTGGAGCTTCTGGCGGATGTCGTCCGGGTCGAACCCGAGCGCCTCCTCCTCGTCGAACGACTCGATTTCGCCCGACCCGTCGCGGGGGCGACTGCCGTCCTCGTCGTAGTAGTACTCCCACTTGTAGTGTTCCCAGGTGTAGAAGTCCTTCAGAACCGGGGTGGTTTCGGGGTCGACGTAGGTGAGAAAGATGTCCTGGAGACGGTCCCCGTTCGGCTGAAAAACCTCGCCGATCAGGTCAGGCAGTTCGTCCGGATCGTAGCCCAGGTGCGGCTCCGGATCGAACTCGACGCGCTCCCAGTCGGCACCGTAGGGTGCGGTCGACTCCGCCGAGCCGTCGGTATCGAGCCCGAGCTGGTCGTCAGGACCGCTCACCCCGTGGGGATAGAGAATCGAGATTTCGTCCTCGTAACCGTACTCCGTCATGAAATCGGCCCACGTGTACGCTCCGACCCGAACATCGGCACCTCGAGTCGGCTCGTGTGTCGTCTGTGTATTCGACCCCGACGCCGATCCCGAGTCACCACCCTCAGTGACTGCACCCGGATCGGTCTGGTCGACGTCCTCAGTAGCCATTGACTCCCTCCAATCTCTCATCCATCAAAAGTTTCATCCAGAAATTACCACTTCTGATAATCTCGAGCGACGCCGTCCGTGTCACTGTCTCGCGCCCCGTCGATTGTCTCGGTCTCACGCGCATGTCAGCACCTCCACTGTATCTACCGCCCGTTTCGACCCCGTTTATTTTTGTCTTGTGGTTAACGTTAAAATACTATCATTTGCGACTGACAGTCGACGATTCGTCAGGGAGTGGGACCGACGGGTCCCGTTCGTCCAGTCTCATGAGTTCTGATCGCCGAACACGTTCATCGGCTGAACAAACCGCTCATTTTATTATTGGATGCGGCCGTCTCTCACCAGAGCAGGCATTATGGCACTTCCTCGTCTTCGCGACGAACTCAGTCCGCTCGCGTGGTGGATACTCGTCCTCTCGACGGTCGCCGTCGGGATCGCGCTCGTCGGGACGATCATCCTCGCCGCCGAGTTCGGAGCCATCTTCTAACACACCATGCAGCACACTTCCTTCATCCCCTCGAAAACGGTCCTCTATCACGCCGCCGGGCTCTTCCTTCGCGTCTACATCACCATCGTGATCGTGACCACCGTCTACAGCCTCCTCTGGTTGCTCGAGATCGCGGGCTACCTCGACGAACAGATCATCGGCGTCATCTGGATCTCGATCGCGGCGATGGGATCGGTGTTTCTCGTCCTCCTGATCCCGCTCTACTGGTCGAGCCGGTCGAAAAGCAGGTAGTCGAACGATCCTCGTACACGAGTGATATGCGTCACGGGCTGGATGGTTGGACTCGCCCCGGTCGGGTGATCGAACTCGCGTTCGACGCAATCGACGCGAAGCAGTGGCCGGTAGTGTGCTACTTCCTCGAGGCGACCGTCGACCCCCCAGGCTCCGGGGCCCGGCATCCGACGAGACTGCCGTTCTCTCTCGACCGATTTTCGAATTACCGATAAAGGGGTTTGAATATGCGCGGCCGAGTATGATGAGCTATGGCTCGAAGGGGAGACGGGTCGAACAGAGTGGTCGCGATCTGCGTCGAGTGTGGATCCTCCCACGCGGCGATCGTCTGTGAGGGCGGACGAATTCGCCCGATTGGGACGGACGCGTGTCCCTGTGGCAGTCGCGACTTCGAGATAATGGAGTGACGAGTACCGCTCGAGGGCCCTGCCAGCGTCTGGTCTCTCCAGGTTCGTGCCCTGGACGTTAGAACCGACCGGATCGCGTCGCTGCTCGATTTACAGCGCTCGTTCGAGGGGGCTGGATTACCGGCCGTTCACAGCTCGGTATATACCGCCGAGTCCCCTCCGAACCGAATTTCGTACACCGGCCACGTTCCGTCTTTCTCCCCGCCCATCCCCGGCGACCCGGACGGCATTCCCGGAAACGCGATTCCAGCGATATCGGGTTCATCTTCGAACAGCGTGGCGATGGTTTCGGCTGGAACGTGACCTTCGACGAGGTAGTCGTCCAATTCGAGGGTGTGACAGCTTCGAAGGTCGGGTTTGATTCCGCGATCAGCCTTGAAAGCCTCGAGGTCGTCGGGAACGACTGTCTCCAGGTCAGTCGTGAGTGAGTCGTCGAGATACTCCGCGTAGACGTCACAGCAGTTACAATTCGGCCCTTTGTACATCGTCGCGGCGGTCACCGCAATTGCTTCGTCCGTCTCCCACTCGTCAGTTCCATCGCTCAGGCACCCTGCCAGCGCAACGGCGAGTGCACTCCCGCCGGCCAGCAAAGCCGCGCGTCTCGACATCTCTCTCATTCGTACTCCATTGGTCTCTCGAGAGCCATTTCTGTGTCGATACTTCCAGACGAACGAGAATTGCCCGATTGCCGATGGTTGCGTCACCCGCAAACGAGCGGGCGAATCGGGTACCCGAACCCGAAAAGAGCGCCGATCGGATCGTTACTCGAGATAGCCCAGCGACTCGAGTCGTGCTTCGACTTCGTCCTGGGCCGCCCCCTCGTATTCGTCCGTCTCGGTTTCGGCTTCGACGGAAGTGAGCACTTCCTGCATGACGAACGCGACGTACTCGTCGGCGGAGTCGAAGTCGCTTCTGGGGAGCCGAGTTTCGATCCTGGAGACGAGTTCCGACGGAAGGGTTATCGACTCGCGTTCGTCGCGTTCTAGCGCAGCGTGGTCCGAACTCATTAGCGTGAGTTAGACTGCGAAGCGTATTATTATCGGGTGTATAAGCCATCATAGCGCCTCCGTAGAATACCAAACGTTGATTGGGGAGACCATAGACCGTAGCGACAGTAATGGGAGATCAACGGAACGTCATACTCGTCACGGTCGACAGTCTTCGACTCGACTACTGTAGCTATGCAGACGACCTGTCGGACGCGATGCCGACGTTGAAGCGCCTCGCAGACGACGGCCTCGCGTTCGAGAACGCGATCGCGACGGGGCCTGCAACCCACGAGTCGGCGACGACGTTCATGACCGGCGAACACGCGGTCGAGCGACCGGGTAGCACCGAAATCACCAAATCTCAGATGCGAGAGCACATCCGAGCGCATCTCCGATCACAGCGAACGCTCGCCGAACGGATGTCGGCGGCCGGTTACGAGACCGCAGGATTCACCGCGAACCCGTGGACCTCTCGCTACTTCGGGTTCGACGCCGGCTTCGATCACTTCGAGGACTTCATGGACGAGGACCTCTCGAAGGGGCTCATCGAAGGCGGGCGGCCGGAAAACTCCGCTCGCTACGCGCTCGCCCAGGCGCTCAACTGGTGGCAGGGTCAGGACATGTTCATGTCGTGGGAGAACTACTACGACGAGATAACCACGTGGCTCGAGCGTACGGACGACCCGTACTTCGCGTGGGCGTTTCTGGTAGACCCCCACCTTCCGTACATTCCCAGTGACGAGTATCGCTCGCGCTCGCGACTGATGACGTACCTGGCGAACATGTGGATGTACGCCGGGCGACCGGACTGGTTCGACGAGCGGTTCCGCGCGGCGCTTCTGGACGCGTACGAAGACACCGTGCGACACACCGACGCGTTCCTCTCGCGGCTCGTGAACGACCTCAAGGAGATGGACGACGATCCGTTGCTCATCGTTCACGCAGATCACGGCGAGCTCTTCGGCGAACACGGACGATACGGCCACGGCGGGTATCCTCACGAGGAACTCGCTCACGTCCCGCTGGTCGTCGGGAACGGGCCGAACGACACCGTGACGGAACCGTTCTCTCTGCGGCGCCTCCCGGAACTCGTCTCGACGCTGGCAGCGGGCGAGGACTACGAAGCGCTGACGGAGCCGTGGGTGGTCACGCGGAACAGAGACCCGACGACCTGCATCCGTGGGAAGAACTGGAAGTTCGGCAGACGACACGACGGCGAGGAATTCCTCCACGCACTGCCAGGTAACGAAGACGAGCAACTGGACAACGAGGAACTGCGCGGAATCGGTCGCCAGCTGGTCGACGACTGGGAGGAAGCCAAACGAGAGCGCGAACGAATAATCCGCGGCGTCGACGAGCTACCGATCGGCAGCAAAGTCTGAGCGGACTGGATCACCAGGCGGTTCCGGGAAATTTAGCGACGGCTCGATGGCCAATCGCTAGTTACGGTCACAGACGAGACACAAGCGCTGTCCCCTGTAGAGACGTTGGTTGGGAATCGTGTGGTCTCTGGATGGGCCCTGACGGATTCGAACCATCGACCACTCGGTTATGAGCCGAGCGCTCTAACCAGACTGAGCTAAGGGCCCCTTTCAATCGGGGGAAAACGGGCAGGCTAATTAACGCTTGTTGTCCGGGGTCGCCTCGAGCTTCGAGTACCGTCTCCTCACTCCCCGTCGAAATCCGCGAGCGTCTGCGTGCCCGTCCCGGCGCGATGTTTCGTCGCCAGTCCCGCGAGGTGGGGCGCCTCGGGGACGATCAACTGCTCGCAGGCCGTTCGACAGGCGTTCGTACTCCCCGGGAGGCAGAACACGGGCGTGTCCGCGGCGATCCCCGCCGTCGCTCGCGAGGCCATCGCTCGCGTGCCGACCTCGTCCCACGAGAGCGACCGGAAGAGCTCGCCAAACCCTGGCAGGTCGCGTTCGAAGAGCGCCGAGGCCGCGTCCGGGGAGACGTCGTCGGCGGTGACGCCCGTTCCGCCGGTCGTGAGCACGACGTCGATCCCGGGCTGGACGACCAGACTCCTGACGGCCGTCCGGATCGCCGCGTAGTCGTCGCGGACGAGCTCGCGGGCTCGGACCTCGTGACCTTCGCCCTCGAAACACTCCTGGATGGTGTCGCCGCCGGGGTCGTCTGGATCCGGCTCGTCGCTCGCGGCTCTCGAGGACGAGACGGTGACGATTCCTACGTGCAGCGGATCGATGACGTCGTGTCCGTCGTCGTCGGTCGTTCGTCTGTCGGCGGGTGTCGACATGGGCGTCTCTCCGGTGGGCGGGAACTAATAGCCATTCCTCGAGAACGGTGTTGCGATCGCTGTTCGCGAAGCGCGGTCGCGTCCTCGCATCACGGCGTGGGTACTCCGCGAGCGCGAGTGTGATTGCGAGAGAAGGCGCCGAAGCCAGGACTCGAACCTGGGACCGCCTCGTTAACAGCGAGGTGCTCTACCAACTGAGCTACTTCGGCTTGGGGCATCTGCTGGTTGTCGGGTCGATTTGATAGGGCTTTCGCTTTTCCCCGAGTCGTGCCCCGAGTTCACGTCGCACACGGGTTCACTTCTCCCTTGTCCTCGCATCCGACCTCGTCCTCGTCTTCGCCCCACGTTCGCTGTCGCACGCGCGCTCGCCGTCACCCTCCAACGAGCGCGCGTTGTCCTTCGATACCCTTTCGGCCGTCGCTCGAGTACGTCCCCCGTATGAGCGACGATACGGGGGAGGGCGAACCCGAACACGGGGCTAACGGGAAGCCCGGCGACGCGGGCGCGAGGAACGCCGCACTCGAGGCCGTCACCGAGCGCGTCCTGGAGCGGATCAGCCCCGACGACGTCGAACGCGCGACCATGCACGCGGCTGCCGAGGAACTTCTCACTCGAGCGACCGCCGCGGGAACCGACCGCTGTCCGGACGCCGACGTCGTCCAGGTTGGATCTACGGCACGCGATACGTGGATCAGCGGCGACCGCGACATCGATGTCTTCGTCCGCTTTCCACCGTCGCTCGACCGCGAGACACTCGAGACCTACGGGCTCGAGGTTGGCCACGAGACGCTCCCGGAGGGCCACGAGGAGTACGCCGAACACCCCTACGTCACGGGCGAGTATGACGGGTTCGACGTGGACGTCGTCCCCTGTTTTCGACTCGACGCCGCTACCGACATCCGCTCGTCGGTCGACCGGACCCCCTTTCACAACCAGTATCTCGAGGCTCGTCTCGACGACGAGACCGCCGACGACGTTCGTCTCGCCAAGCAGTTTCTGAAGGCGATCGGCGCGTACGGATCGAACCTCCGGACGAAGGGATTCAGCGGCTACCTGACCGAGTTGCTCGTCGTCGAGTACGGCGGCTTTCGGCCCCTGCTCGAGGCGGCGGCCGACTGGCGCCCACCGGTCGAACTCGATCCCGAAGACCACGGCCGAGCGACGTTCGACGACCCGCTCGTCGTCATCGACCCGACTGATCCCGAACGCAACGTCGCCGCAGTGTGCTCGGCGGCGAACGTCGCCCGGTTCCAGCACTACGCTCGCGAGGTGCTCGAGTCGCCCCGAATCGAGCTGTTCGAACCGGACGAACCGGAGCCGCTCGAGTCCGACGAACTCGCGGCCCACCTCGACCGACGCGAGACGACGCCCGTCGCGATCCGATTCGATACCCCTCCCCTCGTCGACGATCAGCTCTATCCACAGCTCCAGAAGTCCCTCGACGGCATCGTAAGCGGTCTCGAGCGTCGCGAGTTCGACGTCCTCAGAGTCGAGGCGTTCGCCGACGCGAGCGCCGTTCTCCTCGTCGAACTCGCCGTCGCCGAGCGCCCGGCCGTCGAGCGCCACGAGGGGCCGCCGGTTCACGTCAGGGACCACGCCGAAGGGTTCTACGACGCCTACGCGGACGACGAGACGGTGTACGGCCCGTTCATCGACGGTGCCCGGTACGTCGTCGAACGCGACCGGGAGTTCACCGACGCCGTTTCGTTCCTCGAGAGTGACCGACTGCTGGACGTCGGACTCGGCGCCCACGTCGAGACGGCACTCGAGGACGAGTACGAAGTGCTGGTCGGACCCGACGTGAGCGCGTTGCTCGAGGAGTTCGGGACGGCGTTACGGGCGTACTTCGAACCGACGCCGTGATCGATTCGGCGTCGACTCCCTCGGCGCCGTCTCAGTCGTCGCCGTCTCAGCCGTCGTCGTCTCACTCGGCGTCGCCTGCGTCCTCGATGACGCCCTCGACGAGCGAGAACACGTTTGCCTCCTCTCGCCCCTGAGTCTGTTCCGGGTAGACACCGATCGCCACGAGGTGGTCCTCGCTGGTCTGGATCGCTTCGGTGACGTGGATGAACACGTCGAGGTCGACGCCGTCGAACTTGGCGCTCGCGCTGAACCGTGACATCGTCGTCTCCTGTTCGAGTACCGACACCGACTCGTCGGCTTCGTGGGTGACGTCACCAAACCCGTCGTAGTTGTTCTTGACGAGCTCCATGACATCCTCCGTCGACATTTCCTCGATCGGGTTGAGTTCCTGCCCGAGGACGTCGACCTGCGGCGTCGTTATTACGTTGAAAACGGCCGCGCGCAGACTCCCCAGGGGGCCGAGGTCGACGCTCTTGTCGTACTCCGTCAGGTAGTTCGTCACGGTCACCGTTTCGCTGTAGAGGAGCAGGTCGACGTTCTCGTCGACGCCCAACGGTTTGGTCCTGATTTCCTGGTAGCCAGTGTCCTCGAGCACCGACTGGTCGACGCCGGCCGGCGCCGATTCGTGTTCGTCGAGTCCCAGTACACCCAGACACCCCGAGAGACTCGCGAGACCGACGACACCGGTCCCTGCGAGCACGTCTCTACGATTCATCGTGTACTACCTGGCGAGTCAGTTCTAATGAGTGTGTTGGCTTCTATCCAGTCGCTCGAGTGGCACGATCCGATTCTCACCGGTGAACCGATCGGTTCCCGTGGCGCTACTCGAGCTCAAGGCCGTGTGCATCGCGTACCTCCTCGAGCAGCGCGGCGACGTCGTCGCTCACCGGGTCGTCCGGGCCGAGCGGGTCGCGCCCGTCGAACGTCTCGTGGACCAGCGCGACGCTGTCGGCGAGCACTTCCAGGCCGTAGCCCCCCTCAAGGACGAACGCGAGGGCGGCGTCGACGTCTTCGGTCAGCGTGCGGAGCCGATCGGTCATGAGTGCGTACGCTTCGGTCGACAGGCGAACGCGCGAAATGGGGTCGTGGCGGTGGGCGTCGAAGCCGGCGCTCGTGAGGACGAGTCCGGGGTCGTAGGCCTCGAGCGCCGGGGCGATGACGCCGTCGAGCGCCTCGAGGTAGTCGCCGTCGTGGGCGCCGGCGGGCATTGGGACGTTCATGGTTGTCCCCTCGCCTGCGTCGGTTCCGGTCTCGTCGACGTCGCCCGTCCCGGGATACAGCCCCTCCTCGTGGAGCGAAACGAAGAACACGTCGTCGCGCTCGTAGAACAGGTCCTGCGTTCCGTTGCCGTGGTGGACGTCCCAGTCGATGATCGCGACGCGGTCGACGTCGTATTCGTCGATGGCGTACTGGGCCGCGACCGCGACGTTGTTGACGAAACAGAACCCCATCGCGTCGTCGTAGACGGCGTGGTGCCCCGGCGGCCGCCCCAGCGAGAAGGGTGTCTTTCGACCGTCGTCGCCCTCGAGCGCGCGTTCGGCGGCCCAGCACGCGAGGCCGGCGCTGGTCCGGACCGCGTCCCACGTTTCCTCGACGGCGCTCGTGTCCGGGTCCCAGCTGCCGCCGCCGTCGGCACAGAACTCGCGAACCTCCTCGAGATACGAGCGGTCGTGGATCGCGGCGATGGTGTCTATCGAGAGCGGATCGACGTTGACGTACTCGACGCCGTGTTTCCGCTTCAGTCCCTCGCGAATCGCCCGGAGGCGGTCCGGCGTCTCCGGGTGGCGCGGGCCAGGGTCGTGTTCGAGGCAGGTGGAGCTGTACCCAAAGCGCATGTGATTACTGGAAGAGCGCGAAGTACGTCTCGATGTCGTCGGCCGTGATCGTCCGGCGGTCGGCGTGATGAGCGAGTGTCGCCGCTGCTCGAGCGACGTTGTCGGCGTAGTCCTCGAGAATGTCCGCGAGCGCGATGCGGGCGTCCATGGAGACGCGATAGTGTTCGTCGATGTCGATGCGCGCGATCCGGTCGACCGGGGCGACCGGCAACTCGAGGTCGTCCTTGTCGACGACGGTTTCGACCTCGAAGTCCTCGGCCATCAGCGTCTTCCGGCCGTCTGCGGTCGCTCGCTCGGCCGCGTCGATCGCCAGCCGGGCGCCGTGGGCCTGAATCTCCCTGGCCAGTTCCTCTGCTGCACCGGCGCTCACCCGAAGGTCCCCCGCGTTCCGTCGAATTATCGTGTCCACCGGAGCGAACGGGAGTTCGACGTTCATACACAGATAGCCGAAGTTGACCTTCTTAACGCTTTTCGTACAGGCTACGGGCGTGCCCGCTCAGAAGACCTCGTCGGCCTCGAGTCGCCCGTCGCTGACTTGGCCACGCGCCGTCACTTCTTCCCCGAGGCCGACGTCGGCGCTCGTCTCGACGCTCATCGTCGTCTCGCCGTCGTCGAGGACGACCGGGTCGCCAGCCTGGACGACGACGCCGGTGAACTCGATCTGTTCGCCGTCTTCGGGGTCGTCGGCGTCGTCGGCACCGGCAGCATCACCTGCATCGCCATCCTCACCGTCTTCGGGCGCGTTCGCCCCGCCGGCATCGCCGTCCGCGAACGCCGAGAGCCCGGCCGACTCGCTCCCGCCGTCGGCTGAACTCGAGTCGGCGCTGGCACCACCGCCACCGCCCTCGCCGAGCACCGTCACGGTCGAGCGCCACCCGGCGGAGGCCTCGAGGTCGTCCTGCCAGCCATCCTTAATCTCGACGTCCGCCAGGGCGACCTCGTCGCCGGGACCGACGTCGACGTCGGCCTTCTCACTCCACATGGCGACGCGAATGTCGCCCGTCGCGTCCTGGACGCGGATGTTTCGAACCTGCCCTTCCGAGCCGTCGTCCCGGTCGAACGTCCGCTTCGGGTCCGCGGATCGAACGACGCCCGCGATGTCGACCGTGTCCCCGATCTCGAGGGATTCGATCGGCGTGCTCTCGGGGACGTACTCGACGTCCGCCTCGACTCCCTCGACGGCGCCGCGGTTGCCGACGTGGAGTTCGAGCGAGCCGTCGCGGTCGCGCACGTAGCCGTCGACGACCTCGACGGTGTCACCGGGGACGAACTCCTCGGCGAGGTCGGCTCGCTCGTCCCAGAGAGTGACCCGGACACGTCCGGTCGAGTCGCCGAGCGTGAGGTTGGCCACCTTCCCCTCCGAGCCGTCGTCCCGGTCGAACGTCCGGACGGCGTCGGTGTCCAGGACGACGCCGACGAGGTTCACGTCCGAGAGGCCGAGCGAGAGCGCCTCGACGGTGTAGGTGTCGGAAATCTGGACGTCGATCTCGGTGTCGTCGTCCGGCTCGACGTCGTCGACGCTCACCTCGACCCCGCTGAACCCCTCCTTCGGGCGGCCCTTAACCTTCAGCACCTGTCCCTCCTCGAGTTCGTCGACGGCTGCCTGGGCGTGTTCGTCCCAGAAGGCAGCCCGGACGCTCCCGGTCTCGTCGGCGACTTCGACGTTGACGACGCGCCCGTCCTCGTCCTCGCCGTCGCGCTCGAACGTGCGGAGATCGCCGATCTTTACGACCTTCGCGGTGAACTTCGCCTCCTCCATCCCCGGTTCGATGTCCGCGACGCCGGTGACCTCGCTCTCGCCGAGTTCGTGTGCGATGAGCATCGCCGCCGTTTCCTCGTCGGCGAGCCCACCCATCTGCTCGACTTTGGCCTCGACGGCCTCGCGAAACTCCTCGAGGGAGACGTCGGCCTCGAGGTCCTCGTAGATACCCTCGATCTCGCTCATTCTATGCTCGTGCATGGGTAGCCCGCGCATAAGCATTGTCCATTTGCGGTCGTCGCCGGATTCGGTCGTTCATACCGGGACCTGCCGCGGGATCGTATTTAAACCGTCGGCCGCCGTCGGTCGGTGTCGAGCGTGCGCTGGTGCTCGAGGTCGTGACTTGAAACGTGGTTCGGGGACCTGATTCGTGAGTGACTCGTGAAGGACTCGAGGTAGTGACTCGAGAGCTGTGCGCTGCGGTCACGTCCCACAGAATCGACAGCGGCACCGCCTCCCTTTCGAAAGGGCTTTAACCGACTCCGGGTAACGATGAGATGAGTCCTGGTAGGGTAGTGGACTATCCTCTTGGCTTGCGGAGCCAGGGACCGGAGTTCAAATCTCCGTCAGGACGTTTCTGTCGACACTAACCCGCGAGCGGAGCGAGCGACTGGTGTCGACGAAACACACACGGAGATTTGAGCAGACGAGTCGCAGCTCGGAAAGCGAACGACGTGAGCGACCCGGACCGTCTCGACGTGTTCAAATCTCCGTCAGGACGCTCACTTCTCGCGAGCGCTTCGCGTTGCTCAGCGCTCGCTGCGGGTTCGGTCCTGACGTGCCTTTCGCTCGCTTCGCTCGCGAAAGACTCCGTCAGGACGCTCTTTGGACGTACCTCTGGACGGTGGCTCAGTCAGGGCGCTCTCGTGAACGTAGTCTCAGCGGAGGCTCCGTTAGAACGCTCTTTGGACGTAACCCTCCGGTGGACGACTCCGTCACTCCCCTCGAGTACGCTCCAAAAAACGTAGATCAACAGCGGTCCGATTGCCGTTACCGGGTGTCTTTCACGCCGCCGGGGAAGTCGTTGTTCTGCAGCGAGACGTTACTCGAGCCGTCGAGGATGAACAGGGAGTCCTCGCCCTCGTAGGACTCGCTGTAACTGTCTTCGATCACCACGTCGTCGGAGCCGTTGACGACGATGGGAACGTCATCCGTCGTGAACTCGCCGTTGGTGATGTGGTAATTGTCACCGCGGAGCTCGAGTCCCCCGCGACCGTCTCCGGGCTGGTCGATCGACAGGTCGTGGAACCGGCAGTTGCTTCGCTCACAGTAGATCGTGTGTCGGATCGGCGATCTGGTCGCGTCGCCGGTCACGTTGACGTCTCGCAGACTGACGATGCCGGCGTCCTCGCCGAGGATGCGGAACGCGTAGCCGCTGGCGTCGATGTCGACGTCGACGTTTTCGACCGTCGTTCGTCCCGACTCGGGATCGATCCGGATTCCCGAGTTGTTACCGTCGCCGATCGAAATCGAGGTGTTCCTGATTGTGGCCTCGTCGACGTCGTCCATCACCCGTATCGCAGCCCCGTTCGGTTCGGGAATCCTGATCTCGGCGCCGTCAATTTCGAACGACTGCCCGTGGTCGAGTCGAATTGCGTGCTGGCCCGCTGCTCGCACGGCATTGTCGTCCACGACGATGACCGGGTCCTTGACCGTGGCCCGGTTCCCGGAGAGCCGAATCGACGCGGTGCCGCTGTTTCTAAACAGGCCACCCTGGACGACGAGTTCGCCGTCGTCCGACGATTCGTAGAGGCCGTTGTCAGGGAACGCGCCGAGGGTACAGTCACTCAGCGTGAGCGACCCGTGATGATTCGGGTTGACGGCGATCCCGGTGGGCCCGCGCCACATGTTCCCGCTGTTAGGCGTGTCGTCGACGTGAGCCCCGCCAGCTTTCGCACGGAAACACTCGACGAATCCCGTTCCTCCCGGATCGGTGATGTTGAACAGACCCGGACCCCACGTGCCGCTGTCGTGCAGGCCGTAAATACCGATTCTGCCGACGTAGAGGCCGTCTTCGACCTCCGCGCTGATTACGCGGATCCCCGTGTCCTTGGCACTCTGGTCCACGGTAAAGTTCTCGAAGTGCAGGTCCCGTCCGGGACGGTCGGCGGTGCCGAGCCTGAACAGACGGTACTGCGGTCCATCGAAATTGTGGTAGTTCGCGGGTACCAGCGTCGCCTTGTCCCCGACGAATCCGGCATTATTGAAGTTGGTGAACCGGACCTGCTCGTCCATGTAGTAACGCCCCTCGGGGAACTTCAGCAGCGTGTCGTCGTTGACGAGCCGCTGTATGACGGGTGTCACCGATTCGTTTCCGGTGTTGTCCGCCCCCTCCTCCGTGACGTCGATAACCGTCCGGTACTGGTCCTCGAGTGTATCGTCAGACGCGGACGTCACCCCCGAAAGAGCGAGCGCAGAACCGGCGCCGACGAGACAACCTTTCAGATACGATCTCCGACCGAATCGAGCCGACTGTGGTTCGTTGGAACTCACGGGAGGCCCTGAGAACAGTGACTATTTGGCTATAGGCTCTGTAACGTTCCACGCTTGAATTTCAGGAATAAAATAATAGAGTTGCAATTATTCGAACCAATAACGCTCCCCCAGAAACGACATTCACGCACGCGAGGGGGTCGATGGGTTACTCGCCAGCTAACTCCGTTCGGATCAGTGAATTCGTCGATCGGCCGCTCGAACGGGCGCTAAGTATGTGAACTGGGTTAGTTAATCCGGATTGATCACAGTTCGTGGGTTTCTCTGGACGGAATCGTGCGCCCTCACTCGCTCCGGGCTAGAGGAAGCACGTATTTGTTCCTGGCATGAAACGAACGACGTATGCCAGGCAGTCGTCAGTTCGCACTCACGACGGTACTCGTCGGCGTCATTGCCCTCTTACACGCCACGTTCACGTGGCCAACACGCGTGACGATCGCGTTCTTCGTCGGCGGCGCGTTGATCGCATTCGTTGCGGAAGCGCTCGTCATCGGCCTCGGCTGGCTCGAGCACCACCTCGGCCCGAAGGTCGCGGGCGTGCCGCTCTACGTGCTGTTCGGCTGGACCGGCGCGATCTACGTCGCACTTCGGCTCGCGTTTCTCGCGGTCGACGGCTGGAGTGTCGTCGTCCTCGCGGCCGCGCTCGCGACCGGGTACGACCTGCTGGTCGATCACCAGGGCGTCGAGGAGGGGTATTGGACCTACACCGACGGGCTCCCCGGGCCCCGTCGTCGCGGGGTTCCGTGGTGGAACTTTCTGGGCTGGTTTGTCATCAGTGGACTGACAGCGGCGGTCGCCGTCTCGCTGCTCTAGTTCGGCCTCCCTTTCGCGACTAGCGAGTCAGGACTCGAGTACCTCGAGGACGCCCGCCGTATCGGCGGGAACCGGCTCCGGATCGCGGCCGGCCGCGGCGGCCGCGTCGGGGTCCTTGAGCAAGTGTCCGGTAGTGAGACAGGCGACGCGTTCGTCGGCGGCGACGATGCCCTGTGCTCGAAGTTTCCGAAGGCCAGCGACCGACGCGGCCGACGCGGGTTCGACCCCGATGCCTTCCTCGGCCAGGTCGCGCTGAGCCGCGGTGATCGCCTCGTCGCTGACGGCGACTGCGGTCCCGCCGGTCTCCCTGATCCCGGGGAGGGCCTTCGGCGCGTTCACGGGATTGCCGATCCGGATCGCCGTCGCGCGCGTTTCGACTTCGTCCCAGCGGCGCACCGCGTCCGCGTCGTTCTCGATCGCTTCGACCATCGGTGCGGCCCCCTCGGCCTGCACGCCCGTCAGTTTCGGCACGTTCCCGATCGCGAGTTCGCCCGCCTGGACCAGCTCGCGGAAGACCTTGTACAGCGCCGCAGTGTTCCCCGCGTTGCCGACGGGGAGGACGATCCGGTCGGGCCAGGTCCCGTAGTCGGCCTGGAACCCCTCGAGAATCTCGAGCCCGATCGTCTTCTGGCCCTCGAGGCGGAACGGGTTCAGCGAGTTGAGGAGGTAGGTTTCGCCACGACTGGCCAGCTCCTGGACGATGTCGAGACACCAGTCGAAGTTGCCGTCGACCTCGAGGATGCGCGCCCCGTGGAGGCTGGCCTGGGCGATCTTGCCGGCGGCGACCTTGCCTGCGGGAAGGAGGACGAGCGTCTCCATGCCACCGCGAGAACCGTACGCCGCGAGGGCGGCACTGGTGTTGCCCGTGGAGGCGCACGCGAGGCGGTCGGCGCCGAGTTCGCGGGCGACGGCGACGCCGACGGTCATTCCCCGATCTTTGAAGCTCCCGGTCGGGTTCATCCCCTCGTGTTTAATTCGAAGGGTCTCGACGCCGACGTCGGCTTCAAGCCGAGGAACTCGGTAGAGCGGCGTGTTCCCCTCCCGGATTGTGACACCCGAGTCGAGCGGGAGCGATTCGGCGTACCGCCAGACCCCGGTGCCCGAGAAGTCCTCGAACGTGGGAAGGTCGTCGGAGCGAACCTCGAGCAGCCCGTCGCAGGCGTCGCAGGTGTAGCGAATGGCCTCGAACGGGGCGAACGTCTCGCCGCAGGCGACACACTCGAGCCAGGTACCGTCGACCGCGGTTTCGGCTGGTGACTCCCAGTTGGCCGTGAGAGAGAGGGTGTGCGAAGGATCGTGGCTTTCGGTCATTACCGGCGGGAGGGAGCCAACGGGGAAAAGTGGGTGGGTTGCTGCGGATGCTGCCGTCGAGGGCTATCGGGCCACCACGATGTCGGTGGTCATCACGACGCCGATTCTCACGAAAAGTCGTCGATGACCTCGTGAACGCCCGCGGTCCAGGTGTCGAGCGCTTCGTGGAGCGCTTCTTTCGCCTCGGGGAGGGGGACGGCGGTGTACTGGTAGACGTATCCACCGCCGTCGAGGAGTCGCCGATCTCGTTGTGCGAGCCCGCGCTCGACGAGCGTCGACAGCGATCGGTTGACCGTGCTTCGGTCGCGGTCGAGCACCGACGCCAGCTCCGCGATCGTGCTCCCGGGGTGCTCGAGGAGCGTCAGGTAGGTCCGCGTTTCGTGGGTTTCGATGCCGAATACGCAACTCATCACGGTGTGGAATTGCGGATCCGACTGCTCCATCAACTCCTCGAGTCGATGGCGGGGATCGTTCGACATGTGTTCACGTGCGGGCGATGGCGCCAAAAACGCTCGCCCGGTCGTGCGGGGTTGTACGGGTTCGCGGCCGAGGATCAGTCCTCGTCGTCGCTGTACGGGTCCGTCGATTCCGCGTTGCCGCTCGAGTCGGCTGAATCCGTGGCATCCGATTTCGCGTATCCCATCTTTCGAATGCAGGCTCGCATCTCCTCGAGCGTTTCGTGCCGGTGAAGGCGGGTCGGCGTATCGCAGTAGTACGTACCGTCGACGACGCGAAGCGTGACGTCGTGGCTCTCGCCGAGTGCCCGGGTCGTGATCACGACTCGGCGCCCGTCTCGAAGCGCCTCGAGAATCGTCTCAGGCGGGTGCTCGCCGGCCGCGATCCGCAACGGCGTCGTCATTCGTTCTCCGTTCGAGAACCACAGGAAAAACGGTTTCTCTCCATTACCCCGTCCGTTCCCGACGCCACGCACGCGCGATCGTGTATGAACGACTCCACACCGGGATAGACGTAGTTCCTCGAGGACTGTACGTCCTCTTGTATGGCATCAGGTACCACATCACAGACGACCGTCGCGAATCGAACATCGATCCAGCCCTGGCAAGCCGGGGTCGTCGGCGGGCTACTCGGCTCCGTCGCCTTCGGCGCGCTCATGGTGACCATGATCCCGGACCCCGTCCTCGAGGTCGCGATTCCGAATATGTACGGTATCGAGGCCACGCCCGCGAACCCTGCGGACCTCGCGGGCTGGGTAATTCACCTCTCACACGGCGCCGTTATCGGCGTCGTCTTCGCCGTACTGGTCCACCGCGGACCGATCGCCACCTGGACGAACTCGGGCGTCAAGACCGCGCTGGTCGGACTGCTGTACGGCGTCGTCGTGTGGGTCGTCCTGGCGGTCTTCGTCATGCCAATCTGGCTCGACGCGGTCGGCTTCCCGGGCGCTCCGCCGCTTCCGAACGTCAGCGAACTCAGCCTCGTCGGTCACGCCGTTTACGGCCTCGTTCTCGGTACGGTCTACGCCCTGATCCAGCCCTGACCGGGAAAGTGGCTTCCCCGCCGGGTTTGCGCCGCTTCGACACACACAAACCCCCGGGGCTCGTCGCCTCAGCCACGATGAACGCGATTGTCACTGCTCCCGACGAGGACGGTATCGCCGACGCGCTCGAGGCCGTCGGCGCCGACGTGAAACGGCTCGAGGGTCCCCTGACCCGGCCGGTACTCGAGGAAGCAGGCATCGTCGACGCTGAATTGTACGTCCTGACTGACGTCGGTGAGTCGACGACGATCCCGATCGTCTGTGATCTCACCGACGACGTTCGGACGGTCGTCTACGACCGGAATACGGTGCCGGAGTTCGTACGCGGCCAGCTCGACCTCGCGGTCGACCCGGCCCTGATCGCTCCGGACGTGCTCGCGAGCGAACTCGTCCGGGAGCCATCGCCGTGACCACTCGTCGCTAGTTCCCGCGGGATTGGCACATTTTGCCTGCAACTGGAATAAATTCGTTGCAATTGATCGTGCGGATTCGGAATATTCTGTTAATGAACTTTCTACCCCTCGAATTCGGCCGATTAAATCCGGGTAAAGTGTGGTAGAATCCGACCGAATCGGGTGGACCGACACCGGCGTTGAAGTAACTACCACTCGTTGTCCTTGATGGAGGTCGACGGGCGAATCCCACCACAAGAGGCACCCCAAGCCTTAGTCGATCCCGTGACTTCCAGCAACCCACCACAGCACCCTTCCCCACCATTGCCGCGCCACGTTCGCGGACGGAGGCCTGCACCTCCTCCGGCCGGTTCGTGGCTGTCGACGATGGAGGCTCTGCACCGGCCTCCTTCGTCCCTGCAATTTTCCACCCTCGAGACCGATCTCTGACCGATCTCTAGTCGTCGATGTCGTCTCGAAGTGCCCGTAGTATTGGGATCTCGTCGAGCCGTTCGTCAGCGAGCGCGTTCCAGTCGATACCCGTCGGCCTGTCGGCCGGGTCCGGGCGGAGAACGCGTTCCGGTGTGACGATCAGATCCATCGGGACGTCGTGGGCGTCCGACTCGAGACCCGAGACCAGCTGTCGTTCGTGGACGGTCGTCGCGACGATTGTCTCGTCGTCGACCAGGCCGAGTTCGCGAAGGATGGCGTACTCGAGGTCGCTGTAGCCCTCGCCTTTGCCGATCCGGGTTCCCGTTTCGTCGACGGCGACGCTTCCGGAGACGATCAGGTCGATGTCGGGGACGGTTTCGGGTCGAACCGCGGTGCCGTGAGTCGACGAACCGGAGACCGTCGTCGCCGCGTCGTAATCCTCGAGCGTCTCTGGATCGAGTTCAAGAAAGCACCGCTCGTCTCGAAGGCGCGGCACCGCCATGTAGACCGTCTTTCCGTCTCGAAGCGCTCGCCGCCGCACGGGTAGCTGTGGCGCGTCCGGATTGGCCTTGATCGTCTCTGCGGCCTGCCACTCCGGTTGCTCGGCTAACACCGCCGCGGCCTCTTTCGCCCCCTCGAAATTCGGAATGCGGCCGTGTGGCGGGTAGGGAAACCGGGCCGTTCCGGAGGACTCGAGGTCGTCCCAGATTCGGTCGCGGATCGCGTCTTTCTCCATACGAGTCGTACGTCTCACCGTCCCTATGGTGATGGTGATTTCGACCGATCGTCGCGTCGCTCGCCCCAAGATTTCGGATGCGGCCGACCGTTCCCAGATCACTACGGCCGCTCGTATGGACCTCTTACACTTCTAACACCCGGACTTCCGGCAAGCATACACAGGTGGGAAACCCTTATGCGCGGCGGGCGGAAAGATCCGATGAACGGCATGACTGTTACGCTCAAGGACTTCTACGCGGACTGGTGTGGCCCCTGTAAGACCCAGGACCCGATCCTCGAGGAGCTCGAGGACGACTGGGACGGCCGATTCGAAGTAGAGAAGGTCAACGTCGACGAGGAACAGGACGTCGCAAACGAGTATCAGGTTCGCTCGTTGCCGACGCTCATCATCGAGAACGACGACGGCGTGGTCGAACGCTTCGTCGGCGTTACCCAGCGCGAGGACATCGAGGACGCCCTCGAATCGGCCGGCGCGTAAGGGCCGCGACCGAGCGCAGGCCTGAGCAACCGAAAATCGGTTCGTCGCTCGGACGGACGATTCTCTCCGCGTTTTTCGCCGTGACGATCGAGTACGTTCCGATCGACGAGCGGGACGCCGACGTCGTCGATGCGCTCGAGGTAAACCTGGAGGGCGGTGATCGTGTCGTCCTCCGTCTCGAGGCCAACCGATTTTTCGCCTCCGTCTCGAGATCGATCGATTCATCGACGCGTACGCGTCGGTGAGGGCGCTGGTGTCGGCGGTCGTGGACAGTTCGTCGAGAATCAGTACCGTGACGCCATCGTTCGCCGGCGTCTCAAGAAGCGGTGCCAGCGCTGCTCCTGTACAGGTCAGTGGAATCGAACACCAACGTCGCGCATGTCGTCGTTGTACCGGGCGACGTTGATCACGAGCGGCGTCACGCTCTCGACCTCGGGTGCGTTGGCGATGGGGCCGGCGTCGAGCGCCCGGAGACCGTCGATCTCCGTCGCCAGTCGCCGCACCATCTCTTTCGCCGAGACGTCGTCGCCGACGACGAGGGTATCGACGTCCAGGTCGGCCTCGAGGTTCGACAGTTTCGCGGCAGCGAGGTTGTGGAACGCGCCGACGACCGGCACGTCGTCGGGCGCGCGCTGAGCGACGAGCGCCGTGACGCTCCCGGTTCCGGGCGGGTGGTAGTGCAGGCCGTCCTCGTCGCCTTTCATGCCGACCGCGGGGCTGACCAGAATCGAGTCCGCGTCGAGTTTTTCGGCGACCGCTTCGACCGTGTCGCCGACGTGGTACGGCGGCACCGCGAGTACGACGACGTCCGCGCGGTCGGCCGCCATCTCGTTGGCGAAGCCCTTGACCGTCGGCTCCCCGCCGCGGGACTGGGATTCGATCGTTTCGACGTAGGTGTCGGCGGCGTCTCGAGCCTTCTCCGGGTCGCGAGAGCCGATCAGAATCTCGTGGTCGGTGTCTCGAGCAAAGCGCAGCGCCAGTCCTTCGCCGATGTCGCCGGTCCCACCGAGGAGTGCGATTCGCATACCCGATTCTGGGGTCGGCAGGGTGATTAATCGCTAGGTGTTCGGTCGGTCCTGCCGGTTTCGGTGGGCGTTCACTCGAGAACGAAAAAGGGCCGAGACGGGTGTCCGCCTCACACCTCAGGGTTCATGGTTCATGGCTCATGGCGCGTCGTCGTCTTCCGGGTTCATCGCCGACCCGAGGCCGCCATCGTAGGCGCCGCGATTCTCGATTTCGCGGATCCGCTGCTCGATTCGGGTTTCCAGGGCTTCCCGAGGCGATGTGTGGCCCTCGAGGTCGACGTCGAGGTCCGCCTCCTGGAGTTCCGAATCGTCGAGGTCCGTTAGCGTTCGTCGCGCGTCTTCGAGGACGGTAAGCGCCTCGTCGGTCTCGAGGTCGGTCGCGCGCTCGAGAGCGGCCTCGATCTCGTCGGGGGAGTGTTCGGCCATACGGTCGATACGAGATGGGGCGGTATCAAGGTCGGGCCGTCGGGTTTCGGCTGGGTGCGGAGGCGCTCGATGGTGTGGATCGACGAGCACCGTCCATCGAACGCTGTTGCTCATCAGCATTCAGGCGTGCGAAAAAATCGAAACGGCACGTGGACTGAGTCCACCGGCCGTGACTTCTCAGCCGAGGAACGGCAGTGAACGCTGGTCGGTTTCGGTGTCGTTGGTGTCGTCCTCGGTGTCAGTATCGTCGGTATCGTTAGTGTCGGTACCGGTATCCGTCTCGTTGTCGCCGTCCTCACCGAGCGCCTCCTCGAGTTCGCTGGTGTCGCCGAGCGTGACCGTTTCGGCGGTGGAGTTCTCGACGGTTACCTCGCTGGCGGAGACGAACTCGATGGTCTCACCGGTGTCGTTCATCTCGTCGTCGGTGCCGATGTCGGTCTCGTTCTCTTCACCGTCGTCGGTTCCGATGTCGGTCTCGTTGTCGCCGTCATCAGTCCCAACGTCGGTCTCGTTGTCCTCGCCATCGTCGACTCCAACGTCGGTTTCGTTGTCGTCGTCGGTTCCGACGTCCGTCTCGGTCTCGTTATCGTCCTCGGTGTCGACGCCGTCTTCGTCGCTACTCTCGAGCGACTGGATGGTCATCGACTCGAAGGTGAGTTCCTCGACTTCGAAGGTTTCGATGGTGAGTTCCTCGATCTCTTGCGTGTTTTGCTCGTCAGTTTCGTTGTCTGTATCGTTCGTGCCGACGTCAGTATCCGTCTCGTTGTCTTCATCATCCACGCCAACGTCGGTCTCGTTGTCTTCGTCGTCCAGACCGACGTCAGTCTCGTTGTCTTCGCCATCGTCGGTCCCAACGTCGGTGTCCGTCTCGTTGTCGTCACCGTCACCGCCTAACAGCCCCTCGAAGAAGCCACCGATCTGCTCGAGGACGCCCTCTTCGTCTTCCTCGACGTTCATCTCCTCGATGGTGAGCTGTTCGACGTTCATCTCCTCGATGGTGGCGTTCTGGACGACGAGTTCGTCGGTATCCTCCTCGATGACGTTCTCTCCAGTGGTTTCGTTGTCGCCGTCCTCAGTGCCGACGTCGGTCTCGTTGTCTTCGTCGTCCATACCGACGTCAGTCTCGTTGTCTTCATCATCCACGCCGACGTCAGTCTCGTTGTCTTCGTCGTCCATGCCGACGTCAGTCTCGTTGTCTTCGCCATCGTCGACCCCAACGTCGGTATCCGTCTCGTTGTCGTCGCCCATCCCTTCTTCCTCGAAGCTAAGATCACTCATCGAGACGTTCTCGAGCTCGAGCGATTCGATCTCGATATCCGAGATGGTGATCTCCTGGGAGTCCGTGCCGAGGTCGTTGCCGTCACCTGCGTCAGTTTCGTTGTCGCCGTCGTCCGTACCGACGTCCGTGTCGTTCTCGGTGTCAGTCTCCGTATCGGTATCGGTGTCGTTCGCCCCCGAATCGTCCGTCTCGTTGTCCTCCTCGAGTGCCTGCTCGAGTTCTTCGTCTTCGACGTTCAGGGTCTCGACGTTCAACTCCTCGATCGTCACGTTCTCGAGGGTGACGTTCTCGAGTTCCAGGGTTCCGACCTGGACGTTCTGGATCGATGCGCTCGTGTCTCCCGTCGTCGCGTCATCACTCGCACTCGTCCCTGTTGTCGCCGCGGCCAGTGCAGGGCCGCCGCCGATCGCGACGGCAACCAGGGCAGTGACGAGGATGACGGTCAACTTTTGTGCTCGTGAAGCCATGCGATTCGACCGATGGCGACGATGAGAGTAAAACAAAGAGACTGTTACGGGCTTTCTTCGCGCGAAACCGGCGCTGTACTCTCGAAACGGTCGATAGTGATGATTTTACTGACAGCGTCGTCTTCGACCGGCTTCGCTGGGACCCAGAGGGGACACGTGAGTATTGGCGCAATGCTTGCATACGCTGACCACCCGAGCCCAGCGCTTCGGAACGGAACGTTTACCGGCGCGCTCGCCAACACTCGGTCGATGCGCGAGTGCTTCGAAATCCGGGCGACGGACGCCGGCGGCCGCCTCGGCGAGTTGACGGTCCCGCGAGCCGACACCACGGTCGAGACGCCGGCGTTGCTCCCCGTCATCAATCCCCACCTGGACACCATTGAGCCGGGCCGCCTGGGCGAGGACTTCGGCGCGGAGATTCTGATCACCAACGCCTACATCATCCACAACAGCCAGGACGTCCGCGAGCAGGCACTCGAGGACGGCCTCCACGACCTCTTGGATTTCGACGGTGCGATCACGACCGACTCCGGTTCCTTCCAGCTGTCCGAATACGGCGACATCTCCGTCACGACCGAGGAGATTCTCGAGTTCCAGCACAAGATCGGCTCGGACATCGGGACGCCCGTGGACATCCCGACCCCGCCGGACGTCTCCCGCGAGCGCGCCGAGACGGAACTCGAAACCACCCAGGAGCGCCTCGAGGCCGCCGAAGCCGTCGACACCGGCGAGATGCTCGTCAACGCACCCGTCCAGGGATCGACCTATCCTGACCTGCGCGAGCGGGCGGGGCGACACGCCGACGGGACCGACCTCGACGTATTTCCTGTGGGCGCGGTCGTCCCACTGATGAACGACTATCGATACGACGACATGGTCGACGTCGTGGCCGCCGCGAAGCGAGGACTGGGTGCCGACGCGCCGGTCCACCTCTTCGGAGCGGGCCACCCCATGATGTTCGCCCTCGCGGCCGCCATCGGCTGCGACCTCTTCGACTCCGCCGCCTACGCGCTCTACGCCCGCGACGATCGCTACCTCACCGTCCGGGGGACGCGTCACCTCGACGACCTGACGCACCTGCCCTGTCCCTGCCCCATCTGTACGAGCCACGATCCCGGCAGCCTGTCCGCACTGGACGACGACGCCCGCGAGACCGCCCTCGCCGAACACAATCTCCACGTCAGCTTCGCCGAAATCCGACGGATCAAGGACGCGATCCGCGCGGGTCGCCTCCTCGAGCTGGTCGAACAACGCGCTCGTTCACATCCAACGATGCTCGACGGCTACCGCGCCCTCCTGGACCACGCCGAGCAACTCGAGCGGACCGACCCCGTCTCGAAGGGGACGTTCTTCTACACCTCCCACGAGAGCGCCCGCCGCCCGGAAGTCCTGCGCCACCACCGCCGACTCGAGCGCCTCGACGTGCCGGATTCCGTCTTCCTCACCGAGGGCGACGCCTCGAGCGAGGACCGGTACGACGCCTCCTGGCGCGTCCTGCCCCCCTTCGGTCCCTTCCCACGGGCACTCTCACGAACCTACCCCCTCGCGGCCGAGGTGCCCGAGCGGCGAGACCGGGCGGCCCTCAAGGCAGCTGCCGCGGGGATCTCCCGACTGGTCGATGCCAACCCCGACAGCGAGTTCACGCTGGGCCACCGCCACTGGCCAGCGAGCGTCCTCGAGTCGGTGCCCGAGAACGTGCAGTGTCTCGACCTGACGACCGATCGATCCGCACGGTGATCCCGTCGGCGACGAGACGTCCCATCGAAACGCCGTTCGAGGAAAGAGCAACACACATAAATCACTGCACCCAAATCCCACGCATATGGACTACAGCCAGATGGGGCTCATCATCGGGCTCACCCTGACCCTCGGGGCGACCGTGCTTCACCTCGCCCGCGGGACCCCGTGGCGCCCGACCGAGGACATCTCCCAGGACGTCCTCGAACACCGTGCGAAGAGCGTCCCCGAGACCGACTTCCCGGAGCCGATGAACCGGTCTATCGGCGGCGGTGGCGCCGTCGCGGCCGTCGGCGGCGGCGAAGCAGGCGGCGAACTCGAGGGAGGGGAGGGCGAGAGCGAAGCCGCATCCGGTCCCGGGGACATCCCCGAGGACGAAATCGAGTACTACGAGGTCGAGTGGGTCAAGGAAGGCGAGACGATCGAGGTCGCGAACAACGAACCGCTGCTCGACCAGGGCGAAGACCAGGGCTGGGACCTGCCCTACGCCTGCCGCGAGGGCAGCTGTGTCTCCTGTTCGGCCAAGATTTCCGGTGACGCGAACGAACTCATCGAACACGACAACCAGCAGATGCTCGACGAGAACGAGATGGGTGAGGGGTACGTCCTCACGTGCGTCGGCTACCCACGCGGGGAGTTCTCGATCGAAACGAACGAAGCCCCGTAGTCGGTCCGACTCCCGCTTTCCGACTCGTTTTGCGGTCTCTATTCTTTCACTCGTCGCGTGGCTTCGATGCCCTGCTCGAGCGGGTCGAGTCGGCTCGAGGTTTGATATAGAAACTATAGTCTGCTTCGAACACTTCCGCTGTCTCAACCTGCTTCCTGGGCGTATCGATGAGGAAACGCACACTCGCAGCCGAAATTACTATTCGTCTACCGAAACAGAAGACTGACCGTCTCAGGCGCGAGCACGAGCGCGATCGGGCGCGTCGGCCTTGTTGTTGGCGTACGCGTTGTACGCCGAGAGGAGAGCCACGAGCGCGCCGGAAATGGCGGTACCGGTCGCGAGTTGGTCACTCCCCATCTCGATGAACGAGGGTGCGATCAACAACCACAGGCCGAGCAGGACGGTCAGCGATGCGGCGCCGACGCTCGCCAGCCGATCCCTCGAGAGCCGGTAGAAGTTGTACCCGGCGAGCAGGAAAATTGCCGTTCCGACGAGCGTGTCGTTCCAGATCGCTGTCTCCGTGGCTTCGAAGATGAACGGCGAGGCGACGACGTACAGGCCGATCAGCGCGACCAGGGCGCTCAGCCACTGCATGACGTCTGTGTTTATGGTATTTCGCGCGGACTCGCGGCGACCGCTCGGTTCGGTGTCAGTCGGTGTATCACTCATGATGAACTCCGTCCGAATCTGTAGCCCAGCTAAGGATAACAGCGGTGCTTGCACCCGTCGGGAGGACGAAACCCTGTGGACGTAAGTTCGGGTTACCGCGTTCGCACGTGTGGCAGGCTACTCGAACGACTGCCGGCGTTTCTCCGCTTTACCGGGCGTTCGTCGCCGATTGGTGGGCCGGTGCGTGTCGCTGCGCGCCGAACTCACTCCGAATCGTTCGGATCGTTGTACGTCTTCGGATCCGGATCCGGGGCGACGACCTCGCCGTCTCCGGGTTGTTCCGCGAGGTAGGAGAACTCGCCTTTTCCGTCGGGTGAGTCACCTTCCGTCCACGGGTAGCCGGGGTCCTCCTGGGGCTCTCTTCGGGTCGACATGAACGCGTAGTTGAACTCCTGATTCTCCTCTTCCTGCGGAAAGCTCGCAGGAACCGGAACCGGGTCCTCGAGCGACTCCAGGGCCTCGAGCCACTGGTTCTGGTGCATGGTGTCGCGGGCGATGAGGTACGAGAGCATGTCCTTCATCCCGGGGTCGTCGGTGTACTCCCAGAGGCGAGTCGCGAGCGTGCGTCCGGTCGCCTCGGCCATCACGTTCGCGTACAGGTCGCCCGCGAGGTTACCCGAGGCAGCGATATAGCCGCCCGTGAAAGGAACGCCGTTGCTGTCGACGGGCATTGCCGAGAGCCCGACCGAGAGGAACTGCCGTGGATTCTGGCCGGTCATCGCCGCCGCGGCCGCCGCGGCGTTTTCGCTCTCCTCGCGCATCTGTTTGGGCGAGCCGCGGAGGTTCTTCGTGACGGCCGTGGCGAGCATCTCGATGTGGCCGAGTTCCTCGGCGGCGGTTTCCATCAGTAGATTCCGGTAGGCTTCGTACTCCTCGGGCAGCGCCCACGCCTGGAACATGTACTGGAGGGCGACGCGCATCTCACCCTCTTGCCCGCCGATCGCCTGCTGGAGCAGTTTGGCGAAGTGCGGGTCCGGTTCTTCGACGGTGACCTCGTACTGAAGTGTTGGTTCTTGAAAGAACATCGTTTCTCCACTCCCCCGACACCATCACCCGGGATAAATATTTCATACGTAGTGGATATTGTAATTATGTGGCGTCCGAGAGACCGACGTGAGAGAGATACAGCGTCGGCGGAACGTCAGCACCGCCGGCAACACACCTTTTTCTCGGCGCCCGTGGTCCGTGCGGTGGCTCGAGTTTCTATGACTTCCGACACCCTCGACGAGCGAACGACGACGAGACGGCGAGTGCTCCAATCCGGAACCGTTGGGGCGGCCAGCGGGCTGATCGGACGCGTCGAGAGCGTGGACGAATCCGAGACGGCGACCGAACGCGGGTCGCCTCGGTCGGACCCCGTCCCCACGCACGGTGCGATGTTCTCGTACCAGTACGCGCCCGGATCGCGCTGCTCGCTCGTCGAACGCGACCTCGACTGGCGACCGCGAGCGCTCGAGCAGACCTACGTAACGAACGTCGTCACGCTCCACGGCTCCCGGTCGTTTCGCGCCTTTCTCTTTACCGACTCCGACCTGCCTCGGCGAGGCCGAACGATCACGCTCGGCTCGCCTCGTCGTTCCGACTCGACAGCCGCCAGAAACGTGATCGACATCGAGCTCGAGTTCGACGAGGAATTTGCGCCTGCTTCCGTGAAACCGTGAACGAAACGACGAACGACGGGCGGCCGTCCACGTTGTCGGCGGAGAGAAGGTCGATCCGCGGTCAGTCTTACTCCTCGAGTCCGTCGCCATCCGCGGTTTCCGCACTCGAACTCTCGACGACGTCCTCGAACGCCTCGAGGATGACCTGCTTCGTGACCGCGCCGCGGGTCGTCCAGTGGTGGGCGTAATCGAGCATGTCGTCGTAGATGTCGGGCTTGCAGCCCGCGGCTTTCGGGTGGCCGCCGCCGTTGACCCGTCCCGCGACCTCGTGGCAGCGGTCGAATTCGTCGGTGCCTCGAATCGAGGCCGACCCGGCGGGTTTGACGACGACGGAGGCGTCGGCGCCTTCCTCGCGCATGGCCTCGGCGACCTCGTTTTGCGAACAGCGGCCGTAGGTGACGCCGACGGTGTAGCCGCCGACGTCGTGGAACTTCGCGCGGCCGACTGCCTGCTCGATCAGGGCCTCCTTCTCGACGCGGCGCTCGGTGATGAACTCGCGCACCCACGCGGGGAAGTCGACGCCGTACTCCCTGACGACCTCGACGTACTCCGCGGGGTTCGTCCAGTAGGCGTAGTCGGCCAGGTCGTCGCTTCGCGGGTCCTCGCGGAGCCAGAGGTCGTGATCGCGCGTGACCGCCGCGAGGGTTTCGTATTTGTCGTCGAAGTCGTAGGCGAGCGACCGGAGGGTCACGTCGGCGGTGCACTCCTCTTCGGAGTCGCCGACGACGAGGTCGACGCCGGCGTCCCTGACCGCTTCGGCGACGGCGTCGTCCCACTGATGGTGGTCGAACCACGAGACGTCGCCGGCGGCCTCGAGCAGCGCTGTGAGTTCGTCCTCGACGTACTCGTAGCGATCCGGACAGAGGTCACAGACGTAGCAGTCGATGCCGGAGTCGGCGTAGGCGGCGACTCGTTCGAGGGCCTCCTCGACGTTGTGAGGGCTCGCGGGGAGCAAGGCGACGCGGTGGGGGGTCGGTTCGGGTTCCTCGAGGGGGCCGGCGCTGGCGTCGGTGACGGCATCTGCGTCACCGTCATCAACCCCGTCATCTTCTTCCTCGTCCTGGTCGTCCGTCGGCGGCTCCGGAACCACCTGCACGTCGTCGTACGCCTCGCGAATCATGGCCACGCAGGCCAGCCCGTCGGCGTCCGGGTCCGCGACGACGGCGACCTCGGCGCCCTCGAGGGCGGCCCGTGCTTTCTGCTCCTCAAGGTCGTCCCCGACGTCGTCGGGCAGGAAGAAGCCGGTGCCCGGGAGTACGGATTTGCGAGCCAGTGGGAGATCGGAACTCGAGATGAGATCGGCGTCCATACCCCTGCTGCGGGGGCGAGAGGGAAGTAACCGCCGGATGTCGCTCGAGTCCGTTCAGGTCGTCGCCTGACTGCTCCCGGCGGCCGTCTCCTCGCCTTCCGCGTCGGGGAGCTGTCTGACCGTCAGGATCGGAATCGGTGACGTGCGGACGATGCGCTCGGCGACGCTCCCCAGCAACAGGCGGTTCTCGCCGTGGCGACCGCGCGTGCCGGTGACGATCAGATCGGCGTCCTGCTCGCGCGCGTACGCGATGATTTCGGGGGCCGGACGCCCCTCCCGGACCGCGGTCGTGATTCCGGGACCGGCCTCGTCGTGAACGCTCGAGAGCGCGCCTTCGGCGTGGGTCTCGAGGGCAGTTCGGAGCTCCTCGCGGAGCTGTTCGGGCGAGGCGTCGACTTCGCTGGCGTCGACGACCGAGAGGGCGTGTACGTCGGCGCCGAATCGGGCGGCGAGGTCGATGCCGACCTCGACGGCGCGCTCGACGCTCTCGGACCCGTCCGTCGCGACGACGACCGTGTCGAACATGGTCGTACGTTTCCCCTCCGGGCCTATAAACGCATTCGAACGGCGCGGGTGTGGTATCGGTCGGAACCGATCGGTAGAGTGGACGGCGCATCTCGATATCCGGTGACGGTGGGCCGACTCGGCATCTCGTCGACGGACGACGCATTTGGACACCTCGCCAACGGCGACCGGTCGAGCGTGGAGACGGTTGGTTTTTTGCCACCGGCACACCCACTGGGCGTATGGACGTCAGCGATCCGCTCACCGTCGACACCGTGCTCGCCCCGGTCGACGGAAGCGAGGACTCCGCCACCGCCGTCGAGTACGCCGTCGCCATCGCCGACCGATACGACGCCACCGTCCACGTCCTGTTCGTCCTCGGACGGGAGGTCGTTCACGGCATGGATTCGGGCGTCGTCTCCGAGACCGACGTCGCCGAGAACACCCAGGGCTTCCTCGAGGAGGTCGCGGGCGTGACCGACGCCTACGACGTCAAGTTCTCGACGTCGACGGCTCACGGCTTCTCGCCGTCGATCAAGACGCGCCATCCCGGAAGCGTCGTCCTCGACGCCGCCGAATCCGTCGACGCCGACTTCATCGTGCTCCCGCGAGAGTCGGTGACCGACGCGCCGACGGAGGTCCTCGAGAAGGCCGCCGAGTACGTCCTCTCGTACGCGAGTCAGCCGGTGCTGTCGGTCTGACTATGGTCGCGGACAGCCGACCACGCGATAGCACGCCGAGGAACTACGGCGATGACGCTCGAACGCTAACCCATGCCCATTCCCGGCTACGATCCGCAGGACATCATCGAACGGACGCTCGAGCGGACCGCTCCCGGAACGACCGCTCGCCTCGAACTGGTCGCGTCTTCGGTCCCCGACAGCGTCGAGATCGTTGAGGCCGAGTCCGACGTCGAGGCCCCGCCCGGTGCCCTGGGTGACCCAGTCGAACTGTATGCCGTCGACGAAGTCGAGGGACTCGTGGCCTGCCGCATCGAACTCCCGTACGACCCCTCGGAACTACCGCCGGGGGCCAGTCCGACCGACGTCGCGGTCGCCGTCGAGACGGACGACGGCTACGAGTTCCTCGAGTCTGACACCGACCTCGAGGAGACGACGGTGGCGGCGACGGTGACCGACGCGCCACCGGGCTCCGTGATCGTTCCAGTGACGACCCACGACAGGGAGGTGCCGGTGGACGATTCGCCTCGAGAGTGAGCGCCCAGGACGCCGCAGTTGCTGGTACCGTCTCCTCGAATCCGCCCCGTCGATCAGCTGATCAGCCGGTTAACCGATCAGACGATCAGATCCCAAAGAGCGCCTCGACGATGGCGATGGTCAGGTACGCCTCGACGAACGCCGCCAACACCAGCAGGAACCAGCCGAAGCACGCCAGGAGTCCGGTCCGATAGAGGTACCGCTTCGTGAGAAACGAGTCGCGGTTCCCGCGGAGGCGCTGGCCGAAACGGTAGACGAGCCGGAAGCCGATGCCGGCCGCGATGAAGAGCGCCGTGAGTTCGAACACTCCGTGGGGGACGAGCAGGGCGACGAACTCGCCGTAGCCAATCAGGCCGCCGATACCGACGGCGAGGTTTCCGATGAGGACGCCGTTGAAAACCATAATGAGGAGCGTGAACGCCCCGAGCGAGACGGCGCCGAGAATGGCAAGCACGAAGGGACCCGAGTTGTTGACGACGAACAATCCGGCGGTCAGTTCAATCGACGCGGATCCGGTCCCCGGTTCGCCACCGGGCTCGAGTTCCTCGTCCCCGACGAGCTCCTCCCCGAGGGCCTCGAGCACGAATTCGAGCAGATCGACTCCGAGCGCGTAGAGGAGAACGCCCAGGAGGATCCCAATGGCGAAGGTCGCGGCGGCGAACCCGACGTACGGTCGGTGCTCGCGCCACCCGGCCTCGAGGGCCGCGAGCACCCGTCGGTCACTCAGCCGGTCGACGGCAGCGAACGCGGCGAACCCGGCCGCCAGGAGCGACGCGCCGGCAGCCGGGCGAACCGACGATTCGGTGACCAGGAGGTACAGCGCCGTCAGGAGCGTTAGAACCGATAGCGCGAGCACGAGCACGAGTGTCCGTCGACTCCGTCTCGAGTCCGTCGCCGGTCGCGAACGTGTCGCCATACGTCACGTTCGGTCAGCAAAGCGATAAATCCGCCGACCACGACAGCGAGGGTGGGCGACATCGGACTTGGAGGGGGACGATAACCGGGTGGGCGGCGATTACCGGGCACGAGTTCGCCATCGGACGGTCGCCAGTGATTCGGCCGGTGGTGGCGGCCCGTTATCTTGCACCGATTCCCGACCGATTGTACCGAATACCGGTGACAACCGCCGTTCGTTGCGATTTTCAGGGTGTGGAGCACACAGGTTTTATCTCATCCCTCCCGTAGTGTCTCGCCGTCTATGTCGGCATCCATCTCTACGATCCGATCGGGAATTGATGGCCTCGATACCCTTCTGAACGGCGGACTCGTCCGTGGCCGTATGTATCTCGTCCAAGGCGAACCGGGAACGGGGAAAACGCTTCTCGGTATGCACTTCCTCGAGGCGGGACTCGAGGAGGGAGAGACGGTGCTCTGTATTCACGGCGAGGAATCCCAGGAGGAAATCGTCTCGAACGGGCTCGCCGTCGGAATCGACGTCAGGGATGCCGAATTCCTCGACCTGGGGCCCGAATCGGACTTCTTCACCCAGGACGAGGCCTACGACCTGGTCCACCCGAGCGACCTCGAGCAAGAGCAGTACACCCGCGACGTTCACGACGCTATCAAGGAGATCGACCCGACGCGAGTCGTCCTCGACCCGATCACCCAGCTCCGGTACGTCGAGTCGAGCGGCTATCAGTTCCGCAAGCGGATGCTCGCGTTCATGCGGTTTCTCAAACAACGCGACATCACGGTCGTCGCTACGGCACCCACGGCCTACGACGAAAAGTCCGACGCTGAGGTTCGCTCGCTGAGCGACGGGATCATCGAACTCACTCGCGGGGTCGATGGACGACGAATCACTCCCGCGAAACACCGCGCACTCGGACAGATGGAGGGAGAACACGGCCTCGAGATCCGACAGAACGGAATCGAGGTCTACCCGGACGTCGTTCCCGTGCACGAAGAGACGGCGTTCGACCCGACCCCGCTGCGGTCGGGAATCGACGAACTCGACGACCTACTCGAGGGCGGGTTCGAGCAACGGACGGTCACGTTCATCAGCGGTCCCTCCGGCGTCGGAAAGACGACCCTCGGCACGCAGTTCATGGCCCAGGCGATCGAGGAGGGGATGACGTGTGCGGCCTACCTCTTCGAGGAGAGTCTCGAGACCTACTGCCACCGAACGAGGTCGATCGGGTTTCCCATCGACGAGATGCGCGAATCGGGTACGCTCACGATCGAGCAGGTCGAACCGCTGACGCTCTCGAACGAGGAGTTCGCCCACCGGGTCATCGAACAGGTCGAAACCCAGGGAACCGATGTCGTGTTCATCGACGGCATCGATGGCTACACGATTTCGGTTCAGGGTGAGGAGTCGGAACTGATCCGAAAGCTTCACGGCCTGACTCGCTACCTCAAGAACGAGGGCGTGACGGTCATCTTCACGAACGAGATCTCCGAGATCACCGGAATCTCGACGGCGACGAGCCCGAACATCAGCTACCTGGCTGACAACCTCACCTTCATGAGCTACGTCGAGTTGGACGGCCGACTCCGGAAGGTCATCGGCGTCTTGAAGAAACGAACCGGCGGGTTCGAACACAGTCTCCGGGAGTTCGAGATCACCGACGACGGCCTCCGGGTTGGCGACCCGCTTTCGGGACTCCACGGCGTGCTCCAGGGCAACCCACGCATGAGCGACATTCGCGACCTCGCACAGGATGAGTGACCGACGCTCGAGTCGATCGACGACCACCAACGCTCGAGTCGATCGACGACCACCAACGCTCGAGTCGATCGATGCCCCTCCAACCGATACCCCTGACCAATGAGTAACCCGAACCGCGTCGAGCGACGACGGTCCGAAAACCGCGTCCAGCTCCTGATCTCCCAGGAGCGGAATCGAGCCGCCGTCCGGCGCCTGCTCGAGGATCGCTACGAGGTGCTCACCGACGAGTCGGTGGTCGAGGCCGACGCCTACCTGGTCGACGACTTCTCGTTTCCCGACTACCACGCGGCCCTCGAGGAGCGTGTCGAGGAGAGCGGTCCAGTGTTCTGTCCGGTCGTCCTCATTCGTCGGGAACGGACGAACCCCCGGATCGTCCTCCCCGACCCGGACGAGAACGACGACTCGCTTTTGGTCGACGAGATCGTCACCGCGCCGATCGAGCGCGAACCGCTGGTTCGACAGCTCAACTCGCTGCTCGCCCGGCGACAGCAGTCCCTCGAGTTGATGCACAACGTCACCCGGCTCGAGGAGTCGAACCGTGCGCTCGAGCAGTTCGCCTACGCCGCCAGTCACGACCTCCAGGAGCCTCTGCGGATGGTCTCGAGTTACCTCCAGTTGCTCGAGAATCGATACGGCGACGAGCTCGACGAGGACGCCGAGGAATTCCTCGCGTTTGCCGTCGACGGCGCCGAACGCATGCATCGGATGATCAAGGGGCTCCTCGAGTACTCGCGGGTCGACACCGAGTCGGGGTCGTTCGACCCGGTCGACCTCGAGACGGTCGTCGAGAACGTGCGTTCGGATCTGCGGATGAAGATTGGGGCGTCACAGGCGGAGCTGTCGGTCGGCTCGCTTCCAACGGTTCGTAGCGACGCCGAGCAACTCCGACAGCTCTTCCAGAATCTGTTGAGCAACGCCTTAGAGTACACCGACGAGGAGTCGCCGACCGTCCGTATCGACGCCGAACGGGACGGAGAGCTGTGCCGGGTGAGCGTGACGGACGACGGACTCGGAATCAGCCCGGAGAACCAGGATCGGATCTTCGACGTGTTCGAGCGATTGCACACCCGCGACGAACATCCGGGGACGGGGATCGGACTGGCGCTGTGTAAGCGCATCGTCGACCGCCACGACGGGCGGATCTGGGTCGAGTCCAAACCCGGGGAAGGGTCGACGTTCACGTTCACGCTGCCACTGGCCGACGATTCGGCGGAGATCGAGGCGCCGTCGAAATCGGAGACGGCAGATTAACACCTTCCCCACCGAAACGTCACGCAATGACCACGCTGGCGATCGTCGGCGGGGAACTCCTCCGCCCGAACGGAACTGTCGACCGCGCGGACGTACTGATCGATCAATCGACCGGCAAGATTCTCGAGATCGGCGAGGATTTTGCGGCCGACGAGACGCTCGAGGCGACCGACTGTCTGGTGACGCCGGGGTTCGTGAACGGCCACACCCACGTCGCGATGACGCTCCTGCGGGGGTACGCCGACGACAAGCCCCTCGACACCTGGCTGCAGGAGGACATCTGGCCCGCCGAGGCCGCCCTCTCCGCCGAGGACGTCCGGGCCGGCGCCGAGTTAGGGCTGCTCGAGTTTATCAAGGGCGGCGTCACCGGCTTCGCCGACATGTACTTCGAGGTGCCCGAAATCGCCGCCGCGGTCGAGGAGGCCGGCCTCCGGGCGCGACTCGGCCACGGCATCGTCACTGTCGGCAAGGACGAGGCCGACGCCCGAGCGGACGCCCGGGAGAGCCTCGACGTAGCCCGGGAGTTCGACGGCGCGGCCGACGGCCGCATCTCGACGGCGTTCATGCCCCACTCGCTGACGACCGTCTCACGGGAGATCCTCGAGGAGTTCCTCCCGAAGGCCCGTACTGAGGGTATCCCGGTCCACTATCACGCGAACGAGACCACCGACGAGGTCCATCCCATCGTCGAGACACAGGGCGTTCGCCCGCTCGAGTACGCCGACGAGGTCGGGATGCTCGAGTCCGAGGACTTCGTCGCCCACGGCGTTCACCTGAACGAGCGCGAGATCGAATTGCTCGCCGAGACCGGGACTGGCGTGATCCACTGCCCGGCCTCGAACATGAAACTCGCCAGCGGCATGGCGCCGGTCCAGGGACTCCTCGACGCGGGGGCCACAGTCGGCCTCGGCACGGACGGCGCCGCCTCGAACAACGACCTCTCGATGCTCGACGAGGCCCGCGACGCCGCGATGCTCGGCAAACTCGCCGCGAACGACGCCAGCGCGGTCCCCGCCGAGGCTGTCGTCGAGATACTCACCCGGGGGAGCGCCGACGCCATCGGTCTCGAGAGCGGCCGCCTCGAGGTCGGCGGCGCGGCCGACCTCGCCGTGATCGACCTCGAGGCGCCCCACCTGACGCCTCGTCACGACCTCGTGAGTCACCTGACGTACGCGGCCGCCGCGAGCGACGTCCGCCACACGGTCTGTGACGGGCAGGTGCTGATGCGCGACCGGGTCGTCCAGACGCTCGACGAGACCGCCGTTCGACGACGAGCGACCGAGCACGCCGCGGCCGTTCTGGAGCGGGTGGCCTGACCAGGTCGTTCGTACTGTTCAACGGAACGAACGGTCGGTCCAGGTTCGTCCTAGTCGTGAACGTACGTTGAACACTCAGCTTATTCTATAAACGCTATAAACGATTCTCGAGCGGCCAAAACAAACGTCAACGAATCCGAACTGCTGATGGGGTTTATCAGTAATCTCGAGGGTGGTCCAGCCGGGATGAGACGCCACACACTTACCGCAGCGGTACTGGCTGCGGCGATGATCCTTTCGGTGCTGGCCCCGCTCGGTGCAGCGGCTATGGCCAGCGGGGACTCGCCGCTCACGATCGACGTCGACCAGACCGACGACGTCGTCGTGACGATCGAACGAAACGGAACGGCAGCCGACAACGCCACGCTCGAGGTCGCCCCGAATGACGAGAACGCCTCCTACGCGGGTAACGGAACGTACACGGCCGACGAGAACGGGACCGTCGCGTTGCCGACCCCCGAGGAGAACGTCTCCGTCGATCTCACGGCGTCCGCCGACAACGTGACGTACACCACGAGCGAGACGCTCGAGGCGGCCGATGACGAAGACGGTGACGAAGACGAGTCGGCCGACTCCTTCGGTGCCCTCGTTTCGCAGTTCGTCGAGGAGAACCGTAACGACACGGACGGTCCGTTCGGGATCGCCGTCGCGAACTTCGTCGTCCAGAACAACCCCGGGAACGCCCCGGATCACGCCGGTCCGCCAAGCGACGACGAGCGCGGCCCACCAGCCCACGCGGGTCCTGACGGCGATGCGGACGACGATGGTGACGCCGACGACGAAGGCGATGACGCTGATGACGACCGTCGCGGCCCGCCGGACAGAGACGATGACGACGAGCGCGGCCCACCAGCCCACGCAGGTCCTGACAGCGATGCGGACGACGATGGGGAAGAAGTTGACGGGATCGATGAAGCTGACGAAGACAGCGACGACGAAGACGGTGGCGACAACTAACTCCGCTCGACCACGATAGTACCCGAATCGAGCCCGAATCAAAACCCGAACCCGGACTGACCCCCCAACCGGCTTCGGGTCGAACGCGCTGCTGGGGGAGCGTACCGGACGCGGTCGCTGTCAGAGGCACCCACTACGCTCCTCGCCGGACACCCTGCTCTGAACTCCCCGCGAATTGCGACCTCCTCGAGCCGTCTACTCCACACCCAAACCGACAGGTTTCTTCGAACTCGTCGCCACTCGAGGTCCGATTACCTCGTCGAGACGTCGACGACTCCTCGCAACCCGACCGGCCTTCGGTAGGGTTTTGAGCGCCCTCCGTCTCTATCGGACCATGACCGACTATCCACCGATCAGCGACCAGCTATCGGCCGCGGCCGAGGATCCCGACTCGGACGTCCAGGACCTCGAGTCCGCACGCGAGGAGGGCCGCCGCAAGATGGACTGGGCCGCCCAGCACATGCCGATCCTCACCGCGCTCCGTGAGGAGTTCGAAGCCGACCAGCCACTCGCAGGCGAGCGTATCGCGATGGCGATGCACGTCGAGGCCAAGACGGCGAACCTCGTCGAGTTGCTGGCCGACGGCGGCGCCGAGATCGCCATCACCGGCTGTAATCCCCTCTCGACTCACGACGACGTGAGCGCGGCGCTCGACACCCACGAGAACATCACGTGCTACGCGAAACGCGGCGTCGACGGCGACGAGTACTACGACGCGATCCACGCGACCCTCGACCTCGAGCCGACGATCACCGTCGACGACGGGATGGACCTGGTCGCGGCCGTCCACGAGGACTACCCCGAACTCATCGACGGCATCGTCGGCGGCGCCGAGGAGACCACCACGGGCGTTCACCGCCTGCGCGCGATGGACGAAGACGGCGCGCTCGAGTATCCCGTCTTCGCGGTCAACGACACGCCGATGAAGCGGCTGTTCGACAACGTCCACGGTACCGGCGAGTCCTCCCTCGCGTCCATCGCGATGACCACGAACCTCTCGTGGGCCGGCAAGAACGTCGTCGTCGCGGGCTACGGCTACTGCGGGAAAGGCGTCGCGAAGAAAGCCTCGGGCCAGAACGCGAACGTGATCGTCACCGAAGTCGAGCCCCGACGCGCGCTCGAGGCCCACATGGAAGGCTACGACGTGATGCCGATGGCCGAGGCCGCCGAGATTGGCGACGTCTTCCTCACGACGACGGGCAACCGCGACGTCGTCGTCGAGGAGCACTTCGAGTCCATGAAAGACGGCGTCTTGCTGGCCAACGCGGGCCACTTCGACATCGAGGTCGACCTCGAGGGACTCGCCGACCTCGCCGTCGACACCTATGAGGCCCGCGACGGCGTGCAGGCCTACGAACTCGCGGACGGCCGCCGCCTGAACGTGATCGCGGAGGGGCGGCTGGTCAACCTCGCGGCCCCCATCGCGCTCGGCCACCCGGTCGAGGTCATGGACCAGAGCTTCGGCATCCAGGCCGTCTGCGTCCGCGAGATGGTCGAGAACGGCGAGGCGTACGGCCCCGGCGTCCACGACGTACCGGACGAACTCGACAAAGAGATCGCCGAGATCAAACTCGCCGCCGAGGACGTCGAATTCGACGACCTGACGGACGTCCAGCGCGAGTACATGGGCTCGTGGGATCACGGTACGTAGGTTCATCCATCGAATTTTCGTACCGCCAGTCGAACGCGCACCGTTGAACGCACCCTCGAGTACACCTCGAGCGCGGGCAGACAGATGGTTTTAAGCGAATCGCTCGCCGAGTTGGCGCCATGAGCACTGCAACGAAGGTCGTCGTCACCACGATCGCCGCCTCGGCCCTACTGGCGCTGCTGTTCGTCGCCCAGTCGATCGCCGCCGCGTGAGCGTGATGTTCGAGGAGCGCACCCTCTCGCCGGCCGTCGACGCCGTTCGCGAGGAACACGCGCGCGAGGCGCTCGTCCTGAACGCGGGTCGTGACTTCGAGACGTTCCCGCCGGCCCAGGCGGAGGACCTCGGGCTGCTGGTCGAATCCCTCGAGCCGTCGACCTACCCCGCCGAGTGGCTCCCCGAGGACGCCCCGCGACTCCTCGCTCGCTACGCCGGACGGGACTTCACTATCGGGATGCCCGGCGACGGGAGCATCGTCTGGACCCGCCAGACCAGGCCGCCGGTCGTGCTGGTCAAGAGTCGTGTCCAGGGCACTCCAGAACCATTTCTGGACTTTTTACTCGCGGAGGCGCTCGTCGAACTCGGCCTCGAGGTGCCCGAGCACTTCCTGGGGTTTTTCGAGGAAGCGTACCGAGACCTCGACGCGGCCGTTCCGCTCGAGCCGAACGCCACCTACCAGATCGCCGCCGCGCTGTACGACGGCTGGACGGGGCTACAGACCCGCGAGGTTTTCCAGTCCTGGACGGACACCCACCCCGAGCTGGCAGAGGCGTGGGCGGACGCCGGGACGCGACTCGAGGGTCGGGTCTCCGAACTTCCGGGGGCCGTCGCGCGCGGCGAGACTGACCTCGCCGACGCCACGGAACTCGCGTGCGCGGCGATCAAACACGGCCTCGAGTTACCGGCCCCGTTCGTGGCCCTCGACACGAGCGCCTACCGCGACCACGGCCCGTCTTACGCGGTCCGGTGGGCCGAGAAGACGTTCGCAGCGCTCGAGGGCGCGTAAGCCTTCGAAGCGTGAGTAATTGAGTCGTGAGCCTCGAGTTGTGAACCCTCGAGTGCAGACTCGCGCCCACGAAGCCGTGTTCAGAACTCCGCCGTGACAGTCCCATCTTCGTCCAGGTCGACGATACCGGCGAACAGCCCTCGGAACTGATCGACGACGTCGGCGTCGTGGACCTCCTCGGAGAGGTGAAACAGGCCGACAGCGTCGTGTTCCTCGAGCAACCCCACCAGCCGTTCGACGGTCTCGAAGGCGGCGTCTTCGCCGGCGTAGTAGGCGAGTTCGGTGACCGAGTCGAAACTCAGCCGGACCTTCCCGTTGTTTTCCTCGAGGAAGCGCTCGACCTGGCGGACGATACCGTCGACGTCGTCGGGGGCGGCGACGTAGTGGACATCGTCGCTCGAGCGCCGGGAGTACCCCCGTTCGATACTCAGGGTGTCCAGGATGACGGCGCGGGACTCGTCGACGTCGTAGTACTCGAGTTTCTGGGTGACCTCGCGGGCGGTGGTTCGTGTCGAGACGACGAGGAACGAATCGGTGTCGGTCTTCAGGAAGTCGGTGTCAATGCGGTCGGTTTCGCCGGTGCTCGGGTGCAGGAGGAGAATCCCCGTCCCCCCTGGTACGGTCTCCGGCGTCCCCTCGATTTCGAGCGCGTACTCCATACTGGCGTGAACAAGTTCCGGGATTGACTTAAGGATGCGGATGTCCGTTGACGTTCGATTTCGACCTCCGTCCGACCGAGCGCAACGGGAACGTGAGTCCCCTCTCGCTCGCGGGTCCGACGTACTCGGTACTCTCGACTCGGTACGCTTCGTCGGACGAAATGGGACAGAACGGAGGGCTTCGATGGACGGCCGACGCGCACCCGATGCCCACGGGTTCGGCTGTACTGGGTCCCTCCACCAGCTATTTTTAGGCCGTCCTAAAAAATGTGTCGGTCGCGCCTCGAGCGCGTCTCGAAACGGAAATTCCTTTCCTCGCTCGCGCTCGAGTACGGCTATGAGCGTTCGCGAGGAATTCGACGAGTGGGCGGCCGACGGCCGCGACAAGGGGATGGAGACGCGCCACTGGCACACGGCGAAACACGCGCTCGCACGGATGCCGGTCGAAGCGGGCGAGACGGTCCTCGACCTGGGGTGTGGCAGCGGCTACGCCGGACGTGCCCTCCAGGAGACGAACGACGCCGAGGCCGTCTACGGCCTGGATGGGGCGCCCGAAATGGCCCGCAACGCCGCGAGCTACACCGACGATTCGCGCGTCGGCTACGTCGTCGGCGACTTCGGCTCTCTCCCGTTCGCCGACGACAGCGTCGACCACGTCTGGACGATGGAGGCCTTCTACTACGCTGCCGACCCCCACGAGGCGCTCGAGGAAGTTGCCCGCGTGCTTCGCCCGGGGGGGACCTTCTACTGCGCCGTCAACTACTACGAGGAGAACGTCCACTCACACGGCTGGCAGGACACAATCTCGGTGGCGATGACCCGCTGGAGTCGCGACCAGTACCGGGAGGCCTTCCGGGAGGCGGGGCTGTACGTCGCCGAGCAGGATTCGATCCCCGACCGTGAGACCGAGATTCCGGACGAGAACGCCTTCCCCACCGACGACTGGGAGACGCGCGAGGACATGGTCGAACGGTACCGGGAGTACGGGACGCTGCTGACTGTGGGCGTCGCGCCCTGACGCTACCGAACTCTTCTCAGTACGCTTCTCCCCCGTCTCTACGTACGCTTTCTCCAGCCCCTCAGTACGCCTTTTCCCCCGCCGGAATCGCCACCTCGAGCCAGTTCTCCTCGGGCGGGAGCGGACAGTCGAACGTCTCGCTGAACGCACAGAACGGCGAGTACGCGAGGTTGAAGTCGACGACGAGGGCCTGTCCGTCCTCGAGATCGCCGTCGACTTCCAGTTCCATGTACCGGCCGCCGCGGTAACTCTGCTGTCCCGTCGTCTTGTCCCGGAACGGGACGAACAGTTCGTCCGTATTCCCGTCCTGACTGTAGGCGGCGAGTTCGTATCTTCCCTCCGCGAGGTCCGGATCCGCGCGCTCGAGGTCAAACGCGAGGGTGGCGACCCGGAGGTAGCGCACTTCGCGTCCCGCGGTCGTCTCTATCGCGACAGGGTTGGCCTCGGGGTCGTCCTCGAGGTCGACCGTCGCCGTCACCCGGTATTCGAGGTCCGGGTCGAAGTACGCGAGGCCGTCGAAGTCCTCGCGGTCCTCGGGTGGAATCGGCGACTGGGGGTGATCGCCGAAGAATCGGTCCTTCTCGGCGCGTTTGTCCTCGAGCGTCCGGTGGTACTCCTCGCGGTCGACGTCGGTGGCGGCTCCGCGGTCGCTCGCGGAGCCAGGGTCAGGGTCGTCGGTCGTCATAACCGCCGATTGGCCCGCCGGACGGGTATGCCTTCCGTACTCAGGGGCTTCCCGGCCCGCCGTCGACATCGGGGAGGCGAGAGGGGTCTTCCTTCGCGGCACGATACGCGACCAGAAACTCGTAGCCGAACCAGCCGACGACGGTGAGGGCAGTGAGGCCGACGATCGCCAGCCGCTCGAGCCCCTGGGCGGCTCCCACGAACAGAAACGCGAAGACGACGGTCAGGAAGACCACGATCCGTAGCCGGGTGAGGGGCGATCGGTCGTCGTCAGTGCGTGCGAGGTACAGTTGCGGTGTAGCGACGCCGAGTCCGACGATCACCAGGAAGCCAAAGAGCGGACTCGACCAGCGAGGCAATCCGAGCGCGTCCGTCACGAGGTCCAGCCCGAGGATGACGACGGCGACGAGCGCCATCGACCCCAGCAGGACGCGACTCTCTCGAGAGACCATACGCGGGGATTCGTCCGCCAGCGAGTAGCCGTTTTGGTTCTCGACCGCTCCCGAGACGAGCACGGACTCGAGAGCACACCGGTTCCTGAAATCGAACCCGGTTCCGGAACGATTACTCGGCTGTACCTTGGAGGTGGGGGCATGCTGTCGCTCGTCGGTCGCTTCCTCTCGCTCTTTCGCGTCGACCGGCGGGTGCTGGCGCTCGCGTTCGCCCGGATGGCCGACGGTGTCGGCAACTCGTTTCTCATCATCGTCATCCCGCTGTACGTCGGCAGCGACCTGGTCGCCGGAAATGCGTTCGGCCTCGAGGAGGCCGTCATCATCGGCACGATCCTCTCGCTGTACGGATTTCTCAACAGTAGCGCCCAGCCGTTCACCGGGCGGTACTCCGACCGAACGGGCAAGCGAAAGGCGTTCATCCTGGTGGGTCTCGCCGGGTTGGCCGTGACCAACCTGGCGTACGTCTTCGCCGACACCTACGCGCACCTGTTCCTGATTCGCGGCCTGCAGGGCGTGAGCGTCGCCTTCATCATTCCGACGTCGATTGCGCTCGTGAACGAACTCGCGACCACGCGGGATCGAGGCGGCAACATGGGCGTCTACAACACCTTCCGGCTGATCGGTTTCGGTGCCGGTCCGGTCGCCGCCGGGGTGGTCGTCAGCGCGGGACCGTACGCGCTGTCAGTCCCCGGGACGAGTGATCTTGGAGTCGCCGTCAACGGGTTCGACGCTGCCTTCTACGTCGCGACGGTCACCGCGGCGGTGAGCTACCTGCTGGTCACCGTCCTGGTCTCAGACCCCGAGTCGACGGTAGCGGACGCGGGATCGGACCTCTCCATCGCTATTCTCGACCGATCGGGTCGTCACCTCCTCGACCCAATCTTCACCCTCGGCGTCGCGACGCTCTTTCTCGCGGGCTCGATCGCCCTGTTCGCGACGCTCCAGCCCCAGATCAACGCTCGCCTCGAGCAGGGATCGACCTGGTTCGGCCTCCAGTTCGCCGGCTTCGTGATCGCGCAGATCCTCCTCCAGACGCCGATCGGCCGGGCCAGCGACCGGTTCGGGCGACGACCGTTCATCGTCGCCGGGATGGTCCTGTTGATCCCGACGACGATTGTGCAGGGGTACGTGTTCACCCCCGAGACGATGTTGCTCGCCCGCCTGGCCCAGGGCGTCGCCGGTGCGATGGTGTTCGCCCCCTCCCTTGCTCTGGCGGGCGACCTCGCGGGCGCGGGCGAGTCCGGGACGAAACTGTCGGTGCTGACGATGGCCTTCGGGTTCGGCATCGCCCTCGGCCCCTTCGCCTCCGGGACGCTCGTCGGCTACGGCTTTCGAGTGCCGTTTCTCTTCGGCGGCGCAATCGCTGCAGTCGGCGCGGTACTCGTCATAACGCAGGTCGAGGAGACGCTCGAGGTCGACCACGAACAGAACGAACGCGGCGAACCGGTCGACGGGTAGCATCGATTCACTTCAGCACTTGAGGCGTACACATATCCAGCCGTGGGATTGTACCACCCGGGTCGCAAATGATGGGTGATGGACCCTCTCCCAGCCGTACTCGAGGTTGCGATCTACGCCATCTTGATCGCGACCGGGCTCGCGGGCCTCTCTCTCCACGTCCACTTTCGACGACTCGGCGAGCATCGGTAATCGGCTTCGCGCCGGAGATAGACCCCGCCTGCAGGTGGTCGGTAGCTCCCGATAGGTGCCGGCTGACTCTGGACCGATAGCTCCCGATGGGTGCCGACAGCCGCGTCTCAAGCGGCGATCATCGCACGCTTCGCTACCTTTTTCCCGCCGCTGTGGGTACGACACGCCATGCGAACCGTGCGAGCGCCCGCGACGAGCGCGAATCTCGGCAGTGGCTACGACGTATTCGGCCTCGCACTCGAGACGCCCGCGGACGTGGTTCGAGTCGAGCGCGCCGAGGAGACCTCGATTTCGGTGACGGGCGTCGGCAGCACATACATCCCGGAAGATCCGAAGTCGAACACCGTCGGGGCGGTCGCGGAGGCGCTCGGGGTGACCGCACACATTCACATCGACAAGGGCGTCCGCCCATCGTCGGGGCTCGGCTCCTCGGCCGCGAGCGCCGCCGGTGCCGCGCTCGCGTTGAACGCCCTCTACGACCTCGGACACAGTCGAACGGACCTCGTCTCGGCGGCCGCCGAGGGCGAGGCGCTCGTCTCCGGGGAGGCTCACGCCGACAACGTCGCGCCGTCGCTGCTGGGCGGGTTCACCGTCGTCACCGACGACGGCATTACGCAGGTCGACGCGTCGCTGTCGCTGGTCGCCTGTCTCCCCGAAATGGTGGTTTCGACGCGCGACGCCCGCGAGGTCGTCCCCTCGTCGACGTCGCGAGCGGCCGTCACCGAAACCGTGGGAAACGCAGCGACGCTCGCGGTGGGAATGACGCGAAACGATCCCGACCTCGTCGGACGAGGGATGGACGATCCCGTGGTCACGCCCGCTCGAGCGGCCCTGATCGACGGCTACGACGACGTCAGGGCGGCGGCTCTCGAGGCCGGCGCGACGGGCGTGACGGTCAGCGGCGCCGGCCCGTCCCTGCTGGCGGTCTGCCGGGCCAGCGACCAGCGGGCGGTGGCCGACGCGATGCTCGAGACGTTCGACGACGCGGGCGTCGAGAGCCGCGCCTACCAGACCCGAATCGGTCAGGGCGCGACCTTGTACGATTAACTCGAGTTCGGCGATTTACCGACTGGCGTGAGAGTCGGCGACCTGCCGATTGACACAAGGTCTGACGACCCGCCGACTGACACAAGGATCGGCGTTCCATCGACCAGTGTGACCTGACGATCGATGCCCATACACGCGCGGCGCCTCGAGTGTCGAGTATCCGCATGCGCCAGTTCGTCCTCATCGCCCACGACGTCCCCACCGATGCCGACTTCTCGCTCGACGACCTCGCCGGCGGCGCCGGCCGACTCGACGCCCTCTGTCGGTCGATCACCGCCGCGTTCGTCACCTCCCACGGCATCCGCACCGACGTCCAGGTCCACCTCGTCGTCCAGGACACCTACACGATCACCTTCGACGGGCGCGACCTCCGGAACCTCAACCCCGACGAGCGAAGCACCGCCGCGCTGGTCCGAACGGCCCTCGGGCACCGCGAGGAGGCCATCGGCGCGCTGCCCGCCGAACCGAGCCCCGGCGTCGAACTGTATCGACGCGGGTTCGCCGAGACGCTCGAGGCAGTCGCCGGGGACGGCCCGGTGATTCAGCTCCACGAAGACGGGGATGCTATCGTCGACGCCGATCCACAATCGCTCGCCGACCCCACATTCGTCCTCTCGGATCACCACGACTTCACCGAGGAAGAGGCCGACCTGCTCGCCGAGGCGGCCGATCGACGGCTTCGACTCGGACCGACGCTGCTTCACGCCGACCAGGCAATCACCGTCGCGCACCACTACCTCGACACCGATGGCTACGAGCGGGTCTGATACCGCGAGTCGTCGCGAACAATCCGCTCGCACGAACCGCATCGAAGCGCAAAGGCCAAACCCCCACCGTCCCATTCACTCATCGAATCCGAAATGTCCGAACGGAAGCGTCTCGTCGTCGTCTGCGGGCTCCCCGGCACCGGAAAAACGACCGTCGCGTCGGACCTCGCGGCCCGGCTCGAGGCCGACCTCGTCCGCACCGACGTCGTACGCAAGGATCGGTTCCCCGACCCGGAATACACCGAGACGGAGACACAAACGACCTACGAGGCGACGCTCGCTCGCGCGGCCAGGGCGCTCGAGCGCGATGGCGTCGCGGTCGTCGACGGGACCTTCCGCCGTGAACCCCTTCGCGAGCGAGCGCGGGCGGTCGCCGAGGACGCAGACGCCCGATTCGAACTCGTTCGCGTCGAGTGTGACACGTCCGTCGTCCGTACGCGTATCGCGGAACGCGAGGGTGACGAGAGCGACGCCGACTTCGCCGTCTACGAACTCCTCGAGTCGGAGTTCGAGCCGCCAGCGGAGCCCCACCACCGGGTGGACAATTCGGGCTCGCTGGCGGAGACCCGTCGTCAGCTGACCGCGATCTGTGAGACGCTCGAGGCTCGCGTTTCCTGAGTCGGTTCCGCGACCCATTCGCAAACGTTAAACTGTCGGCGGGCCTCGACTCGAGTGCGGGCCGGTGGGGTAGCTTGGTATCCTTCGGCCTTCGGGTGGCCGTAACCTCAGTTCGAATCTGAGCCGGCCCATACTACTCCCGCACTTCACACTGCCGAGCGACGCGCACGCACCGCGAGGTACCCGGGTGCAGGAGTCGACGACGAGGCGAAGGTTCGAACTCCCGCGCTCACCGTCGGTGACCAGCCTGACGAGGAGTGGTAACGCCGACCCGGGCGCTGCGGTCGCTGTCCTGTCGGGCGAATTACTCTGAGCAATACTTTTATGCTTGCCTGGTATCGATACGCACCAGAGAGGGTTGTGAAAGAATGTCACGCAAGGAATCAGTCGGGACCGATCGCCGAACCTTTCTGGCGATCACTGGAACGGGCGCACTGACGACGATTGGCCTGGCGGGTTGTATCGGAACCGAGGGAGACGGGAACGGTGGCAACGGAGGCAACGGCGGGAACGGTGATAACGGCAGCAACGACAGCAATGGCGGCAACGGCGAGTCGCCCGACACCGTCGTGGTGGGGCAGCCGGCCTCGTTGACCGGTACGTGGGACTTCCTGCAGCCGGCGGCCTCCGACGCGACGGACCTGGCGGTACAGCAGATCAACGACGCTGGCGGGCCGCTCGACGCCGAGTTCGAGGTCAACCGCCAGGACACCACGGTCGACCCACAACAGGCTCGAGAGGTGCTCCGTCAGTTCATCGACAGCGACGGCGTGGTCGCTATCAACGGCCTGTACTCGAGCGAGATCGAACCGCTCTGGGAGTTCATCCAGGAACAGCAAGTCCCGATAATCACGCCGTGGCCGGGGTCGACGTATCTCGACACTAGAGGCGGGGACAAGGGAACCGACGAGACGGACGACGACGAGTGGCTCTGGCGGACCGTCATCGGCGACACCGTCCACACCTCCGGCGCCGCCCAGGCGATGATCGAGGAGGCTGGTGTCGAACGGATGGGAATCCTCAGCGCCACGAGCGCCGGCGAAGAGGGCTGGACGCGGCAGTTCACCAGCTGGTACGAGGAACTCGGCGGCGAAATCGTCGAGGTCATCTCGGCTGACGAGGGCCAATCGTCCTATCAGAGTCAGCTGAACGAACTGTTCAGCAACGACTTCGACGCGTGGGCACTGTCGTTCGCCCTCGAGGACGCGATCACGATCCTCCGGAACTGGGAGGACGGCGGCTACGGCGGCCAGTTGCTGATGGAAGACGGCCTCCGGGACGACTCCCTCATCGACGAAGTCGGCGAACAGGCGGAAGGCGCCTGGATCGCCGCTGGGAGTACGGAGGGGCCGAACTACGATCAGTTCCTCTCGAGTTACGAGGAGGTGAGCGACGAAGGGCTTCACCCCTGGGGAGTCGCGGCCTACGACGCGACGAACATTCTCGCGCTGGCGATCCACCACGCTGGCGAGACGTCTCACGAGGCTATTCAGCAGAGCATCGGCGCGGTATCTCGCCCCGACGGAACGACCGTCACGACGTTCTCCGAGGGGAAGGACGCGCTCGACAACGGCGACGAAATCAACTACGAGGGCGCCGTCACGGACTGCGATTTCACCGAGCACGGGAACGTCTGGGGAGACGTGGTCGTCGAGCGGGTAACGCCCGACGGCTTCGAGACGGAGTTCACTATCAGCGGCGACGACCTGCAGGACGAGATCGACGAGTACTGACGAGTCGTAGAACTATCTATGGAAATTCCACTCGCACAGGAGATCATCTTCGGTCTGGTTATCGGTTCGTACATCGCACTCGGCGCGATCGGATTTACGCTGGTGTACGGCCTCGTCAACATGATAAACTTCGCTCACGGCGAGTTCATCACGGTCGGCGCGTTCGTCGGCTATTTCGCGGTCGTGTTCGGCGGTCTCTCGATCCCGGTGGCCGTCGTCGTCGCCCTGGTGATCACGGCAATCGTCGGCTGGGTCATCGCCCGCGTCACGTTCGAACCCATGAACGAGGCGGGGGCGGTTCCGCTGCTGTTGATGTCCATCGGTCTGGGCCTGGTCTTGCGGAACGGGTTCCGGGTGATCGCGGGGGCTGATCGTCGGAGCCTGCCGCGAGATGTCACGACGTACCGCTTCGACGACTGGGGCTTCTTCGTCACGAGTCAGCAACTGTTCATCATCGGCGTGACGCTCGTCGCCGTCGTCGTCCTCCACGTCTTTCTCAGCCGGACGATGCTCGGGATCGCGATGCGCGCGACCTCGGACAACGAGGACCTCGCGCTGGTCTCCGGGATCGACACCCGACGGATCAGAAACGCAGTCTGGCTCGCCGCCTCCGGCCTCGCGGGCGTCGCGGGCGTCATGCTCGCCGTCTCGCAGTCGGCCAATCCCACCGTGGGCTTCGGCCAGCTCCTGTTGATCATCACCGCCGCCATCCTTGGCGGCGCGGGCAGTCCCTACGGGGCCATCGTCGGATCGTACCTGCTGGGCATCGGCATCACCGTTTCCGTCGCATTTCTCCCGTCCGGGCTGTCGGAACTCAACGCGACCATGGCGTTCGTCGTCCTCATCGTCGTCCTGCTCGTCCGTCCCGGCGGCCTCGTCAACGCGGAGGTGCGGACGTCGTGAGCGCCCCGACGTCCCGGCTCGAGAACTTGCCGATCGACGCGGTCCACGTCGGGCTCGCGTTGCTGGTGCTCTCGTTGGTGTTCTTGGTGAGTCCGCTCTTCGTCCAGCCGCCGGGCGGCTCGTTCGTCTTCTTCGAAGTCGGCGTCCTCTTCTTCCTGTACGCGATGATTCTGGTCGGGTTGAACCTCCAGTTCGGCCACGCCGGACTGGTCAACTTCGGCCCGGTCGCCTTCTTCGCGGTCGGCGGCTACGCCGCGGCGATCCTGACCGCGAACGATCCGTACCAGGCCGTCGGACTCGGATTCCCGTGGCCGGTCGGGGTGGTCGCCGCCGTCCTCGCCGCGGCCGCACTCGGCGTCTTGATCGGCGTCTCGACGCTCAGGCTTCGCGACGACTTCCTCGCCATCGTCACGCTGGCCGTCGCCGAAATTGTCCACGGGTTGATCATCGCGTTCCGCGACGTGACCGGCGGGACGGTCGGCCTTACCAGCGTTCCGCGGCCGATCGCCGGGACCACCGACGTCGGCGGTGGTGCGGCGCTCGTCTCGACGATCGTCGTCTTCGCGGCGCTCGCGTTGTTCTTCTATGGCGTCTTCCGTCGGCTGTCGGCCTCGCCGTACGGGCGCGTCCTCCGCGCGATTCGCGCCGACGACCAGGTGACCGAGACCCTCGGCAAACGCGTTTTCCGGTACAAGGTCGCCGTGTTCGTCTACGGCGCCGCCATCGCGGGACTGGCGGGGGCGCTGCTGGTCTTCTACAACGGCGCTGCCGCGGAGGGCTTCTTCACCATCGACGTGACCGTTATCGTCTGGGTCGGAATGCTCATCGGCGGGGCGGGCAACGACCGCGGCGTCATCGGCGGGCTCGCGATCATTATGGGCTTTCAGCTAATCACCCGATTCTTCAACGACGCGATTCCGTTCATCACCCAGGACCAGTTCGCCTCGATCCGGCTGATGTTCGTCGGGCTCCTGTTGATGCTCATCATCAGGTACCGCCCGGAGGGTCTCTGGGGAGACGCCGACAGGCTGGGGGTGGAGTCGTGACGTTGCTCGCCGTCGAGGACATTCGCCGGTCGTTCGGCAGCCTCGTCGCCGTCGACGGCGTCAGCTTCGAGGTCGAGGCGGGCGAGATCGTCGGCATGATCGGCCCGAACGGCGCCGGAAAGACGACCACGTTCAACTGCCTCTCGAGCGTCATCGAGTGTGACGCCGGAACTGTCACGTTCGACGGAGAGGACGTCACGACGCTTCCACCGCACGCCCTCGCACGACGGGGCCTCGTCCGGACCTTCCAGCGGACCCGCGAACTGGAGACGTTGACCGTCGAGGAGAACGTGCTCCTCCCGGCGCTCGACCACCCTGGCGAGCGGGCCTGGCACGCCGTCGGCCGGACGGGGGCGAGCGAACGACGCGAAGCCGAGGCTCGGCAACGGGCGCTCGAACTCCTCGAGGTGTTTGACCTCGAGACGATGGTCGACGAGTACGCCGGTACCCTCTCCGGGGGCCAGCGCAAACTCCTCGAACTCGCGCGGTCGCTGATGCTCGACCCGAAGATGCTGCTGCTCGACGAGCCGTTCGCCGGCGTCAATCCGTCGTTGACGAACGAAATCGTGGCGCACATCGAGGCGCTCAACGAGGACGATCTCACGCTGCTCATCATCGAGCACGAACTGGAGACGTTAACCGAACTGGTCGATCGCCTGGTCGTCCTGGCGGACGGACGGGTCCTCGCAACCGGGACGCCGGCGGAGATTATGGAACACGAGGAGGTCATCGAAGCGTACCTGGGTGGGTGAAGACAGGACAATGAGCACATTCCACGAGCACGTCTCCGAACGGAGACCCGAACGCGAACCGCGACGGGGTGGCCGATGAGTTTACTCGAACTCACCGACCTGGACGCGGGCTACGGCGAGCTACAGGTACTGTACGGGGTGGATCTCCACGTCGACGACAGCGAGTACGTCGCGATCGTCGGCCCCAACGGCGCGGGAAAATCGACTGCGATGAAGGCCATCGTGGGGCTGGCGACGCACATGGGCGGCGAGATTCGATTCGACGGCGAGAACGTCGCCGGACTGGAGCCACAGGCGATCATCGACCGTGGCGTCGGCTACGTTCCCCAGACCGAGAACGTCTTCCCGTCGCTGACGGTCGAGGAGAACCTCCGCATCGGCGCGTACCTGCTTGGCGACCTCCCGGACGACCGGCTGGCGGCGGTCCTCGAGCAGTTCCCGATCCTCGAGGAGCGCCTCGACCTGCGGGCGGGCAACCTCTCGGGCGGTCAGCAACAGATGCTCGCGATGGCGCGGGCGCTGATTCCCGATCCACCCTTGCTATTGCTCGACGAGCCGTCCGCGGGGCTCGCTCCCGACCTGGTCGACGAGATGTTCGATCACATCGATGCGATCAACGATCGCGGCGTGACGATCCTCATCGTCGAACAGAACGCGACGACCGCGTTGCGTCGCTGTGATCGCGGCTACGTCCTCGCCCAGGGAGAGAATCGGTACGTCGACGAGGGCGAGGTACTGTTGAACGATCCCGAGGTCCGGCGGCAGTTCCTCGGTGGGTAGCAGCGAGTCGCTCGAGATGGTGTCGTTCGGCCTGGTGTCGCTCGAGCACCGGTTCCTGGAGACAGCCCTCGCTCGTCGGCATAAGTCGGGCATAACGCAAAGACCACGGTTCGACGAAACGAGATGCGCTACAGCGAAACCTCGGTCCCGGCGTCGCGCTCCAGCGCCCGCCGATAGACGGTCGTCCCCGCGGCCGCGTCCAGCGTCGCGGAACCGACGCTGTCGACGACGACCACCTCGTCCGGCGATCGACGCTCGTAGCCGTCGGCGACCAGTTCACCGAGGGCGACGAGGTCCTCTGCGCCCAGGCTGGTGGCGAGGACGTCACCCGTCTCGGCGACTTCGGACGGGACGTCGGCGAACACCACGCCAGCGTCCTCGAGAACGGCCGGTTCGACCTCCTGCATCTCGGCGGTGAACGCGCCGACGGCGACGACAAGCGCTCCCGGTTCGAGCGCGTCGGCCGGGAACACCGGCTCGGTGGCAGTCGTCGCGGTCACGACCACGTCGGCTCCGTCGACAGCGGTCGCCGGGGTGTCGACGGCGCGGGCGGGAATCCCCTCGTCGCTCAGATCGGCGGCACAGGCGTCCCGGGACGCACTCGGCGAGTAGATTCGCACGTCCTCGAGCGCGGCGACCGTCTCGATGGCTCGGGTCTGCCAGCGAGCCTGCGCGCCCGCGCCGACGACGCCGAGCGTGATCGCGTCGGGGGCGAGTTCACGGACCGCGAGCGCGCCGAGACAGCCCGTTCGGGCGTTCGTGATGGTCGTCCCGCCCATGAACGCCTCCGGAACGCCGGTCCGGGCGTCCGTGAGGACGATCTGTGCATGAATTGTCGGCAGTCCGCGTTCTGCGTTCCCCTCGTGGACGCCGACGAGTTTCGTCGCGTACTGGTCGTCGCCGTAGACGTAAGCGGGCATCGCGATTCCGGTTCCCAGCGGTTCGTCCCCCTCGAGCCCCGAGCCGACGGGGAAGTGCGGTCTGTCGGGTCGTTCGACGTCACCCGCGGCCTGTTTGACGAGCGCGTCCCCGACCACGTCGACGAGGTCGGCGAGGTCGAGAGCCTCCTCGACCGCCGCCTCGGAGAGTACGAGTACCATGGGCGGCCATTGCTCCCTTCGGACTTAGCTATTGGTCACGGGTCGTCCGCGTCGACGGGTGCCTCGACTCGGCGAACGATTATGCTCCCCGGGGCCGATGGAGGGTCATGAACGTAGTCGTCGTCGGTGGGGGCATCGTTGGCCTCTCGTCGGCACACTATCTGGCCGAGCGTGGCGCATCCGTGACGCTCTACGAGCGCGGATCGCTCGGCGCCGGGAGTACCGCCCGTGCGGCCGGTGGGATTCGGTCGCAGTTCTCGACGGCGGTCAACGTCGAACTCTCGCTCGCCAGCAAGCGCGTCTGGAACGCATTCGAGGAGACCTTCGGCGTCGACATCGGACTCCGGAAGAACGGCTACCTGTTTCTCGCCCGCACCGAGTCCACCGCCGACGGGTTCCGCGAGAACGTCCGAATGCAACGGCGTCTCGGGGCCGAAAGCGAGTACCTTTCGCCCACAGAGGCGACCGACCACTGCCCCGGCCTGGACCCCGAGCCGTTCGTCGGCGCGACGTTCAATCCCGACGACGGCGTGGCGGATCCGAACCTCGCCGTACAGGGGTACGCGGCGGCGGCCCGGGAATTGGGCGTCGAGATACGAACGGGGACGGCCGTCACGGACGTCCGCCTGGATGACGGTCGAGTCGTGGGCGTCGACGTGCAGGGAACCGACGGTCGCGAACGACGCGAGGCGGACTACGTGGTCAACGCCGCCGGAGCGTGGGCGGGCGCATTCGCCGAACTGGCTGACGTCGAGTTGCCAATCTCGCCGCGACGGCGACAGGTCGCGGTCGTCGATCCGACGCCGCCGATGCCGGAATCGGTCCCGCTGACCATCGACCTCGAGACGGGGTCGTACTTTCGCCCCGAACGCGAGGGAATCGCCCTCGTCGGGGGCCACTTTGCCGAGGACGACGACCCGGAGATGGACCCCGGCCACTTCGACCAGGGGATGGACCTCGAGTGGGCGGCCCGCGCCGTCGAGCACGCAGCCGACTACGCCGAGTACTTCGGTCCGGAAACCCGTATCAGGCGGGGATGGGCGGGACTGTACGCGGTGACGCCGGACCACCATCCGATCATCGAGGAGACGATTCCCGGTTTCGTGACCGCCGCGGGCTTCTCGGGACACGGATTTCAGCACGCCCCGGCGACGGGGCAGATCGTCGCGGAGATCGTGCTCGACGGCGAGGCGACCCTCGTCGACGTGTCGGCGCTCGACAGCGGTCGGTTCGACTGTGATGAGACGCTCGCCGAGCGGAACGTCGCCTGAGGTTACGGACTCGGCGTCCTCCGCTGGGCGGGAATCGGTGGAATGCGCTATGCGGGCGTACCGTTCTCGAGGTCCGCAATTGGATAGCGAGGCACCCGAACGCTCGAGCGATCCTCAGGACTGTATCTTCTCGACGATGTCTTTCGCCTGCTCTCTCGCCTTCTCCTCGCCGACCGACTTTTTGATCAGGATGCTCTGGACCTTCCAGTCGTCGTCGCCTTCCGTGTTTCCGGTTCTGACCTCCGCGCCCTCGGAGACCGACTCCGCCGGGTTCTGCGCCCAGTCGGGCGTGCGAATCTCGTTGAACTCGTCGGGATCACGAAAGCGGACGTGGATGTAGTCGTCCTCGGTCTCGACGGTCTCGATGTCGGGTACGTCTGCCATGTCTGGGTGGACACGGTGGAGGAGCAAAAACGGCCAGCCAGCAGGTTCACGCTCGCCGGCCGACCTCTCGAGCGAGTGGCTGAACCCGGCCTACTCGAGGTGGGGGAAGGAGTCCATCGGTAGTCCTGGCGGGGACGCCGTCGCGTCCCACGCCGGATCAGGTGACGTCGCGGGAGTCGTCGAACCGGTTCGTGAACACCCGGGCGAGCCCGTCGAAGTACCCGGTCCCCCAGAGACCGACGAGGACGGCACCGACAGCGTTGAACAGGAGGTCGAGTGCAATGTCGCTCGTCCCGTACTGGGCGAGGACGGCTTCGCCGCCGACGAGACTGGCGAGGCCACCCGACCCAAATTCGAGGATTTCCCAGGCGACGCCGAAGGCGAGGACGAAGATCACGAGAAACACGAACCGAAACTCGGTGGGGAAGTCCACGCCGCTTTCCGTGCGCTCGAGCGCGTCGACGACGGCGTACCCCAGGCCGGCGACGAGCGTCGCCGAGAGGGTGTGCGTGAACTGGTCGAACCACCCGAACGCCGTATACAGCCCGATCGCACCAACCGTGTGGAGGAACGCGGCAGCGGCGATCCAGAGTGCGAGTCCCGCCCCCATCTCGTGGCCGGACGTCCGACGGACGAGGGCCGGGGCGAAGGTGAGCGCGAGCGGGAGCGCGGCGTTGACGAACAGCGCCGGATCGACGGTGACGACCGCGTAACCGACCAGAAGCGCGAGCGCGCCCTGGAGCAGCCTCACTCCCTGCCAGCACCGTCGTTTGGAGAGCCCGAGGACAGTATCGCTGTCGGTCGTGTCCGCCTCGCTCGAGGAGCGGTGACCCCGTCCCTCGTCGTGGTCCGCTCGTTCCTGCGTCAGATCACCGTCCGCGTCGTCGCGCTGGAAGAAGTAGAGGACGAAGAGCGCGCCCGCGAGCCCACCGAAGGCGGTCGCGTAGACGATGTCCCACATGAGGGGGACCACCCCCGTGAGGTGGGCCGTACCGAGCAGGGCGTCGCTGGTCCACTGGAGAATAACCCAGCATCCGGCGACGGCCATCGTCGCGAGGACGACGAACGAGACGGCGAACCGCGACGTCATCTCGACCGAGGTGTACGTATCGAGTTCCACGGCGATGAGCAGCGCGATGGTGGCGACAGTGAGAAATCCCGCGATAGGAATCGACGCCACCAGACGCACTACCAGCGGTACTGCCGCGAGCGCCAGCACCTCCCACGGGAGTATCACGAGCGGGTCCCATCGACGCAGGGTCGGGACGAGCGCGAGTACGACGGCCGTCGCCCCGAGTGCCGCCCAGACGAACGCTCCCGCTCGAGCGCTCACGATTGCCGTGACGACGATCGCGGCGACGATCGACCAGGCGAGCGCAGCGTTCGCTCTCTCGCTCTCGACGATAGCCGCGAGCACGTTCATGGGCGATATACGCGCTCAACCTCCCTCAATTGACCACCTGATATGTGCCCGTGAACGTGCTGTCGAACCCGCTCTACTCGAGCATCGATACGAGAAGTGCAGCGGGGCGTCCTCGGTACCTTGCGCCGGAGTCACGTGTCGGACTCGCGGGCACCGATGGCCTGGGCGACGTGACTGAGCGTGACCAGTCCGAGTCCCCCAATGAGGTTCCCGGCCGTCGAAATGATCGCTATCAATGTCAAGGTGGCGACGCCGATGTCCGCTCCGAACCGCATTCCGAAGAGCACGTGCAGGACGGTGACGACGACGTGATCGAACGGTCCGAGGGCCAGCAGGACCCCGACGATGTAGGCGACGGCGATGCGGCCCCCGTCGCTATCGACGGACACGAGGAGGTGAGAGAGCAACGCCACGAGAACACCGCCCGCTATGGCGTCTGCGAACATTCCCGCGCTCTCCCGGTGGGCGAGCCCTTCGGCGGTCGTACTCATCGCCGCTCCCGACCCGGGGGGAAGCGCGCCGTCGACCGACATGACGAGGACGAATAGCGTGCCACCGACGAGATTGAACACGAGGGTGAGCGACCACAGGCGAAGCAGCGAACCGACGAGCCACGAATCTGATCGTTCGACGGCCGCCGCGACCGGATCGAAGAAGTTCTCGCTGAACAGTTCCGCGCGACCGACGACCAGCAACACGACGCCCACGCCGAACGCGAGTGCGCCCGCGACTCTCGCCACGTCGCCAAACTGTGGCTCGACCGTCGCGTGTACGATGCCGAGCGCTACGATTCCGAAGACGATTGTGAACCCGGCGATGAACCCCGTCGCGGCGAGTTCGAGCAACGGCTGCTCGAGACGTCGCCTCCCTTCCTCGGCCGCACGATGAAATATCTTCGAAGGGTCCGTAATGTCGGACATATTTCGATAACCGTTCGATTCTATGCGGGAAAAAAGGAGGGCTTGCCCGTCCGAGGGGGAGAATCACGTGAGACTCGTCTCGAGTCAGCCGGTCCGTTCGGTGGCGGAAGGCGACCCCGATCGTCCAGCGTCTACGACCGGGAGTATTCCCTCTGAATCTGCCGGTTTTCAGCCCTTTTACGGCTCGAGGACGATCCGGTGGTCGGCGTCGACGGTAACGAGCCAGCCGCCGTACTCGAAGGAGAGCGCCCAGGATCGTCGTATTGACCCGGACCGCGGTTGGACCACGAGTCTGTTCAGTGCGTCTGGATCGATCGCATCGAAGAGCGGCGGAAGCGAGAGCGGCTCGCGGCCGTCGGCAGCGGCGACGGCGTCGATGATCGCCTGTGCGGGCGTTTCCTCGTCCGGATCGAACGTGTAGGCGAGCGAGGCCTCGGCGGTCGATTTCAGGTGATCGGGACTGACAGCGGATCCCGGTGTTTCGACGGCGCCCGTCGTCGCCGACTCCGTTTCCAGACGCCTTCGACCGCTCGCGTCGGACCTCGAGTTTCCGTCCTCAGTTCCTGGCCGTATCATCAGCACTACACAGACGATGCCAACGGAAGAAGGGCCGTTTTGACGACGAAACGAGCTTATATAGGGGATGGTCTCGCCACAGCTGTGACGACAGTCACGGCTGCGACGACAATCGCAGCGACGACGATTACGGCGACGATTTCCTGGAGGCCTCGAGACGAGGCGGCTCAGCCAGCGATATCGCTACGCCGGTTGGTTCGGTTCAGGCTTCGAGGCGTCGTCTTCCGGGTGCGTGGGATGTGTCCCGTTGAGCGCGGTCAGGACGAGTTCCCGGTAGGCACGCCGGAAGCGCTCGGAGAGCGCCTGGTGGGAGATGCCGAGTTCGTCGGCGAGTTCCTCCATCGACGTCTCGCGCGGGATGGTGAAGTAGCCCTGTTCGAACGCCGTGAGCAGTGTTTCGTACTGTTTCTCGGTGAGGCGATCCGTCGTCGACGGAGCCTCACGTAGCTCGGTCAGCCGCTTGAGCGTCGAGTTCGCTTCGCTCTCCTCGAGTCGATCGTAGAGCCGACTCGCGTCGTCGTGGTCGATGAACCGGACGCGGAGGTGCCAGCGACCCTCGTTCGCGGACGCCGATAGGACCGTACCGCGCTCCTCGAGGATGAGCTCGAACACGTCGAGCGCGTCGTCGCCCATGGTCACGTCGTAGAGGAGTTGCCCGTCGGCCTTATCGGCCGCGATCAACGCCACGTCGTCGACCGTCGGGTCGTCCTCGAGGGCTGCCTCGAGTTCCGAGCGGTCGGCGCCCTCGAACCAGAGGCCGCGATCCGCGGCCGCGATGACCTGCTCGACCGAACAGGTCAACTCCGGCAGGGTGTCGAAGGTCTCGCCGAGGGCGACCGTCGACGCGTCGATCTCGAAGTCAGCGATTGTCGTCATGGGTACGTATCGGGTACTGCTACGAAAGGGATAACGACCATTCCAAAACATTTAGCTTCGGATTTCCTGACTGTAAGAAATACAATCATTAGCAAAATGATTGGTGTTGCCGCCAATGGAAAAAACGACGGCACAGTGTGAATGGTGTATCAACTCGACCGACAGCAATCGCCGCTGATCAAAGGCGAGTTGCGCCGTCGACGACAGTCGAGTCCGGCGTTCGGCGGTCATCGTCCCGTCGTCGCCATCGTTGTACGGTGCGCTTTCCGTTCGGTATCGTCACCCTACACGCCCTCACCACGAGTAAATCGAACCACGGGTGCCACAACCGACTGGGCGCTTTATCCGGTCGGCAGTCACGATTCAGGCCGCATGACCAGCACACGACGCACGGCACTCGAGTCGCTCGAGGGCGCGAGCCGCTCGAACCAGGTCGAGGGTTCCGTTAGCGAGCGCGTCTTCGCGGTGAACGAGCACGAGGACGAGTCGGACGTTCCGGCGGCGGGCGTTCGCGTCACCCACCTCGCACCCGACGCGCCGGCTGTCGACGTCGCCGTCGACGGGGAGTCGGTCGTTTCGGGGATCGCCTTCGAACGGACGACGCCCTACTTCGTCGTCGAACCCGGCGCTCACGACGTCACGATTACGGCGACCGGCGACGAGGACACCGTCCTCTACGACGAATCCATCGCGGTCGAGACGGCGTTCTACACGATTGCCGTCCTCGACACTCCGGAGGAAGCGGCCCGGGTCGAGTTGCTGTCCGACGCCGGATCGACGCTGCTTCGGCTCGTTCACGCCGCCCCCGACGCACCGGCGGTCGACGTCCGCGACGCCGAGAGCGGACAGGCGGTGTTCGGCGGCGTGGCCTTCGGCCGGGGGACGAACTACGTCGCCCTCCCGGCGGGATCGTACTCTCTCGAGGTGGTGCCCGCGGCGGCCGGTAACGAGGCGAGCGACGCGTCTGCGGGCGATAGCGAACCGACGGGGGACGAATCGGGGCCGTCAGACGAATCGGAAACGTCGGACGGTGAGGGGGCGTCGGGCGAGTCGGAGACGACAAACGATGAGGAGCCGTCAATTGACGAGGATACGTCAGCCGCCGATGGCGATGATCGCACTGACCAAGGTCAGGACGCCGTCGCCACCGTCACCGTCGAACTCGAGGCAAACACCGCCTACACGGCGTTCGCGGAGGGCTTCCTCGAGTCCGGTACCGACGTCGACCGGCCCGATCGCGCGTTCGCGGTGCAACTGACCGAGGACGGACCGGCGGCGTTCGAGGAGCCGGACGCAGAACCAGAGCAGGAACCAGAATCGGGAGAGCGCGCGCCGGGTGATGATGACGATGCCGACGGTGGTGACGATGCCGACGAAGCCGGGATGGACGACACCGACGGAGACGAATCCAACAGAAGCAGTACTGACGGAGACGAATCCAACGGGACCAACAGTACCGACGGAACCAACAGTACCAGCGAATCTGACTCCTGAACCCACACTCTTGAGAGAAGAAGTCAGCCGACGTGACGCCACTCGGTCAGGGAGGCGCACGTCGCGCATCCCTGCCAGTCGGCCGTGTCCACCGTCCGGTGCCGACGCCTAGACGTCGACGTATCGCTGTACCCACTTCTGGCGCCGCTCGAGGACGCGCCGTCCCTTGGGGGTGAGCGCGTAGTAGTTCGTCCGCCGGTCGAGCTGTCCCTTTTCGACCAGTTCGCGTTCGACGAGCGTATCGAGGTTCGGATAGAGCCGGCCATGTGTCACCGGCTGATCGATGTACTCGTTGATATCGTCGAGAATCTGCTGTCCCGACGGACGGTCCATCCCGGCGATGACGTACAGCAAGTCGCGTTGGAAGCCTGTTAGTTGATCCATGGATCACCCTCTGAAAACGAACCTTCACCGATCTGTGGCTTTGTTATAGAGCGGGTACGTCGGTGGAACGGTCGGCGTAGCAACAGCGTAGCGACGGCGTAGCGGCGAGGGCGAGACGAGCCGTTCGACCGACCTCGACTCGAGCCGAGGTAGAACCGGACGTTTTTGGCCAAGACGCCCATACTGGCGGGTATGCCGGCTGATCCCCTCTCCTGGGAGACCGTCGAATCCGACGTAGCCTACTCCTGTCCGGGCTTCGACGTCGTTACTCAGACCGTACGGCTCCCCGACGGCAGCGAAACCGATTTCGATTACCTCTCCGAACCCGCGAGCGTCTGCATCCTTCCCCTGACCGACGACGGGCAGGTCGTCTGCATCGAGGAGTGGCGCCAGGCCGTCTCCCGGATCAGCCGCGGGCTGCCCGTCGGGACCACCGAACCCGACGACGACGACCTCGAGGCCGCGGCCCGCCGCGAACTCGCCGAGGAAACCGGCTACCGGGCCGAGTCGCTCGAGGCGCTGGTCTCTGTCGAGCCTGCGAACGGACTCGCCGACTCAGTCATCCACTTTTTCGTGGCCCGAGGCTGTGAGCCGGCGAGTGAGCAGCGACTGGATCACGACGAGAGCATTCGCGCGTCGCCGACGCCCTACGAGACGTTTCTCGAGTCCGTACGAGAGGGGACGATTCGTGACGGGCGAGCCGTGCTCGCGGTGGCCTACTACGAACTGTTGTCGTAACCGAAACGGTCGTCCAATTGACGACAGGCGGTCCCTGTAGCCGGACCATGCAGGCGGTTCCTGCAATCGATGGTCGACCGAACGGACACCGGAGGCAGGTGGGCTTTTGGCCCGCCGCACACAACCGTTCGTTATGCGCATCGTCACCACCCTACCGTCGGCGACCGAGACTGTCTGCGCCCTCGATCTCGAGCCCGTCGGCGTCTCCCACGAGTGCGACTTTCCGCCCGCCGTCCGCGACTTTCCGTCGGTGACGACCTCGCGGATCGACGCTGACGCCTCGAGCGGTACGATCGACGAGCAGGTGCTCGAGGCCGCCGCGGGTGACGGCGTGTACGACGTAGCCGTCGACACGCTCGACTCGCTTGACCCAGATCTCGTCGTCACCCAGGGAATGTGCGACGTCTGTGCGGTCGACGAGGTCGTCGTCGAACGTGCCCTCGAGGAAATCACGGCCGACCCCGAGGTACTGACGACGGATCCGCACTCGATTGCGGACGTGCTCGCGGACATCGAACACGTGGGCGAGGCGGCGGGCGTCCCGGAGCGCGCTCGAGACGCGGTCGCCGCTCTCGAGGAGCGTATCGACGCCGTCCGGACTCGAACGGCCGACCTCACGCCAGACGAACGCCCGCGGGTCGCCATCTTCGACTGGACCGACCCCGTCATGGTCGCCGGCCACTGGACGGCCGAACTCGTCGAGTGGGCCGGCGGTCGGTACGGGCTCGCCGACGCGGGCGAGCGCTCGCGGCCGCGAGAATGGGACGAAATACGCGCGTACGACCCCGAAATCGCCATCGTCGCCCCCTGCGGCTTCGACCTCGAGCAGACGGCGGCCAACCTCGCGGACCTCACGGATAGAGAGGGGTGGGACGAGCTGACCGCTGTCCGCGAGGGGCGGGTCTGGGCACTCGACGGAAACCAGTACCTCAACCGGCCTGGCCCGCGGCTGGTGGACACGCTCGAGGCCCTCGGACCCATCGTTAAGCCCGACCGATTTCCGGATCCGCCGGACGCATCTGTCGCCGTCCCGCTCGAGGTCCTGGATCGAGGACTCGAGGTCGACGCGTGAGCGCCGGAGGTGACGGAGACGGCGACGGCGTTGGAGATGGAGACGACGAAACCGGTCGCGGAGGGCCGAACGAGGGTTCGCCCAAAGCGACGACGCTCGTCCTCCCCGACCCGATCGAACGGGCGATCCTCGAGGCCGCTCGAGCGAGCGCTCCCCGGGAGTGCTGCGGCGTTCTCGGCGGCGAGTTCGACCCCGACGTGAGTCACGCCCGGTCGCACTACCCGGCCCGGAACGTCGCCGACGAACCGCGAACCCGGTATCGAATCGATCCCGAGGAACAGCTCGCGATCTTCGAGCAACTCGAGGCCCGCGACGAGGAGATCGTTGGCTTCTACCACTCTCACCCGCGCGGACCGCCAGGACCCAGCGCGACCGACGCCGAGGCGGCCGCCTGGCCCGATCGGTCGTACATGATCGTCAGTTTCGAGGGCAGTAGTGGCGACGACAATGCGGTCGTCAGGTCCTGGCGGTGGCGAGACGCGAGTGGCGAGGACGGCCAGTTCGAGCGCGAGCGACTCGAGCACTCGGTCGGCTTTTGAAGATCATATCGCAAAAAATAATATGCTGTGAAGTTGTGGAATTCCTCCGGTTCATTACTATTATTTCTATATCATTACTCGAGTGGTAGCGCACATTCGAGGAAGTGGCGAATGTGCCAAATTCGCCCGTATCGTGGCTCTTTCGCTGGAATGTAGTCGACCGGAAAACGGACGGACGATCGTGACTTGCGGGTGAGACTCGTCCACGGGCGGACGGGGAATTCTCACACGACAATGCTCGAGACGTCGGTTCATGGTGGAATAGGGTGTATGAGGCGTGGTCTCGCCGCCTCTCGCTACAGTCGGTGGCGCTCGAGGGAGTAGAATAGTATGGATTCTGGAACGAAGAGTAATGTACCAGATAAATTATCTAAACCAGGCGAAGGTGGAGTCCGGCGCAGTCCGGAACTTCCCAGTCACCGTGTGAACGCGACGACCGCTGCCGTCACGCCGAGGGTGAGCACGCCGGCGGCGAACAGCAACGACGAATAGCCGACGAACCCGGCAACCGTCGTGAAGACCACCGGTGCGAGGGTCTGTCCGAGGCGGATCACGCTGGTTCTCACGTTCATCACGCCAGCCCGGAATCCCGCGGGGGAGAGTTTGCTCAACTCCGTGTCGAGCAGTGGCATCGCCAGTCCCTCGCCTGCGCCGAAAAAGAGAATGGAGGCCCCCACGTACACCGGTGCGGGCGCGAGTCCGATGCCGACGAGTGCAATGCCGTAACAACAGAATCCGGTGACGATCAGCGTCCGGGTCGAAAACGACAGCGTCAGCCGTCCGCTCTGGGTCGCGATGGCCGCGTTGGTGATCGACGCGGCGGCCAGGAGCACGCCGATTTCGAACGGACGAAGGGCGAAGGCGTCGCCCAGCAAGAGCGGCAGGGAGGTGAGTAGGGCTCCATACAGCAACACGATCGAACTGAAGACCGCGACGTACAGTACTATGGCCTCCCGGATCGGTAACGCCGAAACCGCTTCCCTGAGGTAGGAGAAACCCGTGGATTGCTGTTCGATCGCCTGGGTCTCGAGCGCGTAGAGGGCGAAGAATCCGACGCCGACGCCGACGAAGTAGACGAGAAACGGCGCGTACCAGGCCAGAATCGCCAGCGCACCGCCGACCGTTGGGTACAGCGTCGCGCCGATCGAAAGCGCGCTCCGGTTGACCCCCATCAGCGTGTTGCGTTGCGTTCCCTCGTAGCGGTCGCCGACCAGCGTGACGGCGAGGCCGATCAGGGCGCTCGAGGTCGCGCCCTGGAGAAACCGGAGCACGAGCAAGGCGGTGAAGTCGTCGACGAAGGCGATCGAGCCGCCGGTCACGCCGAACCCGACGAGACAGGGGACGATGATCGCGCGGCGGCCGACCCTGTCGGCGAGGGCGCCGAACAGTGGGGCGAGGGCGATGCCGGGAAGCGTGAACACTGTGATGATGAGCCCAGCCTGCGCGTCGGTGAGGTCGAACTGCGCCTGCAAGACGGGCAGGATCGGACTGATCAGCGACACGCCCATGACGCCAACGAGCGTGGTCGCCAGGATCACCTGGAACGTCGGCGACGCCCAGGGGATACTCCGGAGTCCCGACTGCTCGAGTGACGGCTCGCTCATTGGGGTGTATCATCCCTTCGGTGGTCACGTAAATAATGTTTCTGACGGGTGGTCGGCGCAACCGGTCATCGATCGGCTGCCTCGGGGTTCGGACTGCGTCGACGTCGACGGCGGCCGACATTTAGCGACATCGTACCCCGGACCTGGCACGTACTGTGTTAACAGGTATCTTTATCCCCGACTCGTCGAGAGTACGAGACGAAGACGAGCCATGAGTTCAAGAGGTATCCCTGCAGAGACGGACGTACTGATCGTCGGCGCCGGCCCGGGTGGCTACGTCGCCGCAATTCGTGCCGGTCAACTCGACCTCGACGTCACGCTCGTCGAGAGAGACGCGTACGGCGGGGTCTGCCTCAATTACGGCTGTATCCCCTCCAAGGCACTGATCGAGGCCAGCGCAACTGCACACGAGGCTGCAAACGCGACCGAGATGGGTATCGACGCCGACCTGACCGTCGACCTCGAGCGAACGCAGGCGTGGAAGCGCGGCGTCGTCGAGCAACTCACCGGCGGGGTCGAGAAGCTCTGTAAGGCCAACCAGGTCTCGCTCGTCGACGGTCTCGCCCGGTTCGAGGACGAACACCGCGCTCGAGTGATCACCGACGGCAACGAACACCGTATCGCGTTCGACCACGCGATTGTCGCGACCGGGTCAAGGCCGATCGAAATTCCGGGCTTTTCCTTCGACGACGAGCCAATCCTGAGTTCTCGAGACGCGCTTGCACTCTCCGAACGCCCGGACTCGCTGGTCGTCGTCGGCGCCGGCTACATCGGGATGGAACTGGCGACCGTCTTCGCGAAGCTGGGAACGGACGTCCAGGTCGTCGAGATGCTGGACGACGTGCTTCCCGGCTTCGAATCGGATCTCTCGCGGCCGGTGAAGCGCCGTGCGAAGGAACTGGGCATCTCGTTCGCCTTCGGCGAGGCGGCCAGCGACTGGCGCGACGCGGGAGACGGGATCGAGATCCGAACCGAAACCGAGGGCGGAGACGGCTCGACGTACGCCGCGGACAGGGTACTTGTCGCCGTCGGGCGAACCCCGGTCACCGACACGGTCGACCTCGAGGCGATCGGCCTGGAGACGACCGACCGCGGGTTCATCGAGACCGACGACCGCGCTCGAACCGACCTCGAGCACGTCTTCGCCGTCGGGGACGTCGCTGGCGAACCGTTGCTCGCACACGAGGCGAGCGCCGCGGGGCAAGTCGCCGCCGAGGTCATCGCGGGCGAGCCCTCGCGGCTCGACCACCGGGCGATTCCCGCCGCGGTGTTCACGGACCCGGAAATCGGGACGGTCGGGCTGACGGCGGAGGCGGCCGAAGAGAGCGGGTTCAAACCGCGAGTCGGAACGTTCCCCTTCCGGGCCAGCGGCCGGGCGCTGACAACGGGGCGGTCGGACGGGTTCGTCAGACTCGTCGCGGCCGTAGAGACCGGACGCGTCCTCGGCGGGCAGGTGGTCGGTCCCGAGGCCTCGGAACTGATCGCCGAGATCGGGCTGGCGATCGAGACCGGAACGACCCTCGAGGAACTCGGCCGGACGATTCACGCCCACCCGACGCTCTCGGAGGCGGTCATGGAGGCCGCAGAGAACGGTCTGGGGCACGCCATCCACACGCTCAACCGGTAGTTCGTACGGGCGATTGTTTTCGCGACGAGTCGAAAGATATGAGATTGGCAGTCACCAAGAGCCGCCCATGAGTACGGATTCGTCGTGTTGCAAGGTCGGGGCCGCCGTGGACAGGTACGACCTCGACGAGACGTCCACCCAACACGAGACGTTCGACGACCTCCTCGTCGCTCGCTGGACTGGAGCCGACCGTGGGACTGCCCAGGGGTACCGGCCGCTCACCGAGTGGTTCAACAAGCGGATACTGAAACGCGTCTACGACGACCACGGCCTCGAGACGGGGGGCTCTCGCCTCGACCGGGAGTACGATGCGCTCACGGGGGACGACGAACTGTACGCGGAGGAGGTACGAGATTCGCTACGAAGCGAGGGCGTGGCCGTCGACGAACTCCAGCAATCGTTCGTCTCCTGGAGTACGATGCAACGCCACCTCAACGACTGCCTCGAGGCCGAGAAGGAGCGCCAGCGGGCGCGAACCGACTGGGAGCGAAACAGCGTCGACATCGCCCGCGATCAACTGGAGTCGAAGGTCGACGACGCGCTCCGTTCGCTGTCCTCGAAGGAAGAGATCCAGCAGGGCGAACGCGCGGCCGTCTCGGTGTCGATCGAACTCGAGTGTCCAGAGTGTCCGATTCGCGTTCCGCTGACCGAAGCGATCGATCGGGGATACGTCTGCCGAGAACACATGACCGACGATCACCCGTCGGAATAAGACAAACGCCGTGGAATCCGACGATTCACCGACCGAAGCGGCTTCGATACCGGCATTCACCGACCACCGTTCATTGTGCCACACCATCGCCATTAAATACGAGTAGATAGAAACAGGGACTAATGACATGGACACTGGAGATCGAAAACATCGCGGGAATACGCTCGGGGGAGGCTGATATCAAACCGGGAGTCAACGCGGTCCGCGCGTCGAACTGGCAGGGAAAATCCAGTTTTATCCGAGCGATCAAGACGGCGATGGGTACCGATCGACCGCTCACCGAGGGCGAATCCCGCGGAGGGGTCCAGTTACAGACCGCAGAGGAGCCGGTCGACGTGGAACTTCGTCGACAGGGGCGATCGGTCAGCCTCGAGGGAACCCCGTACCTGACCGACGCCTACGCCCAGCGGTGTGCGGAACTCTACGCCTTTCTCGACGAGGACAACGCCGTCCGGAGAGCAGTCCGGAACGACGAGAATCTGGAGGCCGTCCTCACCGAACCGCTCGACCTGGAGAACATCGACGAACAGATCGGGAACCTGAAACACGAACGGGAACAGGTCGAATCGGAACTCGAGCGGGCAACGAAAGCGGGGAACCGCGTTCCGTCCCTCGAAGGACAGATCGAGGACCTCGAGACGGAACTCGACGCCCTTCGTGAAGAACGCGACGCCGTCGCCGAGGGCGACAGCGGGACCGACGACGTCGACTCGCTCCGCCAGGAACTCAGCGAGAGTCGGAGCGAAAAGGCGAAGGTCGACGACCTCATCGACCGGACCGAGAACGCCATCAAGCGCACGCGCGAAAAGTTGAGCGAGCGATACGAACAGTTCGAGTCGATCGAATCAGGCGAGGAGACCGACGTCGAAACCGAAATCGCGGAGGCGAGAGATGGGCTCTCAGAACTCGAGCGGGACAAGGAATTGCTCGAATCCCTCTACTCGGTCAACAGCCGCATTCTCACGGAAGATCGCGTCGAACTCGTGAGCGACGTCGATCACGGACTGATGGGCGACGAACACGCCTGCTGGATTTGTGGCCAGGAGACGAACACCGAGGCCATCGAAACGCGGCTCGAGGCGATCCGTGACGAGATTGACTCCCTCGCGTCGACCGTTGCCGAGCGACGAGAACGCGTCGAGACGCTGCAGGAAAAACGCGACGAGCAAAAACGGATGCGACGGCGCGAACGGGACCTCCAGCAGGAGATCCAGCGACTCGAGGACACGCTCAACGACCGCGAGGACAGTCTCGAGAGCGCGCGAGAGCGTCGCGACATCCTGTCAGAGCGTATCGGGGAACTCGAATCCCGCGTCGACGAATCCGACGACCGGCTCACGTCACTCGAGAGCGAAATCAAGTACACGGAGAGCGAACTCACGGATCTCAGGGAGGAACTCGAGACGTGTCGAACCGAGGTGGACCGTCGCGACGCGCTCGAGGCGGAGCGAGACGAGTTGACGGCGGAGATTGAGTCGCTTCGCAACCGCAAGGATCGCATCCGGGCGGAGACCCGGGAGGCGTTCGACGAGTCGATCGCCGAGGTCGCGTCGATGTTCGACACGAGCTTCGAGTCGGCGCACCTGACGGGCAACTTCGACCTCGTCGTGGCCCGCGACGGTCGCGAGGTGAGCCTCGACGCGCTCAGCGAGGGCGAACTCGAACTCGTCGGACTCGTCGCCGCACTCGCCGGGTACGAAGCCTACGACGTCGACGAACTCGTCCCGGTCATGCTGCTCGACGGCCTCGGCGGACTCGCCGACGAGAACCTCCGGACGCTCGTCGACTACCTCCAGGAACGGACCACGTTCCTGGTACTGACCGCCTACCCCGAAAACACGTCGTTCGGCGACTGGGAGATCGATCCCCAGGAGTGGTCCGTCGTTTCGAGCCCCGTGACTGTTGCCTGACCGTGAACGACGGGGCCGGTACTCCTTATTCCTGATCCTCTTCCGTCGGCAGGACGACGCTTCCCTCCGAGAGGACGGATTGGGTGACGATCGACGACTCGTAGCGAACGATGCCGTCGATGTTGTGGAGAATGTCGTGGCTGAACGCCTGGAAGTCCGTGATGTCGCGGAAACTCGAGTGGATGATGATGTTGTGACGACCCGAGAGGATCCAGATCTTGTAGACGTTCTCGTGATCTTTGAGCTGCTGGGCGATGCTATCGGTCTTGGTAGGGTCCGTCGTGATGCCGAACGCGACCGAGATGTAGCCCAGCTTCGTGGGATCGGTCAGCGCCGTAAAGCGCGTGATGACGCCCTCCTCTTCCAGCGCCTCGACACGCTCGCGGACCTCAGATTCGGGGAGGTTGACCTCCGCCGCCAGGGCGTCGTACGGCGTTCGACCGTCCTCGTGTAACCGCCGCAGGAGTTTTTCGTCGACTTCGTCGAGTGTGGTGGATTCCATACCCCATCCTACGAATAGTAGGGATATAAACGTCCTGTTATTTTCGCGCGGTCTCGTGCCTAACCGTCCGGCCCAATGACGATTCGGTCGATCGATTCCTCGAGATGGGCGGTCGACGTACGACCCGCGCTCGACGCCCGGACGTGGTGCATCGCGCGCGACGAGCCCCCGATTGGCTCCGGGTTCGTGGTTCGGAGTTCGCGGTTTGGGTCGAAGCACGGAACGTTGCGAGGGTCGCCTCGCCGACCGATACGCAGACTTCCCGCGTGGGCGACTGCTGCCCTGGGCGTGTCGGTCGTCCGTCTCTCTCAGAAGTTGAGCGCGACCTTGATGGCGCCGTCCTTCCGCTCGGTGAACGTCTTGAACGCGTCCTCGAAGTCTTCGAAGTCGAACTCGTGGGTGATCAGCGACTCGACGTCAGTCTGTCCGTTTTCGACCAGCCTGGCACTGGCCTCGGCCTTGTTCGCGTGGGCGCGGGCACCGCGGAAGTCGATTTCCTGCTTGACGATGTCCCCGACCTGCACTGCCTGGTAGTCGTCCTTTGGGATCCCGTCGAGGCTCACCGTGCCGCCTTTTCGGGTAATCTCCACGGACTGCTGGAAACTTGCCTCGCTGCCGGCGGCCTCGAGCGTCACGTCGACGCCGGTTCCGCCGGTGAGGTCGCGAACCTGCTCGACTACGTCGTCGTCCCGGTAGGAGATGGTGTGGTCCGCGCCGAGGTCCTCCGCGAGCGGGTTCCGCGCCGGACTGCCGATGGCGATGACCTGGCCGGCACCCATCGCGACCGCGTGCTGGAGACAGAGCAGGCCGACGGTGCCGGTCCCGATCACGGCGACGTCGTCGCCGGGGTCGATGTTTCCGCGAACCGAACACTGGAGCGCGATCGCGTTCACGTCGAGCAACGCCGCCTCCTGCCAGGAGAGGCTCTCGTCGAAGCGATACAGGCTGTCTGCCGGGACGGAGACGTACTCGGCGAACGCGCCGTCCATCGTGTGCCCGATCTGGCGGTGGCCGGTGTCGAAGTCGCCGTAGTTGTCACACAGGTTGTACCGACCGCGACGGCACATCTCACAGAAGCCACACCCTGAGTGTGTTTCACCGAAGACCTTGTCGCCCGGTTCGAACCGGGAGACGTTCTCGTGGACTTCGACGATTTCGCCCGACCACTCGTGGCCGGGGATGAACGGGAACTCCGGCGGCCAGCCCTCGGCGTGACCGCCGAAGATTTTGGGATCGGTGCCACAGATGGATGCGGCGTTGACTTTGCAGATGACGTTCTCGACGTCATCGAGTTCTGGGCTACTGATCGTCTCCATCGACCAGTCGCCTGGCCCGTGAAGGACGATAGCCTTCATACTATCAGGTACGGCATCCTCTACTTCTACTGCCATACCCCCTGGTACTGAAGACATGCTAATAATTGTTTCGCTGTCAGCGATCGGAAACGCCCATATGCTTCCTCGCGTTTTCGAGTAACCGGTCGTGCCGGCGTGCACTCGAGTTTACAGACATTTATATTACCCCGTAGCATCTAACGTGTTACCATGGGTTACACAGTACGCATGCCCCAGCTAGGGATGACGATGGAGGAAGGGGTCGTCGTCGAGTGGTCCGTCAACGACGAGGAGTTCGAATCCGGCGACGTCGTCGCCGTCATCGAATCCGAAAAGACCGCGAACGACGTCGAAGCCCGCGAGGGCGGCGTCTTGCTCGAGCGATTCGTCGACCTCGACGAACCGGTCGAACCCGGCGCGCCGATCGCCTACGTGGGCGAACCGGGGGCGAGCGTGCCCGACGAAATCCTCGCAGAACTCGAGGGTGACGACGGCGAGGGCGACGACGAAGAACCGACAGACGGAGAACCAGCTACCACGACGGAGAGCGCGGGCGGCGGCGCAGCGCTCGCAGTCGAGGGGAAGGTGTCGCCTCGAGCCAGGACGTACGCGCGCGACAACGACCTCGACGTCGACGAGTCGGCGCTGGCCACGCTGAACGGAAGCGGTCCGGACGGAGCCGTCGTCGAACGGGACGTGATCGACGCGGTCGAGGCGGGGACGCTCGGCGAAGCGGGCGAGCCAGCCGTTCCCGACGCGCCGACCGCGACCGGTCGGGGAATCTACGAGGAGCGCCAGGGATCACAGCTCCGCCGGTCCGTCGCCAGGCAGATGGCGACCTCGGCTGAACAGGCGCCGCAGGTGACACTCAACCGGTCGGCGTCCGTCGAATCGCTCCTCGCTCTCAAGGACCGTCTCTCGGCAGATCGCGACCTACAGGTCTCGCTCACCGACTTCCTGCTCAAGGCCGTCGCTCGAACCCTCCGGGATCACCCCGAGTTCAACGCCGTGTACGAGGGCGGCGTCCACAAACTCGCGGCCAACGTCAACGTCGGCGTGGCCGTCGACGTGGACGACGGTCTCGTGACTCCGGTTCTCGATCAGGTGGACGAACTCGACTTAGCCGGCATCAACGCGGCCCGCAGCGAGCTAGTCGACCGCGTCCAGAGCCGGGAGTTCACTATGGAGGACCTGTCGGACGGCACGTTCACGGTCACGAACCTCGGTCACTTCGGCGTCGAGACGTTCGACCCGCTCCTGAACGTCCCCGAGGTCGCTATCCTCGGCGTCGGAACGATCACGCAACAGCCGACCGGCGACGGCGATGTGGAACCACATATCGGCCTCTCGCTGACATTCGATCACCGCGCGGTCGACGGGGCCGACGCGGCGAAGTTCCTCGAGACCCTGGCGGACGAACTCGAGCACCCGACGCGCCTCCTCTTGCTCGGGGGTGCGTCCTCGAACGAGAGTGCGGACCGGACTGGCGCGTTCCGGGAGCGAGCGGACGAACTCGAGGGGCGTCGTCGCACGAGGACGGTCTCGGACGGGAGCATGCGCGGTACCGTCCAGTCGCGGCGCTTCGAGTGGGACGTAGACGAACCCGAGGATCACGGCGGCGACGACACGGCGCCAACGCCGGTCGAGCAGTTCCTCGGGAGTCTGTCGTCCTGCCTGACGCTCATGATCGGCTCGATCGCGGAGCGACGCGACGTCGAAATCGACCAGGTCGAGGTCGAGGTCGACGCCGAACCGGACCACGACGCCATCGAACGACTCGAGGTCGACATCACCGTTACTTCCCCCGCCGACGAGTCCGACGTCGAGCGCGTCGTGCAGACGGCCGAACGAGCGTGTTACGTCAACCGTATCGTCAGTGACGACCTCGACCAGTCGATGACGATCACCGTCGAGCAGTCCTGAACGTCCGCCCTCCGGTCGTCGTGACGTGAACACTTTTGTGATCCCGTGCGAAAGAAAAGCATGCATGGCAGACTCTGAGAACTCCATCGCACACAGCGACCTGTCCGACTCGACGATCGATGCAGAAGACCTCCGCGAAGCGGGGGACGGTACGAGGATCTACCACGAGTCAGCGACCGGCGAGATGGACAGCCAACACGACGGCCGATCGAAGCACATCCTGATCAACAAGGGGCTCGTCCCGGACGCCGGGGACCTCCTCGTCGACGTCGTCACCTACGGGCCCGAAGTCGCCTGTCCGGAACACTACCACGAAGGAACCGACCACTTCTTCTACATCCTCGAGGGCGACGGCGTCCTCGAGGTCGAGGGCGAAGAGCACGACATCGAGGCCGGCACGGTCGCCTGGATCGGCGAGGGGGACAGACACCGACTGTTCGCCCGAAAGGGCCAGCAGATGACGGTCTTCGAGTACTTCTCGAACGGCGATCACGACACCACGTTCTTCGGCGAGGAGTGTACGTGGAAGCCGGAGAGCGCCGACTGACCGTCCACCTCGACGGTTCGGACCCGCTACAGATCGAAGTGATCGTCGGTGAGGTCGATCCTGATCGCTTTCGGCTGGGTGAACTCGCGCATCGTCTCGGTGAAGTCCTTCTTGCGGCCGATTCCGCTCCGCTTGTAGCCGCCAAACGGGATGCCGAGGCCGCCGCGGTTAGGGTTGTTGACCGCGACGAGCCCAATCTCGAGCTGGGCCGCCACGCGGTGAGCGCGGCTCACGTCGCCGGTCCAGACCGACCCGGTGAGGCCGTAGTCGACGTCGTTCGCGAGGTCGACCGCTTCCTCCTCGGACGCGAACGGGACGGCGGCGATCACCGGGCCGAAGATCTCTTCCTGGAAGACGTCCATCGACCGGTCGGCGTTGCCGAGGAGCGTCGGCGGCGCCCAGTAGCCGTTCTCGAGGTCGGATTCGTCGGGGAGGCCCGCCTGCGCTAGCACCTCTGCGCCCTCCTCGCGCGCGGACTCGAGCGCGTCCAGGACCTTCTCCTCCTGGGCCTGGTTGGCCATCGGCCCGACCTGCGTGTCCTCGTTTCGGCCGTCGCCGACGACCAGGCTCGACACGGCGTCGGCCATCGACGCGACGAACTCGTCGTAGACGTCCTCGTGGACGAGCAGGCGCTCGCTCCCCGAGCAGGCCTGTCCGCTGTTGTAAAAGGCGCTCCGGATCATCCCGCTGACCGTGCGCTCGATGTCGGCGTCCGGGAAGACCAGCGCGGGGTTCTTGCCGCCGAGTTCCATCATCGTCGGCGTGATGTTCTCGGCCGTCGACGACAGCACCTTCTCGCCGTTGGCGTCGCTCCCGGTGAACGTCACCATGTCCACGTCGGGGTTGCTCGTCAGCTCGATTCCCGGCTCGAGGCCGCCGGTGACGACGTTGAAGACACCGTCCGGCAGGACGTCCGCGGCCAGTTCCGCGATTCGGATCGACGACAGCGGGGTGTCGGGCGCCGGCTTCAGGACGACGGTGTTGCCGGTCGCCAGCGCGACGGACGCGAAGTCGGCCGTGTGCATCGGCGGCCAGTTCCAGGGGATGATGGCGCCCACGACCCCGTAGGGTTCGTACGTCGTCTGGCGCACCTCCTCCGGGGTGTAGGTCATCGTATCGCCGTAGAATTTGTCGACGCCACCGGCGTAGTACCGGAACGTCTTCTCGGCGGCGGCGACGTCGTTTCCGGACTGGTACAGGGGCTTGCCGTTCTCCAGGGTCTCGAGTTCGATCAGTTCGTCGCGGTGAGACGCGATTTCGTCGGCGATCCGGTTCAGGAGATCAGCGCGGTCGGTCGGGTCGCTCCAGCGCCACTCCGCGAACGCGTCTCGAGCGGCGTCGATGGCCGCTCGAGCGTCCGCTGCGGTTCCGTCGGGGGCCGTCGCGAAGGACTCCCCTGTAGCCGGGTTTACGACATCCATTCGGGCTCCCGATTCCGATTCGACGAATTCGCCGTCGACGTACAGCTGCCAGTCTCGATCGAAGCTCATACTGGGTGGATAGCGTGTGCTATATCATAACGTTTGTTCATCAGTCGAGAGGAACCGGCGCCGGTGACGCGATCCAGTTCGGTCGGCTCGATGGCTCGAGGTCGCGCCGTCGTCGCTGGCTGGCGGTCAGTCGCTCGCTTCGGCACTCGAGATCGCACGGACGGCACCATCGCTCCGGACCTCGAGGCGGACGCCGGCGTAGGTGAACGTCACCGTGACGTCGCTCTCCGAAGTGGTGGCTATGAGTTGTTCGAGCGCGTCTGCGTCGACGGACTCGTACAGCGGCGGCAGCGCCAGAGGAGCCGTTCCGGCGTGCTCGGCGGCCGCGGAGACGATGTCTGAGACGAGGGTGGTGGATGATCGCCGGTGATCCCGCTGTTTCATGCTCGCGTCTCACTGCGAGGCGGAGTAGCTTAATCGTTCCTGTCCCGCAAACCGCCGCTCTCGAGTCGAATACCCGCAACCGTCCGGGCGCGTCACACGTTCGGGCCGTCCTATCACGAAACGATGACATCGTTTAACTGTCTCACTCGAGAAGGGTGCGATAGATACCCATGGAAGCAGTAGTCTTTCCGGAACCGAACGAAGTCGACGTTCGTGATGTGGACCGACCCGAACCAGGACGCGGGGAAGCGCTGATTCGGGTCGAGTCGACGACGATCTGCGGCAGCGACCTGAAAATCCTCCGCGGTGAGTACCCCGCGACGACCTACCCACACATCCCCGGTCACGAGTGGTCCGGCGAGGTCGTCGAACTGGGCGAGGGCGTCAATCGACTCGAGGTCGGCGACACGGTCGCCGCCGAACCGCACGTCGGCTGTGGCGAGTGTCCGCGGTGTATGGAGGGGCTCTACAACCTCTGTGAGCACTACGGGGAAACCGACCATGGCCACGCCCACATCGGATTCACGACCGACGGCGGCCTGGCCGAGTACGTCGCCGTCGACACGCGGGCGTTGCACGTGATCCCCGAGAACATGGACTACGACCAGGGAGCGTTCTGCGAAACAGCCGGCGTCGCGCTCCACGCCATCGAACGCGCCGGGATCAGCGGCGGCGACGACGTCGTCGTCATCGGCCCCGGGGCCATCGGCCTCGCCGCGGTGCAGATCGCGCGCCACCAGGGCGCCGACAACGTGATTCTGACCGGAACCAGAGACGAGCGCCTCGAGCCAGCCAGGGAGATGGGGCCGGACCACCTGATCAATATCCACGAGGTCGACGACGTCGTCGAACACGTGACCGATCTGCTCGGCGGCGGTCCGGATCTGGTCGTCGAACTCGCCGGCTCGGAAGCCGCGAGCGCGCAGGCGGTCGAGATGGCGCGTCGCGGGGGATCGGTCGTCCTCGCCGGATCGACGAGCCCCGGCCGGAAGTTGAACGTCGACCTGCGCGAAATCGTAGTCGGTCACAAGAACATCTACGGGAGCGTTGCGAACCCGAAGTGGATCTGCCGCGAGGGGTTCGACATGATCGCCCGCGACCAGATCGACGTGGACCCGCTCATCACCCATCGGTTCGCGCTCTCGGAGTTCGAGGACGCGATCGAGGCGTTCCGTGAGCGGGAAGGGGGCGCGTTCCGCGTCATGCTGTATCCAGGACGCGATCCGGACGAAATCGAACGAACGGCCATCCAACGGGAACTCGGGGGCGCGACGAACTGACGCGGGTCAATTTCTGACACCCGCCACGGACGACTCGAACGTGCCTCCCACTTTGCAACGGTGCTAAGGTTTAATAGGGGTGATTGCGATTCGAGAGACATGGTCGAATTATACGACCTCAATCAGCCGTGGGGCGCGAACACGTGGCCGTGGCCGTACTTCGACGATCCCGAAGTACAGGCAGTACATCGCTTCAGCAAGGACGTCAACCACTCGCTGAAGATCAACACCGCGATTCACATCGGCACCCACATCGACGCACCGCTTCACTTCGATCCGGAGGGCTGGGACATCTCCGAGATCCCAATGGATCGCCTGTTCGGGACCGGACTCGTGCTCGACATCTCCGACAAGGTCGACGAGTACGACATCATCACGCCCGAACACTGCCAGGAGGCGGCCGAGGAGGCCGGCCTCGAGATCAAGAAGGGAGACATCCTCGTGCTCTACACTGGCTGGAAGGAGTACTTCCAGACCGGCGAGAACCCGAACGAACTCACGTACTTCGCGAAACACCCCGGCCCGCACAAGGAGTTCACCGACTGGTGGGTCGAGATGGACTTCCCGTGGGTCGGCAACGACACGCCGGCAATCGAGCACCCGCTCAACACCGCGATTCGAGACTACCGCCAGGACCTCGACCTCCCCGGGGAGATGGAGGAGAAACTGGGCGAACCGTTCGAGGAACTACTGCCCGAAGACGAGTGGACCTACGTCCACAAGAATGCGCTCTCGGAGAACCTGATGATGGTCGAGAACCTCGGCGGCGACATCGACCACCCGGACGTGCTCAACGAACGCGTGACCATCGGCTCGTTCCCCTGGAAGTGGGACAACGGCGAGGCAGCGTTCTGCCGGACGGTCGTCTTCAAAGACCTCTAGTTCCCGCTCCTCTGAAACACCCTAAGGGTATACAAACTATGTTTTCCGTCGCCTACTCGGCGACGTCGTCGTCCAGGACGAGGCGTTTTGCGACCTCGAGGTCGATTCCTCGCTTCAACGTCTCCCCGACGACGCAACCCTGCTCGTAGACCTCGAGACAGCGCTCCGCCCGCGACTCCTCGGCCTCGGGAACGCTCAAGGTAATCCGGAGGTCGATCTTCTGGACGCGCTTGATATCGTCCTCGAGGAACGTGTATCCCGTACACTCGGCGTCGATCTCGTACTCGGTCAACCGAGCCTTGTGGAGCATTTGCTCGAGGGAGTTTACCTGACAGCCCATCGCGGCCGTCAGCAGGTAGCCGAGCGCGCTCGGGGCTTCCCCTCGACCCCCTTTCTTGAACGAGTGCGAGAGGTGTTCGGGTTCGTCGATGTACAGCGCATGGTTCTGGACGCGGACGTAGTTCGTTCGATCGTTCGAGGCGACCATCGTCGCGGTCGGTCCGTCGTCGAGGTCGTCGTCCGAATCCGCGATCGCGTCGTCTTCGGGGCCGTCCCAGGGATATCGGTGGTACTCGGAGTTCGCCATATTCGTGTCTACTTCGCTACCACGTTATAGGTTTGCATGGTCCTCGCCACGAGCGGGGACGATCGACCAGACGCTCGACCCTGGGCGGACTTCGAGGAACGGCCGCCTCTCGATCACTCGGACGACCACGACAGCTCGGCCTCCCAGTCGGGTGCGGGGCCGAACGCTCGAGCGTCGGTCGACGCCTTGTATCCCACGTCGTCGGGCGTGAAGATGAGTTCCAGCTGGAGCCCCCACGGCGCTCTGAAGTAGACGAAGACCTGTCCTTCTTCGGGTCCCTCCTCGTTGTACCGCGGTTCGCCTTGCAGTTCGACGCCGTCGACGTCCTCGAGGTAGGTGACGGCCGCGTTGACGTCCTCGACGAAGAACGCGAGGTGAGCCGCGCCCGCGTCGCTGTTTTTCGGGTGCTCGTCGGTCTGGGTCGGGTCGTCGTACTCGAGCAGTTCGACGTTCGTCGTAGGGCCACACCGGAGTCGCGCGAGTCGCATCGTGGACTCGGGGTGGACGCCCAGGTTCCGGTGCATCCAGTCCTGGATCGAGTCGTCGACCGGGGGCGTCGCCCGGTAGACGGTCTCGCAGCCGAGGACGTCCTCGAAGAACGTGATCGCTTCCTCGAGGTCGGGGACGGAAATTCCGACGTGGTCGACGTTCCTGGCGGTCGGGATTCCGCTACTGGTACTGCTACTATCGCTGTCACTACCGCCGTCACTGTTCGCCATAGCGGTGCGTCACGCCGGATCCACAAAGCGTTTTCCGACTACCCGATCGTCGAATCGCTTGAGCGTTCACGCCGTCGTCACGAGCACCGCCCCGAGGACGATCGTGGCCGCCCCGGCGACGATGCCGGCGGTCACGCGCTCGACGTCCCGAAGCAGGAAGTACGCGAAGACGGTCGTGAACAGCGGCGCCGTCCCGTACAGGGGATCGACGATCGACACCGATCCGCGGTCGAGCGCCTCGAATAGCGCCATGAACGCCGCCGCCGTGAAGAGCCCGCTGATCGCGTAGTAGCCCGCCGACCGGCGCGGCAGGTCCACGATGGCCCGCCCCTGGGTTACCATCGCGTATGCCGCGAGCGCGACGAACCCCGCCGTCTCGTTGAGGGCGACGGCCTCGAGCGCCGTGACGGGGGACTCCGTCAGTCCGTACCGACGGATGACGTTCGAGACGCCGAACGCGGCGGCGCCCACCAGCGGAAAGACGACGTGCCAGGAGGTCCACCCCTCGAGGTCGCCGCCGCGTGCGGTCGTGAGGATCGTGAGGCCGACGACGATGACGACGATGCCGGCGGCCTGCTGGAGGGAGACGGCTTCGCCGAGGAACGCGACCGCGACGATCGTCGCGAACAGCGGGCGCGTGCTCAACACGGCGTTGTTGATGCTGGCTCCGAGGTGATCGATTCCGAAGAACAGCGCGAGCCGCCCCAGCGCCGTCCCGACGAAGCCGGCGACGACGAACAGGCCGACGATCCCGAGGGAGACGCCGTCGAACGGCGTGCGCGATCCCGAGAGCGCGGCGATTGCGATCCAGTAGACTGAACTGTCAACGATGACGACGACAATCGACGCCTGGAGCGGCGTCCCGCCGCCGAGCATCCCGCGCTTGTCGAGAATCGGCGTGAAGCCCCACAACAGCGCGGTCAGCAGGGCGAGGACATAGACGTCGATCATGTCGGCAACCGTTTTGGAACGCGACTCCCGGGCGAGGCCTGTGGGAGCGGGGTTCGTCGTTTCAACGCCACCGAGACCGTTGGCCTCGGGCCACGAAAGCGGCACCGACGATACGGAGACCGGCATAGCCGAGGGTGGATCGCTTCGGTCCCCATCTGGACCGATACCCACCCCTCGGGAGTAGTCGCAGCGTTCGAACCCGCAGACCGACCGTTACGTATCTCGAGTACGAGATCCATTGCTAACCGTTAGCACCTCTTGATAGAATATAGTTTGTGAATGTATTACACCAGCAGCGCGATAGCGGTGATGGCGCCCATGAGCCCCAGTCCGATACCCAACAGGTACAGCAGTATGCGCGTCCCCCGATGCATCATCCGCCCTGTCGTGTCGATAGACTGATCTATTCCTTCGTTCGGGCTGGCTGAAGACCGGTCGACGTCCGTTTCGTCGCGTACAGACGGCGGTGACCGTCGAAGGTCTTCGACCGGCTCCCCCTCGAGTTTCCGTAACTCCTGGACGAACTTCGATTTGAACTTCCACGGGTTCGAATTCCGGTTGAGTCCGACCTGTCGGGACGCGGTCACAGCAATGGTCGTTCGCTGCTCGTCCGTCTCTTCGAGAATGGATACAGAGACCGTCGCTCCGAAGCTAGTGACACCACCGTTGAAGTGTCCGGTCACGACGCCGTTCTCGGCGTCGACTTCGTACTCGGACAGTTCCCGAACGTGTTCGAACGCGGTGACGACCAGCTCAATGGCGTCGAGTCGAGAATAGTTCAGTTCGATGTCCGTCATTCGCGTACGTGTACTCGGCGGTCAGTTCGGTATTAAGCCTATCGGTGACGTGGGTTTCTGGAGCGGTACCTGGGTTCCGAATCACCGATTAACGCGAAATTTGCTCTCCCGAGTGTCTTGTAATGAGCCCTGACAATCTGTACGTGGCGTGTTGCCGAGACCCACATAATTATATACCTGTGGTTGATTTGGTATTCCATGCCATACAGTGACGGGGATGATGGTAGCCAGGCGCATAAGCAACATGGGACAGGGTCGTTACGTCGCCGGAAACTACTGACCGCAGCGGGTCTCGCCGGCGCAACGCTGATCGCTGGATGCAGCAATAGTGGTGATAACGTCGGTGGGAACGTTGGGAACGGCGGGAACGGTAACGGTAACGGTGGGAATGGGAACGGCGGAACGAGCGACGCTCAGACGTACTTCGTAACCGACGTCAACACCGACCCGTCGTCGCTCGATCCGCACGCCGTTTCCATCGACGAATACACGGCGTGGATGTCGTTTCCACCGAACGCGTACGAAACGCTGGTCTTTTACGACGATGAAAACGCCGAACTCGTGCCTTTGCTGGCCAATGAGGTACCAACGGTCGACAATGGCCTCATCAAGAACGACGGACAGACGTTCGAGTTCCCGCTTCGAGAGGGCGTCACGTTCCACACCGGCGGCGAGATGCTCGCAGAGGACGTCGAGTTCTCGTTGAATCGCGTCGTCGACATGGGTGTCAGCGACGGGGTTCGAAACGTCGAGCGCATCGACGAGATCGAGGTAACCGACGATTATCGGATCCAGCTCACGCTCAACGAACCGTACATCTCGTTCCTCAACGGGATCGTTCCGCGAAAGGACTTGACCGTGGTCAGCAAGCAGGCAGTCGAGGAAAACGGCGGCGTTCAGTCGGGCGAACGAAACGAGTGGATGGCCCAGAACACGGCGGGGACCGGGCCGTATTATCTCGAGGACTGGCAACGGAGTCAGTACATTCGCTGGGAGGCCCACGAGGACTACTGGGACCCCGACAGCGTCGGCCCCCAGGGCGTCTTCCAGCACGTCGTCACGGAGGTGAGCACTGCCGTATCGATGATGCAACAGGGCCAACTCCACTACTCCGAACGAGGAGTAGGCGACGTCGAATCGTTCCAGGGGACGGGAGCGGCGTTCACACCGTACGAATCGCTCGACCAGACGTTCCTGTTTTTCAACTACGACATTCCCTACGATGCCGACGGAATGCCCGACGACGACGACGTCGACCCGGACTTCTTCCAGGACCCGAACGTTCGCAAGGCGTTCGGGCACGCCATCGACTACGAGGAGTACATCGAGGCCGCGTGGGACGGGTACGGCTACGTCTCGAACCAGCCGTGTCACCTGAGTCCGGTGTTCTACTACGACGAGGACGCACCGAACTTCGAGTACGACCCGGAACTCGTCGAGGAATACCTTCGAGAAGCGGGGTACTGGGACGGCGGGTTCACCATCACGCTGATGACCGAACAGATTTCGGAGTTCGAGAACGCCATCCTCTACATCAAGGACTCCATGGAGTCGATCAACGGCGACATTACGATCAACACGCAGGCGTTGAGCGAGTCTGAGTACCTCGACCGTCGCGGTGACACGCCATGGAGGATGCCCATGGACGTCGGCGGATTCCCGTCGTTCGGGCCGGATCCGGCGGGGTACTACGACGAACTGTTCTTCGGTGGCATCGCGAGCGGGAGCCGAATGAGCGAGTACGTCAGCCAGGAAATCTTCGACCTGGTCGAACAGGCAGCAGCCGAACCCGAAGAAGCCGCTCGCGAAGAGATGTACCACGAATTGCAGTCGCTCTGCGTCGACGATCCGCCGGTGGTCGCGCTCAACGGCGAGAACTTCGTCACCATCCACGCGGAATGTGCAGAGCCGACGATCAACCCGGCGTTCGAACACCAGGTCGCGAAGACCTGGGGCATCGAGAACTGCGGCGATTTGAACATCGATCTGTAAAGCGGAGATCGATCAGACCATCGACACTGTCCGTCTCTTCCGGGATGACCCGAAGCTATAGGATAGTGGTAAACAACAATTCGAACAATCATGCAAGACCCACCCGACACTACCGAAACCGCTCCGGAGCGTCGTCATACGAACCATCCATCTCGACCGGAAACGCAGGGAACGCTCCTCGCTCGAGTATCGGACCTGCACCTGCACTTCGATACCGACCGCGGGGCGGTAAAGGCGCTCGACGGGGTGAACTTCGACGTTCACCAGGACGAACTCTTCGCACTGGTTGGCGAGACGGGGTGTGGCAAAACCGTCACCGCCCGGTCGTTCATGCAGCTCGTCCCGACACCGCCGGGAAAATATCCGTCCGGCGAGATCAGAATGCGATCCAATCGCTCCTGTAACGGGTGCGGCGGCGACGGGTGTGAGCGCTGTGACGAAACGGGCGTCGAGTTCGACGACCTGCTCTCGCTCTCGAAATCCGAGATGGAGGCGTTTCGCGGCGACCGGATTTCGATGATTTTCCAGGACCCACAGACGACGTTGAATCCGTCGTTACCCATCCGAACGCACCTGGCGGAGAGTATTCTCGCCCACCACAGCGAGGAGATCCTCGAAGAGGCTGGAGTGGACCTCGAGGCCGCGGGGCCGGCGATACGGCGGGTACTTCGGAATCGCGCGTCTGCCGAGAGAACGCCACTATACACGTTACTCGCGAAGCTTCCACCGTTCCGAAACCGGACGAAAGACATTCGACGCGTTCTCACCGAACGAAGCATCGAACTTCTGTATCAAACGCAGGTTCCGAACCCGCGAGAGGTCCTCGACAACTACGCACACGAACTCTCGGGTGGGCAACAGCAGCGCGTCATGATCGCGATTGCCCTCGCGGCGGAACCGGACCTGCTGATCGCCGACGAGGCGACGACGGCCCTCGACGTGACGACGCAGGCGCGAATTCTCAAACTCCTCAAGGACTTACAGGAAGAGTACAATACGGGCCTGTTGTACATCACGCACGACCTCAACCTGGTTCACGAAATCGCCGATCGCGTCGCCGTCATGTACGCGGGCAGCATCGCTGAGATGGGTGACGTCGACGCCATATACGACGATCCCAAGCACCCCTACACGCAGGGCCTGATCAACTCGGTCCCGAGGGAGGAGATGGTCGGTAAACGACTGGAGGGAATCGAGGGGACGATTCCGGACCTGGTGAACCCCCCGAAAGGATGCCGGTTCTGCACCCGTTGTCCGGACGTCATGGACCACTGTTCGGAGATCGATCCGCCGGTCGTGACCGACGCGACGGGCCGGCAGGTCGTCTGCCATCTGTACGAGGACGGGGCCTACGAGACCAGCACCAGCAACCCGACTTCCGGCACGCATCAACGATAGTATGTCCAGTACAACAGTCAACGAACGCGATACCGATTCGAACGCGACAGGCATCGGAGCGAAGAACGAGGTTATGATCCAGTGTACGGGGCTGACAAAGTACTACCCGATCACCAGCGGCGTTTTCAAGCGACACGTCGGCGACGTCAGAGCAGTCGACGGGGTCGACCTTCGAATCGAGCGAGGCGACGTTCTGGGCGTCGTCGGGGAGAGCGGGTGTGGAAAATCCACGCTGGCTCGAACGCTCGTCCAGCTGAACGGCGTCACGGACGGGAACGTGTACTTCAACGTCCCGAAGGACGTGGCGGACGAAATCCACTCGCTCGAGGCGATAGACGAAGCCGATCGTTCGCCCGAGGAGACGCGGCGTCTACGCGAGATCCGAGAAGCGTACGAAATCAACACGATGGGTGGGGAGCGAGCGACGTACTACCGGAAGAACGTCCAGTTCGTCTTCCAGAATCCGACGACGTCGTTGAACCCTCGTAACCTCGTTCGGCAGACGCTCGAACAGCCGCTCAAGGTACACACCGACCTCTCGGGGGCGGAACGGGAGGAGCGAATCATCTCCCTGCTCGAGGAGGTGAGTCTCGGCGAAGACATCATGTATCGGTACCCGCACATGCTCTCGGGCGGGCAGAAACAGCGTATCGCCATCGCCCGAGCGATCGCGACGAACCCCGACTTCATCGTTCTCGACGAACCGACGAGCGCGCTCGACGTGAGCGTCCAGGCCCAGATCCTCAACCTGCTCGAGGATCTCCAGGACAAACTGGACCTGACGTACCTCTTCATTACTCACGACCTCGGAGTCGTTCGTCACGTGGCGACGGATATGGTCGTCATGTATCTCGGGAAAGCCGTCGAGAAGACGTCGCGCCCGCAGTTATTCGAGGATCCAAAGCACCCGTACACGGAGGCATTGATCTCCTCGAGTCCGGCGGTCAAGACCGACCGCACGATCGAACTGGTTGGAGACGTCCCGAATCCGGAGAATCCACCGACAGGGTGTCACTTCCACACGCGTTGCCACAAGGCGGAAGCGTTCTGTGGGTGGAGCGGTCGCGACCTGTTGCACCTCATCGAGACGTCCGTCGAGGAGGACGAGACCGTCGAACGGCTGTACGAGAGCCTGGACTCGTCGTCGTTTCAGGGGTACGAGGCGTCGTTCGAGTTCGACGGCGGTATCGAGGTCGGCGAGGCGAAAGCCGTGCTGGCCGGCGAGGATGACACCCTTCGTCGACGCAATGAGGTGCTCTTCGAGGCAATCGAGCGTGTAGACGTGGACGGGAACGCCGTCGATCTCGAATTTGTAAACGTCGACTACCCAGAACTCCTCGAGACCGAACAGGGACATGAGGTAGCCTGTCACCTCTACGGGGGTGACGGAGCGTGAGGGCCCGACGTTGCGCGCGGAGATGTCTGCCCTCGAGCCTACTCTCGCGATCGGAGCAGAGCGGAGAAACGCGTTACGAACGTACGGATGGTGAGTGAGTAATGGAACCGAAAGACTACGCAATCAGGAGAGGACTGTGGGCCATCCCGACGCTGTTCGGGGTGACGGTGTTCACGTTCGTCCTCACGCGACTCGCGGGGTCGCCGATCGCGATGTACACGTCGCGGTACGCCACCGACGAACAGGTCGAGATGATTAGAGAGACGTATCATCTCAACGAACCAATCTACGTCCAGTACTTCTACTGGCTACGGGGCGTGCTACAGGGCGATCTAGGTTGGTCGGCGACGTCAGGTTCGACGGTCCTCGACGCCTTGATCGTGTTCGCTCCAGCGACGGTCGAGTTAGCCGTTGCCGGGTTGTTGATCGCGCTCGTGATCAGCATCACGCTGGGAACGCTCGCCGGACGGTATCAGGATACGTGGATCGACCACTTCTCCCGATCACTGGCCGTCGCGGGCGTCTCGACGCCGCAGTTCTGGTCCGCGTTGATACTCGTGTATATCTTCTTCGTGACGCTCGGCTGGTTCCCGCTCGGACGGGCCACGGTTTCGGTCTGGAACAGCATCGGCCATCCGACCGGCATGTACACGGTCGACGCGATTCTGGCGGGAAGCCCACGAGCGTTTTTCGACGCGTTGTGGCACCTGGCGATGCCGGCGGTTGTTCTGGGGTACGCCAACGCGGCGGTCATCATGCGCCACCTCCGTGCCGAAATCGTCGAGAAGAAAAACGAGGAATACGTCATGGCGGCACGCGCACGAGGGATCAAGGACGACACGGTCTACAAGCGCCACATCCGTCGTAACTCCCTCATCCCGACGCTCACGGTCGCCGGACTCAGTTTCGCCTTCCTCCTTCGGGGAGCGATCCTCGCCGAGATCGTCTTCAACTTCCCGGGGCTCGGGCGGTACGTCGCACAGGCGGCGCTAAGCAACGAGTTCGCACCCCTGATGGGGTTCGTCCTCATCACGTCCGTCGCCGTGATGGGCGTGAATCTGGGCGTCGACATCCTGTACGCGTACCTCGACCCCCGAACTGAACTAGGTGAATAATCAATGCTCCAAATACCATCCGTCGTATCCGACTTCGCACCCGACCGCAAAGTGCTCGAGCGTCGCTGGGATCGGACCAAGACGCTGTCGAAGCAATTTCTCTCGAATCCGATCACCCTGCTCGGCACGATCATCGTGTTCGCGTTCGTCGCGGTGGCTGTCCTCGCGCCGGTCATCGCGCCGCCACAGGGCGGAGAGGCCTACCAGATGCCACGCAACTGGGGCACTCAGCTCGCCCCGCCGCTCTCGGAGGGACACCTGCTCGGCTCGACCCGAACGGGCGGGGACATCCTCTACGGCATCGTCTGGGGGGCACGATTGACGATCGGCATTTCGCTTGGCGTGACGGTCGTCTCGGTGGCGATCGGCGTCACCGTGGGAAGTCTCGCCGGGTTCGTCGGCGGCTGGGTCGACGAAGTCTGTATGCGAATCGTCGACGGGCTAATCGCCATCCCCGCGACGGTGATGGCCATCGCCATCGTCACCGCGCTCGGCGCATCCTACTTCAACATCGGTCTCGCCCTCAGTATCATGCTCTGGGGAACCTACGCGCGGATCCTCCGGGGCGAAATCATCCACGTGAAAAACGAGGAGTACGTCGACGCCGCTCGAGTTACCGGCGTTAGCAGGATCCGCATCCTCGTCAAGGAGGTGCTTCCGAACTCGATCCACCCGATCTTCGTGCAGGCGACCCTCGAACTGGGGAGCGTGGCGATCATCGCGTCCGGTCTCGCGTTCATTGGCCTCGCCGAGTCCGGTCTCGCCGAGTGGGGTCGGCTCACCGCACAGGGCCAGCAGGACCTCATCATGGGCGTCTGGTGGACGTCGCTGATCCCCGGAGCGGCCATCTTCCTGTGGGCGTTCGGGTGGAACATGATCGGAGACGGTCTTCGAGACGTCCTCGACCCCCGGATGCAAAACGAATAATTCCGGCCGCGGAGCGGTTTCTTCGTTGCTCGGTCATCTCTCAAATTCGCTTCCACGGTCTGGAGCATTTTCTCGTGCCGTACTCGTGGTTTTTCCCTCCGTGTCCATCAGCGAACGGGGCCCGACAACCGGCCTCGAAGGGTGCGTACATCCTCCCTTCGTCGATTTCTGGTAGCTTCGAGCGACGAGAAGTGGACGTCACACTGTCGTCGAACGTGGACCGTTCGGAAGGTTCCGTATGCACGTCGATGATTCGCCACGTCGAAATGTGACTCGATTTGAAACACACTCAGGTTGTATGTGGTGTAGGTGACACGAGAACGTGTTCGCTGGTTGCGGCGGGAGGTATATGCACAGTATGTAGCGCGGGGCCTCCTTTTCGACCGTGTGACGCGCCGGAGACCGACGGCGAATCGGGGGAGGGAACGGACGGCGGGTCTCGTCCGATTGAACGCGATCTCGAGACGACGAACCTGGTTTGTCGGAGACGGCGGTACCGCCACTTCACCCTCCGCGGCGACCCTTGGGTCACGTTACCATCCATAATGTTTATGTGTGACCGTTGCATGGCACTACCCATGCCATCAGGTAACAATGGTGAGTGCGGGCAGAGTGGCGGGAATCTCTCGGCACTGAGCCGACGCAAGATGTTGGCGTCGATGGGGGTCGCCACTACTGGAGTAATCGCTGGCTGTACCGGAGATCCGAACGGTAACGGCGGCAACGGTGGCAACGGCGGCAACGGCGGCAACGGCGGCAACGGTGGTGGAGGGACCAGTACCCTGCGCTACGCTGACCCCGAACGGCCACCGACACTTGATCCGCATGCAGTCGACCCGACGAACACGAACGCGACGTTCGCGCTTCCGGAACAGGGGTACGAGACGCTCCTCGCGTACTCCGTAGGTGGCGGAGACGAAATCGAACTCGTTCCAGCACTCGCTACGGAAGTTCCGTCTACCGAGAACGACCTGATCTCGGACGACGGGATGACCATCGAGTTCCCGCTCCGGGAGGGCGTCACGTTCCACACCGGCGGAGAGATGACCGCCAGCGACGTCGTGTACTCCTGGGAGCGTTCGATGACCATGAACCTGGCGCCCGGTGCCTCGTCGATGAACAGCATCATCGACTCGGTGGAAGCAGTCGACGACTACACGTTCGGCGTCCAGCTCGCCGAACAGACCACGCCGATTTTCCTCAACAGCGTCGTGACGAACAGCGCTGCGGTAGTCGTCAGCGAAGAGGCGGTCGAGGAGAACGGCGGATACGCCGAAGGCCAGCAAAACGAGTGGATGGCCCAGAACAGCGCCGGGACCGGGCCGTTCATGCTCGGTGACCGGAACCCGGACGCCCAACTGTGGGATCAACACGAGGATTACTGGGACGAGACGGGCGTCGACGCCGTCGACCACCGGTTCATCGAGGACGTCTCCTCCCGAATCGCCCAGCTCGGCGAGGGTGACCTCGATTACATCTACATCAGCGTCGGTGAGCAGGTCGAACTCGAGGGGCGGGAGGGAATTGAGCTACTGAGCGGACCACAGATCAACCCTGGTGGTATCAACTTCAACTGCAACATTCCCTACGACGACATCCAGGACATCGCTGGCGACGACACCATCCCGGAGGACTTCTTCGCTGACAAGGCCGTTCGACAGGCGTTCGCCTACGCCGTCCCGTGGCAAGATCACATCGAGAACCTCCTGGACGGCTACGGAATCAGGACCAACGGCGTCCACGTCCCGGGTGTCCTGGGGTACGACGAAGAGGCGCCCCAGTGGGAGCAGGACCTCGAACTGGTCCAGGAGAAACTCGAGGAAGCCGGGTACTGGGAGGAGGGATTCACGGTCACCCTGCACAACGAGAACATCTCGGAGTTCGAGAACCTCAACCTGGCGATCAAGGACACGTTCGAGAACCTAAACGACCGCATCACGATCAACGCCGTCAGCGAACCGGAAAGTCAGGCCGTCGAACGTCACGCGGCCGACCCGCCCCAGTGGCCTGCCGAGGTCCACGGACTCCTGCCAATTGGTACCGATCCGACCCCGTACTACGAGTTCTTCATGCACCCGGACGGCGACATGGGCTCGCGAACGGGGATTCCGGACGTCATTGACGAGCGGATCATCGAGTTGATCGAGCAGACGCGAACCGAGACGGACCAGGAGGCTCGCCTGGAGCAACTGTCCGAACTGCAACACCTGTGCTACGAGGAGGTGCCCGTCGCGTTCGGGTACGCGCCCGAGGAAGTCTTCCCGATCCGCGAGTGCATCGAAGGAGCACACGTCTCGGCCTGGAATCGTCCTCACTTCAAGCACTGGGACATGTCCGGTTGCTAAGTAGTGGTTCGACGCTGAACCGCACTTTTTCGTCGTCACCCCGGCAACCAAAACTATATTGAACGATGAGGACGAATCATGAGTAGGTTGAACGAGATACTACCAACACGAACACACCAATGAACTCTACACAGCGAATCGATGGACACGAGCAGACGTCGGGCGAGGACGGAGCGGATCCGCTACTGGCTCGCGTCGACAATCTCGAACTCTACTTCGACACGAGAAGGGGGACGGTCAAGGCGCTCGACGGGGTCTCGTTCGACATCCACGAGCGAGAAACGGTCGCGCTGGTCGGGGAGACGGGCTGTGGCAAGTCCATCACGGCCAGGTCGTTCACGCGCCTCGTTCCGACGCCGCCAGGACGGTATCCCGGCGGGCAGATTTTGTTGAAATCTTCGACGCGCACCTGCGACCACTGCAACGGCGACGGCTGTTCGGAGTGTGACGGATCCGGCCGGGCGTTCGAGGACATTTTGACCATGGATCAAGAGCGGATCCACGAACTCCGGACCCAGCGAATCGCGATGGTCTTTCAGGACCCCGAGGAAGCGCTCAATCCGTCGTTAACGATAAAAACACAAGTTGCGGAGAGCGTCCTCGTCCACCACGGTGAGGAGATCCTGAAAGAGGCGGGCGTCGATCCCGAGCGGGCGGACGGACTCACGAAGCGTATCCTTCGGGAGTACGCGTCGCCGTCCCTGTCTCGAATCGAGAACGTCCTCGCCTCGATTCCGCCGCTGCGAAAGCACAAGAAGCAAATCGACGCCATCGTTCACGAACGGATCATCGACATCCTGGCCGAAACACAGATACCCAACCCGGAGGAGATCATCGCGAATTACCCGCACGAACTCTCCGGCGGGCAACAACAGCGCGTGATGATCGCGATGGCGCTCGTCGCCGAACCCGACCTCCTGATCGCCGACGAACCGACGACCGCGCTCGACGTGACGATTCAGACGAAGATCCTGAAGATGATGGAAGACCTGCAGGAAACCTTCGACACGAGTTTCCTCTACATCACGCACGACCTCTCACTCGTGAAGGACATCGCCGACCGCGTCGTCGTCATGTACGGCGGACAGGTGGCAGAGACGGCGAACGTCGAGGATCTCTACGCCAACCCGCTACACCCGTACACGGACGGCTTACTCGAGTCGATTCCGACCGTCGAGAAGATGGGACAGGACCTGACCGGAATCCCGGGATCGGTTCCCGACATGACCAATCCGCCGGAAGGATGTCGATTCTGTACGCGTTGCCCGGAGGAACTCGACCACTGCAAGGACGTGGATCCCGTGTTGGTAGAAAAAGAGCAGGGCCACCACGTCGCGTGCCACCTGTATCCCCCTGACGAAGCGCAGACGGACGACACCACGAAACGGGCCGCTGGAGGGATGACCGATGAGTAAAACAGATCAGCTGTCGACTGTCGGTGGAACGGTCCAGACGAGCGAGTGGTCCGGCGATGGCGACGTCGTTATCCAGGGGCACAATATCAAGCGCTACTACCCGATCAGAGGCGGTCCGTTCAATCGCCACGTCGGGGACGTGCAGGCCGTCGACGGCGTCGATTTCCGCATCGCACGCGGGGAGACCCTCGGCCTCGTCGGAGAGAGCGGGTGTGGCAAGTCCACGCTCGGGCGACTGCTGGTGGACCTCGACGAACCGACCGACGGTCACCTGTACTTCGACCTGCCACGAGAGGACGCCGACGAAGTAGCGACGCTCGAGGGGACTCCACCTAGAGAGCGGTCTTCGGACGACGAACGCCGCCTCGAAGCGCTACGCGAAGAGTACGCCATCGACGAGATGACCGGTTCGCGGGCCAAGAACTTCCGGCGTAACGCCCAGTTCGTCTTCCAGAATCCGTCCTCGTCGCTCAACCCACGCAAGCTGATCCGCGATACGGTTGCTCGCCCCCTCGAGTTGCACACCGACCTCGCAGGCGACGAGATCGACGAGCGCGTCGTCGAGTTGCTCGAGCGCGTCGGTCTGGGGGAAGATCACCTCTACCGATACCCGCACATGCTGTCTGGCGGACAGAAACAGCGCGTCGCGATCGCGAGAGCCATCGCGCCGAACCCGGAGCTCGTAGTTCTCGACGAACCGACGAGCGCGTTGGACGTCTCGGTACAGGCACAGATCCTCAACCTTCTCAACGAACTTCAGGAGCAACTCGACCTGACGTACCTGTGCATCTCTCACGACTTATCCGTCATCCGCCACATCTCGGACCGGATCTACGTCATGTACCTCGGTCAGATTGCCGAGAAAGCCACTCGAGATCAGCTGTTCGAGTCACCCAAACACCCATACACCGAGGCGCTGCTCTCCTCGAGCCCAGCGATCGAAACGGAAGAGACGATCGAGCTAGCGGGCGACGTACCGGAGCCTGAAGATCCACCGACTGGATGTCGCTTTCACACGCGGTGCCACAGGGCTTTCGAGCACTGTGGGTGGAGCGGCCGGGACCTGGTCAACCTCCTGAAGCGTCTCAACGGAGAAGAGGAGGTTGCCAGTGAAATCTGGAAGGTCCTCGAGGAAGCCGACCACGACGGCTACGACTCGACCTTCGAGTTCGAGTCCGACCCAGGCGAGTACGTTGCCGACCTCGCTGGGGAGACGGACGTCCTGCGTTCACACAACCCGTCGCTCTTCGAGGCTATGGAAGACGTTTCACGGAACGGTACGCGCATCGACGTTTCGTTCGTGTCGATCGACCCCCCTGAACTCGTCGCGGACGAAGACGGGCAATCGGTCGCCTGTTATCTCTACGACTGAGTCGTCCGCCCTCGATTTTCGCGAAGCGCATCGGTCCTCGCGATGAGACAATCAACACCTTTAATCCGGCCTGCTACGTGTACTGTTATCATGGAGGTAAGAGACTACACTATACGAAGACTGATCATCTTCGTTCCGACGATGCTCCTCATCACCGTGATGACTTTTGGGTTGACTCGCATTGCTGGTACGCCCATCACGATGTACGCATCTCGGTTTAGCTCCCAGGAGCAGATCGAGCAGATCAGGGAAATGTATCACCTCAACGACCCAATCTGGGTCCAGTACTACTACTGGCTGACCGGAGTTCTGCAGGGTGACCTCGGCTGGTCGAGTACGGCCGGCCAGCCGGTTCTCGACGCGATTACCACCAGGGCCGCAGCGAGCTTCGAGTTGGCCATCCTCGGAATCATCTTTGCGCTCGCTATCAGTTTGACGCTCGGCACGTTAGCTGGCCGATATACGGACACCTGGATCGATCACGCTTCACGAGGGATAGCGGTCGGTGGCATGTCGACACCCCAGTTCTGGGCCGCATTGATGCTCATCTACGTCGGATACGTCCAGTTGGACCTCTTCCCGCTCGGTCGTGCCGACAACGAAGTCTGGAACAGTATCGTCCACCCCACCGGGTTTTACACCGTCGACGCGATGCTGGCCCTGGACCTGCTCGCGCTACAGGACGCGCTGTGGCATTTGGTACTCCCGGCACTCGTCATCGGCTACGCCGAGTCCGCGGTCATCACCCGTCACCTTCGGTCGGAAATCGTCGAGAAGAAAGAGGAAGAATACGTCAACGCGGCCCGCTCCCGCGGCTTGCTCGAGGGGACCGTGTTCAAAAAACACATCAGGCGAAACGCGCTCATACCGACGATGACGGTGGCGGGGCTCAGTTTCATCTTCCTCATGCGTGGTATCATCGTCGTCGAACTGGTGTTCGGGTGGCCCGGACTCGGACGCTGGGTCGCGAACGCCGCGACGTCTGGCGACTTCGCGTCCGTTATGGGCTTCATACTCGTAATCGCGTTGATCACGCTCCTGTTGAACCTCGTCATAGACATCATGTACGCGTACCTCGATCCGCGGATCGAACTCGGTGAGTAACAATGTCGTCATCAGACATCCCATCGTCGGTGTGGAACATCTTCCCGAACGAACACAAGGCCAGAATGCGCTACCGGCGCTTCAGGAGTGTCTTCCTGCGTCTCCTGGAGAACCCGCTGACGCTAATCGGCATGGTAATCGTCGTAGCGTACATCCTCATCGCCATCCTCGCTCCGCTCATCGAACCCGCGGCGGGGGCCGATCCGTATCAGATGCCGCGTGATTCGTCCGCGGTTCGGACGCCACCGCTGACCGACGGCTACGTTCTCGGTGCGGACGATCGGGGAGGGGACATACTGTACGGTATCATCTGGGGTTCCCGCCTGACGATCGCCATCTCACTATCAATCGTGATCTCCACGACGATCGTCGGGTGCCTCGTCGGCGGCATCGCGGGGTTCGTCGGCGGCTGGGTCGACGAAATCATCATGCGATTCGTCGACGCGCTGATCGCCATTCCCGCGCTCGTGTGGGCAATCGCGATCGTTACAGCGCTCGGTCCCTCTATTACGCACGTAATCATCGCGCTCTCGACGATGTTGTGGGGAACGTACGCCCGCATCATGCGCGGGGAAGTGATCCACGTGAAAAACGAGGAGTACGTGCAGGCTGCTCGAGTCGTCGGTGATAGTAACACGCAGGTGTTCCTGAAGGAAGTGCTCCCGAACGCGATTCCGCCGATCTTCGTTCAGTCGACGCTGTACTTCGGGAAGGTCGTTCTCATCGCCGCCAGCCTCTCGTTCATCGGACTCGCGACGCCCGGGATCGTCGAGTGGGGCGTTCTCGTGTCCGAGGGGCAACAGGGCCTCATCTCCGGACGCTGGTGGACGTCGTTCTTCCCCGGGTTCGCGATCTTCCTGTGGGCGTTCGGCTGGAACGTAATCGGTGACGGTCTCCGGGACGTGCTCGACCCACGGTCGCGGACCGATTGAACGCGACTTCGGCTGTTTTTCGCCCGTTGGCGTTCACGCCTCGTCGTCTTCGTCTTCGACGACCGCCGGGAGGAGGTGTTTCCGGACGACGATCGTGTGGAGTTTGAAGAGGCCGACCAGCAAGACTACGCTCGCGAGCAGCGGGAGGACCTGGAGTAGTTCCATAGAAGCAGAAACGAGCGCCGGCAGGTAAACGTTTCTCCCGACGAGTTCCCTTTCGATGAGTGCCCGTGGGGTCCCGTTCCTGTCTCACCAATAGTGGTTCAGCAGGCGCCCTCGAGATTCACGCTGACTGCGCCGGCGACGGTCTCGTACGGTCGTACCGCGTGATCTTCGATCAGTACGGTCGTCCGTCGTTCCCGTAGTGGGTAAGGTTTAGTGCTCTCAGACGGAGGTAGGATCTATGGCACCTACTGCCAAAGAACGCGACGCCATTTCGCTCGCCGGATACACGGATCTCGACGGGCGACCCGGATTCAAGATGGCGCTCCAGGAAGTAGACGGGACGTGGTACATGTACGTGGCCCACTTCTGGCACAGCGGGTGGTCCGTTCTCGACGTGACGGACCCGACCGACCCGGAGCTCCTCACCTACATCGACGGGCCGGAGAACACCCTCACGTTACAGGTACAGGTCGCTGACGGGACGATGATCACCTCGCTCGAGAAACCGCGTGAAGGATGGGGGCTGGCCGACGGGCCGACGATGGATCCGACCGATCCCCACGAGGAGGGGGCGTTCATCTGGGACGTCGAGAGCGATCCGACCGATCCGGAACTGATCGGTCACTATCGGACTGGCGGACACGGAACACACCGCAATTACTACACGGGTGGTCGATACGCGTACATGGCGTCAGTCGCGGAGGAGTACACGGGACGGCTCCTCGAGGTCGTCGACGTATCCGACCCCACGTCGCCGGAACTGGCATCCAGGTGGTGGTGGCCCGGTCAGGGCCCGGACGACGAGGAGGACCCGACCGAGACGTACTACTTCCACGGGCCCGCCTACGTCGATGGGGACCGCGCGTACCTCTCCTACGGCAGCGTCGGGGCAATCATCCTGGACGTTTCGGATCCGACCGATCCGACGTTTCGGAGTCGACTGGACGTCGGTGACATCGGAAGTTGGCTCGGAACTCACTCCGCGATCACGATTCCCGATACGGACCTGATGGCCGTCAACGGCGAAGCGATTTACGAGGGGACGCCGCTCGAGCACGACACCGGCGAACCCCTGAATTTCGTCTACCTGGTCGACGTCTCCGACGACGGACCGACCGGATTCGACGGGCAGACGTTCCAAGGCCCGAGGATCGTCAGTTCGATCCCGTTCCCGACGCCCTCCAATTCCGTTCCCTACGAGACGTACTACGAACGACCCGGGCGATTCGGGCCCCACAACCAGCACCACTACCGAGGTGAGGACGTCCGCCTGAAAACGAACGACTACCTGATCATGACGTTCTTCAACGCCGGACTGCGGATCTTCGACATCTCGAATCCGCTCGCTCCGTTCGAGGCTGGATACTACGTCCCCGAGGATCCCGACGAACGGATCGGAACGAGCCGCCCAGCGTCGGGACTGGTTTCGCAACTCGAGGACGTCGTCGTCGACTCGAGAGGCTACATCTACTGTACGGATCCACAGCAGGGGTTGTTCGTCTTCGAATCCGACCTGCTCGACGAGGAGTGACGGCGATGTCCATACAGACGGTCGACCCGGTCAGAGCAACGTACAGTACAAATGGTCGACCCATATCACTCGAACCCGTACCGCCCCGCCCCGCTCTCACGATGGGGTCGCTTCGTCTCGGCTACGGGAGGTCGTACCCTGACTCGAGGAGACGACGACGATGTTCCGTCGCCTCCTGGTGCATGAACCGACGAAGCAGGAGATAGAAGAACGCGGAGATGTGGCCGACGAGTGGAATCGCGGCGGTCAGTACGTAGGCCCAGCGAATCTTGGCCCAGGGCCTGAACTGCCCGACTGCTCGAGTGTCGGCCACGATGCCGACCGCGAGCGCGATCGAGATGGCCGTGAAAACGAACGCGAGATTCACGTCCACGGCGTGATCGACGAACAGGTCGATCCCGAAGAGGCCAACTCCGACGAGTTCGGCGACGACGATCAGTCCGAACCAGGCCGTGAGCGAGTAATCCTGCTGGGCAAGGAAGCGGAGGTATTCGTCGACCGTGCGGTCTCCAATGTCGATCCCGTGCCGACGTTCGAACGCCTCTCGTTCCGCCTCCGGATCGAACCCGGCGTCCACCAGGGTGGATTGGGGGTCGGCAGCGACCGTTTCGAGAGCCACGCCACACTCACGACAGACCGCGACGTCGTCGGGATTCTCGGCGTGGCAATCCGGACACGTTTCCATACTACTGGCATGTGGATTCCACGATAAAGAGTAATCGGTCCCGCCCCGTAGTACGACGAATCCGACGAACGTGACCGCTGAGTCGTTCATTGCGTTGTCGACGCTGCTCAATGCGTTGGCCGAAGTCGCTCGCGATACCAATTATCTGCCGAGCACAGCAGTCTAAAACGCTCGAGCGAGTGGCAAACGCCAGCAGCACGGAGTCGCCGGTAGTGCGACGGGTCGTTCGCTGAGGCGATGGACGTTAGATGTCGAACAGTTCGTTTGCAGTTTCCCCCATCACGCCGGCACGCTTGCCGGCGAGGTCCAGCCCCTCGAGGTCGTCGAGCGTCTGGTCGGCCTTCTCCATCCCGAATGGGTAGTCGGTGCCGAACAGGAGGTGCTCGGCGCCAACCGTCTCCATCGCCAGGTTCATCGCCGGCGGGTGAAACGAGATCGTGTCGTAGTAGAACTCCTGCAGGTACTCGACGACCGGCCGTTCGGGGTGCTGGTTGGGGTCCGACCGGAACTGGTCGCGACCGCGCTCGAGCCGCCCCACGAGATAGGGCAGGGCGCCGCCCATGTGATAGACCACGAGGTCGAAGTCGTGGCGGTCGAAGAAGCCGTCGAAGATCAGCCGGGCGACCTGGATGGTCGTCTCGGTCGGGAACACGGCCAGCGGGTTGAAGATCCACTCGTCGTCCTCGAAGGTGTGGCTCACCTCGTTTCGCCCGGGGTGCATCACTGCGGTCAGATCGAGCTCGTCGAGTCGGTCGAATACCGGCTCGAGGTCGGGGTGAGACAGCTTCTTCCCGCGAACGGTCGTCGGGAGCGCGACGCCGGCGAGGCCGAGGTCCGCGATGCGGTCCAGTTCGGCGACCGATTCGTCGGGTTCGCGGAGTGGAAGCGTCCCGAGTCCGGCGATGCGACCGGGATACTCATCCTGGAGGTCGGCGAAGCCGTCGTTGATCGCCCGGACCAGGGTTCTGGATTCGTCGACCGAAATCGGCCCCTCGTTCGGGTTCGGCGTCGAAACGGACGCGAGCGTGGTGTCGATATCGTGGTCGTCCATCCACTCGAGACGGACCTCGGAATCCCGAAAGCCGGGAAAGAGCGGGAACGACCCGGTCGTGTGACAGACGAAGTCCTGGTCGCCGCGGCGCTCGATGCGGACCTCGCCGTCGGCCTCTCGCAGGTGGCCCCGGAAGGGAGCCGGCAGGAAGTGGGTGTGGCAATCTATTCGCATTGGTCAGAGGGTGTTCCGGATCGCCGCGACGATGTCGCCGCTGTGCGGGATCACTTCCTGCTCGAGCGGCGGGCTGAACGGGATCGGGACGTTCGGCACGCCGACGCGCTCGACGGGGGCGTCGAGTCGCCAGAACGCCTCCTCGTTGATCTGGGCGGCAATCTCGCCCTGGGCGCCAGCCATGAGCGGCGTCTCGTCGACGACGACCGCGCGCCCGGTCTTGTCGACGCTCGCAGCGATGGTGTCGATGTCGAGGGGATCGAGGGTCCGAGGACTGATGAGTTCGACGTCGACCTCGCCCTCGAGTTCTTCCATCGCGTCCATCGCCTCGTAGAGCATTGCCTGGGTGGCGACGACGGTCACGTCCTCGCCCTCCTCGAGCACGGCGGCCTCACCGAGCGGGATCGTGTACTCCTCGACGGGCACCTCGCCTTTCTTGTTGAAGACGTTGGCGTGCTCGAAGAAGAAGACGGGGTCATCGTGGCGGATCGCGCTCTTGAGAAGCCCCTTGGCGTCGTAGGGCGTCGAGACGGCGACGACGCGGATGCCTGAGAGGTGCATCGCCAGCGAGTGGAGCGTCTTCGAGTGCTGTGCGGCCGCCGAAAAACCGCCGCCGTCGACGGTCCGTATCGTCAGCGGGATGTCGAGTTTCCCGCCGAACATGTAGCGCATCAGCGCGACCTGGTTCATGATCTGGTCGAAGGCCACGCCCATGAAGTCCGAGTACATAATCTCCACGACCGGGCGCATGCCCGCGGCAGCGGCCCCGAGGCCGGTGCCGACGATGGCCGATTCGCTGATGGGGGTGTCCCGGACGCGGGCCGGGCCGAATTCGTCGAGTAACCCTTCAGAGACGCTGAAACTGCCGCCCCGATCGGCGACGTCGATTCCCTGCAAGAACACGTCCTCGTCGCGGGCCATCTCCTCGTGCATCGCCTCGCGGAGCGCTTCCGTGACGCTGATCTCCTTGGTCTCACCGTCGGTGTCGACGGTCGGTGTCGTTGCCATGTTAGAGTTCCTCCGCGTACAGTCCCTCGTACGCTGCGTCGGGTTCCGGCAGCGGCGAGTCCTTCGCGAACTCGACTGCCTCGTCCAGTTCCTGCTCGATCGATTCGCCCAGTTCCTCGTACTCGTCCTCGGAGATGACGCCCGCGTCGATCAGTTTCTCGCTGTAGGTCTCGACGGGGTCGGCCGTTCGCCAGTCGGGCAGGTCCTCGTTCTCCTTGTACCACTGCGGGTCGCCCTCGTAGTGGCCCTTGTACCGGTAGGTCTTGGCCTCGATGACGGTCGGCCCGTCGCCGTCACGGGCGCGTTCGACGGCCTCCTGGGAGGCCTCGTACATCTCCTCGACGTCCTGGCCGTTGACGATTTCGCCGGGTACGTCGTAGGCGTCGGCCTGCTTGACGAGGTCGCTGACCGGGTGCTGGTCGTGAACGCTGGTCATCTCGCCGTAGTGGTTGTTTTCGACGACGTAGATCTGCGGGAGGTCCCACAGCGCCGCCAGGTGGAGCGCCTCGTGGTACGGGCCGTTGGAGGTGGCGCCGTCGCCGAGGAAGGAGACGGCGACGTCGTCGTCGCCGCGGATCTGGGAGGCCAGCGCCGCCCCGCCGCCGATCGGCGTCCCGGCCGCGACGATGCCGTTGGCGCCGAGCATCCCGGCATCGACGTCCGCGATGTGCATGCTGCCACCCTTGCCGTTACAGTACCCGGTCGTCCGGCCGTACAGCTCGGCCATCATCTTCTTCGGATCGAGTCCTTTCGCGAGGGCGTGTCCGTGCCCGCGGTGGGTGCTCGTGATGTAGTCTGATTCCTCGAGCGCGGAGCAAGCGCCCACGGCGACGGCCTCCGACCCGATGTAGAGGTGGACGAACCCCGGTATCTCGTTGTCGGCGAATAGTTCGCCGACGCGCGTTTCGAATCGGCGGATCAACTCCATTCGTTCGAGGAGAAGCGATTGATCCACGTCTGTGGTAGATTCTGCCATCCACTTCATACCAACCAGTCCGACGTATTATAGTTGACGGGGACGGAACGGCGTGACACGCCCGGCCGCATCCAGCGTGGCGTGGATTTATGAGCCGCGAGCGACCAGTGATGGTATGCCAACCCACGACATCGTAGTGGCGGGTGCTGGACACAACAGCCTGATTACGGCAGCGTACGCTGCCCGCTGCGGCTTCGACGTGGGAATCATCGAAGCCCGAGAGACCATCGGCGGCGACACGGCCACCGAGGAGCTGACTCAGCCTGGATTCAAACACGACTCGTGTTCGACAGCCCACAACCTCATCCAGGCGAGTCCGACGATCAAGGACGACGAACTCGAACTGTTCGATACCTACGGCCTCGAGTACATCCGGCCCGACCCGGTCGTCACCATCCCCTTCGACGACGGGACGAGCCTCACGATGTGGCGCGACCGCGAACGGACGGCCGCGGAGTTCGCGAAGTTCTCGGAGGCCGACGCACAGGCCTACCTCGACCTCCTCGACGACTACGCAGAGATCGCCCCCTATTACACGCGAGCACGGTACTCGCCGCCGTCGGAGGGGACGATCCCGGAGACGCTCGCCGAGGCACCGGACGGCGAGGCGTGGATCAGACGGAGCCTCGAGAGCCCCCTCGACATCCTCGAGCGGCGCTTCGAGCACCCCAAGACGCGCGCGTTCCTGGCGTGGATGGCGTTCATGACGATCAAGCCAATCGACCGCCCTGGCGGCGGATTGCGAGCCTTTTCGCTGACCTACGGCCGCCAAAAGAACTCCTGGGTGCTCCCGAGGGGTGGGTCGGCCGCGCTGCCGGAGGCGCTCGAATCGTGCCTGCTCGACCACGGCGCGACGGTCTACACGGACCAACCGGTCGTCGAGTTCCTCGTCGAGGACGGCACTGCCGTCGGCGTCGAGAGCGCCGACGGGACCGCCTACCGCGCGACCGAAGCGGTGGTCTCGACCGTTCACGTGACCGATCTCGTGGACATGATTCCCGAGGCGGACCTCCCCGAGGCGTTCGCGGACGGCGTGAAAAACTGGAAGGCCGGCCTCTCGATGTTCGCGGCCCACTACGCGGCCGAGGAACCGCCGCGCTACCGCACCGAGGAGGGCGACCTCGAGAGCGTCGCGATGGGGACGGTCGGTAGCGTCGAGAACCTCCTCGATGCGACGGTCGCGTTCGAGAAGGGCGAGATTCACCTCGATAACCCGTTTATCCTCTCGCTGTGCCCGTCGGTGGCCGACGACACGCGCGCTCCGGAGGGCAAACACACCTACAAACTCGTCGGCGTCTTCCCGTACGACCACGCCGACGGCCCGGAAACCTGGGACGAGCGCAAGGAGGCGGTCGCCGACGCCCTGCTCGAGCACCTCCGGTCACACGCCCCGAACTTCACCGAAGACGTCGTCATCGACTCCTACGTCGAGAGCCCGCTCGACCTCGAGCGGCGCAACCCGCACAACTACCGCGGATCCTGTCACGGCGGGGACTACACGCCAGACCAGTACGACGATCGCCGACCGGCCGCCGGGTTCTCGGACTACCGCGGGCCCGTCGACGGACTCTACCTCACCGGCGCCTGCACCCACCCGGGCGGGAGCGTCAGCGGTGCGCCTGGGCGAAACTGCGCGACGGTGCTGCTCGAGGATCTGGGGCCGGGGCTCGAGGCCGGCATCGCGAAGCAGTAAATCGTTCCCGTATAGCTCTCAGGAGTGTTTCGGCCGGCCGACTCGCGTACGGCTGGCTCACCGCCAGAACTCGTTTCTCGTCGCTGCTTCCTGATATGGGCTTAGCCCGTTTCACCCGGTTCTGGAGCGGTACGCTTCTGCCGACAGGAGCGACCCCTCCTCCGGGCTACTCTCGAGGTCCACCTCGAGCAGCCACGCCTCTCCGTAGGGGTCCCGATTGAGGAGTTCCGGCTCGGACTCGAGGCGCTCGTTAGCGGCGACGACCGTCCCCTTCACCGGCGAGTACAGGTCCGAGGTGGCCTTGATGCTCTCGACCGTCCCGAACGGGGTTTCCTGCTCGAGGCTGGTTCCCGCCTCGGGCAGTTCGACGAAGACGATATCGCCCAGTTCGTCCTGGGCGAAGTCCGTGATGCCGACGGTTGCGACTCCGTCTTCGATGCGAACCCACTCGTGACTCTCCAGATACGACAGCGCCTCCGGTACGTCGAAGCTCATCGTCGAGACCGACTCCGGGCGCGGCAAAAAGCGTTCTGCTTCGAGCGACCCTGTCAGCGGCCCGCCGAGACGTCGAGAACGACCTTGCCGACCGTTCCCCCGTCGAGACACCGGCGCTGGGCCTCCCCCGCGTCCTCGAGCGGGTACGTCGCGGCAACTTCGGCCGAGACGTTGCCCCGGTCCAGCAACCGCGCCGCCGTCTCGAGCGCCTCGCCGTGGTGGGCGGTCGCCCGCATGTGGGAGCTGAATGCGAGGTCGGCCTGTTTCGCCTTCGCAGCCCCGGCGACGGGCTTCTCGATGGTTATCGGACCGTCCTCGCCGAGGATAACGACGGTCCCGCCGTCGGCCAGGACGTCGACGTCCGCCGCGACGTTCGCCGCGGCGTGGGTCTCCACGACTACGTCCACCGGCCGGCCGTCGGTCGCCTCGAGGATTCGATTGACCAGGTCGTCGCTCCGGTAGTCGACGGCCGCGTGGACGCCGAATCGGCGAGCGTCGTCCGCCGCCTCAGCCCGACACGTCCCGACGACGAACGCGCCGGCTTCGCGTGCGAGCTGGGCGGCCGCGTGGCCGATGCCGCCGGTCGCACCCTGTACCAGGCAGACGTCGTCCAGTTGAAGGGGTCCTCGAGCGAGCGCCTGGAGGCCGGTCGTTACGGGTTCGGCGGCGGCCGCGCCCTCGAACCAGCCGACGCTCGCCGGAAGGTGAGCGACCCTGTGGTCGGGCACTGCGACGTACTCCGCGTACGTGCCTGGACGGTCGAGTCCGAGACCGGTGGTGAAGACCCGGTTGCCGGGTTCGAAGCCGGAGACGTCCGCACCGACGGCGGCGACGACCCCCGACGCGTCTCCGCCGAGGACGTGCGGGAGTCCGTTTGCCGGTTCGACGAGTCCCTCGCGGACGTAAGTGTCGAACGGGTTGACGGCGGCGGCGCGCACCTCGATCAGGACCTCGGCCGGGTCCGGGTTCGGTCGGTCGATTTTCTCGAGTCGCAGGATACTCTCGTCGCCGAATTCGTGGATACGAATTGCTCGCACGAGCCGAGTCATCGGTTCCACGGCGCTTTCTCCGGGGGATCGACCACGCGGTGCTCGCGGTCGATCGTGTCCAGTCGATCGAGGACCGACGGCGGGAGCGGTTCCGTCGCCGCGTAGTTCTCCTGGAGGTGGTGCTCTCCGGTCGCCTTCGGGATCGGAACCACCCCTTTCTTCGAGGCGAGCCACCCGAGACAGAGTTCGACGACGGAGTGTCCGGTGTCGTCGGCAATCTCGAGGAGCTCTGGCGTGTCGAACGCCTCCCCTCGGATCAGCGGACAGTACGCCACCAGCGTCGTGTCGTGTTCGAGGGCGTCTTCGTGCAGTCGCTTCTGGTGGAGCAGGGGGTGCATCTCGACCTGGTGGGTGGCGATCGGTGCCTCGAGGATGTCCCGCGCTTCGGCGAGCAGGTCCGGCGAGAAGTTTGCGACACCGACGCCGTCGGTGACGCCCTCGTCGACGAGGCGGTCGAACGCTGGGAGCGTCTCCTCGGGGTCGTAGGTGACGCCGGGCCAGTGGACGTACAGCAGGTCGACCGACTCGAGGCCGAGGCGGTCGAGACTCTCCTGGGCGGTCTCGATGACGTCGTCGTACGCGAGGTTCGTCTCCTCGACTTTCGTCGCGACTGTGAGGTCCTCGCGGGGGACGCTCGCTGCCTCGATTCCCGCGCCCACGGCGGCTTCGGTGCCGTACTTCTGGGCGGTGTCGACGTGTCGATAGCCGAGTTCGACCGCGGTTCGAACGCTCCCGGTGCAGGCGTCGGATGTTTCGAACCCCATCGTCCCGAGGCCGGGCGACGGGACGGCTGTCAGATCCATGGCGAATACTCTCGCGCCGTCGACAAAATCGTTTGCCCCGTTCGAGGTTCACCACCGCCGCCGCTCGAGAATGGACTCCTCGAAGGACCACGGCGACTCGAGGGGGTATCTTGATACCCCGACCGACCGAATGCGAGTCCAATGGCACGATACAGACTGGGTCAGCAGAACAATCGCCAGGCCTACTACGAACGCTTCGACGACGCGGAGTTCGACCGCCGGTACGCCGCCGTTCGAGACCTTCTCGAGGAGCGCGACCTCGAAGCGCTGGTCGTCTACGGCGACGGCGGGTTCCACGCCGACATGATCGGCTACCTGCTCGACTACCGACCGCCGTTCGCGACGTACCTGCTCGTCTTCGCGGACCCCGACGAGCCGACGACCGTCCTGGTCGGCATCAGCAACCACGTCCAGTACGTCCGCGAGTCCAGCGTCGCCGAGGACGTCGACACCATGCTCCCCGACCCGCCCGGGACGGTCGTCGACCGACTTCGCGAGGCGGGCGTGGACGGCGACCGGGTCGGCATCTCGACCGGCGATCCCCGATACGGCCTCTCAGTTCCCCACGACCACGCCACGCGATTCGAAGCCGACCTCGAGGGCGAACTCGTCGACGTCACCGCGGACGTCACCCGACTCGTCAGCGTCACCGGTCCGGCCGAACGCGAGGTGCTGACCCGTTCGGCGACCCTCCTGGACGAGGCGATGACCGCCTTCGAGACGGCGCTCGAGCCGGGCGTCACGGAACGAGAGCTGGCGGGCGTTCTCGCCGACGCCTGCGCGAAAGCGGGCGGGGCCCTCGGTGCGAGGTTCATTTCCTCGGCTCCGCAGGAAGGCGCCGGACCGGGCGAACCGCTGCCGTGGAAGCAACCCTCTTCCCGGACGGTGGAGGCGGGCGACGTCGTTACCACGGAGATTTCGGCCGGTTTCAGGGGCTACAAGACGCAGATCCACCGACCCTACGTCGTCGATTCGGAGCCGTCTCGTGAGTACGCCGACGCGTTCGCCGTCGCTCGAGAGACGTACGACGGCATCCTCGACGCCCTTCAGCCGGGAAACACTGCCAGGGACGTCGCTGACGCGATGACGCCGCTCGAGCGCTCGCCCTACAAGAACTACGACGTGCTGGTCCACGGCTACGGGAGCGGCTATCGCCACCCCTTCATCGGCGTCGAGGAATCGAACTACTGGCCGGGCGTCGAGGATCCGCTCACGGAATCGTGGACTTTCGAGCCTGGACAGGTAATCGTCGTCCAGCCGAACGTCGCCACGCCGGACGAACGGGTCGGCCTGCAGTTCGGGACGACTGTCGTCATTCGCGAGGACGGCCCGGAGAATCTACAGTCGTATCCGGCCGAGTTCAGGCGCGTGTAATGTGGTGGCTCCCGCTCACCCCTCGTAGGTCGTCACCGTGACGGGAACGCTCGAGTTCAGGATAACTCGCTGTGCGGTGTCGCCGAAGATCGCCTTCCCGCTGGGGGATCGCTTTCGACCCGCGATAAAAATGTGGTCACAGTCGTACTCGTCTGCGACGTTGAGTACCTGCGTCGACGTATCACCGACTTTGCCGAGCGATTCGAACGACGGACCGTTCGACCCGAACACCTCGCTGCCGACCTCTTCGGCGAGCTGTTTCGCGCCTTCGGCAGCCTGGGAGACGCCGTAATTTCCACCTTCCATCGCGTTGAGATCGTTCAGTGCCTGTTGGGTCTTGTCGTACTCCGATTCCTCGGTGACGTGCAACAGGAAAAGCTCGGCTCCGGTCGCTTCCGCGATCTCCCCCGCTTCCTTGATGAACTGTTTGGTCGGGTCGATCGGATCGACGACGATCAGTGCGCGTTGCATACGTATGGGTGTCTGCCGTAGATATTTAGTAATATCGACGAGGTTTAACGAGATCGATTCCTCGAATCTGGGGCTAACGCGCACTGCCTGTGCCGAGGCGAGGACGATCCTTCTCGGAAGCCCATCTTACGATCGACCGTCGTAGCGACGACCCGCAACTGGTGTGGGCGTCGCTCGATGGACTCGGTGGCGATAGTTTCATTTTGTCGGCCGACACACCGAAGTCTAGATGCGCTTTGGACAGGTTCGTCCGTCGGTACCTCGAGAAGTCGAACTTACGATCGGCCTCGTGAGCGGATCACACGCTATCAACCATCTGTATCTGGTTTTGTTGCCCCCAATCTTCGGGGTCCTCTCCGAGGAATTCGAAGTAGGGCTGGCGATGCTTGGCCTCGCGGTCGGCACGCAGGGGGCGTTCAACATGGTCTTTCAGCTCCCGTTCGGGTACGTCTCGGACAACTATAGCCGACTGCTCGCTCTGTGCTCGGGACTCGGCCTGGCGGCTATCGGCATTCTGTTGACAGCACTCGCACCGACTATCGAGTGGATCTTCATCGGGCAGGCGGTCCTCGGTATCGGTATTGCGGCCCATCACCCCGCCCACTTCCCGATGCTCTCGGCGGCCAGCAGCAGCGATAACCGCGGGCGAGTGTACAGCCTGCATAACTTTTCTGGCAACATCGGGTACGCCGCGGCACCCACGCTCATCGTCGCGCTCACTCGTTTCGACGGCATCACCTGGCGAACGGTTCTCGTCTTCGTCGCCGTTCTCGGTGCCGGGTACGGACTACTGTGTCTCGTCGCGTTCAAACGCTACGTGAGTCCCTCGATTACTCGAGGGGAGCAAACGCCCGACACCTCATCGTCGGACGACCGGTCAACCGGCCGCTCGACGGTCCGCGAGCGGATTCGGACGACCGTCGCGTCGCTGGCGACCTCGCCTGCCATCGTGGCGCTGGCGGTCCTCGCGCTCGTCACGGGAATCGCGAACTGGGGAATTCGCTCGTACGCGGTAGTCCTGCTCACCGACGGTTACGGCCTCGACCTGGGCCTCGCGAACGGACTCTATACCGCGATGTTCGTTCTCACAGCGGTCATCATCCTCGTAGGTGGCGACCTGTCCGATCGAATCTCCGCCGAGTCGATTCTCGTGACGAGCTATGGCGGCTTGTTGATCGCAGCCCTGGTCGTCGGCTCGTTCCTGTTGCCGCCGCTTCTCGCCGGCGTTGCCGTGATTCTGGCGGGCGGAAGCATCGGATTCGGCGGCCCCGCTCGCTCGAAACTGACGGACAAGCTCTCTGCCCGGTCGGACCTGGGAACGAACTTCGCCGTCATCACCGTCGGAATCACCCTTGCAGGAAGTGTCGCTCCACCGTTCTTCGGCGTCATCATCGATTATTCCGGCTTTTCGGCGGCATTTATCATCATCGCTGCCGTCGGTGCGGTCTGTATCGGGTTGACGATGGTTATCCTGCACCGATACCAGGACGGGCTTGATCAGGCGGCGCCGGCCAACGTCGGATAGCCTCCGTTCGCATCGTCGGAACATTCCATAGAACTTTGCTGTTCGGTCTCCAGTGATAGCGTATGTCAGAGGAGACACTCGAGCGAGGCGACTCGTTCGTCACGGAATCGCTGACCAACTGGACGCCCCGATTCGTCGCGAACGGCATCGACTACAACGACCTGGCGCGACTCGAGGCGGCAATCGACGACTGGAGCGAGTGGCTCGGCGCCTTCCAGCGCGTCGGCCAGGAATACGAGACCCTGGGCGACGAGGCGCACGACCGCGGGGACGAAGAGAGTGCCGGCGATCACTACACCCGGGCGGCGATGTACTACCACTTCGGCTCGCACGTCTGGCACGAGGACGACGACTGGAGTCGCGACGTCCACGCGGACGCTGTCGACGTATTCAGGCGCGGCGCTGAACTGCTCGAGCCGCCGTTCGAACGTATCGAGGCGCCGTACGACGCCGGTGGGTTCGACGTCCCGGCAAATCTCCGAACGCCGGCGGAAAGCGACGACGCGCCGCTCGTCGTGTTGATCCCAGGCCTGGACTCGATCAAGGAGGAACTCTCGACGTACGCTGCCGAGTTCCACGACCGCGGCCTCGCGACGCTCGCCGTCGACGGCGCCGGTCAGGGTGAGACCTGGCACGAACAGGGGATGACTCCCGAGTATCCGTCGCTCGTCGGGAGCGTGCTCGACGAACTCGAGCGCCGAGACCCCGACGGCGTCGACACGTCGCGGATCGGCATCTACGGCGTTTCCCTCGGCGGGTTCTACGCTCCGTACGTCGCGGCCAACGAAGATCGGATCGACGCCTGTGTCGGCATCTCCGGCCCGTTCACCGTCGGTCCCGTCAGTACGAGAGGTGGCGGCCTCCTGGCCGAGCAGTTCGAGTGGGCCTGCAAGACCGACTCGCTCATCGAGGTCGACGAGATCACCGAGCAACTCACGCTCAGTCGAGACGTCGAGAACCTCACCGTGCCGACGCTCGTCGCCACAGGCGCGAACGACGTGATCATCCACCCACGCCAGTCGGAACGGATCGCCAGGCGGGCGCCCAATGGCGAGTTCCTGCTATACGACGAGGGGAACCACGTCTGTAACAACATTCCGCACAAGTACCGACCGCGGACGGCCGACTGGTTGCGCGCTCACCTCGAGTAGCAGCGCTCGCTCAGTCGTGACAGGTCGGTCATCTCGCGCCGCGCGTTCGCTACGAAAATACGAAACACCCTCAGTCTATATTTCGCGTCGTCGTCGACCCCAGGCAAACTGGTCGATGGGAGCATTTATTACTCGAGGCGACCCTCGTTAGAGCAGGCGGTATGTGGGCACGCCACATACGCAGCGATCGCACGACACGAGTCACCGAGGGTACACCGAATGTCACTACACATCGAATCCGACTGGATCGAAACCGAGGAGACGATCCCGGTCAGGAACAAGTACGACGGAACCGTTATCGAGGAAGTGAGCAAGGCGACGCCGGCGGACGTGGCGGACGCCATCGCCGCCGCCAGGGAGGCGACCGAGACGATGAGAAAGATGCCGGCTCACGAACGCGCCGACATCCTCGAGGAGACCGCACGGCTGATCGAGGAGCGAACCGACGAGTTCGCCGAGGTCATGGCTGCCGAGGCGGGGAAGCCGATCGGGACGGCCCGCGGCGAGGTCGGCCGCGCCGTGAGTACGTTCACCTTTTCGGCGGAGGAGGCGAAGCGACTCGGCGGCGAGGAGATCCCGCTCGACGCGCAACCGGGGAACGGTAACCGCATCGCGTTCACCAAACGCTTTCCGAAGGGGGTGATCGGGGCGATTTCGCCGTTCAACTTCCCGCTCAACCTCGTCGCCCACAAGCTCGGGCCAGCGTTCGCCGGCGGCAACACCGTCGTCCTGAAGCCGGCGACGACGACGCCGCTGACGGCGATCAAGCTCACGGAGACGCTGTTCGACGCCGGTCTCCCGCGGGACGCGCTGAATCTCGTCATCGGGAGCGGCTCGACCGTCGGACAGGCTCTGCTCGATAGCGACGACGTCGATCACTACACGTTCACCGGTAGTCGCGCCGTCGGCAAGCAGGTTACCGCGAATGCCGGACTCGCGTCCGTTTCGCTCGAACTCGGCAACAACTCGCCGGTGATCGTCCACGAGGACGCCGACGTCGAGGACGCCGCAGACCGCATCATCGACGGCGGGTTCTCCTACGCGGGCCAGATGTGCATCAGCGTCCAGCGCGTGCTCGTTCACGAGGTGGTCCACGACGACCTCGTAGACGCGCTCGTCGCCCGCGTCGAGGACCTGGTCGTCGGTGATCCGCTCGAGGAAGCGACCGACGTCGGCCCGATGATCGACGAGGACGACGCCGAGAAGATCGAGGAGTGGATCGCGAACGCGACCAATCAGGGTGGCGAACTCGTCGTCGGTGGCGAGCGGGACGGGGCCGTCCTCCAGCCCACGATCATCGACGACGCGACCCAGGAGATGGACGTCGTCTGCCGCGAGGCGTTCGCGCCCGTACTCGCGATCCAGACCTACGACGACGTCGACGACGCGATCCGACTGGCCAACGACACCGACTACGGCCTGCAGGCGGGAATCTTCACGTTCGACCATCGTGTCGGCCTGAAGGCAGCGACGAACATCGACTGCGGCGGGGTCATGATCAACGACATCTCGACGTTCCGGGCCGACCACCAGCCCTACGGCGGCAGCAAGGCGAGCGGCATCGGTCGTGAGGGGCCGAAGTACGCCGTCCACGAGATGACCGAGGAGCGAGTCATCGCGTTTCGACCGAACGAGGACCTGTTCCTCTAACGCGCTCGGCCAGGCCGCGAGACCTTCATCGCAATCGGTTCCCAATTTCCGATTCGACCGTGGGCACGATCGAATCCTCCCTCCACGTTCGCCGCCACTGCTATCGACCGCGAGCAGCGCGTCGCTCGAGGAACCCGCGGCGTCCAGTCACCTTTATAACGACGTCTGCGAAATCATCGACGCATGGGACTAGACGAGGATTCGCTCGAGTATCACCGATCGGATCCCCCGGGCAAGATCGAGATTTCGACGACCAAGTCGACGAACACCCAGCGCGACCTCTCGCTGGCGTACTCGCCGGGGGTCGCCGCCCCCTGTCGCGAAATTCGTGACGACCCCGAGGACGCCTACGCCTATACGGCGAAGGGCAATCTCGTGGGGGTCGTCTCGAACGGCTCCGCGGTACTGGGCCTCGGCAATATCGGAGCACAAGCGTCGAAACCCGTGATGGAGGGCAAGGGCGTGCTGTTCAAGCGCTTCGCCGACATCGACGTCTTCGACATCGAACTCGATTACGACGACCCCCACGAGTTCGCGGACGCGGTCATCGCCATGGAGCCGACCTTCGGCGGCGTCAACTTAGAGGACATCACCTCCCCCGACTGCTTCGTCATCGAGGAGCGACTCCGCGAAGAGATGGACGTCCCCGTCTTCCACGACGACCAGCACGGCACCGCCATTATCAGCGGCGCGGCGCTGCTGAACACGGCGGAGATCACCGGAAAGGCCCTCGAGGACCTGCGAGTAGTCTTTTCGGGCGCCGGCGCGAGCGCACTCTCGACGGCCCGGTTCTACGCCTCGCTCGGCGTCCGGAAGGACAACATCCTCATGTGCGATTCGACCGGAATCGTCACGACCGACCGCGTCGAACGGGGCGAGATCAACGAGTACAAAGAAGAGTTCGCTCGAGACGTGCCCGAGGGCGACCTCGCGGACGCGATGGAAGGCGCCGACGTGTTCGTCGGCCTGTCGGTAGGCGGGCTCGTCGACGAATCGATGATTCAGTCGATGGCGCGGGACCCGGTGGTCTTCGCGATGGCGAATCCGGACCCCGAAATTCCGTACGAACGGGCGAAAGACGCTCGTGACGACACGGTCATCGTGGCCACCGGACGCTCGGACTACCCCAATCAGGTCAACAACGTCCTCGGGTTCCCGTTCCTCTTCCGCGGCGCCCTGGACGTCCGCGCGAGCGAGATCAACGAGGCGATGAAAGTCGCGGCGGCCGAGGCGCTGGCCGACCTCGCCCGCCAGGACGTCCCCGACGCCGTCGTCAAGGCCTACGGCGACCAGCCCCTCCAGTTCGGGTCCGAGTACATCATCCCAAAACCGCTCGACCCACGCGTCCTGTTCGAGGTCGCACCCGCAGTCGCGCGGGCGGCGATGGAAAGCGGGGCCGCCCGCATCGACATCGACCTCGAGGCCTACCGCGAGCGACTCGAGGCTCGACTGGGCAAGTCCCGGGAGATGATGCGCGTGGTCCTCAACAAGGCCAAGAGCGACCCCAAACGCGTCGCGCTCGCGGAGGGTGGCAACGAGAAGATCATCCGGGCGGCCTACCAGCTCGAGGAGCAGGAGATCGCCGAACCCGTCCTGATCGGCGATCCGGACGAGATCACCCGCACGGCGGCGAACCTCGGTCTCGAGTTTTCGCCCACGGTCGTCGACCCGAGCGGCGGGGCCGACGAGGCGTACGTCGAGCGCCTCTACGAACGACGTCGGCGAAAAGGCATTACACGCAGCGAAGCGGAGGAACTGATCCGCGATAGCAACTACTACGCCTCCGTAATGGTCGAGTCGGGCGACGCGGACGCGATGCTCACCGGACTCACCCACCACTACCCCTCGGCCCTGCGGCCCCCGCTCCAGGTCATTGGCACGGCCGAAGACGCCGACTACGCTGCCGGCGTCTACCTGCTCACGTTCAAAAACCGGGTTCTCTTCGTCGCCGATGCGACGGTCAACCAGAACCCGGACGCCGAAGTCCTCGCAGAAGTTACCCGACACACGGCCGACCTGGCGCGTCGCTTCAACGTCAAACCTCGCGCCGCCTTACTCTCGTACTCCAACTTCGGCTCGGTGACGAACGAGGGGACGCGAAAGCCGCGACACGCGGTCGAACTGCTCAAGGCCGACCCAGCCGTGGACTTTCCCGCCGACGGTGAAATGCAGGCCGACACCGCCGTCGTCGAGGACCTGCTCCAGGGAACCTACGAATTCTCGGACCTCGAGGCTCCGGCGAACGTGCTGGTCTTCCCGAACCTCGAGGCGGGCAACATCAGCTACAAACTCCTCCAGCGCCTCGGCGGTGCGGAGGCCATCGGCCCGATGCTCGTCGGGATGGACAAGCCGGTCCACGTGCTCCAGCGGGACGACGAGGTCAAAGACATCGTCAACCTGGCGGGCGTGGCGGTCGTCGACGCCCAGCAGGAGTAGCACTCTCGAGCGAGCGTCCCCACTGCAGCACGCGACTCGCGCTCGTCAGTCGAACACTGGTGACGATGGTCATCGGCGCCCTGTTGCTCCCGGTGATCATCACCGAACTGGTCTGGGTGGTCGCGACCGATTCGTTTGGTCTCTTCGTCGTCGAAAGTCACGGCCAGGAGTGGTCGTCGCGGGCTATCGACGGAATCAAGAATGACCGACTCGAGACCAATTGGGTGTATAATATATTTAGCATTGTGGAATAGACCTAATATGTTACTATTTTTTGAGATCACCTACCGACAATTGACACTTTTTAAACGATACTTCTGTCGCTATATTTCGAAGATAGTAAAATATATTGGGAAAAAGATTGAACATCAGAAATACTATAAAATCTATACCGTGGCGATGGCTAATTTCCAGCTGAGGACGATTCTCTATGTACCCGTGTATGATAATACTTTGTAAAATGGTATATTCGGTCGTTGAGGACGAGGGAAGCCAGTTGTTGTCCAGCTAAACCAGCCGTTTTCGAGACGTCGCTCAACTACGGCGATCGCAAAATCGAATCGCTTCGGTTTCCCGTCGATCCACGCTCGAGACCATGGCCGAGCCCCAATCTCCCGAACACGGTAGGACGTATCTCTCCGACGATCAGTTGGCGCGAGGCTGTCGCGCGCTCCGTTACTCCTCGAGGTCGTCGACCAGTTCGCTCGCCACGCCGACGTACGTCTCTGGGCGCAGCGCGAGCAGTTCTTCGCGAACCTCGTCGCTCACCTCGAGGTCGGCGAACAGGTCGTGGAAGTCCTCAAGGGTGACCTCTCGACCGCGGGTGAGCGCTTTCACTTGCTCGTAGGCGTCGTCCCGGCCTTCGCGCCGGAGGATCGTCTGGACAGCTTCGCCGATGATCGCGGGGGTCTCCCGGAGGGCTTCGCGCATGACCGTTTCGTTGGGGACGACCTTCTCGAGGCCGGCCTGCGTCTTGCCGTACCCGATCAGGCAGTGGGCGAACGCTGCCCCCACGTTGCGCTTGACCGTCGAGTCCGAGAGGTCCCGCTGGAGCCGGGAGGTGGTGACGTAGTCGGCGAGGAACGTGAGGTCGGCGTTTGCCTTCGAGAGATTGCCCTCGCTGTTCTCGAAGTCGATGGGGTTGACCTTGTGGGGCATCGTCGACGAACCGGTTTCGCCCTCGACGGCCTCCTGACCGAGGTAGCGGTCGGAGACGTACAGCCAGACGTCCAGGTCGAGGTCGAGCAGGACGTTGTTGACGCCGCGGAACGCGTCGAAGACGGCGGCGAGGTCGTCACACGGGTTCACCTGCGTGGAGAGGGGCGTGAACTCGAGGCCCAGCCCGGTGACGAACTCGCGGGCGAACGCCCGCCAGTCGACGTCGGGGTAGGCGGCGACGTGGGCCGCGTAGGTGCCGGAAGCCCCGCCGAGTTTTCCGGAGAGCGCGTCGGTCGCCGTGCTCGCGCGGGCCGTCTGCCGACCCAGCCGAGCCGCGTACACTGCGAGTTCCTTCCCGAACGTCGTCGGCGTCGCGGGCTGGCCGTGAGTTCGCGCGAGCATCGGCAGGTCTCGGTGCTCCTGGGCCATCTCGGTCAGCGTATCGCGGAGGTCGTACAGCGCCGGCAAGAGGACGTCCTCGACGGCGCCGCGAACCAGCAGACGGTGCGCCAGGTTGTTCACGTCCTCGCTGGTCAGCCCGAAGTGGATCCACGGCGACGCCTCGCTGCCGTCGGGCAGGTGGTGGCGAAGGAAGTACTCGACGGCCTTCACGTCGTGGTTGGTCGCGTCGAACCCGGCGTAGCCGTCGGTCTCGAGCGTCTTGATCAACTCGGCGTCCTCCTCGTCGAAGGTCTCGTAGAGCCCGCGGAGGCGCGCTCGCTCGTCGGACTCGAGTTCGAGTGGCGTCGCCTCGAGGTCGGCCAGCGCGAGCAGGTACTCGACTTCGACGCGGACGCGGGCGCGCATGAGCGCGGCCTCGCTCGTGTACGGCGCCAGGGGTTTCGTCCGGGAGCCGTAGCGGCCGTCGAGCGGCGAGACGGCGTAGAGTGCGTGAGTGTCGGTCATGTGCGTGGCTCCACGAGCGGCGTGCAAAAGCGTGTCGGAACGAATCCCACAGCCGTGCATATCGTCTGGGCCATCATGCACTTTCCGGCTGACTTTACGACACGTTCGTGCATACTTCGCGTCTCGAGACCGCAACCACTTTGCCGTTCGCGGGCGCCCCACCACGTATGACACGACTCGCTGGACTCGCCGGGAACCGCGGGCGGAACCTGCTGAACGTCGCCGACCGTGCGCCGGGCGGCGCCGAACTCGCCGTCGTCCTGACGAACGATGCCGACGCGCCGGTGCTCGAGGCCGCCGCCGAACGCGGGGTTCCGACGGAAGTCGTCCCGTTCGAGGACGAGATGAGCCGACGCGACCACGAAGAGGCCATCAACGCCGCACTCGAGGGCTACGACTACGACCTGGTCTGTCTCGACGGCTACATGCGCATCCTCTCGGAGACGTTCCTCGAGGCCCAGCCGACGACGCTCAACGTCCATCCTTCCTTGCTCCCGGCGTTTCCCGGCATGGACGCCTGGGGCGACGCCCTCGAGGCTGGCGTCGCCGTCACGGGATGTACGGTCCACGTCGTCACCGACGCCACCGACGACGATGGCGAGGTCGTCGAGAGCGAGGTCGACATGGGTCCGATCGTCACCCAGGAACCGGTGCCGGTCTACGAGGGTGACACCCGCGAGACGCTTAAAGACCGCGTGCTCTACGAGGGCGAGTTCCGCGCGTACCCGCGGGTGGTGAAGTGGTTCGCCGAGGGAGCGGTGGACGTCGACCTCGAGCGAGGGGCGGTTACGGTCGACGCCGACGGAGCCGACGAAGCCGACGAAGATAGCGGACTCCCGGCTCGCCGACTCACCTCGAGCGACCGCCTCGACACCCTTCGATACGGGGAAAACCCCCACCAGAACGCGGCCGTCTACGCCGACTACACCTGCGAGGAAGCCTCCGTCGTCCACGCCGACCAGCTCAACGAGGGCGCGAAGGCGCTCAGCTACAACAACTACAACGACGCCGACGGCGCCCTGAACCTGATCACGGAGTTCGACGAGCCGGCCGCCGCGGTCATCAAGCACACGAACCCGGCCGGCTGCGCCACCGCCGACACCGTCGCCGAGGCCTACGACCGTGCCCTTTCGACGGATCCCATGAGCGCCTTCGGCGGTATCGTCGCACTCAACCAGGAGTGCGACGCCGAAACCGCTGCGGCGATCACCGACTCGTTCAAGGAGGTCGTCGTCGCTCCCGGCTACGCCGAGGATGCCCTCGAAATCCTGTGCGAAAAGAAGAACCTGCGCGTGCTTGACGTCGGCGACCTGGACGGCACTAGCGAACGGTTCACCGAGAAACCCCTCGTCGGCGGCCGACTCGTCCAGGAGCGCGACGACCAGCGGCTCTCGACGACCGACCTCGAGGTCGTCACCGACCGCGAACCGACCGACGAGCAACTCGAGACGATGGTCTTCGCCTGGCAGACGCTCAAACACGTGAAGTCGAACGGCATCCTCTTCGCGAAGGGTACGGAGACGGTCGGCGTGGGAATGGGCCAGGTTTCTCGCGTCGACGCGGTGCGACTCGCGGCGATGAAGGCCGAGGAACACGCCGAGGGCAAGTCTGCCGAGGGCGCGGTGATGGCTTCGGACGCCTTCTTCCCGTTCCCGGACGGGCTCGAGGAGGCGGCGAAGGCGGGAATCGAGGCGGTGATCCAGCCCGGCGGTTCGGTCAACGACGAGGACGTGATCGAGGCGGCGAACGAACTCGGTATGAGCATGGTGTTTACGGGTCAGCGGTCATTTCGACATGACTGAGTGAAACGCAGGCATGCCGAAATCTCGAAGGACGAGCGAAGCGACGTCCGTCGTTGGTTTCGGCACGACTGAGCCGCGAGTGAGCAAAGCGAACGAGCGGATTTTTGGTCCAGATTTTTGGAGACGGGTGATCGAAGAGAACCCGTCGAGAAAAAGGTGGATGCAGGATGCTGTTTACGGGGCAGCGGTCGTTTCGGTACGACTGAGTGAAACGAAAGCATGTCGAAATCTCGACGGACGAGCGAAGCGATATCCGTCGTTGGTTTCGGCACGATTGAGCCGAGAACGATTAGGTCGACACACCAGTAGCTGTCGACGATTCGCACTCACTCGCAATCCTCGTTCGATCAGGTCGACGCTCGAAATGGCCTCGAGCGGGTACGACGTGGTATCTGTATGCCTGATAACACTATGTCACGTGGACGTACTCGAGAACGGTACGAAACGGACGTATACGCCTTATCACGCTACCGTCAACTGTTCTGAACGCTGATGTGTTGGCCACATCCCTTAATAACATCGCCGCCAGTTCTGCAATCGATACAGGTATGCACGACAAACTTCCCCGGCTTTTGCGCTGGTTTGGCGCCCTGCTACTCGCCGTCCTGGCCGGGGAGGTGTTGACATACTGGGACCTCGGTGCGAACGTCCTCGTCAACGGCGCGTTCGCGATGGGTGCGGCCTCGACCGCTATCGCCGCCATCGGAATTATCTACGGCGGGTACTGGCTGGAAGAGGTCGAGCTCTCGTCCCGTCGATATCCCCGGATCGCCTGGTGGTGGATCGGCGGGTTCGTCACGTTCACTCTGCTCAACGTCGGATTCATGGCCGTCATGCCGACCGAATCGTGGGGCATCGTGGTGGGCTGGACGCGGTGGGCGGTCGCCTTCGGCGCCGGCGTCGGCGTGTTGCTCGGCATCCTCGAGGGACGGGCCATCGATCAGGCGATCGCCGCCGAGCGAGCGACGGTTCGATCCGAGCAGCTCGAGGAGCAACGGACGATGCTCGACTACCTGAACAGCGTGCTCAGACACGAGGTACTCAACTCTGCAAACATCATCGACGGATACGCGACACAGATCCTGGAAGCGGAGTCGGAACTGGATCCAGCGCACAGGGAGTACGCCACCATCATTCACCAGGAGGCAAACGAGATGAGCACGGTCATCGCCGACGTTCGCGTCCTCCTGGAGGCGGCCTCAGGGATGCACGAGCTGTACCCGGTGGACCTCACTCGGGTTCTGGCCGACGAAGTGACCAAGCTTACAAACCGATACGGCAACGTCGAGGTTCGGACGGACGTCCCGGACGAACTCGTTGTCCAGGCCGACGAGTTGTTGCCTCGCGTCTTCGGGAATGTGCTCTCGAACGCGGTCACGCACAACGACGCCGACACCCCGACCGTGAGCGTCATCGCCGAACGGATGGACGACACCGTCCGCGTTCGGATCGAAGACAATGGACCCGGGATTCGGGTGGACGCGATCGACTCGCTCTTCGAGCGCAAGAAAGGACGAGGGACCACCCACGGGCTGGGGTTGTACCTGGTCGACGAACTGGTCAGCACCTACGACGGCACCGTCGAGGTTACGGAGACGGGGCCCGACGGAAGCCAGTTCACGATCGATCTCCCGCACACGGAATCGTCGGACGACGAGACGGTGCCTGAACCGACCGTGGCGTAAGCGACATCCCCTGACCGTGCGAACGCCTCGAGACGTCCACTGGCGCCCAAGCGTCCCTCGAGGTCCGATTCGATTGTGACTGAGCCGACGTCGACGTAGAGTGGGCACAACAACTCCGCCTGTCAGCCGTCGACCTCGCCGAGCACGTGCGAGAACCCGAAGCGGCCCGCAGGGTAGGGGGAGGGGAAGTGGCCTCTCTCCTCACGTGCCATCTTAGCGTTGGATTCGAGTCGTCACAGAGTCTTGCTCGCAGAACCTTCACGAGCCACGGCTGATGAGGAACGGAACGACTCAATCGGCCACCTCGAGTGAAACCAACGGGGTGATTCTTTCCTGCCACGTCGTCGCTGAACGCCCCGAGATCAGCCAATACACTCATGTGGTGCGCTTTCCCTGTATGTCGTGTGAGTTGGCAATACACGCCAGTCGTACTCCCAATTCTCTTTGCAACGATAGTTACGTTTATAATCGTTGTTTACACGCTGTTTCGCGTGCGAACTCGGGGAGCGGACCCGTCAGTCGTCCTCTTCTTCGGCCTCTCGTTCGGTGCGTTCCTGTGGACAGGATTTTCGGCCCTCAAACTGATTCACACCGACCCGGACGTGAAACTGCTGTTCTACCAGCTCCTCCACGTCGGCGTGGCGCTCGTCTCGCCATTGCTGTTCCTGTTCGCCCTCGCCTACACCGACCGCCACCGGTGGCTTCGATGGGACGTCGTTGCCAGCGTTGTGGCTATTCCGACGCTGTTCGTCGTGTTGCTCTTCGTCGGACCCGACGACGCCGTCATCGCTGGCGTAAACGTCATCGAAGGGGACTTGACCCTGGTTCGCGTCGAGGACGGGCCTGTATTCTACGTGTTCAGTCTATACACCCTCGCGTTGACGGTCGCCGCGATCGTCGTCGTCGGCCTCGAGGCAAGACGCGTCGGTCCGTCGTATTACCAGCAAGCGGGCTTGCTCACCGTCGGCGCCGCGAGTCCACTCGTGTTCGCGGTCCTATCGAAATCCGCCGTGCCGCCGTTTGGATCCGACACGATAAACCTGGTCCCGGTATCAGGCGCAATCGCCGCCACCGCGTTCGCGGTCGCCATCTTCCGCTACCGCCTCTTTTCGCTCCCGCCGCTCGCCTACGCGACGGTCATCAAGTACTCGCCCGACGGCACGTTCGTCCTCGACGCCGACGGTCGGATCGTGCACGTGAACGAGCGGGGACGAACGCTGCTCGAGCACCTCGATGGCGACTTCGGGTCGCCGCTCGCGTCGGTGCTCCCCTCGTTCGACCTCGAAACGCTCACGGGTGAGGACGAGCCGATTCCGATCGACGTCGACGGCGAGGTCCGATACGTCAGACCGCTCGCCGAACCGCTCGAACGCGGAAACCGACAGGTCGGCTGGGTCGTCGTCTTGCGCGACGTCACCGAGAGTCAACGTTCCAGGCGCCGACTCGAGGCGCAGTACGAACAGATGGACGCGTTTGCGGCGACCGTGTCCCACGACCTCCGGAACCCGCTGGCGGTCGCCCAGGGCTACCTCGAACTCGCTCGCGAAGACGCAGACGCAGACGCAGACAGCGAGGCGCTCGAGAACGTCGCGATTGCACACTCGCGAATGGAGAGCATCGTGACCGACATCCTCGCACTGGCCCGGCGAGGCGACCGAGTCGGTGAGCGAGAGGACCTTTCCCTGGGAAGCGTGCTGGACACTGCCTGGAGCGCCGTCGACAGAAAGGAGGCGACCCTCGTCGTCGAGACCGACCGGACGATCCACGCCGACCCGACGACGATCCAGCACGTGTTCGAGAACCTCCTGCGGAACGCCATCGAACACGGCGGCCCGGGCGTCGAAATAACCGTCGGTGACTTCGACGGTGGAATCTTCGTCGAAGACACCGGCACCGGAATCCCTGAGACCGAGCGCGAGGTAATCTTCGATCCAGGGTACACGACCTCGGCCGACGGTACGGGGTACGGCCTCGAGCTCGTCCGAACGATCGTCGACGCCCACGGATGGACGCTCTCGCTTGCCGACGGATCGACCGAGGGCGCACGCTTCGAAATTACGAGGCTACCGTCCGAGCAGGTACGCGGGTCGTGATCTGCCGGGGCTCGAACTCGAGCCCGAAGTTCAGGAGTCGGACTCGTCGATTCCCTGTCGTTCGTAGAACTCCTCAGGCGTGTCGTCGATTCGCTCGAACGTCGCATCGAAGTAGTGCTCGTGGTGGCGAACCACCTGCTCGACGACCCACGCGCTGAACGTTTCGTCGAAACGCCATTGCCCCTCGAGCTCCGGAATCTCGAATCGTTCGTCCGTCGAGAAGGCGGCGTAGACGTGGAAGAAGCCCAGGATCACGTCCGCGAAATCGCGCGCCTTTTCGGCGCTGTCATCTCGTCGGTTCTCGAGTTCGGCCCGGCCATCGTCGGTGAGTTCGAAGTACTTCCGGTCGGGTTCGTCCTCGCGTTCGATGCGCTCGGCCCACCCTTTCTCCTCGAACTTGTAGAGGATCGGGTACACCGACCCGTAGGACGGCTCCCAGTGGCCACCGCTGATCTCGCGGATTTCCTTGAGAATTTCGTAGCCGTATCGGGGTTTCTCCTCGAGCAACTCGAGGACGAGGTACGCGATGATGCCTTTCGGCGGCCCACTTTTCCGCATTATGCTCCTGATTTAAATCGGCGGGCATAAATGGTTTCGGTCGCCGGAAGGTGACGTTCAGGCGCCGCCTGCGACCGCCGGGTCCGTCGATTCGGGTGACTCGCCATCGAGGCCCTGGATGTAGCGAATCCGGTCGGGAATCGGCGGGTGGGTGTAGTGGAATGTCGCGTACCACGGGTGTGGGAACGGGTTCGAGAGGTTCTCGCTGGTCAGCCGACAGAGCCCGTCGATCAGCGGCTGGCCGCTTCCCATGACCTCGGTCGCGAACGCGTCAGCCTCTCGCTCGTGGGCCAGGGACAGTTTGTTCTCGAGTGGTCGGGTGAGCTTCGCTAGCGGCTGAATCCAGAGCGCGCCGACGGCGAGGCCGACGTAGGCGGTCTCCGGGAGGCCGAACATCGCGTACAGCCACGAGGTCTGGAGGAGCGCCCAGAGCGCGACGAACATTGCACCCACGCGGAGGGTGCCGACGCCGAACTGCTTCCAGATGTGCGCGCGCTTCCAGTGGGCGAGTTCGTGAGCCAGGACGGCCTCGACCTGCTCGAGGGTCATCTGGTCGACCAGCGTGTCGAAGAGGACGACCCGTTTGGTCCGTCCGAAGCCGACAAAGTAGGCGTTCGAGTGCGAGGAGCGCTTGCTCGCGTCCATGAGGTAGATGCCGTCACAGGAGAATCCCGCGCGCTCGAAGACGCGCTCGACGGCTTCCCGGAGGTCGCCGGTTTCGATGGGCTCGAAGTCGTTGAACAGCGGCGCGATCACACGCGGATAGACGACGAGCATCGTGAGCGAGAAGGCGACGTAGAGGGCGACGGCGGCGAGGGGCCAGTAGGTCGGGACGGTAGCAATAAACCAGAGGACGCCGGCGGCGAGCCCGGCGGTGATGCAGAGGCCGACGAGCGTCCCGAGGACGAGGTCCTTGACGAACAGAGCCGGTGTCTGTTCGTTGAAGTCGAACCGCTCCTCGATCACGAACGTGTCGTAGGCGTCGAACGGGAGCGAGAACAGCTGGAGGGTGACGACGATGCCGGCGAAGAAGCCGACGCCGGTGACGACCGGGCCGTAGCCCAGTCCCTCGAGCGCGTCCACGACGGCGGCGAGCGCCCCGGAGTAGAGCGCGGCGAGGACGAGTGCGAGGGTGGCCCAGGTCTGAACCTGTGAGAGACGGGTCGTCGCCTGCTGGTAGGCGGCCACGCGGTCGAGGTCGTCGAAGTCCAGACGGCTGGTGACCCACTCCCGCTCGCGCTCGAGCGCCCGTTCGCCGTAGCGGACGTTCAGGAACGAGAGCGCGCTGAAGAACGCGGTCGTCCCGACAATCAGGACGAGAAACGCGAGGCGATAGCCGAGCATACCCGACTTCTGTCACGCAGGTGGGTTAACGCTGTTGGTGAGGCGGGGTTCGAAATTGCTGGCCCCGGGTTCGAACTGGTCGCGATGATCGCACTCGACCTCGAGTTCGATTCGACGGCGTCAGTCCGTGTCGGACCTGCCGGACCCGTCGGGCCCGTCGGGCCCGCCCATCGGATCGACGCCGACCTCGAGCGACGACCCAAAGTATTTCGAGAGGACCTCGGTGACGTCGTCGGCCTTGAACGACTCGAGGTCGTCCTCGACCGCCGATTTCAGGGCCTCGAGGTAGGGTTCGTCCGCGTAGAACGCCCGGAACTCGACGGTCTCGACTGGCAGCCCGAGTTTCTCGGAGATCAGCGCTCCAGCGTGGCGCTCGTCGCCGAGTTCGCCGCGCCAGAGGAGATCGCGAAACAGCCGCCACCCCTGGTTGCCGGGTTCGGCCGCCTCGAGCAGACAGCGTCGCTCGACGACGGGTGAATCGACTGTCAGCCCGGGGTCGACGGGCGTGAGTCTGGCTTCGACCAGGAACGCGTAGTGTGCCTCCATCGTTCCGTTCTGGTATAGTGCCGATTCAGGCGCCGTGTTCGGACTCTATCAACTCCGCCATCTCGAGGTCGTCCTCCGTGATCCCACCCGCGTCGTGGGTCGTGAGTCGAATCTCGACTTCGTCGTAGCGGATCGTTATCTCGGGGTGGTGGAACTGTGATTCGGCGATTTCGCCGACCATCTGGGCGAAGTTCACCCCGCGCAGGTAGTCGTCGAACTCGTAGACGCGAACGATTTCGTCGCCCTCGCGGTCCCACGCTGCCGGGAGTCGGTCCGAGATTTCGTCGTCGGAGAGTACGTCAGCCATAATCCCTCGAACGCAAGCCAGTGAAATAACGATTGTGCCGACGACCCGCCTCAATCGTCGTCGAGCGCGCCGATCGAGGCGTCCCGGTCGGCGGTCGCCTCACTCGCGGCTGTCGCCGTCCTCACACCGGCCGCGCCGATCCCGTCGTCGCCACCGAAGTCCGGATCGAACAGCTGCAGGGCCGTGTTGATCGTCGCCCAGTCGTCCTCGGCGGCGGCCTCCCGCAGGCTCTTCGTCGGCGGGGCGAGCAACTGGCCGACTAGCGCGTCGGCCATCGCCTCGATAATCTCGCGCTGGTCGTCGGTGAGTCCCTCGCCCGTCGCCTCGAGTCGCGAGAGTGCCGTCTCGAGTTCGCGTCGTTTCAGTCGCTCGGCGGACTCGTACATCGCCGCGATCACCTCGTCGGCGCGGGCGCGCTTGTACTGCGCACAGAGGTGGTCGAACTCCGCGTCGACGATGGCTTCCACATCGCGAGCGGCGTCCAGGCGCTGCTCGCGGGTCTCCGCGGTGAGTTCCTCGAGGTCGTCCAGGTCGTAGAGCGTCACGGTCTCGAGGGAACCGGCGGCAGGGCGGACGTCGCGGGGCTGACCGAGGTCGACGACGACCTGCTCGCGCGCGCCGAGGTGGGTCGGCTCCAGGACCGGGGCGGCGCTGCCGGTCGCCGCGATGACGACTCCTGCGTCGGCCGCGACCGCCTCGAGCGCCTCGAGGGAAACGGCCGCCCCCTTGACTGAAAGGTCGTCGACCAGGTGTTCGGCGTGTGGAACGGTTCGGTTGGCGACGACGACCTCGTCGACGCCCGAATCGGCGAGACTGCGGGCGGCGAGTTGCCCCATTTCGCCGGCGCCGACGACGAGGGCGGTTTCGCCCTCGAGGTCGAGGTCTGTCGCGGCGAGTCGGGTCGCGGCCGAGCCCAGGGAGACGACGCCCTCGTTGATCGCCGTTTCGGTGCGTGCGCGTTCCCCGACCCGGATCGCTTTGGTGACGGCTCGTTCGAGTAATTCGCCGATGCCGCCGCCGGCACGGGCGTCCTCGTAGGCCGTCCGCACCTGTCCGATGATCTGGTCCTCACCGACGACGACCGACTCGAGGCCGGCGGCGACCCGGAGGAGGTGTCTGAGACTCGACTCGTGGTCGCTCGCGATTAGCGCATCCGCGTCGACGCCCTCGAAGAACGCCTCGAGGGCTGTCCGTCCGTCGGTCGGGTCGGCGGTGACGACGTAGGCTTCGACCCGGTTACACGTCGAGAGGACGTACGCCTCTTCGACGTCCGGGGCGGACACCAGGGTGTGCACGGCCAGTCGCTGGCTCTCGGGGCTGGCCGCGGCGATGTCGTCGATGCCGCCGCTCTCGTGGGTCACCCGCATCCCGGAGACCACGCCCGCGCGGATCACCGCGACTCACCACCCAGTCGTTCCTCAGCTAGCACGTCGTCGATCACTTGCCGGTGGTTGGTGGTACCCGTACGTAAAGCTGTCCAAACCGACGACGTATTGACGACGTCTGTGACGATCTGCCGCCGTCGCTCGGGGTCGACCTCGCGGGCCTTAAGTTCCGCTCGCAGCTCCGCGAGCAACGTCGCCATCTCGCCGGCGCCTGCCAGCGCGTCCTCGAGTTCTTGCCTGAGGTACTTGCTCAGCGCGGGGGCGGTTCCTCCGGTTCCGATTGCGACGGTCACGGGCGGGTCCTCGACGGTCGCGGGCACGACGACGCTCCCCGGCTCGCGCGATCCGGCCCTGTCGGCCCGGTTGACAAGGACGCCGCGGTCTCGAGCGGCGGCGACGACAGCGTCGTTGACCGTCTCGTCGTCGGTCGCGGCAACGACGAGCGCGGGGTCGTGGCGCTCGAGCCACTCCGCCACGTCCGCGGGGTCGGGAGCCGCTCGAATCCGCTCGGCGTCGTCGAAGTCCGCGTCGCCGAAGTCGGGACTGACGACGTACACCTGCGCCTCGCGGGCGAACCGGCGAGCCTTGCGCGCGCCGACGGGGCCGCCGCCGAAGACGAGGACGGTCGCGTCCGTGAAGTCGTGAAACAGTGGGATCATCGGTAGCGTCTCGAGGGGGTTATCGCGACGTCGCCTCGGGTTGCGTCTGCGTGTCCGTGTCCGTCTCCGACTCGGTGTTCGCGTCCGCCCGCTCCGCGAGCCTGATCCCGGTCTTCTTCAGGATCTGCGTCGAGAACAGGGTGTCCCAGTCGTCGTCCGTGACGTCCCAGTACTCGGCCATCGTCTCCCGGACCTGTTCGACGCGTCGATCGCTCTCGGCCTCGCTCCGACCGTGGGTCATCGCGAAGACGTTGTACGGCCAGACGCCCTCGTGGCGCGGGCGCTCGTAGCAGTGGGTGACGAACGGCAGGGCGGCCACCTCGGGACCGACCTCGGAAACTACCTCGTCGGGGACGTCCCAGACCGTCATCCCGTTTTCCGTGTAGCCGAGCGCGTAGTGGTTCGGGATCACGCCGATCCGTCGAATTTTCCCTTCCCGGTCGAACCGGGCGAGCGTCTCGAGCGTCCACTCGAGGTCCTGCCCGATGGCCGCGGCCACGTCGGCGTAGGGCGTGTCGGTGATCGGGAACCCGTTCTGGACCTCGAGGACGAGGTCGCGCTCGGCGGGCGTCAACGACGCGCGGTCAGTCGGCTCGACGGCGGGGCCGAGGTCGGTCAGGTCGAGGCCGCCGTCCTGGAGGGGGCCGTCGACGTAGAACTTCGCCTCGACGCGGAACTCCTGCAGTTTGGGCAGGTTGTACGTCTCCTGGCCGGTTTCGGCTTCGATGTCCTCGAGCACTCGCTCGACTTCCGCCTCGTCGGCAACCGAGACGACGAACCATACGTTCAGGTGCGGATGCTCGCGCTCGTAGTTGTGCGCCACCTCGAGATGATCGTTGACCGCCTCGACGACCTCATCGAACCGGTCTTCGGGGGCGTGCATCGCGACCAGGGTCGCCGCGCCGCCGATCTCCTGGGCGTTCACGAGGGGGCCGAACCGGGAGAGGATGCCCCGTTCGTCGAGGTCGGCCACGGTCTCGAGGAGTTCGTTCGCGGTGATCGCGACCCCGGCCTCGCACATGGCGGCCGCCGCCGGCTCGAAGGGCGATTCGACGACCGGAAAACCGCCCTGGAAGGCGTTGACGACCGCCCGTTCGCGCTCGGTGAGGTCGACGTCCGTGTTCATGCACGGATGTCGGGACGGACGGGACATAAGCGCCTCGGGAGCGCCTCTCGACCGGATAGCCGATGGCGACGAACGCACACTCGAGTACCTCGGCCGTCTACGACGTTGAAAGTGGACGAGTCCGCGGTGTACTGACCAATACTATACATTTTATAGCTAAACCGACTAAGAGCCGGGGTGGTTGCGGCTCGATGAAACAGGTATCCCGTTCCGAACTAGCCTTCGACGCCAGTCACGTCGTAGCCCAACTCCTCGATATCCTCGAGGATCGCCTCGTGGTCGGCGCTCGCCTCGTAGTAAATCACGATGTCGAACGTCCCCTGGCGCAATAGCTGCTGGCACTCCCAGACGAACTCCTCGTCCTCGAGGGTCAGCCCCTGGTGCTGGTTCGAGGAGAAGTTCGGGTCGTCGTTGCCCGAGTAGACGAAGCAGTCGTTCGGCTCGTGACCCGCGTGCTCGGCGATGATGTCGCCGACGTCGATCGTCGCTTGCATCATCTGGACGTCCTCGTCGGAGCCGTACTCGGTGTGGACGACCGCCCCGTTGAGCTGGATGTCCCCCGGCTCGAGCAACGCCTTCGTCCGCTGGTAGAGGTCCTCGTCGATCGCGTTTGCCATGTCTCGAGGGTTAGTGCGCCGACGGATAGCCGTCACGGTTCTCGTCGATACCTTTCTCCCTCCCAACTCCGTGCGACTGCGAGACAGAACAGGACCTCGCCACTCGAACGAGCTGTTTGCGGACGAAACACACACAAGAACCATAACGTTAGCCATTCTTGGTATCGACGATGAGGAGTTGGCTTCGCCGGCGGATCAACTGGGGCTACGAGCGGCTGCTTTCGAGCGAGGTCTCCGGCGCGCCGACGCACGTCGCCGTGATCCAGGACGGGAATCGCCGCTACGCCCGGCAACGCGGCGACGACGCCCCCGACGGGCATCGCGCCGGCGCCGACACGACCGAACGAGTCCTCGAGTGGTGCCAGGAAATCGGCGTCGAGGAACTCACCCTCTACGCGTTCTCGACGGAGAACTTCTCCCGACCCGAACACGAACGGGAGGCGCTGTTCGACCTACTCTGTGAGAAACTCCGGGAGTTCGCCGACGCCGACCGCGTCCACGACAACGGCGTCTGCATCCGCGCCATCGGCGACATCGAGCGCCTGCCGCCCCGGGTTCGCGAGACCATCGACTACGCGGAGTCGCGGACGGCCGACTACGACCGGTTCGTCCTCAATATCGCACTTGCCTACGGCGGTCGGACCCACCTGCTCGAGGCCGCCCGGAGCGTCGCTCGAGACGTCGAGGCGGGGACGCTCTCGCCGGCGGACATCGACGTCGAGACGATCGACGAGCGCTTATATGGGCAGTCGGTTCGCGACGTGGATCTGATCATCCGAACCGGCGGCGACGAGCGAACCTCGAACTTCCTGCCCTGGCACGCCAACGGCAACGAGGCTGCGGTATACTTCTGTGCGCCGTACTGGCCGGAGTTCTCCAAAGCCGACTTCCTGCGCGGGATTAGGACCTACGAACACCGCGAGGCGTCCTGGCGACGGACGCGCGCTCGACGGGCGCTGGCGCTGCTGGGTGCCGTGAGCGAACCCGAACTCGCCGATGCGCGGGCGATCCTCTCGCGGTTTCGCGATTCCTTGCCGACGGCCGAACAGTCGGCAGTCGACGAACTCGAGAACCTGAGCGCCGATGCCGACGGACGGGTCGAAACGGTCGACTCGAACGGACGGGTGGCGGATTGATCGGCTCCGCTACCCGGTGAGAATTCGCGTAACCGCGAGTCGGCGTACCGTTCTGCGGCCTACGTACAGTTGCAACTCGAGTAGCCGTAGCGTCACCGCGACGAGCGACGATAAAAGATACTTACGACTGGTCGGTTCGGCCGAAGACGCCGTCGTTGAACTTCTCTGCCGTCATCAGGGTGTATCCCAGGAGCGCGACGGCGAACAGGATGGCCATCGAGAGCGGCGAGAAGGCCGTGACCTCGAGGATGGCACCGAGGAATACCATCGCGGAGACGCCGGTGAAGCCCACGAAGCGGCCCGACGCGAAGTCGGGGCTCGTGCTGGCGTCCGGCCCCTGGTCGTCGCCGTCCCGCTCGGCGTCGATGTATCGGTCCATCTCGTCGGCGAGGGGTTTCCGCTCGACGATGCCGCGACTCTGGTTGTAGTCGATAATCCCGGCCTTGTCCAGCTTGGGCAGGTGGGACTGGTAGAGCGGGATGTACACGCGCTGGCGCTCCTGTGAGGACAGTTGCTCGACAGTCGTGTCGTTCTCCCAGGCAGCTACCTGTTCCGCGATGTCAGGCATGCGTACGGAGTCGTCTTTCCCCTGCAAGTATTGCAGGACGAAGCGACGACGCTCGTTTTGCAGCAGGTGGAAGATTTCGTCCTTCGAAAGGGTGAGCTCTTCCTCCGCGTCTGCGTCTTCGGGCGCGGATCCGCTGATGGGGGATTCGTCGACGGCCGGTGTGTCGTGCGTCGTGGATGCGGTTCGTGACTGACTCATCATCAGGTACGATAGCGGAGAGGGTAATAAAGCGATAAACCTCATCCAGTAAATTTCGAACAGTTGCAGTGGCCTCTACAATTGTTTCCGCCGCTCGAAAACTGTTGCAGAATCCAAAACCCGCAGCAGTGGCGGCAATACCTGGAAATCGTAAACGGTGCTTACCGAGGTGTAAACGTTGCTTGCAATTTGCGTTTTTCGCGCCATTTCACGCTCTTTCGCAAACTTGCCGTGCAATAGCCCGGGACAGACGAAAGATTTATTACTGGGCTTCGGATCGGGCGCTATTAGTCAGTGTTCCTGTGTGAGGCGCGCGTTCGGCCCGTCGTCTCTACGTGTCGCGACAGGCGTCCCACGGCGGAGCCACATCGCCCTCGAGGAGTGTCGAATTCGTCTCGTCGCGCTCTCGGGTTGCAACTCACACAACGTTACACTGCGACGATGGATCGGCGCTGTACAGTACAAACTCTCTCGAGACGACGCCACTCGAGATTCGAGAGACGAGTTCTCAACCCTATGGTGCCGTGCCAGGGTACTCGCTCGTAAGACTGCCGTCGAAGCCGAGACCCCTTCTCAGGAAGGATGCAGTCCACCGATCTCGAATCGCGCGCCGGTTTCGCGCTCGCTGTCGACCGCTTCGATCTCCCACCCGTGTGCCTCGACGATTTGCTTGACGATCGGGAGGCCGAGGCCGGTCCCGTTGCCTCCGGTCGTGAACCCCCGGTCGAAAATCGTCTCGCGGTCGTCGGGGTCGATGCCGGGACCGTCGTCCTCGACGAACACGCCCGATCGTCCGTTCTCGAGCACCCCGACTCGCACCGTCACGTCGTCCCCTGCGTGCTCGATGGCGTTTCGAAACAGGTTCTCGAACACTCGCTCGAGCCGATCGACGTCCGCCTCGACGGTTCCCGACAGCGACTCCGTTCGGAGCGTTGCCTCGGGCGCGGCCACCTGCGACCAGGCGTCGTCGACGACAGCATCGAGTGAGACCCGTTCGGTGACGTCGAGCGTTTCGCCCTCTCTGGCGAGCGAGAGCAGTTCGTCGATCATCTCGCTCATCCGCTCGAGCGAGTCGTCGACCTGCTCGAAATCCTCCGGTTCGTAGCTCTCTCGAGCGATGGAGAGGTACATCTGGGCGATGCCGAGCGGATTTCGCAGTTCGTGAGCGAGAATGCTCGCGAACTCGTCGAGGCGCTTGTTCTGGCGCTCGAGTTCGCGTTTCTGTCGGCGCTGCTCGGTCACGTCGCGAAACGTTCCGATAATCTCCTCGGGTTCGTTCGCGGTGTCGATCCTGGCTGTGTTGACCTCCGCAATTCGGCGGCGTCCGTCGACGGTTCGGTACGCAACTTCGCGTTCCTCGTCCCCTGTCTCGTCCACCGGACGGAGCTGTTCGAGGACGTCGTCCGAAAACGTGTCCAGGTCCTGTAAGCACTCGCCGACGACCTGAGTGGGCTCGAGGCCCGTCTTCGCACAAAATGCCCGATTGACCTCCCTGACGAGGCCGTTGGCTCGAAAGACGAACGCCGGATCCGGTGCCGTGTGAAAGAGCGTCTGGAATCGCTCGCGACTTTGCCGCTTTTGCTCGGTGAGCGCGACCGACTCTCGCCGTTTGGCGAGGAGATCGTCGATCTGTTCGCGCAACTCGGCTTTCCTGACCGGGACCGTCACGACCGCGTCGATACAGTGACGGTCCAGCGCGACCGGCGTGTGGGACCGATTCGTGACCAGCAGGTACGGCAAGAACGTCGGTCGGACGGCTTCCTTTCGGGACGTACACCACTCCTCGAGCCGTCTAAACGCCCCTTCGTCGACGATACAGAGGTCGAACGCGACGTCGACCGTCTCTACGACGTCGGGGACGACGACGTCGTATCTCGGTGTCAACCAGTCGACGAGCAACTGCCGGTTCCGGTCGTGATCGACGAGTAACAGGACTCGCGTTCGGGGCGTGACGGCCGACTCGTCGTCGCTCGCTCCCTGCCGTTTTCCGGTCGACGGTGGAGTCATTCGCCTGGATGGAGGGTCGAATCGGGGTGGGCAGGTCGTTCGTCGGTTCGCGTCGGAATCCCGCTGAGAATGCCCTGGAGGTTCCTGAGCGGCTCGCCGACTTTGATACCGTGACTCGAGATCTCGAACTCGCGCATCGTCCGTTCGAAGTCACTCGTCCGCTTTTTCAACACACCGATGACTTTCTTCATCTCACCATCGACCTCGATATATCGCAGGAAGATGATGTTATCGGAGAGATAGCTAATGTCGACGTCGGTCGCTTCGAACTGACTCGCCACCGTCCCGACCTCCTCGACGAGAATTACGGTTACCCCCCTGGACTTCAGGTATCGGCCCAGCGAATGAAGCTTCCGAATCAGTCGTTCTCGCTCGCCACGTAGCGACAGTCGGTACCCGTTGATGCCGTCGATCATCACGATTTTCGTGTCGTTTTCCTCGACTTCGCGTCGTACCTCGTGTGCGAACTCCTCGGCGGAGCGGTTGAGCGGTTCGACCTCTTCGACGGCGAGCGTTCCGTGTTCGACCATGTTCGTGACCGGGATGTTGACGTTCTCGGCTCGCGTGAAGAACGTCTTCTTGGTCTCTTCGAACATGTAGATGACCGACCGCTCACCACGTCCGGCGGCCTCTTTCATGAACTGGGCACCGGTCGTCGTCTTGCCGACGCCAGTCGGCCCGCTGATGACGGTAATCGTCCCCCGGTCGATACCGCCCATCAGCAGTTCGTCGAACGTCGGGACGCCGGACTGGACCGTTCCCAACCCCGCATCGGCGGCCTGCTCTGGAATTGTGAGGCGGGGAAACACGTCGACGCCGTCGTCTCGAATTCGAAGCGAGTGTGGGCCCCGCCTGGCGTCCGAACCGCGAAGTTTTGGGACGGAAATCGTCCGCCCGTGTTCGGTGTTTTCGAGGTGAAACGTCCCGTCGCTCAGGAACTGGAGATCGTCGTCGGAAGCCCCCACCATGTGCTGGGACGTGAACATCACGGTGGTATCCATATTCTGTAAAAACCGCATGAAGGAGATGACCTGCTGGCGGAACTGGTACTCGTCAGGGACGAGGTGACGAAGTCGCGTGATCGGATCGATGAACACGCGACTGGGCTCGATCTCCTCGATCCGGGCGGTTACTTCGTCGGCGAACGACTCCTGGTCTACCTCGTCGGGGGAGAAGATGCTGTAGTTCTGTGACTCGCGGAACAGATCCGAACTCGGGCTCATGTCCAGAAACTCGACGGGGGACAGATCGAGGCCGACGGACACGGCGTTTCGTGTGATGTCCGCCGTGGACTCCTCGAGATTAATACAGAGGACGTCCTCTGGATCGCCGTTTTCGGTTCCTGCGAGCAAGAAGTGCAGGCCGATCATCGTCTTCCCCGTTCCGGGGCTTCCTCGTATCAGGTAGCTTCTGTTCGGGATCAATCCGCCGTCGATAATCGTGTCGAGACCGGCTATTCCGGTCGAGATTCGATCTGCTGGTGGCATGGATACGCTCGTTTCGTCGGTGTGGTGTGTGGGTATTCGTCTCTATGTCGATCAATCCTCGAGCGGTCTCACGAGATCCGATGCGTTCGGCGTCCGATGACCGACGGACGAATCAGTGGTTGCGGAACTCCGCACGGAGATCTTCGTCGTCCAGCTCTGTCGCTGTGGCCGAGAGGTCTTCCCGCAGAGAATCGACCTGTTCGGCGAGTTTCTGGTACTCTTCGTTCGAAGAGAGGTCGTCTTCGCTCTTTTTCGCCTCGAGGGACGCCTTCTTCGAGGCGAGCGAGAGGAACTGTTGCATCTGTTCGTCGTACGTCGACCGATCCAGCAGTTTCGAGACCGTCTCCCGGAGTTCGTTCGGCTCCGAAACCGGTTTTTCGAGGTACATATCGAACCCCATGTCGATGATGTCGAAGTCCGGCTCGACGGCCGAGACGATCGCAACCCGACAATCCAGGTCGCGCTCCCGAATCGTCTCCAGGAGTTCGTCACCGGAGACGTCCGGCATGCGCCTGTCGAGCAGGACGACGTCGACCCTCTCGTCGAGGTTCTCGAGCGCATCCGGGCCGCTGTTTGCGGCTTTGACCTCGTAACTCCCCTCGAGCCACCTCGCGTACGCACTGGTAATTGCGGGCTCATCGTCGACGATGAGCACCGTCCCCCCATTCGAGTCGTCCGATGTGTTTGTTGATGTCGCCATGTATTATACAGGAAATATGTTGTCGCTCGTGTCGTATTTGACGCTCTTTGGTATCTGCTTCCATACCTTAGTAATTTCGGCCATCCCAACCAATCCCGGTCTGTCCCATCCAGCGTTACCGGCACGTACACCCGATCTCGAGCGCGGCTGTGCAACCGTCAGACCGACAGCAGACGACCTATTCGCCTTTCAGCGGCGTCGTTCGTTCGCTCGACGTGCCGGATGGAGAGACGGCCGCGTCGGGTTCGTAGCCGGCGAGGAAAACGAGATTGCCGCGGCCAACCTGCACGCGCGTGATCAACCCATCTTCTTCCATGCTCGAGAGCTTGCGACTGACGGAGGAACTCGACCATTTAGTTTCCTCGACGAGGTCCGACTGTCGCATTCGGCCGCCAGACTGGGCGATCAACTGCTGGATCTGTTCTTGGTCCGTCAGCAGCGGATCGTCCGACTCGGGTGCCGCCGACGATTCGATCGATTCGCTGGTTCCGTTCGATCCGTTCTGGGATGGTGTTGGCGGTTCGGTGTCGACGTCACGGGGTGGCTGGTCCGTCTCCGTATCGGGCGATCCGTTAGTCGCAGGGCCGGTTTCGCCGCCGTCGAGCGTCCGGTCGCGTGTTTGCTTCCGAGCACTGCTACCTCCACCGTCTCCGTCGATTCTGTTGCTTCCATCGCCTGACCAGAGCGAGCTAACCCAGGTCTTGAACTCGGTGAGCGGCGAGTGTTCGTCTCCGCCGCTGTCTCGTCGCGGTTCGTGGTGGCGTTCGATGTCGGGCGCACGTTCGTGGGTCGATTGATCCAACTCTTCTCGCTCCGATGTCAACGCTGCGGCGTCTTGATCGCGATCGGGCTCGTGGGGGGCGTCCGCGCGTGACTTGCTCCCGACGAGTGTCCAGTCGTCTTCGCCGGTTTCGGTTTGACTGACCTCGGCAACGATGTCGAAGAGTACCGAGAGCGTGTTGATCGTTTCCTCGTCGTGGATCGTGGGATCCATCTGGTAGTACCCGATCGCTCCAGCAGCCTGCACGCGGTGGATGAGAATGTGCAGATATCGAAATGCAGTGTCGAAATCGATGTACTCGAGCAGGATCGTCAACGTCTGGACGGAGATGACCGACTGCCTGCCGTCGTCTTGCCAGCGTTTCAGTTCGTCGCCGAGATGGGTGACGACGTCGATGGGGTCCTGTGGGCTTGCACGGACCGTATTTATCGTTCCAGACCGCTGCTGGTCGGTACTAATCTCCTCGCCAGGTTCCGATCCGTTGTGGATGAAGGTAATTTCGTTTGGTGGGCCGTTATCGGCGGCTTCCCAGTCGGTCAACCACATGCTCGGTGGCTGCGTGTACGTCACGACAGCCATGTTCGTCCTGGACGGGTTGGTAGTCGAAAGCAGCTCCGTGAACGCTTTCGTCCCATGGGGGGTGAGCGGCGAGAGAACGAGAACGTTCGTCCCCTCTTGAATGTGCTCTCGTTTGAATTCCTCTAATTTCATACGCGTTTTAGTCACCGGTTATCATCTGACTGCTGTCCCGACAGGGACAGGGTTCCGTGTGCCCCTCATCGGTGCCTCTGACTGACCATCACCCGTCGGCTCCGTCGATGGCCGTCGCGAACGTTCGTGGTCGTACTGTCGTTTCCTCTGACGGTACCTGGCCGCCGCTGGATTACGTCGCCCATCGTTCGGTGGACGACTCGACTGAACCGCGTTACCGTTACGTTTTCTTGCCATTTGTCCAGACAGCACGCGTCTTGTCGTGATTGTACTCGTGTAGCCGTTCTCCGCTCGTCGAGGATTGGTCGCACCGTCAACCTGATCCGGATACACGCTTCCCCGGCCCACTCACGCCATCCTACGGGGGTGCTCGATATTCGTGAGGGGCCTTCCGATAGACTTGCTATCTCTGTTCCAATTCTGGGAACTGAGGGGGCTTTGTCCTTGTCCCAAAATGTTTCGGTATATCCGAGAGTGACACCATTCCGTCCCGGAACGAGGTATTCGCGCCACCGTCCCACCCGTTCCCGTGGAGATGATCACGTGTCGCCCTCTCGAGAACACTGTCCGGCCCCGTCGCGGACACGAATCAAACCGTGCTGGCCGTCACCGCCCGAACCGCCTCGAGCGATTACAGAACTCCCGGACTGCTCGGAGGAAATCCCGCTTTCGAACGTTGCGCCAGTTGACGTCGGTGAAGTACAGTTCGGAGTAGACCGACTGCCAGATCATGAAGTCCGAGAGCCGTTCGGCACCGGTCTTGATCACGAGATCTGGTTCGTCCGGGAAGATCAGGTGTGTTTCGACATCGTCGTCGTCGATCATCGACGGCTCGAGGTCGCCTGCTTCGACGTGCTCGGCGAGCGTCCGGACTGCACTCGTAAATTCGTGTTTTCCACCGAGCCCGATTCCGATCTGGATTGGCGTGTCCGCCGATTGTCGGTCGTCCGGTCCTCGGACGGCTACCGCTCGAGGGGCGTCGATTTCCTCGAGTTCGCGTCGCAGCGTCGGTACGGCCGCCGCGTCGAGCACGCTCACATAAACGGTGACGCGCTCGGCGTACTCGAAGGCCCAGGTGAAGAACTCCGCGAGCGTCTCGTAGGCACCGCGCTCGAGGAGGTCACGTTCGGTGATCACGAGTGCGACGTGAGCCGGCGGCTCACCCTCGTGGTGACGGATCCGTGCGGCGAGATACCGTTCGTACAGGCCCACGACGTCTCGTATTCCCGGCCGGCAGATACCGATTACGGTGTGAGCTCGTTCGGTGGGCGGGTTAGCAGTAGGGCGATAGTAGGGCAATAGGCGGACAGAAGTGGGACGATAGGAGGCGAGAGTGGGACGATTTTCGAATCGGCCAACCGACCGATCTGGGCCGGTTGAGCACTCGAGCGACCGAATGCGTCGCCTCGACACGCCCGGGGCAGTTGACGAACCTTCAAGTACCCCCCACAGAAAGGAATCGACACCGTGACGACACCGGTTCGACGGGCAGGAGCCTTCGCCGCACTCTGTACGCTCTCGCTGGCCGTTCCGATTCTCGGCCCGGAGCTGTCGGCCCCGATCGCCCTCGTCCTCGCGCTGGTGGCCGTCGCCGTCACCGACGGCCCCGTCTTCGATCTCTTCGCGTTTCCGGACGACTACGCCGAGGGACGCCTGTTCGGGCTCCTCACGTTCGTTCTCGCCGCGACGACGCTCGGTCTGCTCGCCGTCAACTGGTCGCTCCCGCTCTCGATTTTCGTCGGCGTCGTCTTCCTCGTGGGATACGGCAGCCTGGCGGAGACGTTCGTCCGAACGCGAACCGACGCCGACATCCTCCAGACGATCGCGTTCGGAGCTGTCGGTTCGGTCGCCGCCATCGCCGGACAGCTCGGCGCTCGGCTGGCCATCGATGCCCCGCTCGAGAGCGCGTTCCCGGTGGTCGTGTTTCTGGCCGTGAGCGGCACGTTCCTCGCGGCGTTGCTCCGCGACGTCCTGATCAGCTACGACGACCCGATCGTCCTGCTCACCGTCGGCCTCTCGCTGTGGCTCCTGTACGAACTCGAGCCGAGCGTCGGCGTTGCGGGGATATTCGTCGCCATCGCGATTACGATGGCAATCGGATACGTCTCCTACGCGCTAGGTGCGGCCTCTATCGCCGGAATGCTCACCGGTATCTTGCTCGCGCTCTTGACCATCGTCCTCGGCGACTACGGCTGGTTCGCCGTCCTCATTACGTTCTTCGGCGTGGGAAGCCTCTCGACGCGGTTTCGGTACGAGCAAAAGACCAACCGTGGCGTCGCCGAGGAAAACGACGGCGCACGCGGGAGTTCGAACGTGATCGGCAACACCGCGGCCGCGCTGGTCGCCGTCGTCGGCTTCGCCGCCAGCGAGGCCGGCCTGCTCGCCGTCGACCCCGACCTCTTTCTGTTCGCGTTCGCCGGATCGATCGCGACCGCGCTCAGCGACACGCTCTCGAGCGAAATTGGGTGCGTCTTCGATTCCCCGCGACTGATCACGACGTTCGAGCGCGTCGAACCGGGAACCGACGGCGGCGTCACCTGGCAGGGCGAACTCGCTGGCGTCGTCGGTTCGGCCGCGGTTGCGGGCGTGAGCTACGTGGCGTATCCCGGCGTCGGGCTCACGGGGGCGCTCGTCATCGGCGTCGCCGGCTTCCTGGGGATGACCGCCGACAGCATTCTGGGGGCGACCCTCGAGGGCGACGTTCTCGGCAACCAGAGCGTGAACTTCCTCGCGACGGTCACGGGTGCGCTCGCTGGTGCGGTGCTTTATGCCGTCGTCTGACCCACTTGACGCCGTCGTCTGGTTCGCTGTCCGCCGTCGTCCGAACTACTTCTCGACCTCGAGCAACGCCACCCGCTCGCAGACGAGGTCCTCGAGGCTCGCCGCCGTCGCCGCTCGCTCGGCGTAGCTGATTTCGAAGAACGAACGCAGGGTGTTCAGGTTCGGGTCCACGTTCACGTCTGTGTCTGCATCTACGTCTACATCTCCATCCGCGTCTGCGCCCACGCCTCCTTCTACCGTTTCGAGCGCCGACACGGACTCGAGACCAAATCTATCCTCGAGGTCGGTCCGGGCCGCGAGTTCGTCGCCTTCTCCGTCGACCAGCACGACCACGTCGGAGCCCCCTTCGTCGACGCCCATCTCGAGGGCGCGGTCGATCTGGCGACGTCCGGCGGCGTAGCACAGAATTTCGACGGCCCGGTCACGGGCGACGTTCTCGCCGCGCTCGGTGGCCCGATCCGCGAGGGCGACGGCTTGCTCGAGGTGGCGTCGACCCGCGACGTACCGGGCGTCGAACGCCTGGATCGTCACGTCGTGTGTCTCGCCGATTTCGCCGAGGTCCGCGATGAACGAGTCGAGGTCGTCCACGCGGAGTCGGCCCTCGAGGAGCTCCATCAGAAATCACCCAGCGATGCCTGCGTTTCGTCGTCATCGTCTTCTGCATTGGCGCCGGCGGATTCGACGCCCTCACTCTCGCTGGCGCCACCACCACTGCCGCCACTTCGGGGCGACCCGTCCGGCGCTCGCGGCTCGACGCCGTCCATCGATGGATCCTCGCGACCGGCGTTCTCGAGGACTGTTTCGGCGGTCTTCTCCCCTCTAAGTGCGCCGAGCACGATGCCCTTGTCCGCCGCCCGGAGATCCGCGGGCGTCTCGAGCCCCGCGGCGTACAGCTGCCGGGCGCGCTTGCGACCGACGCCGCGGATCCCGACCAGTTCGAGCAGGTCCTCGCGGACGCCGTGTTCGACGCGGGCGCGGGCCTCCCGCACTGCGACCGTCCACTCGCTGCCGATTTCGCCGGCCAGCGATTCGGCCGCGCCCAGGAGCCACTCGGCCGTGTCGACCTTCCCGCGAAGGTCGCCTGGCCCGATCTTGTAGCGATCCGTGAGCCGATCCTCGTCGTCCTCCTCGGCCCAGTCCTCGAGCAGCTTTCCGGTCTTGAGGGCGGCGAGCCAGTCCTCGAAGCGGGCGTCCTCGTACTCGCTCGGGGCGTCGCCGAGCAACTCGGCCTCGCGTTCGTAGAACAACTCGCCGAATTGCTCGTCCTCGCCCGACCGGAGGTAGAGTTCGTACATGTCCGGCGTGCGGGCGATCAGCTGGTACAGGCCGAGGGGCGTCGGTCGTTCGTCGGCGGATTCGAGCCCGTGGACGATTTCGGCGGCGCTCATCGGGTCGAGGTAGAGCCGCGAGACGGTGTGGCCGAGGCTCGTCGCCCGGAGCGTGACCGCCTCGTCGCTCGAGTCCGACTCGGCGAGGTCGGCCGCGGAGACGAACGCGCCCTCGTCGACGGGTTCTGTTTCGCTCTCGTTCCCGCTCCCGATCCCGCCCTCTCGTTCGATGAAGTCGTTCCGCTCGAGGTAGCCCAATACGTCGTCGGTGACGGTCTCGAGGCGGCCGGCCTCGCCCGACTGGCTGGCGTAGAGCGTATCCGAGAGAAACGAGAGTAGCCCCCCGCGCGTAGTGGCGAACCCGGACGCGACCGTGGCCAGCACGTGCGTTCGGAGGGCGGGTTCGGCGGCGAGCTTCGAGCGAACGTCCTCGGGCTCGGCCCAGACGTAGCGCTCGAAGAGGTCGTCCATCTCGTCGTGGTTCTTCGCGAGCAGGACGGCTTCGCCGTAGGGGTCCAGTCCCGGACGGCCCGCTCGCCCCATCATCTGGTGGACTTCGAGAACGTTCAGGGGCGCCATTCCACCGGCGGTGGCGTCGAAGCGCCGCCAGTCGCGAACGACGACGCGGCGAGCGGGCGTGTTGACGCCGGCGGCGAGAGTCGGGGTCGCCGAAATCACTTTCAGCAGGCGGTCGCGAAAGGCGCCCTCGACCAGCGTCCGGTGCTCGCTCGCCAGGCCGGCGTGGTGAAATGCCGAGCCCTGCTCGACGCAGGTCGCCAGGTCGTCGCTCGTCTCGGTGTCGCTCACGTCCCGAATTTCGGTCGCCAGGTCGACGAGTCGTCCTCGCTCGTCGGTCGTGAGTTGGGGACCGCTGGTCCGCGCTAACCGGCGGGCTGCCGCCTCCGCATTCCGTCGCGAGTTGACGAACACGAGCGAGGAACCGCCCTCCTCGAGAATGTCCCTGACGAGGGCTTCCTCTTGCTTCTCCGAGCCCTCGACGGGTACCTCGCGGGTCGTTCCGTCGTCGAAGTGGAGCGCGTTGCCGTAATGAACCCCCGTCTGGAGGTCGATTGGCCGCCAGTCGCTGTCGACCAGCTCGGCGTCGAGCCAGCCCGCGATCTCGTCGGCGTTGCCGACCGTCGCTGAGAGTGCGACGACCTGGAGAGTAGGGTTGAGTTGCCGCAGTTTGGCCAGCGTCACCTCGAGCGTCGGTCCCCGGTTGCGGTCGTCGATCAGGTGGACCTCGTCGCTCACGACGCAGGTCAGTTCCGAGAGCCAGTCGGCGCCGTTGCGCACGAGCGAGTCGACCTTCTCGCTCGTGGCGACGATCAGGTCCTTCGTGGCGAGCCAGTCGCTCGTCGACTCGTAGTTGCCCGTGGTGACGCCCGTCGTCACGCCGAACCGTTCGAACGCGTCGAACTCGGCCTTCTTCTCGCTTGCGAGCGCCCGGAGCGGGACGATGTACAGCGCCTTCCCGCCGCGTTCGATAGCCGACAGCATCGAGAGGGCGGCGATCATCGTCTTCCCGCTCGCGGTCGGCACCGCGGCGACGAGGCTATCGCCCTCGAGGATGCCCGCCTCGACGGCCTCAGCCTGGGGCGGGTACAGCTCCTCGATCCCCTCCTCACGGAAGTGCTCGCGGGCGCCGGGGGGCAGTCCCGCGAGGTCCTCGACGTTCATTGCCGTTCGTTGGGCCGTGCCCGGGTTTAAACTGTCGTCTCTTGGCGATAGGAGACGACGGCGAATGCGTCCGTGCTCGATGCTCGAGCGACTGGTACGATGGTTGACGACGATTCGGAGAGCAATCCGGTGGGTACTCTCGAAGGTATGGAGATAATTCACGACGAGGAAGGGGGAGAGAGCAAAGACGATAATACGGTCAAAAGCCGTGAAGAGACCGGCGATGACCGGTACGAGTCACTGAAAGGGGAGAACGCACTGGAGTCCGGGCGCGTACAGCGAGAACGCGAATCGCGTCTTGTGGCTGCATCTCGGCGGGAAATTACCATCGGTCACTCGGCTTCGTTGAGAATCGTTTCGGGTACCTCAACCTGAACCGGTTCGTTGTACTCCTCGTACTCTACGTGAACAGTGATGTTAGTGGTGCCGAACGACTTGGTCGTTGCGTTCAGTTCAACCGTGGCATGCGTGATGTACCCGTCGGTGATCCCAATTTCAGCGGAGAGTGACTCGATTTCACCGATTTCGTGCTGGTTCTTGTTCAGGTCGAACTCGGCAGCACCGCCGAGCGTATCGAGAATCTCGTCTCGGGTCTCCTGGTCATCAGGATTCGCTGTGTAAATGTACGTGTCTCCGTCCTGCTCGGGATCAGTGTCGTCAATTACGCTAAGTAAGGCTGTTGAGTCGATGTACTCCGCAGATACATTCTCCCACGGGAGTTCTTTCACGTACACTTGCTCTTCCGCGGATCGGTTCTCTTTGTATACCGTGTAGCCGTGCCCATCTTTGTACCACACTTCTCCCTCGCTCAATTCGTCGCTGTTCCAATCCCACCAATCCCTTTCAACGACTGCGAGCAGTTCCTCGTTTTCGAGGTCGTACACGACGTTGGCAGTTCTCGTGTGTCCCCATTCGTATTCACTCCCACTCCCCTCTTCGAACCGCGTGACGGTGACTGTCTCTGTAGTCGTGGCGGAGTCAGCATTCTCCACGTTATCGATGACTGCGTCTGTATCAGGAGGCCCAGGATTTCCGGCAGTGCGGTCTATGCAACCCGACGTGACGATCAGGACGGCGAGAAGAAAGACCGCAAGCGTAACGCGACTCATTAGTGATTCTAACTGATTTTTCTTCTGACTAAAACCTTAGGTAGTGAGTACTATCCGGGGACGTCTCCGAGGAGAATCTCAACCTTGTTGGCGTTTCGTCGATGAGTGAAGGCTCGAGCAATCGATCGAAATGTGAAAGTCGATACGTCCATACGGAAGGCCCACCAGACGTCAGCCATGCACGCAGACGCCGTCGTCCTCGACATCGACGGAGTGATCGTCGACGTCGCTGACTCCTACCGGCGGGCCATCGTCGAGTCCATCGATCACGTCTACGGCCGGACCATCGAGAAAGACGACATTCAGCTGTTCAAGGACGCGGGCGGCTTCAACAACGACTGGGAACTCACCGACGCTGCGGCGCTCTACCTATTGGCCAACGGCGAGGGTTTCCAGCGGTCGATCGAGGACTTCACCGACGCCATCGCCGACGCGGGCGGCGGTCTCGAGGCCGCCGAATCCGTCGTTCGCGAGGAGTGCGGCGCTCGAGCGACCGAACGAATCAAGCAGCGGTGGGATCGCGAACGGCTCCGGGACGTCTTTCAACAGCTCTACCTGGGAAGTGACCTCTACCGCGGCCTCGAGGGCGGTGAACCGGATACAGACCTCGAGGCTCGGGGGTTCATCCACGACGAGCCCCTGTTGCTCGCCGATGAGACCCGCGAGCACCTCACCGGGCGCTACGACGTGGGAATCGTCACCGGCAGGCCGGCCGCCGAAGCCGAGATCGCGCTCGAGCGCGCGGGGCTCGGCATTCCGGCCGAACACCGCTTCACGATGGACGACTGGAAGGAGGGCAAACCGCACCCACGAGCCCTGACGACGCTCGCCAAGCGCTTCGACGCCAGCGAGGTCGTCTTCGTGGGCGATACGCTCGACGACGTCCGAACTGCGACGAACGCCGACGAGGCCGACCCCGACCGCGATTACCATGGCGTCGGCGTTCTCACCGGCGGACTGACCGGTGAGGAGGGCCGCCGGAAGTACGACGCCGAGGGGGCCGCCGCGGTCCTCGAGTCGATCGACGAGTTGCCGGAATTGCTCGAGTAATCGTACCCAACCAGGTCGTCCCATCGGGGCGCACACCCGTTTTTTCTCCCTCGACGACGAGTATCGAGGCGAGACGATGGTCGAGCCCCCACCCTTCCACGATGACGAGACGCTCCCCGGCGAACCGACCTCCCCGTGGCTCGCGACGACCCCCGATGCGACCTACCCGTCGCTCGAGGGTAACGCGACGGCCGACGTCTGTATCGTCGGTGCCGGAATCACCGGCCTCTCGACGGCGTACGAACTCCGGGAGCGCGGGCTGTCGGTGATCGTCCTCGAGCGCGACCGGATCGCGTCCGGCGTGACGGGCAAGTCGACGGCGAAGGTCACGAGCCAGCACGGCCTGTGCTACGACCACCTGCGCCAGGAGTTCGGCCGGGAGACGGCGCGGACGTACGCCCGGGTCAACGAGGCGGCCATCGACACTGTCGAGTCGCGAGTCGACGACCTCGAAATCGACTGTGGGTTCGAGCGCCAGCCGTCCTATTGCTACGGCGACGACCCCGACGAGTTCCGACGAGAGGCCGACGCCGCTCGGCAAGTGGGCCTCCCCGCATCCTTCGTCAAATCGGTGCCGCCGTTCGAACGCGCCGCCGCGGCCGTCAAGTTCGACGACCAGGCCTGGTTTCACCCGCGGAAGTACCTGCTCGGCCTCGCCAGCGCGCTCGAGGGAAAGGACGGGGTCCGCATCCACGAACGAACGCGCGTGACCGACGTCACACCGGGGAACCAGCCACGCGTCGAGACCGACGGGGGAACTGTGCGAGCAAACCGAGTCGTCCTCGCCACCGGCTTCCCCCTCCTCGATCGGGTCGGCTTCTTCACCCGACTGTACCCGAAACGGTCGTACGTCCTGGGCGTTCGGCTCGAGGACGAACCACCCGAGGGGATGTACTACCGGGACGGCGACCCGTACCGGTCCGTCCGAACGTACCGCGACGATGACGAGACGCTGTTGTTAGTCGGCGGCGAGAACCACAAGACCGGACAGGGCGGGTCGACCGCCGACCGGTACCGCCGACTGGCGCGCTGGACGCGCGAGCACTTTCCCGTGGCGTCGATCGAGTACCGCTGGTCGACGCAGGACTACGTCTCGGTCGATTCCGTGCCGTTCGTCGGCCCCGCGGGTCCGGGGGCGAAACACGTCCTCGTCGCGACCGGGTTCGGGGGCTGGGGGATGACCAACGGCACCGCCGCCGGTCGGTTGCTGGCCGAGACCATCGCCGATGAGGAACCAACAGCACAGGCCCTCGAGACGTTCGACCCACTCCGATTCACGCCGAAGCCCTCGCTCCCGAAGACGCTCACCGAGAACGCCGACGCCGCGAGCCAGTTCGTCACCGACTGGGCGCGGACGCTCCTCTCGCCGGCGGTCGCGTCGATCGAATCGGGGGAAGGCCGGGTCCTGCGGCGGGGACCGAAACCAATCGCGGCCGCGCGCGACGACGAGGGCGACCTCCACGCGGTGTCGGCCGTCTGCACCCACACCTACTGCGTCGTCGACTGGAACGACGCCGAGTGCACGTGGGACTGTCCCTGCCACGGGTCACGCTTTTCACCGGACGGGACTCTGCTCGAGGGACCGGCGACCGAGGACCTCGAACCTGCAGAACGGGACCTCGAGTGACGTCGCCACGCTCGACGATCGGTGAGTGAACCGAGCCGACGGCCGTGGGACGGTACGTTTTTGCTCCTGACGACCCGACGCTCGCACACGCACATGTCCGACCTCGAGCGAGCGGCAACGGCCATTCGGAACGGGAGCCTCATCGTCTACCCGACCGAGACGGTGTACGGCCTCGCAGCGAACGCCCTCGACCCCGCGGCCGTCGAGCGCGTCTTCGAGGTCAAACACCGGGATCGATCGAAGCCGATCTCGCTCGCCGTTCCGTCGGTTCAGGCGGCTCTCGAGCACGTCCGGGCGAACGATCGCGAACGCCAGTTCATGGCCCGGTTTCTCCCCGGTCCGGTGACGGTGCTCTGTCGTCGCCGCGAGACCGTCCCCGACGTGCTCACCGCCGGCGACGAGCGCGTGGGCGTTCGGGTTCCGGATCACGACCTCGCACTCCGCCTCTGTGAACGCGCCGAAACGCCGATCACGGCGACGAGTGCCAACGTCAGCGGCCGCGGGAGCGTTCGACGTCTCGCCAACCTCGATCCCGAGGTGCGAGAGGCCGTCGCCGTCGTCCTCGAGGCCGGCGAGACGGCCGGCACCGAGAGCACCGTCGTCGACGTCGCCACGGGGACAATCCACCGGCGTGGCGCACTCGCCGACGAGATCAAGGCGTGGCTCGCCGCCCACTGACGACGCCCACGTTCTCACCGCCGGATCGCGTCACCCGAACCCAAGCAACGACCGGAGGCTCCGCGTCCGGACGCCGCAGGTGTCGGCGTACTCGCAGGCGGTGCACTTCTCGCGATTGCTGAGCCGCGGCGGTGGCTCCTCGAGTTCGCGAACGGTTCGGAGCGCCCGTCGATACTCGGCCTTTCGGCGCGTCGTCATCGGAACGTATCGAATCTCTCCGTAGGCCGGATACTCGAGCCAGGCGCCGCCGACTGGCCGCTGGTGTTCCCAGGCGAGTGCCTTCGCTGCGGCGACGGCGTGGACGCGCTGGGGTTTCCAGACGCCCTGGTCGGGCGGTTTGCCGGCGGATACGAGCGCCGGTTCGAGCGGGTCGGTCAACACCTTGTGCACGATACCGCGGCACTCCCGACCGGTGACGAGCGCGTCCACGGTAGAAGGGTCACAGGTTGCCTTCCACCGATTCCCGTTCACTGTCGTCACGTGGCGGTCGCGATTCGGCGGCGGCTGGAACCGCGTCTCCTCGGCGGCGTTCGTCAATCGATCACGGGTTCGACAGAGTCTGGCGCGATAGACGGATGGCTCGAGTTCGATCGGCTCGTCGGCGAGTGCCTCGTCGGTCGCCGTGAGGAGGGATTCGTACCGGGTCGCGAGGTCGCGGACGGCGGCGACTCCGGGTGGCGGCTCGCGGTCGTCGGCGCGTCGGGCGTAGTAGAGCTTTCGCGGACAGTAGGTGGCCGTCCGGAGGTCGCTGAACGCGACGTGTGACATGGGCGGTCTGGCCGCGTGTTACTATATAAACTGTCGGCTCGGTGGGGACGAATCGGACTGCACGGACGTGGCGCGGTCAGAAGAAACAGTCGTGCGGAGTGGTCAATCAGAAGGGAACAGCGGTACGAAGTGGCCGATCAGAAGGAGACGTCCGTTTCCATGCCCTCGGTCGCGTCCTCGAGGCCATCCTCCCGGACGTCGCTCGCCATCTTGGAGGCGAGTTCCGAGTCGGCCAGCAGGCTATCGAACTCGTCACGATAGCGGTCGTTCGCCGCTCGCGATTCCGCTTTCGCGGCCGCAACCAGACGGTAGCGCCGGATCGTCTCCGGGTCGACGTCGTACTCTTCGGCGAGGGTCGCGTCGGATTCGTCCCGTTCGCGAATCGCTACCAGGTCGATTTCGTCGGCATCGCCTTCGTCCACGAGGTGAAGCGCACATCGGGCCTCGAAGACGTCCTGTGGGTTGACCTCGAGGTCGGCGGCGATCTCGTCGTCACCGTCGCGTTCGTAGTAGCGTCTCGCGACGGTCTGTAGCTCCGCCTCCGATAACGGCGTCTCGAAGCCGTAGCGTTCGCGCATCTGTGCGATCACGTTTTCGAGGCGCTCTTCGACGGTTCGCTCGTCCTTCTCGAGCGATCCACGGGTGTCTTCCTGGGATTCGGTGACGGTCTCTTCGCCGTCGGTAACGCTGGTGAAGATGTCTCGGAGTTCTTCGGTTTTCTCGTTCATGGATGCACACTGGAGACGGGTGGATATTTAAGCCTGTTGCCGTATAGCGTTGGCCGACGGGTGAGCGAACCGTTCTCAATAAACTCTCAACGGCGTATCGATTCTCGGACGACGGCTCCGGGACACCCCGTGGACGGTGTGACAAGAGTTAAGTACGTTCTCTCCGCGTCATAGTACATGAACGTTGTCGCACAGACGGAGGTGACCAGGGAAACGTACTACGGTGTCTCCTCCGTGGAGAAGGTGCTGTTTTACTTCCTCGCCGCCGTCGCCATCCTCGTCTTCCTGTTCGGCGTCTACGCGCGGTTCGCCCGCTACGCCGAGGGAGACGACGACCCCTTCCCTCGCGTCGACGACCTCGCGAGTCGAGTCGTGGCCGCGGCGAAAATCGTCCTGACGAACGAAAAGCAGTTCAATCGCGACCTCTACGGCGGACTGATGCACGCCTTCATCTTCTGGGGCTTTCTCTCGCTGTTCATCGCGACCTCGATTCTCGCCTTCGACGAGTACGCCTACGGCCTCGTGCTCGACGCCTCCTTCTGGCACGGCGACTTCTACCTGGCCTACCAGTTCATGGTCGACGCGATGGGCCTGCTGTTCGTCGTCGGCCTCGGGATGGCGATGTACCGCCGGTACTGGGTGCAAAACGAGCGCCTGTGGGGTCGACACACTTCCCTCGAGGACACCGCGTTCGTCTGGATTCTCTTTCTCCTGGGCCTCGGCGGGTTCGTTCTCGAGGGGATTCGGATCTACGCGACCGGCATGCCCGAGTTTGAGGTGGTGAGCTTCGTCGGCTACGGCCTGGCGATGGGCCTCGGGGCGCTCGAGTCGATGGGCATGAGCGAGTCGCTCGCGACCTCGATGCACTGGTGGGCCTGGTGGTCGCACTCGCTGCTCGCGTTCTTCTTCATCGCGTGGATCCCCTACGCGAAACCGTTCCACATGCTCTCGTCGTTCGCCAACGTCGTCACGCGCGACGAGAAGGCCGGCAAGCGCCTGCCCGGCGTCCCCGCCGACCTGGACGCGACGAACGCCGAGTCTATCGACGACTTCACCTGGAAGGAGATCCTCGACCAGGACGCCTGTACCAAATGTGGGCGCTGCTCGGCGGTCTGCCCCGCGAAGGCGTCCGACCGTCCGCTCGACCCGCGAAACGTCATCCTCGACCTGAAGTCCTACCGCGAGAGCCTCGACGCCGGTGGCGAGGAACGACCGATCATCGCCGACGGGGGTACCTCGGTCATCGACGCGGAGACGATGGAATCGTGCATGGCCTGTATGGCCTGCATGGACGCCTGTCCCGTCGAGATCGAGCACCTCCAGTCCTTTACGCGACTCAACCGCCAGCTGGTCGACCAGGGTGACGTCGATTCGAACATGCAGGACGTCTTCCAGAACGTCATGCAGAACGGCAACACCTTCGGCGACTCGCCCCGGAATCGCGCCGACTGGGCCGACGAACTCGAGTTCGACCTCGCGGACGCTCGCGAAGAGGAAGTCGAGTACCTCTGGTACGTCGGCGACTACCCGAGCTACGACGAGCGCAACAAGCGGGTCGCCCGCTCGCTGGCGACCATCCTCGAGGCCGCCGACGTCAGCTTCGGCATCCTCTTCGAGGACGAGAAGTACGACGGCAACGACATCCGCCGCATCGGCGAAGAGTTCCTCTATCTCGAGCTGGCGGGCCACCACGTCGAGTCGTTCGAGGCCTGTGACTTCGAGAAGCTGATCTGCACCGACCCGCACAGCTACAACACGTTCGAGAACGAGTACCCTGAGGTCGACTTCGCGGAGTTCGCGGACGATCCGATGATGCCGTTCGAGTACGACGAGTACTGGAATCAGCACGGGGAAATCGAGGTACTCCACTGGACGCAAGCCGTCGAGGAGCTGGTCCGGGACGGCAAACTGGCGCTCTCGGGCACCGAACTCGACTACACCGTCACCTACCACGACCCCTGTCACCTCGGGCGGTACAACGACGAGTACGAGGCCCCGCGCGAACTCATCCGGGCGACCGGCTGTAATCTCCAAGAGATGCCGCGCAATCGCGCCGACTCGTTCTGTTGTGGCGGCGGTGGCGGCGGCCTCTGGATGGACTTCGACGAGGAGCCGAAACCGAGCGAGGAACGGCTTCGAGAGGCGGTCGAGGACACCGACGCCGGAGCTGGCGTCGAGAAATTCGTCGTCGCCTGCCCGATGTGCATGACGATGTACGAGGACGGGCGCAAGACCGGCGGGTTCGAAGCGGACATCGAGATCGTCGACGTCGCGGAACTGCTCGTAGAGGCGATCGGTCAGCGCGAGGCAGCGGGCCTCGAGTGATCACGCCGAGACGTTTCGAGCCCCGTCGTCCGCGGCCGCTCGCTCACGAACTTCGCGCACGAAATCGACGAAGTTCTCGAAGACGAGACTCGCCGGACGCGTCTTCGCGTGATTCTCGTCGGTGACCTCGGCGAGTAGACGCTCGCGGATTTCGGGCTCGAGGTCCTTGTTCTCGAGCAGCTTTCGCATCGTCGGCTGGTCGAACTCGGGGTGGAACTGGACGCCGAAGACGCTCCCGAGGCGATAGCCGTGGTTCGAGTACTCGTTTTCGGCCAAGGGCTCGGCATCAGGGGGTAACTCGAGGACGGCGTCGGAGTGGCTCGTGTAGGCGACGAACTCGCGGTCGATTCCGTCGAACAGGGGCGAGTCGCCGGTGTGCTCGATATGACTGTAACCGACTTCGTACTCGCCCATGTCGTCGACGGACCCGCCGAGGACGTCAGCCAGGAGTTGGTGGCCCCAGCAGATGCCCAGAAACGGGACGTCACGGTCGATGGCTTCGGCAACCCACTCCTTTACCGGCGCGATCCAGTCTTCGTCCCAGTAGACCGAAGCTCTCGAGCCCGTGACGACGACGCCGTCGTAGTCGTACGTTTCGGGGAGTTCACCGTCGGTGATGTCGAACTCGGCGAGCGAGGCGTCGAGTTCGCGTCGAAAGTTTCGTCGCGTGCTCTCACCCTCGTAGGCGGCGTTGAGCAGCGCGAGACGCACCTGTGTCATAGGTCTGTAGATGTCCTCCGGATAGTAAGGCCTTCTGCCCGCTCGCTCACGGAAGTCGCTCCCGAGAAAAACACGGGGGATGTGGTGGTTGATAGGTGGTGTGGGTGGAACGTTGACGAACGATTCGACAGACTGATCCCGCCCGTCCCCGTGCAGATTCTACTCCGGAGCGAGCGAGCATGAATTCACCGGATACCGTCAGTTCCCCAGCCGATTTTTGGTGTCAGCGCCCTCGTCTGCGACTGACACCGCTAGGGCGCTCACCGCTCGAGGCGCTGTTCAAGCCCCTCGCTCTAAGCAATCCTCGCTCGAGGCACTCACTGCTCAAGGCCATCGGTGTGGTCCTCGAGGAACCCGAACAAGTGATCGTTCACCGTCCGCGAGCGTTCGACGTTCGCGAGGTGGCCAGCGCCCTCGAGCGGAACGAACGTCCCCCTCGGAAGCCCGTCGGCGAGGTCTCGCCCGGTGTCGGGTGGGACGAGCGCGTCGGCCGTGCCGTGGAGGACTAACGTCGGCTGGGTCACCTCCACGAGCCACTTCTGGGCGTCGAACTCGGCGAGAGCGGCAAGTTGCGCACGTCGCCCGGCGGGCTCGGCGTCGCCCTCGAGACGCCAGTCCACGATGCCGTCGACGACGTCCGGCTGGCGGTCTCGAAAGTTCCCGGAGAGGGCGGACTCGAGGGTGGATCGAATCGCGTTGCGTCGGTCGTCTTGGGCGGTCGTCGCGTCACCACTCGTTTCTTCGCCGCCGTCTTCCAGCGGGTCGAACAGCGCCTCGAGGTCGAACGCCGACCCGTGTGCGGCGGTTCCCAGGAGCGTTAGCGTCTCGACGCGCCCGCTCGAGCGAGTGGCCTCGAGGGCGATGGCGCCGCCGAGTCCCAGGCCGACGACGTGGACGCTCCGGCTCCCGAGCTCGCGGCAGATGGCTTCGAAATCGCTCGCGAGCGTCTCGAGGTCGTACGGCCCGGTCGTCCCCTCGGAGCGACCGGTGCCCCGGAGGTCCCAGACGACAGTCTCGAAGGGGCCTGCCAGGGAGGCGTGTTGCCAGCCCCAGAGCCAGCCGCCGAGGCCGGCCTCGTTGACGAAGACCACCGCTGGCCCCTCGTCGCCGCCCTCGGCGCTGTAGAACAGCGACGCACCGCGGTTCCGTACGGTCGGCATGCGGTATTCGAGGGGGCGGGAACACAGGGGCGTTTCGGTTCGTGCACGTCGACTCGAGAACGAAACCGAGACCGTGAACGAGAACGAAACCGAGACCGTGAACGAGAACGAGAACGAAAACCCGGTCGCGACGGTTCCGATTTCGTTTTGACACTCCCGCCGCGAGTACGCCCATGAACGCGATCAAAGACGCCGTCCACGACTACGTCGAGGTCGACGGCGTCGTACAGGATCTCCTGGACACGGCGGCGATGCAGCGACTCCGGTACGTCAAACAGCTCTCGACCGTCCGACTGGTCTACCCCTCGGCCAGCCATACCCGATTCGAACACAGTCTCGGGGTCTACCACCTCGCGCGCCAGGCGCTCACCCACCTCGGCGTCGAGGGGGCCCGCGCGGAGGCCGTCCGCGCGGCGGCGCTGCTCCACGACGTCGGCCACGGTCCCTACGGCCACCAGACCGAGCGGATCATCGAGCGTCGCCTCGGCCGCCACCACGACGACGTTCACCACCTATTCGAGGACTCGGAACTGGCGGCCGTCCTCGAGTCCCACGGTCTCGCCCCGGAGGTGGTCGCGGACCTGATCGCCGGCGAGGGCAAACTCGGCCAACTCGTCTCGGGCGACCTCGACGTCGACCGGATGGACTACCTCGTGCGCGACGCCCACCACACGGGCGTCCCCTACGGTACGGTCGATCCGGGGCGGCTCGTTCGGGTCCTCCGGTTCGTCGACGACGCGCTCGTCCTGGAAGAGGGCAACGTCGCCACCGCCGAGAGTTTGCTGGTCGCCCGCGCGCTGATGAACGCGACCGTCTACCGCCACCACGTCTCCCGCATCGCCGGGTCGATGCTCGAGCGTGCCTCCGAGACCCTGCTCGAGGAGACCGACCTGACGGCCGAGCGATTCGCCCGGATGACCGATGCGGACCTCCTGTCGGCGCTCCGGGAGTGCCAGCCCACGACCGATTTCGCGGCTCGACTCGCGGAACGGCGCCTCTACAAGCGAGCGGCCTGGGCCGAACTCGAGGCGGTGCCGGAGTGGCTGCTCGAGGCCGACCACGACGAGGTTCGAGAACTCGAAGACGACGTCGCCGACCGGGCAGACGTCGATTCGCGGTCGGTCGTCGTCGACTGTCCAGGTCGGCCGAGCATGCCCGAGACCGAGACGCGCGTCGTCGTCGGCGGCTCCGTCCGCAGGCTTCACGAACAGTCGCCGCTCGTCCAGGGGTTACAGGCCGCCCAGCGCGCCCAGTGGCGGCTCGGTGTCTACGCCCCGGAGGCCGACCTCGAGGCGGTCGAACGGGCGGTCTCGTCAGTGCTGGCCCTCGAGTGACCACGGTCGACGTGTCGTAGAATACGGGGGGATGGGCGACGCGTGTGACGCCGCCATCGTACTGGATTTGTGGCCCGTCGCAGGTACCCCTACCCAGGACAGGCTCTATGTTATATGGTCTCAAGGAACATGATTCTATCGCTCGCTGTCGGCCAGTGAGACACGAGGGCGACGCTCCGTGGCGAGACCACGTTTGCTCGATTCGTCGAGACTCGACCCAATCGCGTCTGACTCACGTTTTTGGTCGTCCGGTTCGGACGAACGTTCATGCGCGCAATCCAGAGCTGTGACTTCTGTGGCGAACCGGCTGCCGGCACCTTCGAGATCGTCCCGGCGGCGCTCGAGCCGAGCGAGCGCGAACAACGTCGCGCGGTTCTCTGTGACGCCTGCCACGACCGCCTGGAGACGCTCCTCGAGCCGTTACTCGACCGACTTGAGGACGGGAGCGAGAGCGGGCACGACGGAAACGGACGTTCCTCGCGCGACGACACGCCTCCCGAAACCAATGACGTCGCCGTATCGATCGGCGGAAACGACGAAACCCGTACCGCCGACGGGAGCCGAAGCGACGGCGTCGAGGCCGCCGCTCGAGCGAGCGGACAGGGCGTCACGACAGAACCGAACGTCGACGCCGAACGAGAGTCAGCCGGAGACAGTGCTGAACCCGACGATAAAGATACTGAACCCGCATCGAACAACGACTCACAGCCGCCGGCCGCCTACGGCAAGGTCCTTCGACTCCTCCGCAACCGCGAACTCCCGATGGACCGCGCCGACCTCGAGGGGCTCGCCGCCGGCGCCTACGACCTCGAGAACCACGAGGTCGACGCGATCATCGACCACGCGCTCGCGGAGGGGAAACTCGTCGAGGACGGCGACCAGTTGCGACGGCCGTAGCGGGCGCCGTCGTCATCGTTATCGCCATCGCTAAAGCGTTCCTTTGGTGCTCGGCGTCCCCTCGCGCCGCTCGTCGAGTCGCGTCGCGTCGTCGAGCGTTCGCGCGAGGGCCTTGAACAATGCCTCGACTTCGTGGTGGGCGTTCTCGCCGTCGACGGCCAAGTGGAGGGTGAGCCCGGCGTGCATCGCCAGCGACTCGGCGAAGTGACGCGCCATGTCGCTCGTGAACTCCCCTACCCGATCCTGTGAGAACGTGCCGTCGAAGTAAAACCGGGAGCGCCCGCTCACGTCGACGACTGCGTCCGCGACCGCCTCGTCGAGCGGGACGCGCCGGTCGGCGTACCGGACGATTCCCGCGCAATCCTCGAGCGCCTCGTCGAATGCGGTTCCGATGACGATGGCGACGTCCTCGACGGTGTGGTGGTCGTCGACGTGGAGGTCGCCGTCGCAGTCGAGTTCGAGGTCGAACAGGCCGTGCTCGGCGAAGGCGGTACACATGTGATCGAAGAAGCCGATCCCGGTGTCGATCTCGGCGGTTCCCGACCCGTCGACGGCGAGGGTGCACTCGATAGTCGTCTCGCCCGTTTCGCGGGAAACGGTCGCCGTTCGCTGACTCATGCTCGAGGTATGCGGCGGCCGATACAAGGCGATTGCGCTCGAGGCGGTGTCAGATCGGCTCGAGTTTAGTCCTGTTTGTGGCGAGATTCGACGACAGAAATTACCGCCTCTAATGGAGTTTTAAAATTTTAGGAGCGTTCTAAACGCGTTTCAGGCACCTGATACCCCAGTCGATAATCGGTGAAACGGACCGAAACGACCTCAATGTTCGTCCCCCTATATGATGGGTGCAGTGAATGTCTCTGCTACCCAGAGGTGTTCGATGACCATGCCAAATCCGTCCCCGCCCTCGACTGAATCGCTCACGCCCTCCCCCGAAGCGGTTAGCCAGTACAGTTCCCGACTTCGCCAGACGCTCGGCGTCGTCAGGCCCTCAGCACAGTTCCTGAGTTTCTGGATCGCCATCGCGCTGCCGTTCGCGTACCTGCCCCTCCTCGCGAACGGCCTGAACGATCCGACGATCGCCCTGACGTTCGTGACGCTGCTGGTCGTCAACGTCTTCGCTCTGTACGCCGGTCACGGCTACAATCAGCACTGACGGTCGACACTGCTGGGGCCCTCCACTCCTCCAACTTCGACCCTCCACTCCTCCAACTCTGTCTTCCTTCTCGACCCACGTACCGCGCTCCACTCCACTTTTCGCACGTCGTCGGTGAACGACCGTTTCGCCGCTCGCCGGATTACCCGCCGTCAGCCACTCGCTGGGCCGCCTCGAGCGTGAGCGCCCCCTCGTAGAGCGCGCTCCCGACGACGACCGCCGCGGCCCCGGCCTCGCGAAGCGCCACGACGTCCTCGAGCGACGCCACCCCGCCGCTGGCGACGATCGGGATGTCGGTTGCGTCGACGAGGTCGCGGACCGGTTCGGTCCGGACGCCCTCGAGTTGCCCCTCGACGTCGACGTTCGTGAAGAGGATCGCCGCGGCGCCGAGGTCGTCGTACCGCTTCGCGGCGTCGACGGGCGTGATGCCGGCGCCTTCGGTCCAGCCCTCGACGACGACCTCGCCACCTTTCGCGTCGAGGCTGACGACGACGGAGTCCGGGTACTCGGCGCTGATCTCGGCTACGATGTCGGGATTCTCGACGGCCGCCGTCCCCAGGATGACCCGGTCGAGGCCGCGCTCGAGGAGGTCGAACGCGTCGCTGGCGGTTCGAATGCCGCCGCCGAGCTAGGTCGGCACGTCGACGGCCTCGAGGACGGCGTCGATGGCGTCAGCGTTCGCTCGCTCGCCCTCGAACGCGCCGTCGAGGTCGACCAGGTGGAGACTGCGCGCGCCGGCGTCAATCCACCGCTTCGCGGCCGCCACGGGGTCCCCGTAGCGTTTCTCGGTGCCGCGCTCGCCCTGGACGAGCTGGACGACCTCGCCGTCCTGGACGTCGACCGCCGGAATCACCTCAAAGTTCGCGAACTGCTGGCTCATGCGGAGTACGCAGAGGGCGACGCGAGTAAAGCCCCCGGTTTTCGGTTACGGTGCGGTCCCCGGTCGTCGTTTTACTACTCCTGTTGACGCTCGTGACGACTCCCTGAATCGTCGCGCTCTGAAGCGTCTGACCGTCCGACCGACCCAAATAGGCGTGTTTTTAGGCCCCTGCCCCATACGTTCGTCCGTGTCGGAGATACTGTTATACGCAGGTGTTCTCGTCGCGATTTTCGTCGGCTACAACATCGGCGGCGCGACCACGGGGCCCGCGTTCGGTCCCGCCGTCGGCGCGAACGTCATCACGAAAGTCGCCGCCGCGGGACTGATGTCTATCTTTTTCTTCGTCGGCGCCTGGACCATCGGCCCTGCCGTCGTCGACACGCTCGGCAACGACCTCATTACCGACAGCGACATCTTCACGCTCGAGGCCAACGTCGCCGTCCTCTTTTTCATCGGCGGCGCGCTCTTCATCGGGAACTACGCGGGCGTCCCCGCGTCGACCTCGATGACCGCCGTCGGCGCCATCGCTGCGCTCGGCTTTGCGACCGGCGAATTGAACGTCGCCGTCGTCCTCGAGATCGCCATCTGGTGGGTCGTCGCGCCCGTCATCGGCTTCTGGGTGTCGGGCGTCATCGGCCGGTACTTCTACCCGCAGATCAACGCCTGGGTCGCCATCGAGTCCAAACGCAGCGGCGAGCCGATGCTCTCGCTCGACCGCTCCGGGCTGGTCCCGCGGGTCGCCTACCGCACCGGTTCGGGCCGTCGACAGCGAACCGGTGCGATAGTCGTCGTCGTGATCGGCTGTCTGATGGCCTTCAGTTCGGGAACGAGCAACATCGCCAACGCCATCGCCCCGATCTACGGCGCCGGCGGCCTCGACCTGGGCCCGCTCATCGTCATCGGTTCGATCGCCGTCGCCGTCGGGGCGTTCACCATCGCCCGTCGAACCCTCGATACGCTCGGCAACGACATCACGAACCTGCCGCTGACGGCGGCGATCGTCGTCGCGGTCGTGGCCTCGGCGATCGTCATCTTCCTCTCGCTCATCGGGATCCCCGCCAGCTTCGTCGTCGTCGCGACCATGTGCATCGTCGGGCTGGGCTGGGGGCGTGCAACCCGGACGACGACGCTTTCGGACGCCGCCCGTGGCGAGGAAACGGCCGTCTCGATCGGCGCGCTCACGGCCGACGAAGAGGGCGAACGACCGCCCGAGATCGGCGAGGAGAGCGCCGAAGACATCCCGAAAGCGGCCGACCTGTTCGACCCGTCGACGACCGCTCGAGTCATCCTGATGCAAAACGTCGTTCCGCTCATCTCGACGGTCGCGGCGTTTCTCACCTTCCGATTCGTCCCGCTGTTCGGGTTTTGAACCCATACTCCTCACAACCGGAGACTGTCCGAACTGATAAACCGTTGCAAATGAACAGCAAGCTATACCAGTACGGGCCTCGAAGCGCCACCTGATGCCCACGGTAGAATACCTCAACTACGAAGTACTGGACGACCAGGGATGGAGTGTCGACGACGACGACGTCTTCGAAAAAGCCGCCGACGCCGACTTCGACGCCGAGGACTACGGCACCCTCGAGGTCAACGAGGGCGAGTACATCCTCGAGTCCGCCGAGGCCCAGGGCTACGACTGGCCCTTCTCGTGCCGTGCCGGCGCCTGTGCAAACTGTGCGGCCATCATCAAGGAGGGCGAAATCCAGATGGACATGCAGCAGATTCTCAGCGACGAGGAAGTCGAGGACAAGAACGTCCGTCTGACCTGCATCGGTACTGCCGAGTCCGAGGAGGTCAAGATCGTCTACAACGCCAAGCACCTCGACTACCTGCAGAACCGCGTCATCTAATCCGAAACGCGCTTTCCAACCTTTTCTAGTATCACGGGTAAACGCATTTGTATCCGATCGGCTCGAGTCGAGAGTGGGTCGTCTCGAGAGACACGGGTCGGAAGCTACAGGCTGGAAGCTACGAACGCCCTCGAGCGAGCACAGACGCCAGTCGAACGGGTCGTTTCGGTATCCGGTGATCGTTCTCACTACTTGGGTTCGCGTTCCGGATCACCCTGTATCCGAGATACGATGCAACCGCGAACCCGATCGCGGCGACCGCCGCCCCGGACGTCCGCCGTCGCTGGAAGAGCTGGGTATACCGGCTCGTCTCCGCGACGTGGCCGTCGTAGTCGCCTCGCTCCTCGAGGTCGCCCGAGGGGCTGTCGAGACCGTGGTGTTCTCGCGGCCGTGGCGGTTCGTCCTTGCGCTCCTGCTTCGAGAACACCGTTTCCATCAGCGTATCCATGAGCCCCGGGGCGAACTGGCCGAGAACGGCCAGCTGCTTCCCCCCGGCGCCGACCGTCACCTCCCGCTGGGGGTTCTCCGCGGCGTGGAGGATCGCCCGTGCCGCCGTCTCCGGCGCGTAGATCGGCGGCGGGAGCGTCGCCGCGTCGTCCATGTAGTTTTTCGCGTGCTCCGGATACGGCGTATCGATCGCGCTCGGTTTGACGAGCGTCACCGAGACCGGCGCGTCGTCCTCGCTCAGCTCCATCCGCAGCGCGTCGGTGAAGCCCTTGACGGCGTGCTTGGACGCCGAGTAGCTTCCCTGGAGTATCATGGCGCGCTCGGAGACGACACTCCCGACGTTGACGATCGCCCCGCCGCGGTCTCTCAGGTGGTCCGCCGCCTCGAGCGAGCCGTAGAGGAGGCCCCAGACGTTCGTATCGAACTGTGCGCGCATGTCCTCGACCGGAACCTCCTCGAGTTTCCCGTAGATGGAGATTCCGGCGCCGTTGATCCAGGTGTCGAAGCCACCGTAGGCGTCGCAGGCCACTTCCGAAATCTCGCGGACGTCGTCCCGGTTTCGCACGTCGGCGACGACGTACTCCGCCTCGCCGCCGTCGTTTCTGATCTCTTCGACCAGGTCCGCCAGCGCGTCCTCGCTTCGAGCGGCCAGTACGAGCCGTGCGCCGCGGTCCGCGGCCATTCGCGCGGTCGTCAAGCCGATCCCCGACGACGCGCCGGTAATGACGATCACCTGTTCCTCGAGGGGTTTGAGTGCTGGATCCATCGTTGTAACGTATTCGACGGAGGGTGTTCGACGCCGCTATGCGTCTATCGCTCACCACACCAACCGTGCGCTTGTGCCCGGTCCCTGTATACGCATGGCTTCTCGAGGTACCAGCCTTCGTCGAGTGCGTCGAAGAACCACCACTCTCGAGACCCCGACGAAGGGCTGACGCGACCTTTCACAGACAGGGCCGGCCGTTTTCCCCGCCTGTATCGAACAACCGGCGATGAGCGAAACCGAAAATCGACTCGAGGACGTGACGGTCGGCATCTTTCTCGCACCGGCCGGCACTGAGGAAGTCGAGTTCATCGAATCGAAACAGGCCGTCGCCGACGCTGGCGCCGCGGTCGAAGTGCTCGGCGTCGACCGCGAGGCGGGCCAGACGGTCAACGACGACCTCGAGGGGAGCGAATCGTACGAGGTCGATCGATCGTTCGACGACGTCTCCGCCGAGGAGTTCGACGGGCTGATCGTCCCCGGCGGGACCGTCGGTGCGGACAAACTCCGCGCGGACGAGGACGCGGTCGCCCTCCTCCGGGAGCACATCGAGGCGGGCAATCCCGCGGGCGCCATCTGTCACGGCCCGTGGACGCTGGTCGAGGCGGACGTCGTCGAGGGGCGAACGCTCACCTCCTATCCCAGCCTGCGGACGGACGTCGAGAACGCGGGCGGGGAGTGGGTCGACGAGGAGGTCGTCGTCGACGACGGACTCGTCACCAGCCGGAACCCGGACGACCTCGAGGCGTTCTGTGCGGCGATCGTCGAGGAGTTCGCGGCCGGGCCGGACGACGGATGAACGCGAAGGTGAACGTGTCTGAGACAGGACGAAACCGCGTACGTGACCGCCAAACACACCCCATGACGGACGACTACTACACGAAAGACGACTTCGACGACGAACTGGATCTCGAGGAGGACCGCTTCGATCAGGTACCCGACGAGGACGTGATCGAGGAGACGATTTCGAACGTCGAGGAGGGAAACGTCGACGTCCACCGGTTCGAATCGGCCGAGGCGGCCCGCGACCACCTCGTCGATCAAATCCCGGAGGGGGCGACGGTGATGGACGGACACTCCACGACGTTGGAGGAGATCAGCTTCACGGACGTTCTCGAAGCGGCCGACGGGTTCGAGTACCTCGGCAACCGGATCGCCGACATCGACGACGACGAGGAGCGCGCGGACGCGCGCCGCGAGGCCGCCACCGCCGACGTCTTCTTCGACAGCGTCAACGCCATCGCCCGGAGCGGCGAACTCCTCGGCGCGAACGCGCTCGGCAACGCCGTGAGCGCCTGGCCGTTCGCCGCGGAACGCCTCGTACTCGTCGGAAGTGCGAACAAAATCGAACCCAGCTGGGCCGCCGCCGTCGAGCGCGTTCGGGAGTTCGCCCTGCCGCTCGAGGACGCCCGCGCGGAGGAGGTCTACGGGCAGGGGAGTACCGTCGGGAAACTGGTCTCGCTCGAGCGAGAACGGGTCGAGGACCGGACGCAACTCGTGTTGCTCGAGGATCGACACGGGTTCTAAGCACCCAGCGATTGACGTTGTTACCGAGCCGCAGCCGTAACACCTACCACCCATCGGGACGCCGTAGCGAACGTGTACGACGTCGTCCCGATCGCCTCGACACCCGACCTCCTCCGGCTCGTCGCCGTCCCCGTCTTCGCCTGGGCGGCCGTCCGCGACGTGAAGACCCGCCGGATCTCGAGTTCGGTCTGGATTCCGCTGTCGGCGCTCGCCGCAGTCCTGTTCGTCTGGGACGGCTGGGTCGCCTACCGGGCCGGCGGGGTCGTCTGGAGTCACGAGTTTCTCGTCCCCTCGGCGCTGAGTCTCGGGGTCGTCGTCCCGCTCGCGTACCTCTTCTGGTGGTTCGGCGGTTTCGGCGGTGCCGACGCGAAGGCCTTGCTGGTGCTCGCGTTGCTGTTTCCGACGTATCCTGCCTACGAAATCGGCTCGTGGACGCTCCCTGTCGTCACCCCAGAGATCGCCAGCGCGTTCTCGCTCGCCATCCTGACTAACGCGGTCCTCCTCGGCGTCCTCATCCCGGTCGTCCTCGCGATTCGAAACGCCGCCGCCGGGCGGATCGCGCCAGTGATGTTCATCGGCTGGCCGGTCAACTGGCGGACCGTCTCGAGCACCCACGGACGACTCCTGGACGCCCCATCGGGGCGGTCCCTGAGCGGCCTCGACCTCGACGCCCTCCGGATGTACCTTCGCTGGCGGGGGCTCAGCCTCGAGGAACTCCGGGCAGACCCGGAGACGTATCGCGACCCGGCGAGCCTCCCCGACGAGCCGAATCCGCCGACCGACGGCGCGGTGACGGCCGAGGTTCGGAGCGACGGCGGGTCGAGTCGCGTCCAGGACAGCCTCGAGCGCGATACCGACGCACCAGCCGACGTCGAAGTCGAGGACCCCTGGTGCGCCGAAGCGTTCCTCGAGGACATCGACGGCACGGCCTACGGCACCGATCCTGACAGCCTCCGCGACGGCCTCGAGGTCCTCGCCGAACGCGACGTCGTCTGGATCTCGCCGGGAACGCCGTTCCTGGTGCCGATCTTCGCAGGGCTGGTCGTCGCGCTCGTCTACGGGGACCTCCTGTTTACCCTTCTGTTCTAACTCCTCGAGTCACTCGAGAGCGACGATCACTCGAACCACGTCTCGCCCACGTCGGCGAGCCACGACGGATCCCCGAGGTCGACGCCCTCGACCCGCGCCAGCGTCCGCAGCGCGTAGAGGTTTCGGCTCGAGGGGGCGGCCTCGAGAATCGCGTCGTCGACGATTCCGTGCCAGGCGAGCGGGTGGGAGCCGGGTTCGCGCCACTGTTCGCGCGGGGCCAGAAACGGCGGCGCCCAGTCGCCACCTCGCTCGAGGAACTGCCGAGCGGGGGTGTGACGGACGAGCGAGAGCAAGCGATCTTCGGGTTCGAGCGTTCGATCCGTCACCGCGGCCCGGTCGTGAGCGATACCGGCGACCCGCCAGTAGACGGCCGTGGCGAGGTCGGCGTGGAGTCCCTTTCCGCGGCGGAAGGCGAGGGGGACCGCCTCCCAGGCCCGAACGTAGGCGGGATCCCACAGCGGGAGCCACCACCCGAGGCCGGCGTCCTCGTAGACCCGGCAGTCGCCGTTGGTGAACGTCGACATGCGCCCGCGCCACTCCCAGCGCTCGTAGGCTGCGGCGGCCGTCGCGGGGTCCGAGATCGTCTCAGGGTCTCGGTGGCCGAGGAGGCCGCGTCGAATGCGTTCACGAAACGCGTCCTGGATGTTTTCTCGGTCGTCCGTGGGTCCATTCACGGCGTCGTCCATATCCCAGAGCACGTAGTGCGTCTCGAGGACGTACTCGACCAGCGCCTCGAGCGTGGGGTCGGTCGTCTCGAGTGCTTCGTCGACGGTTCCCCGTTCGTCGGCATCCACGGCGGGCCCGCACCCGACAGCCCTCCGAACGGGTGCGTACGGGGGCTCCCCGACGAACCGCGGCAGTCGTTCGCTGGGTGTCGCCACGGTGTGACCTGGACAGTAGAGCGCGTCTTCTGGAAGCCGGCCGTCCTCGAGCAACCCGTGGACGGCGGGCCACTCGGCCAGAAACGGGAGGGCGTCCCCACCGAAGGCCCACTCCCGGTAGTGGCGGCCGGCCTCGCCGTGGTACTGCTCCCGCCACATCGCTCGCAAGTAAGGGTAGAACTCCCAGCGGATCCCGAGTTCGGCCGCGACCTCCCGGCTGACCTCGACGTCGGGGTGGCCCGAGCGGCCGAAGGTGAAGCCGATCACCTCTCGTCCACGCTCGACGAGGGCTGCGGCGAGCAGTCGGGAGTCGTACCCGCCCGAGAGCGGGAGGACGACGGGGCGGTCACCGGCGACGATTTCGAGTCGGTCGAGCGCGGTCTGGAGGCCGGCCTCGAGGCGCGCGAGAGGAATCTCGAGTTGGTCGCCTGAACACTCGTCCTCGGCGGTCGGCGTCTCGGCGGCGGGCCAGTACTCGCGGTAGGTGTGGCGAGTGACGGTTCGGTCGCCGTCGCCGGTGTCGTCGGGGGCACCGTCGACGTCGCTCGACTCGAGCCGAACCACTTCACCCGGTTGCACGGCGAACACGTCCTGCCAGATGGTGTCGGGACCGGTCACGTACCGCGTCAGGAGGAACTCGCGCTCGGTGACCGGGTCTCGAGGCGCGTCGACCGCGTCCCTGACGGCCCAGCCGCGGTCGCTGACGACGGATCCGGCGGCGTCGTACCAGAGGGGAATCGAGCGAGCGCCGTCAGCGACGAGGTACGTCTGGTCGGCGTCGAGCCCGACGACCGCCGCGAAGAATCCCTCGAGGGAGTTGGCGCAGTCGGCGACGGCCTCGAGGTGAGCGTCCCCGTCTTGATTCCGGCTGGCTCCGCCCTCGAGCGCCCGTGCGAACCGCTCGGCGATGGCCGGCGCCTCGAGGAGGTCCGTCCCCTCGAACGCCTGGCCCCGGACGGCGACGCCGCGGCGGCGCACCCACCCCTCGTCCCGTAGTCGAACGTTCATTCGTCGATGTATTCACTACCGAAACCACTCAGTTATACTTCTCGACTGGTCACTACCAACGTACTATAGATAGTATAGCTAGAACGGTGCTCGCGATCGCCCGCTCAGTCGGCCGCCTCGGCCGGCCGATCCGACGCGCGCTCGGGATAGATGTCTGCCACCTCCTCGTCGAACTTCTCGAGGATCACCCGGCGCTTCTTCTTCATCGTCGGCGTCAGCATCTCGTTTTCCTCGGTGAACTCCTCGGGCACGAGCTGGAAGCGCTTGATCTGCTCGTGTTTCTCGAAGTTCTCGTTCACCGCGTCGATCTCCGCCTGGACGAGGTCGTGAGCGGCCTCGCTGTCGACGATTCGCGCGTCGTCCTCGAGCTCGAGTTCGTCCCGCAGGTACTGGAAGTTGGGGACGATGAGTGCGCCGACGAACTTCTCGCCGTCGCCGACGACCATGCACTGTTCGACGACCTGGCTCTGGGCGAAGCTGTCCTCGATGGGGGCGGGGGCGACGTTCTTCCCCGTCGAGAGGACGAGCATCTGTTTCGAGCGCTCGTGGAAGACGAGGTAGCCGTCGGGCCGGATGGTGACGATGTCGCCGGTGCGGAACCACCGTCCCTCGTCGTCCTCGACGAACGCCTCGGCGGTCTTCTCGGGCTTGTTCCAGTACCCCTTCGCGACCTGTGGGCCCTTGACGAGCAACTCGCCAGTCTCGCCGATGGTGGTGTCGGTGCTCTCCTCGGGGACGACGGTCTCGTCGACCTTCAGATCGGTGTCGACGAGGGCGGGGCCGATCGTCCCGATCTTGGGCTCTTCGGGCGGATTGGTCGTGACCACGGGGGCGGTCTCGGTCAGGCCGTACCCCTCGTAGATAGGCAGCCCCATCCCGTGATAGAGCGTACAGAGCTCGGCCGAGAGGGTCCCGCCACCGCTGACGAGCATGTCGATGTTGCCGCCGAGGGCCTCCTTGACCTGCGAGAAGACCAGCGTGTCGGCGACCGCCATCTTCAGCTTCAGGCCGGGTCCGGGGCTGTCGGCGCGGTAGTACGCCCGGCTGACGTCGGTCGCCCACTCGAAGATGCGCTCCTTGATCGGCGATTCGCTCGCCTGTTCGCGGATGGCGTCGTAAATCTTCTCGTAGACCCGCGGCACGCTCGTCGCCGTCGTCGGCGAGACGAGTTGAAAGTCCTCCTTGAGCGTGTCCGAATTCTCGGCGTAGGCGACGCAGGCTCCGCTGGCGAACATCAGGAAGTGTCCCGCGGTGCGCTCGAAGACGTGGGCCAGTGGGAGGAACGATACGCTTTGTGTGTTGCTGTTGATCGAGGGCGTCCCCGCCGGTTTCCCCGGACGCGGCCCGAACCGCCGGTAGGTCTGGTTGACGTTTTCCCGGAAGTTCCGGTGGGTCAGCTGCACGCCCTTCGGCTGGCCGGTCGTCCCGCTGGTGTAGATCAGACTCGCCAGATCGTCCGGCGTGCGTTCGGCGAGCCAGCCCTGATAGGCCTCCTCGTCGTAGGCCTCATCTCCATGGGCGTAGACATCGGCGAGGGTGTAGACGTCGTCGCGGTCGTCGTACGTGTCGGAGAGCGTATCCATCGAGACGACGAACTCGAGGTCGAGGTCGTCTTCCACCTCGAGGACGCGCTCGAGCAGTGCTTCGTTCTCGACGACGACGCCAGTCGCCCCTGGGTCGTCGAGCAAGTAGCGGACCTTATCGGGCGACGAGTTGCGGTAGACAGTGGTGACCACGGCGCCGGCGGAGAGCAGCGCGAAGTCGGTCTGGGCCCACTCCATGCGTGTCCCGGCGAATATGGCGACGCGATCACCGGCGTCGACGCCGAGGTCGCGAAACCCGGTCGCGAGTCGCTCGACAATCGCCCCCATCTCGGCGTAGCTGAGCACCGCGTAATCGCCGTCGGGTGCGGGATCGACCACCGGGCCCGCGAGTGAGCGGTCGTAAATTCCGCCCTTGTAGCGCTGGGCCGGCGCGTCCCTGTTGCGCTCGACCGTCTTCGCGAACAGCTGTCCCAGTGTGTCCATCTCGAGTACGTCGTCGTCGAACTGTCGTTCGGATTCCCTCCATCCCATGGTATGGTTCCTCAATGCACATGCCACCTCTTGAACTATTCGGCTGTTTTGAGTGGTTCGGGCGGTAGCGGCGCTTGAATGGCGACGGCGCTTGGACGGCGGCGGCGCCCTGCTGCCAACGGACGACGATCAACTGACGGCGGAACGGAAGAACGAACCAGGGCGGGGTCGAGAGCGTCGAAATCCCGGTCAGGCGTCGGCGTAGAGTTCGTCGACCCGGTCGTCGAAGCGCTCGAGGATAACGCGACGTTTCTTCTTCATCGTCGGCGTCAGCATCTCGTTTTCCTCGGTGAACTCGACGGGGACGAGGCGGAACTGCTTGATCGTCTCGTGTTTCTCGAAGTTCTCGTTCACCGCGTCGACTTCCTCGCCGACGTAGGACCGAACGCGCTCGTCCTCGCAGACGGCTTCGGCGTCCTCGGGGAGGTCGATTCCCCCGCGGTCGGCCCACTCGCGGACGTGCTCGAGGTTCGGGACGACGAGCGCGCCGACGAACTTCTCGCCGTCGCCGACGGCCATGCACTGCTCGACGACCTCGCTGGCGGCGAAGGCGTCCTCGATGGGGGCAGGGGCGACGTTCTTCCCCGTCGAGAGCACGAGGATCTGTTTGACCCGCTCGCGGAATTCGACGTAACCGTCCGGGCGCAGGTGGACGATGTCGCCGGTGCGGAACCAGCGTCCCTGGTCGTCTTCTTTGTCCCCATCCCCGTCCTCGCTCTCGAGAAACGCCCGGTCGGTAGCGCTCGGCTTGTTCCAGTATCCCTCGGTCACGTTCGGTCCCCGGACGAGCAACTCCCCGACCTGGCCCGGGTCGTCGAAGACATCCTGGTCGGCGACGGACTCGTCGATGCGAAGCGTGACGTCGGGCAGCGCGGGACCGATCGTCCCGATTTTGGGTTCCTCGGGCGGGTTGACCGTCACCACGGGGGCGGTCTCGGTCAGGCCGTACCCCTCGTAGATGGGCAAGCCCATCCCGTGATAGAGCGTACAGAGGTCCTTCGAGAGGCTCCCCCCGCCGCTGATGAGGAGTTCGACGTTGCCGCCGAGGGCCTCCTTGACCTGCGAGAAGACGAGCCGGTCCGCGAGGGCGTGTTTCGCCCGGAGAGCCGGTCCTGGCGCGTCCGCCTCGGCGTACTCGACGCCCACGTCGGTTGCCCAGTGGAAGATCCGTTCCTTGATCGCGGACTCGCTCGCCTGTTCGCGGATGGCGTCGTAGATCTTCTCGTAGACCCGCGGCACGCTCGTCGCCGAGTTCGGCCGAACCGCGCTGAAGTCTTCTTGCAGGGTGTCGGGGCTTTCGGCATAGGCGACGCAGGCACCGCTGGCGAACATCAGGAAATGTCCCGCGGTGCGCTCGAAGACGTGGGCCAGCGGCAGGAACGAGACCGTCTGCACCGACTCGTCGATCACCGGTAAGTCGGGGGACTTGTCCGACCGCGGCCCGTAGCGCTTGCGAATCTGGTTGACGTTCGCTCGAAAGTTGCCGTGGGTCAACTGCACGCCCTTCGGCTGGCCGGTCGTCCCGCTGGTGTAGATCAGACTCGCCAGGTCGTCCGTTCCGGGTTCGTCGACCCAACTCTGGTAGGCCTCGAGGTCGAAGGTTTCCTCCCCGCGCGCGTAGACATCCGCGAGGGTGTAGACGTCGTCGCGGTCGTCGTACGCATCCGAGAGGTCGTCCATGGAGACGACGAACTCGAGATTGAGGTCCTCCTCCACCTCGAGGACGCGCTCGAGCAGGGCTTCGTTCTCGACGACGACGCCCGTCGCCCCGGGATCGTCGAGCAGGTAACGGACCTGATCGGGCGACGAGTTGCGGTAGACGGTCGTGACAACCGCGCCGGCCGACAGCAGGGCGAAGTCGGTCTGGGCCCACTCCATGCGGGTGTCGGCGAAGATGCCGATCCGGTCGCCGTGGTCGACGCCGAGGTCGCGAAATCCGGCCGCAAGCTTCCGGACGACGTTGCGCATTTCGGCGTACGAAATCGCGCGGAACTCGCCGTCGGCAGCGGCCCGCAGCACCCCACCGGTGAGCGAGCGGTCGTAGACCCCGCCCTTGTAGCGCTGTGCCGGGCGATTGGGGTGTCGTTCGGCGGCGTCCTCGAACAGCCGACCCAGGCTGGTCGTGCCGATGACCGCGTCGTCGTACTCGCGTTCTGCGTCCCGCCAGTTCATACTCTCGTGGCAAGGACTCCCGGGCGATAAAACGTGAGGGAACGCTTTTCACGCGACGGACGGTTTATTCGTCGCCTCGAGCGACGTGCGGGGAGCGCCGCGAGGGACGACGGCGGTTTTGTGGGTAAGTAGTGCGTCCATACCCGTCACACCACAGACGACGTCATAATCCGGCGGGGTGGCTCTCCGAAAGAGAACTGGGCCGCTCGAGAACGCCGGAGCGACGGCTCGTTCACCGTGGCCGGTCACTCGAGGTCCAAAACCGGGACTCGATCAGTCGGAACTGCGGACGAACGTCACGGGGCAGGGCGCCGAGAGCAACACTTCCTGGGCGGTCGAGCCGAAGACGGCCTTCCCGGTCGGGGAGCGTTTTCGCCCGCCGACGACGACGCGGTTGGCGTTCACGTCGGTCGCCAGGTCGACGATCGCCTTGCCGTGATCGCCCACCGAGCCGCGAACATCGTAGCTCACGCCCGCGTCGTCGAGCGGCTGCCGCAGGTCGCGGATGGTCGCGTGTCGGCCGGCGACCTCGTTCGGATCGGCCTCCTCGACCTCGGGGTCGAAGGAGAGCTGGTCCAGGACCTTCTCGTACTCGTCGTCGGTGAAGACGTGGGCGAGTACGACCGTCGACTCTGCGGGTGCTGCGACTTCGATGACTGCCTCGGCGAGTGCGTCAGTCCGTTCGGCATCGCCCGGACCAACCGCGAGCAGGATTGTTTCGAGCGTCATATTCAGTACGTATACCCTCCACTACCTTAAGCGTTCATACTCTTACTCAATATTGAGTAAAAACTTTCACCTGCCGACCCCGGCGACTTTTCGTGCTCCTGAGCGAGGATGGGATATGGAGGAACCAGACCTTACCGGTCGAACCGTACTGGTCACCGGCAGCGCTCGCGGCATCGGTCGGGCGTTCCTGCTGGCGCTGGCCGAACGCGGCGCGAAGACGGCCGTCCACTATCACACCAGCGACGCGGCCGCCAGGTCGGTCGCCGACGAGGCTCGAGACCGCGGCGCCGAGGCCGTCACGACGGTTCGCGGCGACGTAACCGACCCCGGAAGCGTCGACGACCTGTTCTCGAGCGTCGAGGACGACCTGGGGACCGTCGACGTACTGGTGAACAACGTCGGCGACTTCGCGCCCACACACTGGGCCGATCTCGAGTTCGAGACCTGGAACCGCGTCCTGGAGACGAACCTCAACGGCACCTACCTCTGCTCGAAGCGCGCCCTCCCCGGCATGCGCGAGAACGGGTTCGGCCGCATCGTCAACCTCGGCAACGCCTCGAGCGAGAAGGGACTCGTCAACCCGGTGAATTTCCCGTACTTCGTCGCCAAAGCGGGCGTGATCATGTTTACGCGGATGCTCGCCGCCGACACCCAGGATGACGGCATCACCGTGAACGCCATCTCGCCGTACGTCGTCGAGAACTCCGAGGCGTTCCCCGAGGAGATCCCTCGGGACCGCCCCGCCAGTTTCGACGACCTCGTCCGTCCGCTCCTGTTCTTCGTCGACCCGGAGAGCGACTACGTGAGCGGTCAGAACCTCGAGGTCGACGGCGGGTGGCTCCCGGAGACGGTCTGAGGACGATCGGTTCTGGAGGCAATCTGATGGCGGTCGGCTCGAGTGACGCGCCGTCTCGATTCGACCCCGTTCATGCGCTGTCGCTCGAGCCTCGGCAAACACCCGAACCGGTCTCCGGACACGGTTTTCCCCGTCGGTGAACTCGACTATGAAGTGGTTATATGGCGACCAAGGTGACTTATCAGGGCTATAATGATGTGACGGAAGCCGATACAGACGTCCACGATGCAGTTCAGAAAACTCGCTGTGATCGGCGTCGTCTTGCTCGTCGCCCTCTCGGGGTGTACGTCCCTCGGGGGGTTCGGCGCGGGCGACTCGCCGAACGAGACACAGCCCGACGGAGAGGATCCGTCGGAGAACACGTCAGAGAACGATACCGACGAGAACGATTCGCCGAACGAGAGCCAGGATGCCGAAGACAACTCGGACGAGGATGATTCCACCGACGACGCAAACGGTGACGGTTCCACCGACGACGGGGAAGACGACGAGTCGACCCAGTCCAGCTGGTCACCGCCACAGCAGCCGAACATGCCGCTCGAATGGAAAGACGAGAGCTCGACCCGGATCAAGAGCGTCGAGTTCGTCGACAAAGTAGAGGCAGAAAACGGCGAGGGCTACTCGGACTTCAACATCGAGGTCGTCGCCAACACGAGCATGGAGGACGTCGACCCACCGGAGTACGGTAACGTCATCGGTGAGCCGTACTTCTTCGTCAAGATCAACGAAGGGGAAGGCAACCGGAAGATCGTCGAACGCACCGGTCAGGTCAAGATGACCGAAAACGGGACGTTCCACATCGAGGTCCGGCCAGGCGGTCTCGAGGAGTTCGGCGAAAACGAGCGCCTGACCGTCGAGGTCTTCTTGATGGACGAAGACAAACAGTACGACGACATCTACGGTGCGGTCTCCAAAAACATCCACTTCAACCCGGACGTGGAGTCCGACTCGAGTGGGGAGGACTCGAGTGAGGAGACGGACGAGACCGAGTCTGACGAGGCCGACGATTCCAGCGAGAGTGACGAGACAGACGGCACAGACGGTGACGCTGACGACACCGAGGATACCAACGAGACCGACGAATCGAACGATACCTCCGGGTCTGACGATACCTCCGGGTCTGACGGCACCGACGACACCAACGACACAGACGACACTAACGAAACAGACAAGGCCACGGAAAACGAAACCAGCGACTGACGACCGCTTCGCTCGAAACCCTATCGCCTCTTCGACTTTCTTCGATCGTAGCGACGAATGCCTCTCGAGATATACCCTCGAGCGCCGGCAGTCGCCGGCGCTCTCGACAGGTCCAATCGACAGTATAACGTAACCGTACGTCACACTCCTCGCTATGTTCGGAACGAGCGGTATTCGCGGTGCCGTGGGTAAGGAAGTCACGGCCGAACTCGCGCTCTCGGTCGGCCGAGCGGTCGCCTCCGAGGGCTACGAACGGGTCATCCTCGGCCGCGACGCCAGGGAGAGCGGCAGGGTCCTCGGCCGGGCGCTCGAGGCCGGCCTCCGCGAGTGCGGCGCGGACGTCGTCGACCTCGGACTCGCAGCCACGCCCACCGTCGCCCGCGCTGTCGGCACGCTCGAGGCCGATGCGGGCGTTGTCATCACAGCCTCGCACAACCCGGCGACCGACAACGGAATCAAGCTCTGGGCCCCCTCCGGGAAGGCGTTCGGACCCGACCAGCGAGACGCGATTTCGGCCCGCATCGAGCGGGGCGACTACGACCTCGCAGGCTGGGACGGCCACGGCACCGTCCGCGCGTACCAGGACGCCGCCACGGATCACGCCGACGCCATCCGGGAGGCCGTCTCGCTCGAGACGCCGCTCTCAATCGTGCTCGACCTCGGGAACGGCGCGGGGCGAGTCACCGCGGACGTGCTCGCCGACCTCGGCTGTACGGTCACGACGCTCAACGGCCAGCCAGACGGCTCGTTCCCCGGCCGGCCGAGCGAACCGAACGAGGAAACCCTCGAGACGCTGCTCGAGACGGTCGCCGCGACGGACGCCGACCTCGGTATCGCCCACGACGGGGACGCCGACCGGATGGTCGCGGTCGACGAGACGGGGCGGTTCGTCCCGAAGGACGTCCTGCTCGCGCTGTTCGCCCGGGAGGCTGCGGGCGAGGGCGACCGGGTGGCCGCGCCGGTCGACACCAGCCTGACCGTCGACGACGCGCTGGCTGCCGTCGGTGCGTCCCTCACGAAGACGCCGGTCGGCGACGTCTACGTGGCCGAGCGGGCGACCGACGCGGACGTCGTCTTCGGCGGCGAACCCAGCGGCGCCTGGATCTGGCCCGCGGAAACGCTCTGTCCGGACGGGCCGCTCGCGGCCGCGAAACTCGTCGAACTGGTCGCCGAATCCGGTCCGCTCTCGGCGCTCGTCGATAGCGTCGACACCTATCCCATCCGGCGGGATTCCCTCGAGGTCGACCGAAAGGGCGCCGTGATGAACGCAGTTGCGGAGTCGGTCCTCGAGCGCTACGACGACGTCGACACTCTCGATGGCGTGCGCGTCGACCGCGGCGACGGCTGGTTCCTGCTCCGAGCGAGCGGCACACAGCCGCTGATTCGGGTTACGGCCGAGGCGCGGTCTGCCGACCGGGCGGACGAACTCCGGGCCGAGGCGATCGAGTTGCTCGAGTCGGCGAAAAACTGAGATTGAGGCTGAGACTGAAACTGAGATTGAGATAGGGATTGGTACTGATTTCTGCCCCCGACGCCTACGCGAGCACGGAGTACGCCAGGTACGCGAGCGCGACCACCACGGCGAGGACGACGAGGCTGATCACGAGACTGACGACCGCCGAGACGATGCCGACGACGACCTCGAGTACGACCCAGAGGACCACGAGGGCGAGGAGACCGAGTCCGGCGAGGCGGAGGAGCGAATCCATACGGTAGTCTTTCCAGTCGGCGACTATGAACGTTGCGTCCGTCCTCGTCGTGCGACTGCCCCCTCGAGGCTCTCCGAAACGCCGTGTAGACCCTCCTCAGTCGCACGAACGTCGACTCGTCGTGCCCGCACGCACTCTCCTCGGGAAGGCGGTATCGTGACGCCATCTCGAAAGGTAGCACTTAAAGAATCAATATAATCAGCACCAGAGACATGGGGGCGACTCGAGTGGATGCGTGTATGGATTCCGCTGACGATTCGCTCCCTCCCTCCGCGACTGTCGATCGAACGAAACGCACACACACTGAGTCGTTCGATCCGGCGGAAGGGCCGGTCGAGACCATCGTCGACCTGGTCGCCGCGGCCTCCGGGCGATCGCTGGTCGAGATGCCGCCAATCTACGAGGTCATCGATCCGGACGCGCTCAACGCGCTGTTCCGTCCACGAAACAGCGGCGTCGACCTCGAGGACAGGGTCTTCGAATTCACGTACGAAGGGTACCGGGTCAGCGTCCACGGAGACGGCCGTGTCCGCCTCACCGAACCCACCAATCCCGCGAAGGTGACCAAGCCGCTCGAGTGAGCGGCGCCAATGCTATTGATTCTATAGTAAAGTAGATCAACAACAATAGCGAGCACTCAGACTCGAGCGACCGCCAGGATGTGATTCGACCAGTCGACGACGGCGGGGTCCGTCCGCAGACCGCGAACGGCCTCGGTGACGGCCTCGATCACATCCGACTCGAGGTCCTCTATATCTTGTCGCTCGCCGACGTTCGCCGCAATTCCCTCAAGGCCGACCAGCGCCTCGACCTCGAATCCGGCCGACTCGAGGACGGCCTCGAGTTCGGCAGCACGGAAGAAGTGACACGCGGTGAAGCCGGGTTCCTCGAGGTGGGCGAGGTGCTCGCGGGCGAAGTCGGCGTCGTAGGTGCCGCTCTCGACCATCGCGGGGACGCCAGGGGCGTACTCGGCGGAGCGGACGAGGTTCTGGAGGACCGCGAGTCGACCCATGACGGAGACGAAGATGGGGCTCATGGGACGAGCGACGCGGCGGAGTTCGGCAAGCGCCCGCTCTCGGCTGGCCTCGTCGGTGAGGTGCGAGAGCGGTCCGCCGGTACAGCAGACGGCGTCGAACCGGTCGTCGGCGAACGGCAGCGCGCGTAGGTCGGCGTGCTCGACCGTCACGCGGTCGGCGACGCCGTGCTCGCGGACCTTCTCTCGGGCGATCTCACACTGACGACGGCTACGATCGACGAGCGTCACCGAGTACCCGCGCTCGGCGAGCCAGACGGCGTACCGCCCCGCACCGCCGCCCGCGTCCAGGACGTGGCCCGAGTTCGGCAGGTAGCGCTCGAGATAGGTCGTAGTGCCCTCGAACTCGAGGTGGCCGCCCAGGGTGGCCTCGAGGCGGTCCCACTCCTCGTGGCCGTACTCGTCGTAGTAGGTTTCGGGCTCGAGCGATGACAGGTCCTGCGCTCGAGTGGGGTCGTCTTCGTCGTTGTGGTCCGAACGCCCGCCGTGCTCGCACCGTTCGGCGCCCGAACCGGTGTCCTGCGTCTCCTCGCTCATACGTTCTCTCGAGTCGACGGGCCTATCAAGGCATTGGGGGTGTGTCACTGTGTGGCATCCGACTGACGACGTTTCGACTGGATCAACTGCCCTTCGAGGCGAACCTGCCGGTCAACAGGTATTTGCCGTCGAGTACCTATATACGAGTAAACAGTCAACGGGCGCGATGTTCGCGCCGCAGGTCCCACGCGGACCGGATCTCCCATGGAAGACACGTCAAAATATCTCATCCGGGCGAACGTCACGGCCGACGGGGTGGTCGAGCGCAGCGACGTCGTCGGCGCCATCTTCGGCCAGACCGAGGGTCTCCTCGGCGACGAACTCGACCTCCGCGAACTTCGCCAGTCGGGCAAGGTCGGGCACATCGACGTCGAAATCACCAGCACTCGCGGAACGTCGCAGGGGCACCTGACGATCGCAACCAGCCTCGACAAGGTCGAGACCGCCACGCTCGCAGCCTCCCTCGAGACGATCACCCGGGTCGGCCCTTGCCGAGCGAACCTTGAGGTCGGCGACATCGAGGACGTCCGCGCGGCAAAGCGCAAGGACGTCGTCGAGCGGGCGAAGGAACTCCTTCGGACAGGCTTCGACGACTCCGTCATGTCCTCCGACGAGATCCTCGAGGAGGTGCGCGAGTACGTCCGCGTCGCGGACATCACCGAGTTCGAGGGCCTGCCGGCCGGGCCGCGAGTCGGCGACAGCGACGCCATCATCGTCGTCGAGGGGCGCTCGGACGTCCTCACCATGCTCAAGTACGGCGTCAAGAACGCCATCGCCGTCGAGGGAACGAACGTCCCCGACGCGGTCGCCGAACTCACCCACCATCGCACGGTCACGGTGTTCCTCGACGGCGATCGCGGCGGCGACCTGATCTTCGAGGAACTCTCCCAGGTCGGCGACATCGACTACGTCACGTTCGCGCCGGCGGGGACGTCGGTCGAGGACCTCGATCACACCCAGCTGTTCACGGCCCTGCGAAACAAGGTCCCCTTCGAATCCGTCTCCGGGGCCAACGAGCCGCGGGACGCGATCGCCGCGACCGACGGCAGCCAGACGCCCGCGCCGCCGGCGAGCACCGAATCATTAGCCGATGGCCCGGTTCAGCCCGACTCGAGTCCGGGCCTCGAGGCTGATTCCGATTCTAATTCTGATTCCGATTCCAATTCACCGTCGCTCGAGGGAGACGTCGACGACGGTTCGACGTCAGCTCCAGGTACCGAATCCGCTCCCAAATCCGGGGCGACGTCCACCGATTCCGCGGAACCAGTACCGCGAACCGTCTACGACCACGCTACCGAGGTGATCCGTAACGGGACCGAGCGCGTTCGATTCCTCGACGCCGACGGCGAGGTTCTCGAGGAAGGCGAGGCGAGCGACGCCCAGGCGTTGCTCGAGGCGGCAGAGTCCGATTCGGTCTCGACGATGCTCTTCGACGGGGTCGTGAGTCAGCAACTGCTCGACGTCGCCGCGGACGCGGGGGTCGACCGCCTCGTCGGGCGATTGCTCGGGCAGTTCACGAAGCGGCCAACGAGCGTTCGCGTGTACGCGATCAACGACATTGCGGAGTCCGCTCCCTGACGCTCCCGTTCGGTCGGTGATCAGTGTCGACGCCGATGTCGACGTCGGCCAGGTCCTTCATCCGAGGCGTTTGCCCGAACTCCGACCGTCACTCCTCTGACTCTTCGGGGTCCCGAACCGCCTTTCCGGCCACTTGACTCGCGATCATCCCCGGAATGTCGCCAGGCGTCGTCAGATAGTGGTCGATGACGACCAGCATGATTGCCAGGCCGACGAGCGCGCCGCCGACGAGCGTGTTTCCCCGCAGAGCGAGCTCGAGTCCGGCGAGTCCTGCGGGGATGGCGAACACGAGGATACCGGCGAGTTTGATCGTATCGATGAGGCCACCCATTGCGGGTCTATTCGTCGGGAAGCGGGAAAAACACGACGACTACGCCCGAGAACCGTAACGAATGTGGGATGCATTACAGATCCGGAACGTATTTGGTCGCGAGCGCGCGAGTCTCGAGTATGTTCACCGGCATCGTCGAGGAGACGGGCGAAATCGTCGATCGAACCGAGACGGACGAGGGCCTTAGACTCCGGATCGGTGCGGACGAAGTCGCCAGGAACCTCACACACGGGCAGTCGATCAGCGTCAGCGGCGCCTGCCTGACCGTCGAGGCGTTCGAACCCGGTACCTGGTTCGAGGTCTTCCTCGCCAGCGAGACCGTCGAGCGGACCTACCTGGGCTCGCTCGCGGTCGGGGATTCGGTCAACCTCGAGCGGGCGATGCCCGCTGACGGTCGCTTCGACGGCCACGTCGTCCAGGGGCACGTCGACAGTGTCGCGACCGTTCGCGACGTGGAGTCCGTCGGCGACGACTGGTTCTTCGAGTTCGACCTCCCCGCGGGCTACGACCGCTACGTCGTCGAGAAGGGGTCGATCACGCTCGACGGGATCAGCCTCACCGTGGCCGACCTGACCGACGACGGCCGGGTGACGGTGGCGATCATCCCGACGACTTACGACCTGACGACGCTCTCGGAAAAATCGCCCGGCGACCCCGTCCACCTCGAGGTCGACGTCCTCGCGAAGTACGTCGAGCGGTTGCTCGAGGGACACCTCGAGCGCGACCGCCTCGCGGCTACGCAGTAACGGAACGCAGTCAATTTCGCGTGGTCAGCGCTGACCCGGTTCGAACTCCGTCATCTCGGCGCCGTGGTCGCCGCCGTCGTCGCGGACGGCGCGGTAGGTTCGTCGATAGCGATTGAGTTTTCGGTAGAGGTAGAAGGCGGCCAGTCCGTCGTAGACGACGACGTAGACGATCACCGCGAGTGCGGGGCCGATCCCCCAGAGTGCGGCGATCACCGGCGGAACGATCTGGACGGTGACGTTGTACGTCGCGTGGATGAACGAGGCGACGAGCAAGCCCTTGACGACGATTGGCCCGGCGTTCGCCGGGTTGAACTTCGCGAGCCCGAGGTAGTAGCCGGCGACGGCGGAGTAGATGACGTGGCCGGGGCCGGCGAGCGCGCGGGTCGTCGTGATCCCGCCCGCGGCGGCGAACAGGCTGGTCTCGGCGCCGACGGTGCCGACGGACTGGGTGATGTAGAGGGCGTTCTCGATGGCGGCGAAGCCAAGCCCTGCGACGGCCCCGTAGACGGCGCCGTCGATGACGGCGTCGAAGGAGTCGCTCCGGAAGGCGAAGACGCGCACGGCGAGGAGTTTGACCGCCTCCTCAACGGGGCCGACGATCAGGTAGAAGAAGAGGATCGTTCCGACGATGGGGACCGGCCGCAGGAAGGAGCCAGCGAACGTATTCGTGACGGCGGCGAACGTGGCGAAGAGGACGGCCAGGACGAACGTGCTGACGAGGAGCGAGAGCGGTTCGCTCGTGGTGATGTCCGCGTACCAGATGTACGCGGCGAGGAGCGCGGCGGGGACGACCGAGAGAGCGAAGAACGCGCCGATGAGTGGCTCGTCGAGCACGAGAAACGTGGGCGAAGCCAGGAGCGAGATCGTGATCAACAGGGCGACGGCGAGCACGATGGCGTGGAGTCCGTAACTGATCGCGGCGTACAGCCAGGCGGCGAAACGGTCGAGTCGCGAGCGAGGTTCCCAGGTCGAGACGTCGTAGAGGTCGGCCGAGGAGCCGGCCGCCCGTTCGATTGGGTCGCGCTTGCTGGTCATATCCCTTATACACTAGCCAGCGATCAAATACGTTCGTGGACGCGAATACCTTATATGGGATTATATGACAATAGGTGTTTAAGGATCGGCTTTATGCGGAATGAATGCCCATCCTCGACCATGACTCGACCCATCCGTGGGGTCCTCCTCACGTCGCCGCCCTCCCCGGAGGACACAACACACGTACGAAACCTTCCGCCGGCGATCGCCGGCACACTCAAGAAAGAGACCAAACGACTCGAGGACGAACCTGAACCCGAAACCAAATCCGAACGCATCGAACCCGACCGACCCAACGCCGACCCGACGCCGACGACGTCCCTGTCGTCCGAACCGACCTATTCTTCGCTGACCGGCGCTCACGCCGACGACTGATTTCGACAGCGAGCCGTCGCTGCCAACACCGCCGTCTCGAGCCGCCGCTGTGTCCGCTGTTGCTGTTGGGTCCGTACCACTGAACTCACAAACTCGAGTCGCCGTTCGCCGCGAACCCACAATCCACAAACACTCCCGGTGCTAACCGTCGTCTATGCACTTCGATCAGCGAACCCAGCGGGCCCTCCGGGAGGTCGGACTCGAGACCGACGACCTCCAGCGGGCCTCGGAACTCGTCGTCAAGGCCGTCGCCACAGACGCCGCGGCCCTCGAGTCGTTCTTCGAGCGCCACGGCACCGTCTACTCGGATCTCGACATGGCCCACTCGAGCGCCGAGTACCCCGAGCACGCCGTAGAGGACCTCGACCTGACCACCCACGCCGCCGAGATGCGCGGCTGGCTCCGGTTCGACACCTGGGGCGTCTATGTTGAGGACGGTCGGGTGCTCGACGACGAGTACGTCGAACTGACGCTCGGCCCCTCGATCAACGACCGGGTCCGATTCGCTGCCGACCGGGAGCTGCTCCGATGAACGAGGAGGGTAGCGACACCGACGGGTCGGCGGATCCAGGTACCGTCGTCGACGTTCGCGTTCGCGTCCGCGGTATCTACACCACCGCCGTGACCCAGCGGCTGCTCGAGGCCGGCCATACGGTCGTCCAGGCCTCGGAACCCATCCGTGCGCGGTTCGAGACCGACTTCCCGTCGGCGCCCGCCGACGTGAGAATCGAGACGACCCGCGACCGCCAGGGACTCGAGGTGTCGGGCGACCCCGAGTGCGTCGACCGCGTGCTCGAGCACCTCGAGTCGCTGGCTATCGATACGTTCCCCTGGGCAGATCCCGTCCCTCGAGGAGCGGTGTTCGACGGCGCGGTCCGCGAGGCCGACGGCGGCCGCGGCACTCCCGTCTCCCTCGGCAAGGGACGACGGGGCTACCTCGCGTACGACGACGCCGACGGCTACGTCGATGCCGGCGACCGCTACCGCCTGCAGGTCCGCGAGCCGACGCCGCCGTGGGACGACGACGCTCCTCGCCTGCAACCGGGACTCGCCGTCGAGGGCGGCCTCTGTACCCTCTCCCGGGAGCGAAACGGCGTCGGTGCCGATTTCGAGGGGGCACGGGCCGAGGAACTCGTCGGCATGACGGACCTGCTCTCGCCTTCGATTCCGAACGGTTGGGGTCTCCGGTGGCACCGCAGCGCCGTCGATGCCGACCTTGAGGCGATGACCGCGGCCCTCGAGGACGCGGTTTCTCGTTCCCGGACGCTCGAGGCCCATCTCGAGGACGTGCCCGGAGAACCGGGCAACCCCGCGCGACTCGCCGACCCGCAGGCAACCGCCTGGCTCTGGTTCGGCCGCGAGTCGCGGTTCGCCCTCGACGAGGTGCGACGAACCGCCGAGACCACGATGGTCGGCCACCACCGGATCAAGGCTGGCGACCGGTCGGCGAGCGCGGCCGTCGACTTCGCCGAGGCCGTCGCCGAGCCGACGGGTGAGGAGGAATTCCCCTTCGCCGCCGTCTCCCGCCAATTCGGCCCGGCGGCGGGCGACCGCCTCGCGCTCGGCCACGGCAAGCCCGACGGTCGACTCATCACCCTCGGGACCGGCGAGGTCACCGACTGGAGCGAGGACGGCAGCCTGACACTCGAGCGAAGCATGCGCGGGGGCGGGACCTACGACGCCCTCGAGGTGCCCATCGAGGACGGCGACGTGGCGATCACCAAACTCAAGGAGGGGCGCTGGTGGTACCCGACGACGTACAAGGCGGCCGACGGGACGACGAAGGGCACCTACGTCAACGTCTGTACCCCCGTGGAACTGTTTCCCGACAGCGCCCGGTACGTCGACCTTCACGTCGACGTGATCCGCTGGACCGACGGTTCGGTCGCGGTCGTCGACGAGGACGAACTCGAGGCGGCCGTCGATGCCGGCCAGATTTCGCCGGAACTCGCCGAGAAGGCCCGCAGCGTCGCCACCGCGGTCGAGCGAGCGCTCTCCTGACCACAACGCTTTTGACACAACTCGCCGCAGTAGCGGGTATGGCACCCGAATCCCGACTGCGTGCCCGCACCGACGCTCAGCCGACCAACCGTCGTACGGGATTCGGCTTTTTTACCCGGTGACCGGCCGGTGGACCTCGAGCGGGACCGATCACCCTCGAGTCGAAACCGGTCGGAGGACGCCCCGACTCGCGTAGCTGGGGCCGCGACTTCGGAACCGCTAACTGACCGACACCCAGTCATACGAGCAAGCGAATGCAGCTACCCACACCACAGGCCGCGGTCGTCCAGGCCGCGAGCGCAGACGAGGCACGGAGCGTCGACGCCCTCGCCGACGCGACCGACCTGCCCTCCGAGACCGTCACCGGCGCGGTCTTCGAACTCGAGGAGGCGGGTCTGGTCGACGTCACCGAGCGAGTCGACGAAACGATCGCCCTCACCGACGAGGGTCGCGAGTACGCCGCCGACGGCCTTCCCGAGGTGCGCCTCTACGAGGCCGCCCTCGCGGCCGGGGCCGACGACGAGGCCGTCGAGATGGGCCGCGTCATCGGCCAGTCCGGACTCGAGGGGCCGCAGGTCAACATCGCGCTGTCGAACTACGCGCGCAAGGGCTACGGCGCAATCGACGGCGGCGAGATCACGGCCGATCCGAACGCTGACCCCGAATCGGACGCCGAGGCGAGCGCGCTCGAGTCGCTGGCTGACGGCGACAGCGGGGGCGGTTCGGGAGAGATCGACGACGACACCCTCGAGCACCTCGAGCGACGAGGTCTGCTCGAGCGAAGCGAGTTGACCGTCCGCGAGGCGACCCTCACCGAGGCGGGCGTCACCGAGTTGATGGCAGGCATCGAGACGGCCGAGACGGTCGGCCAGGTCACCCCCGACCTCCTGACCAGTGGCGACTGGCGCGACGCCGAGTTCACCGAGTACAACGTCGAGGCCGACGCGGCGGCCGTCGACGGCGGCAGCGTCCACATCCTGCGCCAGACGGCCGAACGGGTCAAGGACACCCTCGTCGGCATGGGCTTCCAGGAGATGGACGGCCCCCACGCGGACGCGGACTTCTGGATCAACGACTGCCTGTTCATGCCCCAGGACCACCCGGCGAGAACGCACTGGGACCGGTTCGCCCTCGAGCATCCGACCCACATCGACCACCTCCCCGAAGACCTCGTCGAGCGCGTCGAGCGCGCCCACCGCGAGGGCGTCGGCGAGGACGGCGAGGGCTACAACTCACCGTGGGACGAGGACTTCGCGCGGGCCATCGCGCTGCGCGGGCACACGACGTCGCTGTCGGCGCGGTACCTGTCGGGCCACCAGATCGGTGACCTCGAGCCGCCACAGCGGTACTTCAGCGTGGAGAAGGTGTACCGGAACGATACGCTGGATCCGACCCACTTACTGGAGTTCTTCCAGATCGAGGGCTGGGTGATGGCCGAGAACCTGTCTGTACGGGACCTGATGGGCACCTTCGAGGAGTTCTACGCCCAGTTTGGGATCACGGACATCGAGTTCAAACCCCACTACAACCCCTACACTGAACCGTCGTTCGAACTGTTCGGCACGCACCCGACGACGGGCGAGATGGTGGAAATCGGCAACTCTGGCATCTTCCGCGAGGAGATGCTGGAACCGCTGGGCGTCGACTGTGACGTGATGGCCTGGGGGCTCGCCCTCGAGCGCCTGCTCATGTTGATGTACGGCTTCGAGGATATCCGGGACATCCACGGGACGCTGTGTGACCTGGAACTGCTGCGCGAGACGGAGGTGACCTACTGATGCCAACGGTCGAAATCGACCCCGACGAACTGCGCGAACTGACCGGCCACGAGGAGAAAGGCGACGAGGAACTCAAGTCGGACCTGTTCGGCCTCGGCCTCGAGTACGAGGGCCGTACGGACGAGGGAGAGTTCGAACTCGAGTTCGCCCCGGACCGCCTCGACCGACTGTCGGTGGAGGGCGTCGCCCGCTCGCTTCGCTACCAGTACGGCGACGCCCGCGGCGTGTACGTCCCGACGACGAACGCCCACGACTGGACCATCGTCGTCGACGACTCCGTGCCCGACGAGCGCCCGTACGTCACGGGCGCGGTGATCCGGGACGTCGACCTGGACGAGGCGGCCCTCGAGTCGCTGATCCAGCTCCAGGAGAAGCTGCACGCGACGATGGGGCGCAAGCGAGCGAAGGGGGCCATCGGGATTCACGACCTCACCATGCTCAAAGGGAGCGCGGCAACCGAGGGCAACCCCACCATCGAGTACGTCGGCGTCGAACCCGACGAGGACCGCTTCGTGCCCCTCGATTCGGATCGGGAACTGACGCCCGCAGAAGTGCTCGAGGAACACCAGACGGGCAAGACGTACGCCGATCTCGTGAGCGGCTACGAGCGCTACCCGGCCATCTACGACGACCTGGGCCTGTTCTCGTTCCCGCCGGTAATCAACGGCCGCCGGACGGAGATCTCGACTGACTCCCGCGACCTCTTCGTCGAGATGACGGGGACCGACCAGTGGACGATCGACCGGATGCTCAACATCGTCTGCTACGCGCTGTCGGCTCGCGGGGCGACGGTGGAGGAGGTGGCGGTCGAGTATCCAGACCAGCGAGTCGTCCGTCCCGACTTCTCGACGAAGACCAAGACCGTCCCCCACGCCCGCATCGAGTCCATCCTCGGGATCGACCTCGAGCCCGAGAAGGTGGTCGATCTGGCCGAGCGTTCGGGACTCGAGGCCGAGCGCTCCGACCGGTCGGAACCCGCGGAACCTGCGGGAACCGCGGGAGCCGCAGACGGCGAGGGTGAAGAAGGAAACGAGAACGCCGAGAGCGACGAACACGAGGACCTCGCCTACGAGGTCACCATCCCGCCCTACCGCGTCGACGTACTCCACCCCCTCGACGTCATCGACGACCTCGGGCGCGCCTACGGCTTCAACGACCTCGAGCCCCGCTACCCCGACGTGGGGACCATCGGCGGCCGCCACGAGCGCTCCCGCCTCGAGAACGCCGCTCGGACCCGACTGGTCGGCCTCGGCTTCCAGGACCTGTTGAACTTCCACATGATCAGCGAGGACGAGAACTTCGATCGGATGGGTCTCGAGCCCGACGACGGCGCCTACGGCGCGGGCGAACCCGCGACGATCAAGGGACCCTACAGCGAGGACTACACGATGCTGCGCACCTGGATCACGCCCTCGCTACTGATGGTCCTCGAGAACAACACCCACCGCCGGTATCCCCAGGATCTGGCCGAGATCGGGTTCGCCGCGCGGGTCGACGACGCCGAGAACACGGGCGTCGGCGAAGGACGGTACGTCGGCGCCGTCCTCGCCCGCCACGACGCCGCCTACGAGGACGCAAAGTCCCGCCTGCAGGCACTCGTCCGGAGCTTCGACGGCGACCTCGAGACGCCACCGACGGAGCATCCGTCGTACATCCCCGGTCGGACCGCGGCCGTCGTGATCGACGGCGAGGAGGTCGGCGTCATCGGGGAACTGCATCCGGAGGTCCTCGTCGAGCACGACCTCGAGGTTCCCGTCGCTGGCTTCGAGTTCGACCTCGAGGCGCTGGCGGAGTGAATCGTCTCGACCTGCTCCGCCTGTAGAACCCGGCTCAGGTCGTGTCCAGGTCCAGTCGCGACAGGTGCCAGTCGTCGACCGTGCTTGAGGCGAGTCGCCGACTCACTTCGTCGTCGAGCCCCCGGGCGTACAGCGTTCGCGTGGTCGGCCGGAGGATCGGCTCCAGGGGCACCCGGGTGTCGGGAAGGAACCGGTAGTGGAGCGGATCGGGAAGGACGTCGCCGAACGCCGTGAGAAACGGCTTCTCCCGGTACGCCTCGAGCACCGCGAGGAGCAGGTGCTCGAGCGCCGGTACGGCGGGGTCGTTCGCGTCGACGCCGCGCGGGAGGGCGTCGACCAGTCGGACGTGGTCGTCCTGTGGCGAGACGATCATCGCGGCGATCGGGAGTCCGGTGTCCGCTCGCCTCGCGAGAACGGTCACGTACTCGTGGAGGGGATTATCCAGTCGCCACCGGTAGAACGTCGACGACCGGTGGACGCGGAAGCCGTCCAGTCGTGACCGGCGCGCGAGCGTCTCGAGCGTTCCAACTGGTGCCAGATCGTACCGTTCGACGTTCACGTCGACGTCCGCGTCGCGCAGTGATCGCCGTGCGAGCAGTCGATCACCCAGCCGGTGGCCCGTCGTCACGGCGCTGGTGAGGCCGCGGGCGAACGCGTCTGTCGGCCCCGTTGATTCGCCCGTGGTCGATCGATCGGTCGGTTCGGAGTCGACGTTTGTGTCGGCTGAACCGGTTGAACCGGTTGAACCGGCGGTAATCGGCACGCGGGAGTCGACAGTCGAATCGACCGCCCGGAGCCATCGAGCGAGGACGGCCACGGGATTCTGGACCCGGTAGTACATCGGCACGGGTCCGACCGGGCGCCAGCCGAGTCGTTCGTTACCCGGTTTCGCCTGCGCGTTCGGGAAGTTGAAGAAGAAGGCCGGGCCGTCGTCGTCGTATCGCTCGAGGCCCCAGCGGTTCATCGCCGTGAACAGCCCGCGGCGGCGGTGGTCGGGGTGGACCATCGTATCGCAGGGCTGGAACGCGAGGTGCGTCTCGTCATCGACGCTGACCTCGAGCGGAAAGTAGGCTCGACAGCCGACGACGGTCCCCGAAGGTTGTCGTCTCGCGACGGCGATGGGAACGTGATCGACGTAGGGATTGGCCTCGTACTTCCATCGAAACCACTCGGCGGTTCGCTGGCGGTCGAAGACGGTCGCGTAGAGGTCCAGAAACGACTCCCGGTCGTGTTCGCGAAACCAGTCGATTGCGTACCCGGAGAGGGTCGACGAACGTGTGTGTGTCACGATGTGGTTGGTGGGGAGTCGCGTGGTACCCTGTGGGATCTGTCACCAGGCACCTGATACCTGGCACCGCCGTCGGTCACAGCCGGGTTCGGTCGGTTCGATTCAGACGATGCGGGCGGGGAACGGGACCGCGGTCACAGCCGAGCCCCCGGTACCGAGGAGCCGACGCGACGTTGGCGTACCCGTTCGATAGCCCACTCTCTCCGGGAGTACACCAACGAGTAGAATATAACCACCACCCTGCGATGACAACCGCCGGGATGTTATCGACCGCATACTCGACGACGAGCGACGCGCTCGAGGGTGAGTCGAAACCGGCCGGCAGTGTGCGTTAGAATTCGTGTTCGACGTCGTCCTCGTCGGCTTTCTGGATGATGATCTTGCCGTCCCTGACACGGACGAAAACCTCGTCGCCGATATCCATGCCCGCGACCGCGAGTTCGTCTTCGTGGAGGTTCAGGTGAACGTTGTGATAGTTGCCGTCGTCGTCTTTCGCACCGCTTGGACTCAGCTTCTTTTTCCGTACCATCGCGGGTTTCTAGCACGAACTTCGCCGTAGGATATACTTAAGTGTTTTCTACGCCACAACCACTGTCTCGCGTTCACACGGGAGAGAGAATCAGTCAGTTCGCTTACCACGGCGTCGTCTACGAGTCTTGCCGAGAGGTGGTGTTCGCTATCCACTTAAAGATACCGGCGCCGTCGGTCGGTTTTCGGGGATATCTTTATAGTAAACCGTGTGCTGGGTTGACACGGAGGTCGAAAACCATGGTACGTGAAGACGGTAAGCGAAACTTTGCACTGCGCGAAAACGGCGGCGACGAATCGAGCGTCTTCTCGGGCAACACGCCCCGACAGGCCGCGTTGAAGGCCGCTCGACGACTCGATCCCGGAAGCAGCGAGGATAGCGCCGACCGCGTCGAACTCCGACTCCGCGAGAAAGGGACGGAGAAGGTCCACATCTACGACGGCTGGGCCTGGGAGGAAGAGGCGCCGGACGACAAGCCGGACTGGATGCCGAGCGATATCACCGAGGCGAACGTCTCGAAGAAGGGCATCGAGCACCTCGACGAGTAAGTCGCACACCACGACGATTTCTTGGCCGACGATGAGCGCTCGAGCGACGGCGTCGTCAGGGGATCAGTTGCTCGCCGTCGTCGTCGTAGATCGTGATCGCGTCGACGGGGCAGGTCCGAGCGGCGAACTTCGCGTCGAGTTCAGCGTCCTCGGGTACGTCGCGGGCGAAGATGCCGTCTTCGACCTCTTCGGACTCCAGCAGGACGGCCTTTCCCGCCGACTTGTCCTTCTCGAAGGCACTCCACTCGGCGACGCACTGGTACATTCCGATGCACGTCTCTTCGTCGAACTCGACTCGCATGCTCGACGGTTCGAGCGGCGAGCGTATATCGATGACGGACGGAGGACGAGAGTGGGTTCACGAACGGTGCCCCGTTCGAACGAACTCGAGGCGGAGGTGAGCGGTTCGGCAGATGGCGGTGAGCGGTTCGGTCGGCGGCGGCAAATACGTGTTGGTTGGTGACGTGTCACACGTTACTTGGGGCCACATATCATCGTGATTTTATCACCATCCGACTCGTCGCCTCGAGCATGGCGATCGACCCACAGCGAGCGAACGATCCGCTCGGTCGGGCGATGTACGATTACCATCGCGGGGTCGACGGAACCCTCCACTATCGCGACGGGACCCGTACTCGGGACGGCAACGTCGAGGGATTCTACTTCCAGCCGCGATCCAAATGGGCCGATCAGACGATCGAACGGCTCGAGCGACTCGCCACCCATGGCGACCCGGTGCTCGACGTGGGGTGCGGGTCGGGCCAGCACGTCCGCTGGTTTGAGGATCGGAGGTGCGTGACGACGGGAATCGACGTCGACCGATGGGCCGTCGCGACCGCTCGAGCGCGCGGTGCCGACGACGTGCTGGTCGGGGACATGTTTGACCTCCCGTTCGAATACGGACAATTTCGGTCACTTCAGTGCGTGGGGACCCAGCTCGGACTGGGCGGCTCCCTCGAGGGGATTTCGGCGCTTCTCGAGGAATTCGCACGAGTGACCGACGACCGCGCGCTCGCGGTGGTCGATAACTACGATCCGCGAGGGCTCGACGAGTCGTTCCTGGGATACCGGTCCGACCCCCGCGACGGGGTCGCCCACCGGTGTTTTCACTTCGAGTACCGTCCGGTGGGCGACGACTCGCAACTGGTCGGCCCGACGCTGCACTTCCTGCTGTGTTCACCCGACCGGTTACGGGAGGCCACGATCGGGACGCCCTGGACGCTCGTGGAGACGCTCGAGCGCGAGGCACACTACGTGGCGTGTCTCGAGAAGGGAGCCTGATATCGCTCAGCCACATGGTTCGTGGTCTTCTAACCCGCGAGCCGTCAGTCGGCCGTACTGACCTCGGCCGACGGGTTCAACGCCCCGCTCTCGCGGATGATGTTCAGCGCGGTCATCAGGTCCGTTCGCGTAATCAGGCCGACGAGATCGCCCTCGCCCCCGGCGTCGACGACCAGGAGCCGACCGATGTCGTCCTGTTGCATCCGCTCGAGGGCCGTCATCGCGTCGGCGTTCGGTTCGATGGTCTTTAACTCGGTGCTCATCACATCCGAGACGGTGAACGCGTCGCGCTCGACGGGCTTGACGTCCCGGGCGTCAGAGAGGGTGACGAGACCGACGAGGTAGCCGTCCTCCAGGACGGGGTAGCCGGTGTGGCGTTCGCTGAACATGCGGCGGATGAGGTCGGCGACGCTGGTCTCGGGAGCTACGGTGTGGAGGTCCGTCGCTGGCGTCATGATATCCGAGACGGTGACGCCCTCGAAGGCGGCCTTCATCGTCACCTGCCGGGACTCGCCGGAGGCGGCGATGTAGACGAAGAAGGCGACGGCGATGAGCAGGACCCGAAAGGTCAGCACGCCGAAGAGGGCCATGAGCACGGCGAACAGTTTACCGACGCTCGCGGCCTGCTGGGTCGCCCTGGCGTAGGGCTGGTTGCGCGCCAGCAGCGCCCGGAGCACCCGTCCCCCGTCCATCGGGAACGCGGGGACCATGTTGAAGATCGCCAGGCCGACGTTCAGGACGGCCAGGTAACCGAGCACGAAGCGTACGCCGTCGAGCGACGTCGGTGTCACGGTAAAGAGGCCGTAGGAGGCGAACCCGACGAGGACGGAGACGATCGGCCCGGCGATCGCGATCGCGAGTTCCTGGCGCCAGTCCTCGGGCATCTCCGAGAGCGCCGCGAGGCCGCCGAGCAGCCAGAGGGTGATCGACTCGATCGGAAAGCCAAAGCGCTGGGCCGTCAGCGAGTGGCCGAGTTCGTGGAGCACGACGCCGACGAAGAGCCCAATCGCGGCCACGAGGCCGAGTATCCACGGCGTCGTCCCGGTGGTGATGGCCTCGCTCGAGATGCCCGCGCCCATCACCTCGTTCAGGAGGTCGGCGACTGGCTCGATCTGGACCCCGATCAGGTACGCGAAGAAGGGGAGCACCAGGAGAAAGGTCACGTCGAGTTTGATGGGAATGCCGAACAGCGACCCGATCCGGAAACTCGTCATGACAGTGACTAACGGGGCAGTCCCCTTAAACGCGCCGTCGATCGGCAGTCGGTGGGGCGTATTTCGGTCGAACTGACGCGCATTTCGGAGCCGAATCGACGGAACGATTGTGAGCGTCCTGGACCGAATCCCGGCCCGTTACACCCGACGGTACCGCAGGAACGGTTCGAAGCCTTTATTCCCGCGGTGGGCCTCGTTCCCACCAAGTAACCATGTCCGACAAACCTGCCTCGATGTACCGGCAAATCGATAAGCCGGCCTACACGCGACGCGAGTACATCACCGGGATCCCCGGTTCGAAAATCGCCCAGCACAAGATGGGCGACACCAGCGCCGAGCCAGAAGACTACCCCGTCCAGATCAGCCTCGTCGTCGACGAGGAGTGCCAGATCCGCCACGGGAGCCTCGAGGCCGCCCGCCTTTCGGCGAACCGACACATGATCAAGAACGCCGGCGAGTTCCAGTACAAGATGATCCTCCGGAAGTTCCCCCACCAGGTCCTGCGCGAGAACAAGCAGGCGACGGGTGCGGGCGCCGACCGTGTCTCCGACGGGATGCGCCAGTCGTTCGGGAAGATCGTCGGCACCGCCGCCCGCATCCAGCGCGGCGAGCGCCTGTTCACCGTCTGGTGTGACGTCGAGGACGCCGATTTCGCGAAGGACGCGTTCCGCCGGGCGTACAACAAGATCACGCCCCCGTGCCGGATCGTCGTCGAGCGCGGCGAAGAGAAGCTGATCTCCTGATCGGTTCCTCGATTTTTGGCGGGTTCGGGTGCTCGAGCGGTCGCTTTCTCGTGTGCGTCGGCTTTCGGATCGTACAACGTTCAATGGACGCCACGGTGAACGAACACGACGAATCTACAGGGGGCATCGTGACCTGTTTGTCACCCTTTCTGTCTGAGAGAATCAACTGCTATCCAGGTCCGAAGGCCGCGATATCAGCTCCCACTGTCGCCAGTGCGTCGGCGGGGTTCGGGTCGCTGTCGGCCAGGTGTGTGTACTGGTGCTCCGGGATGCTCGACAGTGCCGCCGTGACGGCCTCGCTATACGTCTCGACGCCCGGTTCCGTCGGGTCCTCGTCGCCCCAGACGTCTCGGATGACCGTCATCGAGTCGATGTGCACGTCAAGCCTGCGTGGCTCGTAGCGAGCCACCAGTTCGGCGAGCCCGAGCTGGAGGGCGACGTACTCGGCGGTGTTGTTCCCCGTTCGGGAGCCAACGGGTCGGCCAAGACGGGCGAGTTGGTCCCCCGCAGCGTCCACGATGACGGCGCCCGCCCCTGCAGGGCCGGGGTTGCCGCGTGAACTGCCGTCGACGTAGAGGACGAACGTGTCGCTCGTCGGTTCGGGGACGGGTGGACGGGTGAGTCCTGACGCCAGCAGGCTCTCGAGCGCGCGACGCAACTCGGCCGAAGTGGTTTCGGGGTCGAATAGACCACCGTAGCCGGGGATAGCGTCGTCGATGGCGTCGATGGCGGCCGCCATCTCGTAGCCGACGCCCGCGAGCACCTCGTCGACGAGCGTGGCGAGCGGTGAGAGGTGTCCGGCCGAGAGGGGGTCTTCAGTCACGCCACGTGCCCCTCCTGGCTTCGGTTCCGGGCGCTCACACTATCGCCTCCGGATAATCCTGTTGACTGGTCGCACCACTGCATATCGGTCCTCGATGCTCGAGCGGGATAATCTCTTCAGGTGACTCCGGTGGCGGGCCGTTTTGAATCAGTCGCCTCCTCGAACTTCACAGCGGCCGATACAAACGGCCTGCTGAATATAGAGGATTCGTGTAGCAGCGCGCTATCCCGTCGCAATGGCAGTGGCAACGTTATCACTTATTATTTCCCACTATGACTTTCTACGCGAATGGATCGAGCATTCCGCGACAGTGACCGAGAGAATGAAGAGTCGAGAGTACCAATTCTCTCGGTACCTCCCCTCAGTAGACGCTAGAAATACCAGATGGTACAACCATTGGGACACGTTGCTGTCGGATTGCTCTTCGCACTGCCCGCGTGGATTCTCTGGGATGGACGGACGAGCGTCGCATTTATCGCGTTCGTCCTGGTGACGTCGCGCCTGCCAGACATTGACCTCACGTTACAATCACTCGGCCTCCCAGTGAAACACCACGGCGTGACCCACACCGTGGTGTTCGTGGTCGGGTTCGCCATCGTCGTCGGGTTCCTCCTCACTGCTGTGCTCAGTCCGCTGCTCCGTCGGTGGTGGCAGACGTCCGAGGGAGAGGATGTGAGCCGGGAAACGATGTATGTGTTCGTGGTCGGCGGGCTCACACTGGGCGGACTCGGCCACCTGTTGGCGGACGCCCTCGCATCGGACTGGGCCGAACCAATCGAACCGTTCTGGCCGATCTTCGAAACCTCGTTCGAAATCGGCGTCGTCTCGTATGACTCGATGTTGGCGAACCTAGGACTGCTGATCGTTGCGGTCGGACTCCACCTCCCGCTCGTCGCCACGGACGTGTTCCCCCTGGAAACCCGGTTCCGGGAGTGGACGGTGGAACTCCCGGACCTCCAGGACAACGACGGCTATTGATGCTCCACTCTCTACCGAGCGATCACTCCTCACCCGAGGCCAGCGGACCAACACTCGAGGCGTCTACAACCCGAGAATCTCCCGTGCCTGCGCCGGCGTCGCAACCGCCCGCTCGAGTTCCCCAGCGATGCGAACGACCCGCTCGACCAGCTGGGCGTTGCTCGTCGCGAGTTCGCCCTGGCGGTAGTAGACGTTGTCCTCGAGACCGACCCGGACGTGCCCGCCGAGGAGAATCCCCATCGTCGTGAGCGGCAACTGGTGGCGGCCGAACCCGAGCGTGTTGAACAGCGTCCCGTCGGGGAGGTTGTCGACGGCGTTCAGCAGGTTTCGCGGCCGGGGACGCGTGAGCGTGCCGCCGCCGAAGATGAGCGTGGCGTACACCGGGTCGGTCAGGTCGCGGCGCTCGAGCAGGCCGTGGACCTCGTTCAGGTGGCCGTCGTTGAACACCTCGAGTTCCGGTTTGATCCCGCGGTCGTGCATCTCTTCGTGGAGGGCGTCGACCATGCCGCGGGTGTTCTCGCTCGTCAGGTGGTCGTACCGGTTGAGCGGCCCCATGTCGAGCGACGCCATCTCCGGCGGTGGGTCCGTGCGAAGCGGCAGGTGGCGATCCGTAGCGGGCGCGCCGGTCCCGCCCGTCGAGTGCTGGATGACGACGTCGTCGGCGTGCGCTCGCACCGCGTCGTCGATGGCCTGGAACCGCTCGGTGGAAAACGAGCGCTCGCCGTTCGGTTTCCGGGCGTGGAGGTGGACCACGGCGGCCCCCGCCTCTTCGGCGGCCGCGGCGGCGCGACCGATCTCCTCAGGCGTCTCCGGGAGGTTCGGGTTCGCTTCCTTGCCGTGGACGCCGCCGGTCAGCGCCGCGGTGACGATCAGCGGCTCGCCGGCGAGGTAGTCCGCGTAGCTCACGGCTCCGGCACCTTGGCGTGCTCGCGGTAGATCTCGCAGTGAGCCTCGTGCTCGAGGGCGTACCGGTCGTTGCAGATGTCGGCGCGCATCGGCTGGACGAACCGCTCGGCGGCGGTGCAGTACGCCCGCGGCTGGTCGAACCGTCGACCGTCGGCCTCGTCGTGGTACTCCAGGTACGGGCAGGTCATGTGAACCCTTCTCGGGCTGCCCCAATAACGATTCGGCGACGCCGATGTCCGGTACTAACCGCCCCGTCACCCGATAACGCTGGCGTCCGAACAATCATACGTACCTCCAGCCCCTACCAGGACGTACGATGTCACCAACCACGCCGGGAATTCACCACGTGACCGCCATCGCGGGCGATCCGCAACGAAACGCCGAATTCTACGTCGAGACGCTGGGGCTGCGGTTCGTCAAGCGGACGGTCAACCACGACGACACGGGCACGTATCACTTCTACTTCGGCGACGGCGAGGGGACGCCTGGGACGAACGTCACGTTCTTCCCCTGGACCGACAGTGGCCGACGGGGCCAGCTCGGCGCGGGGCAGACCCGGGAGACCGCCTACCTGATTCCCCCCGACTCGGTCGAGTTCTGGATCGACCGCCTCGAGTCGGCGGGCGTCGAGGTCGATCAGAACGAGCGTTTCGGCGAGCCAGTTCTGGGGTTCGACGACCCGGACAGGATCGGCCTCGAGTTCGTCGCCTCGGAACAGGCGCTCGAAGCCGACGCGCAGCCGTGGCCGGAGAGCCCCGTTCCGGCGGAGTATCAGGCACGAGGGTTCCACAGCGTCACGCTCGCCGTCTCGGCGTTCGGGCCGACCGCATCGGTCCTCACGGACGTCCTCGGATTCGAACTCGAGGCCGAGGCGGACGGGCGCCGGCGCTACCTCGCAGCGGGCGGCGGTCCCGGATCGGTCGTCGATCTCGTCGAGACCGACGTGGGGCGCGGGCAGATGGGCGTCGGGACCGTCCACCACGTCGCGTTCGAGGCGGCCGACCTCGAGGAACAGGAGCGCTGGCGGGAGGCGTTCGCCGACCACGGACTGAATGCGACCGAGATTATCGATCGCAAATACTTCCGCTCGATCTACTCCCGCGAACCCGGCGGCGTCCTCTTCGAGATGGCGACGACGGAACCCGGATTCACCGTCGACGAGGACGTCGACGAGCTTGGCTCGGGACTGATGCTCCCGGAGTGGCTAGAAGGCGAACGCGACCGGATCGAGGAACAGCTTCCCGAGTTCGATCCCGAGGCGATTGGGTCCGGGACGGGGGCGAACTGACGTGGCGCGCGACGACCAGTTTCGGTTCGAGTACGAGCCGGGGGTACTGCGGTTCGGCACGGGCTCTGTCGACACCCTGTCGGACGAGCTCGCCGAGCAGGGGTTCGACCGCGCGCTGGTCGTCTGCGGGTCAACAGTCGGCAGTACACCTGAGGTGATCGACCCCGTCGAGCGGGGGCTGGGAGAGCGTCTGGCTGGCGTCTTCGCGGAGACGACCGCGAGCAAGCGTCTGTCGACGGCTGTCGACGGCCTCGAGGCGATGCGCGCGTGCGACGCGGACGTCCTCGTCGGCCTGGGCGGTGGCAGCAGTCTCGACGTGGCGACGGTGATCAGCGTGCTCGCCGCGGACGACCGCGACCCCGCCGAGGCCGGCCGAGAACTCGCCGAAACCGGTTCGATCTCGGTCCCCGACGGCTCGCTGCCGCCAATCGTCGCGGTGCCGACGACGCTCGCCGGCGCCGAGCAGTCGAACGTGGCTGGCGTTACCGCCTCGCCCGAGTCGGGGTTGGTCGACGAACCGGCGAGCGGCGGCGTCTCCGACCGGCGACTGATGCCGCGGGCGGTCGCGTACGACCCGGCGTTGTTCGCGACGACGCCAAAGTCGATTCTCGCTGCGTCCGCGATGAACGGCTTCGACAAGGGCCTCGAGACGCTGTACGCCCGCAACGCGACCCCGATCACCGACGCGACGGCGATGCGCGGCCTGCGATTGCTCCGTGACGGACTGGTGGACCTCGGCGAGCAGCCCGTCGACGAGAACCTTCTGAAGCCGGTCGTCGAGGGCATCGCACTCGTCCAGTACGGCGTCTCGAGGCCCGGGGAGACGACGCTCTCGATTATCCACGCGTTCGGCCACGGGCTGACCCGCACCTACGAGGTCCAGCAGGGCGCCGCCCACGCTATCGTCGCCCCGCGGGTGCTCCGGTACCTGTTCGACCGCGTCGACGCCCGGCGCGACCTGCTGGCCGACGCGCTCGCCCCCGACCGCGATGGCGAGCCGGCGGACGCGGTCGTCGAGGCGGTCGAGGATGTCCGCGAGGCGCTTGCCCTTCCCTCGCGGTTGCGCGACGTCGACGGGCCCGAACCCGAGGAGTTCCCCTCGGTGGCCGAGACGATCCTCGAGGACTCGTTCATGGGCAACGCACCGCCCGGACTCGAACCGACCGCGGACGAGCTCGAGGCAGTCCTTCGGGACGTGTACTGACCACCCGGTGACTGACGAAATCGACGAGGCGCTGGACCTTTTATCGTCTCGCACCCACTACCGGTATGATCGACCTCGCCGTCGCCAACCGGCAGGAGACCTTCAAGCGAATGTGCGACCCTCTCGCCGAACGGGGAATCGCCTGTCACCACGTGCCGGTTCGCGAACGCACGCTCTCGCTGGCCGAGCCGCCATGGACGCCCGACGAGTACGACCTCGGCTTCGTCTACCCCGGTCGGCTGATGGAAGGCGGCGTCGCCGACGCCCTGCTCGAGGTGCCCTGGCTCAACGACATGGAGGCCGTCGTCACGTCCCGGAACAAAGCGGGGGTGCTCGCTCGCCTCGAGCGCGCCGGCCTCCCGGTCCCCGACTCCGTCTACGTTTCCAACCCGGTGAGCGACGAGGAACTGGCGGCCGTCTTCGACCGTTTCGAGCCGCCCGTCGTCGTCAAGCCGAACTCGACGACCCGGGGCGTCGGCGTCGCGAAGGCTCACGACCTCGACTCGTTCCTGGGTATCTGTGAGTACCTCTCGCTGGTCCACGACTACCGGGCGACCGGCGACAAGTCCTTCCTCGTCCAGGAGTACGTCCCCGGCGCGAGCGACTACCGCGTGATGGTCCTCGAGGGCGAGTACGTCGGCGCGGTCGAGCGACGCCTCCCCGAGGGTGCTCGCGCCGACGGCCGGTGGAAGCACAACGTCCACCGCGGTGGGCAGGCCACGGGTGTCGATCTGCCCGACGAATTGCGGGACCTCGCGCTCGCGGTCGCCGACGAACTCGAGATTCCGTTCCTGGGGGTCGACCTTCTGGTGTCGGATGCTGGGGAGGCCGTTGTCAACGAAACCAACGCCCGTCCGACGATCGACGCCGCGACGAAGTACGAACCCGGGTTTTACGACCGGCTGGCGGCGGCGCTCGAGAAGCGGGTTTGAGGCGACCACCGCGAGCGTAGGTACTGCGCGCTCGAGGGGTTAGTTGGCAGCCTGGATTATAACTATAGGTTTTATAGTTGGGTTCGAGGTGACCTCGACGAATCGAGGACGCCAAACGAACCGTTGTCAGATACGAAAATCGGAAAATACGGGCCGACTACGCGGGCGGTACTCGAGAGCGGCAGTGATGGGGAGTGGTGGTGTTGGCCTCGCCTACATCGCGCCGCCCATTCCACCCATGCCGCCCATGCCGCCCATGCCGCCACCCATACCGCCGCCGGGTGGCATCTCGTCCTCGTCGTCGTCGCTGCTACCGCCTTTCAGCTCGCCGGCGGCGATCACATCGTCGATGCGCAGCAGCATGACGGCGGCCTCGGTGGCCGACTCGATGGCCTGAGTCTTGACGCGCAGGGGTTCGTAGACGCCCTCCTCGGCCATGTCGATCGTCTCGCCCGTGTAGGCGTCCAGTCCGGCGGCCGTGTCGCCGCCGTCGTGGGCGCTGCGAAGCTCCACGAGGGAGTCGATGGGGTCGAGTCCGGCGTTCTCGGCGAGGGTGCGTGGGATGACTTCCAGCGCGTCAGCGAACGCCTCGATGGCCAGCTGTTCGCGGCCACCGACGGAGTCGGCGAAGTCGCGCAGGGCCAGCGAGAGTTCGACTTCGGGGGCGCCACCGCCGGCGACGACCTTGCCGTCCTGGAGGGTCGTGCGGACGACGCCCAGGGAGTCCTCGATGGCGCGGTCGATCTCGTCGATGACGTGCTCGGTGCCGCCGCGGAGGATGAGGGTGACGGCCTTCGCGTCCTCGACGTCCTCGACGAAGAGGCGCTGGTCGCCGGCGACGTCCTTCTGGGCGACGCTACCCGCGAAGCCGAGGTGGTCCTCGGTGAGGTCGTCGACACTGTTGACGGCTCGAGCGCCGGTCGAGCGGGCCAGGCGGTTCATGTCGCTGGACTTGACCCGGCGGAGTGCGATGATGCCCTCCTCGGCGAGGTAGTGCTGGGCCATGTCGTCGATGCCGCCGTCGACGAAAACGACGTCGGCGCCGACGTCGACGAGCTGGTCGACCATCTCCTTGAGCTGGGCCTCTTCCTGCTCGAGGAACTGCTGCAGCTGGTCGGGGTCGGTGACGTTGACTTCGGCGTCGATCTCGGTCTCTTTAATCTCGAGGGCGCCGTCGATGAGGGCGACGTTGGCGTCCTCGGCGAAGTAGGGCATGCTGTCGCTGACGCGCTCTTTGTCGATGATGACGCCCTCGACGAGTTCGGAGTTCTCGACGGAGCCGCCGACGACCTTCTCGACTTTGACGTTGTCCGTGTCGACGCCGTCCTCGTCGGCGACGGTCTGGACCGCGCGGACGACGAGTTCCGAGAGGAGGTCCTTCGCGTTCTCGGCGCCCTTGCCGGTCATCGCCGTCGCGGCGATCTGCTCGAGGATCTCCTCGTCGTCTTCGTCGACGTCGATGGCGATCTCCTCGAGTGCGTCGCCGGCTTTCTCGGCGGCCTGGCGGTACCCCTGGGCGAGGGTCGTGGCGTGGATGTCCTGCTCGAGGAGGTCCTCGGCGCGCTTGAGCAGTTCACCGGCGACGACGACGGCGGAGGTGGTGCCGTCGCCGACTTCTTCCTCCTGGGTCTCGGAGACTTCGACGATCATGTTGGCGGCGGGGTGATCGATCTCCATCTCCGTGAGGAGCGTGACGCCGTCGTTCGTGACGACGACGTTGCCCGTCGAGTCGACGAGCATCTTGTCCATCCCCTTCGGGCCGAGTGTCGTGCGTACCGCCTGGGCGACGGCTTTCCCGGCCGTGATGTTCATCGACTGTGCGTCCTTGCCGGACGTCCGCTGGCTGTCGTCGGAGAGGACGATGAGGGGCTGGTTGCCCATTTGCTGCTGTGACATAGTCATGGATGGATTGTTTGCTATTCTATATAAAAGCTTCGCTATTGAGTTTGTCAAATCGACACACAGCGCTCGAGTCTTGCGTTTGTGTGTGACGTCGCTGGCGAGTATATATGTGGCCTGTTGCCGTGCGTCTGGATGGGGTGATGTGGCGACTGGCCAATGGGCCGCTCACTCCTCCCTGCCGTCCGCGGGCACCCAGTCCGGTCGCTCGAGATCGATTACCTCACCGACGCGGTCGACGGTCACCCGAATCGTGATCTCGACTGGTTCACCTCGTCGCGTTCCGTTGCCTCGCAGGACCAGCTGTTCGATGTACCCGTCGTCGGTAACGACGATGGCGAACTCGGCGTTCCGGTAGGGAAACACGTTGGCACTCCCAGTCAGGACGTATCGCATCCCTCGATCGGACCTCGTCGGCGTCACCGTCTCGACGGCGTCGAACAGGGCCCCGGTTCGACCAGCAGTCTGGTGGCCGGGTCCGAAACCTGGGCTCCCGAGTGAACCGTCGTTCGGTTGCCCTCGGTCAGGCGGTATGCGGTCTCGTTACCGCCGGTCCACTGCTCGATCGTTCGCGTCGTCGTCTCGTTCGCGTCTTCGTCCCGTTCGGTGACCTCGACGGTGATTCGTTCGGGGCCGTTGCTCGTGACGACCGCCTCCGATCGTCTGGCCTCGAGCACCGTCCCGTTCGAGTCGGCGTACTCCACCACGGCGGTCGCTTCGTACGATGTCCCCTCGAGACGGTCGACGTGACCGGACCAGAGCGCGATCCAGTCGGTGACGTTGTCCTCGTCGAGTCCGGCGACGTCGGGTCCCTCCGCGGGCTGTACCGGTTCGTCGACGCCGTAGACCTCCCTGTCAACGGAGTCACCGCCGGTCAGGCCGGTACAGCCGGCGAGGAGAACGCAGACGGCGACGAGGAGCACCTGCGAACGGACGGAAGCCCGCGCCCGTGAATCGATCATCGAGTAGCCTCACGAACGACACGCACAAATAGATGGTCACGGAAGAACGGTACGTATAGAGCAGGATCGGGTCGCCATCGAGACGAAACGACACTGTTAATTCCGTTTGGACGAAAGCGGGGCCGAAAGCCGTTGGAAACGTGAACCGACTCGCTTCGCTCAGAAATTGGTAGTCAGTTTTCCGATGCTCGTTCCCCTCTCTTCCGGCCATCCCGGAGTTGTCACGGTTCCAGATTGGCCGCTCGAGGAGCCCGTAATGGTCTTCACCGTCGCGCTGGCGACGTTTCTGTTCGGTCCGCTGGTGATGCGACGGCTCGGTCAGCCGGGCATCGTCGGCATCGTTCTGGCGGGTGCGATCCTCGGGCCGGGCGGGACGAATCTCGTCGCCCACAGCGACGCGATCGTGCTCCTCGGGAACGTCGGACTCATCTACTTGCTGTTTACCGTCGGACTCGAACTCGACCTTCGCCGGTTTCTCGAGGATCCCCGGAGCGCAGCGCTATTCGGGGTTGTGAGCTTCGGACTCCCATTTATCGCCGGCTCGGCGCTCGTGATCGTCGTGCTGGGACTGGACGTACTAGCGGGATTGCTCCTGGCTGCGGTGTTCGCCTCGCACACGCTGCTCGCCTATCCGGTCGTTAACCAGTACGGGATTACCAAAAACCGGGCCGTCACCGCCGTTTTCGGCGGTATTCTCTTCACCGATACGCTCGCACTTCTCGTTCTCGCGCTCGTCAGGGCGGCCGTCGAACAAGGTGGGCTGAGCCTTCTCGTCGCGCTCTCGAAGGTTCTCACGCTCGTGGTCCTGATCGGCGGCATCTGGCTCGTCGTCCCCCCGATTGCGCGATGGTTCTTCCAGAACTTCAGCGAGGAGAGTTACTTCGAGTTCCTCTTCGTCGCCCTCGTCTTCTTCGCGGCGGCGAGTATCGCCGAACTGCTCGAGGTTGCGGCGATCCTCGGCGCGTTCGTCGGCGGCCTGGCGCTCAACCGGCTCGTACCGGAAGCAGGGACGCTGATGCGACGAATCGAGTTCGTCGGGAACGCGCTTTTCATCCCGTTTTTCCTGTTACACGTCGGGATGTTCGTCGACTTCTCGGTCCTCTTCTCGGGAACGCGGACGCTGTTCGTCGCGGCGGTCATTATCGGAGTCATGGTGGCGCTGAAATGGGTCGCCGCGTGGCTCGTCAGCCGGGTACAGGGCTACACCCCGGAGGAGCGAGGCGTGATCTTCGGACTCTCGATCGGACAGGCCGCGGCGGCGCTCGCCATCACGCTCATCGGCTACGACGCGGGGTTGTTCGACGCAGCGATCCTCAACGCCGTGGTATTGATGTTGCTGGTGACGGCCGTCCTGAGCCCGTGGGTGACCAAGCGAGCGGGGAACCAGCTCGCGCTCGCGGGCGACGTCGAACCCGAGGACGAGGTCGACATCGCCTCGCGAATTCTGCTTCCGGTTACCCACGCTGGGGAGCGACAGCGACAGTTGCTCGAGTTCGGGTTCTTACTCCGGGAGTCCACGGCGGCGGATCCGATCCACCTCCTCACGGTGGTCTCGCCCGGTGAGGGGGACCCCGACGACGCCGTCGACGACGTACAGGCAGATCTCGACGAGCTGGCCAGGGTCGGTAGCGGCGCCGAAATTCCGGTCGACACGGAGGTGCGCGTGAACCACAACCCCGCTTCAGGTATCGTCAACGGGGCGATCGAGACACGGGCCGATCTCGTTTTGATCGGGTGGTCGCCGGCCGCTTCTCGGTCGCTCAGCCGGTGGATGTTCGGGAACGTGATCGACCGCGTCTTGCAGGGGACGGAGCTCCCGGTCCACGTCGCTCGGCTGGATACGCCGATCAACACGACGGAGGAACTGTTCGTCGTCCTTCCCCAGGGAATCGACCACCACGAAGGGTTCTTCGAGAGCGTCTACCACGCCAAGAAGCTCGCGAGCGATCTCGGGATCTCGCCGACCGTCCTCGCGGTCGGCGGTCGCGCACGGCAGTACGAGCGGCTGTTCGACCTCGTGGAACCCGACCTGTCGGGGACGTTCGAGGCCGTGGAGTCCTGGGAGGCGCTCCGCCGGACACTCGCCGAGGAATCGGGGCGGAACGACCTCGTGACCGTCGTCTCGGCCAGGCGGGGGGACGTCGGCTGGCACGAGGAACTGGTGTCGCTCCCCCAGCATTTGATCGACCTTCCGCCGCGTTCGTTCGTGCTGATTCACCCACGACGGGACGATCCCGAATACGACCGGCGGTTCCTGCGGTTCGAGTGAGTGCGGGCTCGAGCGAATAAAGAGGGTTGTTCTGCAGACGACACGGAGACGGCGCTCAGGACTCGCTCCCGGGGAAGCGGTGGTACTGCATTCCCTGGTGTTTCATCTCGTTGTGCCGGTCCTCGAGGAACGAGTAGACTGCGCCGTGGGGGGCGCCGTCGAGCAACATCTCGGCCGCAGTCCGGGCGGCGTCGACCTCCGGGGGAGTGCCGATGATGCCGAGCGTCGACCCATAGATGACGACCGAGGCGCCCGAGAGTTCCTCCATGAGTTCGCGAGTGCGCCCGCCCTCGCCGATGAGTCGGCCTTTCTGTCGCTGGAGGTCGTTCTTGTTGCGGGCGGCGGCGTCGATGTCGACCAGATCGAAGAGCATCATGTCGTCGGCGAGCAGGCGGAGCGCGTCGTCGGGGGCGAACCCGCGGCCGATGGCCCGGACGATTTCGGGCCCCTTGAGGCCGCGGACGGGGTCGCCGACGGTCTCGACAGCGACCGATCCGTTCTCGGAGTCGATGTCGAGACGGACCTCGGCTTCGGACTCGATCCGACGCATCGTCTCGCCACCCTCGCCGATGAGAACGCCGATCCGGTCCTGCGGAATCTTCACGTGCTGCATGCCTCGAGTGTACTTCGTCGGGCCGGTTAAGCCCTTTGTCCGTGCGGGACGTCTCCGCACGGTCCGGTTTCGCGTCGTGCACTCACGTGCTCATGAACGTGCGCTCACCCGCTTGCGCCCCGCTCGATCACGCCGTCTCGAGCCTCCCACTCGGTCAGGCTTCCCTCGTAGAAGCCGACGCGCTCGAACCCGAGCCAGCGGAGGACGACGTACGTGTGGCTGATCCGGCGTGCCGTGTTGCAGTAGAGGATCACCCGCCTGTCGGGCGTGATTCCGTGGTCGGCGAACAGGTCCTCGAGGTCGTCCCTGGACTTGAGCCGACGGCGGTCCTCGTCGACGGTCGAGCGCCAGTCGAAGCGGACGGCGCCGGGCAGGTGCCCCGTTTCGAACTCCTCGCGCTCGCGCGTGTCGACCAGGACATGGTCGTCCGAGTCGGGGTCCTCGAGCACGGCCTCGATGGTCTCGGCGTCGACCAGGGGGCTCGTCTCGAGGTCGAGCGGTCGCGCTTTGTAGGTCGTCTCGGTGACCGTCTCGGTCTCCTGGGACGTCTCGTGCTTGCGGGCCCAGCCGCTGTAATCTGTCTCGAGCAGGCGGACGTCGTCGTGACCGTAGAGCTGGAGGGTGACGAGCACCCGGGCGGCGAAGACGCCGTAGGTGTCGTCGTAGACCACGACGGTGTCCGCGGGCTCGACACCAGCCGAACCCAGGAGGGATTCGACGACCGAGTGCCCCGGAAGCGTCCCCGGGTCGTCGCTCTCGCGGTCGCGAAACGCGTCGAACGGGACGTTTAGCGCCCCCGGCAGGTGACCGATGCCGTCGAACTCCCAGGCGTCGCGCACGTCGAGGAGGCGGACCGACGGGTCCTCCTGGTGGGCTTCGAGCCAGTCGACCGAGGCGACGATGGTCTCGCTCATCGACGAGGATTCGTCGTCGAGGCTCCAGAGAGCACCGGTCACGGCAGGTGTCCCCGTCTGACCGAGGTAGCGGCAACAATTTCCGAACCCCGAACTCGATCGGTCGGAAACGCCTCGAGAACGCCGGTCGCGGTCCCGAGGCGCTTCGAAGTGGCGGCAAGATTGGCCAGTATGGTCGAGCGACGACCGTATTGGCCGATTCGCCAGTCGCTTTCTGTGCCGTCTCCATAGTACCGGCCATGGCAGACGACACTTACGCCAACGACGTTCTGGTCACCGCCGACTGGGTGGCCGACCGACTCGACCAGTTCGAGAGCGACGATCCCGAGTACCGGCTGCTCGAGGTCGACGTTGACACCGAGGCCTACGACGAGAGCCACGCCCCCGGCGCCATCGGGTTCAACTGGGAGACCCAGCTCCAGGACCAGACGACCCGCGACATCCTCTCGAAGGAGGACTTCGAGGACCTGCTGGGCAGTCACGGCGTCAGCGACGACTCGACAGTCGTCCTGTACGGCGACAACGCCAACTGGTTCGCTGCCTACACCTACTGGCAGTTCAAGTACTACGGCCACGACGACGTCCGCCTGCTCGACGGCGGCCGCGAGTACTGGCTCGAGAACGACTACCCGACGACCGACGAGGTCCCCGAGTTCTCCGCCGTCGAGTACGATGCGTCCGGCCCGCGCGAGTCCATCCGCGCCTACCGCGACGACGTCGAGAACGCCATCGACAAGGGTCTCCCGCTCGTCGACGTCCGCTCGCCCGAGGAGTTCTCCGGCGAGGTCCTCGCGCCCCCGGGACTGCAGGAGACCGCCCAGCGCGGCGGCCACGTCCCCGGCGCGAAGAACATCTCCTGGGCGGCCGTGACCGACGACGACGGCACGTTCAAGAGCCGCGACGAACTCGAGGAACTGTACGGCGAGGAGGGCATCGACGGCGACGAGACGACCGTCGCCTACTGCCGTATCGGCGAGCGCTCCTCGGTCGCCTGGTTCGCGCTGCACGAACTGCTGGGCTACGAGGACACCGTCAACTACGACGGCTCCTGGACCGAGTGGGGCAACCTCGTCAACGCACCGATCGAGACCGGCGACGGGAGCTGAACGGCGCTGTACTGATCTCGACGTACTCGCGAATTCGAAAGGACGGACGCTCGAGCGCTCGAGTTCGCTCGATTCGCCCATCGCCATGATCGGCGAGAGCCGAACACAGCGATAGAAACACGATTCTCCGCGTCCATCGTTTACGCAGACCCATGACCGACACCGACACCTTCCTCGAAACCATCGAAGACGAGAACCGGACTCCCCTCTCGCGACTCGGCTCCTCGAAGTCGCTGTACGCCGCGACGGAGGGCGACATCGACACCGAACCCGTCCTCCGGGCGGCCGCCGACGCCGAGTACGCCGCCTGGCAGACGTTCGAGACGTGGGCCGACGACGAATCCCACGACGGTGCTCGCCAGGTCTTCGCGGCGGCCGCGAGCGACGAACACGACCACTACGAGACCGTTACCGACCTCCTCGAGGACGACCACGACCCCGAGGACGCGGAGACGCCCGCGCTCCACGAGTTCCTCCGCGGGCGCGAGGACACCGCCTCGCGGCTGGGCGGCCTCCTCGGCCGCATCCTCGCCAGTGACCGCTCGAAGAGCCAGACCGTCGGCTTCTTCGTCGGCAGCGCCGACCCACGGACCGCCCAGGTCTTCCGGGACTTCGGCGACGACCTCGAGACCCAGCGCGAGGCGACGCTCGAGGTGCTCTCGACGGTCTGTGAATCCGAGGACGACTGGAACCGGGCCCAGGACGCCGCGACGGGAGCGATCGAGGCTGCCTACGGCGAGTACGTCGAGACCCTCGAGGGGCTGGGAGCGAACCCGAAGCCGGTCTGTTGAGATCATCGGTTAGCCGGTCACGTTCCCTTCTCATCCAATATATAGGCCACTGCAGCGAAGACTAGTCAAAAACTCGAGAGACGTTCCCGTCCTGCACTTTTAGGCTTGCCTAACTCGAGAGTTCACGACGGAGTATATAAATGGAGGGATACAGTTAAGGGCCCGTCGGACGATGTGGATGTTAGCAATGGCCATTGATCCGCAGTTCCACGAGAATCGAGAGAAAGTCGGCGAGGAGAACGGCGTCGCCGTCTGGGGGCCAGTCGACGAACCCGAACAACTCGGGATCCACGGCACCCACGTCGCCGTCGACTACGACATTTGCATCGCGGACGGGGCCTGCCTCGAGGACTGTCCCGTCGACGTCTTCACCTGGGTCGACACGCCAGGTCACCCCGAGAGCGAGCAGAAGGCCGAACCGACGAAGGAGGCCCAGTGCATCGACTGCATGCTCTGTGTCGACGTCTGTCCGGTAGATGCGATCGACGTAGACGCAGGTCGCACGGCTTGAGAAGGGACGCAAACGGCGTTTTTCACTCCGCGCGATCGACGTTGACCCGTTCTTTCAGCGTCTCGAGCCCGTCTGCCTCGGCGAGCTCCTGCAACCGCTCCCGGAAGTGCTCCTCACAGAGGCCGACCCTGAGCCCGTCGGACTCGGCGGCGAAAGCGGCTTCCTGGTCGCAGTAGTGGCAGTTCATACGGCGTAGTATGGCACCAGTTGCATTGAACCCTCCGTTCTCGTCCGGCGGGCCCACTCCACGTCTGCCGACACGACGCCCCCCAACCCAAACGCGTAAGATGACACCCCCAATACAGGTCAGTAATGCAGGGTGCCCTCCGTGCTGGTCTCGTGATTCTCCTGGTCGTCCTCCTCGCCGGTTGCAGCGCGTTCGGCTCGGGTGTCGAAGACCCCGACCGGGAACCCTACGGCGTCGACGAACCGGTCGATCCGGAGCCCGCGGAGCCGGATGAACTGCTTCCGGGACTCACGAGCGAGGGCGTGACGGATCCACACGGACTGGCCGCGAGTCACGAGAAAACGCTATCCGAACGCAGTTTCAGGATCAACCAGACCGGCAGATGGACCCGACCCAACGGCTCGGTCGCTCGAGAGTACCGGTTAAACGCGACCGTCGACGCTGACGGGTCGACGCTCGGCCACGAGTACGTCAACCCTCTCCACGAGGATTTCGTGATCAGACTGGATTTTTGGCGGGAGAACGAAACCTACGTCCGCGCCCATCGGATGGATGGATCGGTCGCATACGACCGGTCTGATACCGTTCCCGGGCAACTGTTCGGATTGGGAACGATTCGATCGGGTCTCGAGTCGATGGAGAACGTCTCGGTTTCCCGCGCAACTATCGAGGACGACACGTACTACGTCCTCGAGTCGACGGATCCTGACGAGCGCACTTACGACACGGAGAACGTCTCGATGCGGATGGTCGTCCACGAAGCGGGCTACGTGCGGGACTACCGCCTCGAGTACGAGGTCGAGCGTGAGGAGACGCTCACCGTCGTCACCGACCTGTCGACCGCTCGCGTCGGTGACCCCGACCTGAACGTCACGGTTCCGGAGTGGCTCGAGGACGCGAAGGAGGCGACTCGAGACGAGTTAGACGAACCGTCCGAAAACGAGACCGGGCGGTAAGTGACCAGCGGCTCAGACGCTCTCGATGGGTTTCGGTAACTCCAGGGCCTCGTACTCCGCCTGCGACAACCCGGCGACACCCAGTTCCGTCTCGTGAGCGTCCGTCCCCCCGGTCGCGAGCAGGTCGTAGCGCTCGATGGTTTGCTCGACCGGCTCGAGGTCGACCTCGCGACCGTAGGGGTAGGCCAGCTCGACGGCGTCGAGGTCGGCCGCCAGCGCGAGTGCGGATTCGGGATCGGAGTACCGGAGCGGGTGAGCCAGCGAGACGATCGAACAGGCTTCGACGAGAATCTCGCGTCCCTCCGAGAACGACGTGACGTCTCGCGGCACGTAACACGGCCCGTCGTTCCCGATGAGGTGGTCGAACGCTCCCCCGTAGTCGTAGCCCGAATCGGGATGGCTGGCGATGGCTCGAGCGACGTGTGGACGGCCGAAGCCGGTGTCCACCTCGAGACCGAGGTCGATTCCTAGTCGTTCCTCCACGTTCTCGACGATCTTCCGCCCGCGTTCGCGCCGATTCCGCTGAATGCGTTCGGTTTCGGCGACCAGGGCGTCGGTTCGTTCGACGCCGTAGCCGAGCAGGTCGACGCGCTGGCCCCCGTCGGTTTCGACGCGGAGTTCGATCCCCTGGACGAGCGTAACGCCGTCGCGCTCGACGGCCGTTTCGTCGAACGGCTGGAGGCGGTCGTGGTCGGTGATGGCGACGACGTCGACGTCGGCGCGGCGGGCAGCCGCGGGGACGTCGGCGAGCTCGAGGCTGCCGTCCGAGCGCGTCGTGTGCACGTGAAGGTCGGCGTAGGGCATAGTGGGTGCTGACGGCCTGACGTTAAAGCGGTTGTCAGTTCGGACGGACAGCCCGCTCGTCTCGAGGGCCATCGATGAGCACGTCGATCAGACACCGTTACTATATCTTCTATACCAATGGCTAATTCCTCCCTCGAGCAAGAGCGGGGTCGACCGACGGCTACACTCTAGGGTCATTAATGAATCAAAGGAATACGACCCTCCTGGGGGATGTTTATGGACAATATTTATAATTATTGTTCAGGTTGGTCTGGGTGTGATGTTCCGTAACCGAACCGGCGAGTTCATCGACGCCCACGAGTACCCCGCGACCACGGAGGAACTGATCGAGGCCTACGGCGACCAGGACCTCGAACTCCCGAACGGGTCCGAGCAACTCGGCGACGTACTCGGCCGCCTCGAGGGCGAGACGTTCGAGTCCGCCGATGACGCCCAGCTGGCGGTCTACTCCGCGGTGAGCGACAAGGCGGTCGGCCGAGTGGGTTACTCCGACCGGGATCCGACGCCGCTCGGCAGTCCGTACGCGCCCGTGCCGATGTCGTTCTAGGTGCCGTTCGAGCCCATCGTTTTTGGCGGATAGCGAAAGTTGATCGTTACCGAGAATTAGACTCGTTCGAGCATCAGGCTTGTTCGAGTATCAGTCCACGCTCGAGAATCAGACTCGCTCGTAAAGAGTCAACCGACGAACGAAATCGCGTCCTCGAGGTCGAGCGGTACCGACCCCTTCTGATACCCCTCGACACGCCCGTCGGGGCGAGCGCGGTAGACCACCGCGGGCCGGTGGCGGACGTCCGGCTGTTCGCCCCGGACGGCCGCCCAGGCGTCGTCGGGGAAACTCGAGCAGTCCACGAAGAGCGTCGCGCCGCCGCCGTGATTTGCCAACTGGCCGCTGGTCTTCGTCTCCGCGGTGTCCCTGACGGCGGCGACGGGGCCCGCGGCGGCGCGGTTGGCCGGGGGCTGGGGACGGGTGACCTCGACCAGCACGTTCGTGCCGGTCGCGGCGTCCTCGGCCCGGTAATCGAGCGAGTGGCCCGTCGTTACCTCGATTTCGGGCGTGATCTCGTAGCCGGCGTCGACGAGAATCTTCGCCGCGATGAACTCTGCCATCGCCGCGCTCATGCGAACTCGGTCGACGTGTGGGCTCGTGCCGAGTTTGCCCGCCATCACGTCGCGGTAGGGGTCGAGCGCGCCGGTCTCGAGGATTTCTTCGATAAAGCGTGTCGCTTCTCGCCGGCCTGCGTCCGGGAAGCCTGCGGCGTGTTCGCGGAAGAATGCCCGGGTCGACTTGCGGCCGTCTTTGGACATGAATACTGGGAGGAAGAACCACGAGAGGTAGGGGTAGTCGGCCAGCCAGGATTCGCGCTCGTGAAGCGTCGCGAGGAGTTCCCGCTGGGCCCACCGGGCGACCTGGTAGGGGACGTCTTCCCAGGCGAACTTGTCCGTTCGCCACAGCGAGGACGGGGTCTCGGTGTTGCCCATCCAGTAGGCGTCGTCGTCCGAGCGAGCGAAGAGGGCGACGTCGCCGTTGGCCATCTCGAATCGGTGGGTGTCCCACGAACCGCCGATGGCGTACCACGGACCGGCGTCTCGAGCCCCGATATTGCCGTTCAGCGGGTTGAAAATCTCCTGTCTAACGCGCTGGTCGGACCAGCGCTGGGGCGAGTATCGAAAGCGAAGCGGCCGTGCCACGAGCGATCCTACGGACCGAACCGGCATACGTCTTCCTTTCTTCCGAAGTGGTGATGTGAACGACCGTTACATTCATATGGCGATCGTTCCTACAATGAGTGTACTTGCCATGTCAATGGGTGCCTATGACGAAGACGAACACGAGCGCCGCGAACGCCAGGTGTCCCGGGTTGACACCGACTTCGACGACGAACGAACGATCCACGAGGGAACGATCGAGTACGACTCCGGCGACTCCGCCGATGCGTTGCTCGATAAGTTCCGCGAGATAAAGTCGAACTGAGGGCCGCGGCCCATTTTCGACGTTACCGCCCCTCGAGAGCCGTCCGTAGCGACCGCTACTCCTCGCTCGAGTCGGGCCATCCCGGCGTCTCGGGAGCGCCGCGAGCGACTTCGACGGCCTCGCCCTGGGACGGGTCGGCCGACGTCTCCGACGCGCGCTGTTCCCATTCGCGGATGGCCGAACCCGCCCAGGAGTCGGCTTCCAGGACCAGCTCGTACGCCTGGTCGTAATGGGTGTCGGAAATCGCGAGCGTCCCGGGCGCGGAGGCGGCAGCGACGGCGACGAAGGCCGCCCGGTCCTCGGTCGTGAGGTCGCCCGACACGAGGCGCTCGAGCCGTCCCTCGAGGGCGTCGGGATTGGGGTGGACGAACAGCTTCTGGCCGATCGCCTGGGGGCCGAGGAGCAGGCCGTCGGTGGCTTCGACGTCGACGGTGACGCCTTCTTTTCTCCCGCTCCCTTGCTCATCGTCGCTCGAGTCGGCCACATCGTTGCCGCTCGAGTCCTCGAACCGTATCCGCTCGCCACCGATTGCCTCCTCGACGCGTTCGCACTCGGTCTGTTGCTCGAGCGCGACGTTGTGAGCGGGGTACTCTGCACACTCGTCAGGATACAGGTCGTCGCCGTGGATGCGACACTGGAGGGTTTCGGGGTCGAGAAACGTACAGGTCGGCAACCAGTCGGCGTCCTCGCGGCCGAACGGGGCGACCGGCTTCGGGGGCTTCCTGAGTCCGACGAAGAATGCCGGGCGGCCGGCGATGGCGGCGACGTCGTGGCCATCGATCGAGACGGACTCGTCGACCGCGTCGGCCTCCCACAGCCGTGGGATCAGTACGTCGCCGAACCCGGCCTCGAGGAACGCCCGGACCTCGTCGCGGGTGAGCGGCACGAGGTTGTAGACATCGTCGATTGCGTTTCGACGGCGAATCGGGGTGCCATCCGTTCTGGTTTCCGTTCCCGCCTCCGTCTCCGTTTCCTCCGCAGTCTCCTCGTCCGGAACGACGCCCAGGCCACGTCGCTCGTGCTCGATGGCGTCTCGCTGATCGGACTCGAGCAACGGTCGCCAGTCGATGCAACAGCCAGCACAGCCCTGGCAGTACACCTGCATATCGTGTGGTTGGCGGCCCAGGACTATCAATCGCCCACCGAAAATTGGAAAACCGGAAACCCGCTACTGGGGCTGAGACCCCGGATAGTCGTGGCCCACGACGAGCGCGAGCACGTTGAACGCGACGAGCGCGAAGAAGACGCCGAGTCGGGTCGTCGAGTTGAGGCCAGTGAGAAACACTGGCAGGTAAACGAACGGCAGGAGGGTGCCGACCCAGAATCCGACGGTCGTCACGGTCTCTCCGAGGTACATGGTCACGGCATCTCCTGTTTCGGGGGGAATGCGGTCACTGTCGCGTCGGTGGCTCGACGGGTGCGGGGCCCGTCGACCGAACTGGCGCGAGCAGGCGGTACGGTACGGCTCGAGTGAGGGGGATTCATGGCTGAGGCGGGAGCGACAGTTCGAAGTGTCGACACCGGGTCCTATTGTTATCGACCGGTTAACGGACGTCCTCCGTGGATTTCTCTCAGCAACCGGGCGTTTCGAATCCGTTCGTCGACCGATACCGACGCTCACGAGAACTGATCTGTACGGGTGGCTTACTCGAGCGAGGGCCGCGTACTCGAGCGTAGGGATTGCCTTCTCCGGGGGATCGGCGGGTTTCGTTTGAGCCGGTTTGGTCCGATCCGGTTCGATTTGAACGAGTTCAGAACGGATTCAGAACGGATTCAGAATGGACCCAGATCCGGCTCGGGTCGCTCGCCGAGGGTCAACTCGACGGTTCGCTCCTCGCCGTCGCGCAGTACCACGATCGAGACCGTATCGCCGGGGTCGGTCTCGAGGGCGAGATACGTCGAGAGCGCGTGATTGTCCGGGATCGGCTCGCCGTCGATCTCTCGGATTACGTCGCCGCCGACCGGAATTCCGTTCTCGATCTCGCTCGGTTCGAGGACGCCGTCTGCGGGCCCACCGTCCGGCGTCTCGACCACCAGCACCCCCTGGGCGCGCTCGAGGTCGTTGGCCTCGGCGAGCGTGGGATCGACCGGGACGAGACGAATTCCCATGTGAGAGTGGCGGAACTCGCCCTGGTCGACGAGCGCGGGGACCACGCGACGCGAGAGCGCCGCGGAGATGGCGAAGCCGATGTTGTCGCCCTGGGTGGCGTGGACGACGCCGACGACCGCGCCGTTCATGTCCACGAGCGGGCCGCCGCTGTTGCCGGGGTTGACCGCCGCGTCGGTCTGGACGACGTTCGGGTAGGAGAAGTCGTGCCAGCCAGGGGAGACGGCCCGGTTGACGCCGCTGACGATCCCCTGGGACATCGAGCCATCGAGACGGACCGGGTTACCGATGGCGAGCACCTCCTGGCCGACGACGGGCCGTTCCTCGGCGAACGAGAGCGGCGTCACCGACTCGGGAACCTCCTCGAGTTCGACGACGGCCAGGTCGCTGTAGAAGTCGGTACCGATCACCTCGCCGCTCGTCCAGCGGCCGTCGGCGTACTGGACGGAGACGTCGACGTCCGTGTTGCTGAAGACGACGTGGTCGTTGGTCACGAGGTAGCCGTCGCCGTACAGGAACCCCGATCCCTCGCCCTGTGTTGGGATCCGGCTCCCGTCCTGGCCGTTCTCCGCCACGCGGACGAGCGTCACGGCATCGCCCGTGGCCTCGTACACCTCGGTGTACGCCGAGCCGTCGGCCCGGTCTTCCTGGTCGACGTCGATGGTCGTGTTCCCCTGGTCGAACGGCACCGCGCTCGAGGACGAGCCGGGTTCGGCGCAGCCCGCGACGGCGGCGAACGCGCCGGTGGCGGCCATCGAGAGGACGCGGCGACGGCTCGGTCGTGGGTCGGTCATACAGGAGAGACGGGCCAGAGGCGTGTAAAAGTCATCGCCTATCAGTGAACTGGCTTTCCGCGGGGTGTCGGATTATGCTCTCCAGTTTCCCATTCGTGGTCCACGGTTTTGTCGCGACTCGAGTCCGAACGGGAAGGGAAAGCGTGTTACCCCCGGCCTCCCCATACCGGGACATGACGCTCACGGAAGACGCCCGGGCGCTCCTCGCGTCGGGACCGGTCTGTGACGCCTGCCTGGGCAGGCCCGTCGCCGACCGGAGTTTCGGGCTGACCAACGCCGAACGGGGGCGGGCGCTGCGGACGACGGTCGCGCTGGCCGACGACGAGGACTTCGAGCCAGTCGACCCGCTCGACTGCTGGGTCTGTGAGGGGTACTGCGGGACGTTCGACGCCGTCGCCGACACCGTCGTCGCGGCCCTCGAGGGAATCGACTTCGCCACGTACCAGGTAGGAACGCGCGTTCCGCCGCTGGTCGAGGAGAACGACCGCTTGCTCCGCGAGGACGCCGGCTTCGACCTCGACGCGGGCGAGCCGCTGAAACGCGAGTTCAACCGCGAGGTCGGCCGCCGGGTCGGCGCTCGGACCGGGGCCGCGTTCGAGGTCGAGCGCCCCGACGTGCTGGCGGTGATCGACCTCGAGGCGTTCGATCCGTTCGAGGTGCTCGAGAGCGAGAGCGAGATTGAGAGCGAAAGCGCGAGCGAGGGCGACGCAGGGGTGTCCGTGACGAGCCACGCCGTCGACCTGCAGGTCAACCCCGCGTTCGTCTACGGCCGCTACCGCAAACTCGAGCGCGACATCCCCCAGACCGAGTGGCCCTGCCGGGAGTGCGGCGGCGACGGCGTCCAGCTGGGCGACGAGGGCGAGGAACCTTGCGAGTACTGCGGCGGCTCGGGCTACCTCTACGACGAGAGCGTCGAGCAGTTCGTCCGTCCCCACGTCGTCGACGCGATGGACGGCGAGTCCGGCACCTTCCACGGTGCTGGCCGGGAGGACGTCGACGCCCTGATGCTCGGGACGGGTCGGCCGTTCGTCCTCGAGGTGAAACACCCGCGGATACGATCGCCCGATCCGGAAGCGCTCGAGGCGGCGATCAACGAGTCCGCCGACGGGTCCGTCGAGGTCGAGGGACTGCGCCTGGCGACCTACGAGATGGTCGAGCGCGTCAAGGAACACGACGCGAGCAAGCGCTACCGGGCGCAGGTCACGTTCGAGGAACCCGTCGACCAGGCGACGTTCGACGCGGCCCTCAAGGCGCTCGACGGAGCGACCCTCGAGCAGTACACGCCCGAGCGGGTCGACCACCGGCGGGCGAGCCTCACCCGAGAGCGCACCGTCCACGCCATCGAGGGCGACCTGCTTGAGCCGACCCGCGCGGAGGTGTCGGTCCACGGGGAGGGTGGCCTCTACATCAAGGAACTCATCAGCGGCGACAACGGCCGGACGGAGCCGAGCCTGGCGGGCCTGCTCGAGGTCGGCGCCGAGGTGACGGCCCTGGACGTGATCGCCGTCGAGGGCGAGGACGAACCGTTCGAGCGCGACGAGTACTTCCGGGAGTCGTCGTCTGCCTGAGGTCGTTCGCTTTCGTCGTGAGGTCAATTTCCCGCGCCGATTCGACGGACGAAGGCGATCAGTGACGGGGGTCGAGGGGGCTGCTCGAGGCAACCAGACGACGGTAAAAATGCGACGGAGGGACACAGTTATCTGGCCGCTCTGGTAACGGTCTGGCATATGAGCGATGCCACCGTGACGCCGTCGACCGCGCGGGTGAGTCGATGCGCGTCGTAGCCAAGTTCGGCGGGACGAGCCTCGGCAGCGGCGACCGGATCAATCGCGCGGCCGACTCCATCGCCGCCGCCGTCGCCGACGGCCACGAGATCGCCGTCGTCGCCAGCGCCATGGGCTCGACCACCGACGACCTGCTCGAGGAGATCACCTTCGAGGCCGACGACGCCGACCGCGCCCAGATCGTCAGCATGGGCGAGCGAACCTCCGTCCGGATGCTCAAGGCGGCCCTCTCCGCTCGCGGGGTCGACGCCGCCTTCTACGAACCCGGGAGCGAGGGCTGGCCCGTCATCACCGACGAGTTCGGCGAGGTCGACGTCGAGGAGACCAGGCGCCGCGCGGCCGCCCTCTCGGCGGAACTCGGAGACACCGTGCCGGTCATCACGGGCTTCCTTGCGGAGGGGCCAGACGGCTCCGTGACGACCCTCGGCCGCGGCGGGTCGGACACGACCGCGGTCATGCTCGGCAACTACATGGACGCCGACGAGGTCGTCATCGTGACCGACGTCGAGGGCGTCATGACGGGCGATCCGCGGGTCGTCGAGGGCGCCCGTAACGTCGGCGAAATATCCGTCGACGAACTTCGTAACCTCTCGTTCCGCGGCGCGGAAGTCGTCGCCCCCTCCGCACTTTCGTACAAGCACGGACAACTCGGCGTTCGCGTCGTCCACTACCAGCACGGCGACCTGCTGGCCGGCGGGACGAACATCGAGGGCCAGTTCCAGAGCCTCGTGGACATGCGCGAGGAACCCCTGGCCTGTCTCACCGTCGCCGGGCGCGCGATTCGGAACAAACCGGGCGTCTTCCAGTCGCTGTCGGCCGCCCTCGGGGAGAGCGACATCAACATCGACGCCGTCGCCAGCGGCCTCGACTCGGTGACCTTCTACGTCGACGAAGAAGCATCCGAGCGCGCCGAGAACATCCTCCATCGCGAGGTCATCGCCCGGAACGAACTCTCGAGCGTCACCGTCGACGCCCCGCTCGCCGTCGTCCGCGTCACCGGCGGCGAACTCCCGAACCAGCCAGGGGTCATCCAGGGAATCGTCGGCCCGCTCGCGGACGCCCGCATCAACGTCCACGACCTTATCACGTCGGCGACCAGCGTGGCCATCTTCGTCGACTGGGACGACCGGGAGGAGACGCTCGAGATTACGCAGGATCTGTTCTAACGGCGTCACCGAACCGGTAGTAGTCGAGATCGACGACGACCGAATTTGGTCGAGCCGGAAGTGCGGTACGCGAGTCGGACGGTGCAGTACGCGGGGCGCGTTCGGTGGAGCGACGGTGACCGTCCGGACTGACCGACAGTTCGATCGATCGCCGATACGATTTACAATCCGCACCGCTGTGCTAACAATCAGCATGGTCAGCGAACGTGACGCCTCGACGATTCGGCGCCGGACGCTGCTCGCGGCCGCCGGTTCGGTAGGCGGTTCGTCCGTGATCGGAACCGCGTCGGCGACGCGGTCCGAACGCTCGAGTCGACGCTGCCCCGAGGCGACGATCGAACCAGACGCGGCCCCGTGCGACGGTGCGAGCACGGACGGGTGTGCGGACGACCATTCGAAAACGGTCGAACTCAGGGAGCGAGCGAGGGCAGCGATCGAACGCCGGTACGCCACCGTCGGCGACCTGATCGATCGGGGTTTCGTTCCGTACTTCGACGCCGCACGCCTCGAGTCCGAGAACGGGTGGTCACACTGGCTGCACCCGGGCCACATCGGCGACGACGTCGTCCTGGATCCCGACCGTCCCGAGGCGGTCCTCGTCGACAACGAGTTCTGGCGACCCATCGGCGTCATGTTTATCGCCACCGTCGACGGCGACCCGCTCGAGCGGCCGCCCGCGCTCTACGCGCGAGAGGACGCGGAGAGCGAGGGAACCGACGACTCGCCCGCCGCGGAGCGTCGGTGTTCGCCCTGGCACCACCACCGCGGCCTCCCCGGCCGCTTCGCGTGGAAGTACTACCGTCAGGTGTACGAACGCGACTACCGAGAGGGGAACCTCTCGCTCCCGTGTCGGACGCCGTGCATGCTGCACGTCTGGACCGTTCCACACCCCGACGGTACCCACGCTCACGACGCGCCGCCCCCGGCCGAACGCGGCGGCCCGCCGGCCAACGACCCCGGGTTCGAGACCGACGCCGATCCGGACGAGACGCGCCTCGACTGGGACATCCTGCCGGACGACGTGATTCCGGACCGGAAGCCCGGCGAATTTCTCGACTTCTGGTGATTCCCTGCGGAGGGCGCTCGTCGCCCTCAGCTGTTTGGTTCTATCGGCGATCCTCGCGAGATGGGCGCGTCCGCCCCATCAATCGCCAGCGCCTCGAGCGCCGGGGTCGATCCTCGTAATCTGCTCCGGGGTTCCGCGCCGGTAGGTCACCCGGTACACGTCCGGCATCGCCATTTCGCGCCAGAAGTCGAAATCGTATCGGTCGTCGTAGGCACGCAAGATCAGCGCCAGGAGATTTCCGTGGGTGCCGACGATCACGTGGTCGCCGGGCCACCGCTCGAGCGTTCGCTCGACGGCCTCGAGGCCGCGCGCCTGCGCCTCGTCGTTGGATTCGCCACCCGGCCAGGCGAACGTGGGCTCCGTCCAGACTCGCTCGATCGCCGCCTCGAAGTCCTCGACGTGGTCCCCCGCCAGCGCCCGCTCCCGAAACCCGTCATCCGTGACGACGCTCGTTCCGGCGGCGTCGGCAATCGGCTGGACGGTCTCGACTGCCCGTGCGTAGGGGCTCGAGACGACGGCGTCGACGGTGCGGTCGTCACGAGCGAGCACGTTGGCGACCCGAGCGGCGTCCCGTCGCCCGCGCCCGGAGAGTCCTCGTTCGGCCTCCCGGTTCGGCACGTAGGGGGAGTGGGCGTGGCGGACGAAGGTGAGCGTCGTCGGTTCGGTCGTCGGAGAAACAGTCACGAGAAACGGGCGTCAGCGGCGTGCCTCGAGTTCAGCCTCGAGTTCCGAAAGTTCCACGTCCTTCATCGAGAGCAGGACGAGCAGGTGGTAGACGATGTCGGCGGCCTCGTGGGCAATCTCCTCGCGGTCGTCGTCTTTGGCCGCCAGTACGAGTTCCGTCGACTCCTCGCCGAGTTTCTCGAGGACGGCGTTTTCCCCCTTCTCGTGGGTAAAGAGCGACGCCGTGTACGAATCTTCCGGGAGCGTTTCTTTGCGATCCTCGATCACCGCGAACAGGGCCTCGAGCGTGTCGTCCATCTACAGGTCACCGGTCTCGTCGAGGGATTGTAACTGTTCGAACTTCTCGCTGTCGTCTCGCCCGGCCTCGAAGACGCCTTCGGTGACCTCGATCGGGACGTTCGTCCGGGCGGCCAGCGCCAGCGAGTCGCTCGGCCTGGCGTCGACGACGACCGTCTCCCGGGGTGTCTGGACGTGCAGGTCTGCGATGTAGGTGCCGCCCTGCCCGTCGTCGCGCTCGGAGAGTTCGCTCACGACGATCCGGTCGACCCGGCCGCCCAGCTCTTCCATCACGTCGAGCAACAGGTCGTGGGTCAGGGGCCGGCCGATGTCCTCGGCCTCGAGGCCGCGGACGATGCTGGTCGCCTCCTCGAAGCCGATGAATATCGGGACCACGTCGGTCTCCCCCTCGACCCCCAGGACGACGACCGGGACCGGTCCCTGCGGGGTTCCCGCGACGCGAACCGCGTCGATCGATGCCTTCATACGGTCTCTCACGACGGCGGGTGAGAAAAAGAGTAGGTACGCGCTGGCTTCGCCGATTTCGGATGGCCGACGAAGCGATACAGCGTCCGGCGACCGCGTTCGAACGCGGTTCGCGTTTGCGGTTCCTGACTGTGAGGGAGATCAGGAGATGAGCGGCGCGAGCGGGCTCTTCGACCCATCCACACCCGCGACCTCGAGACGCTCGAGTCTATCGACGACCTCGATCCGCCACCCGTTCGTCGAATCGCTCGCGGTCGCGGACACGGGGAGCCACGCCTGCTGACAGCGGAACCACTCGACGACGACGGGCAAGAGCGGAAGCCGACCGCCGTTGGGCGACAACGCGTACTCGCCGAGGCTGATCACGGCCCGTCTCGAGGTACGGGTCGCCGTCTCGGCGGTTCCCGTTCGCACACACTCGACCGTCTCGAGGATGCCGACGGCCCGCAGTCGCGAGAGCGATTCGTCGATGGACCGTTCCACTCGAACGGGGCTCGGATCGTCGCTCGCGTTCAGTCGAGCCGCCGTCGCTGAGAGGAACGTCACCTGCTCGGCCGGCGACAGCTTAGTAGCGAGTTCGATCGCTGTACTCTCGAGCAAGCACAGACAGAGCCCGTCGGGACTCGAAAGGCGTTTGGCGAGCGCGAGGTAGGCGTCCATGACCGCGGATTCGAGGGCGTCGTAGCCGTGAGTCGACATCGTTTCGAACGCGGCACCGACGACGCGATGGCAGAACCCGACGAGATCGCGTCTCTCGTCGATTCGTCGTTCGGCATCCGATTTCGAACGAGCGTTCGCAGCGAAGCCATCAGTTGCACGGGTGCTCGAGTCCCGTTTCCCGACCACGTCCCAGTTGCCTGGCGGGTGTTCCTGACGAACGATCACGTCGTAGTACGGCAATTGCGGGTCGTACCGGCGGAGCGTTTCCCGATACTGTTCGGTGGCCCTGGCAGCCAGTCGGGCGGTCGCTCGACTCTCGAACCGGAGGTCCGCGGCCGGTACCGGACGGTCGCCGTACCGGGCGCAGACGAGCGAATACTCGCCGCCCTCGCTGGCGAGCCCCTCGAGGTGGGTTCGGATGGCCTGGAGCGTCGTGCCGACCATCGCTCTCGTTACCGCCGCACGATCGCTGGCCGTTCGGCGCGGATGAACGGCTCGGCGCCGTCCGCGGCGAACGCGATGCCACCTGACTCCGGCTCGAGGACGGTCCACGCCGGTACCGTCGGGACGTCGTAGTCGACCGGGTCGCCGAATCGGGCCGCTAGGACCCACGTCCGGGCCAGCATGCGGGGGCAGTCGTCGGTCGACGGGCCGGATCTCGTTTCCGCTCGTGCCCGGTCCGATCGGCGCTGTCGTTTCCGGGGACGTGAGTCGTCGCTGCTCACGCGTCGCTCCCCTCCGTAACGATAGTGCTCACCCGCTGGCGATCGAACAACTGCTCGTCCGCGTCGAAGTCGGGATAGCTGTCGCCGTCTTCGTACCCCGGCCACTCGCCGAACTGCTCCGGATAGAGCTGTTTGGCCGTCATCTCGAGCTGGAACAGGTTCATGAGCGGTCCCTGGAACCGCGTTCCCTGCGTGTACACTCGCCCCTCCTGGACCGCGGAGAGGTGGCCACCAATGGAGTGATCCTCGAGATTGGCGCGCAACGCCTCGAGATCCACCGAGGACGTCATCCCCCAGAGCACGAGGAGGACGTCGGGGTCGGCCTCGAGCAGCGTCTCGAAGTCCACCGCGGCGAACTCGCCGGTAATCTCGAGGTCCGCGAACGCGTCGGTCGCACCGAGCGGTCGCGTGTGGGCGTTGTAGTAACCAGCGGCGTTCAACCGGAGGACGGAGACGGCGCTGAGGTCGGTCGGGAGCTGGAGGTAGCCGACGGTCGGACGATCCGCTTTTGTCGGCCGGTCGCGCTCGATCCTGGCGAGGAGGTCAGCGTGGACCGACGCCAGCGCCTCGTATCGGGCTCGTTCCCGGTAGACGGCTGCGACCTGTTCGAACAGTTCCCAGAGCGTGTAGTACTCGTAGTCGGCAGCCCACGCTTCGGGCGGCGTCTGGTGGAGGTTACTGTACTGGTTGCCGAACCACGGCGCGACGGTGTCGGCGATTCGATCGACGGCGTCGCGGTCCCAGCCGTCTTGGGTCGACAGCCAGGCGGGGTCGACGAGGTGGAGGTCGCTGTCCAGTTCGTACAGTCGCTCCTCGTTCGCCCCGTACTGGCCCTCGAGGTCCGCCCACGAGACCGACACGCCCTCGAGGTCCGCGGTGAAGTACTGCATGATCGAGTCGAACTCCTCGGCCCACCACAGCGAGTTGATGCTGTCGCCGTGTCCGAGCGCGACCGCCATGTCGGCGTACCAGGGGAAGACGGTGAAAACGGACTCCGGAACCGCGTCGAACGTCACTTCGCCCACGGGCGCCAGCGTGGCGGTGTAGGATTCGCCTTCGGACCGAGTGGCTTCGCCGTCTGGATCGCCTTCGGTACCCGATCCGGTCGACGTGGACGAACCCCCGTCTCCGTTCCCCTCTTCGGCTAGACAGCCGGAGAGTACGCTACCGCCGAGGACGGTTCCACTGTACGCGATCGCCTCTCGCCGGGTCAGCCCTCGGCGAGTCGCTGCTTCTCTCGACATACGAGTTAGGCTCGCCTAAACCAATATAACTCCCCCGATCTTTAGGCAGACCTAAATATAGTGGATTTGTCGACTCTCCCTCGTGGAGACGGCTCCTCTCGAGCGAACCGTCTTCCTGCGGCGGGAGACGGCGCTGGCCGACTACCGTAGCTGCTGACCCACGTTGTCTCCGCTCATTCGAAAAACGCCAGTTCGTGGATTCGGTCGTCCTGCGTCAACTCGGGGTGAAACGACGTGGCGACGACCGACCCCTGCTGAACTGCAACCGGGCGCCCCTCCCACTCGGCGAGCACCGTCGCGTCGCCGACTCGGTCGATCACCGGCGCGCGGATGAAGACGCCGGGGAACGGTTCCTCGAGCCCTGTGACCTCGAGCGGAGCCTCGAAGCTGTCTTTCTGCCGGCCAAAGGCGTTGCGCTCGACGTGGACATCGAGGAGGTTCAGCGTCTCGACGCGGTCGTCCTGGGCGTCGGCCGCGGCGACGATCAGGCCCGCGCAGGTGGCGAGCAACGGCTTCCCGGCATCGACGTGGTCGACGATTTCCTCGGCGATTCCCTCGCGGTGGACCAGCCGCGAGATGGTCGTCGACTCGCCGCCGGGCATCGCGAGCAGGTCGCACTCGGGCACCACGCCGGCGGTTCGGATCTCGTGGACGACGACGTCCTCGCCTCGAGCCTTGCAGGCGCGTTCGATGGCCGTCGCGTGTTCGCTGACGTTCCCCTGCACCCCGATAACGCCCGCAACCAGTGTCATAGTCGCGGTAGTGGGGGTGGGGAGAAAAAGGACGCGTCACGAATGCGAGACGGCGGACGAGATTCGAGGGAACGACCATTGCGTACGGATTCCTCACCGTGGCGCTCGAAAAATCGAAAGCACCAGAGAACACACGAACGTGCTACAAACACGGAAACAGTGCTCAGTAGCTCGAGACGTCGGACTCGATATCGTAGGTATCGACGCGTTCGGGGTCTTCCGCAGGATACGGCACATCGAACTCCCACTCGCGGTTGGATTCCAGATTGTTCGTCGTATCTTGCCCTTCCGTGATTTGCGTGCCCTCGTCGCCGACGAAATGCACCTCGACAGTCACAAGGTGGATTTCCTCACCCGAAACGTTCTCGAGACGACCGGAGACGCCTGCATCTTCCGCGTCAGCGTTGTACCACTCGTGCTCGAGAATTTCGACGAGGTCGTCGTCCGAACTACTGTCAGATCCATCATCTTCAGGGCTCTCGTTGTCTTCGCCGATTCCGTCTCCATCGTTTCCGTTTCCGGTGTCGTCTGTCGAGCCTTCCCCAAGGTCGCTCCTTCCGTCATCGCTAAACGTACAACCGGAACTCACCATCGAGAGCACAGACCCGCTATACATCAATAGTCTTCGACGATACATATTTGAAGAAAAAACGCCTATGTCAAACCAGTCTCTAACTTTCGTTGCTTACGACCCGCACACGCTGCAAGGCGATGGCGACGTGAACTGGCGTAACGTTGCTCGTCAACGCAGCACTTACGCGACGAACGTCAACAGCTGTACGAGCACGCCGAGCAGGACGCCGAAGGCGATGACCGTCTTCGGATCGATGCGGATCCCGCGGTCGTCCTCGGAGTCGAAGTAGCGAACGAGTCCGGCGCTGGACATCAGCCCGCCGGTGTTCTGTCCTTTATCCATACCTGACCTTACGTCAGCCCCACACTAAGTCTTTCGACCCCGACCGACCCTTCGAAGCACTTTTGATCGCAGCGACGAAATCCACGCTATCATGCTCGAGCGCGAGCGACTCATCGAAATTGGCATCGCGATCCCGATGGTGGCCATCATGATCGGCGCGATGATGGTCGTCGGCGAGAACTACAAGACGAACGGGACGCTCACGCCCGAGGGCGGACAGCTGCTCGTGGGGACGATCATCGGTTTCGTCGTGCTCATGCTGGCAGTCGGCATCGCGCTCGCGTACGTGACGAACGATTCTACCGACGCGTCGGCCTGAGCAACTGACACGTCAGCCTGTAACTCGAGTCGGTTCGTCCCCGTTCGAACCGCCACGCTTCGCGCTCGCTTCTTCGCGTTCGTCTTTTCGCGCTCGTTCCGTCGAGGCACGATCTCCGAGAACCCGCGACGCCAAAAGTCAGTCGTCAGTCGCCTTCGGCCGACTGCCCGCTCTCGGCGCGCCAGTCCTCGAGGTCGTCCTCGTCGGCGTCGTCGAGTCGGTGCTCGTAGTAGGCCATTGGGTGGGGAATCCGCTCGCAGAGGTCGTCCTTGTTCACGCAGTCGCCGTACGATTGCATAGTGGCACACGACGGCGGCGAGTACTCCGTCGGGGAGCTATCGCCCCGGATGTGGTCGGTCTGGTAGCGCGTCATCTCCTCGCCGAAACTCGAGTTGACCCGGTAGAGGTCGACGATCTGATCGGTGGTCATCCCGATACTCGTCAGGAAGGCGGTGATCGCGAACCGCGAGTGGTGAGGCAGGTGCTCGCCTTTCTGGACGTCGTCGAGCAGCGCCTTCATACACGGTGGGAACAGGTCCGGGACGACGGTGTCGATCTCCCGGGTGAGGTCCATCTCGGCCAGCACCTCGCGGATTTCGGCGGCCTCGTCCTCGAGCGCGGCCGCGATCGGTTCGGGCACGTCGAAGGGGAGGCCGTCCTCGACGCGGGTCCGGACGGCCTCGCGGACGAGCGTCAGGAGTTCGGCCTCGGTGATCGGCACCTCGCCGTCGGCGAGCGCTCGGTTGACCAGGCGCCACTCGTCCGCCCAGAGGTCGTCCGCGAGCGGGAGGTAGGCGCCGACGTCGATCCGATACGTTGGGGGGTCGTCGGCGACCGACCGCACCGACGGCCCGAGGTCGAACTCCGCGAGCAGCGTCTCGAGGTCGACCCCGGTCGACTCGACGCTCTTGAGTTCGGTCGTGTCCGTGAAGTCGGCCGTGAACCGATCGAACGCCGTCTCGGCTTCCGCGCGGGCGTACTTTCGAATCAGGACGTTCTCGGCGACCAGCGATACGAGGACGCGCGCCACTGGATAGGAGAGCAGTTCGACGCGGGCGTCGCGACTCGGCTCGCCCGTTCCGCCGTCCTCGAGGGCGGCGACGACGCGCTCGCGGGCGCGCTCGACGACCGCCTGATCCTGCTCGACGACCGTCGCCAGGTCGACCGCCTCGGTGGCGACGGCCTCGCGGGCGGCCTCGAGGAAGGGGTAGCGAGCGTGGAGCCGTTTCATCAATCCATACATTCCGCCGGGGGTGGTTAAACACACGGTTTACCAGTTCGGCCATTTATTTTGCCAGGCCGATGCCAGAACGCGCTCGACCTGGGCCCGGGTCGGCAGTCGGCAGTGGTGTCCGTTCAAGAGGCCCGACGTCGTACCCCGAGGCATGCCACGGGTCACGCGAGACGGCGTGTCGATTCACTACGAGCGCGAGCGAGGGGACGGACGAGGTGAGGGCGTGCCCGTCGTCTTCCTGCAGGGACTGGGCCTCGGGCGCTGGCAGTGGCGCTGGCAGCGCGAGGCGCTCGCCGATGCCGGCGAGTACGACCTGATCGCCCCCGACACACGGGGTACGGATGGCTCCGACGCCGGACTCCTCCCGCTCGTCGGTCGACTCCCGCGGCGCCTCCGGTCGCCGCTCCTGCGATCTCGCCTGAGCTACTCCGTGGGCGGACTCGCCGCCGACCTCGAGGCCGTGCTCGAGGACGCGGGAGTTCGAGACGCCCACCTCGTCGGCCTCGATCTGGGCGGGATGGTCGCCCAGCGCTACGCGCTCGAGTACTCGCGCGCGGCCTCGCTCACCCTGATCGGGACGAGCCACGGCGGGGTCGACGCGATGGCAATGGACGAGGACGTCCTGTCGGAACTCCTCGCGAGCGCCGATTCGCCGCGCGAGACCGCTCGCGAGCGCCTCCGGACACTATTCAGCGAGCGATTCACCAACCGCAACCCCCACCTGCTGGATCGACTGGTCGAGTGGCAACTCGCACAGGCGCCGTCGAACCCGGCGCTCGAGTCCCAGCTGGGAGCACTGACCGGGTTCGACGTGGGCGACCGCCTCGAGGGCATTCGCCTGCCGACGCTCGTGATCCACGGGAGTGAGGATCGGATCGTCCCGGTCGAGAACGGTCGTCTGTTCGAGGCGAAACTCCCGAACGTCCAGTTCCTCGAGCTCGAGGGCGGCTCCCACGCCTGCTTCCTCGAGCAGGCCGACCGGGTGAACGATGTGCTCGAGTCGTTCCTCGCGGAAGTGTCGACGACCACGACGGCGACAGTCTGACGTGACGACGAAGCGCCCGGTCTCGTGCACCGACAGCCGGAGCGTTTTTGCGCCGCCGGCGTGACCACCAGTCGTGGAACCCGACGCTCGACCCTGGCAGGCGGATCGCGAGGCGATCTTCGAACGCGACGATCACGCGTGTCGATACTGCGACAGCGACTCCGGCTCCCGTACCGACTCGTCGTCCTGCCGCGTCGCGGCGGTCGGCGACGTCGCCCTCGAGGGCACGGTTCACGAGAGCGCGCTCGTCACCGTCTGTAACGACTGCTTTCAGACGCTGAACCGCTCCCAGGACGCCGTCTTCGACGATCGAGCGCGCCTCTTCGAGACGATTCGAGACGTGACGAGACGACAGAGCGACGCCATCTCGACCGTCGCCTCGTTCGCCTCCCTCGCGACGCAGTTGCCGGCGGCCATCGAGGACGGCGAGAACGACCGCGCGACCTACGTCACCGCTCGCCAGGACGCCTGCCTCGCACTCGCGATGGTCGACGCGACCCTTGACCCGCTCGAGCGGGCGCCGGCCGAGTCCAATCTCGAGGCGCTCGCGGCGGGGACGGCCGACAGGACGGGTGACGGAACGAGTGACGCGGAGACGGCCGACAGAACGGATGACGGAACGAATGACGCGGAGACGGCCGACAGAACGGATGACGGAACGAATGACGCGGAGACGGCCGACAGAACGGATGACGCAGTGACGACCGACGGCAGCGAAGCGAGCGACGACCCGCCAGCCGAAACGCTCTCGACGGCACTCGAGTCGTTCTGTACCGCAGCACGGAGCCTCCAGCGTGACCTCCGAGAGGTACTCGAATGCTCCGACGGCATCGCGGTCGGACTCGGGTGCTGTTACGGCTGTTTCACGGGGCTCGAGGGCGCGGACGACCCGGTCGTTCTCGACCCGGATTCGTCCCGCCAGTGTCCGACCTGCGGCCTCGAATCGCCTGCCCTCGAGGACTGGCGCGATGGGGACGGCGATCTCGCGTTCGACGCGCTCTACGGCGCGATCAACGACTCGCTCCAGGCGAGTTCGAAGACGACGACGGCGCTCACGGCGCGGACGCAGGTCGTCGCCGAGTGCCTCTTCGAAAAGTGAATGTGAACGCGATCAATACGGCGCGCGCTGCTCCCGAATCACGCCGACGAGTTCGCTCTGTTCATCCGCCAGCAGTTCGCTCAGGTCGTCGAGCGTGATGATCCCCACGAGGGAGCCGCCGTCGTCGACGACCGGCAACCGCCGGACGTTGCGTTCGTTCATTCGTTCGGTCGCGTCGTAGAACCCCGCGTCGACGCCGATCGTGTGGACCGTCCCGGACATGACGTCTTGGACGGTTGCCGATTCGGGGTCGTCGCCGTCGACCAGGACCGCGAGCGCGAGGTCGCGGTCGGTCACGATGCCGACCGGTTCGTCCCCCTCGGTGACGACCACGCTGCCGACCATCTCCTCGTCCATCATGGCCGCAACGTCTCGAATGGAACTGTCCGGCGACGCGGTGACGACGTCGCTCCGGGCGAGCGTCTCGAGTGACATACGTTGTGTTACGGTGTCGAGATACGTAGTACCGCCACCGGTGAGTGCAGGCGTGGCGGCCGGTTCGTTCGAGCGATGGGTGCCAGCGAGTCCATATTCACACGCGACCGTGATGTTCTGCTTGCGAACATAACTGGGTATACTCATAATGCTCCAGCACACTCTGTGGGTTATGAACGGAGATTGCGACGTAGTGATCGCCGGGGCTGGGCCCGCTGGTGCGCAGTGTGCGCGGGACCTGGCCGCCCGCGGGTACGACGTCGTCGTCCTCGAGACGGAGGCGGAAGACGAGTTCCCGAAACAGAGCAACAAGTCGACGGCCGGCACGTTCCCGTCGATGATGGCCTCGTTCGGGATTCCCGACGACGTCGTCCAGCAATTCACCGAATCCGTGGTGCTCGAGTCGCCGAACGACTACTACGTACAGGACCAGCCGGGTGCGGTACTGGACTTCGGGAAGTTCAAGCGGTACCTGGTCGAGGACGGCCGCGAGAAGGGCGCGGAGTACCGCTTCGACTCGAGAGCGACAGCACCGATTACGGAGGGCGGCGAACCCGTCGGCGTCACCTACAGCGGGTCCGAGAAACTCTACGCCGACATCGTGATCGACGCGACGGGCCCCGCGGCGCCGCTGGCGAAGAAACTCGGCGTGAGCGACCTCAAGCGGGAGAACCACGCCATCGGGATCGAGTTCGAACTCGAGGGGATCGAGGTCGACCACCCCGACTACGCCGACCTGACCGACGCGATGATGCTGCGCCTCGACCACGACCTCGCGCCGGGGGGCTACTCGTGGATCTTCCACACCGGCGAGGACACCGCCAAGGTGGGTCTCTGTTACATCCAGAACGAGAGCCATCGCCAGCACGGACGGAACAGCTTCAACATCGATGACTACCTCCAGCACTGGATCGACACCGACCCCCGGTTCGCAGAGGCCGAGCGAATCGAGGGTCGCCAGCACCGCGGATCGGCCCACATCCAGCCCCCCGGCCAGATCCACACCGACCGGTTCATGGCCATCGGTGACACCGTCCCGACGGTCGACCCGCTCTGGGGCGAGGGGATTCACACCTGCATGAAGTCCGGGCGGGCGGCTGCCGTCGCCGCCGACAGCTGTCTCAAACACGGCCAGATCGAGCCCACCGCCGACAACCTCGCGGTCTACGACACGCTCTGGCACCGCGACGTCGCCCCGAACGTGGACACGCGGCTCCTGATGACCCACCTGCTCTACCTCGCCTCGAACGACCGCTACGACGACCTCATGGCGGACCTGAACCGCTTCGACACCGATACGCTGGCCCAGGCCAACAAAGGGAGTCGGCTCGCGCTCGCGAAACTGCTCGGCGTTCGGGACCTGCCGCTGATCGCCCGCGTGCTTCGGGCGCGACGGGAGTGGTACAACTAGGTATCGGGAGGCAATCGGTTTAGGGGCCTCGAGCGCCAACGACCGATATGGATCCGCTGGCGCTCGTTGCGCTCGTTCTCGCCTCGCTGGCGTTTTTCGCCGGCCTCGCCGCGTACGTCTACCGCGACGCCCGCGAGGTGGGAATGTCCAACCCGCGGAAGTGGGCCGTGATCGTGTTCGCGGTGCCGGTCTACGGCGCGATCGTCTACCTGCTCGCTCGGAGCGAACTGGACTACGACCCCGAAACGGATCCCTACCGGGGCGGCGCCGTCAACGTTCATCCCTCGCGGGCCGACGAAGTACCCTGGACGGTTCGGTCGGGAAACGACGAGGGCGTGGGCGAGGGCGAGGGCGGAGACGACGGCGACGACACCGCAGACGAGTGGAACGACCCCGTCCCGCTCGAAGACCTCGAGTCGGCAGACAGTGGTGACCCCGACTGGAACCACGAGTGATCGCAAACCAGTGGCCGCGAGTTGGCGACCGAGAACACGTGTGGCGATCAGCGGTACCTTCACTCGAGACCGCTGCTCGACCTTCGCCGCTGCCTTCTCGCCGGGAACGGTACGCCGAAGCCGGGGCGCAACACGGCGTCTCTTTCGACAGGTACCCGAATAGCTACAGAGCGTCCTCGAACCGGCGCTCAGTCCGATGATTCAGCAGCGAGGTATACGACGGCAAGTTCGTGCAGGGCAGGATTCGGAACCGCGAACGGGCGAGCGTCCTGGACGATCGAGAGCGCAGTCCGGAGTGAACGGTTCTCTTCGACAGCGAGTACCGTCGCGATGATCGTACTACTTCGGGAGATTCCCGCTTTGCAGTGAATCAGGACGGAACCGCTCCGTCGGTAGACTGAGCGGGCAGTATCCACCGCCTCCGCGAATACTTCCCACTCGTTTCCTGAACCGTCGATTAACGGGTGGTGATGCGTCGTGAGCGGGTATCGTTCCGTCGAAACCGACAGCACGAACTCGAATTCTCTCTGGTGGTGTTCCGGAATCGCTGCGAACTTATTGCCGAGGAAGAGGTTTCTGTCGCCGATCCGTCGAATAACCGGACCGTCCTCGACGTACCCGAACGGTCTGATAAGCGGTTTGGAACTACTCTCACGCTCTGCTGAGCCGTCGGGCGTACGGGACTCCACGACAGCTAGTGTTCGAGTCGAAGAAATAAGTGTTCTCGGTACGTCCTCACCGGTAGCGTCGTCCAGTGGACAGGGGTACTCCTTTGCTGTTCAGCAACGCTGACCGGAATAGGGGAGTTCTCGTAAGGAACGCTCCGCTCTTCAGCACGAACCATCTATCGAACGCTGAAACTCGGGAGACACTGCCTTTTCTCCACGACTACAATTCGTATAGTTGATGCGTCGAAACCGTGAGAGTGAACCACCCCCCGGTGCAACCTCGAGCAGTGACCTCCTCGAGTCAGCGCGTCCTCGCCGCCGCTCGCGCCGCGGGGCAGATTGCGGCGGTTCGCCACCGCGTCGAACTCCGGCGCCGTCGTCGCCACCCGCAACTGGCGGCCGCGGTCGTCCTGGGTGCGACGTTCGCGACGCTGTTGCTCGTCGGCACCGTTCCGGTCCCCGTCTACGAGTCCGTCTGGCCAGAACCCGGCGCCTACCACTACGGTACCCTCGTCGGCACCGAGAGCGACCGCGTCCTTGAGCGCACGCGCGAACTCGCGGCAACGGGACTCGTTCTGACGGCGGGCCTGGGCGTGCTGGGGGCGACGACGAGCGACGGCTGGGAGACCCCGCCGACAGAGGCCGTCACCGCGGTCCCGCTCCCGTCGGCCATCGGCGGCGTCCTCGGGGCAGCCCTGCTCGAGCACGGCTGGTTCGTCGCGCCGGCAACCCTGGGAGCTGTCCTGGCGTTCACGGTTGGGACGGGGTCGCCCGCGACGTTCGTCGGCGCAATCGTCGGCGGCGGCGCCATCCTCCTGACCGGCCTGCTGGTCGGAACCGCCGTTGGCGTCACCATCCGGGCCGCCATCCGTCGATCCCCGCGACTCTACAGCTCCCGGTACGCCGTGAGCGTCCTCCTCCTGTTCGTCACGTTCGTCGGGCTCGCTGTCAGCCGTCGGGCCGCCGGCCTGCTCGGCTCGACGCCGCTCGGCTGGTACGGCGACCTCGCGCTGGCGACCACGCCCGGCCTCGAGGCGGGGGCCGTCCAGGCCGGGGCTGCACTGTTCGTCGCTGCCAGCGTGATCCCGCTCGCCCTGGGAACGACCCTCGTTTCCGGCCGCTCGCTGTGGTTCGCCGAGACCGTCCTCGACGACGGCACCGTCTCCGACTCGCGTCCCGGCCGACGAACGCGGTTCGTGGGGCGGGCGCTCGAGGCGCGATTCGGCCGGGCAACGGCGGGAGCGACGGCAGTGGTGTGGCGTCGAATGCGCCGGTCACCGCGGGCGATGCTCTACGTCGTCCTGCCGCTGGCGTTCGTGGGGCCGGTGACCGCCGACGTGTCGTCGACGGCGCCCGCGCTGCTCGCGCCGCTCGTCGTCCTGTACGCCGCCTCGGCCGTCGGCCTCGGGACGACGCTCAACCCCCTCGGGAACGAACGGGTCGCCCTGGCGCTCGTGCGGACGACGCCCGGCGGGCCGGACGCCATCCTCCGCGGGCACGCCCTCGCCGCGCTCGTTCCGGGCGTGCCAGTCGTCACAACCGCTGCGCTCCTCGTCGGTGCCGCCGCCGGCTATCCGCCCCTGACGAGCGTCGGGTTCGCGGCCGCCGCGACGCTGGTGACGATTGGCGGGACGGGCCTCTCGCTCGCCGTCGGCGCCTTCCTTCCGAACCTCGAGGGGCCGACGCCCGCCTCCCTGTCGCCGCCCGAACTGTACGCCATGCTCGCCTACCTCGCTGCGATGGTCGTCGTCGCGAGCCCACTCTTCGTCGGGTTCGGGACGGGGGTCGCCGACTCGCCCGCAGGAGTCGCGGCGACAGTAGCCCTCTGTGGCGTCTTCGGAGGAGTCGTGGGGCTCGGTGGCTATCGATACGCGAGACGGCGGCTCGAGGCGTTCGAACCCGGTGTCGACAGCTGAAACGGCGAAAACGGCGAAAACGGCGAAAACGGCGAAAGTGACGAGAACGGCGAGAACGGCGGAAACGTCGGAAACGGCAGAAACAGCTGAACCCGTCAGTCGTCGCTCGAGACTGCCTCGCCTGCGCCGACGGCTTCCGCCGGGACGGTGCCGTCGTCGTTCCAGCCGCGCTCGGCGTAGTATGCCGAGAGGGCGTCGTCGAATCCCGGAAGTTCGTAGGGCAGTCGGTCGTCAGCCCGGTCCATGCCGCGCCGGTTGTTGAAGTGGCGCTCCATCGCGACGACCTCGCTGCCGACGGCGAGCAGGTCGTCGTAGTCCGCGTCGAGCAGCGTCTCGAGGCGGTCGGCGTCGACGAAGTCCCGGGAGAACTTACACAGGACCGCGCTGTCCTTGATGACGTTGAGGTTCTCCTTCTCGACGACCTTCGGGGGTTTCCCCTCGAGGCCCTCCTTGTCGATGGCCTGGTCCTGGTCGACCAGCGGGTACTCGAGCGAGTAAAACTCGGCGTACATGTGGTCGGCGCCGCGGTTCGAGGTGGCGAAGGACAGTCCCTGGCCGTTGAGCGTGCGGCCGTCGTGGGCGGGGAACTCGAGGCCCTTGACCGACCAGTTGTCGACGCCCAGTTCGTCGTGGATGCGGTCGACGCCCTCGGCCAGGGTGTCGCCGATTCCCTCCCGGTGGGCGATCTTCTCGACGGTCTCGTGGATCAACTCGGCGTCGCCGAATGCGTCCTCGCTCGCGAGGTACGCCGAGACGACGTCGCCCGCGGAGATGGTGTCCATCCCGAGTTCGTCACACAGTTTGTTCGACTGCATCACGTCGACGATGTCGTCCACGCCGGCGTTCGAGCCGAACGCCATCACCGTCTCGTACTCCGGGCCCTCGGTCTCGAGGCCGGATTCCTCGTCCCTGGTCGGGAGTTTGCAGGCGAACGCACACGCCGAGCAGGTTCCCTTCTTGTACTTCTTCTCTTCGACGCGGTCGCCGCTGATGCCCTCGGCGCCCTCGAAGCTCAGTCCCGAGAAGTACCGCGTCGGGAGGGCCTCGACCGTGCTCGCGAACTCGGTCATCGAGGAGGTGCCCTGTCGTTTCATGATGTGGTCGGACTGGGCGGCCTCCCGGTGGACGTCCATCTGAAGAGACGGAATCTCGACGTCGTGCGCCGAATCCCCGTCGAAGGTGATCGCCTTGACGTTCTTCGCGCCGAGCACAGCTCCGAGGCCGCCGCGGCCGAACGCGCGCTCGCGGGAGGTCATGATCGAGGCGAAGCGAACCCGGTTCTCGCCCGCTGGGCCGATGGTGACGGTGTGTTCGGCCTCGAGGCCGTGTTCGGCCTCGATGTACTCACAGAGCTCGCTCGTCTCGGCCCCCTCGAGCGCCGACACGTCCTCGAATTCGACGCCATCGTCCGTGACGTGTACGATCACGAGGTCGTCGCTCTCGCCTGCGACCTCGACGGCGCCGTAGCCCGTCGCCGTGAAGTTCCGCGAGAGGAAGCCCCCGGCGTTCGAGGAGAGCAGGCCGTCGGTTAGCGGCGAGAGCCCGGTCGCCGACATCCGCCCGGTGAAACTCATCGTCGAGTGCTGGAGCGGTCCCGTCGCGAAGAAGAGGCGGTTCTCGGGCCCGAACGGGTCCGCGTCGAAGGGAATCCGATCGTGAGCGAGTTTCGTTCCGACTGCGCGACCGCCAACGTAGCGCTCGAGTACGTCGTCGATCGATTCGGTCTCCCACGAACGGTCCTCGAGGTCGATCGTGAGCAGCGGTCCTCTGGCGTGGTTCATACCTCACTGTGTCACGCGGCCGTGCAAAACGGTACCGGTTGTCGAGTTCGGTCGTAGAGGCTACGACGAGCGGTCGTTGGGGTCGTGGAGGCTACGACGAGCGGTCGTAGGTATCCCGTGGCTCGCCACAGATTGCGTCCATCCGGGCGGCGATGCGTTCCCCGGTTTCGGTGAGGAGGGCCGTCTTCGTCTCCGGGTCGTAGTCGATCGCGTCCGCGTCGGCGAGTTTGGGAATGTGTACGTGGTGGAGCGAGATCGTGATCGACCGGAGGTGGTCGTGCTGGGCGTCCGCGTGGTCGGAGATCGAGTGCAACCGACCACTCGATTCGCGAGCCGAAATTTCCTCGGCCAGTTCCTCGAGGGTCGCCGGGCCGGTCGTTTCCTCGAGGTATCGTACCACCACGCGGCGCCGCTGGTCGGCCAGAAGGTCGAACGCCGAGGTAACTTCGCCGGCCTGCTCGAATAGCGCTGGTGATGGGATGTTCGTCGTCATGTGCTGATCGTACGCTGGGGTTGGGTGGTGACGGGAATAATCTCGGTTCCTACGTGTTTTGATCGGATTTTCCGTACTGTTCGAACCACGTGAACGTTCTTCGAGGACCCGATGATCGACGACTCCCGGACCCGTCGGCCAGAAACCGGGGGCTATTCGTGAACGACGAGTCGCGCTATGCACGCCAGTTGCAGCTCGGAGGGAATCTGTTTGCTTCCCGTTGTGCGTTCGGACGCGCGAGTGCTCTACCTCTCGACCGCCCGACCGCTCGAACGATCAGTCCAGGCGTTCGATTCGAACCGTCCCGGTGCCACTGACGGTGACGTCGAAGCCGTTGCTGACGAAGTGAAACGACTGTCGACTCGACCGGGAGCCGACGCGTTCGAGCAATGCTGGATCGACGTCGTGGTAAAGTGGTCGCAGATCGATCGACGGACAGCCTCGAATCGTCGCCATGGCCTCGGCGATCGACACCGTCGTTTCGCGATTGTCGTCGAGTCGAAATTCATACGTGTCCGTGGAGGGGTCCCGTGCCACGATATCGAGATTAGGGTCCATACTGGTCATTGGTGGATTCCTGTGAGTAGTCCGTTCGAAGGGACCGACGTCCCATCGTTCGAGAGGGACACCAGCGAGTTGTATATACTCGATGGAATAATTCGGCGACGAATCGGCTGAATAGCACGAACGGGAGGCGTTCGAACGCTCGACGGTTTTGTACCAGTCGAATGAATTGCATCGATCGAACAGCACACACTGGTTCGGTAATCTCGAGCGACGAACTCGAGCGACTTTGAAACGATGTCGAACCGCCGAGGACGGCCGTCTCGAGACGGCAGCAGTCACCGATTCCAGCGTCTCGCGTGGCAGAATCGGGGTTTCCCCGTCACTCCATCCGAAACGCGTCCGTGTCCGCCGCGTACTCCGCGTAGAGCGATTCGGCCCACGACCGCGCCTCGGCATCGGTTGTCTCGACGAACGCGCGGGCGATGCCCGACTCGTCGTGGGCCGCAAGGCCCACCCGCTCGTCGAAGAGAAAGAGCTCGAACGGGACGTTTTCGGCGACGTAGACCTCGAACCGGCCGGTTTCGAACGCCTCCATCGCCTCTTCGACGTGTTGTTCGAGGATGATCTCGATGACCTGCTGGTCGAAGATCACCTCGATTTCCGTGCCGTCGAGAATTTCCCGTCGCGCCACGTCGACGTACAGTGGCGAGATGATGCTCGAGAACATCCGGAGGGAGTCCGTCGCTTCGATGAGCTCGGTGATGCGCTTGATGCCGACGTGTGCCTGCCGGTGGCCCGAACAGGTCACGGTCGCGTCGGTGAAGTGCTCGATCGGGAGTTCCGGCGCCGAGTCGTCGATCGTGTTCAAGAACGGCTCGATCCGTCGTGCGGCCTCGAGGTTCGTTCGAAACGTGCGGAGTTCGTCGGCGACGACGTCGCCGAGGCCAGTGCTCTCGAAGCGGTCGGCCGGTTTCTTGACCAGTCCGTGCGCCTCGAGCGCATCGGCCGCCCGGTGGACGGTCGACCGGGCCATCTCGAGCTGGTCGGCCAGTTCGCGGGCCGTCCGCGGTCGGTCGGCCAGCAGTTCCAGTAGCTCGGACCGGGTCATCACCTCCTGGACGAAGTCTCCATTCGAGGGGGGTTCCCGATCGGTTCGCTCTCGGTCAGTCACGTCCGATCACCATCAGAGTGGAACGTTCGTGGGAGCAGTTGCATCCCGGTCGTGGCGAGTCGGCGTCCGTCCGACGGTGCGGTGACGACGTCGCTCTCCGGGCGGTCGTTCTCGCCTTCGCATTTGCGTTCGCTTCCGTTTTCACACGTCCCGTCATTTTCGCCCCCGGCTTTCCAGATGGCACGCGAGCACCGTCTCGAGTCCCTCGAGAAGCGCCCCGACGTCGACGCTCTCGACGTCGGTGGCGTACCCCTCGACGTGTTCGTAGTGCTCCGACCACCGTTCGAGTAATCGGTCTTCGATATTCGCCTCCTGGATCCGCGCGACGATCTTGTCCCGATCGGCGGTCGCGGGATCGGCCCGCAGTCGCTCGAGTTGCTCGCGTGAAACGACGCCCCGTTCCACGGCGGAGACGACGACGCCGGAACTACAGTCTCCCTCCTCGAGTTCGCGCTCCCACGTGGTGACCCAGTTGCCGATGCGGGTCATCTGCTGGGCGCGTCTGAGTACCTCCCGCAGCCGTCCGAGTTCGGAACGGTCGAACGCCGGCGAGTACAGCAGGTCGATGGCGGCGTAGGTGAACAGCATCATGTTGTGACTGTCGTAAATGGCAGTTTCCTCGAGGGACGCCAGCTCGAGGTGGTGGTTCAGCAGGTAGGTGTACTCGATGGCGGTGGTGGTCCGGTCGAGATCGAACCGGAGGAGGTCGCGAAATTCCGGGTACCTGGGTGCCGACTCGAGCCTGTCGTCCACGTGCTCCCAGACCTCGTGGGCGAGTGAGACGGCCGCCGCGTCGATTTCCGGACGCGTCTCGTCGGCCACCCGGTGGTCGAACGGCGCTTTCGTGGCTTCCCGAAACGTGTGTACGTCCTCGTCGCGTTCCGCGAGGTCGTCGAGGATGGTGACGTACAGCGACACCAGCAGCTTGCTCTCTCGGACCTGCTGGCTGTCGTCGGGGCGGACACACGAGAGGGTAATCTCCGGAAAGAGGTAGTAGAGCCACTTCCAGAGGAAGCGATCCCGTTCGTCGACGGTTTCCTCGTAGGTCTCGAGGAGGGCCGAAACGGACGCGGGAAGGGCCGTTCGCTCGATCCGCTCGAGGTGGGTCGTGCCGGTGAGATTTGTGTTCCGTGTGGTCATTATATAGGGAGTCGGTACGACGAAGGACGTTTTTCGGCCCGAGGCGTCACCGAGGGTGCGACTCGTTGGTGTCGTCTACAGAGCGGCGGGTGCGCTATGGGCCATAGTAGCGTGTGACAACCTCATAAATATAACCATGTGTTATTTTGTATTCCCAGGTGACACGACTCACTCGAGCGCGTTCGGCGGGTCCGGAAGGCGTCGCTGTTCGTCTGGATCGTGGTGGACGATAACGTCCGCGTCGGCGACGCGGGCACGATCCTTGATCGCGGCGATCGAGTCGACCGACGCCTCGAGCGACCACGCGAACGAGGCGGCGAGTTCCTGCTCGTAGCCCGCGCGACTGTTCGCCGCGTCGGCCGCGAGGATCGTGGTCCCCGACGCGAGGTCCACCTCGAGCGACTGGTGACCCGGCGTGTGTCCGGGCGTCGGGAAGGCGACGGCCGATCTGTCGCCGAAGACGTCGTACTCGTCCGTGATCGCGATGACGTCCGCGTCGAGTTCCCGGAGGTGGCGGAAGTCGCCCTCGAGGTAGAACAGTCGCTGGGGGCCGTCGGGCCAGAACGCGTAGCGCAGTTCCTCCTTCCGGACGACGACGGTCGCCTCGGGGAACGAATCGAGGTTGCCGGCGTGGTCGGTGTGGAGGTGTGAGAGAACGACCGTGTCTACGTCCCCTGGCTCGTAACCCAGGTCCGCGAGGTGCTCGACCGGGGGCTTCCCCGCCGAGAGATCGATTGTCTCGGCGAACTCGGCCATGTGGGGCGCTCCCTCCGGACCGTACTCGAGCGGCGCCGTCGCCATCTCGTGGCTCACGCCCGTGTCGAACAAGACGAGTCCCTCTGGGTGCTCGAGCAGGTAGCACGGACACCAGCCCACGTAGGGCTCGCCTGGGTTCTGTAGCTGGGTCGCGGCGCTGTTGTCGAAGGTCCACGTCGCCGTGTTCAGCCGGTAGAGTCGCTCGACTGGCATACGTGTCCCTTCGACTCGAGGGTGATGAATCTATCCGGGTGATCGGGTACGGCTGCGTTCGACGCCGTCTGTCTCTGCTCACGCGAGTTTGCCGCTCACCGCTCACTGACCGACGACGTGCGCGTCCCCCGGATCGAATCCGACTCGAACCTCGCCCGAGAGCGGTTCGCGCGTTCGCAACACGACGTCCCGGCCCTGCCAGGCGAGGCGGACGCGCGTGGTCTCCCCGAGGAACTCCGCGCTCTCGACGGTTCCCGCGAACGCGTTGGCCGGGGCCTCGAGCGAGAGGTGTTCGGGTCGAACGCAGAAGGTCAGCGATTCGCCTCGATTCGGCTCGTCGGTCCGGTCAGTCACGACGTCGAACTCGGTTCCGGCGACATCGACTCGAGCCCGCGTCTCGCCGCCATAGCCGTCGGCGTCGACGCCGACGACCTCGCCGTCGAAGACGTTGTTGTCCCCGACGAACTCGGCGACGAAGCGCGTCTGGGGGCGGTGGTAGATCGTTCGCGGCGGGGCGACCTGCTCGGGCGCCCCCGCGCGCATGACGGCCACGCGGTCGGAGATGGCGAGGGCCTCCTCCTGGTCGTGGGTCACGTACACCGTCGTAATCTCCATCTCCCGCTGGATCGCCTTCACTTGGACGCGAAGGCGCTCTCGGAGTTGCGCGTCGAGAGCGCTCATCGGCTCGTCGAGCAAGAGCACGTCCGGGCCGGGTGCCAGCGCGCGGGCGATGGACACGCGCTGTTGCTGGCCGCCGGAGAGTTCGTCCGGGTCGCGGTCGGCCATCCCCTCGAGGTCGACCAGCTCGAGCAACTCCCGAACCCGTTCGTCGTGCGAGACGTTTCCTGGCGGGTCGGTGAAGTTGAGCCCGTAGGCGACGTTCTCGCCGACGGTCATGTGCGGGAACAGCGCGTAGTTCTGGAAGACGACGCCGACGTCGCGATCCTCGGGCGGAACGTCGGTCACGTCCTCGCCGCGGAATCGGACGGTCCCCGCACTCGGCGCCTCGAACCCGGCGACGAGTCGGAGCGTGGTGGTCTTCCCACAGCCCGAGGGGCCGACGAGGGTGAAGAACTCGCCCTCGCGAACGCGGATCGAGACGTCGTCGACGGCCGTCGTCTCGCCGTACGTCTTCGAGACGTCGTCGAGCTCGAGCGCGACGGGAGTGTCCGCGTCGACCGCGTCGGCCTGGTAGTCGGCCACCTGCGCTCGCTCGAGTCCGTTGCGCTCAGAGGCCAACGCGATCACCTCCGAGGCGGTCGATGACGACGAAACTGAACGCGGTGACGACGAGCAAGACGACGCCCATGGCGGTCGCCGGTCCGAGGCGACGTCCGATGAATCGTTCGATCGCGATCGGCATCGTGTACTGGTCGGTGCCGGTCGCGAGGATCACCGTCGCGGAGAACTCCCCCATCGAGATGGCCACCGCGAACGCCGCGCCCGCGACCACGCCGGGCCAGACCAGGGGCAACTCGACGTCGAGCAGTGCCCTGGTTCGAGAGGCCCCGAGTGCGCGAGCGGACTCGAGGAGACTGGGATCGATCGACTCGAGTCCCGGCGCGACGGTTCGGACGACGAACGGGTAACAGGCGACGGCGTGGGCGGCGACGATGGCCACCGCACCCGTGACGGTGATCCGGTAGTGCCAGATTTCGAACCCGAAAACGGGACCGCGGAGCAGGCCGATGCCGACGATGATGCCGGAGACGGCGAGCGGGGCCATGGCGACCACGTCGACGAGTTTTCGCCCGCGGTAGCGCCGCGTCGTCAGTACCGAGACGACGACCCCCATTGGGAGGGAGACGGCGAGTGCCGCGGCGGCGAACAGCAGGGAATTACGGATGGCGGGCCAGGGTCGTACCTGGAACGCCGCCGCGGACGCCTGGCGCTCGAGGAGGAAGCCGTAGTGGGCCAGGGTGAACTCGCCGCCGGGGGTGGTGACGCTCCGGACGAGCAGGCTCGCGATGGGGGCGACGAAGACGAACAGGGCAATCACGCCGTAGACGGCCAGGCCGACCCGCGGGATGAGTTCGCGCGCGGAGAACGCTGGCGGCGCGAGCGACTTTCGGGGGAGCGGTCGGATCGCACTCGAGCGAACCGTGTGTTTCGCCTCGTAGCGGAGGTAGCCGTAGAGTACGCCGAGCGAGATTACCAGTTCTACGATCGCCAACGCGGCGGCTTCGGCGTAGTCGAGGTCCTGGACGAGCTGGTAGACGAACACCTCGACGGTCGACAGCCGGATCCCGCCGAGTGCGAGGACGATGGGAAAGGTGCCGAACGTGAAGACGAACGTCAGGGCCGCGCCCATCAGCGCTGCGGGGTACAGTTGCGGAGCGACCACGTCTCGGAAGGCTCGGAACGGCCCGGCCCCGAGGCTACGGGCGGTCTCGAATGCACTCGCGTCGACGGACTCCCAGGCTGCCGTCGTCACCCGCGCGACCAGCGGTGCGTTGTAGAAGGCGTGGGCGATCAGGATGGCCTCGAGGCTGCCCACGAGCGAGATCGGTCCCAGCCCCAGGGGCTCGAGGACGGCGTTGAGCGTACCGCTCCGGCCGAACGTGGCGTAGAAGCCGACGGCGACCATGATCGAGGGCATGACGAAGGGAAGAATCGTCAGCGAGCGCAGCGTCCGCCGTCCACGAAACCCGTAGCGTGCGAGGAGGTAGGCCATCGGCAGGCCGAGCGCGAGCGAGAGGAGCGTCGAGAGGAGCGCCTGGTAGGCGGTGAAGCCGACGATGCCCAGACGACGGTCGCTCGAGAGCAGGTCCCGGAGGACCTCGAGCGGGGGTTCGCCGGCGAGGAACCGCGCGAAATCGCCGAAGTAGAACGGATCGGTCACCAGATCGGCGAAGACGGTGAGCGTGAGGACACCCTCGACGACGACCGATTCGACGAACACCGTCGCCACGGGGTAGTAAAACATCGCGAGCAACAGGCCGACCGTGACGACGGCCCCGGCGGCGAGCGCCCGGCGCTCGAGGCGGTCGCGGACGGTCCGGTGGCGGATGGGGGATTGACTCGACACGCCGTCGGCGGAGGGCGCCCCTGGCATCGCCGCGCTCGCGTCACCGCCGTCGGGACTCGCACGGTCGGAATCGGTCGTCACGTTGGTACCTCCGTCGGTTGTGGCCGCGTCCGGACTCGAGTCCGGACACATCCGCGCTTCCGGACTCGAGCACGGGGCCGAGAGCGACGCCGGACGCTGAACCGTCCAGAAGGGAACCGACGTCGGCGACCGTCACCACTAACTCCCGCTCGCGCCAACGCTCGACTATGACCGTCTTTGCACTGCTCCGCGTCTCGCCCATCACCGAAGACGACATCACGCCCGACGTGGCCGCCGCCATCGACGCCCTCGAGGAGTTCGACGTCACCTACGAGACGACGCCGATGGCGACGACGCTCGAGGCCGACGACGTCCACGAACTGTTCGCGGCGTGTGCGGCGGCCCACGAGGCCGTCGACCGTGCGCACGTCCAGACGCTCGTCCAGGTCGACGACAAGCGCGAGGTCGAGATGACCGCGAGCGACAAGGTCGACGCCGTCGAGGGCGAACTCGGGCGCGACGCCAGGAGCCAGCGCGAGGAGTGAGGTCGTCGGTGGCGGTGACGGGACGCTCGAGGTGCGCACTGACGCCACGCTCGAGATACGCACCGGCGCTACGCTCGAGGTACGCGGCGAGGGGACGCGATACGGCGGAACAGGGGCGAACATTTCGATTTTCGTTTCGCGCTCAGCGACCGCCGGCGGCCATGCGACTCCAGTCCTCGAGCCACCCCGAGAGGTTGCCGCTGAGTTCCTCGTAGTCGTAGAAGACGGGCTCTTCGGGCTCTCTGGCGTACTCCTCGAACACCTCCGGCAGTTCCGTCTTCTCGTTGGTCGGCCCGGTGACGTTGCGCTCGGCGACGACCGCCTGCACCTCCGGATCGAGGACGAAGTCCATGAACTTGTGGGCCAGGTCGTCGTTCGTCCCGCTCGAAAAGCGGACGACGCCGGAGTAGTTGGCGTAGGACTGTCCGTCGAGCAGCGCGACCCGGTGTTTCTCGAGGTCGTTGCCGAAGCGCTTCGCGTAGACGCGATCGTTCGCGTAGGAAACGATGACCGGGAGTTCGTCGTTCTCGAACTGGGTGTAGACGTCGCTCCAGGAGTCGAGCACGCGGGCGCCGTTGTCGAGCAGGTCCGACCAGTAATCGAGGTAGTCGTACTCGCCGCCCTCGCCGAACTCGTTGAGCGTCCACAGCAAGAACAGGAGTCCCGTCGTGTCCTGCGGGGTCGGGATCCCGATCTGCCCCTCGTAGACCGGATCGAGCAGGTCCTCGAACGTCTCCGGCGCCGGGACGTTACGACCGTCGTAGACGATCGCACAGAGAGCCCGGTAGGTCGGGATCACGCGCCCCTGGGGATCGAACTCGTGTTGCTCGCCAATGTCGTCCGCGTTCTCGAGCTTCGAGCGGTCGGTTTTGGCGAAGAGGCCGCCGTCGGTGTTCTCGTCGACGCGGACGAGGTCGTGGGGACTCGCTCCGTAGTAGAGTTCGGGTTCGATCTCGGCGCCCTCGTTGTAGCGTTCGACGTAGTGGGTGAGTTCGCGCTGGGGCGTGTGCCACTCGAGGGTGGCGTCGTAGCGCTGCTCGAACTCCTCTTTGATCCAGACGCCGGGGCTGTCGCTCGGCGCGTCGACGAACGACGTGTAGGTGGCGACGTGGAGCGTGTTGTCGCCACCGTTGCCGTTGGTATCGCTGTCGTTCGCGTCGCCGTTTCCGTTGGCGCCGTCCCCGTTTCCATTTCCGTTCCCGTTCCCGTTCCCGTTTCCATTCGACGTATTCTGAATGCATCCGGCTACGCCGGCCACCGCGCCGCCAGCCGTACTCGTCAGAAATGCTCGTCGTCTCATTATCCTGTGGTTGAACCGGGTGGTATGTAAGTAGCGTGGTCTCCGAACGACGTGGCACGGCGTACCGGCGTCGCGTGAAGTGACCGGAGTCGTCTAAAGTAGTGTTGCCCCGCGAACGTTCGGCTATCAGAGCAGCTGTTCGTACAGCGGCACGACGAGCGTCCAGAACAGGACGAAGAAACCGCCGGCGGCGATCACGACAAGCCACAGCCGATCGCCGGTGACGGTCCCGGTCGGCGGCCCGCCCGCGACGGCCGCGACGGTCGCGAGCAACAGGAGGAAACAGGTCAGAAAGCTCCCGAGCTCGATCGCTGTGGCGACCGGGTGGGCTCGAAACCGCGCACCGATACCGGCGATCCCGCGCATGGCTCGAGGCTCGCGGTCGAACGAGATAAGATTCCCGGCCTTCGGTCGCAGGCCGGTACGGCCAGCGGTACGCACTGTCCGATGTCGGTTCGCCGCAACGGCTTCAGACCCGTTCGTCGATCGCGGCCGCGATTTCGTCGAGTTCGTCGTCCTCGAGGTCCGGCGTCTCGCCCGCGACGGCGTGAATCGGGCCGCCCCCGTCGCCGTCGAACCGCGGGACGATGTGGCAGTGGACGTGGGGAACCTCCTGGCCGGCAGCCTCACCGTTGTTGAACGCCACGGTCGTCGCCTCGGCGTCGACGGCGTCTTCGACCACCGGCACGAGGCGGTGGATGGTGGCGTACAGATCCGCGGCGACGTCATCGGGGACGTCGTTCAGCCGCTCGTACTCGTCTCTCGGAATCACCAGGGTGTGCCCCGGCGCGAGCGGGTTGGCATCGAGGAAAGCGAACGTCGTTTCGTCTTCGTACACGACCCGCGCGGGAATGTCGCCCGCGACGATCTGGCTGAATATCGTCGACATACGAGACGATGCGACGGCCTGGTCAAAGAACGTTGCCACCGCCGGCGATGGCGGGGTCGGCTCGAGCGGCAACTCTCACTCCGCTCGAGTCGCAGCGGTGCATTCTGGACAGTGGCTTCGCGCTCAGGCAGCAGCTTTGAATCCGGCCAGTAGCTTCGCGTCCAGGCAACGGCTTCGCCACGACAGTCAGCCGTCGACGAGCGCATCGAGTTGCGCCCGCAGGTCCGCACGGTACTCCTCGGGGTCGTACCCCAGTCGGCCGAGCCAGACGTCCTGGTACGAGGGGTGCAGGATCGGCAACAGCCACGCCTCCAGGCGATCACACCACCTGGGCTCGAGCACCGTCTCCAGAAACCCGTCGAGCGAGTCGTCCTCGAACGCCAGCACCGTCGTCGTCGCGTGCTTGCCCGTCGCGAGGATCACGGCGGGGTCGACCTGCTCGAGTTCGGTCAGCAGGTGCCCTCGGCAGGCCGACCGTTCCTCGGCGGTCGGCTCGCGATTCGTCGTCGGATCCTCGGGATCCGCTGGAAAGCACTTCACCGCGTTCGTGTAGAAGGCGTCGTCGCCGTAGCCCACCGCCTCGAGCAGCTCGCGAATGCGTCGACCGGAGTGTCGTGAGGTGTAGGCCATGCCGGTCCAGTTGCCGCCGCGCCAGCGCTCGGCCTCCGGGTTGCCCCGGCCGGGAGCCTCGCCGACGACGAGCACCGAGGCATCGAGCGGGCCGGTCCCCCAGGAGATGCACTCGCGGTGGTCCACGAGGTGGGGACAGCGCGCGCAGTCGGCTTCGAGGACGTGTCGTTCGCTCGGGAACGCGGGGTCGGCGTCGGTCGGCGGCGTCGTGTCTGACACGTTCCGGTGGAGGGGTCGGTCGGGTTTAGGTGGCGCGTTTTTCGCTCGAGATGGATGGGGTTCTCGCGGGGCTCGAGTCGATCAAACTGACCGAGACACTCGAGGTGAGCGAGGTCCTCGAGCCGACCGACGTAATCGAGACAGACAGCTGCCTGACGTCTTCGCCTCGTTCTGGCGCGGTCGGGAGGTAGAAGCGAGAACGCCAGCCACCTAGAACGAAAAACGCTCGCGCAACCGCTCGAGCAGGGAGTCCTCCTCGTCGAGGTCGTTCTCGTCGGGAACGACGCGCTCGTCCGGTTTGATGACCGTCCGGCTCGTCTGGTTGTCGATCACGATGAGCCCGTCGTCCTTGAGCGTCGCGAGCGCCTCCTCGAGGTCGTCGATGCTGACGGCGACCTCGGCTCGAAGCTCGAAGACCGTCATCCCGTTCTCGGTTCGGTCGACGAGCGCGTCGAGCACGGCGACCTCCGTCGTGGACCGGTCCCGAAACTCCCGTTTCGCTCTCATCCGGTCTGCCCTTCGTGACGCTGGGATTTGACGTTTGCCGTTGTCCCACTCGACGGCGGTTCTTGCAGTACGTTTTTTATGGCCTGGGTTGGAACGGTCTCACAATGGCCCTTCGATGTTCGCTGCTCGGACACGACTTCGACGAGACCGAGGTCGACCGCGAGCGCGAAGAACGGGGAAGCGAGGTCGTCGTTACCGTGACCGAGTATCAGCGGTGTCAGCGCTGTGGCGAGAAAAACGTCACCAGCGAGAACACCGAGGTTACCGCACTCGGGCCCGACGCCGCCGCGCGTTCCCCAGACGAATCTGCACCCGACCAGCCCCCGTCTCCCGGGATTGACGACGCATCTGGCGCCGGTCTCGAGGACGGTGAATCGACCGAGGAAGCGGCGACGAGCGCGGGGGATCCCAGTGATACGGCCGAAGTCGAAGCTGAAGCCGGGGCTGCAGACGAGACGACGGATGGGGACGGAGACGCAGACGCAGACGAAGACCTCGAGATCCCCACGGACGAAAACGGCGAACCGATCACCGACGACGCCGAAATTCTGACCGAACCCGACTCCGATGACGGCGACCGGGAACACGGCGAGTGGCCCGAGTCGGACGACGTCGGGCCGCCGGTCGGTTCGGAGGCCGAACCGACCGCCTGGCCCGAGGATGAAGGCGGGGACGGGAACGACTCGTCGGTCGAGTCCGATGGCATCGAGACGACGTTCGTCGAGGAGGACGTGGGCGCGAGCTCGAGCGCGAAAACAAGCGAAACCGAGACCGAAAACGAAGCCACTCGAGACGAATCGGTCACCGACGACGCGGTGTTCGTCGACGCCGAACCGGAACCCTCGCCCCAGCAGTCGGAGTCCTACACCGGCATCACCAGCGCGCAGGCTGCGCCCGACCCGAGCAAAGCCACGACGCAGGGTGGCGCCAACACCGAGTTCTTCTGTCCGCAGTGTTCGTTCGTCGCCCCCGGCGACCGCGGTTCCCTTCGCGCGGGAGACATCTGCCCCGAGTGTCGGAAGGGCTACCTCGGCGAGCGCGAGCGGTAACGCCTCGATCGCCCCAGGTTCGATTTTCCTGATCTCGCTGCGCTCGAGGCCACTCCGTACCTTGCTGTGCTCGAGGCCTCGAACACTGAACAAACCGCTCTCGACGACTCGACCCTCGAGCCTCGAGCCTCGAGCCAGGCGACCTAACCGCGACCGGGACGACGCCTGAACGGACCCCCACCTCACAGCCGCTGGTGGCGATGAAAAGAGGTAAACACTACCCCGTATATGGCTCTGCCATGAAGGAGTACAAGATGCGCCGCGGCGAACATCTCGAGGACCGAATCCCCGACATGAAAGCCACCGTCGAAGACTACTTCGGCTCGATCACGGACACCGAGGAGTTCAAGGGAAGCGACCTCTACGTCGTCGAAGAACCCGACAATCCCGTCTTCGAGCGCATCACAGTCGGCACCGTCCAGTACTCCGGCAAGAAGGACAAACTCGCCGTCGACTTCGTCGAGCGCGACCCCACCGAACTCGGCCCCGACGAACTCGAGGCCGCCGGCGAGGCTGTCTCCGCGAAGAACGACTTCCTGCTCGAAGCCACCGGTCGCGACGCGAAATCCCGACGCGAGTCGCTCAAGCGAGCCGTCGAGGACGATCCGGACCACGATTTCTAACCACCTTTTGCGCTGCGTTCTGGCTCACCGACGGTAGCATAGCTACCGTACGGTTCGCCGTCACTCGGCAAAAGCTGTCTGGCGAGCATACATGCTCGCTGACCTGGGCTCGCTGGGCTCGCCAAGAGACCAAAAACACTCCTCCTTCCCCTGCGGGTCAGTCGTCGGTCCGCTCGCTCGGCGACGCCTCGCTCGCGGTGCAATTACTGGGCCCCACGGCGACCGACCGCCTGCCCTTCCCCGGCTCGCGACCATCGCCTATTCGGCGATGCTCGCTCGCGGCCACGCGGTGGTGATCGCTGTTACTGGGCCCGGTAGGTCGTTCGAGAACTCGAGCCCAAACTGTCCCGATTCACCGATCCTCGCGTCGTTGGTGGACCTCGAGCAACCCGATTCCGTCGTCGCTCTCGCGCACGTCGATCACGTCGCCGACGCGAACCTCGTCGAAGTCCTCGCTCACGATCGAGACCGAGCGACAGCCACTCGCGGCGTCGGGGTCCTCGAGCGGCGCCGAATCGCAGACTCGAGCGCGGAGCCGAATCTCGGGGTGCGTTGACCTGAGTTCCTGGCGAAGGTCGCCCTCGAACGCAAGCGGCTCGTCGTCGGAAACCGTCCCCTCGAGGTCCTCGTGAACGGTTTCGTAGGTCGGCCCGTCAGGGCCGTCGCGTCTGGTGAGGAGCGTGACCGTCCGACGCTCGCCCGTCTCGAGGTCAACCTCGACCCCCTCGATCGTCTTCTCGAGGACGACGACGCGCTCGGCGAGCCCGAGACGATAGAAACAGCCGGCGAGGGCGACGGCGGGGACGCAGGCGAGGAACGCGCGGCGGTTCACACCCGACTCTCGAGGGCGGATCGAAGTGTACTTTTCCCTCTCGTGCTTACCGAGTCGAAATCACTATCACTATCCGCTCGCGGTCGAACCTCCGAGCGATGGACATCCAGACGTTCCTCGCGGCAACCCTCAGCGCTCACGTCGGACTCACGATTTTCGTCACGATTCACGCGAAGTTCACGAATAGAGAACTCGGGAAGTGGCCCTTCGTGACCCTCGCGCTCGGTCTCGCGGGGGTCGCCGGCTACTTCTTTTACGACGAGTCGCCCGACGCGCAGGTATAGGTATAGACCGCACTCAGGCCAGGAACACGTGGCGTGGCCGCTCGGTCAAGATATCGCGGCCCCACTCGACGGTCTCGGCGAACGCGTCGCTGCGGAAGAACGCCATCGCGTCCTCGCGGGCGTCCCAACGGCTAGCGATGAACATGTCGTTCTCGTCCTCGAGATTCGCCAGTAGAGTAGTCTTTCGGTGGCCGTCCATGTCCGCGAGTGCGTCGCCGACCTCCTCGAAGGTTCCGACGAAGTCCCCGCGGTGGTCCGGCTCGACGGCGTAGAACATCCCCATCGTCCCCCAGGAGTCGCCATCGTCGCCCGCCTGTCGGACGATCTCGGGGAGGTCCCCGAGGAAGCCCGCGGCGGTGTTCGCGGCGCGTTCGGTCTCCCAGAGGCTGACGACGGCGGCCTCGCTCTCGTCGCTTCCGTTGCCTTCGGCGTCGTAGACGGCCGTCTTGACATGACTGTCGTAGTGATCGAAGTTCGCCCGGAGGCCCTGGACCTCCTCGAAGAGGTCGTCGACGTCGGCGGCGGAGTAGAGCACCACCGCGTGGACGTCCTCGCCGTGGGGTTTCCCGGCGTAGACGCCGAGGTCCTCGAGTTCGTCGCGGACGTCGCTGTCGTCTCCGTCGTTGCTCCCGTGTGCGTGCCCGTGGCCGCTCGAGTCGCCATGGTGGCCGCTCGATCCATCGTCGCCACCGTGGCCGTGGTGGCCGTGGCTCGAGCCGTGGTCGTGTCCACGTCCGTGTCCGTGCTCGTGCCCGTCTCCCTCGTCCACTTCCTGTGACACTCGCTCGCCCGCCAGGAGCGCCCCCAGATTCTCGGGGGCGAACCGCCGCCCGAAGCGGAACCGGCCGAACTCCCCGAAGCGCGAACTCGAGGGGTCGAACCGCATCTCGTAGAGCAGTTCCTTGATGTCGGCGGGGTCGTCCGCGAACAGCGTCACGCCCCACTCGTGGTCGTCGAGGCCGACGCTCCCGGAGATGATCTGAGTGACGCGACCGGCGTACTTCCGACCGATGTCGCCGTGGCCGGACATGTACTCCGCGCGCTCGTCGAACGACAGGTCGTACCAGTTCCACTCGGCGTCGCGGCGCTTGTCCATCGGGTAGAACGAGACGTACTCGGCGTCGGGAATCTCGGGCTCGAGCCGGGACTCGATGTAGCGGGCGATGCCGGAGTCTGCCTCCCCGTTCTCCTCGAAGTACTCCTCGGACATGTAGCCCGAGACCTCCGTGACCGAGAGGTAGGAGTCGGTGTGCTCGGTAAATTCGGCGAGGGCCGTCCCCTCGAACCGGCGCTCGAGGGCGTCGAGATCGGCGATCGTCGGCCGGAGGTGAAGCACCATGAAATCGGCTTCGTGGCCGATCACGGAGAAGACGGCCGAACCGCCCTCCTCGGCATCGACGTCGGTCAGGGACGTCGCACTCGAGAGGTAGTCGACGCCCTCCTCGAGCGCGCGTGCGCGTCGGCGTTCCGGGGCGTTTCGCCAGGCGTCCCAGTCGACCGACCGGAAGTCGTGCAGCACGTACCATCCTTCCTCGGTCTGTGGCGGTCTGCGTCGGTCCATACGTGGCGCTTCGAGTGCAGCGGTGAATAACGAACGGTTTCCGATTCGTTGGACTGCCCTTGCTATATTTGTTGTATCATAATACTATACGTCCTATAGCAATATTGGCGATCGAATCGGCGCAGAGACGGCGACTCGAGGCGGTCCGGAACTCGACGACTCGAACGAACTACTGCAACTCGATCGAGCGCACGAACGACAGCGCGCGGATGTCGGTGATGACCTCGCCCGGCAGGTCCTCGTCGGTGACGAGGTGGAGTCGGGGTTCGTCGGTGAACTCCGGGTCCTCGCTGATCGTCTGACGGATCGAGATGCCGTGGTCGGCCAGAATCCCCGTCACCGAGGCGACGATGCCCTCCTGTTCGGCGTCGGCGACCTCGACGGAGAGCACCGTCAGGTCGAGGACGGGCGCCAGGTCCATCAGGCTCGGCACCTGCGAGATGTTCTGGAAGATCCGTCGCAACTCGGGGTCCTCCAGGATGACGTCCGTCGTCGAGTCGACGACGCGCCGGTCGACGTCGATTTCGCGAGCGATGCCCGTGTTGGGGATTTCGATTCCGCCCGAGACGACCCGGCCCTCGTCGTTGACCGAGAAGCCCCGCTCCAGGAGGAGGCGGATGACCGCCTGCTGACTCGGCGACCCCTCGAATTTCTCCATGATCTCGTCGAACATGCGTTTTCGCTGGCGGACAGTACGTGCGCCGTCGTATAATGGTAGGTGATCGGCCAGCGGTACCGTCCTCGTGCGACGGTAACGTCCCCTCGAGCCCCGACAGCCACTCGATATCAGACCTATATTCAAAATTCCTATATTTGAACAGACAAAAATTATTTATTTCATTATCTTATATGTGGGATTGCATGGATGCAAACAGGCGAACACTCCTGAAAGCGGCCGGCCTCTCGGTCGGCGGCGCGGCATCGCTCGCGGCGACCAGCACGTCGGCACTCGCGGCCGAGGAGCCGGTCGATCGCTGGGTCGCGGCCGACTCGAGCAACTACTCGTGGGCGGACCGCGGCGTGAACGACATTAACTGGATCGTCGTCCACACGACGGTCGGCTCGTACTCGGGTGCGATCAGCTGGTTCCAGAACCCGGACGCGAACGTCTCTGCCCACTACGTGATCCGAAACTCGGACGGGCACACGACGAAGATGGTCGACGAGTCGAACGTCGCCTGGCACGCCAGCGGCTTCAACTCGAGCGCGATCGGCATCGAACACGAGTGGACCGAATCGCAGGGATACATCTCAGACACGATGTACCAGCGGTCGGCGGCCCTCATCGACTACCTGGCGGACACCTACGACATTCCGAGGAACTACTACACGTCGATGTCGGCGCCGTGTAACGCCAGTGGCGGGATCATCGAGCACCGCCACGCACCGACCAATAGTTACTGCTCGAGTTCGAACGCGACGGCCTGTCCAGGACCCGACTGGTCGGGGTCGCGGCTGATGGACTTCGTGGGCGATGGCGGTGGTGGCGGCGGCGGAAAATTCGAGATGGACCAGACCGTCTACACCACGGCCAACCTCAACGCCCGCGAACAGCCCGGCACCGACTCGACCATCGTCGCGACGATGCCCGAGGGGTCCGCCGGCCGGGTCATGAACGGGCCCGAGTCCGCTGACGGCTACACCTGGTGGGGGCTGCATTTCGAGGCGGACAACATCTGGGGCTGGTGTGCCGAGCCGTGGCTCGAGGCCTGATCCACGGCCACGTCCTCCCACGGCACTCGCGGCGATTATCTGCGGATGGCTGATGGGTCCGAGTGGCGATCCGGGAGCCGCTTCAGGGGTTAACCGCGGCCCCAAGTGCCCCCGCGAGGGCGCTCTCGAGCGCCATGACGAGTGCGAGCACGACGGCGACGAGGAAGATCCCCGCGCCGACTACACTCGAGATGGCGGCCCCGGCGGGGCCGAGCGTGACGCCCGCGATGGCGACAACGAGCGCGAGGATCACGCCGGCGATGATGCCGCCGAGCGAGCCGGCAAGGAGGCCGTGCCAGAACCCGGAGCCGAGGCCGCCGCCGGCGAGGTAGCCCGCGACGAAGCCGCCGATCAGGCCGGCGGTCAACTGGCCGAGGCCGGGGGCGACGACGCCGAAGACACTCAGGACGACGATCGTGAGGAAGCCGATGCCGGCTGCACGCCAGTCTGTCATACCCGGAGAAAGGGGCTCGAGGCGGATATATCGTCCGCCGGAACCGATTGTTCGCCCCGCGAATTCGAGGCCAGTGGTGATTGCGGCGGGGCGAACTGCTCGAGACCGCACCGCTCGCGAGCGACCGCCGCGTATCGAACGACCTTTTAGGCTCCCAGGGGCTAGTATGGGTATGATTTTCGAAGACCTTCCGACCACGCCCACGTCGGAAGAGCTGATCGACAAGGCGTTCTCCCGGGCCTCGCGGGCCGGTCGGGCTCAGAAGGGGCTCGACGCCCAGCAGTCGATGCTCCAGACGGCGGCGAACATCCTCTCGGACAACCTCGAGAACGTCGTCACCTCCTGGCCGGACTTCGAGTACGACGTTCACCCGTTCTACGAGGAGCTGGCCGACGCCATCGTCGACGTCGACCGCCTCCGCCAGAGCCTCTCAGAGGTGATGTGGGCCAGCCGAAAGACCCGCGAGATCCACCAGGAGTACCAGCCGAAGCTGCGAAAGACCGACGTCGACACGGCCAGGAAGTACCGCAAGCAAGCGTTCGCCCGCCTGGCGGACATCGTCGAGCAGGTCGACGACGAACTGCGCTACATCAACGACTCGCGCAACGACCTGCGGGACCTCCCCGAGATCAACCCGGAGGAGCCGACCATCGTCGTCGCCGGTTACCCCAACGTCGGCAAGTCCTCGTTCGTCAACGCCGTCACCAACGCCCGCGGGGAGACCGCCGCCTACCCGTTCACGACGCGGGGTATCGGTCTTGGGCACTTCACCAGCGATCACATACGCCACCAGATCGTCGACACGCCGGGGCTGCTCGACCGGCCGCCACAGGAGCGAAACGAGATCGAGTCCCAGGCCGTCAGCGCCCTCGAGCACCTCGGTGACTGCGTCCTCGTCTTCGTCGACGCCAGCGAGGAGTGTGGCTACCCACTCGCGGACCAGCTCGAGTTGCGCGACGCCATCGCCGACCAGTTCGCGGACCTGCCGGTATTCACGGTCTGTAACAAGGCCGACCGCTCCCGCGACGTCGAGGCCGACTTCTACATGAGCGTCGAGACCGGCGAGAACGTCGACGCGGTGCTCGAGGCCGCCGTCGACGCCATCGGATACGAACCGGAGTTGCCGTCTCGAGATCGCTGACTGGCTCTCCCCTCTCGCGTCTTCTCTCGCGTTCGCTCTTGCGTCTCGAGCGACACGGGTTGCTGGAGCGACGCCGACTGCTGAATCGAGTTCGGTTGCTGGACCGACGTCGTTCCGTCTTCACCCAGGTCCGTCTCGTCGCCGTCGGTCGCCTCCTCGTCGCTGTCGTTTTGCGGACCGATGGAGATGACGTCGACGTACCGGACGTTGACCTCGACGGGGTCGTCGGTCTGTGCCGAGATGCGTTCTTCGAGGTCGGCGGCGATGTCGACGGGGGCCTCTTGTGGCGGGCCGCCGATCGTGACGATCACCCGTTCGGGTCCGCGGAAGGGGAAGTCGTCGGTGAGTTCGATATCCAGGGCGATTAGTTCGTAGGCCGCGTACTGCTCTTGCTCGAGCACTGCCTCGGTTTCAGTGCGGGCGTCGTCCTCGAAGGTGGCCGTCGTGAAGTTCGAGTAGGTGATCCCGCCCAGGAACGTCGAGAAGAGGAGGACGACGATAATCAGGCCGACGACCTGTTTGCGAACACGACGCTCGGCGAGGCCGCGGTCGAAGAGCCGTTCGGGGCGGTAACCGGCGTACCAGAGGGTGAGGAGCCCGGCGAGGTTCACCGACAGGACGTTTACGAGGACGAGGACGGTCGAGCCGACGGCGGCCATCGGTTCGCCCCAGGCGATGGCGATGCCGGCCGCGGCGGCCGGCGGGATGAGGGCGGCGGCGATCATGACGCCGACGAGAGCGACGGAGATGCCCGTCGTGATGCTCACTACGCCGGCGACGCCGGCCCCGAGCGCGACGGCCAGCGAGAGGAGATCCGGGGTGAGGCGCTCTTCGATCTCGCCGACGCCGCTGATGGCGAGCCCCGGCGGCACGATGTTCCCCAGCCTGACGAGCCAGGCGAAGACCGCCGCCGCGACGATCGACAGGGTGACTCCGAGAAGCTGGTACTTGACGCTCTCGGCGAGCAACTCCTCGTCGTTGATCACGGAGCCGACGCTTGCACCCAGGGCGGGCCCGATCAGCGGCGCGATCACCATCGAGCCGACGACCACGGCCGCCGAGTCGAGGAGGAGCCCCGCCGTGGCGACGACGGTGCTGACGACCGTCATTACGACGAACACGTCGAGCGGCGGCGTCAGTTCGGCGGCCTCGGTCCGTAGCTCCTGTCTCGAGATGCGCTCGGACTCGACGTCGCCGGCGTTGTTCTCGTCCTGGAGTGCGTCGAACTCCTCGGATATGACCGTCTCGGCGTCCACGACGACCGTGTAGGCCTCCTCGCCGATGCCGCGGGCGCGCAGCGTATCGAGCGTCGATTCGACCATCCCCGTCGGCAGCGGGATGTAGACGAGCGCCTCGTGGCCGCGGCCGCTGGTTTCGTCCGTGACGACGTAGGGGAGTTCGTCCTCGTCGAGGGCCTTGCGGACGGCCTCGAGTTTTCCCTCCGGAACCGATAGCTGGACGAGTCGCACAGGTGACCCTCAACGGCCGGTCGAATAACCGCTTTGCAAGCGGGTGGCAGTCAATAGCGCTGCAGGCGGCGAAGGCCGTTACCTATCGGACTCGATCCGGACGACCAGCGTCTGCGTATCCCAGCCCGCGTCGACAGTCACCAGCACCGATTCGGAGACGCCGGTCTCGTTGGCCAGCGGGCTAAAGTCGAGTACGGTGGCGTTCTCGCCGCCTGCGTCCGTCGTCCCCGTGGTGTGCTCGAGCGTCACGTTTTCGTTCGCGGAGTCGTTCAGCGAGTAGGTCACGTCGACGCCTTCCTCGACGGGATCGGTCCCCATCGTCAGCGTCAGGGTCTCCTCGCTGGCGTTGACGACGCACTCGTCGGCCGAACACGTCGCTGGTGGCTGGCTGTCGAGCCAGAAGACGACGCGGTGGGCGAACTCGAGCGTTTCCCGCGCTTCGTCGAGGGAGACGGCGACGCGGTGATCGCCGCGCTCGAGCGGGCGGTCGATCCTCACTTCGAGGACCGTCCCCTCGCGCCAGCGGTCGCCGTTAACGACCCTGGTTTCCGGTTCAGCGATGTACTCGCCGTCGAGGACGACCTCGAGGTCGTCGGGCTCGAGGGTCTTGCCGCCGACGTTCTTGACGTAGATCGTGGTCGTTCCGGTCCCGTCGTAGGTCGCGCCCGACTCGGGATCGTTGACGATAGTCAGTTCGGTCGCCAGGACGTCGCGCTCGCGGTCACTCTCGTCTTCGAGGGCGTCCGCGTAGAGGCCGGATTCGGTGACGAGCACGCCGACGGCGAGGGTGGCGACGCTCACGACCGCGATGAAGAGCACGAGGTGGACGAGGGCGGTGCGAGCCATGATCTCGGGACCGTGCCGGGGCTGGTCGCCGCGGCGTTCGCTCGAGAAGCCGAGCGCGACGGGGTTAATCCTACCGGCCGGTCTCGAGGGCCGAGTACGTCGGTCGGACGACGACGGGAGCGCCCGACCGCCACCTCCCGGATGCGTTACGTCCGCCACCCCGGTACGCCACTCCTGACACCCCGGATTCGCCACGCCCGACCCCGACCGCAGTTCAGCACCTTTTTTGAACGGACGCGCCGTCTCTCGAGACGTATGTACAAACACGTCGCGTTGCTGGTCCGGAAGGACGACCTCGGCCACGAGGAGTTCGTCGACTACTGGCAGAACGAGCACACGCCCATCGCCCGCGACATCGAGGGCGTCGTCCGCTACCAGACCGTGCTCCCCACCGAACCCGAGCACGCCGAGTTCGACGGCCTCGCCGAACTCTACTTCGAGACGCTCGAGGACCTCCACGACGCGCTGGGAAGTTCCGGCTCCCGGGACTACGACCCGACGAAGGAGGTCGCCGCCGAGGCCCGCGCGGACGTGGACAACTTCCTCGACCTCGAGGGTCGCCCCCGCTTCATCGGCGAGGAGATCGTTCAGAAGGACGAGACCGACGGCGATACGACGGGCCTGTACAAGCACTCGGCGTTCCTCGTCCGCCAGGAGGGGATGACCCACGAGGAGTTCGTCGACCACTGGCAGAACAACCATACGCCGATCGCCCGCGAGATCGAGGGGGTCGTCCGCTACGCGACCGTCCTCCCCGCCGACCCCGAGAACGCGGAGTTTGACGGCATCGCGGAACTCTACTTCGAGGACCTCGAGGCGCTCTACGACGCCCTCGGGAGCGAAGGCTCCCGGGATTACGATCCCGACCGCGGAAAGGCGAAGGAGGCTCGCGAGGACGTGGACAATTTCCTTGCCATCGAGGAGCGGCCGCGGTTCATCGGTCAGGAGACGCTGCAGGTCGACCGGACGGATGGAGACTGACGGATGAGTGACGACGCCGACCGCAACTACGAGAGCCAGGTCCGCGAGGCCTTCCCCGAACTCGAGGCCATCGCGGACGACGACCTCCGCGAGCAGGTGATCGAGGCGTGGATGCTAGCGCTCGAGCGCGGGGGCTGGCAGGATATCCACGACGTTCCCTACGCCTGGAACATCCACGAGGTCGACAACGTCGAGCACGTCCGCGGGACGACGAAAGTCGCCCTAGAGTCCGCCGAGATCCAGCGCGAGTTCCACGGCGCCGACCCCGACGAGGACGTCCTGGTCGCGGCCTGTCTGCTCCACGACGTTGGCAAGTGCTACGAGTACGTCGACTTCGTCGACGACGACCTGGTCGACCCGGATCCGACCTACTGCAGCGAGGAGATTCCCCACTCGATCTCGGGGTACGCGCTGGCTCACGAGGTCGGCTGTCCGCTCGCGGTCCAGCGGGCGATCCCGCACTTCCTCGGGGAAGTGCCGACCCGGACGCTCGAGGCGGAACTCCTCAAGAGCGCCAACTCGGCGAGTTCGAACGCGATCACCCAGGCGACGATGGGGATCACGCTGAAGGAGTGGGTGGCGGAGTACTCCCAGACGACGGGGTAGGGAATCGGTGCTCGAGTCAGCGCCGTGGGTTCCTGTCACGGTGACGGCCGACGAGTGCTCGCTGCCGGCCGAACTCGCGGCCGTTGTCGGCCGGACGGCTGCTGGCGGACGAACCTGCTGCCGCAACCGATGCGTACTCGTGGCTGGCCCGTCGAGGGTCGGAAAATGGCTCGAGCCGGGGCGGCGCTGTCGCGATCATCACTGGCGGGGCTCGCCCGCTACGACGCACTCGTCCTGACCGCCCTGATCTGGTTTCTCGCGAAGTTTCTCCGGTACGCCTTCCCGCCGCTGTTCGACGCCTTCCAGGCAAGCTACGGGGTCTCGAACGCCGTCCTCGGCACCGCGTTCACCGGCTTCATGCTCGTCTACGCCGCCATGCAATTCCCTTCGGGCGTACTCGCGGATCGAATCGGCGCCGTGAGGGTGATCGTCGGCGGCGTTGTCCTCGCTTCCGCCGGGGCACTCGTCCTGGTCGTCGACTCCCCGTTCGTCGTGCTCGTGGGCGCGATGCTCGTCATGGGGGCCGGTACCGGCGCGCACAAGACCGTCGCCGTCCGCCTGCTGTCGCGGACCTACCCGGAGCGGACGGGCCGCGCGCTGGGGTTTCTCGACACGCTCGGCACCTACGCGGGCGTCGTCGCGCCGACCGCAGTCGTCCTCGTCGCGGGGCTGTCCCTCGCGATCACCGGCTGGCGACTCCTCTTTCTCGTCGCCGGCGCGATCGGGCTCGTCCTGGGGGCGCTCTTTCTCGTTCGGGTGCCGAAGCGGTTGCCGGGGGCTGCTCGAGGCATCGACTCGAGTTCCGGCGAGTCCCGGACGACCGCCTCGAGTTCGCCGTCCGACCCTGGCCTCCGTCGATACGCGAGCCTGTTTCGCGACCGTCGGTTCGCCGCGTTCGTCCTCGCGACGATCTGTTTCTCGTTCACCTACAACGGCCTCGTCGCGTTCGCGCCGCTGTACTTGACGAACGAGGCCGGCCTCGAGTCGGCCACGGCGAACCTCCTCTACGGCGCCCTGTTCGCCGTCAGCATCGTTCAGCTCGCGAGCGGCGAACTCAGCGACCGGGTCGGTACGCTGCCGGTGATCGTCGCCGCGCTGGCGCTGGCCACGGCTGCCACGGTCGCGTTCGTGGCCCTCACGGGAACCGGATCCGCGCTCGCGCTGGGCGTTGCGCTCGTCGGGATCGGCCTGGGGTCTCACGGATTCCGGCCCGTCCGCGGGGCCTACCTCGTCCAGACGATTCCCGACTCGATCGCCGGCGGCAGCCTCGGCGTCGTCCGAACCCTGTTGATGGGTGCCGGGGCGGTCGCGCCTGCCGTCGTCGGCGTCCTCTCGGAAACCGCTGGCTTCCGGCCGGCGTTCTGGCTCCTCGCGGGGACCGTCGCCGTCGCGACGCTCGTCTGTGCTGGCTTGCTCGTGACCGGCTCTGGTGAAACTTTCAACCGTTTATAGGAACTGTGTGCTGCATTTAGAGGATGAGTTCAACACGGCGACCTCGTTTGGTTCATGCCGAATCCGTACTACGCGTCGGGGAGCGTGAACGAGAACGTCGCACTCTCACCGGGGTCCGAGTCTACCCAGATATCACCACCATGGCGTTCGATGATCCGCTCACACACCGCGAGTCCGATGCCGGTTCCATCGTACTCCTCGTGGCTATGTAGTCGATTGAAGACCTCGAAGACGCGATTCGTGTCGCCGGGATCAATACCGATTCCTTCGTCGTGCACCGAGATGATCCACTTGTCTCTCGTTCTCTCAGCCGAGATGTGAACGCGTGGGGGCTCGTCGCCGCTGTATTCGATTGCGTTGTCCAGCAGATTCTGAAACACTTGCCGGAGCTGGTTAGCGTCACCCTCGACTTGCGGGAGCGACTCGGACGTCACGTCGGCGTCGCTTTCTTCGATCCGTAACTGCAGGTCTTTGAGGACCTCGTCAAGAATCGAATCGAGATCGGTCGGTTCGAACGGCTCGCCCTTAGTCTCGATCCGTGAGTACTGAAGCAGCCCTTCGATCATCCTACGCATCCGGTCGGCGCCATCGACGGCGAACGCGAGGAACTCCTCGGCGTCTTCGTCGAACGTGTCACTATAACGTCGCTCGAGCAATTGCAGGTAACTCGATACCATCCGGAGTGGTTCCTGGAGATCGTGAGAGGCTGCGTACGCGAACTGTTCCAACCGCTCGTTGGACTCCTCGAGGTCGGCGACTAACTGTTCGAGTTCCTGCTGAGACTGCTGCAGTTCGATCGCATCCGCGAGAATGTTCGCAACACTCTGGACGAAGGTCACGTCCTCCTCGGAGTACTCCCGCTTTTCGATGTCGTGGGTGCCGAGGATGCCCCACGGGTCGTCGAACGGTCCGATGATGGTGCTGAGACCGCTCTGGACGCCGTGGCTCGTCAACAACTCCGGACCGCTAAAGCGTGATTCCCTCTCAAGGTCTTCGACAACGATGGGATGGTTGTTCGCCAGCGTGTACGCCGCCTGGGAGTCCGCTTCGATTGAGGAGACGGTTGCCTCGCCGACGATCCCGTCGCGCCAGCCGACGCCCTGTCGGAGCAAGAGTTCCTCAGCGTCCGGATCGAGGTCGAGTACCTTGCAGTACTCATTGTCGAGGACGTCTGCCACCTCGCGTGACGCCCGGTCCATGAGTTCATCCAGATCGTCGGTTTCGAGTGCAAATTGCCCGAGATTGGCCACGGTCTGTTGCTGAATGGCGCGGCGTTCAAGTTCGCGTTCGCGTTCCCTGCGGTCGGTGACGTCGGTGACGAGCCCCTCGAACTCGGTGGCTGGCTGCCACCAGACGCGTCCATTGCCGCCGATTTTCTTGGTTTCGAGCCGACCGTGATCGACGAGGCGTTCGAGACGCTCGTAGGCGCTTCGACGGCCGAGGTTGAGTTGGTCGGCTACCTCGGCCGTCGTCAGAGGCGCTCCTCCCACTTCGAAGAGAGTAAGGGTCTCTCGAAGTACGCCCGTCAACTGTGAGTCGGTCATTACTTCAGTTTATTCCGATACCAGCGGATAAATTTTCCGCCGTTGGAGGAAGTATCATTGGTTGAAGAGATTTGGAGGGGCACTCCGTGCAAGATATGCGCTGTGTATTCAGCACGACTGCTTGAACTCATCATCGCTCGAGGATTTCGATACGGCCTCGTGACCAAGTGACCGAGTGACCGACCAGGCTTTTCCCTCCGCTCGATGTATCGAACTCGATGACCGACTCGCCGCCGAACCCGAACGTCCTGTTCGTCCTCACCGACCAGGAGCGATACGACTGTACGGCACCCGACGGCCCACCGGTCGAGACGCCGACGTTCGACCGCCTCTCGAGCCAGGGCGTCCGGTTCTCCCAGGCCGTGACGCCGATCAGCATCTGCACGAGCGCCCGCTCGTCCCTGCTGACGGGGCTGTTTCCCCACGCCCACGGCATGCTCAACAACAGCCACGAGGCGGACGCGATCCAGGCGAACCTCCCGCCCGAGTTGCCGACCTTCTCGGAGCGGCTCCGCGAGAACGGCTACGACCTGACCTACACCGGCAAGTGGCACGTCGGACGCGATCAGACGCCCGAAGACTTCGGGTTCGAGTACCTGGGCGGCAGCGACGTCCACCACGACGACATCGACGAGGCGTTCCGGGAGTACCGCGAGCGCCGCGGCACCCCTCTCGAGGAGACCGACCTCGAGGACGAAATCTACACTCACGGCGATCCCGATAACGGGACCCTCGTCGCCGCGAAGACGCCCGTCGATGTCGAGGACACGCGGGCGTACTTCCTCGCCGAGCGGACGATTGAGGCACTCGAGGCGCACGCCGAGGGCCGAAGTGAGTCTGCAGGCGACGGCGGGTCTCCCTTCTTCCACCGCGCCGACTTCTACGGCCCCCACCACCCCTACGTCGTCCCCGAACCCTACGCTTCGATGTACGACCCTGAGGCACTCGAGCCCTGGGACAGCTACGCCGAGACCTACGCGGGCAAACCGGCAGTCCACGAGCAGTTCCTCCACTACCGGGGCGTCGAGGACTTCGACTGGGACACCTGGGCCGAGGCCGTCGCGAAGTACTTCGGTTTCGTGACGCTCATCGACCAACAGGCGGGACGGATCCTCGAGGCGCTCGAGGACCTCGACCTCGCCGAGGAGACGGTCGTGGTCCACGCCTCTGACCACGGCGACTTCACGGGCTCACACCGTCAGTTCAACAAGGGGCCGCTGATGTACGACGAGACCTACCACATTCCGCTGCAGGTTCGCTGGCCGGGCGTCACCGACCCCGGTACGACTCGCGACGAGCCGGTTCACCTCCACGACCTGGCGGCGACGTTCCTCGAGATTGGCGGCCTCGAGGTGCCTGAATCGTTCCACTCCCGGAATCTCGTCCCGTTGCTCGCGGGCGAGAACCCGGCGTGGCCCGACTCGACGTTCTCCCAGTACCACGGCGAGGAGTTCGGCCTCTACACCCAGCGGATGGTTCGGACGCGCGAGCACAAGTTCGTCTACAACGGCCCCGATCGGAACGAACTGTACGACCTCGAGGCCGATCCCGCCGAACTCCAGAACCTCGTGGATCACCCGGATTACGCTGACGTCCGGGACGCGATGGCCAATCGACTCGAGGAGTGGATGGAGCGAACCGAGGATCCGAACCGCAAGTGGGTGCCGGATACGTTTCGCCGGTAACGGCGCTCGCGACGGATAGCGGTCGGCGCAACCGTCGGCGATACCCGCCGTCTCAGGCTGGCACAATCGCGAGCGCCACCGAACCGAGGACGGCCGCGTACAGCGGAATCGTCAGGTTGTCGTCGACGACGAACTCGCGGACGCGGATGGTGATCCCGTCAGCGATCGTTGCTCCGAGGGCAGCAGCGACGGCGACCAGCGGCGTCTCGAGGAAGAACGGCAGTGCCAGCAGGGTGCTGACGACGAACATCGTGACGAGCGTCTTGCGGTCCTTGAACCGCGTGAGGGTGTCCGCGGAGACGTAGCCCGCGATTGGGTCGCCGATGGCGAGCATCAACATCGCCGGCAGGGCGATGTCCTCGGGAAAGAGGAGGACGACGACCGTCATGCTCACCATGTAGTAGCCGTAGCCCGCGAACTGGTCTTGCTCGTACTCGCGGGTGAGTTTGTCGTAGAGCCACCACTCGAGGCCCGCGTACAGGCGAAGAACCTCAAGGACGACGGCACCGAGTGCGAGAACCACCATCAGGACCTGAAACCGGGGCCACGTTAGCCCCAGCTCGAGGGCCTCCGCGAGAAGATAGAGCGCGACGAGTCCCGACCCGCTGGCGTGGACGAGCCGTCGCTTGAGTTCATCGGCCATCCCGTGGGTGCTCACCGGCCGGCGTATTTAGTTCGTCGATTACGACATCGGTAATTGGTCACCGCTGGGAATCACGGAGGATCAGCGGCCCGATGGCGAGCGTCCGCTTGGCCACCGTCGTGACGCGAAGTATGTACGCCAGCAAGAGGAAGAACGGGACGAGCGTGAGCGTGAACGCGGCGGCGACGAGCCAGAGCAGGTTCTGTACGCCCTGGGTCGTTCCGACGATCGTCATCGCGTCGACGAACGTTACCATCATGCCGCTGACGAGCAACGCCGGCACGCTCGCGTAGAGGATCAGCCGCGAGAGGTTGATCAGTTCCCACTGAAAGTACAGCGTCTTGACGTGCTCGCGAGCGGGGCCGAACATCGCGAGCGACTGGCGAAGGTCCTGGAGGGCGGTTCGCTGGTCCTCGTCGAGTACGTCGGCGTACTCGTCCTCGAGGCGTTCGGTCTGGAAGACCTTCCAGCCGTAGTTGAAGTCGAGGGCGGCGTGGACGACGTCGAACGTACCGAAGCGGGCCCCGTCGAGCTTGTCGGTGACGGTGTCGGCGTTGCCGAGAATGCTGTCGACGAACTCCTCGAGTTCGCCCCTGGCCGTCTCGTTCGACAGATCTGCGGTGGCTTCCTCGAGTGCGGTCGCCCGGTCGCGCGTCGCGACGACGAGCGCCCGGAGGAACGCCGAGGGGTCGGCGGGGGCGGGGTGGCCGGTCAGTTCGGCGACGTAGCCTCGAACGTCCATCGTCGCGCTCATGCGCTGCCGCTGCTCGCCGAGGGGCCCGTTCTCCTGGGAGACGATTAGCTGGCCGATGGTCACGACCAGGGTGGCGGTGGTGATGACCGCCGTGAGCATCGAGGTGAACAGCCCCTCGATGACGGCCCGGTCCTGCATAATCGTCGAGAGCCCTGGCTCGAGTAGTGCTCCGAGCGAGAACAGGGCGAAAAACGCGGCCGTCAGGACCGCGGTGACGACGAGTCGGTTGGCGCCGACGAGCAGCCAGAGCTTGATCCGACTCTCGTCGGCGCGCTCGCGCATCGTGTCGGCGGTGCTGACCTGGTCGTCAGTCATCGTCGTCACCGGTAGGCCGTCGCTTGAAGACGAGGTACTTCGTGCCGCCCTCGGCGTAGTCGATCGTGTCGACGAACTCCCACCCCTTCTGGCCGAACTCGTTGAGCAGGTCTTTCGGATCGGCGGCTTCGCGCATGGTGACCTCTCGAGGCGGCCTGACCGTCTCGTACTCCCACGTCGCGTCCGAATCCGTCACCATACCAGGAATATCGACGAATTCGAACAAAACGGTTGGCCTTGCGCCCGGTCTCTTCCGGTTTCGTCGTCCGCCGTAGGTTCCGTTCGCCTCAATCGGCGTCCAGCACGGCGTTCGGCCCATTCCACTCCCGCTCGAGCAGGCCGTATCGCTCGACGTCGACGTAGTCACCGTCGGCGAACTGCGCCTCGCGGGCGGTCCCCTCGTGGGCGAATCCGAGGCGCTCACACAGACGCCGGGAGGCGTCGTTCGGCGCCATCGCCGTCGCCGATACGCGGTGCAGACGGAGTTCCCGGAAGCCGTACTCGAGGAGGTGGGCGCTGGCCTCGAGGGCGTAACCGTTCCCCCAGGCTTTCGGGTGGAACCAGACGCCGAGGTTGGCGTAGCCGTCGTGCTCGATCAACGGCGAAAGCGAGACGGAGCCGACGGGGTCGCCCGCGAACTCGCCCGGTTTCGGAACGACGAGCAGCGTCGGATCGGCATCGACGTCGCGGTCCCACCGCTCGTCTCGGTAGCGCTCCTCGCTGTAGGGCGTCCTGAAGGCGCTGATGTACCGGCGTACCTTCGGGTGATTCACTCCCTCCTGAAGGAAGGGAACGTCCGATTCTTCGGGCGGTCGTAGCTCGAGCCGATCGGTGCTGATGAACGCCGGTGGTGACATCTGTGTGGATCGATCGCTGCGGTGGCGGTTGGCTCACGAGACGAGGTCACTGGGTGCTCGCGTCGGTACAGTCGACGGGCGTCGAGCGGGTCGAAAACGGCCTCAACGGTCAACGGGGAAAACGGTCATCGGTCAGCTCTACCGTTGGACTCGAGGGATCGCGAGTTAAGTGCTGTGGTGAACGGAGACGGAGCGCCAGCCCTGGTCGAGCCTACGCGAGATCCTCGAATTCGACGTCGCCGGCCCGCAGCGCCGACAGCGCCTCCGGAAGGTCGTCGATGGCCAGTCGCGTCTGGGTCGTCGAGTCCCGTTCCCGAACCGTCACGGTGCCGTCCTCCAGGCTCTCGTAGTCCACCGTGACGCAGAACGGGGTACCGACCTCGTCCTGGCGGCGGTAGCGCCGGCCGATGTTGCCCGAGTCGTCGTAGGTGACCGAGAGGCCCTCGGCTCGAAGGGCCGCGGCTATCTCGTCGGCCGTCGTCTCGAGCTCGTCGTCGTTCTGTAGCGGGAAGACGCCGACGAAGGTCGGGGCGATTTCTGGCTCGAGGGCGAGGTAGGTCCGGTCCTCGCCGTCGACCTCGTCCTCGGCGTAGGCGTGGTGGAGCACGGTGTAGAGCAACCGGTCGACGCCGAAGGACGGTTCGATGACGTGGGGGGTGACGTGTTCGCCCGCGATGGTTTCGTCCTCGACGGCGAAGCCCGTCTTCTCGACGGGGATTTCGTGGCTCTCGCCCTCGAGATCGACCTCGACGATGTCGCCGGAGAACGCCTCACGGTCGCGTTCGGCCAGCGACTCCAGGGCGTCGGCGACTGCGCCGGCGTCGCCGCCGAACTCCGGACCCAGGTAGCTCATGTCGGGGTCGACGGTCGCGCGTTCGACGGTCTGGGGTTCGTCGTACTGGCGGAAGACGGTGAAGCGCTCGCCCGAGCCCTCGGCGTGTTTCGAGAGGTCGTAGTCGCCCCGGTCGGAGAAGCCGGCCAGTTCAATCCAGTTGCCGTCGATCAGGCCCTCGGCGTCCCAGCAATCGCTCGCGTAGTGCGATCGCTCGCCGGCGAGGTGCTGGCGGAACCGGAAGCGATCCACGTCGACGCCGACGGCGGCGTACCACTCGCGGGCGACGCCCAGGTAGTAGGCGATCCACGGGCTGGCGATGGTGCCGCGTTCGGCGGCCTCGCCGATGGTGGTCTCGAGAGTTTCGCCATCATCGGCCTCCTGCTCGGTCGCCGGGTACAGGCGGACGGGAACATCTTCGACCGGTGAGAGGTCCGGGTCGTCGCCCTCCGGATCGACGAACAACTCGAGTTCGGCCTGGGTGAACTCCCGGGTGCGGATGATCGAGCGCCGGGGACTGATCTCGTTGCGATAGGCGCGGCCGATCTGGGTGACGCCGAAGGGGAGCGTGTTGCGGGCGTACTCCTTGAGTCGCGGGAACTCGACGAAGATGCCCTGAGCGGTCTCGGGGCGGAGGTAGCCCGGCTGGGAGTCGCCTGGGCCGATGTTCGTCGCGAACATGAGGTTGAAGTCGTCGATGGCCTGGCCGGCCAGGCCGGCGCCACAGGACGGACAGACGAGTTCGTACTCGGCGACGATCTCCTCGACCTTCGGGATCGGGAGGCTTTCGGCGTCCTCGTACTCGGTGTTGTCCTCGACGACGTGGTCGGCGCGGTGGCTCTCGCCGCACTCGGGACACTCGACCAGCATGTCGTCGAAGGTGTCGAGGTGGCCGGAGGACTCGAAGACGGGTTCGGGCATGATCGTCGGCGCGTCGATCTCCATGTTGCCCTCCTCGACGGCGAATCGATCTCGCCAGGCGTCCTCGAGGTTGCCCTTCAGCGCGGCACCTTGCGGACCGAACGTGTAGAATCCGCCGACTCCGCCGTAGACGTCTGATGACTGGAAGAAATAGCCGCGGCGCTTGGCGAGTTCGGTCAGTTTCTGGCTCGTAGCCTCGTCGCTCATACTCGTCTCGAGCCCCGCCGGACAAAAGTCACTTTCGAGGCTGCGTCACGGGTTCACAGTCGATTCTCGGCGGAGCGACTCGAGCAACTCGCGCAACTCGCGCAACTCGAGGAACGATTGTGGGGTTGGTCGCCTGTAACTCGCCGAATCGGAGGCTGTCGAGGAGTCTCAGTCGTACAGCGACCGCACGAGGTCGATGTCACGGACGATCCCGACGAGGTCGTCGCCGGTGACCATCGGAATCTGCTCGATGTCGTTGCTGATCATCAACTGGGCGGCCCCCTCGACGGGCTTCGACCGCGAGACGGTCACCACGTCCTCGGTCATGAACTCGCTGACCGGACTGGTCGGCAACTCGATGTCGCGAGTGGGAAGCGATCGACTGCCGACACCTTTGACTCCTTCCCAGGAGTAGTCGGCGTCCTGATCCGGGAAGTTGTTGCCCGTCTCCTCTTCGCCTTCGACGATCCGGGCGACGTCGATGACGTCGACCTCGGTGATGACGCCGCTCATCCGCCCGTCGTCGTCGAGGACGACCGCGTACGGGGCGTTCGCGTAGTGGAGTTCGCGCTCCGCGACGGGGAGGGGAACGCCCTCGTAGGTCGTGTTCACGCTCCGGGTGGCGTAGTCGCCGACTTCGCCGTCGGTCTCCGCTTCGCCCGTCGCAATCGCGTGGACGACGTCGGTGACCGTGACGATCCCCTCGAACTCGCCATCCACGACGGGAACGCGCCGCGCACCCTTTTCGACCATCACCCTCGCAACCTCCTCGAGACTCGTCTCCGCCGTCGTGGTCGGTACGTCCTCCATCAGCATGACGAGCTGGTCCTCGTCGGGCTGTTCGATCAGCGTCTCTCGAGAGACGAGTCCGCGGTATTCGGCCGTCCCGTCAGTCGACTGGATGACCGGAACGGAGGAAAACGCCCGCTCCTGAAAGTACTCGAGCACGTCGGTTCGGGTTCCCGGTAGCGAGACGGACACCACGTCGTCGCGGACCGTCATCGCGTCGGCTACGTTCATACCACCTGGGTACGGTCAAAATCGGTATAAAGGCAGTGCTTCTGTGGTTGCTCGCCGCGAGGCTCGACCTCGAGCCTCGTGGACCACATCCGACGAGTTTATATTCGTGTGCGAGTGAACTACTCGCATGGTGGCGAATAACATCTCTGGTGCAGCCGTGTCGGACGACACGGTTCTCGGTTCGATCGACTCCGACGGACGCCGCGATGAGTACGTGATCGCGGACATCTCCGTCGACGATGCGTGGCTCTCGATGCGAGCGGAAGACGCGCCGACGCTCCCGACCTGGCGATAACCTCGCCGTCTGCGACCTCTTCGATTCGACGATTCGACCGTTCGACCGTTCGACCCTTCGCCAGCGCTATCGACGCGTGGCGATTTCGTGCACGTGCGCCTCGAGCAACCGCCCAAATGCCGTCGCCTCGCGTGCCTCCTGTGTGTCTCGATCGGCGTCGTCGCGCAGGCGTTCCTTGAGCACCCGGAGGGTATCGGCCGGATGTGTCGCGATCGACGCCGCGACCGCATGCGGATCGGACTCGATTCTCGACAGCAGCCCCATCCGGAGGGCCTCCTCGGCCTCGAGCACCCGCCCCGTACACGCGACATCGAGCGCGTTCCCCTCGCCAACGATTCGCGGCAGGCGAACCGTCCCACCCCAGGCGCCGAACAGGCCGAACGTGACTCCTGGCTCGCCGAGCGTCGCCCCCGGCGTCCCCACGCGGACGTCGCAGGCCAGTGCCAGCTCGAGTCCCCCTTCCCTGGCCGGCCCGTCGATCCCGGCAACGGTGACGGCGTCCGCGGTCTCGAGCGCTCGCGCGACCCGCTGGCCCAATCGGGCGAACGCCTCGGCACCCTCGCGGTCCAGGTCGGCGACGGTGTCCAGGTCGGCGCCAGCACAGAAGGCCGGCCCCGCTCCCTCGAGGTAGACCACCGGTTCCTCAGCGGCGCGTACGGCCTCCTCGAGGGCCTCGAGGCCGTCGACCGTGAGTGCGTTTCGCGCGGCCGGGCGGTTCAATCGAATCGTCCGAACCGATCCGTCCGATCGACTGTCGATCATGCCACTCGTCGGTGGCACCTTTCCAAAGGTCTTTGCCTGCTCCGCCGTAACCATGCGATGATGGATCGGGTCGATACCTGCCGAGGAGCCGCTCGTGACGCGCTCGCGGACGTCGAACCGGCAGCGCTGCACGACTTTCTCACCGACACCCTCGAGACGACCTCGATGACGCCCGGCGTGTTGACGCTCGCGTCTGCGTCCGTCCTCGAGCGCGCGGAGCCGCGACCGGCGGGCGGCCGGGACTCGAACGGTGGGAAGCACGAGCGAAGCGACGGCAACGCCGAAACGAACGGCGAAACCGCGAGCAGGAAGGGTTCAGGAGTACCCGAGACCGAGGACCGATCGGCCGCCGAATCGGTATACGGCGACTCCGGCAACTCCCTCGAGGGAATCGCCCACCACGCCGCCGGCGTCCAGCTCATTTACGAGGGCCTGCGGCTGACCCGGGCGCTCGCCCACGATGAACCCTGGGCCGAAACCACGGGCGACAGCCCCGCCGACCTCGAGATCCTCGCCGCCGACATTCTCGTCGCTCGCGGCTTCTACCTCCTCGCTCGCACCGACGCCGCCGACACCGCCGTCCGAACCGTCCGCCGCTTCGGTCGCGACCAGACCGCCCGCGCGGACGCCGACGAGACGGACGCCGCCGCTCTCGACGCGAATCTCGAACAGGATGTCCTCGAACTCGCGATCCGAACGGGTGCGACGGCTGCCGACGCCGACCCGACGCCCGAACTGCTCGCGGTCGCCACTGACGTCGCCGACGCCACCGCTACCACCGACACCGGTCTCGCGTTCCTACCGGCTGCAGAGTGCCTCCCGGACCTCGAGGCGCTCGAGGTCGGTTTCGATGATGAGTACGATAGTGAAGGTGAAGAGGAAAGTACAATCGAGGACACGGAAGAAGACGCAAGCGAAGACAATCGCGAACGCAAACGCGACCTCGAGCGACCGCCGGTCGAAACGGAGATTCCGACCGACCGCGTGACGTCCACCGGAGACCACTGAACGGTTCGTTCAGAGACTCTGTCATCCCGACACACACTCAGAGGGGAATCGAAACCCATAAAGACGACTCCGGTCAACCAACGCATGCCTGCCTGGGTAGCTTAGCGGTAAAGCGCGTCCTTGGTAAGGACGAGAGCCCGGGTTCAAATCCCGGCCTAGGCTTCTCACCGATTCTCGAGTTCTTTTCCGAGCGGTCACCTGTGGCGCCACCCTGCGGGATTTTATCAGACTCACAAGGGGACTTTTTCACAATTGAAACGGTTGTTCGACGCGAAAGTTACGGTTAACAGGCCGATAGCAATACGGAACTCCGTGATGGCTGATGTATGCCGAAATTCGACAGACGAAGCGTTATCGTATCCGGATCGGCCCTGTTGACGACTGGCGTCTTCGCGACGGTGGGTTCGGGAAGCGCCGAGAACGACACGGAGAACTCGAGCGACGCGGGTACTGACGGCGACACGGCAGTCGCCGCCGAATCGACGTTCGACGCCGAACCGTCCGACGGCTGGTACTCGTTTTACGCGAATAGCGGCAGTACGCGTGCTGTCTCCGCCGCGAACGAACCGAGCGCACTCGAGGGGGTCGCCTGGAGTTACGGAAACGTAGAGGCGCACGACGGGATTGCCATCAGCGACGGGCGCGTGTACCGCCACGATGGCAACGGTCGGATTCACGCCCTCGATGCCGAAACGGGCTCGCTGCAGTGGGTGAGTCCCGACATCGGAGCCGACGACGGTCCGAACCTCGCACCGGTCGTCGTCGGGGACTGGATCTTCGTCGGCGGCGAGGCGCTGACTGCCCTCGACGCCGACACCGGGTCCGTTCGATGGCGGCAGTGGTTCGGCGAGGGCGACGAGACGCCGTCGGTCTACCAGCCGGAGTTCGCCAACGGGCTGCTCTACGTCTGTGGTGACGACGACGAACGCCTGTACGCGGTCAACCCGGGCGACGGATCGATCGCGTGGGAACGCCATTCGATCGACGAAATCGACGAAGGCGATTCCCTTCTCGGCCGGTTCGACACGTTCCATGCGTACTCGCTGGCCGTTACGGACGAGGCGGTCTACGCGACGGTCGGCATCGGTGGAGACACGGCTCACGTCGTCGCGCTCGACCCGGAGACCGGCGAAACGCTGTGGGTATCCGAGACCGGCTGGTCGTGGCAGATGCGCCCCGTGGCGACCGGTCAGTACGTCCTGATTCACGACGGAAACAGCAGAGAAGTGTTGCTTCTGGACCCGGAAACGGGCGAGACCGTGGGCTCGATTTCGTCCCGCAGGAGCACCTTCGCCGCCACCGACGTCCTCGCGTTCGGGACGACCGGCGAGGACCAGACGCTCCGTGTGACGGACCTCGATACCGAGTCCGGCGGCCCGAGCGAGCGCTGGTCCGTCGACGAGATGCGCCTGTACGGCGATCCGGTCGTCGTGGGGGATACGGTCATCACGATCACGGTCGACTGGAACGGCGACGAGTTCCTCAAGGGGTACCGCGTCGAAGACGGCAGCGAAGCGTGGTGTTTCCACCTCGAGGACGTGCCGAAGTTCGAAGGCAATCACGACTTCCTCCGTGATCACCTCGCGGTCAGCGACGGGACGATCTATCTCGGCGGGGAGGACGGACTGTTCGCGGTTCGTTGAATTCGCCGAGGCGGAGTCGCTTTCACGACCTAGCCGTCTCTCGATACCAGTCGACTCTCGTCGGTGCAAATTGGTTGTCTGTGCCGTCGCTCGTACTGCCCGGGGCTTGAGTCTCGAGTCTCGAGTCTCGGCCCTTGATTATTGGCTCTCGAGTCTCGAGTCTCGAACCGAGTAGCGGAATCGTCTGCTACCCCTGTCGACCAGGTGCCGCGTTCGTGGTGACTCAGAGACCGTCTCGAGAGCGCGCGCGAGCGCGTTCGAGGGCAGTTTGGGCCGATTCGAGGGGGTCCGACGCCCGCCGGAACTTCATTCGACATATACTTTCTGGTGGGTGGTGTGCGTAAAGACGGTCTATCGGGCCGCTCGAGCCCGAATTCGCCGCTCACAAACAGAACCTTTATAGTAGGGAAACGGGAACGGGTATTCTGTATGGCAGACCTTATCGTCAAAGCCGCCGTAAAGGAAGCACTCGATGACAAGAACGTCGCTTCGGACTTCTACGAAGCACTCGACGAGGAAGTGTCCGAGCTGCTCGAGGACGCTGCCCGACGTGCCGAAGACAACGACCGGAAGACGGTCCAGCCCCGCGACCTGTAAGGAACGCCACTGACTATCATTTTATCGAGCGCTACCCGGTGAGCGACGGTTCCAGCTAGCCTGTGTTAGTTTCTATCGAGGAGTGACACGATCAGTTCGACCCTACTCACACGTTGGACGCTCGTCCAGCTCGGGGTGAGATGTGAGGTTAGCGAACGGCGTCCGAGAGCGGCCACCGGCCGTCGGTCAGGGACTCGAGTCGGGATCGCCCGTCGTCCGTGAGTCGGTAGTGGACGCTCGAGGCATCGTCGTCAGCCTCATCTCTTTCGCCGTCGGCGGTCACGGCGCCGCGTTCACGCAGGTGCTCGAGGTGGGCATACGCCTCGCCAGGTCCGTGGAGGATGTGGATGTCCACGAGGTCGCCGAAGAGTCGGGCGCTGATCGTCCAGGTATCTGCGGAGCCGGCGTCGGCCAGCGCGTTCGCGACCCGGTAGGCACGCTCCTCGTGGTGAGCCAGGATGTAGCGAGCGCGTGCTGCGGGGTCGTCGATCGGCTCTCGGTGACCCGGCCAGGCGCGTGAGTAGTCGGACTCGACCAGCGTCTCGAGTGTCTCCACGTACGCCGAGAGCGCTCCTTCGAGGCGGACGTCGGCGCCGCCGACGTTCGGGGTGTACTCGGGGAGGAGGGCGTCGCCGGTGTAGATCTCGTCGGGTGCGTCGGCGGGTACGAAACAGCTTAGGCCGGCCGTGTGTCCGGGTGCGTGACGAACTTCGAGCGCCAGATCGCCGAACGAGAGGTGGTCGCCGTCCTCGAATGCCATCACGTCGACGGATTCGCCGTAGATCCCCATCCCCTCGCCGGCGTCGAGGAACGCGAGGAGTTCCTCGCGCGCGTCACTCGGCATACCCCAGTCGGCGAACAGCCGTCGTTGGCGGGCCTCGAGGTCGTCCCAGGCGTCCTCGTCGTGGGCGATCAGCGGTGCGTCGGCGGCGTGAGCGTGGACGGTCGCCCCGCTCTCGGCCTGGAGCTCGCCGGCGAGGCCGGCGTGGTCGGCGTGGTAGTGGGTGAGGATTATTGCGTCGAGGTCCGCGAACTCGACCTCCAGTTCGCGAAGGCCCGCATTGAGTTCGGCCCGGGTGTCCGGGACGGCGACGCCCGTATCGAGCAGGACGGTCGCCTCGCCGTCGAACAGATACGCGTTGTTGGCCCCCTCGAAGACGGTGTTCCCGAGGGAAATCCGGTGAAACGTCATCAGCTGAGGTTTGGACTCGAGGGGCTACCCTGTTTTGATCTGTCGCAGGCAGCTAGGTCGTTGCACTGGCAAGCCCAATCGGTTTTCTCGACGGAGGCGACCCCCACGATATGGCAACACGCATCGACGACGGACGGCAGTTATTGGTCGCTCTCGAGGGGGAGCCCTGTCCGTCCTGTCGGGCTGGCTCGCTCGTTCGAACGGAGTACAAGGGCAACAGCGCAGTCTGTTGTGAGGAGTGTGGGACGCCGCGGGTTCAGCTTTGGTAATCGCGACGCACTACTGTTTCAGGACGTTGATCGATCGGATCGATGGGACGAACCGAACACGAGGTCTCGGTTCATCTCACCGCTCCGGATACGAGACGTCGTCTCGTCTCACCACTACAGGCTCGACCCACCACTAGTGCCCCTCCAGGCGCCGACTGACGAGTGAAATTGGATGAACGCTATCGGTTTCACCCATAAGGCCTGGAACGGCACTAGCGCCACAGCCGACCGACGAGCGGCGCCTGTTCGCGGGCGAGTGCCGTGACCAGCGAGACGGCCTCGTCGGCCGTGGATTCGTCGACCCCACCGCCGTAGCGAGCCTGCTCGTAGGCGTCCAGCACGCGTCTCGCGCGCGGGTCCGTCAGGCCGACGCGCTCGAGCGAATCGACGTACTGGCGTGGTGATTCCCCACGTTTGCGGGCCCGGAAGCGACGCGCGAGGACGAGCTCGAGGCGCTCGTAGGCCCGGACGGTGTCCTCGGTCGGATCGCCGCGGAAGCCGTGCCAGTAGCGGTTGACCTCGCGGCTCACGAGCGAGCCGACACCGGCACGATGGCCTCCGGCGGCGAGACCGATCAGGAGTGCGACGCCGACGAGGAGGTCGCCGGGAGCGAGCGGGATCAGATCCTCTTCGTCCTCGTCGCTCGAATCGACGCCGCCGGTCCCGCCCGTGCCGTCTCCAGACGGGTTGCCGGGCTGGAGCGGATCCCGGGGACCGCCCGGTCCGCCGGGGGTATCGTTGGTGTCGTTGGTGTCGTTCGTCTCGTTCCCCGACGGGTCGTCGTCGGTGTCGTTCTGATCGAGCAGGTCGTCGATGTCGCCATCGACGTCGGGCACCGACTCGTTCTCTTCCGGGCCGTCGACGGGGACGTCCTCGCTCCCGTTCGTGTCGACGCCCGATTCGTTGTCTTCGCGGGCCTGCTCGAGTCGTTCCTGGTGGGTCGCGTCCCGGGACGAGGAGGGCGTCGGCTCGAAGACGACCCAGCCCTGGTCGGGGAAGTAGACCTCGACCCAGGCGTGGGCGTCGAGCCCGCGGACGACGTACTCGTTGTCGTCGACCTGCTGGCCCGTGGTGTAGCCGGTGGCGTACCTGGCGGGGATACCTTCCGAGCGCAGCATCTGGGTCATCGTCGTCGCGAAGTAGACGCAGTAGCCCTCGTCCATCTCGAGCAGGAACGCCTCGGCGGCGTTGCCGCCGGGGCGGTCGACCTCGAGGGTGTAGTCGTAGCCGTCCTGGAAGTACTGCTCGATGGTAGCGGCCTTCTCGTAGGGCGTTTCCGCGTCGGATTCGGCGAGGATCTCGTCGGTTCGCGCGTCGAACTCGTCCGAGCGGCTCTCGGGCATCTGGAGATAGTACTCCGTGATCGGCTCGGGATACTCCGTCCCGGCCTCGTTGAGGATGGTGGGATCGGCCTCGAGGACTGCGCTCTCGACGTTGTACGTGTCGCCGGCGATGAGCGGTCCGTCGGGCATCGGCTGACCGTGATCGGACACGCGCGTGTGTGCCGTCACGTCGCCGTCGAGTGCGGTCGGATTGGTGGCGACCGGCATCACCTCGAGCTGACGCTCGATGGTAATCGTATGCCTGGCCGTCTCGTACCCCCCGTCCGGTTCGGGGAGGCCGACGTCGTCGTAGGTTGCGTCCGGGCCGCTCCTGATCCACGAATCGCCCGTGTAGCGGTCGTACACCCCCGTTCGCCAGTAGGTGGGCTCCTCGGTCACGACGGTGAAGTGGACCTCCGGCGAGAGGTCGACGCTGCCGGTGATCGTCGACCGATCGGGGTCGCCGTCGACGGCGCCGTCGAGCGTGCCTGGCTCGCTCTCGAGCAAGAACGTGGGGCTGGCGGCCCCGCCGGGGACGAAGGTGATGGTCATCGAGAGGAAGACGATGATCGCGAACATGATCGCCAGGACGTCGGCCTGGGCGATCGAGCCCTCGTGTCGGTCGAGTTCGCCGAACCCGACCGCGGCGATGCCGCCGACGACGCCCACGAGGGTTACGCCGATGCCAGCGTCCGTCGTCAACACGAGAAACAGGAGAGCTACGCCGCCGGGAACGACGCTCAGGACGTACCGTTCGCGCATCGCGAGGTACCACGTGAGAAAGACCGGGGCGGGCGCAAAGCCCAGCGTCCAGATGCCCGCCTCGAGCATCTGAATAAGCGGCATTCCGGTCGCGAGCGTGATCGTGTCCGAGAGGAACTTGCCGGCCTGACCGACTGCGGCTCCCGGCGCGTACCCGGCGGCCTCGAGGTAGTACAGGAAGCCAATCGCCGTCGCGCCCAGACCGATTGCGAGGGCCGTCCGCGGTCGGATCGCGTGGGCGAGAATCGTCGCCGCGAGTATCATCGTGAGCACGAGGAGGTACAGTGATTCCGTGCCGCCGACGGTTCGCGTAATTTCGCTCAGCGTGAAGACGATGGCCGCGAGGAGGACGAGAATGCCCGCCAGTGCGAGGGTCCGAAAGAGCGTCGTCGTCGACCCCTCGAGCGAGGTGGCGATCGAGTTCGGGAGGGTGCGCGTGCTCATGCTGACACCCCCGTGCCGGGCTCCTCGAGGTCGTCACTGGAAGCACTGGAGGAACCAGTACCATCGCTAGTGCCGAATTCACCAGACCCGTCGGCGCTCGAGCCACCGGACCCACCAGACCCGTCGGCAGCTATCGCCGTCGATCCGGCCGAGGGCTCGTCGACGGAGCCGCCGCGACGCCCGCGACGTCCGCGAAGCCGGTCGAACGGAATTTCGTGCCCGTCGACGAGCACCAGGACGCCCGACGCGTCCGCCTGGATGAGGACGTCCGCCTCCCGTCGAATGCGGTCGTCGAGTTCGCCGGGACCGACCACGGCCAGCTGTCGCAACATCTCGAGGTGATGACGTTCGCCCGCATCGGCCTCGAGGGCGCCCTCCACGGTCGAGATGCCGACGGCGACGTCCTCCCTGAGGAGGTACGTCGCCACGCTGGCGACGGCGGCGGCGAGGTCGTCGTCGCGTCCGGGAATGCACTCGCCGACGAGTTCGACCGAACCGACGCGGCCGTCGGCGACGAACTCCTTCACGACGAGTTCGTCGTCGGCTCGTTTGGCGGCGGACTTCCAGTGAATATCTCGAAGCGAATCGCCGCGCGTGTACTCGCGGAGGTGGTCGAACTCCTCGCGGTCGTAGGCGCCAATAGCGTCGTGAAGTAACTGTAAGTCGTGTTTCGCGCCGCCCCGGAGGTCGTGGACCCGGGGATAGACCAGCACCTCGTCGGTCCGGTCGTACTCGAACCGTTGCTCGACGAGTCCGAAGACGTCGCTGACGACGACCGTGACCGGACCGATTTCGTGGACGCCGCGGCGCTCGAGGTCAATCTCGTAGGTGAGCGAGTTGCCGTCGACGAGGGTCGTTTCCCTGACGTTGCCGTCGTCGACCGCCGACACGCCGTCGGAGAGGTCGTCGCGGACGGTAGCCGATAGCGGCGACTCGACGTCGACGGTGAGTTCGACCGTCCGTCGCTCGCCCGGATATCCCTCTCCGGTGGGAACCCGGCGAATGCGCGGGCGGTCGACCCGCGCGGCCGTAATCACACCGGCGACGAGGACGAACGCCAGCGGCGCGACGACCGCGTTGAGCGCTCGCGAGCCGAAACTGGCGGCCATCCAGAGACAGAAGCCGACGACGGCGACGGTCCCCCAGCCGCGTCGCGTGAGTCTCATGGCACGCGGACGTGCTCGAGGGCGTCCTCGACGACGGCTGCACCGTCGGTCTCGCGCCCGTTCGCGTTCGTCTTGATCCGGTGAGCGAAGACGTATGGCGCTTCGTGCTGGATGTCGTCCGGGATGACGTACTCTCGTTTGTCGAGCACGGCCCGGGCCTGGGCCGCTCGCAGGAGGGCGATGGTGCCGCGCGGGCTCGCGCCGATGTGGGCGTGCTCGCGGGTGTAGCCGGCCAGTTCGCTCGCGTACTCCCGGACGGGGGGCTCGACGGCGACGTTGGCCACCGTCTCGCGCGCGCGGACGATTGACTCGAGGTCGGTGACCGGCTCGAGCCCCTCGATGGGGTGGTGACCGACCGTACGACCGAGCATCTCGGCTTCCTCGTCGGTATTCGGGTAGCCGAGCGAGAGTTTCTTCATGAAGCGATCGACCTCCGCGAATGGGAGTTCGTAGGTCCGGTTGGGCTCGATGGCGTTCTGGGTGGCGATGACGACGAACGGGTTCGGCAGCGGGCGGGTGTCGCCGTCGACGGTCACCTGGCGTTCCTCCATGGCCTCGAGCAGGGCCGACTGGGTCTTCGGCGGGGCGCGATTGATCTCGTCGCCGAGGACGACGTTCGCGAAGACGGGGCCGTGCTGGAACTCGAACTCGCGGGTCTTCTGGTTGAAGACGTTGACGCCGGTGATGTCGGAGGGGAGGAGGTCGGGCGTGAACTGGACGCGTCGGAAGCTACAGTCGATCGAGCGCGCGATCGAACGGGCGAGCATCGTCTTGCCGACGCCGGGGACGTCGTCGAGGAGCACGTGACCGCGAGCGAGGATGGTGGTGATGACGTGGTCGACCTCGTCGTCGTGACCGATGATCACACGTGTCACGTTCTCTCGAACCGTCTCGACGAGGTTCGCGACGGCTGAAACGGGGAGTGGGTCGATGGTTCCGAGCTGATTCGTCGTCTCCGGCTGGGATGAAGGATTGGCGTCGGTCATGGTGGCTGCGTGTGTGGAGGCCAGCGTAGCGGGCATACCCTGGATACACGGTCGATAGTGCTTCTTGTGCGATTGATCGACATATGTTTTGTGTCTTTCAGGTAGGATTCAGTCTGTCGACAGGCGCTCGACGGCGCGCCGCGACGCCCGGACGGCTGGATGATAGTGATAGACTCTCGGATTGCCAGCGGGAAATAGTTGTACCTGCCTATATCCGACCCGCAACGCTGTCGGCACTCACAGTGTAACGATCAGAAAACGATACCTCCGTCTGGCTCGACTGACTCAGAGTCGCTCGAGATTCGTCGCGCGCGGGCCTTTGTCGGCCTGCTCGATGTCGAACTCGACTTCCTGCCCTTCCTCGAGGTCAGGGCCGCCAACGTCTTCCATGTGGAAGAACACGTCGTCGTCCGCGTCGTCAGTTTCGATGAATCCGTATCCGCCAGTGTCGTTGAAGAATGCGACCGTACCTTTCGCCATTGCGTTCGTACTAAGTGAGGACGGAAGCATAAAGCTTCTGGAGGTGACACCCGGTCGGTTCGTCACTGCTAATCGCGTGAAGATGGCCTCGAGAGGGGCTGTAGAGTCACAACCGGCGTCAAGTCACCACTCCTTACACGACGGACACACCAGGTCATCCTCGTCTCGCCAGACCCGGTCGACGCTCGAGTCACAGCGATTGCAGGTGTAAGTCCCCCAGGCGTACGTCGAGAGGCCAGCGTCGTGGTCGCTCGACGACGGGTCGGGTTCGTCCGCGTCGACCGTGTTCTGGCTGCTCGAGGCAGTCGTTTTGTTCGACGAGACGGCGGCGGCTGTTTCCTTGGTACTCGCTTCCTCGGTATCCGCTTTCGTGGCAGCTGCCTCCTCGGTATCCGCTTCCGCGGTGTCCGCCGCCGACCCGGACGACCCCTCGTCCTGGCCGTAGTCGGTGAGTCGGCTATCCTCGGTCACGCGTACCGATACGAACGCCCGGGGTTTATATTGTTTGTCGAAGCCGAATCGCCGTTCCCAGACCATCGTTTCGATGCTCGTGATCCGAACGCCGACGAGCGCTGCCCTGGAGCCGGGTCCGAGTTCGAGTTCGAGTTCGAGTTCGAACCCTGACCAGAACCGGTGATAGACGACGCCCCTCGAGCGGCGCCGATCACGCAGGTCCGGACGACCATCGACCAGACCGATATCACCAAGTACCATCGTTGCCAATCGTCGCACATGGTTTCCGCTCCGTTCCTCGACCCGATCGTCAGCAACCTGGTCGAAATGATCAACCTGTTCTCGAACGTCGCCACCGGCGAGGGGCTCGCTCCCCTCCTCTTACTGATCGGGGCGATCCTGGTTGCCTTCAGCATGGGCGTCTTCGGCGTGCTCACCCTCGGCGGACTGGGCAGTCTCTTCTCGCTCGAGTAGGGCGTTTTCTCGCCCAATCCTCGACCTTCCGGCCGGCCCGTCTCACTCCTGTGCCTGCTCGAGCCCCCGCGCTGCCTGCTCGACCGCCACCTCGAGGTCCGGCCCCAGCGGCGACCCGACGACGACGCCGTCGACGAACTCGAGGATCGCCTCGAACCGGTCGGCCACCGTCTCGGGGGTGCCGGCGACGGCGAACGCGTCGATCATCGCGGGGGTAACGGCCTCGAACGCCGCCGAGAGGTCGCCAGCTTCGAGGTGCCGACCGACTGTCTCCACTGCCCCCTCGTCGAGCCCGTGACGCTCGATCACGGGCGGGGCGGCCCCGCCGGCGATGAACGCGACCGGCGGACGGGCGGCCTCCCGCGCTGCGGCCTCCTCGTCGGCGACGCTCACGCTCGAGAAGGCGAGCGCCTCGAACGGGCCGCGGTCGTCGGGACGGTCCGCGAGCCCGAGCTCGAGCTGGTCGGCGGCCCACTCGAGGTCGCGAGGATGGGAGGCGTTGACGAGCACGCCGTCTGCGTGTTTCGCGCTCATCCGGAGCATGTGAGGGCCCTGGGCGCCGACGTAGACCGGGATCTCGGCCGGCTCGAGATTGAGCGAGGCGTCCTGCGCGGTGAACGTTCCGTCGTGGGTGACGGTCTCGCCGGCCCAGAGGTCTCGTGCCACCGAGAACGCCTCGAGGACGCGCCGGAGGGGGCGATCGTGCTCGAAGCCGAGGTTCGACAGTGCCGATCGGTCCCCGGCACCGATGCCGTACACACCACGACCCCCCGAAACCTCGTCGATCGTCGCCATTCGGGCCGCGAGCGTCACTGGGTGATCCTGGAACGGGTTGACGACGCCGGGGCCGAGGGCGATCGAGTCGGTCCGCTCGGCCATCCGCGAGAGTGTCACGAACGGGTCCCGATTGAAGTAGTGGCTGCTCGAGAACGCGACGTCGAAGCCCTCGGTTTCGGCGAGGGCCGCGAGGTCGGAGATCCGGTCCGGCGGATGTTCGGGGGTGAGTTCGATTCCCCAGGTGGGACTCGAGTCGCTCGCGCCGGTCGCGCCGGTCGAGTCAATCGAATCGTTCGAATTTCTCGATCCGCTCGAGTCGCTCGAGGTGGAGTTTTCGGCCGTCATCAGCCGTCGTACCTCCAATCCCGCAACGCCTGGCGAACGAAGTCGCTCTCGAGATCGCGAAAGAGTGCGTCGCTTCCCTCGTGGTTTCCGAAGTCCCAGTCGCGGACGACCACGGCGGGCGTGCCGCCCGCGCCCTCGCCGGTCACCAGGTTCGCCGCCGACGCGAGCTCGTCGACGACCGACTGGACGGTGACGCCCAGTTCGCGGCCGTCACGGTCACGTTCACCCCGCCAGTCGCGACTCGCCGGCATGCCGTCCCAGCCCAGGGCGACGCCGCGCTGGCCGTGGCGAAACGGCCGGCCGCAGGTGTCGGTGACGATCACGGCGACGTCCTCGATCCCGCGCTCGAGCAGTCCGGTCCGGATTCGCTCGGCGCTCGCCGTCGGTCGCTTCGGCAACAGGAGCAGGTCGTGCTCCGGGACGTTCGAGCGATCGATCCCCGCGTTCACGCAGACGTGGCCGAAGCGCGTCTCGGTCAACAGGAAGGGCGCCTCCATCACGAGTTCCGTGCTCTCCTCGAGGACCGCCTGGGCGAACCGGGGATCTTTCTCCTCGCCGGCGATGTCCTCCAGCCGCGCCGCGATCTCTCGGGCGCGCGGGCCTGCTGGGAAGTCGCCGAAGTCCGCCGCCCGGCCCTCCGCTTTGGAGACGACCGTGCTCGCCACCGTCAGCACGTCGCCGGCCTCGAGGTCGACCCGATCGGCGACGAGTCCTGCCAGGTCGTCTCCCGGGCGGATCTCGGGGAGGTCCGGCACCGCGTTGAGTTCCATACTCGAGGGTGGGGTCAGGAGGGTGAAAAACGCACCGTCACCGGCCGCTGTCTCCGGTACGGGGCGGCTTCGCCGAGGGCCGGTACGTTCCGGCCGAGTGACCGATGTCGGAAGGTGCACGCCTCGCGATTAAGGCAACGTCCGTGGTAGGTCACCGTCGTGACCACGATGGCTGTGGCTGACCACCTCCGACGGCTGCGTTCGATTGCCAAGACCGAGGGCCGCTCGAGCGAGGCGGACGACCGTCCACGCGAGTACCACGTCGCCGACGCCGTCGCTCGAGGCGTCCAGGCTGGCTTCGTCGCGACGCTGATCATGACCGCCTTCCGACTGCCGATCCTGCGCTCGCTGCCGCCGTCGGCTAACTTCTGGTCGAAGTACGTGACCGGCGACGATCCGAGCGACCACCCGGTCGCCGGCCTCGTCTTGCACTTCGTCTACGGAATCCAGGCGGGCGCGCTCTTCGGTGCGCTGTTCTCGCTGTACGACGCCGACCGGGCAATCGAACCCGAACAGCGCGGCCTCGTCTGGGGTGCGGTGTACGGGATGGCGCTGTCGGCGTTCGGCTCGCAGGTGATGCTGAAGGAGATCCTCGACATCCGCCTCGAGTCCGACGAACTCGCGCTGTTTCACGCCGGCCACCTGGTGTACGGCCTCTCGCTGGGTGCCTGGGTCGGCTCGCGAACCGAGGGCGTCGAGGATCCCGAGGAGTACGAGTACGGCGACGGCAACTGAGGGGTCGGGTGACGGATGCAGATATTGATCTCCGAAAATGCTACCCCACGAGCACGCCTCGTTTTTCGCATGACCGATTCGACGAACGGCGACGGACCGAGCCACGTCGTCACCGCCTTCCTCCGCAACGCCGGCGAGGTCCTGCTGGCGCGTCGGAGCGACGCCGTTGGCACCTACACAGGGAACTGGGGTGCCGTCTCTGGCTTCGCGGAAGGCGACCCCGACGCGCAGGTTCGCCGCGAAATCGCCGAGGAGACCGGCCTCGAGGACGCCTGCACGCTCGTTCGGTCGGGTCGACCGCTCGAGGTGACCGACGCCGAGATCGGCCGGGAGTGGGTGGTTCACCCCTACCTGTTCGACTGCGACGCCCGCGAGGTCGACCTGAGCGAGGAACACGACGCCCACGAGTGGGTCCACCCGACGGCAATCCTCACTGGCGAGTACGAGACGGTTCCCGGCCTCTGGGCGGCATACGAACGGGTCGCACCCTCCGTCCGCTCGATCGCCGCGGACGCCGACCACGGTGCCGCGTGGCTCTCGATCCGGGGCCTCGAGGTCCTGCGAGATCGAGCGGGACTGCTCGTCGCCGAACGCGAGGACGGGGAACAGTCGCTCGAGGGGAGCGAACCCGAGGGCGGCGTCGACGGAAAAACGGGAGACGCCGAAGACGAGTGGGACGAACTCGCGGCCCTCGCCGAACGCCTGCTCGAGGCCCGCCCGTCGATGGCCGTCCTCCGGAACCGGGTCGATCGGGCGATGGGGACGGCGCTCGAGGCCAGTCGAGAAGGCGACGACGGCGGCGAGGCGAGCAAGGACGAAACCCCGGCCCCGGACGTCGCCGCAGTCCTCGAGGCGACCACCGCCGGCCTCGAGCGCGCCGTGACTGCCGACGACGAGGCCGCGACCCGGGTGGGCCAGCGCCTCGAGGGAACCGTGATGACGCTCTCGCGATCGGGAACCGTGCTCGAGGGGATTCGAGCGAGCGACGCGCGTCGCGTCTACGTCGCCGAATCCCGCCCGGCCTCGAGGGCGTCGGCGTCGCCGAGTCGCTGGCCGACGAGCGCCCCGTGACGCTCCACACTGACGCCGCGGCGGCGTCGCTCCTCTCGCGCGAGTCGATCGATCGAGTCGTCGTCGGAGCCGACACGATCCGTCCCGACGGCGCCGTCGTCAACAAAACCGGCACCAGGGGGCTGGCGCTCGCGGCCGCCCATGAGGAAATCTCCGTGACGGTCGTCGCCGCGAGCGACAAGATCTCGACGCGCGAGGACATTTCCCTTGAGTCCGGCTCCAGGGACACGGTTTACGACGGCGACGCCGCAATCGACGTCACGAATCCGACTTTCGACGTGACGCCCGCCGAGTTCGTGACCGAGGTCGTCACCGAACGCGGCGTTCTCGAAGTTGACGACGTCACGGCCCTCGTCGAGGAGGCACGAGAATTCGCGGTCTGGCGGGAGAAACGATAGACCGAAACCCGCTCGGCTCATACCGACGAGCGGGCGGCGGTGACGAGGAGTTACCCCCACTGAGCCCCGTGTGACGAGGGATTCTATCCTGAGCCGCCCACTCCTACTCGCCGCAGGAACGTTGAACTACCAGTCGTCCGTACCGCCAGTCATGGCTGATTTCGATGCCGCGCCCGATATCGACCTCGAACACCTCGGCGTCCACGCGTCCGTTTCGGCCGTGTTCCCGCCCGAGAAACTGATCGAAACGCTCGAGGACCTCCCCGTGACGGTATCGCTCGTCGAGGACGAGGACCGCAACGACACCGACTGCGAAGCCGTCGTCACCTTCGAGCACCGGGAATGGTTCGCCGACCTCGAGTGGGTTCACTCGGTCCAGGCGGGCGTCGATCGCTTCCCGATGGACGTCTTCGAACGCGATGGCGTGGTTCTCACCAACAGCACCGGCATCCACGACCGAACGGTCGGCGAGACGGTGGCTGGCTACCTGCTGGCGTTCTCCCGACGACTCCACCGTCACGTGGCCAATCAGCAGCGCCGGGAGTGGACCCAACCCGACTGGGACGAGGCGTTCACCCTTCCCGGAACGACGGCCTGTGTCGTCGGCACCGGCACCCTCGGCCAGGGCGTCGCCGAGGTCGCGGGCCCCCTGGGCGTCTCGATGCGCGGCGTCCGTCGCACCCCCGAGGACGTTTCCGGATTCGACGACATCTACACGACCGACGCTCTGCTCGAGGCCGTCTCCGGCGTCGACTTCGTTGTCTCGACGCTCCCGCTGACTGACGAGACACACGGCCTGCTCGACGCCGCCGTCTTCGAGGCCATGGACGATGACGCCTACGTCGTCAACGTCGGTCGCGGCCCGGTCGTCGACGAGGCGGCCCTGATCGACGCACTCGAGGCGAACAAAGTGGCGGGTGCGGCCCTCGACGTGTTCGAGACCGAACCGCTCCCGTCCGACTCGCCCCTCTGGGCGATGGACGAGGTGATCGTCACGCCCCACAGTGCGGCGTTCACTGTCGATTACTACCGGGACATCGCCGGCCTCGTTCGGGAGAACGTTCGTCGACTCGAGGCGGGCGAGGCGTTCACGAACCGGGTGGTGTGAGGAGGTCGACGACGGTGGTGGGGTGCGACGGTGGCGAGACACCACGGTGACGGAGAACCGACGGTGACGAGACACCACGGTGACGGAGAACCGACGGTGACGAGGAACCGACAGTGACGAGGTGCCGATGGCAGTACCGACGACGATGACAGTCGAGTCTGCCTGATCGACAGGCACAGTGGTACCCGTCCCGTACCGATCAGTATGGTCGAAATCCGCCCTGCTCAAGCGACCGACGGCGAGGCCCTCGTGTCGGTCCACGTCGCCGCCGTCCGCGAACTCGGGGCCGCCGCCTACGAGTCAGCGCAGGTCGACGCCTGGGCGGCCAACAAGTCGCCTGACGGCTACCCCGTCGACGTGGATACCGCACACTTCGTCGTCGCCACGCGAAACGGCGCGGTCGTCGGCTTCGGCCACCTCGAGTTCGGCGTAGACGAGGTTCAGGCCGTCTACGTCCACCCCGGCCACGCGCGAACGGGGGTGGGGCGAGCGCTCCTTGACCACCTCGAAGCAACGGCCCGCGCGACCGGACTCGAGCGTCTGACGCTGCTCGCGTCGAAAAACGCCGTCGAGTTCTACGAACGCCACGGCTGGCAGGGGCTCGAGTGGGTCGACCACGAGTCGACCGGTGGCGTCGTCCTCGAGTGTTTGAGGATGGAGAAATCGTTCACTTCGTTTGCCAGGGGAGACGGCGGTGAGACGGACAGCTGACGGCGGACTGGCGTTCAGAAGAATCGGAATAAGTCGTCCCGTTTTTGCGCGTGAAGGTGCGTACGAACCGCCTCCTCGAGCGCGTCGATCTGCCCCCGTTTGGCCGTGATTGGGGCGATCGTGTCCTGCCACTGCTTCCACGGCGGGAGTAGCCCCAGTCGGTCACACAGCTCGTCGAGTCGCTCGTCCCGGTCGTCGACCTTGTCCATCTTGTTGACGGCGACCACCGTCGGCACGTCGAGTTCCCGGAGGAAGTGGAACATCTCGACATCGTAGGGGATCTCGTCCTCGCCGGAGTGGCGGTCGATGATGTCGACGACGCTCTTGCCGTCGACGACGAGGATGCCGACGAGGATCGAGTCAGCGTGGGCCTCGAGGTACCGGACGATGTCCGTCTTGATCTGGTCCTGGCGATCCGCTTCGACGCCGCTCATGAAGCCGAACCCGGGGAGGTCCGTGATGACGAAGTCCTCGGCCGTCCAGTCGTAGTGGTTGGGCGTCCGGGTGACGCCGGGCTTGCCCCCGGTGTCGAATTTGTGGCCCGTAAGCTCTCGCATCAGCGTCGACTTGCCGACGTTCGACCGGCCGACGAGGACGACCTCAGCGTCGCGGTCGGGTCGCGTCTCGAAGGGATTCACGTACTCGCCATCGGGCGGGGCGGGTATAAACGCGACGAGAGCGGGTGAACATGACTGGTCGAGAGTGGGCGAGGCTGGTTCGCCACCGGTGCTACTCGAGCCAACGCTCGAGGCACTCGTCGCTACAGAAGTGCCGGTGGACCACCGCTTCGTCCTCGACGGCAGTGAGTACCCGCTGATCTGGTGTGTCAGCGAGGGACTCTCCACACGTCCGACAGTCCCGTTCGTCGGCCGTTCCGCCATCAGTTCGACACGTGGTCATGCTATTTCGTACCAGGGGCGTGTCACACTTGAACGAACCTGTTGCGGCGGTATCGGCCACCGTCAGGGCCAGGTGCGCTCGAGTGCGTGCGAATCGGGATTTACGATTCCCGACGAGGCGCTTGCTGATTCACGATGAAACCGTCCCGATTCACGACGAGGCTCGACGCCGCCCGATCGCCGCGATCACCAGCGACGTTATCGCGAACCCGGCTACTCCTGCGCCGAAGCCCGGCTGAGCGTCGTCGTTCGCGCCGGCAGTCTCGTCGTCCTCGGGGTCGTCTTCAAGGACGGGGCCGTCGCTCGAGCGGTCGTCTGTCCCAGTCCCGTCGTCGTCCGTTTCGTTGTTGTCGGCGCCATTAGTTTCGTCGCCCTCGTCGTCACCCTTCGTCTCCTCACCATCGGCATCGGATCCATTCCCATCATTCTCGTCTGAATCCGAACTCGAGTCGTTCGTTCCGTTTTCGGATCCTCCATCGCCGTCACCGTTTTCTTCGCCCTCGCCATCACCATCATCGTTACCAGCCGTCTCGTCGACGAGTTGCAAGACGACCGTCACCTGCCCGTGGGAGGAATCGGGCGTGAACGTCCAGCCGCCACCGGCTTCCTCGTACGAGACCGCGTCCGCGACGGGGTCGACGCTCGAGTCCCAGCCGGTGCCGGCGGGTTCCTGCTGGATGTAGCCGACGACCTTGATGCGGTCGGCGTGCTCGCCCTCGACGATGGCCTCGCCGTACTCGACGCTGTCACCTTCTTCGGAGAGGCCGTGGATCTCGATGCAGTGGCTGTCCAGGTAGCCGTCGCCCTGTGGCAGGTCGGAGACGCCGAACTGGTCGGCGTCCAGCGGGCGCTCGTAGTGGTCGTTAAGTGGATACTGGGTGACGAACGGGTCGGCGTGGGAGTGCCACGCGACGGACTCGCCCATCGGGAGCGTGACGGTCGTGTTCGGGACCGTTTCGCCCATGATCGGGTCGCCTGCCTCGTTGACCAGCGTCGTACAGACTTTCGAGGAGCCGTCCCCGAGATACGGGGTTCGGTACTCGTCGCGCGGATTGACGTAACTGATCCAGCTCCCGTCGGCGGCGGCCGCTTCGAACCAGGGGTCCCCACGTTCGGGAACCGGTTCTTCGGCGGCCGGTTCGCTGACGTTCTCCGGACCTGGATCGACGGGGCCAGTGGCAGGTGTGAGCGGCCCCGCGCCAACGAGAGCGCCAACGGTGAGGCCGGCGAGCAAGAGGGTGAGGCCGGCGAGCGATACGACTTTCCAGCGATCGGGTGGCGTGTGCGACATGAGCGTGATTCTGACTCGTCGCCGCTCGAGACTCCTGCGAGCGCGAGCAAGCGGATCTCGAGGCGACGAACGTGGATCAGCCCACGACAATCACCGGTTTGGGTATATCACGCGTACCTGACCGTACGGACTTGATACGTGACGGTACGCCGCGGCTACCGGTCGCTCGAGTCCTTTCAGCAACTGCGTAACTGCGTCCCTTCGAACCTACGGACGCGTCGCTCGCCGGTCGAAAATGGTAAAATGTGAAATCCGGGCGTCGGAACGAAAAGCCGTGTTACAGGCGGGTGACGTTCGTCGCGCGGGGGCCCTTGGGGGCCTGTTCGATGTCGAATTCGATGTCTGTGCCTTCTTCGAGGTCCGGGCCGCCGACGTCTTCCATGTGGAAGAATACGTCATCGTCTGCGTCGTCCGTCGAAATGAAACCGTAGCCGCCTGTGTCGTTGAAGAAATCAACGTTTCCTTTCGCCATTGCTTTTGAACACAGCGCCGATAGACGGATAAGACTTGCGTGGGCCCCGTTCACTCGGGCCTCGATGTAAAAAATTCGATGCCATCGGAATCTCCATTCGTTGTGCCCGATTCGGAACGTGGCACGTTCAGAGGCTCAAATACAAACGTTCTGTCGTCGCACGTAGAAATAATCGCTCTGGCGGGCAAACCCTCCATCGATATTCTCTGAATCACACTCGAGGAAGCGTTTCGCTACGACTTTATCCGCGTACTCGTGAGAAGTGGGTATGACTCAGTCACAGCCTCGGGCCGGGCCGACGGTCGTCCAGGTCTCGCTCATCGCCGTGTTCGTCACGGCGCTGGTTACGGCCCAGGTGACGGCAGCGAAGGTGCTCGCGTTCGAACTGCCAGTAGCGCTCCCGATAGCAGGCAACGAACTCTTCCTGCCAGGGGCCGCGCTCGCGTACGCGCTCACCTTCCTGGCGAGCGATTGCTACTCGGAACTGTACGGACGGAAGGCCGCCCAGGTCGTGGTCAACGTCGCGTTCGCGATGAACTTCCTCCTGCTGGCGCTCGTCTGGTCGACCATCGCGGCCCCCGCCGCGCCGACGAGCATCGATCCGGGGACCTTCGAATCGGTCCTCGGTGCATCGACGAACATCGTCGCCGGGAGCCTGCTCGCGTACCTCGTCAGCCAGAACTGGGACGTCTGGGTGTTTCACGAAATCCGTGAGTACACCGACGGAGACGCCCTCTGGCTGCGCAACATCGTCTCGACGGCGAGCAGCCAGGCCATCGACACCGTGATCTTCGTCTCGGTCGCGTTCGCGCTCGCACCAATGGTCCTCGGCGTCGGTCCCGTCCTCCAGCCCGGGGACCTCGCCGCCCTGATCGTTGGCCAGTACCTCCTCAAGCTCCTGATCGCCCTCCTCGACACTCCCGTCGTCTACGCTGTCGTCGGGTTCGTCCGTTCGAGGGACTCGAGTTCGCCGTCGACTCCCGTCTGAACGACGTGCTCAAGGCCGATCTCGAGCATGCGATAGATTCGGCAAAACTATACTTTCTATAGCAATGGCGGGCGGCTGGTAGTGTCGATACGGACTGCCGGCCCCTCGAGTCGAACCACTGGACGTTTAGTGCCCGACTCGAGTCAGGTGAGGTATGGACGAACGCGTACGCGAACACGCATCGGTGCTGGTCGACTGGAGTGCTCGGATCGAGGCGGGCGACGACGTGGTGCTCTCGGTCGGACCAGAGGCACACGACCTCGCGGTCGCCGTCGCTGCGGAACTCGGCGAGCGGGGAGCGAACCTGCTCACGACCTACGGCTCCGGGGAGGTGAGTCGAGCGTACCTCCAGGCGCACGACGGCGACTTCGACGAGGACCCGGAGTACGAACGCCGCCTCTACGAAGCAGCCGACGTCGTGCTCTCGATCGGGGGCGGACGAAACACGGCGGCGATGGCCGACGTGCCGAGTGAGACCCGCCAGACCTACCGCACGGCGCGCTCGGGGGTCCGCGAGGCGCGCTACGACACCCGCTGGGTCTCGACGGTCCACCCGACGCGCTCGCTCGCCCAGCAGGCCGGGATGGCCTACGAGGAGTATCAGGACTTCGCCTACGACGCCATCCTCCGGGACTGGGAGGCTCTGGCCGAGGAGATGGCGAAGATGAAGGACGTCCTGGACGCCGGATCGGAGGTCCGACTGGTCAAGGAGGGGACGGACCTCACCATGTCGATCGAGGGCCGAACGGCGGTCAACAGCGCCGCGTCCGTCGCCTACGACTCGCACAACCTCCCGAGCGGCGAGGTGTTCACCGCGCCCTACGATACGGAGGGAATCGTCACGTTCGACGTCCCGATGACCATCGACGGCGAGGCCGTCCGAGACGTCCGCCTCGAGTTCGAAGCCGGCGAGGTGGTCGACCACGAGGCCGCCCAGGGCGAGGACGTGCTCACGGACATCCTCGAGACCGACGAGGGTGCCCGGCGCCTGGGCGAACTCGGGATCGGCATGAATCGCGGCATCGACCGCTTTACCGACAGCATCCTCTTCGACGAGAAGATGGGCGACACCGTTCACCTGGCGGTCGGTCGGGCCTACGACGCGTGCCTGCCGGAGGGCCAGACGGGCAACGAGTCGGCCGTCCACACCGACATGATCACAGATATGAGCGAGGAGTCTCGCCTCGAGGTGGACGGGGAAGTTGTGCAGCGTAACGGGACGTTCAGGTGGGAACGCGAGACGTGAGGGAACGAACGTCTCGGAAATCCGAACGGGGAGGAACGACCCGTGAGGAGCGCGAGTTCGAGGCCTGAGCAGGTACTTTTTGATCCAGCTTTTGCGAACGAGTCGCAAAGCGAGAGTGAGACGGTGGGTGCGAGCGAGACGCTCGAGGCAACTGGCAAACGCACGGTTGGGCGGTCCCTACCATCCGCAAACGACCCCATACTCTTGTGATGCGTCCTCGTCGGTTTCCTCACCGCTCGATCGGCGGCGGTGGCCGTCGGCGTGCTCGAGGCGGCTCGATCCGAGGCGACCGACGGCCAGAACAGCCGATCAGTCGATACGGACGGTGGGCTGCTCGTCCCCGCATCGCTGACCTGTCCGCCCCGCCGGAGGCGGCACGTATCCGGCTTTTTATGCGCTCGACCCGATACTTACGGCTATGCGCGACGCGCTCCGGGCCGGCATCGCCATCTACAACGACGGCTACTACCACGCCGCCCACGACGCCTGGGAGGCCCACTGGCTCGACCTCGAGGCGGGCACCGACGACGAGCGCCTGCTCCACGGACTGATCCAGTTCACCGCAGCGATCTACCACGCGCGGAACCGCAACTGGGCGGGGGCGACGGGGCTGGCCGCGAGTGCCCACGAGTACCTCGAGGACCTTCCGGCGGACTACCGCGGGGTCGACGTGGCTGCCGTCTGTCGCTCCCTACGAACCCTCGCGAGCGATCCGGAGGTGATCGAGCGCCGCCGCCCCCCGACCCTCGAATACGCCGGTGCGGCGCTCGAACTGGCGGATCTCGACCTCGAGGCGACGTTCCTGGCAGCGGGCGTCCTGGTCGAGGAGTTCGGCTACGACGAAGCGATCCTCGAGGACGGGGTCGTGTTCGCCCGGGCGGACCTCGAGGACGGACGGGCGACCAGTCGCTTCCTGGCGCTGGTCCAGGACTTCGTCCGCGAACCGGCCGACCGCGCGCTGGTGTACGATCGGCTCTCGGCTCACGTCGAGCGCCGTCGAACGAAGCGGCGGGACGTCGAGGGATTGTTCGATCCGTGATCGTGACCCGTAACCCGTGACTCGTGGCCGCCCAGACGGGCGCGGAGCGAACTGATCTGCACTATTGTACCACCGACGTATTTTTTATCCCACCAGTCGACGTGACGAACATGTCTGCAGGCCTCTCTCGAACGATCGATCGACTGCGCCAGCCCGAGTACACGGGCGAGAATCGGTGCACACCGTGTACCGCCGTCAACGTCGTCATCGCCGGCGTTCTCGCGGTCGCTGTCGGCGCGGTCGTCCCGCTCGCGGGCATCGCGGTGTTCGCCGCGTCCGCCTTCGCGATCTACGTCCGCGGCTACCTCGTTCCCGGGACGCCCGCGCTGACGAAACGGTACTTCCCCGACTGGCTCCTGGCGAAGTTCGACAAGGCGCCGCCTGGGTACGGGCTCGAGACTGACTCCGATCCCGACCCCGACACGACGGCGGGCCACGGACCCGACCCCATCCACGAACGCGAAACACGCCTCACCCCGGAGGAGACGCTGCTCGAGGCGAACGTCGTCGAACCCTGCGTCGACGAGGACGACCTGTGTCTCCGCGAGGACGTCCGACGCGAGTGGCACGAGCGCATGGACGTGGTCCGGGACGGTGACCGGCCCCAGCAACTCGGCCCCCTGCTCGAGGCCGACCCCGGGGCCATCGAGATCAGCGGCGAGCGCCCGGACGATCCGGTGGTCGTCCGCGTCGACGGCTACGTCGCCGCCCGCTGGGAGTCCGACGCCGCCCTCGTCGCCGACCTCGCCGGGCTTGAGGTGCTCGCCGAGCGCGTACCGGGGTGGGAGTCCCTGCCCGCCGACCAGCGGAGCCAGCTCGCGAGCGGACTGCGCGCGTTTATCGACACCTGTCCGGCGTGTGGCGGGGCCATCTCGATCGACGCCGAGACCGTCGAGTCGTGCTGTCGCTCCTACGAGGTCTACGCCATCACCTGCGACGACTGCGAGGCGCGGTTGCTCGAGGTCGACGCCTGATTTCGGGCCCGCTCGAAATCTACCCGGTACCCGTCTCGGGTTGCGGCGAACCTGCAACCGACCGAAGGAGTGTTTTGTCTCCAGCGCCTGTCTTCGCGTAATGAGCCACCAGCACCAGCGCGAAGGCGTCGACCCCCTCGACGTCGCGTCCGTCCGCGAGGACTACCCCATTCTCGAGCGCGAGTTCGACGGGAGTCGCCTCGTCTACCTCGACAACGCGGCGACGACCCAGACCCCGGACCAGGTCGTCGACGCCATGAGCGACTACTACCGCGAATCGAACGCGAACGTCCACCGGGGCATCCACCACCTCAGCCAGGAGGCCTCGATTCTCTACGAAGAGGCCCACGATCGGGTCGCCGAGTTCATCGGGGCGGAGGGCCGCGAGGAGATCGTCTTTACGAAGAACACGACCGAGAGTGAGAACCTGCTCGCCTACGCCTGGGGATTGGCCGAACTCGGTCCCGGCGACGAGGTCATCCTCACGGAGATGGAACACCACGCCTCGCTGGTCACCTGGCAGCAGATCGCCAGGCGCACCGGTGCCGACGTGAAGTACATTCAGATTACGGGCGACGGCCGCCTCGACATGGACCACGCTCGGGACCTCGTCACCGACGACACCGCGATCGTCTCGGCGGTCCACGTCTCGAACGCCCTCGGGACCGTCAACCCCGTCTCGGAACTGGCGGATCTCGCTCACGATCACGACGCCTACGCCTTCATCGACGGGGCACAGGCCGTCCCGAATCGGCCCGTCGACGTCGAGGCCATCGATGCCGACTTCTACGCCTTCTCGGGGCACAAGATGGCTGGCCCCACCGGGATCGGTGTCCTCTACGGGAAACAACACCTGCTCGAGGACCTCGAGCCCTACCTCTACGGCGGCGGGATGATCGAGAAGGTCACCTTCGAGGACTCGACGTGGGCCGACCTCCCCTGGAAGTTCGAACCCGGCACCCCGCCCATCGCCGAAGCTGTCGGCCTCGAGGCGGCGATCGATTACCTCGAGGACATCGGCATGGACCGCGTCTGCGCTCACGAGGAGGAACTGGCGGAGTACGCCTACGATCGGCTGAACGAGTTCGACGACGTCGAGGTGTACGGCCCCGAGCCCGGCCCCGACCGCGGCGGCCTCGTGAGTTTCAACCTCGAGTCCGTCCACGCCCACGACCTGGCCTCGATCATGAACGATCACGCGGTCGCCATCCGCGCGGGCGACCACTGCACGCAGCCGCTGCACGACAAACTCGGCGTCGCGGCCTCCGCGCGAGCATCGTTCTACGTCTACAACACGCGCGAGGAGGTCGACGCGCTGGTCGAAGCAATCGACGGCGCGCGCGAGTTGTTCGCCTGATTTTTCGGCTCGAACGCTCTCTCACGCGAGCGGCACCGTTCGTTACCCTCAGACGAGCGAGTGCGGGTGCCCCGTCGCCTGGGAACGAGTGCCAAACCGAGAAACAATGCAACGATTCGGCTTTTCCCTCGAGCGACGGTAGGTCGGGTGCCGCAGTGAGTACGATGATAGAGACGACTCGCGAGCGACCGGTCGGCAGTCGAATCGTTGCGGCCCTCGAGACCGCCGCTAATGGCGGTTCGAGAGCCTCAAGGTTCGACCTCACGCTTGGGATTATCCCGCTGGCTTACGCGTCCGCGCTCGCCGCGACAATTCCGACCGCATTGTCAGTTCTCCAGTCGCTAGCGGCGGCCTCGACTGTCGGCCTCCTCGCTATCGCCGACGCGTGTTACGTGCGTCCGCCCGAGACGGACGAGCGAGTTGGCGACCACGATCACGACCACGACCGCTCATCTGAAACCCCACCGACCCGCGAACCGGTTCCAGGCCGTTCGCTCCCGAGCGCCCCCGGAACCCTTTTCCACGCCACCGACCTACGTCTCGGCAAATGGGACTCGGCTCCGATATGTACCGGCAGCAGATCCTCGATCACTACAAGAGCCCTCGCAACTACGGGGAACTCGAGGACCCCACGTTCACCCACGTTGGCGAGAATCCGATGTGCGGTGACGAGATCCGCATGGACGTCGTCCTCGCCGACGACGGCGAGACGATCGAACGGGCCGCCTTCTCCGGCGACGGCTGTGCGATCAGCCAGGCGTCGGCGAGTATGCTCTCGACGGAGCTGCCGGGCACCACGATCGACGAATTGCTCGAGATGGACCGCGACGACATCGTCGACATGCTCGGCGTCGAAATCTCGCCGATGCGGATCAAGTGCGCGGTGTTAGCCGAGAAGGTCGCCCAGGACGGCGCCGAGATCTACCGCGGCGAACTCGAGAAGGACAGGACGACGACCGAAGACTGAGCACGCGCGTTTTTACTCGAGTTCGACCTGCAGGCGCCCGCTACTCGTTTGAGACGTTACGAATCAACCGAACGGCGACGATAGGCTTCTGACAACAGATACAACCCCGCCAGAATCGCTAGCACGGCACTGAAGAGTGACAGCGGCCAGAACGTTCCGCTCTCGAAGCCACCTTTGGATGCGAGAGGGCCAGCGAGGAGCATCAGGCTGCCCGCCACAACGGGGATCAGTCCTGCACCTCTGGTGTTTTCCATCGGGAATTTTGATTAGGTATAATTCCGTCAACTGGAAAATTGCTGGGCGTTGGATCGAAGAGAGCTGTAGCCGTGATTACTCGGGCATCAGTCCGCCGTCCTGGACGCGCATGACGGCTTCGCCGTCGGCGAGGTTCGGCGCGTCGACCAGCTTGACGATCCGCTTGTCGCCCTTGGACTTGCGGAGGTACATTCGGAAGGTGGACTTGTGGCCGAGGATGTTGCCACCGATGGGTTTGGTCGGGTCGCCGAAGAACGCGTCGGGGTTCGAGGTGACCTGGTTCGTGACGATGACGGCGGCATTGTAGAGGTTGCCGACCTTGTCGATGTCGTGGAGGTGCTTGTTGAGCTTCTGCTGGCGGTTCGCGAGGTTGCCACGGCCGACGTACTCCGCGCGGAAGTGGGCGGTCAGCGAGTCGACACAGAGCAGGCGAACGGGGAACTCCGAGTCCTCGTGCTCGCCGGCGATCTCTTTGGCTTTCTCGGCCAGCAGCATCTGGTGGTTGGAGTTGAACGCCTTCGCGACGTGAATCTTCTCGAGCATGTCCGCGACGAGTTCGTCGAGTGCGTCCTCGTCGCCCGCCGATCCCTCGATCTCACGGTCCTCGAGGGCGGCGTCGATGGCTTCATCGGGGAGCCCGCGGACCATGTCGTCGATTCGCTCGGGGCGGAAGGTGTCCTCGGAGTCGATGAAGATGACGCTCCCGTGGAGGCCGCCGACCTCTTTGGGAAGCTGAACGTTGACGGCCATCTGGTGGGTGACCTGGGACTTGCCGGCACCGAACTCGCCGTACACCTCGGTGATCGACTGGGTTTCGATACCGCCGCCGAGGAGGTCGTCTACCTCGTCGATGTTCCAGGTGAGTTTGCCGATCTGGTTTCGGCGCTCGAGGACGGTCGATCCGGTCTCGAAGCCGCCGATGTCCGCGGCGTCGCGGGCCGCGCGGACGATGTCGCCCGCGGTGGACTCGCCGACGTCGGCGGTGTTCGACAGTTCGGAGGGTGAGGCGACGGCCAGACTCTGGTAGGAGTCGTAGCCGGCTTCGGTGAGCTTGTCCGCGGTTGCCGGTCCAACGCCGGGAAGGGATTCGAGGTCTACGTCTGCCATACCCGGTCGTTGTGGCGGATGGGGTATAAACCCTCGTTAACAGTAGAGTGGAAGTGAAAGTGATGGACGTGAAGGGGGCGTTCTCGAGCGGGAGGCGAGAGTTTCTATAGGAAGGGGCACGCCGAGGGGCGTACGAGGCGGTACTGTCGGTTCACCGATCGGCGTCCCACGCGAGACAGCGAAGCCGACCCGCCTCGTCCCCGACGAACAGGCGGACGCTCGAGGGTTCGTCGCCGAACGAGTTCGCCTCGAGGGCGGGCGCGGGCGTGCTCGCGATTCCCGCCTCGAGCGGGAGGTGCCAGATAAAGTCCGGATCGTCGGCGTCTACGCCGTAGAGTCCGCCCGACTGGTCGCCGAGCAGGACGATGTCGCCGACCACGATCGGATCGGTCGCGGGCGCGTCGTCGAGCGGGAGGCCGGGCTTCGAGAACAGGAGTCCGCGGAGTTTGCGATTGCCAAACGTCGTGTCGGTCACGTGGAGAGTCTCGTCGTCGGCGGCGACGAAGAGCGTGTCCGCGCCCTCGAGGACGGTCGGCGGCGAGGTGAACGCTCCGTCGATTTTGTAGGTGAACCAGGTCTGGCCCGTCTCCGCGTCGAGTGCGAGGACCGTCCCGCTCTCGTCGGCGACGTAGGCGCGGTCGTCCGCGAGCGCTGGGCCGCCGACGACGACTCCGTCGGCCGGAGCGCGCCAGACTTCCTCGCCCGAGTCACGTTCCATCGCGGCAACCGACTCGTCCTGAACCGCTACGTACACTCGCTCGTCGTCGACGGCGATGGCGCCGACCGGGGGCGCCTCGAGGTCGTTCGTCCAGATTCCCGCGCCCGTCTCTGCGCGAATCGCGGTGATGCCCTCGGCGTCTCCCATCAGCAGCAGACCGTCCGCGAGCGTCGGCGGCGTCGTGTAGAGCCCCGTTCCCTCGCGCGTCCAGGCAGGGTCGCCCGTTTCGGCCTCGAGCGCGACCAGCGCGTCCTCGAGACAGCAGTAGATGCGGCCGTCGGCGGTGGCGGGGGTCAGGAGCGTCGACGCATCCGTCTCGTACACCCAGCGACGCCGGCCCTGGAAGTCGAGCGCGTAGAGGTCTCCACCGGTCGTGCCGACGTAGATACCGTCTCGATCGACGATTGGCGGACAGGCGACGGTCTCTCGGAGGTCGGCCGTCCATCGCTCGACGGGCCGTCGATGAAGTTCGTCGAGGCTCGCATCCACCTCGAGTCGAGCCGTCTTGCGCTCGTTGCCGCGGTACTGGTTCCACTCGGTCACTGCTCGATGCATGTGAGGCGGGGACGATAAGACCGACGGAACGGAGGCTCGCTGCTGGCATCTCGAGTCTCGACCGTCTTCGAGGCTGCCCGAACGACCGCTCCCGCGCGAAGCGTTATCCCGCTCCTCGTGGTTCGCCAGCACGATGGCTCGCCTTCACGCCGGCCAACTGCTGGCTCGCCTCGAGCGCCCGCGGACCCCGGAGCCGACCGTTCTGGCGGTGGGTTCGGACGTACACCTGGCGACCGACGCCACGGGCACGTGGAAGGTCTTTCACCGGACCGAACGCCACCTCCGTGCCGCCGTCCGGTGCGTCAACGAGCGCGACGTCGACGGCGTCCTCCTCGCGGGCGACCTGACGCGAAACGGGACGCAGGCGGAGTTCGATCGCTTCGACGAACTCGCGACGTTCGACCCGCCCACGGTCTCGATTCCGGGCAACCACGACGAGCCGACGACTTTCGACGAACGCGAGTCGCTACCGATCGAGGTTTTCGAGGCGCGTTACACGCCTGACGGTCTCCCGTTCCGGATTCGCGTGGGCGGCCTCGAAGTGATCGGCCTCGACAGCCACGCCGCCGAACCCGACTCGCCCGCCGAGACCTGGGACGGGCGCGTCGACGCCGAGACGCTGATGTGGCTCGACGAGACGCTCGAGACGACGCCCGCCGACTCGACGCTCGTCGCCATCCACCACAACCTCCCCGCGACCGGCGAACTCTACGAGCGCTGGCGCGACGAGTTGCCCGTCGAGGGGCGCGTCCCCGGCTTCTCGAACCCCGAACCCCTGCTCGAGGTGCTCGCTGACCACGACGTCGGCCTGGTGGTCACCGGCCACCTTCACTTCCCGGCGATCGAATCGAGCGGTGGCGTTCGGGAACTCACCGTTCCGGCCGTCTCCTCGTTTCCCCACGCCCTGCTCGTCCTCGAGGTCGACGAACGCGGCACGACCGTTCGCCAGGTGCCCCTGACCGACAGCGACGGCATGGTCGAGTCGATTGCCCACGGCTACGAGAAGGATCGGGTCCTGCTCTCGGCGGCCCAGCACGCGGCGTACCCGCTGCTCGAGGAGTGGTGACCTGGGAACGCGGTGGCACGGTACGTTCCAGCTATCGCCGGACGCGAACCGGGACGGGCCCATCTGGGCGAGACGTCAGCGCCGGCGTCGGCGACCACTGGGTTTCGGGCGTCGCCTCGAGCGAGACCGTCCGCAGGATCGTCGCCAGCGCGAGTCGTAACTCGAGGAGGGCGAACCGGCGGCCGATACAGGCACGCGGTCCGCCGCCGAACGGGAAGTACGCGAAGTCGGGGTAGGCGTCAGGCTCGAGCCACCGATCCGGACGGAACGAACGGGGCGCGTCGAACAGGCGTTCATCCCGGTGGATGCCCCACTGAGGCAGGCAGATTCTCGTACCCGCCGGAATCTCGTAGCCGGCGACCACGTCGTCGACGACGGCCTGGCGGAAGAGGAGGTACGTCGGCGGGTAGAGCCGAAGCGTCTCCTGGATAGCCCGGTCCGTGCGAGGCAACGCGGTACTGGCGTCGACGGTCTCCGGTTCCCGTACTTCCTCGAGCACGCGCGCCTGCTCGTCCGGGTGGGTCGCCAGCAACGCCATCGCGTACGTGAGCGCGATAGCGGTCGTCTCGTGACCGGCGAGCAGCATGGTGAGGAGGTGATCGCGCACCTGCTCGTCCGACATCGCGCCACCGTCGGCCGCCGCGAGCAGCGTCGCACAGAGGCCGTCTCCGGAACCCGGCGACGCCCGTCGACGGTCGAGCAGATCCGCGATGACGTCGTCCAGGTCGTCGACGGCTCGTCGGTAGCGACGATTCGCCGGCGTCGGCACCCAGAGCGGGACCTCGAGGGGCACGCTCGAGGGTTCGAACCGGCCCGTGATGGCGTCAGCGGCGCGGGAAATCGTCCGTATCTCCTCGACGCCATCGACACCGAAGACGACCGACCCGACGATCGACAGGGTGAGCCCTCGCGCCCACTCGTACGCGTCGACGCGCTGGCCGTCAGACCAGCGCTGGACGAACCCGTCCGTTCGTTCGAGGATGACCTCGCCGTACGCCCGCAGCCGACCGGGATAGAACGCTGGCTGGACCTGCTCGCGCCCGCGCTCCCAGGTTTCACCTCGCGCAGTCAGGAGGCCGTCGCCCAGGAGCGGACCGAGCAGGTTCCGTTCACGGGGGTCCTTCTCGTAACGGTCGCGGTCGGTGACGAGGACCCGTTCGACGAGCGCGGGCTCTGCGTAGCAGACGAACGAGAGCCCCGGCACGGAGACGCGAAAGACCGGGCCGTGGTCGGCCACGTCGTCCTCGACGAACCCGAACGGGTCTCGACCGATCGACAGCACGTTCCCGAGCAATGGGAGGCCACCGGGCACGGGTATCGACTCGTTCATACTCGAGCGTGCCGGCGCTCGAGGCGTATCCCTGGTGCCGGTTTGGCACGGTAGTTTATATGTGATTGACGAGCACTTTCCCTCATGCACTACGCTCGCGTTCGTATTCGCGCCCCGGATCCGGAGACGCCCGTGACGGCCCTGGCGGCCCACGAGGACGTCGACGCGGTTCACCTGCTCGCGGGCGGCGTCGCCGACACGGACACGCCGACGTACTCGCTCTCGATCGACGGCAACGCGGCAGCCGTCCGCAGCGTCCTCGAGGCCGAATCCGACACCCTCGAGTGGGACGTCGCCAGCGCCGAAGCGGGATCGGTGTTCGCCTACGTCAGGTTCCGCGCACCGCCGGCGGTCGGCGCGCTTCGAGAGCGACTCACCCGCAAGAGCCTCGTCGTCCTGCTGCCGGCGACGTTCCGGGCGGACGGGAGCGTCGAGCTGACAGTCGTTGGCACCCAGACGGACCTTTCGACGACGCTCACCGACCTTCCGGACCCGCTCGAGGCGACGATTCTCGAGGTCTGCCCGTATCGCGCCGATCGGCTCGTGGGCGGCCGGGCGTTGACCGCTCGTCAGCGGGAGGTTCTGGCCGCCGCGTTCGAGCACGGCTATTACGACGTGCCGCGAACAGCGAGCCACGAGGACCTCGCGGCCGTCCTCGAGTGTGCGCCGAGTACCGTTGGCGAGCACCTGCGAAAGGCCGAGCGACGCCTCGTCGAGAGCGCACTCGAGTGAGCGACTGCACGCGTTCGAGTACGCGAAAGTCGTCAGCTGGTGACAGCCAGTATCGATCGATGGACCCCGACCAGCACCGCCACCGCGAGCACGATGAACGCCCCCTCGAGGACCGTCGAGAGCAGTCCAAGCGAGACGATTAAGGTGGTCGCGCACGCGGGTGGGTGACGGGTGTCTGTCGCGAGCATGCCGCCCGCGGTGGCCGTCGTTGCGAGCACGCCGCTGGTCGCCAGGCGCAGTCCCTCGAGCGAGCCGGGTTCGTGCGCGACGGTCATGGCGGAGTCGCCGGCGACGACGTGGTAGGCGAGCAATCCGGCGACGACGCCGATGAGGTGGCCGCCGACGACGCGCCGCGGACGGGTCGCCTCGCTGCGTTCGAAGAGTGCGAGGACGAACGCCGAGGGGCCCAGGCTCGGAAAGAGGAGGGGGAGGCCAGAGAGCCACGCGAGCGTGCCGGTCACGGCGAGTAACAGGCCGGTGTGAAGCGTCGTCCCCACGCGGTCGTCCATCACCCGCCCTTTCGGACCGGGATAAAAAGGACCGCCGGTTTCGTCCGTCGCTCGAGGGTGGAACCACTATAAAATCTATAGCATTCGCCGCGTGCTCGAGACCCGACCATACCGGAACGACTCGAGGGTGGGCGACGAGTCCGATCCCGGATTCGAGTCAGACGATTGTCACCGGAACTTCGACGCGCCGGGCGACGCCTTCGGCGACGCTCCCCAGCAGCATCCGCGAGACGCCGGAACGACCCTCACTTCCGACGACGACGCCGTCGACGTCGTTCGAGCGCACGTACTCGAGGATGGCGTCGACGGGGGTCCCCTCGAGCACCTCGAGCGCGACGTCACCCGCGTGGCCCTCGGCGAGTCGGCGGGCGTCCGGGAAGAACGCGGGTTCGTCCTGGTCGCGGGCCGCCTCGGCGGTCGGCCCGCCACCGTAGCCCGCCTCGAGGTCGTCGACGACGTGGACTACCGTGATGCTCGACTCCGGAAACGCTGAGAGCGCGTACTCGAGAGCTGCTCGGGCCGGCTCGGAGTCGTCCATGGCAACGAGGAGGTGTCGACTCACATCCGAACCGTCGAGCGCCGCGGTCAAAAATCCTCGCGGGATCCCTGTATCGTTGGGACGGTCGCCGAGCTCGAGGGCTATCCGTTTGTCAGTACTACCCGTCCACGACCGCTACTCCTCTGCGAGCAGTTCCTCGAGTTCCTCGCGTGCGTCTCGAACTCTCTCGAGTTCCGCGTCGATGTCTCGACGCTGGAGGCGTTCGCGTTCGGCCGCCGAGAGCTGATCGAGCGCGCTCGCGGCAGTCTGGAGGCGGTCGTAGTCGTCGTCGAACGTTCGCTCTCGAACCGCGAGCAGGCACTCGACGAGTTCCTGTCCGCCGACGCGTTCGACCAGCGGTCGTCGGTCCCGGATCGCGTACCGCAGGGTCGTCGCGTCCGCGGGCGGCCACGACAGCGTCAGCGGCGTCGCGTCGATCCGCTCGAGGTACGTCTGGCGTGTGGCGATTCGGCGCTTGAGTTCGTCCGGGTCATCGACGTAGTGATCTAGTTTCGACCGGGAGTACCCCGCGTACTCGAGGAGGTCCGGGACCGAGTAGGTGCCCGCGTCGTTTTCCTCGACGTACTCGCGCAGCTCCGGCGGCGGCGTCTCGAAGTCGACGAACGGCCGGAGCCGGCTGCGCTCGAGCAGGTCGAACACCGCCCGTGCAGATTGGTCGTACAGGAACGACTCGAAGGCGTCCCGGATCGACTCGTTGTAGGCCTCGATGGGGTCTCGAAGGCGCTCCACCGGGGCCTCGAGGTCGGCGTCGGCGAGCGAGCGCAGTCGCTGGAGATCGCTGATCTCGTCCTCGAGCGCGTCGACCTGGTCGATCGCCGCCTTCCTCGCGAGCGTCAGTTCTTCCTCGGCGGCCGCGTGCTCCTCGAGCAGGTCGACGAAGCGCTCGGCCGGTTCGAGCGCCGCTTCCGCTCGCTCGAAGTCCGACTCGTGCAGTCGACGCTTGTCGACGGCCTCGAACGACGCCTCGAACGCCTCGCGGTGGGGGAGGTCCGCCGGCAACCCTTCGACCAGCGTCGAGTACTCCCCCTCGAGGTTGATGTAGTGTTGGAACGTCTCCCGGCCGGTGCCGGTCGCCAGGTCGACGTACCGCTCGAGGAGCCTCGCGGCCGTTCGGTAGGCCTCGGCTCCCGTCCCGACGGTCTCGCGGCCGCCGGCCTCGTCGATCGCCGTCTTCGCGGCCTCGAGACGCTCGCTGGCGCGCTCGAGTCGCTCTCTCGCCGCGTCGGCGTCGGCTCTCGGGTCCGATCCGTCGTCCGTCGTCGGATCGTGAGCGGCGTCTGGCATCGGTCCTCAGTCGCCCTCGCTGTCGTCTTCGATGCCATTTTCGCTGTCGCCCTCGCTGCCGTCCCCGTCGTAGACCACGTCCGGATCGAACACCTGCTCACCGACGTGTTCGCCCTCGACCGTCCGATAGAAACACGACCGGTGGCCGGTGTGACAGGCACCCCCGGTCTGGTCGACGAGGTACAGGAGGGTGTCGGCGTCGCAGTCGACGCGCACCTCCTCGACGGACTGTGTGTGGCCGCTCGTCGCCCCCTTCTCCCACAGCTCCTCGCGGCTCCGCGAGTAGTAGTGGGCCGTGCCGGTCTCGAGGGTCGCCTCGAGCGCCGCCGGCGAGACGTATGCGAGCATCAGCACTTCCCCGGAGTCGATGTCCTGCGCGACGGCGGGCACGAGGCCGTCGTCGCCGAAGTCCACGTCGATCCGCCCCTCGAGGCCGGTCTCGTCGGCCCCGCCAGTCCCGCCGCTCCCGCCTCTGGCCGGAGTCGGTTCGGTCATACTCGCTTCGATGACCGTTGGGGCTATGGGTCTTTTGCTGACCGTTGGAGCTCTGGATCTTTCGCTGACTCGCGATGGTCATTGGCAGGTCTTCGGTGGCTATCAGCAGGCCTCGGCCACGACTCGTGCGACCGTCCCGTCCGCATCGGCGAGACGAACCCGCACGACGGCACCCTCAGCGAGCGCCGGCGAGTTCGTCGCGGCGAGACGAATCGTCGCGCGTTCGCCGACAGTCCAGGTCGGATCGGTCGCGGCGTTGAACGGCCCCGAGGGAGAACCGCGAAACCCCGTCGCCCCGACGAACGGCACCGGCGGCTGGTGGGCGAGCGGTTCGCCGTCGACGGTCACCTCGAGCGTCAGGTGGCGGACGTCGAGTGCGTCGCCGCCTGCGTGTTCGAAGACGAGTTCGTTCCGGTCGGCGTCGACCTCGAACTCGATGGCTGCGGTGGCGCTCGAGCCCGACTCGAGCGAGAGCGACCCCATCGCCGTCGCGACGGTTGCCGCCAGCAAGACCGTGATCGCGACGAGCAAGATCGTCCCGACGAATGGGCTGACGGCTCGGTCGCGGCCGCTCTTCAGGTCGGCCGGAGGAGTCAATCGAGCGCCCGGTACGGATCGAGGCGTGGACACGGGCCATCCTGGCCGCGCCATTGGATATAAATGGTCGGACGACTCCCTCAGGAGAGATCGGCACGGCGAGGCGGCGAGTTTTGTGGCACCGCTCGCGCCGATTTCCGGTGGTACTGGCCTGCTGTGGGATGGATTTCTCGAGATAGAGGGTCGACGATGGGTTTCTCGAGGTGCTGGATGGACGAACGGTGTCGCGGCGGGGTGTTACGTGGCCGGCGCGATCGTCACCGTCTCGTCTGCCGTCTCCACTTCGATTTCGTAGTCGCCCGCCGGCGTCGCGAGCCAAAGGCGTCCGTTGCTCCCCGTCTGTCCGACGGCGACGCCATCGAGACGAACGGTCGCCTCGACCGGTTCGCTGGTCTCGAGGTCGGTCACGCGGATCTCCGCGGGCCCGTCTCCGGGGGTTCTGTTCAGGGTGATCGCGACGGTATCTCGCTCCCAGGTATTCTGGTGTTCGATCGGAAGCCGCGAAAGGTCGAGCGACTGGTGTTCGCGGGCGACGGCTTCGGTCGCGCCGTCGATGTAACTGTGCAGGTCGCCGTGACTGTGGGAGAGTTCGATCAGGTAGAGGTTGGGGCTGAACGTCGTGGAGGCAAAGCGGGAGTTCGTGTTGCTATGCACCCACGGATAGCGCTCCTCCGCGTGGCTCTCCGCGTCAGTGAGCGAGTCGAACTGGGACTCACCGTCTCGGTCCCGGTGATCGAAGCGAGTCACCTCCTGGTAAAACTGGCCTCCTGAAACCAGCGAGAGCCGATACCCTTCGGCGCTCGTTTCGATGGTCACTGACGGTGACCGGTCCGCGGTTGAGGCGGCAGCGATCACGGCGCGGGCCTGGCTCTGGTGGGTCGCGATGGTTCCTGCTAGGGGGCGGATGTTTTCGCTCCTGTATCCAGGAACTCGATTGACGTACTCGTGAAGGTCGCGGTACTGCGCTTCTAGCGCGTTCGCCTCGTTGTAGTTGCGCAACACCATCTGCGTGAACTCCTGTTCGGTGATGGTGCCGTTCGCGTACGCCTGGGCGGCCTCTCGCTCTCGTTCGTTCAGGGCCTGCACGCGCGATTCCAGTCTGTCGCGAGACGCGTCGATGAGCTTCGCGCGTTCGTTCGAGTTGGTCGTCTCGTCGAACGCTTGCTCGAACGCGAAGTGGCCGGCGTCCGCGCGGACCTCGTCGTCGGCCGACGCGACAGCCGTTCCGAAATCTTGCGTCGGCGAGGTATACGTGCGCTTACTCTCCTCGGGAACGGTGAGTCGATTCGCCGTGTTCTCGAGTTCGAGGAAGGGGCCGTTCGAGTCGTGCGGCGTCAGGGTCGTCGATTGCGTCTCGGTTCCGGTCGTCGACCCGGGAGCGGGGGCGGCAGCGACCAGCGTCACCGCCGGAAGCGCACAGACCAGTAACAACGCCAGGAGGGCGGGGGACGCCTTGGTCATTAGCCACTGCTATAGAACCCCTGGTACAAAAACCCGCCCGTCTCCGGATCGGTCTGGTGTAGCGACAGATAAAACCGCGTTACGAAACGCCTCGAGAGCGTCGGAGACGGTTTAGAAGCGGAAATAACGTTTTATTGGGGATGGAAAGGGTTTTTTGCCCTGGGAGATACCCGTTGAGACGTATGCGGTTTCCCCGCGCGAGTGTCGTTGCCCTCACGGTCCTCCTCGTGGCCGCCGTCAGTGTCGGCGTCGTGGCCGCGGCCCCGCCCTCCGACCACTCGGCTCACGGACCGTCGTCGCTCGAGCAGTCGTCGCCTGCCCTCCAGGACGACAGCGACGACGATAACGACGGCGACCAGCACCAGCCAGCCGACCCGAAGCAGGTGATCCGGATCAACGTCACGGACAGCGGCGACGCCCGATGGACGATCGAAAGTCGCTTCCTCCTCAAGGACGCCGAGGACGAGGAGGCGTTCCAGTCGTATGCCGCCTCGGTGGCCAACGATGAGCGCGACGTTGGCTACGACGTATCGACGTACGAGCAGTACGTGGCCGCGGCCTCGGAGGTGACCGGCCGCGAGATGGCGCTCGTCGACGCCGGGTACGACGAGCCGCGAATCGAGGAGGTCAATCGAAGCGGTCCGATGGGCGAAGAATCGACCGATCGCGTCGGAGTCGTCGCCTACTCGTTCACGTGGGAATCATTCGCGACGACCGAGGGGAGTGAGATTCACGTCGGTGACGCGTTCGAGACACCGGAGGGTGACGGCTCCTGGCTTCCGGCGCTGAACGCCGACCAGCAACTCGTCATGGATATTCCGTCCAACTACGGGTTCCATTCGCTTCCAAGCGATTTCTCAAGACGGTCCGATGGCGCACTCGTCTGGGACGGTCCGGTGGAGTTCGTCGATGAGGAAGGCGACAAACGAGAATTCGTGTTGCTGCGGGGAGAATCTTCTGGCGACGGGACCGACGGGCCCGACGGGACCGGCGGCGAGACACCGCCGCCCGAGGACCCGGAATCGTGGGCCTCGACAGGCGTCCTCCTCGGCGGCGCCGCCCTCGCGTTGCTTACCGTCGCCGTCGTCGGTGGTTACCTCGTGACTCAGCGCTCGAGTTCGGGTTCAGGTTCGGGTTCGTCCTCAGTTCCTGCCTGGCTCCCGGCCCCCGTTCGTGCCCGAATCGAGGATGACGAACCGGACGCGCAAGACTCCACGACCCCGCCCGTCGCCGCCCCACCGGACGGACCCCTCGAGGAACCCGACGACGGGGGCGGGATCGATCCCGACCTGCTCAGCGACGAAGAGCGGGTGCTTCGACTCCTGCGGGGCAACGGCGGTCGGATGAAACAGGCCTCGATCGTCAAGGAGACCGGCTGGTCGAACGCCAAGGTCTCCCAGTTGCTCTCGAAGATGGACGACGACGACGAGATCGAGAAACTCCGTATCGGTCGGGAGAACCTCATCACGTTACCCGAGATCGATCCGACCGAACTCGATTGACACTCGCGACCTTCTCGACGCTCGCATCCCTTCGACACTGACTCCTTGCGGATCGTCTCGAGCTCTCGACTACTGCTTCCTGCGTCGAGCGCGTCAGTGATCTCGTACTCAGTCGAATTGACACGACTCGAGGCGGTGTGCTCACGATTTAAGGTCCTCCCGCTACACTGTCTGGCTAGTAATCGAGTATGTCTCAAGAGACGGTATACGCCATCGCGAGTGGAAAAGGCGGTGTCGGGAAGACGACGACGACGGTGAATCTCGGGACGGCCCTCGCTCAGGCGGGCAAACGTGTCGCCATTGTCGACGTCGACCTCGGCATGGCGAATCTGGCCGGGTTCGTGAGCCTGAGCCCCGAGTCGACGACGCTCCACGACGTGCTGGCATCCAACGCGTCGATCGAAGACGCCACGTACAACCTCGCCGAGAACATCGTCGCGATCCCGAGCGGAACCGGGCTCGACGACTACGCCGAAACGAGCCCCGAGGGGCTTCGCGAGGTCGTCGAGACGCTTCGTGAGCAATTCGAGTACGTCCTGCTCGACGTCGGCGCGGGCGTGAGCCACGAGACCGTCCTCCCGCTGGGGCTCGCCGACGCCGTCTTTCTCGTCTCCACCCCGGAACCGGCCTCGGTTCACGACGTCAAAAAGACCATCGAGTTGACCGAACGGGCGGGCGGTTCGACGGCCGGGCTGATCGTTACCCGGACGCGCCCGGCGGGTGACGTCTCCTACGAGGAGATCGCCGACCGACTCGACCTGGCCCTCCTCGGCACGATCCCAGACGATCCGCTCGTTCGCGAGAGCGTGTACGCGGGAACACCTCTCGTCGTACACGACTCGGAGAGCCCAGCTGCGGTCGCCTATCGCCGGCTCGCCGCGGATCTCGCCGGTATCGAATCGCCTGACATCCCGGACGACGCCTCGGACGAGGACGCCGAATCCGACGAGTCGACGACGCCCGATCCGTCCTCACCGCTCGCCTCGTCCTCGTCATCCTCGTCGTCCCGGCCGTCGGACGAGGACGCCGAATCGAGCCAGGCGGCCTCCCACGACGATGTCTCGAGCGCGATCACCGAGGCGGAGTCGGACTCGAGCTAGGGGCCGCTGGTTTACCCGTTCAGCAGGGTTCGGTGGTGAGTTTACCTCCTGACGGGGAATACCTTCTCGTCGAAACGGGCTCACTCGAGCGCGTTTGGACGATTGACCGGCCCGCGAACGACGAGTGCTCCGTCAGTCGGCCACGTAGTCGAGATAGCCCAGCACGCCGCGGGCGTTCATCGCGGTCTCGGCGCGCGTCTTTCGCTCGCCCCAGACCTTGACAAATCGCTCGTCAGCGCCTTCGGCGAGTGCGTCGACGACGACCTCGTCGTTCTCGTGCTCGTCCCGCGCGCGCTCCACTCGAGCGACCCACGACTCGAGGACGTCGCCGTAGGTCTCGAGCGCGGCCGCCAGGTTGTCGACCTCGCGTGGGCCGAAGTGGGTGTAGAGGAGGACCGACGGATCGATCTCGCGGATCGTCTCGAGGTCGTCCAGGCAGCCCTCGAGGTCGAACTGTGCGGGCGGGGAGGTCTCGCGAATCGTCTCGAGTGAGGGGACCCAGATGCCAGCGGCGTCGCCGGTGAAGACGGCGTCCATCTCGGGGACCTCGAAGATGGCCTGGTGGGGCGCGTGGCCGGGCGCGTCGTGGACGGTTAATGAGTAGTTTCCGAGGTCGATGACGTCGCTGTCTTCGAATTCCACCACCTGCTCTTCGGGGACGGGTTCGGGGTCGACGTAGAACTCCCACTGGTCGCCGACGGCGGCTTTCGTCCCGGCGACGAGGCGCTCGGGATCGATCAGGTGGGGGGCGCCGACGTGGTGGGCGTAGACGTCGGCGTTCGGACAGGCCTCGGCGAGGAAGCCGGCGCCGCCGGCGTGGTCCAGATGGATGTGGGTGACGACGATGGCCTCGAGGTCCGATCGATCGATTCCGATGGCGTCGAGGGCCTCGAGGATGCGCTCGTGGTTGGTTCCGATGCCCGTCTCGACGACGGCGGGGCGGTCGGCGTCGAGGACGTACGCCGCGCCGTACTCGCTCGTGTCGTACATGCCGGTGTCGAGGAAGTAGAGGTCGTCGCAGTCGCCGGTGTCGACCTCGCGGACGGTTCCGATGTCCGTGTCCGCATCCGTATTCGTATTCGTATCCGCATCCGTGACCATACGGAGACGGCGAGGCCGCGGGCGATAAAACCTGCCCTCGAGGCGGTTCCTGAAACGGCCGTCAGGCGGACTACTATAGTGACTCGACGAGAAGGGCCACCGATGGAACGCGGTACCGGTATCGACGAATCCGCACTGAACACAGCGCTGCTGATCGGCGCCCCGGACTGGATCGAGTCGGTGCGCGCGACTCTCGAGGCGACGGTCCCGGAACTCGAGCCTGTGGCGGTTTCGACGGCCGATTCGGACGATCCGCTCGCGACCTGGGACGGCGGCACACCGATGGTCGTCATCGTCGACACGACCGCGACACCGGACGACGGGTGCTCGCTCGTCGAGCGCGTGCAGTCGCGCTGGCCGTCCCCTCCGGTGGTGACCGTACCGGTCGAGGGCGACGAACGCCTCGCCAGCCAGCACCTCGCGGCGGGCGCGAGCGGCTACGTACCGTTCGACGACCGGGAGTCGCTCCTCCAGGAGATGCTCGACGCGGTCCTCGAGGGCCGGGATGACTCTGGGAGCGACCGCTCTGCGTCTGCCGCTCGCCAGCGGGCTCGCCAGTTCGACGCCATCGCCGACGGATCAGCGGGTGGCGATGGCGGCGAGGCGTCGGTCGCCGGAACGTACCTCTGGGTGCTCGAGGCCGACGGAACGATCGCCGACACCAACCCAGCCGTCCGCGAGCGCCTCGAGACGGGGGCCGATCCGGTCGGCCGCTCGTTCGTGGATCGACGCTACTGGGCGCTCGAGGCTGTCAGCCCGATCGAGTCGGGGCTAGAGGCCGCCCGATCGGGTGCGTACGCGGAGCGAGAGGTGACGCTCTCGCGTCAGAACGGCGAGGAACGAGCACCTGCGGACGGCGAGAAACGAACGTTCGAGCTCTCGTTTCACCCCGTCGAGTCGGGCGATCAGGGGGTGGTGATTCTCGGCCGCGACGTCACCGAACGCGTCGAAACGATCCGCGAACTCCGGCGCTCCGAGGAACTCCACCGGGTGACGCTCGCGCACATGACCGACACGGTGTTGCTCACCGACGAGGAAGGGCGCTTCACGTACGTCTGCCCGAACGTCCATTTCATCTTCGGCTACACCGCCGCGGAGATCCACGAACTGGGAACCATCGACGCCCTGCTGGGCGAGTTCTACGACGAGGAGGCGCTCGCCGAGCGGGGCGTCCTCACGAACGTCGAGTGCACGGCGACCGATCGCGACGGTGACGAACACGCGCTGCTCGTGAACGTCCGCGAGGTCTCGATTCAGGACGGCCGCCGGCTGTTTAGCTGTCGCGACGTCACCACGCGCAAGCAGCGCGAACGCGCGCTCACGTCGCTCCACGAGACGGCTCGCGCCCTCCTGTACGCCGAGTCGGAGGTCGAGATCGCCCAGCGCGTCGTCGACGACGTCGAGGCCGTCCTCTCGCTCCCGTCGGCGGCGGTCTACCGCTTCGATACGGCGGCGAACGCGCTCGAGGCGGCGGCCTGTGCCGGTATCGGCGACCGTGACCGACTCGAGGCGATCCCGTTGGGAGCCGACGACGCGGTCGCGAACGCGTTCGTCGAGGACGATACGCACGTCTTCGAGAGACTCGACCCCTCCGATTCGCCCGTGGACGGGCTTCGAAGCGGCATCATCGTCCCGCTCGCCGACCACGGCGTCTTCCTGGCCGGAACCACTGATCCCGTTACGCTCGACGACGTCACGATCGAGGTCACGGATCTGCTGGCGGCGACCGCTGAGGCCGCCCTCGACCGGGTCGAACGGGACTCACGACTCAGGGCGCGAGATCGGGAACTCAAGCGGCAGAACCAGCGCCTGAGTGCGCTCGATCGCATCAACGAGATCATCCGCGAGATCGGACGGGACCTCGTCCGGGCCGACACCCGCGACGACATCGAGGACGCTGTCTGCGGTCGCCTCACCGACGCCGACCGATTCGCGTTTGCCTGGATCGGATCGCTCGACCCGCGAACCGACGAGATCACGCCTCGTGCCTGGGCCGGCGATGGCCAGGGCTATCTCGACGCACTCGAGACCCTCGCGGCCGATTCGACGGAGTCGGAGCCAACCTCGCGCACGCTCGAGACCCGGTCGCCGACGGTCGTCGAGAACGTCGCGAACGCCCTGCGGGCGGGCGAGTGGCGTTCGCCGGCGCTGACCCGCGGGTTTCAATCCGTCGCCAGCGTCCCCCTCGCGTACGACGAGTTCAGCTACGGAGCACTAACGGTCTACGCCGACCGGCCCGACGCCTTCGACGAGACCGCGCGTGAAGTGCTCCGGGAACTCGGCGAGACCATCGCCTCGGCGATCGGTTCGGTCGAACGAACCCACGCCCTGCTGGGCGGCCGCGTAGCCGAACTCACCTACGAGGCCGACGTCGAGAACACGGGGACGGCGATCGATCGTCTCGCCCGAACCCTCGAGTGCCGGCTCGACCTCGAGGGGGGCATCCAGCGCCTGGAATCGGGCGTGTTGACGTTCGTCACCGTCTCCGGCTGCTCGCCCGAGGCGGTCGTCGACCGAGCCTCGTCCCTGACTGGCGTCGAGGACGCGCACGTCGTCAGCGCGAGTGCGAGTACGAACGCGGACGGAGGCCTCGTTCGGCTCACGCTCTCCGAACTGGCGCTCGCGACCCGGCTGGCCGAACACGGCGGCGTCGTCCGCCGACTCACTGCCGACCCCGACGGCACGACGCTCTCCGTGGACGTGCCGAGTCCGGTCGAAACCGCGTCGGTCGACGACCTCGTCCGATCGACCTACCCCGACGCCTCGCTCGCGACGCGCCGGGAACGGACCGGGCCCCCGACGACCGGTGCCCGCCTCGAATCCGCGGTCCTGGAGTCGCTCACCGACCGCCAACTCGAGGTGGTTCGGACGGCCTACCACGCCGGGTTCTTCGCGACGCCGCGAGTCCAGACCGGTTCGGCCGTCGCCGACTCGCTGGACATCTCTCCGACGGCCTTCTCGAACCACGTCAGGGCGGTCGAGCGAACGCTCTTTTCAATCCTGTTCGATGACTCGTACGCGACGAAGGTTCAATAGTAAACCTGGTGTGTCGAAGAGGGGTTTAGAAATAAACCACCACGCCCATCGGCGTCGGGCAAATATTGCACTACGTGGCCACCGACCGTCGCGTGGCCGACTACCAATGAAGGACGCTCCATACGATCCAGCGGCCGAATCGACCTACGAGTGCCTTGAGTGCGGGGACACGGTCACCACGACGACGAACCCTGGAACCTGCCCCGCGTGCGGGGTCGCCTATCGGAATACGGCGATGCCGATAGAGTAACCGTCGGAGAGTCGCGGAGCCAGCCGACAATTATCGACGTCACGCGACCCGAACGACGAAAACGAACGATCCGCCGTTCTCGCCACGCGGTGCGCGCCGACTGTTGCGGAATCACCTCACGTACCGTCCCCTTGCAATCCCCCGCCTTTACCCGCCTCCACCTCCATTTCACGTTCGTTCCGTCGCTCTGAACGCGTCGATTTCCGATCCGTCGGGTACTCTCGCTTCTCCTCGTCGGGGCGGTTTCGATACATCGCCAGTGCGACGGTAACCGCGGCGATACCGAACAGCACGACCGCTTCGTAAGGATAGGGCGGGCCGCCGACGATGAGAAGGACGATCAGGCCGAGACACGCGCTTCCCATCGCGACTTTCCCGTAGACGTTGAGTTGTCGCAATCCAGCAAGTACCATAGCTTTCGTTACACGTCTCTCGTCAAAAAGATTCCTTCGAGCTGTCAGTATTGGTCCACCGCTCGCTCGAGCGACGGCCGACGGACGACAGCCTCGAGGCGGGTTCAGCCCGCCATTCTCGCAAGACCCTCAGTCGGTGAAGACGACTTGTTTCACGTCGTCGACCCCGGCTCGTCGGACCACCGCCCGGACGGGGTCGCGGACGCCGTCGAGATTCGGCGAGTCCCCGTCGAGGACGAGGACGCGAGCGACCCGTCCCGGCTCGAGCGAGCCGTACTCCAGATCCATCAGGGCGGCCCCGTTGACCGTCGCCATTCGCAGGATTTCGCGCGCGGGGAGGTCCGAGAGTTTGGCGAGGAACTCCATCTCCCGGAACATCGACGGCGAGTTGAGCATCACGTTATCGGTGCCCAGCGCGAGCGTCGTTCGGTCGATCAGTTCCTCGATGGGCGGGAGGCCGACCCCGGTGACGAGGTTCGAGCGCGGACAGACCACGACGGGAATCTCCTCGCGTGCGATCCGCTCGAGGTGGTCGTCCTCGGGGTGGACGACGTGGACCAGGAACTCCGGCTCGAGGTCCATCGCCGGGTGGAGGTCGCTGGGGTCGGCCTCGCCCGCGTGGATGGCGAAGGGCTTGCCAGCGTCGCGGGTCGCCTCGCGCTCGCGGTCGAAGGTGTCGTCGTTGGCCCCGCTGGCCCCGAACCCGTCGCCCGCCTCCATCGCCTCGAGCGATTCGCGGGCGAACGCGTAGGCGTCGATCGCCCGATCCGAGGCGGCCTCCCGCAGCATCTCGACGCCTTCGACGCCGCCCTCCCGGAAGTCGAAACAGGCCGCCGTGCCGCCGCGTTCCATGTACTCGAGCGAGGTTCGGACGGCCGAGACGAGTTCCTCACGGCTGGCGTCTCGAAGCAGGCGATGTTTGAGGCCGTCCGGCGGCGCGACCAGTTCCTCGAGGGTGAGCCCCCCGCCGGCCTCCTTCGCGATGGAGTCGCCGATGTGCGTGTGGGCGTTGACAAACGCCGGGAGCACGACGTCGTCGCTCTCGACCGTTTCCTCCTCGATGGCCTCGATTCGGCCGTCGTCGCCGACGATCAGTCGGCCCTCGACTGGCTCGAGGTCCGCTCCCCGAAGGATCGTTCCGGTGAGTTCCATACCGGTCGTTTCGGTCCGGAACCCTTCAACAGTTCGCGTTTCGATGGGGGTTTCGAGCCCAGTTCATGTGCCGCCCTCGCTCGAGGTGACCTCACTCCACGAACTGATCCAGCGTCGCGTACAACCCGTCGCGCACTTCGGTGACGAGCGGGCCGTCAATGTCGAGGCCCAGCACGTCGACGGCGGCCCGGCCGACGGGTTCGCGGACGTCGTCGGAAGAGTAAACGCCGAGTCGCCACTGGGAGTACTGGGCAGCCCGGAGCGCATCCACGAGCGGGGACTGGCGACCCAGCTGGCGGACGTCGCCGTTGACCAGCACGCGCGTCGTGGACTCCTTCATCGACGGACGAGCGGGGACGTCGATGATGACCGTCTCGGGATCGACGTTCGCCAGGTCGGCGATCTCGCGCTCGAACTCGCGAATCGCCTCGTGGTCGGCCTCGATGATCCCGCCCGGCACGTCGTCGATCTCGGCCCAGACGGCTCGCTTGTACAGGTCGCGGTGGTCGAGGCGCCGGGAGAATTCTTCGGTGGCGTCGCTCGAGCGCAACGCGACGATCAGATCGTGGTCGTCCATCCGTTGGAGGGTGTGAGCGTCCGTCTCCTCGGCCTCGAGCAACTGTTCGCCCGCGCGTCGGAGCATCGCCTTGCTGATGCGAGCGACGCTGTGGCTGTAGACGGTCGGGTTCATCAGCGCGCGAGCGACCAGGAGGCTCTCGGCGGTCTGGACGTTCCCCTCCGCGAGGACGAGTTCGCCGTCGGCGAAGCGAAGTTCGCGAACCAGCCGTCCGTGGTCGATCGTCCCGTAGGGAACGCCCGTGTGGTGGGCATCGCGCACGAGGTAGTCCATTCGGTCGACGTCCAGTTCCCCGGAGACGATCTGCCCGAAGCGGCCGTTGCCGGCGACCAGGTCCGCGACGGCGTCGGGTTCGAGGTCGTGCTCGCGGAGGACGTCACCGATCTCGCCCGCGGCCAGCAGTTCGTGGACGTCGTCGTGGTATCGGCCCGTCTTCCGGTGGGTCAGCTCCTCGAGGTTGTGGCTGAACGGGCCGTGGCCGACGTCGTGGAGGATGGCGGCGGCCTGGACGCGTTCGGCCTCGATGCCGCCGATGCCGAGGTGCTCGAGCGCCTCGCAGGCGAGGTGATAGACGCCGAGGCTGTGCTCGAAGCGGGTGTGGTTCGCGGAGGGGTAGACGAGCGAGACGGTGCCAAGCTGGGCGATGTTCCGGAGGCGCTGGACGGCGGGCGTGTCGAGGAGGTCCCGCGCCACGCCGTCGACCACGATGTGGTCGTGAACGCTGTCCTTGATGGTTTTCATGCCATCGCATTCGGCGCTCTCGTACAAAAATGGACGTATGTGCGGTTCGCGCGAGTCTCCCGGTTTTCTCCCGCGGCCACCGAACCGATACATACCGCTCGAGGCGACGCCATTCGCCCTGCTCCCGTCGCCGCCCGAAATCGCCGCCATCGTGCTGGTGCCAGTCCTCGCCGTGACAGTTCTGGCGTCGCTCGTGTCCCTCGACGCCGCGAAAAACGGTCTCGAGAACCCCGCGAAGTGGTTCGCAGTCGTTCTGGATTCGGCCGGATTCGGCGTCGTCTTCTCCGTGCTCAAGTGGGCGGACTCCACGCGAGACGAGGCGTTTCGGGACCGCACACGCTTCCGGGCGGCTCGGAGAACGGGGATTCGGTGTCGGAACGCGAGGGGGTGAACCGCCAAAGGGCGATTACTGTTCGGCTTCCATCGCGTACTCGAGGAACTTCGGCATCAGGACGGCGTCGAGGACGGCGAGTCCCAGCGCGAGGTAGCGAACGAGGCCCTCGAGGTAGACGATGGCGACGAAGGCGATGATCGCCGCCCCGGAGAGGCCGAGCGCGTAGCGGACCATTGGATTCTCGAACGGGTTCGCCTGCTGCGTATCGGAGGTGCTCATACGAGAGAATCCAGGATGGCCCGGCAAAAGCATACTGGTTCTAACCAGTCGCCAGTGAATAAAAAATCGACGACCCGAGACGATGCACGAACGTGGATATGGAAACCCCTTTACTGTCCCACTTTCACCACCTAGGTGAATGAGCGAAGCCGATTCGGACCACGAACTGATCGTTGCCGAGCTGGGCCGGGAACCCACCCCAGCTGAGGCGGCGCTGTTCGAGAACCTCTGGAGCGAACACTGCGCCTACCGATCCTCGAGACCACTGCTGTCGGCGTTCGAGAGCGAGGGCGAACAGGTCGTCGTGGGGCCGGGCGATGACGCGGCGGTCGTCGCGCTGCCCTCGAGCGGCGGCGCGAGCGAGGACGGAAGCGAGGATGGCGAAACCGAGCGAGGCGAGGATGTCTACATCACCCTCGGCATCGAGAGCCACAACCATCCTTCCTACGTCGACCCCTTCGACGGCGCCGCCACGGGCGTCGGCGGCATCGTCCGGGACACCCTCTCGATGGGCGCCTACCCAATCGCGCTCACCGACAGCCTCTACTTCGGCCCCTTCGAGAACGAGCACTCTCGGTACCTCCTCGAGGGCGTCGTCGAGGGAATCAGCCACTACGGGAACTGCATCGGCGTCCCCACCGTCGGAGGCAGCGTCGACTTCCACCCAGACTACGAGGGGAATCCGCTGGTGAACGTCGCCTGCGTCGGCCTCCTCACCGAGAACCGCCTCGTGACGGCCGTCGCCCAGGAGCCCGGAAACAAACTCGTGCTGGTGGGCAACGCCACCGGCCGCGACGGCCTCGGCGGCGCGAGTTTCGCGAGCGAGGACCTGGCCGAGGACGCCGAAACCGAGGATCGCCCCGCAGTCCAGGTCGGCGACCCCTACGCCGAGAAACTGCTGATCGAGGCCAACGAGGTCATGATCGACGAGAACCTGATCGAGTCGGCTCGCGACCTCGGCGCCGCTGGCCTCGGTGGCGCCTCGAGCGAACTCGTCGCCAAAGGCGGTCTCGGCGCCGAAATCGATCTCGAGCGGGTCCACCAGCGCGAGCCGAACATGAGCGCGCTCGAAATCTTGCTCGCGGAGTCACAGGAGCGGATGTGCTACGAGGTCGCCCCCGAGAACGTCGAACGCGTTCGCGAGATTGCCGAGCGCTTCGATCTGGGCTGTTCGGTCATCGGCGAGGTCACGGCCGACAACTACGTCTGTACCTTTGACGGAGAGACAGTCGTCGACGTTGACGCCGGGTTCCTCGGAGACGGGGCACCGATGAACGACCTGCCGTGGGAGGAGCCGACCGAACCCGAGACCGATCTCCCCGAGACCGACCTCGAGGACGCCTTCGAGGCCGTCGTCGGCTCTCCGAATACCGCCTCCAAGCGGTGGGTCTACCGCCAGTACGACCACGAGGTGGGGGTCCGGACGAGCGTTCCGCCGGGTGACGACGCGGCGGTCGTCGCCGTTCGAGAGACCGATACCGGAATCGACGGGGGAACCGGAACTGGACTGGCCATCTCCGCCGGCGCCGCCCCGAACTGGACTGCCGCGAACCCGAGAGACGGCGCACGCGCAGTCTCCCTCGAGAACGCCACCAACCTCGCCGTCAAGGGGGCGACCCCCCTCGCAGCCGTGGACTGTCTCAACGGCGGAAATCCCGAGAAACCGGACGTCTACGGCGGCTTCAAGGCCATCGTCGACGGCCTCGCGGAGATGTGTGCCGAGCTCTCGGTGCCGGTCGTCGGCGGCAACGTCTCCCTGTACAACGACTCGGTGAGCGGCCCCATCCCGCCGACGCCGACGCTCGCGATGGTCGGCACGAAGGCGGGCTACGACGCGCCAGGCCTCGAGGCGCGCTCCGAGGAGTCGTCGCTCCTCCTGGTCGGCGACGACGCCCTCGAGCGCGATTCCTTCGCCCTCGGGGGCTCCGAACTCCTGGCGCAGTTCGGCGGGAGCGATCGGTTCCCCGACCTCCCCGAGACGCCCACCGAACGGCTCGAGACGCTCGCCACCGTCGCGAACGCCGACTCGACGCTCGCCACCCACGACGTGAGCCACGGCGGCCTCGCGGTGTCGCTCGCGGAGATGGTGACCGCGGACGTCGGTCTCGAAGTGGCGCTGCCGACCGACGACCTGGCGGCGGGACTGTTTCACGAACTCCCCGGACGGGCGGTGATCCAGACGACCGACCCCGACGCCGTGGTCGAGGCGTTCGACGGCGTCGCGCCCGTCGTCGAGCTGGGCTCGCCAACCGCCGACGGGACGCTGTCGATGACAGTTGCGGCGGAGGGCGGAGACGAGACGACCGTCCTCGAGCGAACGGCGGCCGACATCGCCGCTCTCCGTACCGTGCTCGAGACGGAACTCGAGTAGCGACCCGATTGGTTCCAGCTACGTTCGGACCGTTTATTCAGTTCAGCAGCGTTTTCCAGGTCCAACCGCCCGATATATTCATATGGCTCCGTGAGAAGTCTGTCAATCGTCAGCCGATACTGGAGACTATCCCGATGCCATCTGAACCCCACGTCCTGATCGTCGAAGACGAACCCGACCTGGCGACGCTCTACAGCGCCTGGCTCGAGGACGAGGTGTCCGTCGAGACTGCCTACGACGGCACGGACGCCCTCGACGCCATCGACGAGACGGTCGATATCGTGCTCCTTGACCGCCGAATGCCGGGTCTCCCGGGCGACACCGTCCTCGAGACGATCCGAGACCGCGACCTCGACTGTCGCGTGGCCATGGTGACGGCGGTCGAACCGGACTTCGACATCATCGGACTGGGGTTCGACGACTACCTCGTCAAGCCGGTCTCGAAGACCGAGCTCACCTCGCTGATCGACCAGTTGCTGTTGCGCTCGAGCTACGACGACCAGCTCCAGCAATTCTTTGCACTCGCGTCGAAGAAGGCGCTCCTGGACGGGCAGAAAACCGCCGCCGAGCGACGGGCCAGCCAGGAGTACGCCGTTCTCGAGGACCGCCTGGCGGTGTTGCGGGCGACCGTCGACGATACCATGATGGAATTACTGGAGCGGGACGTCTACCGCCGCCTCTGTGAAGATATCTCCAGAACGCCGGTCGCTACCGAGTAGTAGAAGGAAACCGGACGACTGCGACCTGATTAGTTGTCGGAACAGTTATTTTCCAGTGGCGTCTCCGTCTGAACTGAATGACGGAGACTGGCGGCTCGAGCGAGCCGACCGACCGCGTTTCGATACTGCCGTTCAAACTGCAGACGGACGACTACTGCGTCGAATCCGACCGAGTCTCGTCGGTGCTGGGCGTCGGTGACATCGGCGTCGTCGACGACGCCGAGGACCCCTGGAACGCAGGCGAAATCGATGTCGGCGGCGAGCAGATTCGGGTCGTCGACCTCGCTCGCGTGTTCGCGGCGTCGACGGCGTCGATCGATCGATCGAGCGATCCGATGCTCCTCGTGTTCGGCGTCACCGACGACGCCGGCGCCTACTACGGGTGGCTAGTCGACGACGTCGGCATCACTCGGCGGGTCGACCGGGACCGCCTCGAGCCAAATCCGCGGGGTGGTGCGTTCGTCGCGGGTCACCTTCCGCTCGAGGAGGAGACGTACCGCTGGCTCGACGAACGAGCGATTCACGACTAGTTGGGACAGTCGTCGCTGGCCCCAGTTCAGTCTGGGAGCACAGGCTCCAGTCAGCCCCGGAGTCGCCGCGCGACTCGTTGGATTGTCTCGAACTCTCGCTCGTCGTAGGCGATGAATCGCACGTCCTCGAGCGTACTCGGTTCGTAGGCTTGGATCTCTCGAGCGATGATCTCGGCGCCCTCGGCGAGATCGAAGCCGGCGACGCCACAGCCGAGGGCCGGGATCACGAGCGACTGACAGTCCAGCTCGTCGGCGCGCTCGAGGGCGTTCCGGGTGGCGTCCCGAATGCTATCCTCGGTGGCTCGCCCGTCGCCGTAGTGGGGCATCGCCGCCGCGTGGACGACGTACTCGGACTCGAGGTCGTAGGCGTCCGTGACGGCGACTTCGCCGAGGTTGATCGGCCCCTTCGCCATCGCCTCCTCGTTGATCTCGGGGCCGGCCCCGCGCCGAAGCGCGCCGGCGACGCCCGATCCCATCCGGAGGCTCGTTCCGGCGGCGTTGACGAGGGCGTCGGCGGAATGGGCCGCGATGTCGCCCTGGATGACGTCGAAGTCCATGCTCGCGGTACAGTCGTCCTCGTCAAAAATCGTGGGCCGATGCCGGTCCGCTGGCCGTACGGAGGCCGGCCCCCTCGAGTCTCGAGGTCGGAGAGTCGAGACTCGAAACCCGCTCTCGAATCGAGCAGTCAGTAGTCGATGCGCGTAATCTCTTCGACCGGCCACTGGCTCAGGATCTCGACGCCGTTCTCGCGGACGACGACCATCTCCTCGACGCGCACGCCCTGGTTCTCCGCGGGTTCCTGGGTCTCGACGGCCATCGTCATCCCCTCCTCGATCTCGATCGGGTGTTCGGGGGAGAGGCCGCGCCAGATCAGCGGCACCTCGTAGAGCTGGAGGCCCAGGCCGTGACCCCAGTGGTTGGTCGTCATCTGCCAGTGTTCGTCGGCGTCGTAGAAGTCGGCGTGCTCGCCTTCCATGTCCGGGAACCCCTGGCAGATTTCGTCGGTCGTCGCGCCGGGTTCGATGCGCTCGAGGACGTCGTAGAGGTTGTCGCGGGCGATCTCGTAGGCGTCTTTTTGGGCCTGGGTCGGCTCGCCCATGCTGAAGGTGCGGTAGTAACACGAGCGGTAGCCCAGGTAGCCGATGTTGTAGAAGTCGGCGTAGACGAGGTCGCCGGGACGGATCATCCGGTCGGTGGTGTTCGCCTGGTGTTTCGGCCAGGTGTTCGGGCCGGAGGTGACGTAGCCGCCGCCGACGAACGCTCCCTGCTTCCAGAGTTCCTCCGCGGCGGCACCCCAGAGGTCAGTCTCTTTCGCTCCGGGGCGGGCGGTCTCGGTGATTCGCTGGAACCCGGCCTCGCAGATGGCCGCGACCTGGCGCAGACACTCGATCTCGTCGCGGGTTTTGATTTTGCGAGCGTCCTCCATCACCTTCGGGACGGTCCCGGTGTCGACCTCGATCCCGCGGTCCTCGAAGGCGCTCACCAGGCCGGCGTTCCCGACGTCGATACCCAGCACCTCGTCGTCCACGCCGTACTCCTCGAGAGCGGTCGCCACGGTGTCGGCCATCTTCGCCTTGAGGAAGTCACGTGCGGAGTCGCGGCCGGACGCACGGGGGACGTTGCCGAGTCCGGGGCAGGCGTAACGGATGTCCTGGAGCCACGGGCAGTTGAACCGCTGGTTGCTCGCGTGGTCGGCGGTGTCCCAGTGAATTACGTTGCCTTCCTCAGTGAGGACCGTGTAGTGGTCGGCCCCGCTGCCGCCGGTCATTGCCAGGCCGGTAACGTAGCGGATGTTCGGATCCGAGACGAGGAGCATGGCGCCGAGTTCGGTCTCCTGGAGGCGCTCGAGGGCGCGCTCTTTTCGTTCGCGGCGCATCCGTTTGACGTCGATGCGCTCCTCCCAGTCGACGGCCTGAGTCCCGCGCGTTCCCTCCATGAAGTCCCGCTGGTACATACTCGTAGGTCACGAACGATCCCTAAGAAACCTATCGACACGTGGACGGCGTGGATATTACTATATTTTCTATAGTGTAGCGATGCGTTCGAAAATCGACCTCGTCGTCCTCACTGCCCTCGCCACCCTCGAGGGGAGACGGAAGAAACTCGCGGTCGCGGGCTAAGTTCCGAAGGCGAGACCGGTCAAGACTCGACGTGGTCCTTCCACTCACCGATCCCCGAGGGATCGAGGTGAACGTGGGCGTCCCCGACGTCGTCCTGTTCGCGCAGGGCCGTCACGAGCGCCGTCTCCAGGTCGTGGGCGTCCCGCAGGGGCATCTCGCCGTCGACCTCCACGTGGACCTCCACCTCGAGGACCGTCCCGTCGTAGTAGACGGTGAGGTCGTGAATCCCCTGTACGCCCGGGTGGTCTCGGAGCGTCCGGGAGATGGCCTCGCGCTTCTCGCTCGAGGGGGCGGCGCCGACGAGGTAGTCGACGTTCTCGCGGGCGATGGAGACGCCCTGGGAGACGACGATCAGGCTCACGAGGCCGCCCGCGACGGCGTCGAGTTCAGGAACGCCGAAGACGACGCCGAGGACGCCGATCACCGCCGCGAGGGAGGTGTAGATGTCGTTCAGGCAGTCGACCGCGAGGGCGTCGAGTGCGGTCGACCCGATCTCGCGGTTGATCGCCTGCGTGTATCGGTAGACGAGGTACATGTCGGCGATCGCAAACGCCAGCGCGCCGAGCAGGAGGGGACTGAAGCTGACGTCGGTGCTATAGAGGAGCCCCCGAACCGACTGGTTGAGCAGAGAGAGGCCCAGCAGGGCGATGACCGCGCCGACGAACAGCGCCGTCAGGGGTTCGATCCGGTCGTGGCCGTGGGGGTGGGTGTCGTCGGGTTCGTCGTAACTGCTCGTCCCCCACACCAGGACGACGACGCTGGCCACGAGGTCGGCCAGGGAGTGGGCGGCGTCGGCGAGCAAGGAAAAACTGCCGAAGGCGAGACCTGCGGCCCCCTCGACGGCGATTTTGGCGGCGTTGCCGAGGACGTTCACCCAGGCCGCTCGCCTGAAGTCGCGCCGGTGTCGGTGTGTGCCCTCGCTCATACCCGGTTTAGAGTGAGTCTATCCTTCAACGTTGTCACTCGAGTTCGGGACGCCCCGATACGTTCGAATCCACGTGTTTCGACACGCTCATAGGACCCGCATCCAAATCACGGCGTAGTTGGGCGATGGGGCCCGCCTGATCCAACCGCCGACCGTCGCTCGACGACGATCGGCTGACGGTCCCTGGATCAGCCAGCATGTCCGACACCGCACTCACTCGACTCGAGACGCTCGCCCTGATCGCCATCGGTGGCTTCGTCGGGTCGAACCTTCGATTCGTCGCGTTCGGCGCGCTTCCCGAAGAACTCGCCCTCCTCACCGTCAATGTCGTCGGGAGCGCCGTCCTCGGCTTCCTGGTCTACGAGGCCCAGTACCGGGGGCGGATCGACCCGGCGACCCGGATCTTTCTGACGACAGGCTTTCTCTCGTCGCTGACGACCTACAGCGGTTTCGCGCTACAGGCCGGAACCGCCGACGGCCCGCTGTTGTTCGGCGCCGTCGTCGTCGGCAACTACGTGCTCGGCTTTGCCGGCGTCCTCGTCGGGCGGTCGCTGGCTCGAGCGACGGGCGGTGATCGCTCGTGAACGCCGACCTCCCGCTCGTGTTCGCGAACGCGCTGGCTCGACTCGCGGACGGCCTCGAGCCAGCCCACCTCGTCGGCGTCGGTGGTGTCGTTGGCGCGCTCGCTCGTCACTGGGTGTTCCAGCGCCTCTCCTGGGACTCGTTCCCCGTCGCGACCCTCGCGGTCAACGTGCTGGGGAGTTTCCTGCTGGGGCTGGTCACGTTCGCCAATCCTGGACCCGCGACCGCCCAGTTCGTCGGGACGGGAATATGCGGCGCGTTCACGACGTTCTCGACGTTCTCGGTGGAGACCGTTCAGTTGCTCGAGCGCGGAGATCGTCGCCCGGCAGCCATCGCAGCCGGGTCGAACCTGCTCGCCTCGGTGGGCGGGATCTGGCTGGCGTGGTGGCTGGTCACGCTCTGAGCAACGGATCGACGACGGTCGAGCGTACACTGTCGGGTGTTACCACGGACTGTGCGGAGGAAAACGCCTATCAGACTCGTCTCAGTAACGAACGTACATGTTCACGTGGGCCGCCACTCCCGTCGACCGACACCGACGCCGAACTGGGCATCCGGTATGTCCTCACGCACCGGCGGACGGTTCCGTCGGCGAGAGACGCGTCGGTCCGCGTCGCCATCGCTGCTCGCACGTCCGGGGTGAAGTCTATGGGGGCCGCTAAACGGCGATCACCGGGGCCGAGCGGGCGAGAAGTGTTCGAAACCGAGACCAGTGAGGATCGACGTGGGGCGTTCGAGGCCGAAACGAGTGAGTCCGGTACCGTACGCGACGCTCGAGCAACGCCGCGCGGTCGCCCGGAGGCCACCCCATGAGCGCTCGCGAGGAGTTCGTGTCGATCTATCGGGAGACGCTCCCGGTCCTGCTAATCGCGCTCGGTGGCGGGCTCGTGTCCGGCGTCGTCCTCGAGAACCTCCTCGCGAGCGTCGAACGGTTCCCCGGGCTGCTCGTGATGGTTCCAGTCTTTCTCGCTACCCGTGGGAACGTCTACGGCGCGCTCGGGGGACGACTCGCCAGCGGCCTCCACCAGGGGCTGATCGAGCCGCGCTTCTCGTGGGACGAACGCCTGGTCAACGCGGTCGTGGCCTCCTTCGTCAACGGCATCGGCATCTCGGTTGTCATCGCCGTGCTCACGCGACTCGCGCTCGCGGTGCTGGGCTGGGAGTCCGCGGCGCTCTGGGAGTTTCTCGCCATCATGCTCGTCTCGGGCGTGCTCACATCGACCGTGTTGATCTTCGGCCTGCTCCTGGTGCTCTTCGGCGGGTACAAGGCGGGCTACGACCCCGACAACCTGGTCGGCCCCATCGTGACGACGCTGGGTGACATCTTCGGCATGCTCTTTCTCGTCTTCGCCGTCACGCTCGTCGGGGTGATCCCCTAATGTCGATACTCTCCACGAGCGACTCGCTGGGCTCCTGGAGCGCCCGATCGATCGTTACCACGATGTTCCCCCTGCTGGTCGTGCTCTCGATCATCGTCCTCGCGGCTGGGATCACCCTCGACCGCGCAGAAGCGCTCCTCGAAGAGTATCGCGTGCTCGCGATCATGGTTCCCACCATGGTCGGACTCGGCGGTAATCTCGGCGCGATCTTGAGTTCGCGGCTCTCGAGTCGCCTCCACCTGGGCGTCGCGACGTTCGACGTGCGGGATACCGGTCTCTGGGCGAACATCGCCGCCATCCTCGCGCTGGCGGTGACGGTCTTCACGGTGCTCGCGATCGGGTCGTACCTGATCGGTCTCGCGCTCGGTATCGCCGTCGCGCTCCCGACGCTGCTGTTCATCGCCCTGGTCAGCGGACTCTCGATCGCCGTCATCGCCGTCGTCTGCAGTTTCGGTGCGACGTACGCCTCCTATCGGCTCGGGATCGACCCCGACGACCTGACGATCCCGGTCGTGACGAACGTCGTCGACGTCTTCGGCATGCTCATCTTCGTCGGCGTCTCGTGGGTCGTGCTCGGGTTCTGATTTCGTCGAATCCGACGCGACTTTGTACGGCCGGCCGAAAGATCGAGACGTGTCACCGTCACCGGACCGCCCGGAGCGCCCGCCGACAGCGGCTCTGGTCGAGGCCCTCGACGTCAAGCGAAACGCCGTCATCTCGCTGCTCGTCGGCGTCGCGTTTACCGTCGCGGTCTTCGCCTTCTTCGTCGTCATCCCCGGCTCGAGCCAGCAGTCGGGGTACCTGCTCGCGCTCGCGTTCGTCCTCGCGACGACCAGCGCCGGTACCGTCTGGATCGCGCTGACGGTGTACGCCGCCGTCGGTCTCTCGCGGGAACTATTAGCGGACGAATAGTATAGGTCGAATCGATCGTCGACCGAGTGAGAGCCGACCCGAGGCCGACCGTTCGAAATTCTGATCCGATGGATACCGACGCAGGCGTCGGGACGAGTGGCGTGGTGCCAACAGGCAAACGGCAATACTTTTCCAATCCCGCACGAAAGTTCCTGCTATGGCTGACGATCTGAAGAAAGGGCTCGAGGGTGTGTTGGTCGCCGAATCCCAGCTCAGCTCGATCGACGGTGACGCCGGTCGACTGATCTACCGTGGGTACTCGATCGAGGACCTCGCGGAGGGGGCCAGCTACGAGGAGGTACTCTACTTGCTCTGGCACGGCCAGCTCCCCGACGCGGGCGAACTCGAGTCGTTCACCGACGCGATGGTTGCCGAGCGGGCCGTCGACGACGCCATCCTCGAGGCCGTTCGCAGCCTGGCCGAGGCCGACGAGACGCCGATGGCCGCACTCCGGACCGCGACGTCGATGCTCTCGGCGATGGAATCCGAGAGCGACGTCGACGCCGAGGACGCCGAGGCCTCGCTGCGAAAGGGACAGCGGATCACCGCCAAGATCCCGACCGTCCTGGCCGCCTTCGAGCGGTTCCGCCAGGGCGAGGAGCCGGTCGACCCCGATCCCGACCTCGGACACGCGGCGAACTTCCTCTACATGTTCACGGGCGAGGAGCCCGACGACGTCGCCGCCGAGACGTTCGACCAGGCGCTCATCCTCCACGCCGACCACGGCCTGAACGCCTCGACGTTCACCGCGATGGTGATCGGTTCGACGATGGCCGACGTCTACAGTTCGCTGACCGGCGGTATCGGGGCACTCTCGGGCCCGCTCCACGGCGGCGCCAACCAGGACGTCATGGAGGTCCTCTTCGAGATCGAGGAGAGCCACCTCGATCCGCGCGACTGGGTCGAGCAGGCGACCGACGAAGGTCGACGCATTCCCGGCTTCGGCCACCGCGTCTACAACGTCAAGGACCCCCGCGCGAAGATTCTGCAGCGACGAAGCGAGGAACTCGCCGAGACCGGCGACGATACCTGGTACGAGATCACCACGACCATCGAGGACTACCTCACCGAGGAGAAGGGCCTCGTCGAGAAGGGAATCGCCCCCAACGTCGACTTCTACTCCGGGTCGGTCTACTACCAGCTTGGCATCCCAATCGACACGTACACGCCCATCTTCGCGATGAGCCGTGCCGGCGGCTGGATCGCCCACGTGCTCGAGTACCAGCGTGACAATCGACTCATCCGCCCGCGTGCGCGCTACACGGGTCCCGAGGACCAGACGTTCGTGCCGCTCGAGGAGCGGTAGCGGTAGAAAGTTCGATCCGTTTTCGCTCTGACTTTTCCCATCACTCGAGTTGCGTCGCCCGATACCCCGATACGGATTCGACGGCGAGGTAGACCAGGGCCGTGAGCGCGAGTACCGCGAGGCCGACCTGTCGGACGGTGACGGGGCCGAGTGCGGCGTCGCCAGCGACCCACAGGAGCGCGCCGACCAGGAGGAAGACGGCGACGACGGCGACGTACCGCCAGCGGGATTCGGCCGGGACCATGCCGTCGTCGCCGCGCGCAGCCAAGTAGAGGTGCGCGCCGCCGAAGATGATACCGTAGCTCACGAGGAAGGCGACGAGGTATTCGGGACCGTCGGTCGCGAAGTCGAACCTCGAGACAACGGCGAAGATCGCGATCGCCAGGACGACAGCGACGAGATGGACGCGGGTGTCGCGAGAGACCATGAGATCGTATTGTATTTCAGACTATTTGACGTTTTCGAGGACGTGGCCTCGAGAGTAGTTCGGAGGTGTCGGTGTACTCGAGTGCACGGTGACCCCCCCCTCGAAGTGGAGATTATCCGTCGCTCGAGGCGTTGTCGTCTGTGTCTTCGGTTCCATCGTCGGCACTCTCGCCGTCGCCACTACCTTCGGCGTCTGTGCCATCCGTTTGGCCACCTCCTGTGTCGCTCGTCTCGTTCGTATCGTCGGTTGCGTCGCCGTTTTCACTACCTTCGCCATCGGTCTCGCCATCGCCGTCCGTGTTCGCTCCGTCGGCGGTCTCACCACCATCGTCAGTTTCCGCGCCGTCGCCACTACTGGGCTCCTCGCCGTCACCGTACGCACTCGCCGCCTGCGTCGCCACCCGAACCGGCTCCTGATTCCCGAACGCCGACAGGTCGACTGTCCACTCGAGGCGCTCGTCCTCGCTCTGGGGCGTCCATCGGGTGGTGAACGACCCGCCGCCGGCCGCGAGTTCGTTCGGGGGCTGGCTGGACGCAGTCCCCGCGGTGAACGAACTCCCAACGATTATCGGTACCTCGTTGTCGTTCGTGTAGCCGAAGGTCACGTCGTAGCCGTCCCCCGTGGGTGAGACGGACACGACCTCGAGTTCCGGCGGAACCGGGGCGATCGACCCGCTGCAATCGTGGGGGTTCGAGTGGGTCGTCTCGGGACCGACGGCGCTCGGGCCGCCGATTCCGGTGATCGTCGTCCCCAGGACGCCGTAGTCCTGGACGGTGACGGTAGCGCTCGAGTCGTCACCGGAGACGCCGCGTTCGTCGCCGATTTCGAAGACGACGGTGCCGGAGAAGGTGGCGGGGACGTGTTCGCCGATGGTGACGAAGTCTTCGCCGGAGGTCGTTCCGATCCCGTGGTCGGTGTTGAACGCGGTGTGGGCCATAATCGTGTCGCCGTCCTCGAAGGTGCCGGTGACCTCGACGCGCGAGCAGTCGACGAAGGTGACCTCGAGGTCGTCGTCCGCTCCGTCTTCGCCCTCGCCGTCGTCTTCGTCCTCGCCGTCCCCGTCGTCCTCGTCTTCGTCATTTTCGCTGCCGTCGTCGTCCCCGTCTCCACTACCGCCGCCGACCCCGTGAACTGAGACCGTCCGCTCGTCTTGCTCCTCGCCCGCGACGACGGTGATTGGGAACTCGACGTCCTGGCGAACGGGGTACGTTTCGTAGCCCAGCGCGAGCGTCTCCGTCTCTCCGCCGTCGACGGTCACCGACGCCGAATCGACGGTATCGCCGCCGACGACCAGCGAGACGTCCTCGGTCGCTCGCCCGTCGCTCCGGTTCTCGAGTTCGATTGTCGCCTCGAGGCGCTCGCCTCCGGTGACGGGGTCGTTCACCTCGCGAATTCGCGGGACGAGCGCGGGGAGTCCATCGGCGTACACTCGCACGAGGCGGCGGTCGCAGGCCCCGTCGGTCTCCACCGACACGAGAAATTCCACGTTTCGGCGGACGGGATAGGTCTCGTACCCTAACTCGAGGGTCTCGACCGCACCGGGTTCGAGAGACACTCTCTCGCTCGCGACTCGGTCGCCGGCAGCCAGGTGGATGTCTCGCGTGATGGATTCGCTTCCCACGTTCTCGACCTCCGCGAGCACCGAGAGCACCTCGCCCGCCGCGACCGGCGCGTTGGTCTCGAGAATCCGGATCTCGAGGTCGGCCACGCCGTCGGCGTACACCGAGACGGTTCGGTGGTCGGCGTCGTCGCCGGTCGTCACCCAGACGGGAAACTCGACGTCCTGGCGGACGGGGTAGGTGTCGTAGCCGAGGGTCAGCGAGTCCGTCCCGCCGCCGTCGACCGTCACCGAGCGAGCGTCGACCACCTCGCCGCCGACGACCATCGCGACCTCCCTGGTCGCCGCCTCGGAGCCGACGTTCTCGAGGTCGAGGACGAACTCGAGAGGGTCGCCGGCGCCGACCGGGTCGTTCGACTCGCGGATCGAGACGTGCAGGTGGCCGCCGTTGGGTTCGACGGGCGTCCACGGCTGGGCCGTCGTCACGGTACCGTCGCTCGAGCGAACCCAGACGATCACCGGACAGCCGTGGCAGAGCGAGGCGCCGTCGACCTCGAGCGTCGCGGTGTCCGAGGACCCCGAAACCGAGGAGATATCCAGGATGCGGTCGGCGTGGCCGAGCCACCAGACGACCTCCTCGAGGCGCCCCTCGGCGTCGGTCACGTCGATGGCGAGTTCGACCGTCTCTTCGTTGCCAACGGCGAGCCGGCCGGGCACGGGGCGGACCTCCTCGACGGCCGGGCCGCCGTGCCCGCCCTCGGCGACCTCGACGGTCCACTCGGCGGTCGCGTTCGCCCCTTCCTGGACGACGCTCGCTCGAACGGTGTACGTGCCGGGCTCGTCGAAGGTGTACTGCCAGTAGTCACGACCCGTCCAGCCGAAGTACTCCGCCTGCCACGGCCCCATCGACCAGCCGGCGTACTCGTCGTCGACGTACCAGTGTGTGACCCCGCCGTAGCCCTCGGTGTCGTCGGGTTCGGTCTCGAACTGGACCGTCGATCCGGGCGCGACCGTGACCTGCGAACCGGGTCGCACGCGGTCGGCCGGCAGGTCGTCGATGCCGGTCACGGTGACGAGTCGCTCGTCGCTCCCGTCTCGTGTCTCCACGCGGACAGGGAACTCGACGTCCTGACGGACGGGATAGGTCAGGTGGCTGAACTCGAGGTCGCGGGTCTCGCCGCCCTCGAGTTGGAAAATCCACCGTCCACCCACCGGATCGTCGCCCACGAGAAACTCGGCCGTGACCTCGAGTTCCGATGCCGTCGTGTTTGTTACCTCCGCCGTGACGGTCAGGTACTCGCCGGCCTCGACGGGGTCGTTCGTCTCGAGGATTCGCACCGACAGGTCCGTGGCCGTCGCGAGCCCCCCGTCGGTGACCGAGACGAGCACCCCCACGCCGGTGCCGAGTCCCACCAGATAGCCTCTTCGGCGCATGCGAGTGGCTACGCGGGTGAAAGGCAATATATCCCTCTGAATAAATTAGAAATTAACCACGCGACGGTGAGTTTCACGGTCGATGACATCGGTTCGACGAGCCTCCCGTGGCCGGAAACGCGAGTACGTCCTCGCTACGCGAACTGTCACCATCGAGCGACGGTCGTAGGGCGAGACTGCGTTCCGACTGTCACCGCAACTGACGTAGTAGTTTATCCGTTCGCCGTCCGCCGATTCCGACTATGCCACTCTCACGACGACGAACGCTCGCCGCCCTCGGCATCGCCGGCGGGACGGCCACGACCAGCGGGATCGTCTTCGGACGCGGGGAACACGACGACGACGAACGGGAACGTGACCCGGACGACCAGGAGACGAACGGCTCGAGCGAGCGAGGGGCGCCGCTGACTGCCGTCCGCGTCGCCCACCTCTCCCCTGACGCGCCGGGCGTCGACGTCCTCGTCGACGGCGAACGCGTCGTCTCGGGCCTCGAGTACGACACCCTGACACCGTACCTCGAGCTCGAACCGGGCACCGCCACCATCACCGTCACGGCCGCCGACGACGCCGACACCGTCGTCTTCGAGCGCGAGTACTGGTTCGGACAGGCGTTCTACACCGTCGCCGCCATCGGCGAACTCGAAGCCGGAACCATCCGCCCGCACGTCCTGGTCGACGACGGCTCCGTCCTGTTCCGGGCCGTTCACGGCTCGCCAGACGCGCCGGCCGTCGACCTCTACGCCAACGACGGCGACAACCCGATCGTCGAGAACCTCGCATTCGGCGAGACCTCGAACTACGTCGCGATCCCGGCCGCCGAGTACGCCCTCGACGTGCGGCCGGCCGACGATCCCGAAACGTCCGTCGCCTCGGTCGATCTCGACCTCGAGCGTGGCGGCGCTTACACCGGGTACGCGATCGGTGCCCTCGAACCGGGTGACGGTGACGCCGAGTTCACCATTCGAGCGACCCTCGACGGCCCGATGGCTGCGGCGAGCGATCGCTAATCGATGCTCGAAACCGCCGTCACGCGGTTCACTCCTCGGCTGGAGCGCTGCTCCGCCCCCTCGATACCCACTGACGGACTCGAGCGAACCAGGCTCGTGGAAATGTTTTTACGCTTATCTGACGAGTGAGAAACGAGATGGTTCGCCCGCCCGGCGCCCTGTATCGAGGGAGCGAAGTCGCGCTCGCGGTCTTCGTGCTATTCGTCGACGTCGTCCTGCTCGTCAATCGGCCCCTGCCGTGGCCGTCGTGGCCGAAACTGGGTTCCGTGCCAATCGACCCCGAACTCGTGTTACCGGGTGTGCTGGCAATCCTCGTCATTGTCGGCGTGGTGAGGGAAGGACTTGGGCTCCGCGTCGATCAGTTGCTGGCGCTCGGTCTCGGGGCGCTGACGCTCTGGTGGGCGTCACTCAGCCTCTACACGCTCTACGCCGGAACAGGCGGCGGCGTCTTCTTCGGCGGCCTGTTCACCCTCGTCAGCGCCACCCCGCTCGCCGTCGTCGTCCTCGCTCGAGCGGGTATCCGCCGAGACCTCCACCGGCGCCTGGTTGCGTCCGTTCGACGGGTGGGGACCTGACCGATCCGTCTCAATCCCCACCGTCGGCCATCGCCTCGAGCGCTTCGTCGAGCGTCCCGGCCTGAGCCTCCCACAGTGTCGCATAACGTCCCCCGGCCGCGAGCAGTTCCTCGTGGTCGCCGCGCTCGACGACCCGGCCGCCCTCGAGGACGAGGATCACGTCCGCCTCGCGAATCGTCGAGAGACGGTGGGCGATGGCGAGGGTGGTCCGCCCCTCCGTCAGGCGGTCGATCGACTGCTGGATCAGGAGTTCGGTCTTCGTGTCCACTGCGCTCGTCGCCTCGTCCAGGATCAGTATCTCGGGGTCCTGCAGGACCGTCCGCGCGATGGCGATCCGCTGGCGCTGGCCGCCCGAGAGTTTGACGCCGCGTTCGCCGACCCGCGTCTCGTAGCCGTCGGGGAGGTCCTCGATGAACTCGTGGGCCTGGGCGGCCTTCGCGGCCTCGCGAACGGCCTCGTCGGAGGCGTCGAAGTGGCCGTACCGGACGTTGTCCGCGATGGTGCCGTCGAAGAGGAACGTGTCCTGGCTGACGTAGCCGACGGACTCCCGGAGTTCCGCGAGGCGAACGTCGCGGACGTCGTGGCCGTCGACCCGAATCTCACCGTCGTCGACGTCGTAGAGTCGCAGGAGGAGTTTGAGCACGGTCGACTTTCCGGCGCCGGTCGGTCCGACCAGGGCGACGGTGTCGCCCGGTTCCGCCGTGAACGAGACGTCCTCGACGACGATTTCTGCGTCGTCCTGGCCGTCACCGGTGCTGCCGTCGCCGGCACTGCTACCATCGTTCCCGAGACCCCCGTCGCCGGACGCCTCGCTCCCGCCGACGGCCCGCCGCTCGCCGCTCGCGTAACTGAACGTCACGTCGTCGTACTCGACGCGACCAGCGACGTCCTCGAGCGGCTCGGGGTCGTCGGGGTCGGAGACGTACACGGGAATGTCTCGCAGGCCGAAGACGCGCTCGCTCGAGGCCTTCGCGTTCTCGTACTGGTCGACGATGTTCGAGACCTCTGCGAGTGGGGCGACGATCCGCTGGGTCAGAAAGAGGAAGGTGACGAAGTTGCCGACCGAGAGCGTCCCCGAAAAGGGGCCCGGCGCCGCGCCGTTCGTGAGCCAGAGGCCGCCGACGAGGAAGGTCGCAGCGAAAGCGAGGCCGGCAAGCAGTTCCATCCCCGGTCGATAGACGTACGAGAGCTTGAGGACGGCCATCGTGTCGTCGAACAGCCGCTTCGAGGCCTTTCGAACCCGTGAGACCTCGTACGCCTCGCTGGCGGTCGTCTTCGTCAGATCCATCCCCGAGAGGCTGTTCTCGAGGCGGGTGTTGAGCCACCCGACCGAGGACCGCTGACGGACGTACCGGGGCTCGATGACGCGCATGAACCACAGCGTGAAGGCGAACATCACCGGAACCGCGACGAGCGTGACGGTCGCCAGTTGCCAGTTCAGGTAGAAGAGGACGCCCGCGATGCCCCCGACCATCACGAGCAGTCGGGCGGAGTTCATCAGCGCGTTGTCCAGAAACCGCTCTAAGTTTTGGGTGTCGTTGTTGAGGACGGCCATGACCTCCCCGGTCTGCTTGTCGTCGAAGAAGGTCATGTCGAGGTTCTGCATCTTCCGGAAACAGTCGACCCGGACAGCGTGCATGACGCTGTGGGCGAAGAGGTTCGCCGACACCCCGTAGATCCAGGTAAAGAAGGCGACGGCGACGAACGCGCCCGCGATGGCCGTTATCGAGAACCAGAACTGCTCGAGGCTCTCCGTCGGGAGCCACGCGTCGGGGACGACGGGGAGGCTGTAGGTCCCGCCACCCTCGGTGAAGATGGCGTCGATAGCCGCCCCCAGCACCAGCGGCGGCACCAGGCTGGCCATTCGGGCCAGGAAGTTGGCGACCATGCCGACGCTGAACCAGCTCAGCCGACCTGGCCCGTACTCGCGAAAGAGTCGCCAGAGCGGCCGGTCGACGTGCTCCCGGTAGGCGTCGAACGGGGTTTCGTCTTCGTCGTGGGTACTCACTACATGGCCGAACCGCTTCGGAACGTAAACGGATCACGGTTTCGGAAGGACGTGCCTGTTCGATATGGGCTGCCCATCCGTGGAAAATACGCGCCGACGTCGAGGGAGACGCGGCGGCGCTCGGACGGTACGTGTCGGGATCGCGGTCGGGTCCCTGGAAGCCGACGCTGCCTTCTTCGAACCCGGTACGCCCCCGCTAAACGCGACGGAACCCGTCTCCTACCGTGTCTGGGCGTACCCGGCGTACTCTGCGTTTGTGATGACGTCGTGGCGGAGTAGCTCGGTTGCCTCTTCGATCGTCGCCGTGCCCTCGTTGAATCGGCGTCGCAGTTGCTCGAAATCCCGATCTCGATCGAACTCAACGGTGAACTCGAACTCGTCCAGCGTCCAGCCGTTTCGTCTCGCTACCCGCTCCATCGCGTTTCCGAGGGTGGCTTCGAAGCCCTCCGTTTGCCGGTCGGTGTTTGGCTCCTCCAGACCGAGGTAGAGGAACGCGAGGAGGGCGGCCGCTCCGGAGCCGACGGGGAGGGCCTCTCGGCGGTCCTCTTTCCGATCCTCGTCGGCGTCTGCCGACCTGTCGACCGATCCGTGATCCGTCGATCGGAAAACCCACCGTCTATCGTCGGGCTGAAGGTTCTCCCACAGGACCAGGGCGTCCCGGGCGATGGCGTTTCGCACTTGCTCTCTCACGTACCGTCGTTCCGTCTCGTCGTGTTGGGATTCCCCCTGAAGATTTTCGCGCTGGTCGGCAGTGAGGATTCCCGTGTCGGTGGCCATGCCTAAAGATGGCACGTAATACCGCATAATCCTGTGGACCGCTAGAACGAGCTAGATGTCGCGTCACGGGCATCCGAAACGGAGTGACGGTGACTGCGAAGATCACAGTGTCAGCCACGGTCGATCGCTTCGATGAGCACGAAGGTATGGACTGCGAAACAGCCTTCTCGTCGGTTTCGGCTAACGGATCCCTCTCGGCAGTTACGGCCGGCGTTCGGCAGTGTGCCGTTCGAACGGTGCTCATTTCGCGTTCGCTACTCGAGGAAGGCAGTAACTACCTGAACCATAATCAATAAATAAATGTGCTAGTCGTTCACTGAATCAATATATTACACATTGTGTGTGGATGGAAATTACTAATACGCTCTGCATGGCGAGTTAGTATGTGCCATGGCCTACGGTACCAATCCTAAGAAAAGATACAGTTACGGGGTCGTAAACGAAGCTAATCGCCGTCAATTCCAGGAGGCGCTAGGGATCTCGACGCCCGTGGCAGTTTCCGGGCCCGTCCTCGCCGACCTTCGGTCGGAAGTCGAAGACGAGGCGACGGATGAATTAGCGGCGATGGGTCGGAAAGTTGAGGAGGGACTCTCCGAACCGCTCGACGCAGCGTTGCTCGCCACGGAGTTGTCGGAGTTGAAAGACGAGTTCGAGCGGATTCCTGAACTCCGCAATCTCGGCGTCCCGGAGTACGGAGAGACGCCGTACCAGGACCTGACGCCGGCGGCCTGGCGGATCAACGATCACCTGGTGGAGACGGGGTTCTTCGAGAGCGCCGAGGAAAACCTCCCGGCGTTCACATCCGAACATATCCACGCGACCACGAGACAGTTGCTCCGAATGGACTCGTTACCCGGGATGTTGTCCGAACTCGGATTCCCCGACGACGAGCAACTCGCTGTCGTGACGAACATCGTCACCGCCCGCGAGCAACTGTCGTGGTGGCAGCCGACGCCCAACTACCCGCCAGTCGAAGCCGAGGACGATTACGACGAAGGTGTCGCCTACGAGACCGTCGCGCCGCTGCACCACCGCGCGATGGAGGGGGCGCTGCTGTGGATCGACGGACTCGACTGGTGGATCTGGCAACACGAGGTGCTCGTGACCGACGAGATGATCAATCGCGGCGTCTGGGACGTCAAATCGATGCTCGCCGGCGCCTACCTCATGGGCGACGCTGCCAGACGCCTCGCTGAGGGGACGGTCGGCGACGAGGACCTGACGACGCTGATCACCGTGGGCGCTGCGATCATGATCATCGGTCAGGAGTTCCTCGCCGAGGACATCGCCTGGATCGACGACGAGATGCGAAAACCGCTGGACGAAGCGCACGAGGAGGTGTGAACAATGAACCGAATGCTGCAAAACGGAATGGATCACCTGGAGGACGTTGAGGCAATCCGAGAGGGCCCGTACCAAGAGAAACCCGGCGAGTCGAATATCGAACAGTTCGACACCGATCAGATCACCGAGGGAGAGATCACGGAAGAACACCTCCACGAGACGGGCGAACGAACCGACAACTGGCTGATCATGGGCGGCTCCTATGACAGCCAGCGACGGTATCCAGGTGACGAATTGAACCCGGAGAACGTCGGGGACCTCGAGGTCGAGTGGGAGTTCGAGCACGGGGACCCGCCGATGACGGCGTACCAGAACTCGCCGATAATCGTCCAGGGCGATCCCCCGATCATGTACCTCACGTTCGGGCCCGACGAACTACACGCCCTGAATGCACGAACCGGCGAGTTCCTCTGGTCGCACATCTACGAGCCGACCGTCGGGGCGAGTCCCGACACCGCCCCCGCCGAGCGCGGCGCGGCCGTGTTCTGCGACTGGGTGATAAAGAGCACCCTCGATCTCGGCGTGATGGCCGTAGATCGGTACACGGGCGAGGACGTGTGGTACTACAACGGCGCGTGTGCGTACCGGGGCGAGCCCGCCGACGACCTCATGCACGAGGAACTCATGTGGGAGCGCTCCCGCGGGACCACTTCGTCGTGGCCGCCGCTCATCTACGACGGGAAGATCATGAAGGGCAGCTTCGGCGGCGAGTACGGCGTCAGCGGCTTCTTCGACGCGATATCGCTCGAAGGCGAGCCGCAGTGGCGGGTCAACATGACCCCCGAGGAGGAGTGGGTCGGCGACTCCTGGAAGCACGGCGGCGCCACCGCCTGGGCCTCCGGGGCCGTCGACGTCGAGACCGACCAGGTCATCATCCCGTCGGCGAACGCGGCGCCGTGGTACGGTACCGTCCGACCGGGGTGGAACCCTTACTCCGCCGGCAAGGTTGCGGTGAGCACCGAGGACGGCGAGTACCGGTGGCACCACCAGGACGCGCCGCACGACTACTGGGACTACGATTCGCCGAGCCCCGCGCTGGTCTACACCGCCGAGGTCGACGGCGAGGAGCGACGACTCGCCTCGTGGGCCCCGAAGTCCGGCTGGGTCCACACAGTCGACGTCGAGACTGGCCAGCTCGTCCAGCGCAGCGAGGAGTACGTCCAGCACCACAACATGTGGACGATCCCGGGCAAGGAGGATCTGGACAAGATGCCCTGGATCATGCCGTGGCTGGGCGGCGGAACGAACCCCCAGCCCAGTTCCTACCACCAGGAGAGCCGAACGATGGTCGTCACCGGACACAACGAGCCGTGGCGGTGGGCCTGGGAGGACACGTGGTACGAGCCGCCGGGTGAGGGCTTCTCCGGTGTCGCCGAACTCGAGACGACCGAGTACCTCGAGGAGTGGAACGGGTTCTACGGCGTCGTCGCTGGCATCGACCCCGTCAGCGGTGAGGTCAAGTGGCAGGACTGGCACGACGAAGTCGCCCGAGGCGGAACGCTGTCGACCGCGTCCGGCGTGTCGTTCGCCGGAACCCGCGGTGGGGACTTCATCGCCTACGACACGGAAACCGGCGAACGGCTGTGGGCCGACCAGCCCGGCGGCGAAGACGGCGAGGTCGACGGATCGCCCGTCGCCTGGCACGATCCCTACGAGGAGAAGGTGTTCGTCTTCGTTTCGACCCAGCAATCCGGCGTCGCGACCGCGTACTCGGTCGAGGTGTGACAATCATGACTATGCACGATCAACGAGCCGACGACACAGAACTGAAGGTACTCCGGCGAACCGTCCTCAGATCGACCGCGGCGGGCGCGGGACTCGCCGCGCTGAGTGGACGAGCTCTCGGAGACGACGAAGGGGAAGCCGACGAAGATGGGGACGAGGCAGCCGACGAAGCGGAAGGCAACGGCGGCACGGAGGCGGAGTTCGCCGAGGTCGTCGTCGACACCCAGGTTACCGATGGGTCCTCCGTCGAGGTCGAATCGGTGACGCTGCCCGATGGTGGCTTCGTCTCCCTCGTGGATCCCGTGGCCGCTCACGACGAACTGCCGCTCGAGACCATGCCCGATCTGGGGCAGGTCCTCGCAGTTCAGGTTCAAGGCGCCTCCGAGTTCCTCGAAGCGGGCACTCACGAGGACGTCGTGATCGAATTCGAGGAACCCCTGGAAGGAGAGCGGCTCTACCAGGTGTGGGCCCACCAGAATACCACCGGCGACGAGACGCTCTCCTTCATCGAGAGCGCTGGCGAAGAGGACGGACGGTATCCGGAGCCCCAACCCGCAGCGGAAGGGTTCCAAGAGGCCGACGAGATCCTCCTCGAGGGGCGGATCGAAGCGTGGACCGGCGTCGAACCCAACGTGATCAGCGGCCAGTCCAACCCGACCCTCGTCTTCGTCGAAGGGGAAACCTACCAAATTACGTGGGAAAACGCCGACGGGGCGGGACACAACATCGAAATCCGAGACGAGGGCGGCGAGGTCGTCGACGACTACTCGACTGACGTCATGGCCGAAGAGGGCGAGACGCAGACGCTCGAGTTCGAGGCCACCAGCGAGATGGCGCAGTACGTCTGTGACCCCCACGACGATACGATGGTCGGCGATATCGAGATCGAAAGCGAGGAAGATGCGGCGGAGAACGGCGAAGACGGAGCGGAGGACGAGGAGAACGGCGAGGACGACGAGGGGACGGCGGACGAAGAAGCGGAAGAGGAAGCCGAAGAGGGGGATCCAGGCGAGGCGCAAGCGGGCGAAGAGGAGAACGGCGAGGACGAGGAGAACGGCGAGGACGAGGAGAACGGCGAGGACGGAGCGGACGACGGCGAGGAAGCGGAGAACGGCGGGGACGACGAAGGGACGGCGGACGAAGAAGCGGAAGAGGAAGCCGAAGAGGGAGATCCAGGCGAGGTGCAAGCGGGCGAAGAAGGGAACGGGGAGGAAGCGGAGAACGGCGAGGAAGAAACGGAAGATGAGGAGAACGGCGGGGACAGAGCAGACGACGGCGAGGAAGCGGAGAACGGCGGGGAGGGTATCCACCCCACCCAGGAGCCGCCCATCGTCATGGGCGACGTGTACCTGCATCAGCTTCAAGAGGGAATCGAGCTGTCTGACGAGGAATAGGTCGATAAAACACCTCTTTTGTACGCAGATGGAACCCAGCCAGGCCAGCAAAAACGGCGGATAACGGACCACGACAGGCGCGTCGAACGTTACTGACCCAGTAATCGAGCGACCTCACGACACGAACGAACACGATGTGACAATGACCTACCAAAACGACTGGAGCGGTACACTCAGGCGAACGTTCATGAAAGCAGCCGCGGCCACGGGCGTCGCGGTCGGGGCGGGTACGGCAGTCGCGACCCAGGGGGATGCCCTCTCGACCGACATCGAACTCGACGGAGACAGAGGCGGTTGGGAGGGGGCTTCTCCCGACGAGATCAGCGGGGAGACGAATCCGACGCTCGTCCTGGAGGCCGGTACGACGTACACGGTCACCTGGGAGAACGGAGACGGTGAACCCCACAATTTCGTTATCGTCGACGAGGAGGACGAACGACTCGTCTCGACCGATATCATGAGTTCTCGCGGCGAAACGCAGACCGTCGAGTTCGAAGCCACCGAGGAGATGGTCGAGTACTTCTGTGCACCGCACAGGGGATCGATGATCGGCGACGTCGAGATCGTCGGGGGTGACGAAGGGGCTGACGAAGCGGAAGCGGAGGAAGAAACTGACGGCCCGGACATCGAGACTGTCGTCGACATCTCGGGCGAGCCGACGGCAGAGAACCTCGCGGTGGACCCCGACGGCTCGCTGTACTTTAGTATCACCGCCGGTGAGATCCGACGGATCACCGCGACGCAGACCCAGGAGACGGGACTGTCCCTCGACGACGCCGAACTGGTCGGCGAGCTTCCCGGCGATACGCTGGGCGTCGAGGTCGCTCCCGACGGGACGGCCTACGCCGCGGTGCAATCCGGAGAGGAAACGGGCGTCTGGCGAGTGCCCCGTGACGCGTCGGGAACGGAATCGGACGACGGGGGCGAGACCGACGGCGAGGACGAAGCTGACGCTACCGTCGCGACGAGTTCCCACGACGAGTTCGGCGAGATCCTCGTCGACTCGGAGGGAATGACCCTCTACATGTTCGACGAGGACAAACAGGACGCAGGGGAAAGCGCGTGTTACGACGACTGCGAGGAGAACTGGCCGCCGCTGACCGCCGAGGAGGAGCCGGCCGCCGGCGACGGCATTTCGGCCGAACTGACGACGTTCGAGCGCGAGGACGGGGAGACGCAGGTTGCTGCGAACGGCTGGCCGCTTTACTACTTCGCCCAGGACGAGGAAGCCGGCGATGCGAACGGACAGGGCATCGGCGACGTCTGGTGGGTGCTCGACGAGGCCGGCGAGCCGGTGCGCGAGACCGACGACGAGGCGGCGAACGGAGACGAAGCGGAAGACGACGAAGCCGAGGGCGAGGAGGCCGAGGAAGACGAGGAAGCGGAGGTGGACGCCGACGCGGAGGATGCGGAGACCGACGACGAACTGGACGAGACCGCCGACGCGGAATTGTTCGCCATCCTCGGCGTCGAGGACGAGGCCGTCCCGAACGGGATCGCGCACGATCGGCTGCGCGATCGGCTCCTGGTCACGGAGTCTTTCGGCGGGGTGGTCTACGAGGTCCCGCTCGACGCGGACGATCCCGAGAACGCAGCGGCGGTCTGGTTCGAGGACGATCGCCTCTCCACCGAGACGTTCGGCGTCAACGGGCTCACCATCACGCCGGACGACGACGTGTTCCTCGCGGTCACCGACGACGAGGTCGACGGCGAGGAGGCCGGCCGGATCATGCGCGTCCCCGTCGAAGACGACGGAAGCGCGGGAGAGGGCGAGACGTTCGTAGAGGGGCCGGAGGTGCACGGCGCGGACGGGCTCGCGTATCACCCCCTCGACGAGCTACTCTACGTCGCCGCAATTCTCCAGAGCGCGGTCGTACTAGTCTCCTCTAACGGGGAGACCGAATCGGTCGCGACGGCCGACGACGGACTCGTCTTCTGTTCTGACGTGGCGTTCGGAACGGTCCCCGGCCAGTGTAACGACCTGTTCATCTGCAACTTCGCTCCCGAACAGCCGGAGGAGTCGGCGATTCTCCGGTGGTCGCCGTAACCGATCCCCGAGCCGTTCGGGGAGGTTCGGTTATCGAACGGCGATCGAACCGCCGCCGGCGGACTGCTCACTGGATTCCGCGAGCGGACTAACCCGACCGTCACCGTCTCTTCGCTGTCTGGCAGCGCGATTGATAGCTCTTCGGCGGTTCCGTTTTCGCGAAGAAAGAACCACGAGGAGGGCGGGTGCTAAACCCGGATCTGTGATCCGACCTACAGGAACGCGTCGTCCCCGTCGTCGGTTTCGTTGCCGCCGAAGTCATCATCGGTCTCGTTACCGGCCCTCCTCTTTCTCTTCCTCCGCTTCCTCGGCTTCCTCGGCTTCTTCATCCTCGCCCTCGGCACCGGCGTCACCGTCGCTACCGTCGCCATCCGCCTCGACGATCCGGTGGACCTGGCCGGTCTCACCGGTGGGGCCGGTATTTTCGGTAGTGAGTACGTAGACCTCGCCGTCGGAATCCTGGCCGAACGCGAGGATGTTCCGATCAAGCGCGCCCTCCGCGGCGAGATCGTCCGCCTCGACGACTAACCGCTCCATCGGCCAGAGCTCGTCCTCGCCGTCGCCGCTGGCATCCATATCTCCGTCGCCGCCGGCGTCTGTTTCGTTACCTGCGTCGTCGGTCTCGTTGTCGTTGCCGTTGCCGATGTCGTCCCCGTCGCCTTCGTCGTCCATTCCCTCGTCCTCGAGCCACCCTTCGGGCGGTCGTGCGAGGAACAGTGGGCCGCTCCAGTCGCCGAAGACGTACGTTTCCTCGAGGCCCGAGACGGTATCGCCGTCGTAGAGGTGGCCGCCGATGATCGAGACACCGATAGGTTCGCCCTCGTACTCCTGCGGGTACTCGATGACCGGGTCGATCAGTTCCTCACCGCCGCGAACGTCGTCGGGCGTCTCGTCGGGGCAGTCCTCCTCATCGGGAACCTCCTCGGGCGATTCGGTGCTGAAACAGTGAGTACCTTCCTTGACGTTCCAGCCGTAGTTGCCGCCTTTCTCGATCGCGTTGACTTCCTCGAACAGGTTCTGTCCGACGTCGGCCAGCAGCATCCGATCACCGTGGAAATCCATGCTCCCCCAGGGGTTGCGCAGCCCCCAGGCGTACTGCTCCGGAAGTCCCTCGTCGGAATCGAACTCCCCTTGCTCGGCGAAGGGATTGTCCTCGGGAATACCGTACGCCCGGTCGTTGGTCCCGTCGCCGGCGTCGTCGTCCTCCCCCTCGCCGGTTCCTTCGTCGACGTCGATCCGAAGGACGGCACCGAGGAGGTTCTCGGTCGTATCCTGACCGTTGCCGCCCTCGTTCTCGTCGTACCAGTCCTCGACGTGGCCCTCATCGTTGTCATTCGCACCGCCGCCGTCACCCGTGGAGACGTAGAGGTAGCCGTCCGGACCGAACGCGACCATGCCGGAGTTGTGGTTGGGCTGCGGCTCGTCGATCTCTAGGAGCACCTGCTCTGAGTCGGGATCGGCCGACTCGTTGTCGTCGCCCTCGGTCTCGAACTCTGAGAGGACGAAGGTGTGGGACCACTCCTCGGGCGTCTCTTCCCGCGGGGGTGCGCTGTAGCGGACGAAGAACCTGCCGTTCTCCTCGAAGTCGGGGTGGAGCGCGAGTCCCAGCAGGCCGCGCTCGTCGAAGTCCTCCCTCAGGTCGACCATCCGGTCCGAGATGTCGAGGAACGGTTCGTCCTCGAGGCCGTCCTCGCCGTGGACGTAGATCTGGCCGGTCTGGTCGACGACGAACCGTCGGTCGGTCTCCTCGTCGGCGACCTGGAAGTCGACCGGTGCCGTCAGTTCCTCCGCGACGGTCTCGAGTCCGACGGTCGGTCCTTCTTGCAGGAAACCGTCCTCGTTGTCGTCCTGTGCTACCGCCGCCGTCGCCCCGAGACCGGCCACGGTGCCGATCGCCGCCGAGCGGAGCAGCGTCCGCCGGGTCACGTCCGGAACCGTCGGCCGGCCTGTGTTCTCTTGTTCTGACATTATATGTCGGATACGTTGTCGGATGAGTGTCGTCGTCTGCCGATTTGCGTGCGGATCAGTCTGGACACGATTCGGGATAAACAGCGCCGATCGTTCCTCGAACAAGGATCTGTTGTTCGAGACGCTATCGTCTAATAGGGCGTTGAGAACGCCGTATACGGCGCGTACCGGCGGAGTTTTCCGTCCTCAGGCGTAGTTCGCGATCCAGTAGACCCCGTAGAGTGCAAGCAGGAGCGCCCCGCCGGATCGGGTCACCCGTCCCCGGGCCAGCATGGCCGCGACGACGATCAGCGACGCCGCGAAGATCGGCCAGTGGACGGTTAGAACGGCGCCGCCGGTGTCGATCGGGGCCAACAGGGCGACGATTCCGACGTTGGCCGTCACGTAGAAGACCGTACTCCCCACGACGTTTCCCACCGCAAGGTGCGGCCGACCCTGCCTGACCGGTTCGACCGTCAACGCCAGTTCCTCGATCGAGGCGATAAAAGAGAGCACTGTCGCGCCGAACGCGAGTCCCGAGACCCCGAGCGAGACGAAAATCCCCTCGGCGCTGACGACCGTGATTCCGGACCCGACGGTCATGCCGACGGCCGCGAGGACGGCGACGCCGAGCGCGAATCGGCCGCTCCGGCCCTCGAAGTTCGGGACGAACTCGTCCACGTCGAGGTCCACGTCGGCCAGCCACTCGTCGGCCACCGTCCCGTCGCCGTCCGGCTCCACCGCGGGCCCGGCCGCGTCGTCCGGCCGAACGGCCGGCTCGGCTCCGGAGCGGTCCTCCGCGAGGTCGACGACGTTCTCGACCTCCTCCGCGAGCAGGTAGGTCGTCTCCGACCGTCGCTCGAGCCAGTAGATGGCGGCGAGCAGAGGGGCGAACAGGACGAGCAGCGCGGCCCCGCCGGCGCGGCCAATCGTCCCGTCGATCGACAGCGCGAACGCGGGGAGGGGAACGACGAGGATCAACAGGAGGTAGATACGGGGGACGTCCATCCGGAAGGGCACGAACAGCCCTGCGATGCCGACGGCGACCGCGAGGACGAACAGGGCCTCTCCGAACACCGTCCCCAGCGCCAGGGCCGGAAGGTCGACGAAGGCCGCGGTGACGCCGAGCACCGCGTTCTCGAGGTCGACTCCGGCGAGGATGACCGCGAGAAAGAACCCGGAGACGCCGAGCGAGATGGCGCTCTGGGCGACGGCCTCGATGAACACCTCGACGCTGTAGATGACCGTCGCCACGCCCACCAGGAAGAGCGCGACGAGGATCACCAGTTCGGAAGCACCCGCGACCATACGGGCGCCTAGATGCGGAGCGCACACTTAATTCGGCGCCCGCGACCGACCGGAACCGCACCGACGCGCACCGCGTACTGTCACGACGGCACGCGTTCGAAACGTCGATCCGCACCCGTTCCCGATGCGAGTCGCCGGCGATTGGCGTTTGCCCGATGATCTCCGGCAATGGCGGGCCGGCGTCAGGGCCCGTGTATACTCGTTCACTGAACGAGTATACACGCATTTCCGTGTACGATCGTCCAATGAACGTCGCTATACGGGACCAAATCGATAAGGTTGTTTCCGTCGTCTAAAGGCATCATGACGACTGAGGGCGTTCGAATCGGCGCTGTGTTGGTCGCCGCGGTACTCCTCGTCGCTGCGGGCGGGGGCGTCGCCGTAGCGCAAGAAGACGTCGAGTCCGGCGAGGACGAACTGGTCGAGGTGTCGGGCTGGACCGCGGTGGCGGTGCTGCTCGCCGGAACGATCCTCCTGATGGCGAGCATCGAGTTGCTGATCCACGCGCTCGTGCGGACCGCCGTCCGGTTCGGAATTTCGGCGTTTTTGCTCGCGGTGGTCTTCTCCGGTTGGGAGTTCGACAACGTCGCGTTCGGCATCTTCACGGGGTTTCGAGAGATGCAAAACGTCGCGTTCGGACTCGCGATCGGCAACGCCGTTTCGATCTTCGGCCTGACGCTCGCCCTCGGTGCGCTCCTCTTTCCGTTCGTGATCGACGTTCCGAACGATTATCTCGCAATGATGGCTGCTGCGCCGCTCGTGTTGATCCCGGTGATCGTCTCGGGGACGCTGACGCCCGCGCTCAGCATGATGTTCATCATGATGTACGTCGTGATCTTCGCGTACGTTCTCCAACGCGAGCGCCAGATAGACCGGACGTTCATGCAGTCTGAGGAGGTCAAGCGGGCCGTCACGGTTCCGGACGGGCAACGCGACGTCGCGGGGGATCTTCCGTCGCCGCTGCGGCGATTCGCCCGAAAGAAGTGGTTCTGGCCGTCAATGTTGCTGGTTTCTGTCCTTGGAATCGTCATCGGCGCAGAGGGGGCGGCGATCGGCGTCGAGGGAATCCTCGAGACGTGGCACTTGACAGGTACGTTCGTCGGCGTCACTCTCATCACGATCCTCTTCACCATCGACGACATCCTGCTCATCGTCGAGCCGCTTCGGCTGGGGTACCCAGACGTCGCCGTCGGGGGCGTCATCGGCAGCCTGCTCTTCTTCGTGACCGCAAACGTCGGTATCGTCGGCCTGCTGGGCGAGATCCAGTTCCGATCGGAGACGGTGTTCTTCCACCTTCCCGTCCTCCTCGGGTTCACCGGACTGGCGAGTTACTTGCTCTGGCGGGGGAAACTGACGCGCAAACACGGGGTGCTCCTCCTCGGGCTGTACGTCCTCTATCTCCTCGTCAACGTCCGGTTCTTCGCGACGGTACCTCTGGGAGAGTAATCTCACCGTTCGCCTCGCTACTCGGTCGACTGCGCTTCCTGAGACAGCTCCATAGTCTGAAGGACGAACGTTCGTTCGGGCGGCGGAGCGATCCGCAACTCGAGCGACCGGTTCAACTCGTAGTACTTCCGGTTGCCGCGCATGTACCAGTTCACCATCCCGGCCTCCTCGAGGGTCGAGAGGTGGTGCACCGCGGTCTTTCCGTCCATCCCGACCGAGTCCGTCAGTTCAGTGACGTACTTCGGTCGCTGCGAAAGCTCTCGAAGGATCTTCAGCCGCGTGCCGTTTCCAAGCGCGTCGATGAGCGTCATGACCGTGGTTCGACGCCTGCGATACAAAGGATTTTGCCGGTTTTCGTGACTGTTTGAAGTGCGCGCTGGTCGCGCCCGAGGTCGCCGAGCCCGGTTGTTGCCGCTACCGTGTCGCGGGACTCCTCGAACTAAGTCGAGTGGGATAGTAACAGTCTGCGCGTGGTGAACCGCGGACGGCAGAGATCTCTTGCCGTTTTCAGTACGTTAGAGGGGATCGGGGATGGGGACGCCGCCGAAAATGAGGAGGGCGATCCCCCAGTAAGCGACGTACAGCCCAGCCAGCACGTAGCCGTGCCAGCGTCGGATTCGCCCGCTCGAAATGAAGTACGCGGCGAGCCCCGTGAGGATGAGCACCGCGGGGAGGTGGAAGACGAGCACGGACCGGGGAATCACCACGTCCGCGACGAACATGATGATTCCGACGTTCGCCGTCACTGAGAAGATCACGCTCCCGATGACGTGTCCGATCCCGATTTCGGGGATCCCGCGACGGACCGGTTCGAGCGTTAACAGCAGGTTCTCGAACGTCAACGCGAGTGTCATTACGGTCGCGCCGAAGACCGTCTCCTCGATACCCCACGACTCGAGGATCACCTCTGAACTGGCTTCGAGGAGAGTTGCTCCCGCAACGACGCCGATCAGCGCTACCAGCGATAATCCGAGCCAGAAAACGCCTTCGTACGGCTGACCCGCAACGAACCGGTCTTCTGGAATGTCCTCGAGTACCGTCCGAATGTCCACGTCCTCGAGAGTGATTCGATCGATCGGAACGCCGCCGTCGGCTTCGATCCGTTCGGCGATCTCCGAATCCCGGAAGACCGGGACATCGCGTTGGAACTCGCGGATGACGATGTACCCGAACAGGGCAACGAAAATCGCTGTGAGAACGAACCCGTGGACGATCGTCAGCGTACTCACGAGAACGAACGGGGCCAAGACCAGCGGTGACAGCGCGAACAGCAGGAGGTAGTCGCGAGGAATCTCGACCGGAAAGGGCTCGACCAACGCGGCTACTGCCAGCGTGATGCCGGTGATCGCGAGCCCCGTTCCGAGTGCGGTTCCGAGCGCAACCTGCTCCAGCCCACCGGCTCCAAAGACGAGCGCGATGGCCGTATCGTCGAACTCGAAACCGGTGAAGACGATGGCGAGGGCGAAGACGGATACCCCGAGCCCGAGCGCCGCTCGAGTGAGATAACTGATGAGCTTCTCGACGCTGTAGGTCAATAAGACCGCCCCGGCGAGCAGGACGAGGTACGCGAACCACGCTCCCTGCGATTCGACGAACGCTTCGATCAGTTCCCCGACCATGGGGCCACGCACGTCGAGTGCCACCAAATACCTATCATGCCGGGTATAGTCCTCCGCTGAAAATCTCTACACGGAGACGAACGGCGAGCCGACTGATTGGACTAGAGTGATCCGCTCGACGTCTCCACACCGTCAACTATCGGCCATGTCTCCGGTAGACAGCTGAAATCGGTCGCTGGCCGTACGTCTCCCCCACGCCCGACTGGATCGACTCTGGTCCACGTCCAACTGGAATGACACCGACTCGTGATTAGATATCATCTATCTTGTAATTCATCATCCTTTCGTAGGTCACTCGACCATATTTATACCGACAGTCGTGTTATACTATTGTATGAGCGACCGCGTGACGCTTCCCGAAGATCGCGACGACGACAGACGGACAATCACCGATGGGTTCTTCGAGCGAGAGGTGTATCTTTCCCGTCGAGAAACGGCGGCATTCCTGCGCGAACTCGCCGACCAGATCGAATCGGACACGTCGCTGACGATCAGCGCGTCCGACTGGGAGATTCCGTTCGAGTACCGCGAACCGATCGAAGTCGAGATCGAGTTCGCGAAACGCCACGAGGGGGAACTCGAGATCGAACTCGAATTCTCCGAGTCGGTCGAAAACCGGAACATCTCCGTCCGATAGCGCTTTTTCGCGACGGTTGCGAGCACAAGCGGTGTCGACGGAGCGTCCGCTCCTATCGCGACGCGCGTCAGGGCAGCGCTCCGAGGCTGCTCCGAGCGGGCGATGCGGACGTCCGCCAGGACCGCGAGCCGCGGCGCCTCTCGAGATTCGACTTCCAGTAATTACTGCAGAAAAAGATCATTAAACGTTCAAGAATGTGTTGCATAGTAGCATACAACGCTACGAATACCCTCGATAAGGCGCTGGCATTTAAACATTCCACGAAATCGTTTTTTACCCCTCCGGGTGGTCGATTGGCACTATGGGACTCGAGAGACGAACGATCCTCGCGGCGACGGCGGGGGGAGTCGCGAGCACCGTCCTGGCAGGGTGTCTGGCCGAGAACGGTCCGAGCGCGCAGGAATCGCTCGAGCCCGACGTCGACAGCGTCGGGCTGTTGCTCAACTGGAAACCGAGCGGGCTTCACGCGCCGTACTTCGTCGCGGCGGATCGGGGCTTCTACGAGGCGGAAGGGATCGAGGAGGTGACCATCGAGAGTGGCGATGGGTCGGACTTTTCGGCCCAGCAAGCCGGACTGGGGAACGTCGAGTTCGCGATCACGAGCAGCGATCAGATCCTCAACGTCAACAGCCGCGAACTCTCCCCGCTCGCGGTCGGAATCGTGATGCAGCACAACCCGGTGGTTGTCTTCGCGCCCCGGGAGCGCTTCGACGGGCTGTCGGATCCCTCGCAACTGGAGGGGACCACCATCGGTAGCGGTCCCGGAATGGTCCGCCAGATGACCGAGGCGTTTCTCGAACACCACGGCGTCCGCGAGTCCGTCGAGTACGTCGACAGCGGATTCGACACCGTCCAGCAGGTGCTCACGGGCGAAGTCGACGCCGCGGGGGGCGTGTTCGGCGACGTGGTCGACGCCGAGCAGCAGGGGGTCGAGATCGACTCGCTCTCGGTTCAGGAGGCGGTCCCGTCGTACGGCCACCTCGTCGCGACGAGCGAGGAGTTCGCAGTGAACGACCCGGACGCGGTACGGGCGTTCCTGCGTGCGACCGCTCGAGGCGCCGTCTGGGCGACCCAGAACCCGGACGATGCGATCGACGTCGTGGTCGACGCACAGCCCGAACTCGAGGAGGTCCGCGAGAACCAGCGCGAGAAGTGGGAGCTGATGCGCACCGAGTACATGCTTTCGGAGGCCGTTCGCGATCACGGCTGGGGATGGAGCGAGCCCGAACCGTGGGAGTCGACCTACGAAACGCTCGCCGCCGCCGACTTCTTCGCGGACGAGATCGACCCCGGGTCAGTGTGGGAGAACGAGTATCTCGACGGTGACTACGAGCACATCGGCGAGTACGCGGACCTCGCCACGGAGTGATTCGGCGTGCCAACGACGACGCTACCGACCGGCCCGACGCGGCCCGGAACGCTCCTCGAGTCATGACCGACGGGAACCGCGAACGGCGTACCCGGCGAGAGGCGGTGATTTCGACGCCGGAACGCCGATCGATCGTCGTCGACCGGGTCCGTCCCGGCCTCGTTCGTGTCGGACCGCCGCTCGCGACGCTCGCGTGCGTGCTCGCGCTCTGGCAGGGAGCGACGGTCGTTTACGACGTGCCCACCGTCATCCTGCCTTCGCCGATCGACGTCGGCGCGGCGCTCGTCGAAGGGTATCCGACGCTCCTCGCCGACGCCGCCGTCACCGCTGCGACGGCCGCGCTCGGTCTGGGAGGGGGCGCCGCCGTCGGACTGGTGCTAGCGTTCGCGATGACTCGCTCGAGATCGGCCGCCAGGACGATCCTCCCGTACGTCGTCGCGCTACGCATCGCTCCGCTGATCGCCGTCGCGCCGCTGCTGTTCCTCTGGTTTGGGCGGGGAATCCCCGCGAGGGCGCTGCTCGTCGCGACGCTGACGCTGTTTCCGATGACCATAGCGACGCTCGACGGACTGCGCTCGACGCCATCGGCGTTCCTCGATCTCGCGGCGTCCGTCGGCGCGTCGTCGCTCGAGACGTTCCTGCGGGTTCGAGTTCCGGCGGCCGCCCCCAGCGTCTTCGCGGGCCTCAAGATCGCCGCGACGCTCGCAGTCGTGGGAGCGGTGGTCGCGGAGTTCGTCACCCTTCGATCGGGAATCGGTTATCGTGTGTTCTACAGCGCGACGCGGCTCGAGACCGCGACGTCCTACGCCGCGCTCGCAGTGCTCTCGCTGGTCGGCGTCGGATTCTACCTCCTGCCGGCGTTGCTCGAACGGCGCATCTGGACGACGTGATCGGGCGGTCGCCTCAGGCGGCGGCGTACCGATCGACGCCGCGCTGGAGCGCGACCACGCCGCCGTAGAGGACGAGTCCCTCGGCGAGCAGGACGAGTAGCGCCGCGAGCATCGTATCGGTCCGCACGTTCTCGGCAGCCAGCAGGATCAAGAAACCGAGTCCGCCGTCGGCGACGAGCCACTCGGCGATCACCGCCCCCACGACCGCGAGCGTCGTGGACTGCTTGAGCCCGGCGAACACGTCCGGGAGGGCGTACGGGAGCCGAACCCGAACGAACGTATCGACCGGGTGAGCGTTCACGGACCGCAACAGGTCTCGCTGTTCGTCCGGCGTCCGGCCGAGTCCGGCGACCGTGTTGAGGACGAGCGGGAAGAACGCGATGAGCGCCACGAACACGACCGCGGCCCCCATCCCCGTGCCGAGATAGATCAACAGCAGCGGGGCGATCGCGATCTTCGGGATCACGCGCACCGTCACGAGGTAGGGGTAGACCGACCGCCGGAACCAGGGTAGCGAGTCGATCAATATCGCGAGGACGAACCCGGCAAGCGCACCGAGGCCGCCGCCGTAGGCGACCTTCTCGAGCGTGAGCCACGCGTTGTCGAGGTAGAGGTGCGGGTTCGCGACGAGCCGCGCCGCGACGGCGTCCGGCGGCGGTAACAGGAACTGCGGCACCTCGAGCACCGCTACAGTCGTCCACCAGAGCGCGGTGCCGACGGCGAGCGCGCCGACGGGATAGAGGACGTCCGCCGCCGTGGTTCGCACGCGCTCACCCATCGCCATCGTCGTCGACCTCGTGAAGCATCCGCCGTACGGTTGCGACCCGTTCCTGGAACGCCCGCGAGCTGAGAACCGCCTCGTCGCGGGGGCTGGGCAAGTCGACGTCGACGATCGCTTCGATCTGACCGGGTTCGTCCCGCATCACGACGCAGCGATCGCCCAGAAAGACCGCTTCCGGAACGCTGTGGGTGACGAAGACGACGGTCTTGCGCTCCCGGCGCCAGAGTTCTCGAATCTCGACGCCGAGTTCGTCCCGGGTGATCTCGTCGAGTTCGCCGAACGGTTCGTCCAGCAGGAGGACGTCAGCGCCGAGGTGTAACGCCCGCGCGATCGCGACCCGTTGTTTCATCCCGCCCGAGAGCGCCGCCGGGCGCGCCCCTTCGAATCCCTCGAGGCCAACGGTTTCGAGCAGCGATCGCGCCTCGTCGGTTGCCGGCTCTCGGCCCGCCATCGTCCGGAGGAAGGTCACGTTCTGGAGCGCCGTTTTCCAGGGAAACAGGGTGTGTTGCTGGAAGACGAATCCGACGTTCGCTTCGCGCTGGGAGGACGCCGGATCGCGCCCGGCGATCGACACCCGCCCGCGGGTCGGCTCCTCGAGTCCACCGATCGTCCGCAGCAGCGTCGTCTTCCCGCACCCAGAGGGTCCGACGACGGTCACGAACTCCCCGGCGTCGACCTTGAGGTCGACGTCCCGAATCGCGGTCACGCTCTCGTAGGCGACGGCGACGTCGGCGACCTCAATCACGGTCGAACACCCCGCCCTGGGAAAGCGCGGTTCGAAGGTCGCGCCATGCCGCCGGCGAGTGCCACCCCCACCCTCGCTTTCGCACCGTCTCGGTCGCGCCGAAACGGGCCGCCGCTCGGTCGAACGTCCGCTCGATCCGGTCGGGCGATTCCGCCGACCACTCGGCGGCGTCGGCCGCTGCCACCGACGGGTCGGCCCTCGCGGTGGCCCACCCGTCAGTCGCCGCGGCGAGGAACGTCGTCAGGCGCTCCCGGTCGGCGGCGAGTCCGTTGCGGGTCGCGATCAGCGTCGGACCGTACACGGGGAACTGGTCCGCGATCGTGAGGGCGTCGGTCGTCCGTCCGTCCCGATCGAGGCGCTGTGGGTCGGGGTACATTCCCGTGACGGCGTCGACCGTCCCCGCTTCTAGCGCCTCCCGCTCTTCGCCCTCGAGTGAGACGATTTCGACCGCCTCGCGAACGCCCGCCTGCTCGAGCATGAGTCGGCCGAGCAGTTCCGTCTCCGAGGACGCCGACGTTCCGAGGCGCCGGCCGCGTAGTCGGCCGATCCGATCGAAGGGGCCGCCGAACGCCTCCCGCGTCGCGTAGATGACGGCCGTCGAGCGCGGAAAGAGGACGCCCACGGGGACGATCGGTCGACCGAGAGCGCGCTCGCGCAGAACGGTCGCGGCGCCGGCGACGCCAAGGTCGACGTCGCCGGCCGCGACGGCGCTGGCCGCGGCGCTCGAGCCGTCGTACTCCTCGAACGAAATCGCGAGGCGTCCGGCGTTGCTGGTTTGCGCGGCGAACAGGGGGAGGTGAAGCGCGTTCGCCCGCCAGTTGAGTCCGACGACGAATTCGTCGGGCGCCTCCGTTCCGACTTCGCTACACCTCTCGCGATCCGTTCCCGCGTCGCGCTCGTCGAAGCGCCCTCCCTGCTCGAGCAGCCGGTCCGCGTGTCGGTCGAACGCTCGGCGGATCGTCGGCACCGGCCGGTCTCTCGCGGACCAGGCGTTCGGCGGCCGCCCGGCTGACGCCGTTCGAACGGTCGTCCGATCGACGACCCTCGCCGACTCGAGTTCGTCCAGCCCCTCCCTGGCCGCCGACTCGCTCAGTCCGGTCCCGATGCGGATCTCGGTCGACGTCGCAGCGTTTTCCAGGTTGGGGTCCTCGTACCGACACAACAGGTACGCCAGAACGCGACCGGCGTTCTCGCCGAGGCCCGCCGAGAGCCGGTCGACCAGCGCTCGATCCCCGTCACTCAGGACGGGAAACTCCCGGACGTCCATCGAGTCGGGCTACGACGTCCAGCGCCATAAAATCGGAGCGGTTACCCGACGGATTTCGGCGGGTGTTCGTCTCGAGTGCGTTTCGCGAAGAGCTCTCTCTTTCGACCGCCGTTACAGTCGACGATACCGATCGCTGGTTACGTGTCGAGGCAAAAAACGTGATCGGTCGCGAGCGGTTCGATCGAGCAGTAGGTGTCGCCGGGCGAGTTCTACATCATGCCGCCCATGCCGCCCATGCCGCCGCCCATGCCGCCGGCACCGGGGGCGCCTCCCTCGTCGTCGCCCTTGTCCGTCGACAGGTCGCCAGCGGAGATGATGTCGTCGATCTTGAGCACGAGGTTCGCGGCCTCCGTGGCGGAGGTCACGGCCTGCTCTTTGGCGTGGGCCGGTTCGACGACGCCAGCCTCGAACGTGTCCTCGACGTCGCCGCTGAAGACGTTCAGGCCGGCGCGGATCTCGCCGTCTTCGTGGGCTGCGCGGAGGTCGACCAGCGTGTCGATGCTGTCCAGGCCAGCGTTTTCGGCGAGTACGCGGGGGACGAGTTCGAGCGAGTCCGCGAAGGCCTCGACGGCCAGCTGCTCGCGGCCGGAGACGGAGTCGGCGTAGTCGCGCAGGCGCGAGGCGAGTTCGACCTCGATTGCGCCACCGCCCGCGAGGACGCGGCCGTCGGAGACGGTCTGGGCGACCACGTCGAGGGCGTCGTTGACGCCGCGCTCGAGTTCGTCGACGACGTGCTCGGTGGAGCCGCGAAGCAGGAGGGTGACGCCGTGGGCGTCGTCGCCCTCGACGTAGAACAGGTCGTCCTCGTCGTCACGGGTGACGTCACCGAAGCCGAGGTCGTCCTCGGACGCGCTCTCGAGGTCGGAGACGATCGAAGCCCCGACGACCTCCGTCAGGAACTCGAGGTCGCTCTTCTTGGCTCGGCGGACGGCCAGGATGCCCTCCTTCGCGAGGTAGTGCTGGGCGAGGTCGTCGATGCCCTTCTGGCAGAAGACGACGTCCGCGCCGAGGTCGACGATGTGCTGGACCTTGTCCTTGAGCTGTTTCTCCTCGCGGTCGAGGAACTTTTGGAGCTGGTCGGGGTCGGTGACGGAGACTTCGGTGTCGACGTCGGTCTCTTCGACCTCGATGGGGTCGTTCAGCAGGAGGATGTTCGCGTCCGTCGCCTCGGTGGGCATGTTGTCGTGGACGGGATCCTTGTTAACGATGGCTCCCTGGAGGAGTTCGGACTGGTCGACGGCGCGACCGGTCTGGGTCTCGATGTTGAGGAACTCGAGATCGACGACGCTGTCGCCCTCGTCGGTCTCGACGGTGACGCCGGAGACGGCGTCGACGATGAGCTGGGCGAGGTGTTCCTTGTTGACCTCGGCGCCCTTGCCGGTCATCGAGGTTTCGGCAGTCTTCTTGAGCAGGTCCTCGTCGGAGGTGTCGATCTCGGTCGCGATGTCGTCGATCTCCTCGCGGGCCTGCTCGGCGGCCATGTGGAAGCCCTTGATGATGGCCGTCGGGTGGATCTCCTGCTCGAGGAGGTCCTCGGCGTTCTTGAGGAGCTCGCCGGCGATTGCGACGGCGGTAGTCGTGCCGTCACCCGCCTCGTCCTCCTGGGTCTCGGCGACTTCGACGATCATTTCGGCCGTCGGGTTGTCGATGTCCATCTCCTGGAGGATGGTGACCCCGTCGTTGGTGATCGTCACCGAGCCCATCGAGTCGACGAGCATCTTGTCCATCCCTTTCGGGCCGAGTGTGGAGCGTACGGCCTCCGCGACCGCTCGAGCGGCCTGGATGTTGTAATCCTGCGCGTCGCGGTCTTTGACGCGCTGGGAGTCCTCGCTCATCACGATCATCGGCTGTCCCTGTTGCATTCGCTGACTCATAGTCGCTCGAATCATTGTTTGCCCTTCTATATAAAAATACCGTTTAACGCGTACTCGAGTTGCGTTCCCTCCGGCCGATCGAAATCGATAAAACCGCCGGAAGGAGTGGCCCGTGTCCGCAGACCTTGCTACTCTCTGACGCAGTCAATCGTAGCAATTGGAGGTCTAACCCGCCGTCTTTTATATAAGTGCACCGGACGGTCGTCGGGCGAGAAGATGGCGTTCCCCCCGCTCGAATCGGCAGCGATTACTGTCGCTCCCATCAACGGCACCCATGGAACGCGCTACGCGCCACTCGCTCGTGACGGGAGGGGCCGGCTTCATCGGTTCTCACCTGACCGAGTCCCTGCTCGAGGCCGGCGAGACGGTGACGGTCGTCGACGACTGTTCGAACGGCGACCGCGACCGCGTCCCGTCCGAGGCCGAGTTCGTCGAGGTCGACCTGACCGCGTCTAACTCACTCGAGGGCCTGCTCGACGACGTCGATCGCGTCTATCACCTCGCGGCCTCGAAACACGTCGACACCGACCGCCCGCACGGCCAGTACGACGACAACACGCGGATGACCCGGACGGTCATCGAGGCGATGGCCGATGCCGACGTTCCCGAACTCGTCTACACCTCCTCGTCGACGGTCTACGGCGAAGCACCCCGGCCGACCCCCGAGGACTACGCGCCGCTCGAGCCGATTAGCGCCTACGGGGCGAGCAAACTCGCCGACGAGGGGCTCCTCTCGGCGTGCGCCCACATCCACGGGCTCACCGTATGGAACGTCCGCTTCGCGAACGTCGTCGGCCCGCGACTCCGGGGGGCCGTGATCCCCGACTTCATCGAGAAACTTCGGGACGACCCCGAGATACTCACCATCCTCGGCGACGGTCGCCAGGAGAAGTCCTACCTGCACGTCGAGGACTGCCTGACTGCGATTCAGCACGTCGTCGCTCACGCCGGCGCAGTGGACGGGGACGGGGACACCTCGAGCGAGGGCGACGAGGAGGGAGCGATACACACTTTCAACCTCGGTACCCGGACGACCACCTCCGTCGACCGCATCGCGGCCATCGTCGCCGACGAACTCGGTCTCGATCCAACGTTCGAGTACACCGGCGGCGACCGGGGCTGGACTGGTGACGTCCCGAAGATGCGCCTCTCGGTCGAGAAACTGTCCGCGCTCGGGTTCGAACCCAGGCGCTCGAGCGACGAGGCCGTCCGCGCGGCCACGCGGGAGATTCTGGCCGAGTTCGAGTAACCGCTGTTGCTGGCCGAACTCGAGTACCCCTCTCGCCGGTGAACGCCCTCAAGAACGATTCTCGACCGACGTTCGCCGAGTTTTAGGTGAGCTTAAATATCTGGGTCCTGCACGAGTTCGTATGGACGGCGGACGGCACCGGCTCGAGAACGATTCGACCGCGCGCCTACACCGATCAGCGTCGAGCGACGGCCCAAAAACTAGCTCGCTCGAGGCCGGCCTCCGGCGATACGGACCGTTCGTCGTCGCGATCGGCATCGTTCTCGGCCTGCTCGTCGCGTTTCGATCGATCGAACTCGAGACAGTGCTCGCGGAGGTCGCCCGCGCCGACCGCCGACTGCTGGTGGGAGCCGTCGCGGTCTACCTTCTCTCGTGGCCACTTCGCGGGCGGCGCTACGGCGACGTGCTGGGGACGATGTACTACCGCGTCGGAACCGCGCCGCTGACCGCTGCGATCTTCGTGAGTCAACTGGCGAATCTCGCACTCCCCGCACGGGCTGGCGACGGCGCGCGTGCGTACATCATCAAAAATCGGTGGGGCGTTCCCTACTCTACCGGCGGCGCGTCGCTGGTCGTCGAACGCCTCTTCGACCTGGCGACGATCAGCGCCCTCGCGATCGGGGCGACCGCCTGGCTCGCGCTCAGCGGGACCGCGTCCCCGCTCGAGGTGTTCACCACCGGCGGCGCTCGACGCGCAGTCCTGGCCGCGTCCGTCGTCAGCACCGCCACCGTCGGCGTCGGGGTCGTACTCGCGGCCTCCGCTCGCTACGGCTCCCCCACGGGTCTCGGCGCACGACTGCGTTCGCACACCTGGGGTGATCGACTCGAGCCCGCGCTCGAGGCCGGATTCCAGTTCGTCGGCCACCTCCAGGCGATCACCCGACGGCCCCACTCCCTCGCGGCCGTCGCGACGACGAGCCTCGCGATCTGGTCGCTCGACGTGGTGACCGCCGTACTCGTGCTCGCGGCGTTCGGAACCGGGCTCGAGGTCTTCCCCTTGCTGGCCGTCGGGACGCTCGCGGTGAGCGTCGGCAACCTGGCGAAGGTGTTACCGCTCTCACAGGGCGGCGTCGGACTGTACGAGGCCGCGTTCACGGCTCTCATCGTGTCGATCACCCCCATCGGTGCCAGCACGGCGCTGGCTGCGGCACTCGTCGATCACGCGCTGAAAAACGGCGTCACCCTCGTCGGCGGCTGCCTGAGCGCCGGAGCGCTCGGGTTGTCGGTTTCGGGGCTCGCCGACGAACGGTCGGAATGAATCGGTACTGTTTTAGGCCAGCCTAAAAAATTACGAGTCAATGAGTCAGCGTACGGATCGAGACCGGGTCCCCGATATCTGCGTCGTCGTGCCGACCATCCGCGAGTACGAGTGCGTGCGCTCCTACCTCCAGAACGCCCGCGACCACGGCTTCGACCTCGAGCGCCTGCACGTCGTGCTCGTCACCGAGGACTTCTGTGATACCGACGCCATGGCGGCGATGCTCGAGGAGGAGGACGTCTCGGGCGAGGTGTTCGACGGCACCCGTCGCGACGAGTGGTACGAAGCGCACGGAATCGCCGAGTACGCCCACCTCGTGCCGGCGGCCAGCCACGCCGAGACGAGTTTCGGACTGCTCTACCTGTGGGCCCACGGCCGCTTCGAGTACGGCGTGTTCATCGACGACGACACCCTGCCCCACGATGACGTGGACTTCTTCGGTACCCACCTCGAGAACCTCGCGTTCGAGGGCGAGGTCGAGTCCGTCCGCTCCGACCAGCAGTGGGTGAACGTCCTCTACCAGAACGCGGACGAGCACGGCCTCTACCCGCGGGGCTATCCCTACGCCGCGATGGACGAAACCGTCGAGACCGGGACGACGACCCTCGAGTCCGGCGACGTGGTCGCCTCCCAGGGCCTGTGGACCAACGTCCCCGACCTCGACGCCGTCCGGATCCTGATGGACGGCGACCTCGAGGGACAGGCACAGACGCGGACGACGCGCGAGGACTTCGCGGGGGACTTCGTCGCTGAACCGGGCCAGTACCTGACGGTCTGTTCGATGAACCTCGCGTTCCGCCGGGAGGTCGTCCCCGCGTTCTATCAGCTGCCGATGGACGACAACGAGTGGAACGTCGGGCGCTTCGACGACATCTGGAGCGGCGTCTTCCTCAAGCGCGCCTGCGACGTCCTCGGAACACGGATCTACAACGGGAACCCGCTGTGTGAACACAACAAGGCGCCGCGAAGCACGTTCGACGACCTCAATAACGAAGTGCCGGGCCTCGAGCTCAACGAACACCTCTGGGCGATCGTCGACGACGTCGGCGGCAACCGCGAGAGCTACGCCGGCGTCTTCGAGGCGATGGGCCGGGCGCTCGCCGAGGGCGACTGGGACGAGTACACCAACGGCGCGTTCTTCAATCACGTGGGAGAGTACATGCTCGAGTGGCTCGAGTGTCTCGACCGTCTCGAGCGTCTCGAGGGATCGACTGCGACGGACCATGTCGAAGCCGTCCGCCACTGACGCCCGACACACATCGACGCTTATAAATATATTTAGGCGAACCTAAAAACATGACCCGACGATCAGATTCACCTTCTCGGCGCACCTTTCTGGCTGGTTCGGCCGCGCTCGGTACCGCGAGCGTCGGCGGCTGTCTCGGCTTGATCGGAACCGATGACGACGACGGTCCCAACACCTTTGGACAGATCGGCTCCGGGCGGGCCGGACGCCCCGAACCGGGCGGGACTCACGTCGAGGACCTTCCGGACCTCGAGGGCGAACTGACCGTCTACTCCGGCCGCGGCAAGTTCCTCGTCGGAACGTTACTCGGTGACCTCCAGGAGTACTACGAGGACTTCACGGTCGACCCGCGGTACGGTAACTCCTCGGAACTGGTCAACCAGATCGCCGAGGAGGGCTCGGGAACCTCCGCCGACGTGTTCTACACCGTCGACGCGGCGGCCCTCGGTGCGCTGGCCGACGAGGGCCGAACGCAGGCGCTCTCCGACGACGTCACCTCGATGGTCGGCGAGGAGTTCCGGACCGATCAGTGGGTCGGTACCTCCGGGCGCGCTCGAACCGTCCCTTATAACACCGACTCGCTCTCGGCCGAGGACATGCCAGACAGCATCCAGGCGTACGCGACCGACTTCGACGGCGACCTGGGCTGGGCCCCCTCTTACGGCTCCTGCCAGGGCTTCGTGACCGCCATGCGCCTGCTCGAGGACGAGGAGACGACCCGCGAGTGGCTCGAGGGCGTCGTCGATTCGGGAATCGCGGAGTACGCCGACGAGTTCGCGGTCTGTGAGGCCGTCGCCAACGGCGAAATCGACGCCGGGTTCACGAACCACTACTACGTCCAGCGCGTGCTCGACGGGTCACCGGACGCCCCTATCGCCACGTCGTTCACCGAGGGCGACGCGGGCGCCGTCTTCGACGTCGCCGGCGCGGCCGTCACGGACGCGGCCGACGACGCCGACCTCGCCCAGAACTTCGTCCGTCACCTGCTCTCGGCGCAAGCCCAGGAGTACTTCGCCACGGAGACCTACGAGTACCCGCTCGTCTCGGACGTCGACCCGGTCGGCGACCTGCCGGCCATCGACGAACTCGACGTACCGAACGTCGACCTCTCGCAGCTCTCGGACCTCGAGCCGACGATCGACCTCATGCGCGAGGTCGGCATCAACACATGAGGCGATGATCGATCCCCGCCGGCACCGATTTCGAAGCCACCTACCCTCGCGTCGCTCCGTTCGTTCCGTTCTCCGGGCCGCCACCCGCCCGCGCGAGCGCCGCTACGCGCTCCTCGTGAGCGCCCTCGCCGGTCTCGTCGTCTTCACCCTCGCGAGCGAGCTGTTTCCGTATCACTCGAGCAACGACGACGAGGCCGTCTACCTGCTGCAGGCCGCAATGTTGCTCGAGGGGCAGTTCCAGATTCACGCGGGCGCCCTCGCCGAGGCCGTCAGACCGTGGTTCTTCGTCCTCGAGGACGGTCGGCTGTATCCGAAGTACGCGCCCGTCCCCGCCGGGATGTTCGCCGTTTCGATGGCCCTGTTCGACGAACCCCGGGTCACGCTGGGGGTCGTGGCGGCGCTCAACGCGTACCTGACCTACGTCCTCGGTTCGACAGTCGCCGACCGACGAGTCGGCCTCGTCTCGTCCGTTCTCTTCGCGGCCTCACCGATGGCGCTCCTGTCCTCGTCCGTCTTCCTCCCCTACGCTCCGACGACGCTGTGGAACCTCCTCTTCGCCGTCTGCTACCTCCGTGGCGTCCGCTCCGGAGACACCAGAATGGCCGCCGTCGCCGGAGTCGCCGTCGGCATCGCGTTCTTCGCCCGGCCGTACACCGCCGTTTTGTTCGCCCTGCCGTTCATCGTCCACGCCGGCTGGCAGACCGCCGGTGCCCTCCGACGTGGCCGTCCGTGGGCCGACCCCGTCCGACGGAACCTCGTAACCGCTACGATCGGCCTCGCGTTCGTCGGCCTCGCGCTCGCGTACAACGTTCGGCTGACCGGCTCCCCCCTCGAGTTTCCGTTCCAGGCGTTCGCGCCGTTGGATGGCCCCGGGTTCGGCTATCGCGAGATCGTGGGCCACGGCGTCGAGTACACGCCCGCGCTGGCCCTCGAGGCCAACGGCTACGTCCTGTGGTACCTCACCACCCGTTGGATCGTCGCCGGTCCGGTCGGCACCCTGGCGGCGGTTGCGGGAGGCGTGCTGGCGGGTCGGCAGTGGCTCGAGGGACGCCGGACCGGGTCACGATCCCGGGGTCGCCTGGTCGTCGTCTTCCCGCTACCCGCGGCGCTCCTCGCGGGCGTCGTCGTCACCGTCGTCCTGGGCAACGTCGCCTTCTGGGGCAATTTTAACATTTTGGCGACGATGGACGACCCGACGAACGGCCTCGTCAGTCGGTCCGGTCCCTTCTATCACTTCGACCTGCTCGCTCCGTTCGCCGTCTTCGCCGCCGTCGCGATGGTGTCCGGGTGGCGTCTCGCTCGGAATCGCGTCCCCGAACTCCTCGAGCGGGTCGACGCGCCGGTTTCGCCTCGCGGAGTCCTCGTTTCCCTCGCCCTGGTGGCGACGCTCGTCCTCGCGACGACCACCGTCGCGCTCATCTCGGGACCGATCGATCGCAACGCCGACTACACCCGGAGTGCCGAGGCGGCATACGAACCGTTCGACGACCGCGACCTCGAGAACGCCCTCGTCTTCCAACCCGCGCCCTACGGCCAGTGGACCAACCATCCCTTCCAGGCGCTCAGGAACGACCCCGATCTCGAGGGCGACGTCGTCTACGTCCTGGAGGGCGACCCCGAGAGAGAGTTCGCTGTCCTCGACGCCTACCCCGACCGCGACCCTTACCGGTACACCTACCGCGGCGCGTGGGGCGCGAGCCCCGACGAGATCGAGGCCGTTCTCCAGCCGCTCGAGGTCCGCCGAGGTGCGACGATGGACGGCGAGACGACAGTTGGCGTCCCCAACCGGGTCAGCCGCGCCGTCGTTACCCTCGAGGGGGCGAACGGCTCCGTCGAGTACCACCTGGAGGACCCGACCGACGAGATCCGCGTCGCCTGGACGGTGGCGGCCGCGAGCGACGACGCCGGTAACGCTACCCTGTCGGCCCCGTCGACGGCGACTCGCACGCCGACCGAAGAGGGGATCGAACTCGCGGCCACTAACCGAATCGTCCTCTCGGTCACGCTCGTTCAGCCTGACGGCGGCACCTACACCTACCGCCAGGAGACCACGGTTCGGGTCGCAGACGGCACGCTCGAGGTCGTCTGGCCGCCGGAAACGCGAGGCTGTCGGCTCGCCACCGACTGCGGGCGAGAGGGGACGTTGCCCGAGGATGCTGACCTGCCCGAGTGGGAACGGCTCGAGGCGGAACTCGAAGTGACTGCGGATTAACGACGAACGTTCTTCACAAGCAGCGTGCTGGTGAGAGCACTGTCACTGGAACAGTATCGGGCAACGGTGCTGCGTTAGAACTTCCCGTAGCCGAGCGCCTCCAGATGTTCCTCGACGGTCCCATCGTCTTCCGTGGGATTCACCGCTGGACTCGCAATATCGTCAGTCGCGACTGATTCGTAGTCGGTCGCAGTCGTCGTCGCCCACGGAACTCGTTTCACGTGTGGGTGCGGAAGGCCGGTTGGGTGTCCCTGGATTCCCCACTCGCCGAATGCCTCGCCGTGGTCGGCCGAGAGTACGACCGTCTCCGCGTCGAGGTTCTCGAGGAGCACGCCGACCGAATCGAGCGCGTGACGAAGGTTGTTGAGATACATTCGCCACACCACTTCGTTCGGTACTGAACCTTGCTTGAGCGCTCCCCACGCACTCTGCTCGATGTCTGTCAACTCTCTCCGACCGTCGGTTGCTGCATCGGCAATGTAGGGCGTGTGTGGCTGCGCGTAGTGGACGACGAGTCGGTCGGCGTCGGCCTCTCGTCCGGCCAGGATGGCTCGGTTCGTCGTCGCTTCCGGGGGAACCGTATCCAGCCGTTCGTCTCGACAGTCACGCCACACCGGATCGTATCGGAGGAAATCGTGTTCCGAGACCGGCTCTGCACCCGGCCAGCAGAACGGGACGGCAATACCCGGGAGGTATCGGCCGTTCATGAAGATATCCCGGTCGAAGCCATTGGCCGTCACGAGCGCGGTTTCCTGGACGTCCTCGAGACGGTCCTCGTTGAACGTTTTGACCAGCCACTCCCGCGAACCACTTCCCACGGACAGTATCGAGTCGATGCTCCTCGCGTCCAGAAAGTCGTATTCGGGCGCGAGGTACCGAAGCGCATCTACTCTGCACGCATCCAGAATAATGAGTGCGTCCCACTCGAGGTCGTACACGTTCGTCCCGATGGGACGTCGAGACGTCGCCGTGAACCACGGCCCAAGATATAGACAGTAGGCCGCCTCGAGGACCGCTCGCTTCTTGTCCGACTGCCAGTTTCGCTTCGCTCGGTCGATCCAGGAGCGGACGCTAAGTTCCCTCATACGGTGCGCCCATCCCCGTTGCCCGTCCAGTGATCGTCGCCGACCAGCTCCCCAGTGTTTTCCTGGTGTGCGACCAATTGGTTTCGGTTGTCCCGGTTCAGCCCCCTGCGTGCTTGCTGGCTACAGATGTTTGAACGCGTGACCCGTGTTCCTGTACGGCGATGTGCGCTGGTAGAAAGGCGTCGAATCGTCGTCATGTGATGTCGGTGTCGGTCCTCGAGGCGCCCTGACCGATCTCGATGATCGATCGAGGGGTGTCTCGTCATAATGTGCGAAATTGTCGGTTGTAGAGGGAACTCCATTCCATACGATACCCTGGAGTATGTCCCTTTATTTATCAATTCTCTAAACACCCGACTGCGGACGCCTTTATAAACGTCTGGGAATTTGGTGACTATTCCCTACTAAACATAGCCTCTACTGGCCTCATCGACCAGACGAAGTTCTTTCAGCAGGTGAGAATTGTACGGTGACAACAGTTGAGAGAAACGAAATTGACCACGTCTTGAATTCGAGTCGAACAAACATACGTCAGCAGACGATCCAAGTCGACCGATAGATTCAGCGGACGGTTTTTCCACTCTCCTCGGCGTTCAGTGGTCGGTACCGTGCTGAATCACATTTCGCAGGATACTCCCGTGCGGTCAACGGTGGCGATACGGTACTCTGCACTGTTTCGTTGGCTGAAAATGACAGACCACGACCGTCTCCTGGTAGACCGGATTATCGAAACCCGCCCGCAGTTAATGGATAGGTCCCTCGCGACACTCCTCTCCGAACGAACCACACTGGGTGGGAGCGTAGACGTAGTCGGGTGATCCCGTATCAATATCTTCGCCCACGACCGTTCCAGTGGCAGCACTCACCAGCACGCTGTTCCTGAAGAGCGACGACGAATAGTTTCACAGTGTGGTACTCCGATGTAGTCGATGCCCGTCTATCGGTCGTGTCGCCGCGGCTCGTGTGGCAACTCCCGCATGCGCTCCTCAAGGGCGACCTTGCCGATGGATCGCGCGATCTCGTAGCCGCCCTGGATGGGGTCCAGTTTGGTCTCGCCCGCGCGCTCGGCGTAGGTGATGGGGTGTTCGACCACGTCGTAGCCCCGCATCAGGGGCCGGATCAGGAGTTCGGCCGAGAGGCCGGTGTTCTCGGACCACTCGATGTCCTCGATGACCTCGCGGCGGTAGGCACGCATCCCGGTGGTAGTGTCGTGGACGCGCGTGCCCATCAGGACGCTGGCGAGGGCCGCGAAGGCGTGATTGCCGAGTCGGTTGAGCGGCGGCATCGCCTCGGCGCCCTGGTAGAGGCGGTCGCCGCTGACGACGTCGTGACCTCGGTTGATCAACTCGAGGAACTCGGGGAGCTGCTCCATCGGGTAGGTGTCGTCACAGTCGGTAGTGACGATCACCGGGCGTTCGGGCGCCGTGATGGCCTCATGGACGGCAACGCCGTAGCCCTGTGGCTCCTGTTCGATCACGGTCGCGCCGTGTTCGCGCGCGATTTCTGGCGTGCGGTCCGAGGACCCGTCGACGCAGACGACCTCGGCGCGGCCGTCGGTCACGCGCTCGATGTCAGCGAGAACGGTCCCGATCGCTTGCTCCTCGTTGTACGTCCCCATCACGACAGCGACGTCGTCGAAGGTGTACTCGTCACTGCCGCTCCCGTCGGCCGACTCTCTCGTCGATTCGTCGTCGGAGTCTGCACCGTTGCCAGGGTCGATCGACTCCCCGGGTCGATCCGAGGGTTCGGCGTCGACCTCGAGTTCGTCGCCGTCGTCTGCGGGTGTCTCCACGCTCATTACCGGTACTCTCACCGGGTGCCACTTAATGTTTTAGGTTTGCCTAAAACAGGGAAGGGGGGAGGTGGGATGGTGGCGAGCGCTAGAGAGCGTCCTCGATCACCTCGGCTGCCCGCAACGCGAGGGCGGCGATGGTCAGCGTCGGATTCATCGCGCCACCGGTGGGGAAGACCGAACTCGAGACGAGCCAGCAGTTCTCGAGGTCGTGGGTCCGCAGCGAAGGATCGACGACGCTCTCGGCCGGGTCCTCGCCCATCCGGGTCGTCCCCATGTGGTGGTAGGCGGGTCCGGTGTTCTCCGGCCCGACCTGCCAGGTAATCTCGGTGCCCAGTTCCTCGAGGATCGATCGCTGGATCTCGTTGACCCGCTCGACGGTTCGCAACGCGCGCTCGCCGACGTTCCAGTGGACGTCCGGAATCGGAACGCCGTTGTCGTCCGTTCGCTCGCGGTCGAGGCCGACGTAGCTGTCCTCCCGGGGGAGTTGCTCGACGAGCGCGCCGACGCCGACGTGGGTGCCGTACTCCGCCTGGAGGCGCTCGAGGAGGGTGTCGCCCCAGTCGTCGCCGGTGAGCGCCAGTTCCACCGGCGAGGGGCCAGCGTAGTTGAAGAACTCGAGTTTGAACGGTGCGACCTCCTCGTCGGCCTCGTCGTAGAACTGGTGGCACTCGCTGGTGAGGAAGCCGACGTGGTTCTGCCGGGTCGGCTCCTCGAGGACGCCGCCCATCCCGGCGAAGAGGTGATCCATGAAGTACCGCCCGACGAGGTCGCTCGAGTTGGCGAGGCCGTCGGGGTAGTGATCGGATTCCGAAACCAGCAGCAAACGTGGCGTCTCGACGCCCCCGCAAGCGACGACGAAGGCGTCGGCCTCTTGGCGGTACGTGTCGCCGTCCGGCGTCGCGTAGACCGCCGCCTCGACCGCGTCGGGGCCGTGCTCGAGTCGCGTGACCGGAACCCGATCGAGCACCGTCGCCCCCGCGGCCTCCGCGCGCTCGACGTGGACGGTGGCGTCGTATTTCGCGCCGGAGGGGCAGACGGGCTGGCAGGTGCCGTAGCCGACGCAGCCGCCGCGACCGTCGTAGGCTTCGGAGTTCCGGGCGTTCGGGACCGGATGCATCGCGATCTCGAGGGCGTCGCAGGCCGGCGCGAACAGGCTATCGCTGTAGGAGGGTGGAAACGCCGGCATCGGGTGAGGTACCTCCCGGGGCGGACCGAAGGGATTGTCGGCACCCGAGACCCCGAGTTCTTGCTCGGCATCGGCGTAGTACGGCCGGAGGTCGGCGTAGTCGATCGGCCAGTCGACGCCGGCCCCACGAGCGCTCGCCGACTCGAAGTCGTCCTCGTGGAGGCGCATGACCATCCCCTGCCAGTGGAGCGTCGAGCCGCCGACACCCTTGACGCGGGCGTGATTCAGGGGATAGAACCACTCCCCGGAGGCGGCGTGAGCGTCGCGTTCGGGGTCGCCGTCCCAGACGTCCGGCCGGTCGTAGGCGGGTCGGATCGCGCGCTCCTGTCTGGCCAGTCGATCGGCCGGATCGAATCGAGGCCCGGCCTCGAGGATCACCACCTCGTGACCCGCCTCCGCGAGTTGCGTCGCAACGATCCCGCCGGCGGGCCCGGATCCGATCACGCACACGTCTGCTTCCGTCACCGGGGTCCGGTCGCCGGATCCGACCGACTCGTTCGTTGCCTCTGCGGGTGGCCGACTCCAGCTCACGAGTCTGGCCCCCGCTGATAAGTGTCGATTCCGCCCGCGTGTCCCTGAGGATTCTCGAGACCGACCAGTTTGCCCCCCGTCGGCGACGCGTACAGCGCGAGCAGGAGCTCGTTGACGACGTAGTACCGAACTCGCTCGGCGGTCGTGCCCTCCGGCGCTTCCGAGGCGGCGTCCGCCCCGAGTTCGCGGAGGAATCGGTCCCGGTCCGCAACCGACAGCACGACGAATCGAGCGCCGTGCCACGACTCGGACAACTCCTCGAGTTTCGCGACGGTCTCGTCCAACGCCGCCGCGTGGTCGGGGTCGGCCAGTCGTCCCTCCAGGAAGGCCTCGACAAACGGTTCGACGCCGTCGATTGCCGAGGGGTAGACGACCTCGGCGGCGGCGACTAGCGTCGCTCGGATGCGCTCTTCGTCGACGAGTGCTGGGTCGCTCGTCCTCCTCGAGCGGCCGTACCGGAGGGTCGCGGCGGCTCCCCCGCCGACGCCCAGTGCCGCGAGGGCGGCCACGGCGTCCCGTCGCGTCAGGTCCATCACCACGAGTTAGGCACACCTAAAACTTATACTCGTTGAAACCGGAGTGGCCGGCAAACGACACCGGCAAATACTCCGGGACTCGAGAATCGCGTACCCGCAGATGTCACGCCCGTCGATCGTCCGTCGAATCTCTGCCGACGAGGAGCTCCCGCTGGGGTTGACGGCCCTCGTCGCGGCGATCGCGGCGACCCTGCTGTTTCCGCTCTCGTGGCTCCTGGTCGAGGCCACCCGGATCGACGGCGGTCGCGCCTGGCGCCTGCTCGTCCGACCCAAGACGGTCGAAATCGTCGGCAACAGCCTCCTGTTGATGGTCGGCGTCACCGTCTGCTCGATTCTCGTCGGCGTCCCGCTGGCGTGGCTCACCGTCCAGACCGACCTCCCCCTTCGGCGCTTCTGGGCCGTCGCCGTCGCCCTGCCGCTGGTCGTCCCGAGCTATATCGGCGCCTTCGCGTTCGTCTCGGCCTTCGGCCCCCGCGGCGAGTTCCAGTCGATCCTCGAGCCCCTCGGCATCGAACGGCTACCCGAGATCTACGGTCTTTGGGGATCGATTCTCGTCATCACGCTCTACACGTACCCCTACGTCTACCTCACCACCCGCGCGGCGTTACTCTCCTTCGACACGCGACTGCTGGACGCCGCCCGGACGCTCAACCACGACACCTGGGGCGCCTTCCGCCGGGTGACCCTGCCCCAAATCCGACCAGCCGTCGTCGCGGGTTCCCTGCTCGCCGCGCTGTACGCCGTCTCGGACTTTGGGACGCCCGCGATCATGCAACTGCCCGTCTTCACACGCCAGATCTACGTCGAGTTCCAGCAGTGGAACCGGGAGTACGCGGCCTTCCTCTCCCTCCAGTTGCTCGCCATCGTCCTCGTCGTCCTCGCCCTCGAGTGGAAGGTCCGCTCGAACCGAACGGTCCACGGGGACGGCGGCGGCCGTTCGAGAACCGTCGTCGAACTCGGTCGCTGGCGCTGGCCCGCGACGCTCCTGCCCGTCGGCGTCACGGTCGTCTCCCTGCTCGTTCCGCTGTGGATCCTGGGACGGTGGCTCGTGACTGCCGACCCCTACGCCCGCCCCGAACTGGCCTTCGAGTTCGAGTACGCGTACAACTCGCTTCTTGTCTCGGGGGCCGCCGCACTCGTCGCCGTCGCGGCCGCGGTCCCGGTCGCCTATCTGGCGGCCCGGTCCGACGCCACGCTCGTCTCGGTGCTCGAGCGGGCAACCTACGTCGGCTTCGCCGTTCCCGGCGTCGTCCTCGGCCTCGCGCTCGTCTCCGTCGGGACGGACTACGAGGCGCTCGACCTGCCGTACGCCCCGGTGCTGTACCAGACGCTCCCACTCTTGATCTTCGCCTACGTGATCCGGTTTCTCCCCCAGGCGGTCGGCTCGATTCGGTCGACGACCCTGCAGGTCGATCCGACCCTCGTTGAGGCCGCTCGGACGCTCGGCGACACGCCCTTGAAGTCGTTCCGCCGGGTGACGCTTCCGCTCATCGCCCCGGGCATCACCGCAGGGGCCGCACTCGTCTTCCTGACGACGATGAAGGAACTGCCCGCGACCCTCTTCTTGCGCCCGACCGGTTTCGACACTCTCGTAACCGTGATCTGGCGCGCCCAGGAGGCCGCCTACTTCCAGTACGCCGCCATCCCCGCGCTCATGCTGATCGTCGTCTCGGGGCTCTCGATGGTCGTGCTCCTCACGCAGGGGGGTCGCGAGGGGCTTTGAGCCGCTGGGCACGAGTATCGGGTAGTCGTTCGGGCCTGACGAATTAGATCTAGCTGGAGAACCGGGTCTAGCTGGCGACCGGATCCAGCCGGTGAGCCGGATCCAGCCGACGACCCAGGTTTAGCCGGTAAATCGAATCAGACGCCCTCGAGCGGCTCCACCAGCGACGGCTCGTCCACCGTCGGACTGTTGACCGCCGTCGACACCGGATAGGCCCGCATCTCCTCGGCGGGATAGGGCTCGAGCAGGTCCCGCGGGTCGTCGGCGGTCAGCCACTCGCGTTCGCGATCCGGCTCAAGGATGACCGCCATGCGGTCGTGGAGGTCGGCGACGAGGTCGTTCGGACGAGTCGTGAGCACGGTGAACGTCTCGACGGGTCCCGGCTCACGTTCGGCGGCGCCTTCGTTTTCACGTTCGTTCGAGCCGCCGCCGAAAGCCTCGAGGCCCGCCTGGGTGGTCTCCGGGTCGGGCTCCCAGCGCTCCCAGAGGCCGGCCATCGCGAACGGGCGGTCGTCCGCGAGCGTGACGCGGTAGGGTTGCTTGTCCCCGTTTTCGGTTGTGGCCCACTCGTAGAAGCCGTCGGCCGAGACCAGACACCGACCTCGAGAGACGGGTTCCCGATCTCCTGCGTTCGATTCATTCCGTTCAGACGGTTCATTCACGTCGCCTGACCGGTCGACTGGGCTACTTTGCATCTCGTACGCCGGACGAAAACTCGGTTTCTCGGCGACGGTTTCCGCCCTGGCGTTGATTAGCCCGCTCGATCTGCTCGAACCGCTCGAGCCGCCCGAGGCCTGCAAGTCCTCGCGCCACGCCGGCCGCAGCCCCCACTTGAGTTGCTGAAACGCGGCGGGTTCGTCGTTCGTGATCATCGGGAGGCGCTGTCCCGGCGCGGCGTTGTACCGCGGCGCAAACGTTTCGTCGGCCGGGAACCTGGCGTCGAACCGGTCCTCGAGGTCGCCCTGCTCGAGAAAGAGGGTGTAACGGCCACACATACGTTCCTAGAGGGGTCCCAGGACCAAACCGGTATCGCCCCTCTGAACGATCGACTGGTGTCTTGAACGAAATCCCGATCGTTCCCCGTGGTATGCAGTCGCTAAGGACTGATTAAGAACTGGCTGCAATAGGATGGGCCGGATTAACACGTTCGTACTCATGACCCTCGCTCTCCTCGACACGAGTATGTCCGCCGAGCACACGGACGCCTACGAAGCGTCGTTCACCGACGACGGATGGTTCGAGATTCGCGAGTACGACCAGCCCGAACGCTGGATCACGACGGACTCGCCGGTCGAGTGCGAGCGGTGATCGCCGTCGCCTCCTCGAGATCGACGGTCGGTCGCCGAGCCTGGGCTCGACTCGAGTCCGTTTCAGACGGCTCGAGTTCACCCAAATGACTCGAGCGAGAGTCCGACCCATCCCGCGGAGAGCCGTCGCTCGAGGGGGTAACAGCGTGAGTAAAAACCGGCAGCGAATGCCTAAGCCTCGAGATCCGTGGTCGCCAGCAGCACCTGCAACGCGTCGGTCGGCGACATGTCGTCGTCGAGCTGCCCGGCGTACCAGGTCAGGAGGTCGGCGAACACCTCGCGAACGTCGTGAGACGTCGCGCGGTGGTGTGCGATTTCGCCGTCGGTCTTCAAGGTGATCTCGACCCCGTGGGGTTCGGACGCGGCCGCGAGCCACTCGTCGGGCTCACGCGGTGCGTCCGAACCGTTGGAACCGGTTCCGAACTCGAGCCCTCCATCGGACTCGAGACCGATATCGGCACGCTGGCGTGTGCGTTCACCAGCCGCCTCGGTCTCGAGGCCGTGTTCGCCGTCGGGTGACGGTAACGAGGGGGACTCGAGGTCGGAACTCGAATTTGACTCCGACCGCACGACGTACCGATTCTCACCCAACTGTGTGACGGTCTCGTTGTCAGGCGTGACCTCGAGGTCGTCGGGGGTGAGTATTGCGTCGTCGTGTGTTGGATCGGGGGTCATGCGTTAGTAGTTGTAGGCGTGGGTGATCAGACGTTGACGACTGTCTGATCGGAGCTAACCGTCTGCGGCATCGTCACGCCGTAGGTGAACTTTGCACCGGACTGGTCGACGATTTCGACCGTCGCGCTGTCACCGGTGTTGAGTGCGGATGGGTTCACCGATTCATTCAGATTGATCGCGATGACGACTCGGTCGGACGTGTCAGTTAGCGAGCTGGGGTCCGAGCTGGTCGTCGCTGCGGTAGTGTTGAAATGAGGTTCGGTGGTACCGACCACATCCGAGTGGGCCAGCGTGGTCGAATTCTGCCCGTCCGTGTACTGTACGGTCACGGCCGTCAAATCGATTACATCGGAGCCAGCCGATTTCTTGACCGTCAGGTTGAGCTGCTCAAACGGCTCGTCGGGTTCATCTGTTTCCGCGACGGCGTGGACGACTTCGATCTGGTTCGCTACTGCCTGCTGGGTCTCGGTTCCGGTGTCGGACGCCTGGCTCTGCAGCGAGCCAGCCGTGTTGATCAGGACGCCGGCAGCAATCGCTGCCACCAGCACCATCGCAATGAAGACGATGAGGGTACCGATACCCACCTGCCCGCGTTCGTCAGCGTTGGTTAGATTCTCGAACATGATTAGACCTCCACCACGCTCTTGTCACCGAAGGTTACCGGGGCAGTCACGCCGTAGGTGAACTGTGCACCGGACTGGTCAGTGATGGTGACCGTTGCGCTGTCACCTTCTCCGAGATTAGTGGAACCCTCGATGGTATCTGTGTCCAGTCGGAGGACAACTCTGTCTTCAGTGTCCGTGAGGGATTCACTCTCCGCCGTACTGGCGTCGGAGCTGCCGACCTCGACCGTACCGAACGTGGTACCGGTTGCTGCATCATCAAGGTTCGTATTGCTCGCGTACTCAAGCGTCTGATCCGTCGTCGTGCTTGTGTACTGAACGGTCATAGACGTCAAATCGATTACGTCGGAACCGGCCGACTTCTTGATCGTCAGGTCGATGTCCGAGATGTTGCTATCGTTGACATAGCCAACGGCGTGGACGACTTCGATCTGGTTCGCTACTGCCTGCTGGGTCTCGGTTCCGGTGTCGGACGCCTGGCTCTGCAGCGAGCCAGCCGTGTTGATCAGGACGCCGGCAGCAATCGCTGCCACCAGCACCATCGCAATGAAGACGATGAGGGTACCGATACCCACCTGCCCGCGTTCGTCAGCGTTGGTTAGATTCTCGAACATGATTAGACCTCCACCACGCTCTTGTCACCGAACGTCGCGGGTGCAGTCACGCCGTACGTGAACTTGGCACCGGACTGGTCGACGAGGCTGAGCGTCGCACTGTCACCCTCTTCAAGCACGGCGTCGTCAGTGAATTGTGGATTGGCGGCGGTGAGATCGATCTCGATCCGGACCCGGTCGTCCGTATTCGTCAGCGAGTCGCCCGCTTCGTCGGTGCCGGCGATTCCCGTCGTGTTAAATCCGTCGTCGTACAGCAGCGCCTGCGATACGTCGGAGCTCGTGAACTGGACGGTGACCGACGTAAGGTCAATCACGTCAGAACCAGCCGATTTCTTGACGATGATATTGAGGTCCGTAATGTTCCCGTCGTTAGCGTCGGACTCGTTCTGCACTACGTCACCCGTCGCGTGAATAACCTCGATTTGATTCGCCACCGCCTGCTGGGTTTCGGTTCCGGTATCGGACGCCTGGCTCTGCAAAGAGCCAGCCGTGTTGATCAGGACGCCAGCGGCAATCGCCGCAACCAGCACCATCGCAATGAAGACGATGAGGGTACCGATACCCACCTGACCGCGTTCGTCGTTTTCTGTTATTGTTTCGAACATGTATGCGTACACCCTGTGTGCCCTCTCGAGCCGCCGATCGCAATAGTAGTCAACCCACCATTGTCCCTCGAGGCACCCTGTCGGTCCCTCGAGCCTGTCTCCGCCGACTCGACGGGCACAGCCCGTCGCTTCCTGGGGGGACGTAGCGACGGGGTCGTGTGGACGCGAACGGACGCGTCTGAACCCCGTCGAAAGTCGGCGTGCGGCGATATCGTTGGCATCACAGATTCTGGGGATGTACCCCGTTCGACTCATAGCCTAGTTGGGTAATCAACCTCTGTAGAATATCGAGTGGCGTATCGAACGCCGACTCACGACTCGATACGCGGGCCGAATCGGGGGGCGAACTCGAGCGTACTACTATACCGCTACTGTGACTACTGAGTGATGAATGACTGTAACTGCGCGACGTGACGATGGGCTCGCCGCCGGCCCGCGTCACTGCCTCTCTGGTGCCTGTGGCCGTCGTCAGGGTTCTGGCCGCAGTCCCGTTTTCGCTTTCGGTTCCGTTTTGGAATCTGCTTTCGCTTCCAATCTCGCTCTCGCTCTCGCCCTCGCCCCCATACCCATTCTCGCTCCCGTTTCCACCCACACGCGACGCCCCACACGCGCGGTGATCCAATGAATCTCGGCCTCGGGAACCTCCGCGAGCTGCTCGAGAACTTCCTCGGGAACTCCGGGGGCCGACGAGGACGGGATCGGGAGGCAGAGCGGCAGGCGAACGCGGAGGCCGAAGCCGGAGCCGCCGACACTGACGCCGTACACGACGGCGACGAACCCGGACCCGACGAAGCCGCGACCGGCCAGTCCGAGGCCACGACCTTCGAACGCGAGCCGCGGCCCGACCCCGACGAACTCGACGAGGACGAGGTCGTCGACGACCTCTACCACCGCATCGAGAACCTCGAGGACGACCTCGAGCAGAAGGGCAACACGCTGGGCTCGATCCAGGACTCCACCCAGCACGTCTCGAGCCAGGTCGAGGATGTCAACGACACGATCCGCCAGCTGCTGGGGATCTACGATCGGCTGACCGACGACGTGAACCCCTTCACGGGGAGCGGCGAGGAGCGCCACGGATTCGGGGTCTTCGACGACGAGGACGAACCCGAGGGCTTCGGTCTCGGCCAACCGGCGACGGAGGCCACCGACGCAAACGATGACGGCCTCGAGATGGATGCCAATCCAGAAGCGGAATCCGTCTCCTTCGACGACCTGAAGGGGATGATCGAGGACGCGGCGGCCGACGCGTCCGCCGACGAAACTGGACAGACCATCACGTTCGACGAGGACGACGTCGACGACACGCACGTGGAGGTGCAGGCGACCGATAGCGTCGATGGTGCGGACGGAGAGGTAGTCGAGGACGAGGACGACGCCGACACCAGCGACGCCACCCTCGCGCGACTCTCGAACACGTACGCCAGCGATATCATCGTCTTCGAGTGGCTCACCGCCCTCGTGCGGACCGGTGGCCCGGCCGCTACGCTCCGGGCCATCTCGTACTACCGCGAGATCGGCTGGATCAGCGAGGACGTAAAGGACCACCTCGAGAGCGTCCTCAGCGGGCCGGATCTCGACATGCACGTCGATCCGGAGACGACGCCCGACGAACTCACCGCCGAAGACCACGCCGACAGCTACACGTACATCATGAAACTCCAGGAAATCCACGAGACCAAGCGGGAAGTAACCCCCCAGAGGTGACAGGATGGGATTCAGCACCAGCGGGGCCGTGGCGATCCTCTTCATCGGACTTCTCGTCGCCGTCGGTATCGTCTACCCGACCGTCGAGACCGCCCACGAGCGACGGGCCGACGCCATCGACGAACGGAACGAGCGCGCGCTCGACCTGCGGAACTCGGATATCGCGCTCGGGGCGACCTACGACGACGCGAGCGACGAACTCCGCGTGAACGTGACGAACACGGGGACGACGACGCTGTCGGTGACCGAGACGACGTTGCTGGTGGACGGAGCCGTTCGGACGGACGCCGAAACCAGCGTCGAGGGCGACGCGACGCGAGAGCGCGTTCACAGCGGAGAGGTACTCCGGTTCACCGTCGCGGACGTTACCGACGCCCCGAACCGGGTCAAGGTCGTTACCGAACACGGGCTCGCCCGGCTCCTCATGGAGGTGACCGATGGCCAGTGAATCCGTCTCGACCCTGATCCTGTTCATCGCCGCGATGCTCGTCGCGGCGGGAATCGCGGGCACGCTCGTGGCGAACGTCAACGAACTCAGCAACTCGATCGACACCCAGAGCAGCAGCGTCAAGCAGGAGATCGACACCGACGTCGAGATCATCAGCGACGCCGGAAGCGACGCCGCCTACAACGACACCGCGGGCGAGGAACGAATCACGCTCCTCGTCAAGAACACGGGCGAGCGAACGCTCCCCACCGACGGCGCGAGCCTGGACGTCCTCGTCGACGGAACCTACGTCCAGAGCGACGGCCTCGAGGTGTCGGTCCTCACGGACGGCCCGACCTGGCGACGCGGCGAAGTCGCCGAACTCGTCGTCGCCGTCGACGGTGGGCTCGACCCCGGTGACCACCGCGTCGTCGTCGACGTCGGCGGCGACAGGGAGGTGTTCGAATTCTACCTATGACCGACCACTACTCGCTCGGATTGACGGAGACGGACCGCGTGGACAACGCCATCGGCGGCGGCCTGCCGGAGGGGAGCGTCGTGCTCATCGAGGGCGAAGACGGCGCCGGCAAGAGTGCCCTCTCCCAGCGCTTCTCCTACGGGATGGCCGAGGAGGGGACCTACGTCACCTACATCTCGACGGAACTCGAGTCCTGGGAGTTCGTCCAGCAGATGCACTCGCTGTCCTACGACGTGGTCGATCACCTGCTCGGCGAGCAGATGCTGTTTTTGCACGCGAACGTCGACACCCACTCGAGAGGGAAGAAGCGCCAGTTGTTGGCGCGACTGGCCGACGCCGAGACGCTCTGGCGGGCGGACGTGGTCTACGTCGACACGCTCTCGGCGCTGTTGCGAAACGATCCCAACTTCGAGGCGGCCGACCCGGCCGACACCGACCACGTCCTCCAGCGACTGGTCACGTTCCTCCGGCAGGTCACGCTCCAGGACAAGACGGTCGTACTGACGGTCGACCCGACGAGCGTCGACGACGACGCCCTCCGACCGCTCCGAAATGTCGCAGACGTCTACTTCGACATCGAGACGTCAGCGGTCGGCCAGGAGATTCGCCGCCAGATCAGGGTGCGTCGCTTCCAGAACATGAAGAGCCCGGTGGACGACTCCATCGGGTTCAACGTCCAGCAGGGCCGGGGCGTCTCGATTGTCAGCCGGACGGTGGCCTGAGATGGCGGACTTCGGCACCGCGCGACTCTCGAACGAACTCGAGGCGCTGGCGAACGAGTATCCCCACCTCCGTGAGCACCTCGAGTGGTTCCACGAGGAGTACGGCGAGTACCCGACGCTCATCGAGGAGCCGTCGGGCGAGTGGGAGTCACACCGCCCGAACGTGATCTACGAGGCGGAGGCGCCCATCTTCTGTCACGTCTACGGCGACGTGGGCATCGACAAGACGTACTACTGCGTCGAGCCGATCCTGGACGAGGCCGACAAGGCGCTGTACAACCAGATCAGGCAGCGGATCCTCGACAAGAGCGTCACCCGGCCCGCCCCGAGCGACAACGAGGAGTTCGAGGCCCACCTCGACGAACTGCTGGGCGAGGTCGCCGAGGTGACCTCGGGAATCACCGGCCAGTCGATCGGTCGACTGCGCGCGTTCGGCGGCGGAAAGATCAGCCTCACCCGGGCACAGTACGACAAGATCCGCTACCAGCTCCAGCGAGATATCGTGGGCCTCGGTCCCCTGGAACCGGTGATGGTCGACACGGCCAACGAGGACATCCACGTCATCGGTCCCCACCAGTGTTACATCGATCACGGCACCTACGGGATGGTCGAGGCGACGGTCGACTTCGGTTCCTCCGAGGAGTTCGAGCAGTGGCTCCGGAACATGGGCGAGCGGATGAACCACCCCATCTCGGACTCGGACCCGGTGATCGACGCCACCCTGCCCGACGGCTCGCGTATCAACATCATATACTCCGACGACGTCTCCGTCCAGGGGCCATCGCTGACGATCCGCCAGGGCGAGGAGATTCCCCTGACCATCCTCCAGATCACGAAGTGGGGGACGCTCAGCCCCGAACTCGCGGCCTACCTCTGGCTCTGTCTGGAGAACGAACAGACGGTGTTCGTCGTCGGTGAGACGGCGTCCGGGAAGACGACGACGCTCAACGCGATGCTCTCGTTCATCCCGCGAGACGCCAAGATCTACACCGCGGAGGACACCGCCGAGGTCGTGCCGCCTCACAGCACCTGGCAGCAACTCCTGACTCGAGAAGGCTCGAGCGACGGCAACGCGGACGTCGACATGTTCGACCTGGTGGCGGCCGCCCTGCGTTCTCGCCCCGACTACATCATCGTCGGTGAGGTTCGTGGTGCGGAAGGGCAGATGGCGTTTCAGGCCGCTCAGACGGGCCACCCGGTCATCCTGACGTTCCACGCGAGCGACATCGTCTCGATGATCCAGCGATTTACCGGGAACCCGATCAACGTCCCCGAGACGTTCATGGACAATTGCGACGTCGCACTGTTCCAGAACCGGGTGAAACAGGGCGACGACATCCTCCGACGGGTCACCTCGGTCCAGGAGATCGAAGGCTACTCCGACTACGAGGGCGGCGTCGTCACCCGCGAGGCCTTCAGTTGGGACCCCAGGGACGACAACGTGACGTTCACCGGGCGGAACAACTCCTACGTCCTCGAAGAACAGATCGCGACCCTGCTCGGTTACCAGGACACCCGCGACATCTACAACGAACTCGACCGTCGCGCGGAGATCATCCGCCAGCTCATTGACGCCGACGTGCTGGGCTACAACGAGGTCAACAAGGCCATCACGGACTTCCAGCGCGACGGCGTCCAGGGGCTCCCGATCCAGGTTCGCGGCCTCGAGCAGTTCGCGTAACGATCACCGAAATCATGGCGACCGACACCCAGACCCAGCAACCCGACTTCTCCACTCGCTCGGCACTGGCCTCGATCAACGCGGCCTACGAGACCATGGAGATGTCCGTCGAGCGGTACCTCCTGCTCGTCGTTCTCCCGGCGTTTGCCATCTTCGTCGCATCGATCGTCGTGCCGTTCGTGCTCGGCTTCTCGCTCACGGTGACGGTTCCCGCCGTCGTCTTCGGGCTGTTCGCCGTCGTCGTCGCCGTCGTCTACCCGAAGATTGCCCAGGATCGCAGGCGCAAGGAGGTCCGCCAGCGCTTTCACCTCTTCCTGACGCACATCACCGTCCTCTCGACGACCAACGTCAACCGCGTCGAGGTGTTCCGCATCCTCGCGGAGGAAGACGAGTACCAGGCCATCGCCGAGGAGATGGGCCACCTCGTCGCGCTGGTCGACACCTGGAACCTGAGTCTCGACGACGCCTGCCGAATCCGGGCGAAACAGACCCAGAGTCCCCTGCTTTCGGACTTCCTCGAGCGCCTGGCGTACACCGTCGGCGGCGGCCAGGAGATCAGCGACTTCCTGATGGACGAACAGGACACGATCATCCAGCAGTTCGTCACCCGGTACGAGGGCGACCTGACCAAACTCGACGTGATGAAAGAGCTGTACCTGTCGATGATGCTCTCGGTGGCGTTCGTCCTCGTGTTCGCCATCATCCTCCCGATCCTGATCGGGACGAGTCCGACCCTGCTCATCGCCGGGACGATCGTCATGTTCGGCTTCGTCCAGGCCGGCTTCGTCTACGCCGTCCACACCATCTCCCCGTACGACCCGCTCTGGTACATCGAGGAGACCGACGGCGAGGGGCCGCTCGTCCGGATTCCACGGGCGCTCGTCATCGGCGTCGGCGCGAGCCTCCTGCTCGCTGTCCTCGTCATCGCCGTCGTTCTCGGATTCACGCCGCTCGCGCCGGATCGGGTTCCACTCCCGATCATGGCGGCGATTCCGGTCACCCCGCTGTTCCTCCCCGGGTGGCGCATGCGCCAGGAAGAGAAGAAGGTCAAGAATCGCGACAGCGAGTTTCCGAGTTTCATCCGTGCCCTCGGGGCGGTCGAGAGCGTCAAACAGACCTCGACCGGGAGCGTCCTCGAGAGCCTGCGCCACAAGGACTTCGGCTCGCTCACGAAGAACGTCGACGCGCTCTACAAGCGGCTGAACATGCGGATCGACGACGTCCGATCGTGGCGACTGTTCGCCGCAGAGACGGGGTCGTACCTGATCCAGAAGTTCGGCGACATGTACGTTGTCGGCCGGCAGATGGGCGGCGACCCGAAGGTGCTCGGCCAGGTCATCAGCAAGAACCAGAACCAGGTGCTGAAGGTGCGCGAGAAGCGCCAGCAGGCGACGACCACGCTCATCGGCGTCCTCTACGGGATCACCGCCTCGAGCGTCTTCGCGTTCTTCATCGGCCTCGAGGTCGTCGAGATCATGATGGACATCACCGCCGAAATGGACCTCGATCAGGAACTGGTCGGCGACCTGCTCAACACCAGCCAGTACAACCTCGTCGTGATGGAGTACCTGTTGATCACGACGATCTTCATCAACGCCGCGCTCTCTGCCATCATGATCCGGCTCACCGACCGGGGACACATCCTCAGCGGGCTCGTCCACTTCGTGTTCATGTCCTGGCTGGGTGCCATCGTCGCCGCGATCACCACCTACGTCGTCAACGCGGTCGTCGCCGTCTGAGGGGCTCGATTTCGCTCTCGAGTTGGCGACTACAGGTCGGTACCCTTGCCCGATATCGCTCGAGAGCGCCGACGCTCACGAGCACTCTATCTCGACGGAGAACAGCAGTCGCTGGCGATTGGTGCGTACTGCGCCGAAGGGCACCGACCACCCCGCTGGCGGTCGACCCCCGGCCCGGGACCGCCCCCGGGCTACAGTAACAGCGACGCCACGGCCAGTACCAGGAAGATCAGGACCAGCCACTTGGCGATGGTCATGCTCAGGCCTGCTACACCACCTGCCCCGAGGGCGGCGGCGATCAGTGCTATCACGAAGAACAGCAGTGCCAGTTCGAGCATACCATTTATGCGAACCACGGATTTCTGCAAACCAGTGCGGCCTGCAGGTGCCACTAACTCACAAGGGGGGAGATAGTACGTGTCCAGTGACCGTCACGATCGATGACGAGAACCGTTTTCGTTGTCGAGTCGCCGATCGCTCGCATCTCGTGTAGCGGACCGCCCGCGACTCGAGATTGAATACGACACGCTAGCGTGGCCAGCGAACCCCGATCACTCGAGCGGTTCCGGCGCGGGAGGGGCTCGGCGTTTGTGCGCGCTGGCCTCGTACAACCCGCGGACCATCTCGACCGTTTCGGGATTGACCTCGAGGCGCCGAGCCGTCGCCGCGACCGAGAGCGGCCCATCGACGTGGCTCACGAGTATCGCGTCGAGGGTGTCGTAGTCGATACCGAGTTCGTCCTCGTCGGTCTGGTCGGCCCAGAGCTCGGCCGTCGGCGTCTTCGTCACCAGGTCCTCCGGAGCGCCCAGGGCGCGGGCCAGCTGGCGAACCTGCTGTTTGTACAGGTTGCCGATCGGGTGACAGTCGACCGCGCCGTCGCCGTACTTCGTGAAGTAGCCCACGGCGGCCTCGCTGCGGTTGCCAGTCCCCAGCACCAGTCGCCCGTCGTGGTTCGCCACCAGGTAGTTGAACACCGCCCGGACGCGAGCGCGGGCGTTGCCGACCGCCAGGTGGTCGCCCTCGGCTTCGGGGTAGGCCGCGAGCAGCGCCTCGACGACGGGTTCGACCTCGATCACGTCGTAACTCATCTCGAGGTCCCGCGCTACCCGCTCGGCGTCGCTCATGTTGTCCTCGCTGCTGACGCGAGCAGGGAGGACGAGGCCGTGAACGCGTTCGGCGCCGAGGGCCTCGACGGCGAGGTAGGCGACGGTCGTGCTGTCGATCCCGCCAGAGAGGCCGAGGACGACGCCGCCGACGCCCGCGGCCTCGACCTGGTCGCGGACGAACTGCACCATATGTTCGCGTCGCGCCTCGAGTTCCGCCTCCGAGAATCGAAGATCGATCATCGCGCGTGTGTTTGCTCGAGAGCGACTAATAGGCTCGCCTCGAGCGGGAAAAGTGGACGGGCGTTCGATTTAAATCGGTAGACGGGATGCGCTGTTTTCGATGTGTCGTTCTCGAGCCGGTTCGACAGCGTTTCGGGTGTCCTGGGCCAGGTATCCGTTCTATGTCTGATGGCACAGAATACACAGTATGGGGTTTCCATGGTGGCTCGAGCGGTTTCGAGGACGTGGTTTTCTCCGGCGGAGCGATATCTGTCTAGTCGTGCCGGAATCTAGAATGCGCGGTCCGGGAATTGAACTCGATGGCGAGACCTCACTCCGTTCGGTCTCGCGTAGTTCAATTCCGTGAGCACACCTGCGGCTCACGGGTTTGTTCGCCGCAGGATGCGCGGTCCGGGAATTGAACCCGGGCTATTAGCTTGGGAAGCTAATGTCCTGCCACTGGACCAACCGCGCTCGCCCACTCCTACCACCTCCTCGTTTAAGTGCATTCCTTTCTGCGTCACCGACTCGAGAGCGTGCGCTTTTCATACTCGAGGCTCGGACTCATGGATATGCGAACCAAGGGGACGGTCACACTGGCGACGCGAGGGTCCACCCTCGCCCGGCGTCAGGCGGACCTCGTGGGCGAGGCCCTCGAGAACCGCCGCTACGACGTCGCGTTCGAGACCGTCGAAACCACGGGCGACCAGCTACGAGACGAGTTGATCCACCGGCTAGGGAAAACCGGCGCGTTCGTCCGCGAACTCGACGAGCGCGTCCTGGAGGGGAGCGCCGACGGCGCGGTCCACTCGATGAAGGACATGCCGACCGAACAGCCCAGCGACCTCGTCACCGCGGCGGTGCCGGAACGCGCCCGCCCTGGCGACGTGCTAGTGACTCCCGACGGAACGAGCCTCGAGGACCTCCCCCATGGTGCTGTTGTGGGAACGTCGAGCTTGCGCCGACGGGCCCAGCTCCTCTCGGAGCGCCCGGATCTCGAGGTCGAACCGATCCGCGGCAACGTCGACACCCGTCTCGAGAAAGTGCTGGCGCCCGCGCTCCAGGCCGAGCGCGAGGAGCGACGCGAGGCGGACAGCGAACGGAAGGGGAACGCGGGTAGCGACGGCGGGGGGTACAAGCCGTCGTACGACGACTCTGACGACGACGCCGAGAACGGAGACGAGGACGACGAGATCGTCACCGTCGACGACTGGCACGCGACCCTGAGCGACCTCGAGCAACGCGCCCTCGAGCGCGAGGTCGACGTCGCGTACGACGCGCTCGTCCTCGCCGAGGCCGGCCTCGAGCGCAGCGGACTGAACGAGTACGTCGAGTACCAGCGACTCTCCCCCCAGACGTTCGTCCCCGCACCCGGCCAGGGGGCGCTCGCGGTGACGGCCGTCGACGGCGAGACCGCCCGCGAACTCAACGAGGTTCTCGACCATCCCCGGACTCGCGTCGAGACGACCGTCGAGCGATCGATCCTCGCGGAACTCGGCGGCGGGTGTATCGCCCCGGTGGGCATCTACGCCGTCCTCCAGGGGGAGTACGTCCACGCGAACGTGCAGGTGTTCGACGAGGACGGCCAGGAGTCGGTAGTCGGCAGTCGTGACCTACCGGTCGAACGCCACGCCGAGGCCGCCCGACAGTTCGCCCGTGACCTGGCCGAACGGGGCGCCGCCGAGTTGATCGAGGCCGCTCGAGACACAGAAGACGGAGCAAACGAAGCGGGCGCAGCGGACGTCCAGGCCGAAGAGGGCCGCGATGACTGAGGTCGAGGCCGAAGCCGACGTCGGCACCGTCTACCTCATCGGCAGCGGACCGGGCGACCCCGACCTGCTCACCGTGAAAGCGAAACGGCTGCTCGAGACCTGCGACGTCGTCCTCCACGACAAGTTGCCGGGCCCCGAGATCCTCGAGTCGCTTCCCGACGACGCCGAGGACGTCGGCAAGCGCGCTGGCGGCGAACGCACGTCCCAGACGGAGATCAACGAACGGCTGGTCGCGCTGGCCCGGGAGGGTACGGACGTCGCCCGCCTCAAGGGTGGCGACCCGTTCGTCTTTGGACGAGGCGGCGAGGAAGCCGAGTACCTCGCCGAGCACGGAATTCCGTTCGAGGTCGTCCCCGCGGTCACCTCGGCGGTCGCCGCGCCCGCTGTGGCCGGCATCCCGGTCACCCACCGCGACCACGCCTCTTCGGTGTCGTTCGTCACGGGCCACGAGGACCCTACGAAGCCCGAGTCGGCCGTCGACTGGGAGGCACTGGCCGCCACGGGCGGGACCATCGTCGTCCTGATGGGCGTCGGCCGGCTCCCCGACTACACCGCGGCCCTGCTCGAGGCCGGTATGGCGCCCGAGACGCCCGTCGCCCTCGTCGAGCGCGGCACCTGGCCCGGTCAGCAGGTCGCGACGGGAACCCTCGAGACCATCATCGACGTTCGCGACGACGCCGAAATCGAACCGCCGGCGGTGACAGTCATTGGCGACGTGGCAGGTACGCGCGAGCGGGTGCTCGAGTTCCTGGCGAACGAGCAGGGTGGCGACCGGATCGAGGACGGGGGGAACTGAACCGTGCGCGACCTCACCGTCGCCGTCTTCCGTCCCGACGACGACCGCCTCGAAGACGCCGTCGAGTTGCTCGAGTCCCTCGGCACGACGCCCGTTCCCGACCCGATGCTGGCCGTCGAACCGACCGGCACGAGCCCGCGCGACGACGCTGACTACGCGATTCTGACGAGCAAGACGGGGGCCGAACTCGTCGCTGGCTCCTACCCGGCTACCGACTCGGACGGTGTCGACGACGGTGGCGCGCGAACGGACCGCTGGAACCCCGGCGAGGCTACCCTCTGCGCGGTCGGTCCGAAGACCGCCGACGCCCTCCGCGAACAGGGCTACGACCCCGAAATCGTCCCCGCGAAGTACACCTCGAGCGGCCTCGTGGCGGCCCTCGAGGACCGCGTTGACGGCGCTCGCGTCGAGGTTGCCAGGAGCGATCACGGGAGTCCGGTCCTGCTCGAGGGGCTCGAGGCCGCCGGAGCTTACGTCCACGAGACCGTCCTCTACCGACTCGTCCGGCCCGAAGGGAGCGGCGACTCCACGGAACTCGCCGCCGCGGGGGACCTCGACGTGGCCTGTTTCACCTCCTCGCTGACGGTCACCAACTGGCTTGAGGCCGCTGACGAGCGGGGTATTCGGGACGCGGCGCTCGAAGGACTCTCGAATGCCACGGTCGGCGTCATCGGCGAGCCGACGCGCGAGACCGCAGCCGCGGCAGGAATCGACGTCGACCTGGTCGCGAGCGAGGCGACGTTCGAGACGCTGGCGACCGAGACGGTCGAGCTGGCTGCGCCGACGTACTACGAGTGATTGGTCGTCACCACCCTGGCCGACCGCAGCCGCCTACGCTCCCGTTTTCGTCACCCGGTACCACTCGCCGTTCCAGCTGATCGTGTACTCGAGAGCGGCCTTGAGCGTCAGGACACCGAAGGCGGGCACGACGAAGATGACGAAACAGGCACTCCAGTGGAGTCCGTCGATGCGCCCGTCCCGGACGTCCCTGAGCGCGACCCCGCCGATCAGCGTCAGGAGGCAAGCCACAGGCACGAGCAGGGCCGATTCGGTGTCGAGCATGAGTAAGAGGGCGATTTTGCCGGCCAGCAAGAGGACGGCGAGGGTGCCCAACAGGGCGGACGACAGGCGGCCGACCGAGACCAGGCCGCGCCGATCGATCCCTTCCTCGAAGGCCTCGCGGAGCGTTCGGTGGAGCACCTCGACCTGGCCGACGCGCCAGCGCTTGCGCTGGCCCCACAGGTCCCGGAGGGTGTGGGGCGCCTCCATCGTGTTCGTCCATTGGCGTGCCTGGGTGACCGAACAACCCGCACAGTAGCAATCGTGGGCGAATGCCAGGTCCTCGGTGAGCACGTCGTCGAAGCCGTCGACCCGGTCAAACGCCTCGCGGGTGAAGACGGTCGAAGAACTTCGGCAGTTCGCGAAGCCGAACAGTTCGACGAGCTTGTAGCTCGAGTGAAAGAGGACGCGCTCGCAGTAGGCCAGCGTCTCGACAGGGCCGGTCGCTCGCGGGACGCGACGGCCCTGGAAGACGTCTGCGTCGCTGTCGCCGTCACCGTCGCCGGCCAGTTCGGCCATTGCCCGTGATAGAAACGCCGGGTCGACCCACTCGTCGGCGTCGAATACGGCGAAGTGGTCGGCGTCGCTCTCGGCGACCGCCCAGTTGATCGCGCCTGCCTTCGAGCCTGGACGGCCGTTGACGCGACACCGAACGCGGTCGTGGCGGGTGGCCAGTCGGCGGGCCACTGACCCGGTGGGCTCGTCGTTCGGCTCGACGACGACCGTCACGGTCAGGTCCTCGTACTCGCTCTCGACCAGGCTCTCGACGCTGATCGAGAGCGTCTCCGCGTCGCCGTAGACGGGCACGATGGCCTCGAGTGGCGGCCCGTCGGTGATTCGCGGGTCGTCGTCGCGTGAGGCCCACACTTCACGAACTAGCAGCGTGCCCGTCGCGACGAGAAACGCCGTGAAGAGGGCGACGGCAGGCAGGGCTTCGAGGTAGACGACCTGAACGGTCACTAACAGTAACTCGACGGTGACCGTCTGGATGTCCGCCCCCTGGTAGAGGCCGGCGAGGACCAGCGATCCGGTCCCGACTCCCGTCCCGAACCGTTCGATCACTCGAGAAATCGGGGAACCCATACAGGGCAACGTTCCAACCGACCCGCCTTCAATATTATGAACGAGCGTTCACACTGCACGCAACCCCTGCTCGAGGCTGAAGGTTTTTGTCAGTTTGCTCGGTAGGTCGAGCAATGACTGAGCGACGGGTGACGCGCCGACGGTCAGTTCTCGCGACCGGCGGCGCAGTCGTGCTCTCGGGATGTGCGTCGGTTCTCGACCGCGACCGTTCGGATCAGAATGAGGCACGGGGTGCGAACGAGAATGGGTCGCGTCGCGAGGAGAAGGCGGACCAGGAGCGAACCCGCATTGGCTTCGTCGGCGACGTCATGCTGGCACGAAGCGTCGAGGCCGAGCACGTCGACGGTGATCCGTCCGACCCCTGGGAAGCCGTCCTCCCGTACCTCGAGTCGCTCGACGGCCTGGTCGGGAACCTCGAGTGCTGTCTCTCGACTCGCGGCGAGCGGTTCCCCGACCGAGCGTTCTACTTCCGGGCAGACCCGTCGTGGGCGGCGCCGGCGCTCTCGCGGGCCGGATTCGACGCGCTCTCGCTCGCGAACAACCACCTGCTGGATTACGGCCCGACGGCGCTGCTCGACACGCTCGAGGCGCTGGACGAGGAGGGAATCGCCCACGCCGGCGCGGGCGAGGCGCCTGACGATGCCTACGCGCCGACGCACGTTTCGGTCGACGGGGCCGACCTTGCAATCGTTTCGATCGCCGACCACTTCCAGTCCTACGGCGTCACCGACGACCGACCCGGAACGGCCTACCTCGAGTGCGATCCGACGGAAGCCCGGACCCGGGTTCGGCTGCGGGAGGCGCTCTCGCAGGTGAGGACGTTCGACCCCGGCCCCGATCTCGTCGTCGTCTCGGTTCACTGGGGGCCGAACTGGGTCGAGTACCCCGAAACGAGGTATCGAAAGTTCGCTCGCTACCTGATCGATTCGGGCGCCGACGTCGTCCACGGCCACAGCGCCCACGTCTTCCAGGGCGTCGAGACCTACAACGGCGGCGTCATCCTTCACGACACGGGCGATTTCGTCGACGACTACGTGATCAAGGAGGAACTGCGAAACGACCGCAGCTACTGCTTCGAACTCGTCCTCGAGGCGGGCACGCTCGAGGCGGTCCGACTGGTCCCCATCGAGATCGACGACTGCCGGGTCCACCACGCAAACGACGACGCGGCCGACTGGACGCGAGACACCATGCGCGAGCGCTCCGACCCGTTCGACACCGACTTCGAACGCGACGACGACGCGCTGGTAGTCACGCTCGAGCGGGAGTGACAGCCTCGAGCGGTGTTGCTCTCGAAATCGCTTGTAACGAGTAACACTACATTTTCTATAGTATAGATCTTGCTCGAGAGATCTTCGACAGGTCACGACGGTCAGAAACGCGTGCTGGCCGGAAGCACACAGTGGCCGAAAACGCGCGCTGTCCGGAAGCGCACAGTGGCCGGAAGCACGCGCTCGCCATTGCGAGCGCGTGCGACCCGGGGAAGGGCAGGCGGCCGTCTCGGTGCGGTTCGAGGACCAGTTGGCGACAGCAGCCCGACCTGGGGCGGCCTTCCCGACCTCGAGGACCCAGTTCCGCCTCGAGCGTACCGAGGTCGCGGTCGCCGATGCGGAGTTCGATCACCATCCGACTGTGACCTTCCGTCCGAGGTCGTCCGATCGCGGTCCCCCGCCCACGATCATCGCTACTGCATCATCTCTGCCGCGACCACCTCGTCCACGACCACCGTTTCCACGATCAGACCGATCCCAACGGCAGCGTCCCCAGGGGGGACTCAGGAGTCGCGTGATCGACGGACGGTACCTACCTTCAACGTCTTGACCCGTCTCAGCGCCGCCCCCAGCACCTGTCGCCAGGGCGGCTCCTCCCGGCGCTCGAGTTCACGCCGAAGTTCTTCGTTCTCGCGCTCGAGTCGGTCGACGTCCGACGCGAGCCGATCGACGCGGGTCTCGAGGTCACTCCGGCGTGACCGCTGGGCGCGCAGGGTCGATCGAAGCTGATCGCGCTCACGCGCGAGTCGGTTTCGCTGCCGTTCGAGTTGCTCGAGTTCCCGCTCGCGGGTGACCTGCCTGGAGGGTGCCCGATCGAGGTCGTCTTCGTCCTCGAGGGTGAGCCGCCCCGCCGTCGTAGCATTGACGACCGCACCGACGAGCAACACCAGGCCACCGAAGTACAGCCAGGTCAACAGCAGGAGGATGGCACCGATCGCCCCAGCGGAGTCGGTGCTACCCGAGAGAGCGACGTACACCTGGAACAGCGCCTGGAGCGCCGCCCAGCCGACGGCGGCGACGACGACCCCCGGGAGAATCTCGCGGACGCCGACGTCGACGTCGGGGAAGAAGTAGTACATCGGAAGGAAGGCGAGCGTGAACCCGACGACGAGCATGAGCGGGTTTGCGATCCCGAGCAGCGGACTGTCGGGGAGGTACGCGAAGACCGCCGTAGCGACCGCGGCGGCGAGCAGCGCGAGCCCGATCGCGGCGAAGACGACGAACGCGTCGCGAAGTTGCTCGAAAAAACTGTTCTCCGCGGCCGACTCGTAGATCTCCGAGAACGCGGTGTCGAGGCCGCGGAAGATCTTCAGCGACCCCCACACCAGCGTCACGAGGCCGATGATCGACGCGCCTGCACTCTCTACGGAGCCGGCGATCGCCTCTTCGAGCAGCATCTGGCCACTCTCCGGGAGGACGCCTTCGGTCGTCGCGGCGACCTGTTCGGCGAGCTGTTCGTCACCGGCGATCGAGACGAGGAAGAACACGAGGACCAGCAGCGGGATCAGCGAAATGAACGCCTGGTAGGCGATGCTCGCCGCCATGAACGTCACGTTCTTCTGCTGGATGCCCGCGACGACGTCCTTTCCCGTCGATATCCTTCGGCGAACGTCGAGAGCCATATCTATAGGCGGACGCACCACGGCACCGTCGATAACGGGTTTGCTTGCACGCGTTCTGCGCTCGAGCGTCGCCGGCGCGGCGAACGCGATTCCAGACGGAGGACGACTGTCGAAACCCTACTCGGTCGGCGCGTCGGACTCCCGGTCCACGTCCGTCGCGTCCGCTCCGCTCGCCGACGCTCGAGGCCCGCCTGCGTCGTCCTCGATGACCGCCTCGCGCCACGTGCCGAGTCGGAACCAGACCACGGCGACGACGAACGTGGCGGCCATGCCGACGGAGAACGCCCACCAAATGCCGTCGACGCCCCACTCGAGTCCCGAGATTGTGATGCCGAGGCCGGGGACCGTCACCGTCCAGGCGAACGCGAGCACGAGCGCGACGGGAACGCGAAAGATCCAGCGCGAGAGCATCGAGAGCGCCATCGCCTCGCGGGTGTTCCCTGCGCCGCGGAACGCACCCTGGATGACCATCACGCCGGCGAAGATCGCCCAGAAGGGGGCGTTGATACGGATGAAGACGATCCCCTCGGCGATCACGTCGGGATCGTCGACGAAGATGGCCATCGCCTGGGCGGGGAACGCGAAGACGACGGCAGCGATCGCGAAGATGAATCCGATCGTCCCCGCCGTCGCCGTCTTCGCCACTGTCGCCGCCCGGTCGGGCGTTCGCGCGCCGAGGTTCTGGCCGACGCCGGTCGCGGTCGCGTCGCCGACGGCGCCCGCGACGGACCACGTCACGGACATGAGCCGGACGACGATTCCGTAGGCGGCGGTCGGCGTCGCGCCGAAGCGGGCGACGAACGCGGCCATCGCGACCGACGCGAAGCTTCGCGCCCAGCCGTCGAACGTGGCCGGGTAGCCGACGTCGATCAATCGGTACTGGATCGTCAGGTTCGGGGTGAGGTCTCGAAGCCGGAGTCGAACTCCGTAGCGACCGTCGAGGAGGATGACGATTCCGGCGATCCCGGCGACGGCACGCGAGAGGAAGGTCGCGATGGCCGCCCCCCGCGTCCCCCATTCAGGGAACGGCCCCCAACCCAGGATGAGAAACGGGTCCAGGACGACGTTCAGCCCGGCCGATGTCAGGACCAGCCACATCGCCGTCTTCGTGTCGCCGGCGCCCTGCAGGGACGACCGGAACGCAAAGAATAGGAACGTCAGCGGCAGGGCGAGGAAGATCACCTCGATGTACGCCAGCGCCTCGACGAACACCTGGTCGCGCGCGCCGATGAGCTGGAGCAACGGTCGCCGGAACGTCAGGCCAAGCGTCGCCAGGGCACCAGAGACGACCACGGCGAGGAGGATGGTCTGGCCGACGACCCGGTCGGCCGCGCGCTGGTCGCCGGCGCCGACGTGCTGGGAGACGAGGGCGATGGTCGCCGCCGTCAACCCCATCGCCGTCGAGACGAACATCCACGACAGCGGAAACATCAGCGAGACGGCCGCGACCGCTTCCGAACTGACGCGCCCGACCCAGAACATGTCCGCGAGATTGTAGACGGTTTGCAGGAGGTTGCCGAGGACCAGCGGCCAGGCCAGTTGCGCGAGTTTCGGCGGAATCGACCCGGTCGTCATGTCGATTCCTTTTCGTGCCTCGACCTCCACCTCGGCGTCGCCGGAACGGGAACCGGGCCCAGCCTCGAGCGAGTCCGCTTCGCCGCCGCTCGTCAACGAGTCGGGCTCGAGCACGTCGTCGTTATCGTCGGCTCCCGGAGACACCACGTCGGTGATTCTCCTCGGGGAACTATCAAAAGGGCTCCCGTCTCGTTCGACGTTGCCGGCTTCTTGGCGCGGGTTGGACACAATTCTTCCTTACGGGGTCAGCCAGGACGCGACCGGGCCTGGTAAACCGAGATTACTAACGTGTCTCGATGGCCGTAGTGGACGCACAGCGCGGATCCATCGCCGACGGGCGGATTTGCAAATTCGGAATATTGCTTTGGCTGCAGCCAAGAGTTCCTTATCGGTTTAGACAATCTTATTAGGCGAAAGTAGCAATTACCGGGTGATGACGAGGTCCAACCAAGACTGGTGGCCGAACCAGTTGAACCTGAAGATTCTCGACCAGAACGCCCGCGACGTCGGTCCGATGGGCGAGGAGTTCGACTACGCCGAGGCGTTCCAGGAACTCGACCTCGAGGCCGTGAAGGCGGACCTCGAGGACGTGATGACGACGTCGGAGGACTGGTGGCCGGCCGACTACGGCCACTACGGTCCGCTCTTCATCCGGATGGCCTGGCACAGCGCCGGCACGTACCGCACCAGCGACGGTCGCGGCGGCGCCTCGGGCGGCACCCAGCGCTTTGCACCCCTCAACAGCTGGCCCGACAACGCGAACCTCGACAAGGCCCGCCGACTACTCTGGCCGGTCAAGCAGAAGTACGGCGAGAAGCTCTCGTGGGCCGACCTGATCGTCCTGGCCGGGAACGTCGCCCTCGAGTCGATGGGCTTCGAGACGTTCGGCTTCGCCGGCGGGCGCGAGGACGCCTACGAACCCGACGAGGCCGTCGACTGGGGCCCCGAGACCGAGTGGGAAGCCTCCGAGCGCTTCAGCGGCGACGACGAACTCGCAGAGCCTCTCGCCGCCACCGTGATGGGGCTCATCTACGTGAACCCGGAGGGTCCGGACGGCGAACCGGATCCGGAGCGGTCGGCGGAACGGATTCGAGAGTCGTTCGGCCGAATGGCGATGAACGACGAGGAGACGGCCGCGCTCATCGCCGGCGGGCACACCTTCGGGAAGGTCCACGGCGCCGACGACCCCAACGAACACGTCGGCCCCGAGCCCGAGGCGGCTCCCATCGACCAGCAGGGGCTGGGCTGGGAGAGCAGCCACGGCTCCGGCAAAGGCGCCGACACGATCACCAGCGGCATCGAGGGACCGTGGAACGCCACGCCGACCCAGTGGGACATGGGCTACATCGACAACCTGCTCGAGTACACGTGGTGGCCCCAGAAGGGCCCCGGCGGCGCCTGGCAGTGGACCACGCAGAACGGCGAACTCGACGGCGCCGCACCCGGTGCCGAGGAGCCCTCCGAGAGGGAGGACGTGATGATGCTGACGACGGACGTCGCCCTGAAGCGCGACCCCGACTACCGGGAGATCCTCGAGCGCTTCCGGGAGAACCCCGACGAGTTCCAGGACGCCTTCGCGAAGGCGTGGTACAAGCTGATCCACCGCGACATGGGACCGCCGGTGCGGTTCCTCGGCCCGGAGGTTCCCGACGAGGAGATGCTGTGGCAGGACCCCGTCCCTGACGTGGACCACGACCTGATCGGCGAGGCAGCGGTCGACGATCTCAAGGAGACGATCCTCGCATCGGACCTCTCGGTTTCCCAGCTTGCCAAGACCGCCTGGGCAGCGGCGTCGACGTACCGCGACAGCGACAAGCGCGGTGGCGTCAACGGCGCTCGCATCCGTCTCGAGCCCCAGCGGAGCTGGGAGGTCAACGAGCCCGAGGAGCTGGAGACGGTGCTCTCGACCCTCGAGGAAATTCGCGAGGAGTTCAACGGCTCGCGATCCGACGACGTGCGCGTCTCGCTGGCCGACCTGATCGTGCTGGGCGGCAACGCGGCCGTCGAGCAGGCCGCGGCCAAGGCCGGCTACGACGTGGACGTGCCGTTCGAACCGGGCCGTACCGACGCCACGCAGGAACAGACCGACGTCGAGTCTTTCGAGGCGCTCGAGCCGGAAGCCGACGGGTTCCGCAACTACCTCGGCGACGGTCACGACCGTTCGGCGGAGGAGTTGCTGGTCGACAAGGCCGACCTCCTGGACCTGACGCCGCCCGAGATGACGGTGCTGGTCGGCGGCATGCGCGCGCTGGGCGCGAACTACCGGGACTCCGACCTCGGCGTCTTTACCGACCGGCCGGAGACGTTGACCAACGACTTCTTCGACACCGTCCTCTCCATGGACTACGAGTGGGAAGCCGTCTCGGACGCGGACTCCCAGGACGTCCTGGAGTGGGAAGCACCCTCGGAGGGCCACGACATCTACGAGTTGCGCGACCGCGAGACGGGCGACGTCGAGTGGGCGGGGACCCGCGTGGACCTGGTCTTCGGCTCGAACTCCCGGCTTCGAGCCATCGCGGACGTCTACGGGTCCGACGACGCCGAGGAGAAGTTCGTGCACGACTTCGTCGATACCTGGGGCAAAGTGATGCATCTCGATCGCTTCGACCTCGAGTAATCACGGCTGCGGGTTCGGGTCGGTAGTCGTATAGGCCGTCTCGACGACACACGGCGCCCTTGCCGGCGTGAACAGTGCGGGACGACCTTGCTGAACTCCTCAGTATTTGAGAAGATCTGTCCGTCGAATAGCGGTAAGCAGCGCGTGGTTTGTACGAACTTCTGCGGAGTTCATCAGCGGTTGAGGCAGATACCCCGACCCTTGAGGTCGGGGTTGTTGACCGAAGCCGGAGATTCGACTGGTAGATGACGTAGCACTTCTATCACGGTCCGAGGGCCGCGATATCGGCTCCCACCGTCGCCAGTGCGTCGGCGGGATTCGGGTCGCTGTCGGCCAGGTGCGAATGGAGGAATTCACAGAGGCATGAGCGCTTCTATGATCGCATGGGCCAGAACACGCGATGGTCATAACCACGACAGCTGTCCGGAAGATGTGTGTAGAGGTGGTCTATAGACGAATCTAGGAAGTGATCATGTAGTAGGGCGATTATCGCTCGAGATGGCGTCTAGGATGGACCCAGGCGTGAGCAGGACATAGAGAATAGCCCGAAAAGAGGGGGAAATTACGCTCTCAAAAGTTCATAATCGGTTTCCGTCTTGCGTTTTCCGGGTTGGCGGTAACCAGGAAGAGAAATGCTACGAAGAGAGCCTCACCCCAATCTCACGAAATTGGATTCGCTGGTTTAGAGCCTTCTCTACAGGGATCTCACTCACCCACTCGAGTCGAACGTGTGGCCGACCAGTACACGACTCGAAAGTTCATAATCGGTTTCCTGCTATCGGTTTTGGGGTACTAGACGACGCTCGAAATTCCGAACAGGTTGAGACACTTTTCGAGAAGGGAAACGCACCATAGAGTGTGTCCCGAACCGGTTATGCACGTTTGACGCCTCGAGACTTGCATCTACGCAGCGAGTACCGATTACGAAACGGACCTCGCTCGCCCATCAGTCTCGGAAATCATCGAGACACACACGAAAGTATCCTAATCCCCTCGAGAAGCCTCCTACTCGACGATTGGGACACAACTCATGCTCTCGAGGAAGATCCTCATCGTGCAACCGTTCCTAGACTATCTTCATAATCGGCCCTCGAAACAGAGACCATACCCACTCTTCCGGACAGAGAACCCGATTATGAGGTATCTGAAACGCGATTAGTACGTTTTGTTGTAATCCTCAGTAGATAACAAGAGTTGTCTGCTGCATACAGAGAATGAGTTCAGCAGACCGGTAACGATAGGGTACAGCGTTAACGGTAGGATTCGTGGCCAACAATAATAGGCTGTGACCTTGTTAATTTATCCCATGGCCAAATGTGCTCGATGCGGCCGTAATGTGCATGATCTTCAAAACATCTCGCCAGATGTTATCACGAAAGAACTAATCGACTCAATCGATCACGGCGAAGAAGATTTTGCCGGGGAGGGTGATCTGAAAGTTTGCACCAAGTGTATGGATGAACTGACAGGGGACTGAAAACGAAACTGGTGTCATTACTGACGGTTTCAGCACGATATGGATTACAAGGTTCGCGCTGTGTAATATAGAGGGTGGACAGAACATGGCGACTGTGTTTATTTCCCTCCCTCAGGAAGGGATTATCCGCCACTGAAATATCGGTCAGAAAGGTTCCGCTGTTTCAGGAGCCATGGCTTCTATCTCCTCAGCACTTTCAAGTAGAGACTTTCTCGCCTCAGAGGCGGTAAGTACTACATCTCCATTTCTACTATCGTACTCGATTATTCCGTAATCTTCCAGCCGTGGTAGGTGGTTATGTACTAACCTGATCTTTGCGTTTTCGAGCGCCTTGTTGGTTTCTACGCGAGTCTCCGAGTGGTCGGCTAGTCGTCTAGCGAGATCAGAAATTGTGGTAATTCCGTCGTTTTTGAAAAGTTCGTTGAGGATGTGCCGCCGATCAACATTAGCCAGGATCTCGTGGACATCCTGCGTATTCATGTTGATTCGTTGATGGTGCTCTGTATCTAAAAGTCGAGACCCTACTCTATTAGGAATCGTTACAAAAGTCACCAATATGGGTGAATGTTAGTTACCTGTCACAGTACTTTGTCTGGACTGAATGACCAGCACCTCTAAATAGAAATCTGCAGTCTGTGTCCCAATCGCGCTCTGTATTCAGCACAGTCGCTAAATCCTATCACCATTCGAGAAATTCAACGATACTTGGGGCACAGAAATTCTTCGAGCAGTCGGGCTTTTCCGACTGTACCAATGTTTCGGGTCGAATGATTCGAGAGTCCCTCGAGACGAGTCACCTTTCGTCGCAATTCGCGTACTCCTCGCCGACGTGACCTTTGCCCACCCCAGGCGCTATCGCCGCTCCTCGAGAGAGAACGCCATAGCTAAGGCGCCGGCGACGCTACCCGGTGTCGGTATGTTGATCGCGGGAACGGTCGTCGTCGACGCCGAGACGGTCATCCAGGACGGAGCCGTCGTCGTCGAGGGCGACCGAATCGTCGCCGTCGGCCCTCGAACCGAGTGTCTCGAACTGTACCCCGACCACGAGCGTCACACCTGTGACGTCGTGGCTCCGGGGACCGTCGGTGCGCACGTCCACTCCGTCCAGAGCCTCGGCCGCGGCATCGCGGACGACACGGAACTGCTGGAGTGGCTCTTCGAGTACGTGCTCCCCATGGAGGCCGAACTGGACCCGGAGGCGATGCGCGTCGCCGCCGAACTCGGCTACCTCGAGCTACTCGAGAGCGGGACGACGACCTGCATCGACCACCTCTCGGTCCGTCACGCCGAGGAGGCCTTCGAGGCCGCACGCGACATGGGCATCCGAGCGCGCCTCGGCAAGGTCATGATGGACACCGAGTCCCCGTCCGGTCTACTCGAGGACACTGACGAGGCGCTGGCCGAGAGCGAACGCCTCATCAGGCGCTACCATGGGGTCGACGACGGCCGAATTCAGTACGCGGTCACCCCCCGATTCGCCGTGAGCTGCACCGAGGAGTGTCTGCGGGGGGCGAGGCGGCTGGCCGACAGTTACGACGGCGTTCGCATCCACACCCACGCGAGCGAGAACCGGGGCGAAATCGCCGCGGTCGAGGAGCGGACCGGCTTGCGAAACGTCCACTGGCTGGACGAGGTCGGCCTCACCGGCGAGGACGTCGTCCTGGCTCACTGCGTCTGGACGGACGAATCCGAACGCGAGGTGCTGGCCGAGACGGGAACCAACGTCACCTACTGCCCGTCGTCGAACATGAAGCTAGCGAGCGGCATCGCGCCCATCGTCGACTACCTCGAGCGCGGGATCAACGTCGCGCTGGGCAACGACGGGCCGCCATGTAACAACACGCTCGATCCGTTCACCGAGATGCGACAGGCGTCCCTGCTCCAGAAGGTCGAGGCCCTCGAGCCACGAGCGCTCCCCGCCGAGACGGTCTTCGAAATGGCGACGGTGAACGGCGCGACGGCCGCGGGATTCGACCGCGTCGGCAAACTCCGCGAGGGGTGGAAAGCGGACGTAATCGGCCTGCGGACGGACCGCACGCGGGCCACGCCGATTCACGACGTGCTCTCGCACCTCGTGTTCGCCGCCCACGGCGACGACGTGACGTTCACGATGGTCGACGGGGAGGTCCGGTTGCGAGACGGGGAAGCGGTCGGTATCGACGCCGAACGGCTTCGTGCCCGCGCGGCCGAAATCGCGTCGGGACTTGAGGCGGCGCCGTAGCGGGCCGGGCGTCGATCACTCCCTAGAACTGCGTCCGCTCCGCTCGCGGTCGGTGACGAGGCGTCCGAAAGCATCCGGACCCACCGCTCACACGTCGGTGCGAGTACGGACTCGAACTCTGTCGCGCTTACAATCCGAGCGTTTCGAGCACGGTCGTGCCGAGTCCGGCCGTCTCCACGAACTTGTAGCCGAGGTAGATTCCCACGATGCCCAGTAGCCCGGGGAGTTCGGGCGGGGCCGGGATCGGCACGTCGACCAGCGCGAAGAACGCTCCGGTCAGGAATCCTGTCAGCAGTCCCAGCGCGATGAGCTTCACTGTCATACCGGACACCGGGTCGGCGGTACCAAAAAGGGCTCTGAGTCCGCCCCGATAAGTTACGTCAATTGCCGATACAAGGTTTTAATATCGTCGAACACTCGAGCCTGTAGTATGCAAACCGACGTTCGACAGCAGTCCCCGGTGGCGGTGCCACCGGATATCGAATCGGCGCAGGCGAAACTCATCTACCTCTCGCTCGCCGTCTGGGAGGGAACGTCCGTCGACGACCTCTGTACGGAACTCGACGTCGAGAAAGGCGCCGCGCTCTCGATCCTCGGAACACTCAGGGAGCGCGGCCACGTCGAACGCCTCGACGGTCGGTATCGCGTCTGCTGAAGGCTCCCGGTTTCGGAGTAAGTACACGCCGTCGTGCCACCTCGACGACCGTCGATACTGGACGGGGAGGCCACCACCCATCGCCTGGCAGAAATGAGACTGAGGCCGGCCACGCACAGGACAACGAGCCTCGAGGACTGACCGAGCTGGCTCGTCGGCGAAGACGGTAGTTCGAGGCCTCGAGCAATCTCCTTCGAAACGGCACCCTGGACGATCAGTACGTCGCCAGTCTATCCCCGCTTCGCAGCGGGTTGTCTCACAGTTCGATACGTTCGACGAGCTGTTCGCGGTTCTCGTTCGTGTTCACGGCGACGATTCGAATATCGTCCTCGAGCCCCGATCCCTTGAGCTTGGCCTTCAGCAGGTTGTCGACCTGGTAGACGCCGGCGGCGTTGGTCATCGCAATCTCGACCATCACGGGGCTGGATTCGCCCTCGTGAAGCGAGACGCGGCTGATCGCCTGGCTCGAGAGCGTGTTGATCCCGCGGCCACCCTGTTCGTACGGGATCCGCGAGCGGCCACGTTCCATGTCGAGGGCGTCCGAAACCCGGATGACGCCAGCCTCGGTCGTCAGGGGCTTTTCGGCCGTGTGGTGACAGAGAATCGCGTGCAGGACCTCGCCCTTCACGCGGACGCGGTCGGCGATGTCGTAGAACTCCGGCAAGATCCGATCGAGAATGTCGGCGGCCAGCGGGATCGAGTAGTAGGCGTGCTGGTCACGGTGGACGATGTGGCCGACGTCGTGGAGCGTGGCGGCCAGCGCGATGATCACGGATTCGTCGGCCTCCTCGAGGCCCTGCTGTCTGGCCCCGTTGAAGTCGACATCGCCCGCTTTCAGCAGGTCGTAGAGACAGAGCGCCCGGTGGCGAACGATCTCGATGTGTTTCGTCCCGTGGTCGTTGTACCGTTTTCGATCGACCGCGTTGACGTTCTGAGCCTCGAGATAGGTCTGGATCTCCTCGTCGGACTCGACGAACTCGAGTACCGCGTTCAGTTTCTCGTCGGGAAAGTGGTGGTCTGCGTCGGGCTCGTAGACGCGGCCGGCGGAGGGGCTCTCGACGCGTTCGCTGTCGCTCATAGCCTAGCCGTCGTCGGGCAAGCAAAAAAGCCCTCCGCCAGCGGCGTGTACGGGTCGACTCGTGGTCGTCGCTGACTCACGGACGTCCCGGCGGCGCTGCATCACGTCGCTCCCACAGGGGTGGTCTCGATGGTGAGAATCGTTCGGCCTGACCGACGGTCGTCGCTGGAGCCGAGGTGACGGAATTAACCGGTCATACCAACTACGGGCGAGTCAATGGTGGAGATGTCTCATCTGTGCCCGCTGAACTGGGCGTACAGCGCTTCTCGACCCCTTCTGTGGCTTCCTGTGGCTTCACTTGCCGGTCCAAAAAGGTTATAATTGCCAGCGGGTAATCTGCGGACAGAGATGGTAGCCGAAATCGCACCGCTTGTCATCCCCGGCGTCCCCGGGGGTCCGGAACTCCTGATCATCCTCTTCATCGCCATTTTGCTCTTTGGGGCGAACAAGATCCCCAAACTGGCACGGTCGACCGGAGAGGCCATGGGGGAGTTCAAGAAGGGTCAGGAAAAGGTCGAGAAAGAACTCGAGGAGATGCGCGAAACGGGGAACTACGACGACGAGGAAGAGGAGTTCGTCGACACGGAGCCCGTCACGGCTGAAGACGAGGAGACGGAAACCGAAACGCAAACGGAAACGGAAGCCAACTAACATTTTTCTCGGGGCGAGTGGCCTAGCGGAGAGGGCAGGAGGTTCCTAACCTTCTGATCGCGGGTTCGAATCCCGTCTCGCCCGTTTTCCTGCGAGCGTCAGCGAGCAGTGAAAACGGCACAGCGGATTCAAAGTAGAGAACGGCGAGCAACGCGAGCCGTTCGCGTGGTTCGAATCCCCGTCTCGCTCGCCGTCGCCTCGAGCGATACAAGGCCGTTGACTGAGCTCGAGCCGTCACCTCTTCGTCTCCATCGATCACTCGTGGCCTTGCCGACGTCGAAAACCAACAGGTGTACTCAATCCAGTCTCGTCAGGTCTCGTGAGCATCTCGAGTTACACCCCCGAAGATCTCAATTCCCCGTTTCGTCACCGCTCGAGACGGCCCAGTCCACCGCTTACCCGCCGGCTGTCCTGTCCCTCTCGACCCTGCGGCCTATACGTCACTCTCCGTGGTCGGAGTCTCCATGCGGTACCTCGAAATCGCCATTCCGGAGGGTCGTCGCCGGGCCGTACTTGATATCCTCGAGGACGAGGGAATCGACTACGTCGTCGGCGACGAAACGAGCGGGCGAGGGTACGCGGCCGTCGTCCGGTTTCCCCTCCCGACGCGAGCCGTCGAACCCCTTCTCGACCGATTGAACCGGGCCGGCATAGACGACGAGGCGCGCGTCGTCGTGATCAACGCCGAGACCGTCATCTCACGGAGTTTCGACGGCCTGCTGGACCAGTACAGCCACGGCGGCACGAAGGGGGAGCGGACCTCGAGACAGGTACTCCGAACCAAGGCCGACGAACTCACGCCGTCGTTTTCGATCTACGTGGTGATGTTGCTCATCAGCGCCGTCGTCGCGACCGCCGGACTCCTCGCGGACTCGCCGGCGGTCGTCGTTGGATCGATGGTCATCGCGCCGCTGATCGGCCCCGCGCTGGCCGCGAACGTCGGCATCGTCACCGGCGACGATGAACTCACGTCGACGGGTTTTCGCTATCAGGTCGTCGGCGTCGCTATCGTCGTCGCGGCGTCGATCGGTCTCGCGACGCTCGCTCGGCTCGCCGGTCTCGAGCCCGCGGGTGTCGACATCGTCGTGGTCGCCGAACTGCAAGAGCGGGTGTCTCCGAACCTGCTCTCGCTCGCCGTCGCGCTGGGAGCTGGCGTCGCCGGTATCTTGAGCCTCACGCGAGGATTCTCGGAGGCCATTGTCGGGGTGATGATCGCCGCCGCACTCATCCCACCGGCGGCCGCGGTCGGGATCACGGTCGCCTGGGGAATGTACGGCGCGGCGCTCGGTGCCGCCGTGCTCGTGACCGTCAACGTGCTCTCGATCAACCTCGCTGCGCTGACCACGCTGTGGATCGCCGGCTACCGTCCGCAGGGGCTGTTCGAGGTGTCGCCAACCCGACGGCCAACCTACGCGTACGCGGCGGTTTTCGGGGTCGCGTTGCTCGTGCTGGCCGCACCCCTCGTGAGCATTACCCTGCTCGACTTTCACACGACGGAACTGCGATCGAGCGCGACTGAAGAGGTCGACGCCGCGCTCGAGGAACCGCAATTCGACGGTCTCGAGGTCGAGTCGGTCGAGGTGACGCTCGACGACGACTACCCCGTCCGGTCGGTCGACCAGGTTGTCGTCACCGTTTCCGGAGACGACTCCGACCAGGTGTCGACGTTGACCGATCGGCTGCACGAGAGGATCGCGGACCGCACCGACGGGGAGGTCGTGGTCGAAGTTCGGTTCGTCGTGTCCGAACAGCGAGGTGGCGATTCCGCCGGACGCGTCGATTCAGTCTCGAGAGACACCGACGAACGACGACCGGGAGCACGAAGCGATCGCTCCGACGGTGGGGACGACCCGCGGATTCGCCGACTGATCCTGGAGCGTTCACACACCAACGCTTTTCATCACGGGGTCGGTACGCCTCTGGTATGACTGCCGACACGTCCTCGAGGAGACCGGCCGACGAATCAGCCCGAGACGACTCCAGCACCCTGATCAACGCGCTGGTCGGTGCGGCGGCCGGAATAATCCTCTCGTTCATCCCGCTCTCGACGCTTCTCGGCGGAGCGGTTGCCGGATATCTCGAGGGTGGTGAGCCCAACGATGGGGTGAAAGTCGGCGCCATCGCCGGACTCATCATGCTGATCCCGATCGTCTTCATGGGTATGTTCTTCGGGCTGTTCTTCCTCGGATTCGGTGCCAGAGGCGCACCGATCGCGTTCGGTCTGATGGCTTTCTTCATGCTTGCGTTCGGGGCACTGTACACAGTCGGGCTGAGCGCCGTTGGCGGCTACCTCGGCATCTACCTCAAGGACGAACTGTAGTCCGCTGACGCACGTCCGATCACGACTCCCCGCTCCGGGCATCGAGGCCGAGAACGACGAGCGCGACGGCGAACACCAGTACGCTGGTTCCTATCACCGTCACGCCTCGTGGCTCGAGCGACCGGTCGGCAACCGGAACGAACAGCCGCAGGTCGAAGAGCACGACCAGCAGCGCCCCGAGCACGTCGAAGACGAGGTCGAACGCCGTGTCGCGCCAGCCGTAGTGGACAAGGACGGGTTCGACATCGTACCGAATCCCCGCCCGACGTGCGATGATCTCGAGCAGTTCCCACAACACGCCGACGACGAACGTGACACAGATGGTCAGGAGCCCGATTTGCCACCACCCGAGCGCAGGGGTCAGAACCAGGAACCCGGCGTAGACCAGCGCCGCAACGAGGGCGGCGGACACCAGGTGAGTGAGGTGATCCCACCACCAGACCGAATCGTACGGACCCAGCATCCCGACGGCGTGTAAGAACCCCGCAACGGCGATCCAGAAGGGCAGGTCCGTTCCGAACGCGATCGATGCGCCGAAGCCGGCTTCCGCGACGTACTCGACGGCTGCCGGAAGCAGCGTGACGGCGAACGACACGAGCGCGTTCGTGGCAGCGGCGGCGTCTCGGCGATGAAGCGCCTCCAGTAAGATGGCGAGAATCCCGACCTGGAACGAAACGAGTGCAACTGTCATCCATCCAGTCATCGCAAACGCCTTGCTGATGACTGATGCCGAGTTGATATGATTCTTTGGTCGTTGTTACTATACATTCTATAGCGAAACCGTCGTTCGCGTACTCGAGTCTACCGAGACTGCGTCGAACCGCGTTCGGCGCTGGCTTCCAGATACCGGGTTGGAACGTACGCCAGGACGCGACTCGAGGCGTTCGGGACTACGAGGTCGCCGATCAGTCGACTGGCGACTGCGGGCAGGATCCGTCGAACGGCCGTGTACGTGACCGCGATACCCAGGAACGCGATCACGAGCCACTCGAGCGCGCCCTCGAGGGCGACCACGAGCGGCACGGCGAGGACGACTGACAGTGCCAGGTCCTCCGGCGCCCCATCGTAGCGTACCCAGCGCAGGGGAGCGATCCATCGGCGGTTGTGGTGGTCGTAGACCGCACGGTTCGAGGTGGCTTCCCAGGGGCGAAGCTCCAGCCCGCCGCCGAAGACGTCGCTGACGCTATGGAGGGCGGCGCCGACCAGGAACCACGCGGTGAGGACCGCGGGGAGGGTTGGCTGCAAGAGGGCGATTGGGACGACGAGCGTGGCGACTCCCAAGTAGTACACCGGGTAGTGCAGCGTCTTCCGGTGACCGGTGTACAGATCCAGGTCCGGAACGATCCCGCCGAGAAATCCGGCGAGCAGGGCCACAGGGCCAAATTCGGGGAACGCAAGTGCGTACGGGAGGGCAATCACCATTCCCGCGAACGCGTGGGTCGGCAGCATCATTTTGTCGTTTATGAGGGGACACGACAGTATGAATCCGTCGACCGCCTCGAGTTCGTATCCATGTCCGCGTTCGTGACTGCGTCCACGCTCACGTTCGTCTTTGGGTCGCTCTTCCTGGCACCGTTCGCTGCCTTCGCGGACCCTCGGTCGCCGACCTCTCCGGTAAAGTCGAACGATCCACAGTGAGGAACGAAGAATCGGTACTCGAACTCGAGTCGGCGAGCGTCCCCGGGCTCCTTACAGTCCCTCGTAGGGGCCCGCCTTCGCGGTCGTCAACCGATCCATCTGCTCGTCGGAGAGGTTGACCGTCGCGGCCGCGAGATTCTCCTCGAGTTGCTCGACCGTCCGGGCGCCGACGATGGGTGCACTGACCCCCTCTCGGTGGGAGAGCCACGCCAGCGCGACCTGGGCCGGCGACGCGTCGACCTCTTCGGCGACCGCGTCGAGTTCGTCGTGCAGGTCGAAGTTCTTCTCGGTGAGGTAATTCTCCCTGAACCGACTCGACTCAGCGGACTTCGAGTCCTCCGGGACGTCCTCCTCTCGGGAGTACTTCCCGGTCAGGAATCCCTGCCCGAGCGGGCTCCACGGACAGACCGCGAGGTCGCGTTGGCGGGCGAACTCGAGGTAGTCGCCCTCGATCTCTCGGTCGACGAGGTTGTATCGCGGCTGGAGGATGGCGAAAGGCTCCCAGCCCTGTGCGTCGGCGATGGCGTTCGTGCGAGCCACCTTCCAGGCGTTCGGCCGCATGGTTGACGCGCCGAGGTAGTGGACCTTCCCGTCCTCGACGAGCCTGTTCAGCGTCTTCATCAGCTCGCGGGTCGAGGTCGCGTCGTCCCAGCGGTGGATGTAGAGGACGTCGACGTAGTCGGTGTCGAGTCGGTCCAGAAGGGCGTCGATGCGATTCCGGACGGTCTTCCGGTTCGTCCCCTTGCTGTTCGGGTCGCCGTCGCGGATCTGCCAGTAGATCTTCGAGGCGATGGTGTAACGCTCGCGATCGCGGTCACCGTCGGCGAGCCAGTCGCCGATCCAGCGCTCGCTGTCGCCGCCGCCGTAGACGTCGGCCGTGTCGATGTACCGACCGCCGGCCTCGGCGTAGGCGTCGAGCAATTCGTGGGCACGTTCTTCGGTAATCTCGAGGTTCCCCTCCTCCGTCGTACGGCCGAAGCGCCAGGTTCCGAACTGGAGTTCGCTGGTCTGGATGCCGGTTCGACCGAGCGAAACGAACTCGAGGTCGACGTCGTCGAACGAGTCAGTCATACACCGGTCGTTCGCGGCCAGGAGAAAAAAGCCCTGAGGAAGCGGCGATCACCTCGCCCACACGCTTTTGACGGTCACCACCGTCTACGCGCCCATGATCGACGAACTCGCGATCGGCGAGTCGACCGTCCAGGACGCCTGTGGAGACGTCGTGCTTCCGCGGATGGGCGTCATCGAACAGCGGTGGGAGACCGACCCGATCCCGCCCGAAGACGTCGCGGCCGAGGCAGCCGAGGCGGTGGCAGCCCTCGAGTTCGGGGACGTCCCCGCGGGCGGCGAGGTAGCCGTCGGCGTCGGCAGCCGCGGCATCGACAACCTCCCCGAGATCGTTCGCGGCGTCGTCGGCGCACTCAGTGACCGTGGGTACGAGCCCTTCGTCGTTCCCGCGATGGGGAGCCACGGCGGGGCGACCGCTTCCGGCCAGCGCGATAAACTCGAGACTCTCGGCGTCACCGAGGCGTCGATCGGCTGTGCGATCCGGGCGACCATGGACGTCGTGCAGGTCGGCGAGACGCCGGATCGCGGAGTGCCAGTGTACGCCGACGCGTACGCGGTCGAGGCGGACGCCATCGTGCCGATAAACCGGATCAAGCCCCACACCGGCTTCAGCGGCGACGTCGAGAGCGGCCTCTCGAAGATGCTCGTCATCGGGATGGGGAAACAGCGCGGCGCGAAACTCGCCCACGACTGGGCGGTCGAGTGGAGCCTCAGCAACATGATTCCCGAGATCGCCGACCAGTTGCTCCGGACGCTGCCGGTCGCTGGCGGCATCGCGGTCGTCGAGGACCAGCACGACGACACCAGCCTCGTCGAGGGCGTCCCGCCGGAGGGATTCCTGACTCGAGAGGCCGACCTCCTCGACCTCGCCCGAGAGCGCATGCCGACGCTGCCGTTCGACGACCTGGACGTCCTCGTCGTCGATCGGATCGGCAAGGACGTCAGCGGGCAGGGGATGGACCCAAACGTCACGGGTCGGCGCCACTTCACGATCAACGAACCCGAACCGGACTCGCCCGAGATCAAGCGCGTCTTCGCTCGCGGCCTCACCACGAAGACGAAGGGGAACGCGATGGGGATGGGCCAGGCGGACGTCGCCCATCGCGACGTGCTCGCCGAACTCGACTGGTCGAAATCCCTCATCAACGCCATCACCGCGAGCACGGTGCGCGGGGTCCGTCTCCCGCCGGTGGTCGAGACCGACCGCGCAGGGCTCGTGGCCGCCCTCGGTACTATCGGCCCCGTTCCAGGTGAAGACGCTCGCGTTCTCAGAGTGACGGACACGATGCGCCTGAAGCGGTGTTACGCCTCGAGTCCGCTCGTCGAAGTCGCGCGGGAACGCGAGGACCTTCGCGTCGTCTCGGAGCCGACTGCGCTCGAGTTCGACGACGACGGACAGTTCGTCGCTCCCTCCCCTGAATAACGATTGTCGGCAGTCAATTCCCGCTTCGCGTGGTTTCATAGGCGACGAGTGCGAGGGTTCTCCTATGGGGTACGACGCAACCTCGTACGAGGATGTCGAACCGCGCGCGCCGGGTATGTCCTTCCTTCGGGACGCCCTCGACTGCGAGACCCACGGGCTAACCGTCATCGAAGCCGACGAGGGCTGGGACGGGCTAGAACACGACCACGAGGACGACGGCCAGGAAGAAGTGTACCTGTTGCTCGAGGGCGAGGCGACCATCCGAATCGACGGCGACCAGGTGGACCTCGCGTCCGGTGACGCCGTGCGGATCGACCCGGAGACGACGCGCGAACTGCGGTTTACGGCGGACGACTCGCTGATGGTCGTTACGGGCGCGCCTTGACATCCACCCACGACTGAAGGTCGTGGAATTCCTCTCGTGGGAGTCTCAGTCGTCTGAGTCCCCGAGAGCGAGATTCCCGCTCGACGCGGTACTCTGGTCTGTGTACGCCTCGTTGGCCGTTGTCTCCGCGAGGGAGGGCGGTCTATGGTGTTCCCGCCAACTGTGTTTGTTCCACTTGAGGTACACGGGCCGTGCCATCGACCCGGCTGTGTTGTTCTGTCGTCTCAGGAACGACTCCGATGCAACGAGATCAGCGTGCCCCTCGAACCCACACGGGCACGTCAGCGTATCCTCGTGACGAACGGTCTCGTCACGCTCGCCACACTGGGGGCACTCTTGACTCGTCCACGCCTCGGACTTCTCGTCGACCGCGATTCCATACTCTTCACAGACGCATTCGAGACGGTTGATGAACCGCCGGTACGCCCAGAAGGTGTGTGTCTTCTCGTTCACCCATGCTGACCAGTGCCTGGAAAGGATGCCTGTGAGGTCGCCAACGTACAGCGTGGATACACCTTCGGAGTATAGACGCTCCACGAGGTCTCGGACGAGTGCATCTTGCGCGTGGTTGCGTCGGTTTGTACGCTTGCAATACAGGCGGTCGATGCGCTTGCTCAACGTGCGCTGGTCTTCGAGGAGTGCTTGCAGGTCTGCGATTCGCTCAGTGGTCTCGCGGAACCGCTCGAACTCATCGCGGCCGCTGAACAGGTATTGTGAGCCAGTCGTGGTTGTGCAGGCGACGAGGGTGTTCGCGCCAACGTCCAGAGCGGCTTCTTCCGAAGCCAGTGGTGAATCCAGTCGAGAAGTGTCGATGGTGACTGGTTGGAAAGCCCTGAACGTGTCTGCGAGTTCGTCGTACACGATCTCTAACCGACCCGGCTCGCCGCTCCACTTCGAATTGCCTGAAATCTCGAGGCGAAGGCGTTGATTTCGGTTCAATCCCAGTTTGTCCTTGAGTTCGGAGCCAATCGGCACTTCGAGGCGTGATCGTTCTCCGAACTCGAGGGTGTACTGGTCGTTGCGGACGTAGGTGCGAAGTACACGCCCGTCTTCCTCGTTTCCCCAGTACCCCGGTGGCGACGGTTTCTCGCTGAGTTTACCCGCGTGGTGCTTCTCATTGAGCGAGAAGAAGGATCGCCACGATTCGGAGTTCCTCCGAATGATTTGTTGGGCGACCGAACTGCTGAGGACGCCTTTGTATTTACCTTCGAGTGCGCCGGTATCGGCGTCCCAAATGCTCTTACCGTCTGAGAGGAAGGCCTGGCGGCGAGCGTAGTTAGTCTCGTTCCAGAGACTGGCTGAAGCGTCCAACCAGCGAACGAACGCCTCACGCTCTCGCGTAGAGTGTGGGCGAACGCTGAACTGGTTGGCTCGCTTCATCGTCATTCGCTACGAGACAAGTGATTGTAAACCTATGTATTCGCGTTGGAGACTCGGGCTTGCTATCGAACGTGCAGTGTTCACGAGTTGTCGAGTTCATCCCACGACTGAAGTCGTGGGCTTTCTCCTCGACCCTCTGTAAGCGGACGCGACGGTCGCTGTTTCTGCACAATCCGGCGAAATCACGAGGGCGATCGAGTTTTGACGCCCTTCGAGCGCTACGACCGGTGGTTTCGGACGGCTACGAATCCATCCGATCGACCGAGATCAGACCGCTCGGTACGTACGCGGACCCCGGGGCCGCTGGATCTGTCTCAGCCGTCGGTCCCACTCGAACGCTCCGTCGATCGGTCGTAGACGACTCGATCACCTCGACAGTCGTCGACGTCCGGTCGTCGGCCGTGCGAACCCCGATCTCGAGGTCGCCGACGTCGCCCGGGCCGGTCTCGACGGTGACGACGAGCGTCGCCGTTTCGTCGGGAGAGAGCGAGACGAAATCGGTAGCGGCGTCGAAGCCGTCGATGTCGAACACTACTTCGGCTTCACCGGGAGCCTCACCGACATTCGTCACCTCCGCGGCGACCTCGATGAACTCGCCCGGCTCGACGGTTTCGGGTGCGTCGAGGGCCGTCACCTCGAACGCCGGTTCGCCGGCCTCCTCGACGGTGACGGTCACCGAATCGCTTCCCTCCTCGGGTGCGGCCACGTCTGGATCGTCGACGCGAACTGTCACCTCGAGTTCGCCGACGGCGTCGGTCGGCGGGTCGACGGCCACCGTGAGCGTCGTCGTCTCGCCGGGTGAAAGCGTGACGGACTCTTCGACGACCGCCTCCTGCGCGCCGACGTCGATCACCACGGGCGCCTCACCGGATCCGGCGCCGCGGTTCTCCACCTCGACGGCGAGTTCGATCGGCTGGTCGGGCTCGACGGTTTCCGGCGCGTCGACGATGGAGACGGCGAACTCGGCCGAGAGGAGGAGTTCGGCCTCGTCGGCGACGGGGTCGCCGTCCGCGTCGAGGTACGGGCCGTCGTGGACGCCGATCGTCTCGACGCTCTCGAACGTAAACTGGCCGTCGCCGGTCAGGTCGCGGTGGACGATCGCGACGAGCGTTCGGTCCTCGTCGATCGATTCCGCGAGGTCGACGGTGACGTTCTCGTGCTCGCCGGGCTCGAGGTACTCGGAGACGCCGAGGACGGTCTCGTTCTCGACCGGCGCTCCCGCCTCGTAGAGGGCGACGAAGCCGCCTTCCGAGAGGGAAACGGCGTCGACGGTCGCGCTCGTCCCGTCGGTCTCCTGGTCGCCGAACGCGACGTCGGCGGTCGGGCGCTCGCCGAAGCCGAGTTCCTGACAGTCCTCGACGGTTGCCGAATGCGGATTCTCGACCATGTTCTCGTCGTCGGCTTCGGAGAGGGACGCGAACTCGACGTAGTGGGTGAACTCGCTGAAGGGGTACAGATCGGCTGTCGAGAGGACGGTCCCGTCTTCGATCGGGCCGTCGACCGTCTCCGCGAGCACTTCCTCCTCGAGTTCCGTCTCGTTACCCGCCAGGGCCCCCTCCAGGTACGAGACGCGTAGCGAGAGGCGATCGATTTCGGCCGCGTCCCGGACCTCGAGCGCGGTACAATTGAGGAACGCCACCGGAGCCTCGACGGCGTACTCGATCGTCTGACCCGTCAGTTCCGAATCGTCGTCGTCGGCTCTGATGACGACCTCGACGTCGCCGGTCTCCTCGAGAGGTGGATCGAGTTCGAGCGTCAGGTTCTCGACGACCTCGTCTGCGTCGAACGATTCGCTTTGCACCACCTCATCGTCGTAACGAGCCTCGACGAAGAAGTCGACGGTCGCCGTGGCGTTTTCGACGGCGAGGGTCCCCCCGTCGCCGGTCTGGTTCGTCACCTCGAGATCGGCTGTCGGCTCGACCGGTTCCGCATCGACGGCGTACTCGATCGCTTCGACGGCCAGGTCCTCGTCGTCTTCGGTCGTGACGACGGCGATCTCGACCTCTGCATCCGCCTCGAGGGGCGGATCGAGCTCGAGCGTCAGGTTCTCGACGACCTCGTCGGCATCGATAGCGTCGGTTCGTACCACCTCGCCGTCGTAGCGCGCTTCGAGTGCGAACTCCTCGTCCGCAGTCGCCCGGTCGACGGACAGCGTCTCGCCGTCGCCGGTCTGGTCCGAAACGTTCAGGCTCGCCGTCGCCTCCACCGGTTCGTCCGCTGGTTCATCGGCGCCGGTGGTGTCGACGTCGTACGCGACCTCCGCCGACTCGAGTCCCTCGCCGTCCTCGACGGCACGGATCGTCACCTCGAGATCGGTAGCCTCCTCGAGCGGCGGGTCCAGGACGAGCGTCAGATTGGCGGCGGTCTCGTTCGCCCCGAAGCCCTCGCTCTGGACGACCCGGTCGCCGTCGCTCGCTTCGACGTAGAATTCGACGTTCGCCGTCGCGCGCTCGACGGTCACCGTTTCACCGTCCCCGGTCTGGTCGGCGACCTTGAGGTCGGCGGTGCGTTCCTCGGCGACCGTCGCCTCGAGCGATGCCACCACCGGTTCGCCACCCTGCCGGACGTACAGCGGATCCGCCCCGTCGTCGGTGTCGATGCGATCGAACTCCTGGTCGTCGTCGCCGTCGCGATACGGGACGACGAAGAGCGAGTGCTCGCCGGCCTCGAGCGCGTCGACTTCGTACTCGGCTCCGGGAACGTCTTCGAACAGGGGAACGGTCACCGATTCGTGTTCGCCGGGCTCGAGGTACTCGGAGACGCCGATCACGCTGTCGGCGCGTTCGCCTTCCAGCCACCTCCCGTCGTGGACGGCGACGAATCCGCCCTCCGAGAGCGTCACGTCGTCGATCGTGACCGTCTCCCCGTCGATCGTCTGACCGACGGTGCTCACCGTCGCCTCCCCCTCCGCAGGCTCTTCCTCGGCGGTTCTATCGGCCGCGCTCGCCTCCGCACGATTGCGAATGTCGACCTCGCGGTCGAGGTCATCATCGACCGTCTGCTGGGTCGTGTCCACGGCGGTGCGTTCGCTGATCCGCTGGACCTGCTCGACGGTGACTCGCTGGTCCTGAACCGCCTCCGAGACCGACTGGCACGATACTTCGGCCACCTTCTGTATCTGGAGGATCGTCACGCGCTGTTCCTGGGCGACCGACAGGACGCCTTTCGCTGCGCCGCGGGCGATGGTCTGTACCTGCTGTACGCGCACCGTCTGCGTCTGTTCGACGGCGCCCTTTCCGGCGCCCATCGACGCAGCCTGGATCTGCGTAACGGTGACGGCCTGGTACTGGATCGCGGATTCGACGGCACCCATCGCGGCGCCGCGAGCGGCGTACTGGACCTGCGTCACGTGTATCTCCTGTTTCTGGACGATCGTTCCCTTCGCTGCGCCGATCGCCGCTGCCTGGATCTGTTCGATCGTCGCCTCCTGACTCTGGTAGATTGCGCCCGTCGCGGCGCCAGTCGCCGCCGCCTGGATCTGCGTGATCTCTACCCTCTGGATTTGCGTAACCGATAGCACGCCCTTCGCGGCACCACGTGCGGCGACCTGCGTCTGCTCGACGGTGACCCGTTGCTTCTGGACGAGTGCACCCTTCGCGGCGCCCATCGCAGCCGTCTGGATCTGCTTGATCGACACGTGCTGTCGCTGCTCGACCCTGACGTGCTGTTCCTGGTGCCCGTCGACGACCCCCGCTGCCGCCCCTGCCGCCGCGTGTTGAATTTGCTCGACGGTTATCTCCTGGCGCTGGACGACGTGCTGTCGAGAGGGGTGCTTCTGCTTCTTCGCGGCCTCGAGCGCCCCGTGGGCCGCACCCTGGGCCGCCTCCTGGATCACGCCGACGTGACCGACTCCCTTCTCGCCGGCCTCTCGTGCGGCGCCTGCGGCGGCCCCGCGAGCCGCGTACTGGATCTGCTCGACCGTCACCGCCTGGTACTGGTCGAGCGCACCGTGAGCGCCGCCCCACGCCGCGTTCTGCATCTGCGTGACGTTGGCCGACTGGTGCTGGCTCAGCGCGCCGTCCGCGCTGCCGACCACGGCCGACTGTAACTGCGTAACGTTGACCGCCTGGTGCTGGAGCAACGCGCCGTGAACCGCCCCCGTGGCGGCGCGCTGAATCTGCTCGACGGTCGCGTTCTGGTGCTGTTCGGCGGCTTCGATGGCCGCAGACGTCGCGGCCTCCCGGTGTTCCTGGGTGACGTTTACGCCCTGTGCCTGGGCGAGTTCGATCCCTCGGTCGGCACCCTCCTCGGCCGCCTCTCGCTTCGACTGGGCAGTCGCTTCGTCCTGTCGTGCGCTCGAGTGCGTCTCGTCGAACTCGACGAGTTCGACACCGTCCTCCGAGACGTCGCTTGTTCCGTCGATTGCCTCGCCACCAGCGGGGGATTCGGGTCGTGCCTCGCCGTCTCCGGGACCGACGAGCGGAGCGCCCCCGAGCGTCAATCCGGAAGCGCCGACGATCAGTCCGGCCACGACCGTGCCGACGAGAAACGCGAACAGAAGTCGCTTCATCGCTCGAAGCGACCCCCACGCCGTGAATCGATCATTGCATCGATAGACGGTGAAGCGCGATTTGCGGGGTTTTCACGACGCGGTTCCGTGCACCAGGCGCGGAGGTTCGGAATCATCTCCCTATCCAGACCGCTGTGCGATAAAAACGGGGTCCATCGTTCCCCGACGGCTCGAGCCGGTAACCGTGCGTTCCGTTACACCAGCGCCTCGAGGAGTCGACTGCGACCGCTTCAGCCCGCACGGTGGGGCCGAGAAAGAAGGGTGAAATTCTTCGACAACCGCCACGGACTCTGAAACTTCTCCTCGAGTAATGCCCAGTTGCGAACGACGGAAACCACTCGCTGGGCTATCACCTAGTCGCTGATGCCCAAGAAAAACTCCCCACGGCAGTCCGTACTCTCGGCTCACGAAATTGGTCGCTGAGAAGAGTGGGCCAACTCGGATTTGAACCATCTCGAGACGTTCCGGGTCGCTCGCTTCGCTCGCTTCCCGGGCTTGCGACTCGCGTCATTCAAATCCGAGTGACGTCACGGGTTGCTGGCTCACAACGGTGTTCGCCAGAAAAACAGTGGGCCAACTCGGATTTGAACCGAGAGCCTCCACCTTATCAGAGTGGCGCTCAACCTGATTGAGCTATTGGCCCGCGTCGCATCTGTGAATTGCGCGGAGGGACGTTTAAACGTTTCTTTCTCTGGGGGCCGTGAGAACCGCTAGCGAGCGGAGGGGTCGTCGCGGTCGCCTCGGCTATCTCCCTCGTCGTCGAACCCAATGTGGCGACCACTCGAGCCGGTATCGACCGAGTAGTCGTCCTCGTCGAGGTCGACTGTCGTGGCGTCGTCGCTGCGAGTTTCGGTTCCGGTTCCAGTTCCGGTTCCAACTCCCGCGTCCGCTCCAGAGCTACTGGACCACGAAATGCCAGTCGACCTCTCTCCGGGGAACCCGCCCGTCCAGGCAACGCCGCTGGCGAACCCGTCGCTCTTCTTGTCGAGGTAAGGGACGATGACGAATCGCTTGAGCGCGGCGCGAATCGGCACCCGCGTGAGTGGAATCACGAACAGGAAGCCGATGAGGTCGGTCACCAGTCCAGGGGTGAGCAAGAACGCGCCGGCAGCGATCAACAGGGCCCCGTCGAGGAGCTGGTTGGTCGGCGGCTTGCCCTCCGCGAGCGACCGCTGGGTCTTCCGGAGCGTTCTGCGACCTTCGGCGCGCACGAGCAACATGCCGACCAGGCCGGTGAGGACGACGAGGGCGACCATTCCGATCCAGCCGATGTACGTCGTCTGGCTCACGACGACGGCGAGCAACACGGCGTCGAGAAACGGAATGAGCAACAGCGCGAGGATCCACCGAAGCATTACTCGAGATAGCCGCTCGAGGGTGAAAACCCTTTACTCTCGATCGGTCCGGTCCGTTGCTCGTTCGATCGCCGGCCCATCAGCCGTCGATGAAAGGCCATAAACATATAATACGAACATGTTCGACGATATTCCCGCCGACTGGTAATGACCGAGCAACTGACCCGTTACCCGGACATACGCTCTGATAGCGACGAACAATGACTTCACAGACTAGCAGTCGACGGACGTTCTTGCAGGTATCGGGCGGAACACTGGCGCTGGCTCTCGTGGCCGGTTGCGTCGAGGAAGACGAGCCGAGTAGCGACAACAGTGGGAACGGAAATGGGAACGGCAACGGAAACGGCGACGGCAATGACGGCGGCGACTACGACTTCGACGGTTACCTTGATGACGCCAACAACTACGACGGTGTCGAGGACCACACCGGCGAGTCCGAGGTCACCGTCGACGTCGGCGCTGGTTCGGACGGCTTCGGGTACGGGCCTGCGGCCATCGTCGTCGACTCGGGAACGACCGTCGTCTGGGAGTGGACCGGCAAGGGCAGCCCGCACGACGTCATCGCCGAGGACGGAAGCTTCGAGAGCGAGATGCTGAGCGACGAGGGCGAAACCTTCGAGCACACCTTCGAGGAGACGGGCACCTTCACCTACCACTGCTCGCCCCACGTCAACATGGGCATGAAAGGCGCCGTCGTCGTCGAGTAACCCCTCGTTTTCATCCGCGCCCTCCTCTTTGCCTGTCGCCGACGGTCGACGTGCGTTACCGACTCCCGGAGAGCATCGCCTTCAGATGCTCGAGGCTGGCGACCGACGTCGGTCGGTCCATGTGAACGCCGATTTCGCCGGCCGTCGCTGCCAGCCCGAGGCGTTGAACCGGTTCGGGGAGCGAGTACGCCCGCCGGAGCCAGTGGCCGAGTCCGATCTCTCGCTCGAGGTCGTCCCGCCAGGCGTGTTCGTAGGCGGCGAGGCTCGCCGGGCGGTCGGGATCGATCCGGTCGGCGGCGTGATCCGCGCAGGTCATTCCATAGAGGATGCCCCCGCCGGTGAAGGGCTTGGTCTGGGCCGCCGCGTCACCGACGAGAAAGCCGCGACGACTCGTGACTCGATCCGGCGGGCCGATGGGGATCAGGCCCGAGCAGCGGTGTGAGACCTCGACGTCGTAGCCGTCGATCAGGTCTTCGAAGTGGCGGTTGACGTGGGCGCCCGGCGGCGCGGCCAGGCCGTACTCGACGCCGGCGTCGGCGCGCGGAATGCGCCAGGCGAAGAATTTCGGCGCCGTGAGGTGGACGTCGACAAAGTCGCCGGGGTCGTCCTCCGCGGAGAAGGCGAGCACGCCGTGAAGCAACTCGTCGGGCTCGGGAAGCGAGAGCGCTTCCCGGACTCGCGAGCGGGGACCGTCACAACCGGCGACCATCTTCACCTCGACAGTGTCGGTGCCATCGGGGCCTTTGACCGTCACCTCGACGGACCCTTCGCACTCGTCGACGGCCGTCACGGTGTGCCCGTCTCGAACGTCGGCCCCGGCCTCGCGAGCGAGGTCGGCGAGGTGGCGGTCGAGGCCGACCCGATCAATCACGTTCGAGACGACCTCGCGCTTGTAGAACTGGTAGCTGTCGCGTCCGGCACCGTCGGCCTCGTGAGGACCACCGACGTGAAATCGGGCGCCGTACACCTCGTTCTGGAGGAGCTCCTCGCGTGCGCCGTCGCCGGTGAACGACCAGACGTCGGTGCTGACGTGTCCAGAACACGCGAGTGGCTCGCCGATCCGACCCTGCTCGAAGGCGACGACGTCGTATCCCGATTCGGCGGCGCGCCGGGCAAAGCGCGCTCCCGCCGGGCCGACGCCGACGACGGCGAAGTCGTACATACCCGGGACGTACTCATCCGACGGTAAATAGCTTCACGAAGCGCGGTAGCACGGGTTCCGGAAACCTGCCATCCGCGGCGTAGAAACAGTGATATCCTCCTCCCGCGAGCTATCGGGTACATGGACGTTCACGAACGATTCAACGAAACGTACCCGTTCGGCGAGTACCTCGGGCTCGAGGTCACCCGCGTTGAGGAGGGGTACGTGGAAGGGAAGATCGAACTCGAGGCTCACCACTCGCTCTCGGAGTCGACGCTGCTCGCCCACGGAGCCGTCCCCTTTGGACTGGCTGATTCTCTGTCGGCGGCTGCTCTCGCGTCGGTTGAAGGCGCCCCCGGACCGACGCTCGACGTGCGAATCGACTACCTTCGACCGGTGACCGGGGACATCTACGGTTCCGCCGAAGTGGTACGATACGGTGCCGAAACTGGCGTCGTCGAGGCCGAAATCGTCGATGCGGACGATCGAACGCTCGCGACGACTCGAGGCGTGTACAAGACGAATATGGTCGACGGAAACAATCCGTTCGTCGACTCCTGAGTCGGCGATCCAACGGAACCCCGACTATCCTTCGAGCAACGCCAGCGCTCGGTCGACGTCGCCGTCGAATCGCTCGAGCAGGCCTCGCGCGCTCGCTCGCGTCTCCGCGTCGACGGTGACGTGAACCATCCCCACGTCGGGCTGGCCGTAGACGACGCTCGCGCCCTCGGGCGCCGCAAGCAGGGCCGGGAGGACGGCCAGATCCTCTTCGCCGTCGACCACGATGGTCACCGGTTCCGGTCGCTCGAGGCCCTCGACCAGCGCCTCGAGCAGGGATCGGGACAGCACGGCGGGTGGGCTCGCGACCTCGAGGATGGTGTGGTCGTCCTCGGAGCGTTCGTCGTTGACGACGCGCTCGACCTCCGCGTCGACGGTCTCCCGCTTGGTGTAGCCGTCGATCAGGGCGACGTCCGGCGTGCGTCCAGCCTCCAGGAGGTGGTAGGTCACGACGTCGCCGACGGCGATCAATGGTCCGTCGACCGCCTCGAGCAGGATTCTGGGGTCGGTCTCAATGGGCCCCATCGGGTCTTTGAGCTCGTGGCGAAGCGATTCGGGGAGCAAGAGCAGAGGCTGGTCGTCGTCGGGATCAATGCCGTCCGCGTCCACGTCCACGTTCGCGTCGTCTCGAGTCACGGCTGTCGAGTTACGTTTACGAGATCGACTACCGAACCTTGAGGGCGTACGAGCCCGGTTCGGTGACCTGCATCTCCGTCGCGATCTCGCTCTGTTCCGGGTGGGCGATGACGACGTAGCCGGCCCAGTCCTCGGTGAGCGAGGAGGAGGCACAGGCCTCGCAGGTGGTGGCGTCGGCCGGATTGACGAGGTGGCACTCGCGACAGACGAGGCGGTTCGACGCCACGATTATTCACCCGCCGTGACTTCTTCGCGCTGCTCGAACTCCTCGGTCAGCCAGCCGTGTTTGCCCAGGCCGGGCTGTTTGGCCGTGAGACCGATCTTCGAGTCGCGCGGGTTGCGTTCGTCGATGCTCTTCGTCACGATGCGGGCCCGAACGGCGTCGTCGACGCCGATGGCCCGGTCGGACTCGCTCGAGGCCAGTCGCTGATTTTCCCGATCGAACGCGAGGTACTCGTCGGAGATCTGGGAGACGTGGAGCAGTCCGTCCACGGGGCCGATGCCGACGAAGGCGCCGAACTCGACGACCTCGACGATGGTCCCGTCGACGACCTCCTGCATCTGCGGGTCGAAGGTGACCGCGTCGAACTCCGCCTCGTAGTAGACGCCGGGTCGGTTGGGCAGGACCGTCCCCTCGCCGATGTCGTGGACCTCGGTGATGGAGACGACGCTGCCGACTTCCTCGTCCATGCGTCCCTCGAGTTTGTCCTGGAGCAGTTGCTTCACGAGCCCTGGCGAGACGTCGCCGAGGGCTTCCGGGGGCACTTCTACTGTATCCTTTAGTTTGACCCGTTTGTACATCTATGGTTGAGTGGTTGCTAACTTGTTTCTCCCGCGTAATGCAATTACCGGTATCCCTGCCTCGAGGACCCGGTCGCGAAGCGCGAGGTCGTTCGTGACGACGTAGTCGGCGACGCCCTCGCGGGCGAGTTCGACCAGCGCGTCGTCGGCGTACGATTCCTCGGTGTCGACCACGAGACAGCGTTCGGTCGCGAGGTCGTGGCCGACCGTCGCCGCGGTGCCTTCCTCGCCGCCTCGTTCGGACAGGCGCCTGAGTTCCTCGAGAACCGGCTGGGGCGTCGTCGGTTCGTACGAGCCGACGACCCGGTCGAGTTCGTCGAACAGACGCACGTCGAGTTCGACCGGCATCATGAGCGCGCTCGTGTCGAGGACTACCGTCGTGGTCATCTCTCCGGACTATTCCTGGAGCGTGCCGAGGCCGATCAGACGCCATCGGGCGCCGATCCGGCGATTGATGGCAATCTTCGCGCCGGGTTCGGCACAGACGGGGCGCTGGAGGTTGACCTCACATTCGCCCTTGCGGGCGCTGGTGACGGCGCCGACGGTCGTCGAGGTACCGACGGTCATCATCAGCGGTTCGCCCGTGCTGATCGGGTCGATAGTCTCGCTCCCCTCGGCGCCAACGACACGCTCGAGCAGGTCGACGCTCATGGTGAACTGCTCCCAGGTCGGCGGGAGCGACCCCGGCGGACCGGCGATGCGGCCCGCGAGGGCGTCGCCCTTCGTCAGTGACGGGTCCAGTCCGGTGCCGACGCCGAGCAGGCCACCCGGCGTCGCCGTGTCGACGGACTGTCCGGCCGCCTGCAGCGAGCGGACCGTCGTCTCGATTGGAACGTACTCGGACTGGCCGCCCTCTTCGACCTGTCGGCCGGGACGGACCTCGAGTTCGTCGCCGACGTCGAGCTGTCCGGCGACGAGGCTGCCGCCGAGGACGCCGCCGGTGATGTTCTCGTAGGTCGTCCCGGGTTTGTTGATGTCGAAGCTCCGGGCGACGTGCATCCGGGGGTCGACGTCGGGGTCGCGCTCGGGCGTCGGAATCTCCTCCTCGATGGCGCCGATGAGGTAGTCGATGTTGACCTCCTGGCCCGCAGAGAGGGGGACGATGGGAGCGTCCTCAGCGACCGTTCCCTCGACGAACTCTTTGATCTGCTGGTAGTTGTCGCGGGCGGTTTCGGCGTCGACCAGATCGACCTTGTTCTGGGCGATGACGATGTTCTCGATGCCGATGATGTCCAGCGCCATCAGGTGCTCCTCGGTCTGGGGCTGTGGCACGGGCTCGGACGCCGAGACGACGAGCACGGCACCGTCCATCAGCGAGGCGCCCGACAACATCGTCGCCATCAGGGTCTCGTGTCCCGGGGCGTCGACGAACGACACGGTCCGGACGGGCTCGCTTTCGGAGCCGTCCGGACACTCCTCTTCGACGGTGAAACACTCGGGTTCGTCGACCCCGGGACAGCGACGGAACGTCGCGTCCGCGTAGCCCAGCCTGATGGAGATGCCGCGTTTCATCTCCTCTGAGTGCTGGTCGGTCCACGAGCCGCTCAGGGCCTGCACCAGCGTCGTCTTGCCGTGATCGACGTGGCCGACGAGTCCGATGTTCACCTCCGGTTGTCCATTTCCTGCCATAAGACGGTAAGTAATTCTACTAGGGCTTCCGCCCTGCGATTGATAAACCTACTGTTCTGCAGGTGCGTGCGCCAGTCCCTGCCAGCCTCGCCTCGTCGAGCGATGGCGGGTGCCCAACCCGCTACCTCGACACCGCTCGAGTGGTTTGCGTTCGGGCCGACTGCTCGAGGGAGGCGCAATCGAGAGCGACGGGTGGGGCGAGAGTGGCGGGCGCGACAGACGCGACGGGCATGGTGGGAGGACGGGCACGGTGGCGAGAGTTTTCCGATCTCTTACAAAAAACAGATTCAGCGAACGTTTTAGTCGTTCCTAGTCGATCATCCGATATGAGCAAACCCGACGTCTCGAGCGACTCTACGATCCTCGAGTGTACGGACTGTCTCGGACCGGCGGAGGCGTTCGCCCTCATCGGCAACGAGACGCGCCTCTCGATCCTCGAGGCGCTGTGGGCCGCCGACGAGCGCCCGGTGGCATTTTCGGACCTTCGACGAGCGGTCGACATGCGCGATTCCGCGCAGTTCAACTACCACCTCCAGAAGCTCTCGGGCCAGTTCGTGGTCCAGCGAGACGGCGGCTACGACTTCAAACACGCCGGCGAGAAGGTCGTTAGATCTGTGATCGCCGGCACGTTCAACGAACACCCCGACCTCGACCCCTTTCCCGTACAGGGCGGTTGCGTCACCTGCGGCGGCCCGCTCCAGGGCGTCTACGACGACGAACGACTGGCCATCGAGTGCGCCGACTGCGGCCAGCGCCACGGTGAGTACTCGTTCCCGCCGGGCGGCCTCGCCGACCGGACCCACGAGGAAGTCGCCGAGGCGTTCGACAACCGGGTGCGCCACCTGCACTGTCTGGCCGCCGATGGCGTCTGTCCGGAGTGCAGCGGTCGGATGGAAACCCACGTCGTCGAGGAGGGTGCGTGTTGTCTCGGCGTCGACGTTCGCGTCGACCACGAGTGCGTTCAGTGCGGGCACACCCTCTGTTCGGCCGCCGGTCTCCGCCTGCTAGATCACTCTGCCGTCGTGACCTTCCACCGCGAACGCGGGATCAACCTCGACGAGCGCCCCTACTGGACGCTCCCGTGGTGCGTCAGCGACGAGTTCACCCGCGTCGTGAGTCGCGACCCGTACCGACTCGAGGTCCGGATGCCCGCTGGCGAGGACGTGATGACCGTCCGGCTGGACGACGACCTGGACGTGCTCGAGACGAGCGTCGACTCGCGGTTTTGTTGAAACGAACGAACGCCTTCTCGCAACCGAACGACTACCCGCCTACTCCCGCTCGCCCGCACCCAGCGCGCTCTCGCCCACTTTCTCGTGGCCCTCGATAACTTCCTGACCGCCCATGTACGGCCGGAGCGCCTCCGGGACGGTGACGGTGCCATCCTCGTTCTGGTAGTACTCGAGGATCGCCACCATCACGCGCGGCAGCGCCAGCCCCGAGGCGTTGAGCGTGTGGAGGTATTCGGCCGACTCGTGACGCTCGGGCCGGTAGCGCAGGCCGGCCCGGCGGGCCTGGAAGTCCTCGAAGTTCGACGCGCTCGAGACCTCGAGCCAGCGTCCGCCTTCCGCGGGGCCATCGTCCATGTCGTCGCCGGGCGCCCAGACCTCGATGTCGTAAGTCTTCGCGCTCGCGAACGTCAGGTCGCCGGTGCAGAGTTCCAGGATGCGGTAGGGGAGTTCCAGTCGCTCGAGGACTTCCTCGGCCTCGCCCAGCAGGGCCTCGAGGCGGTCGTAACTTGTCTCGGGTTCGACGAAGTTGACCAACTCGACCTTGTTGAATTGGTGAACGCGAACGATGCCGCGGGTCTCGGTGCCGTGTTCGCCGGCTTCCCGCCGGAAGTTGGGGGTGACCGCCTGGTGTTTCAACGGCAGGTCGTCCTTCAGGAGGATCTCGTCGGCGTACATGTTGGTGACGGAGACCTCAGCGGTCGGGCAGAGCCAGAGGTCCTCGTCCTCGTACGCGTCCTCGTTGCTGCCGCCGAGGCGGTAGGCGTCGTCGACGAATTTGGGGAACTGGCCCGTCCCCCGCATTGACGCACTATTGACCGGGACCGGCGGCAGGAGGTCGACGTATCCCTGTTCGCGGTGGATTTCGAGCATGAACTGGATCAGCGCGTGCTCGAGGCGGGCGCCGTCGCCCTTGAGGAAGTAAAAGCCGGCGCCGGTGGTCTTGGCTGCCCGGGCTTCGTCGATGACGTCCAGGTCCTCGCCCAGGTCGTAGTGGGGCGTCACCTCCGCGGGCAGGTCGCGCAGGTCGTCGAAGCCCCACCGACGGCGCTCGACGTTCTCGTCCTCGTCCGCGCCGACGGGAACGCTCTCGTCGGGAATCTGGGGCAACTCGAGGATGCGCTCCTCGAGTTCGGCCTCGAGGTCGGTCGCCCGGTTCTCGACCTTCTCGATCTCGGCCTTGAGCGACTGCGAGCGCTCGATGGCTTCCTCGGCCTCTTCGTCCTCGCCGGCCTGTTTCAGTTCGCCGATTTTCGAACTCACCTCGTTTCGCTGGTGGCGAAGGTCGTCGCCGCGGGCTTTCAGATCGCGCCACTCCTCGTCGGCCTCCAGGATTGCCTCGAGGTCGACGTCGGTCCCCCGGTTCTCGAGGGCCGTGCGGACCGCCTCGGGGTCCTCGCGCAGGATCGTCCGGTCGAGCATTGGGCGTCGATTCCCGCCCCCCGGCAAAAACCGTGTCGGATGTGTGTGACGGTGAGACAGTCGATTCCCGTCTCCCGTCTGAGGACGGCCGACTCGAGCCTTCGGCCGTTTCGCGATTTCGTCGTATCGAGCTTTAGCCGTCTCTAGGAGCACACGGAGACAGTCCGTCTCGTGTTCAAGGCTCTCCGGCCGGGATTGCCCGGGCAACGTTGTCGTTCGAAAGAACTGATCGGGTAACTCTGTCAGTCAAAAACTGACAGTCGCAACGTCACTCGAGGGCCGTTCCCCCGAGTCGTGGGTTAGCGATCAGCTCACCGGACCAGGCCGGCGAGCCAGAGGAGGACTCCGGCCCCGACCATTATCATGCCCGTCGCCGAGGTGATGGGTTCCGGGAAGAGAACGAGGACGACCCCGGCGGCGACGAGCAGCGTGCCGAGACCGTACTTCGCCCTCGCCCGACTCAACCAGCTGCCCGACTCGTCGTCGACCGTCTCCGATTCCGCACTCGACCGGCCGAACCAGCTTCCTCGCTCGTCCTGCCCTGGCCGCATGGAGTTCCACCGTCGCCAGCCGGATCGGCCGCTCGATTCATCCGGTGGCTCCTCCGCCGACCGCCGCCGTACTCGATCGAGCCAGGTTCTCGATTCGTCTTCGGCACGGACTGACGTTTGTCTTCCTCGCATGTGCTATACTCACGCATCGTGACCGAATAGCGACTCGCTTTCTAGTGCCAGCCATTGAAAGTCACCCCGATAGATAGGACACGAACGAGAGGGGTGTCGTTCAGTTCGCTCTGATCGTCACGGTTCGTTGAAATCAAATGACCGGGCGCTCGAGCCATCGAACGCGTCCCAGTCGATGCGCGACCGCTGCGACTGCGGGCGGGAAACGCTTTTTTCCACGCGGTGGGTCTGTTCGGACATGGACCCGCTCGCGGACGAGGCGCCGTCGACGCCCATCGAGTACGAGCCGATCAGCGTCAAGGACGTGTTGATCGAGATGAAAGACACGGCCGAACTGCTGATCGACCTCGCGTACTCCGCCGTGCTCCACCGGAACGAGGACCTCGCGCGCGAGGTTCTTCGCCTTGAGTCGCGCATGGATCGCCTCGAGATGCGTGGGCGGATGAGCCTCATGATGGCGGCCCGAAACCCGGACGACGCCGAACAGCTCGCGCCGGTGCTGGGCATCGTCGTCGCGGCCGACCAGATCAGCGACGCCGCCGGCGACATCGCGAAGGTCGTCCTGGAGGACATTGGGCTCCCGGAGGCGATGCGCGCGGCGCTTCCCGAGGCCGTCGAGACGCTCGTCCGCGAGGTCGTCGCCGACGACTCGGCCTATGCCGGGCGAACCCTCGAGGACATCAACATGGAATCCGAGACGGGGGTCCGAGTCATCGCGCTCCGGCGTGGCGACAAGTGGATCCTCAACCCCGGTCCCCAGACGACGGTCGAAGCCGCCGACGTGGCGTTCATGCGCGGGCCCGACTCCGGGATCAAGGAAGTCTGTGAGACTATGACCGGTACGCCCCACGAACCTCCGGTCGCCGCGACGCCCGACCTGGCGGACCTCGAGCGGGCCGTCGACGCCATCGTTCACATGAAGAACCTCTCTGAGCTGGCCGTCGACCTCGCCTACAGCAGCGTCCTCTTCGACAGCGACGACCTGGCCGAGGAGGTTCAGAACCTCGAGGTCGAGGTCGACGCGCTCGAATCGCGCTTCGAGGCGTGGGCGCTGCGAGCGGCCGCCGACGCCTCGGATCCGGTGCGACTACGTGGCCTGATCCACCTGAGCAAGGCGTCGGAGGTCATCAGCGACGCCGCCGTCGACATCACCGAGGGCGTCTTTCGCGAGATCGACGTCCACCCGGTGGTGCAAATGGCCGTCGAGGAGAGCGACGAGATCATCACCCGCCTCGAGGTCGAGCCGGGGAGCCAGTTAGACGGCCAGTCGATCGTCGACGGGATGCCCGACACCGAGTCGACCATGTCGATCATCGCTATCCGTCGGCCCGAGGACGGCTGGTTGCTGGTCGGGGACGCCGACGCGAGCCTCCAGGCGGGTGACGTGCTGATCGCGAAAGGAACCAGGACATCGGCGTCGGCGTTCGAGGACCTGGCTCGAGCCTGATTCGTTTTCCCGGCCTTACTGGCGTTCACTCCACTCATCCGCCAGCAACCCGTACCGAAGGAGGTCCACGTACTCACCCTCGACGAACGCCTCCCGGCGAAACTCGCCTTCCTTCTGGAACCCCGCCTTCTCGAGTACACGTGCCGAGGCACCGTTCGTCGCGTAGACGCTCGCGTACACCTTGTTGAGCCGTCGTTCGGTGAACGCGTACCCGCAAAGAGCCTCGACTGCGTCGGTGGCGTAGCCGTTGCCCCACTCGGCCGGCGCAACCATGTACGCGATTTCGGCACAACCCCAGACGTCGTTCGGGGGCTCGAGGGTGACGATGCCGACGGCCTCGCCGTCGACGCAGATCAAGAGTTTGACGGCGTCGTCCTCGCCGATCGATTCGATCCACTCTTGCTCCTGGTGGCCGGCAATGGGACGGTGGGCGAACAGGCTCGTCCGGACGGCCGGGTCGTTGATCAGTTCCTGCAAGAATTCGGCGTCCTCGAGTTCGACGGTTCGCAGTTCGACGCGCTCTCCCTCGAGGAATACGGCTCCGGGCATACGCTTCACTCACGGACTACGTACTTCAACGTCGCCGTCGTGTGCTACGAATTCACTCTGGCCGGACGACCGGGATCACGCCGCCCGAACGGCCGGGATCACGCTGTCTCTAGTTGAGGAGTACGCGTCCAACTCACATCGACTCCGGTGCCTCGACCCCGAGCACGGACAGCGCATTGGCCATCGTGTGTCTCGAGGCAGCGACCAGCGCCAGACGCGCCTCGCGCACGTCGGGTTCGACGTCGTCGGCGAGCACCGGACACTCGCGGTAGAAGGCGTTGAACGCCTCGGCGAATTCGCGGGTAAAAGTCGCCACCTGGTGGGGCTCGAGGTCGTCGGCGGCTTCCTCGATGACAGCCGGGAAGCGAGCGATGGTCTCGAGGAGGTCGCGTTCGGCGTCCGTGGTGAGCAGGTCGGCATCCACGTCAGTTTCGAACTCGCCACCGACGCCGACACCGGCCTCGTCCAGGATCCCACAACAGCGCGCGTGGACGTACTGCACGTAGGGGGCCGATTGGGCCTCGAAGTCGAGCGCCTGGTCCCACTCGAAGGTGATCCCCTTCGTCGGCTGTTTCGAGACGATGTCGTAGCGGACCGCGCCGATGCCGACCTGGTGAGCGATGCGCTCGACGTCCTCCTCGTCGAGGTCGTCGTCGCGGATGCGGTCGTCCATGCGGCTCTCGACCTCCTCGCGGGCGCGGGCGATGGCCTCGTCCAGCAGGTCGTCGAGCATGATCCCCGTTCCGCGGCGAGTGGACATCCCTTCGCCGCCGGGGAGGTTGACCCACGAGAAGTGGATCGAGTCCAGTCTGTCGGTGTCGTTGTCGAGCAGATCCAGGGTCGCCTCGAGCTGATTCGCCTGGAGCTTGTGATCCTCGCCGAGGACGGTCACGGCGCGGTCGTAGTTGTCGAACTTCCACTCGTGGTGAGCCAGGTCGCGGGTCGTGTACAGCGAAGTGCCGTCCGAGCGCAGGAAGACGAGTTTCTTCTCGATACCCCACTCCTCGAGGTCGAGCTGCCAGGCGCCTTCCTCGAGGACGGCGTACTCGGTGTCCTGGAGGCGGTCGGCGATTTCCTGCGTGCTTCCGTCGCGCATGAACCGGGTCTCCTTGACGAACTCGTCGAACTCAGCGGGGAGGCGGGCCAGACACTCGCGCATGCCGCCCAGAACCTGATCGACGACGGTCTGGACGCGCTCGTAGGTCTCCTCGTCGCCTTCCTCGAGCCCCTGCAGGATCCCCTGAATCTCGGCTTCGGCCGCCTCGACGGCGTCCTCGTCAGCCGCTTCGAGGTAGGCGTTGCCCTTCTGGTAGTAACGCACGAGGTCGTACTCGACGCGGTTGCGCTCGGGTTCGGTCTCGAGGTCGCTCTCGTCGAAGGTCTCGTAGGCCCAGGTGAAGACGGCCATCTGGCGGCCGGCGTCGTTAACGTAGTAGTGGCGCTCGACGTCGTACCCGGCGGCGTCGAGGACGTTCGCGACGGCGTCGCCGACGATTGGGTTGCGAGCGCGGCCGACGTGGACCGGGCCGGTGGGGTTGGCGCTGGTGTGTTCGACGACGACCGAAGTGTCGCGGTCGGGCAGGTGGCCGTAGGCCTCGTCGGTTCCCGCCGCGAGGGTATCGGCGAAGTAGGCGTCGCTCGGCAGGAAGTTGAGGTACGGCCCCTGGGTGTCGATCCGGCCGACGTACTCGAGGTCGTCGACGTCGATTTCCTCGGCTAGCTGGGCCGCGACCTGGGGCGGGGCCGCCCCCATCTCGCCGGCCAGTCGGAAGGCGACGCTCGAGGCCAGGACGGCCGGGACGTCTTCCGGCGGCTCTTCGATGCCGAGGTCGTCGGTTGGGAGGTCGAGCGTAGAGAGCGCCCCCTCGAGGGCGGCCTCGACCTCCGTACGGAGTGAACGGAACATACCACCCCGTTTTCGGGGCGCGAGTAAAGGGGTGTCGGGTTTCTCCGAGCGCCGACGGAGTCTGAGCCACTCGCCGCTAACGTGCTACGCGTCGGCGAGAACGTCCTCGATCAGATCGACGTACGCCTCGTTCCCGACGTACAGCGGCGTCCGCTGGTGGAGTTCGGTCGGTTCGACGGCGAGCAGGGAGCCGTGCCCGTCGCTCGAGCGGCCGCCCGCTCGCTCGAGGATGTACCCGATGGGGTTGCCCTCGAACTGGACGCGCAGTTTCCCCTCCGGGCTCGACTCGAGGGTCGGGTACGCGAAGAGCCCGCCGTAGGTCAGCACCTGGTTGACGTCGCCGATCATCGCGCCGCCGTACCGGAGTTTAAGTTCGCTCTCGAGACGGCTCACGTAGGCTTCGATCGCGGGCGGCCAGTCCGGGACGCGCCCGCCGACGCCGTAGACGACCGGATCGTCGGGGAGGGTCACGTCGGCCTGGACGACCGTCGCCTCGCCGCCGCCGAGTTCGTACTCAGAGACGCCGTCCTCGGTGGCGACGACCATCGTGGTGATCGGTCCGTAGAGGACGTAACACGCGCCCAGGAGGGCCTCTCCCGGGGCCGGGAGTGGCTCGTCGTAGATGCCGACGATGGTCCCCATCGTGTTGTTCGACTTCAGGTTCGAGGAGCCGTCGAGCGGGTCGAGGGCGACGGCGACGCCGTCGTCCACGTCGTCGCCGCAGTCGAGTACCTCCTCGCGCTCCTCGCTCGCGTACTGGGCGACCCCCTCGAGTCGCGAGAGGCGATCGTAGAGGAGGTCGTCGGCCCAGACGTCGGCCTCGAGCTGGGTCTCGCCGCTGGGGTTCTCCTCGGCGGCGCTGCTCCGGCGGCCGATGAGGCCCTGGCGGATCTCGGTCGCCGATCGGGCGACCGTCCGAATAATCGAATCGACCGGCTCGACCGCGCCGTCGAGCGCCGTCGCCATCGTCACGCCTCGAGCGCGGCGTCGGCCGTCTCTTCCTCGTAGATGACCTTCTCGAGGGCGTCGAGTAGCCGTTCGGGGTTCTCGCGCTGCCAGACGTTCCGGCCCACGGCGAGACCGTTGCCGCCGGCGGCGATCACGGCCTCGACCGTCGAGAGGAAGTCGAGGTCGTCGGTCTTCGAGCCGCCGCTCATAACGACCTTCATGTTGCCGGCACACTGGACGGCGTGTTCCATGGCGTCGGTACTACCGGGGTACTTGACCTTCGCGATGTCGGCGCCCAGTTCGAGAGCCAGTCGGGTCGCGTAGGAGATCGTCCCCGGTTTCGTGTCGTTTTTCAGCCCCTGGCCGCGCGGGTACGACCACATGACGACGGGGAGGTCGTACTCACGGGCGGCTTCGTGGATTTCGCGGAACTCCTCGGCCATCTCGACTTCGTTGTTCGACCCGCCGTAGAGGGTGAAGCCGACGGCGTCGGCCCCGATTTCGGCGGCGTACTCCACCGAACAGTTGAGCGAGGAGTCCGGTTCGCCCATCCAGAGGTTCGACGTGCCGTTGAGTTTGACCAGGAGGTTGACGTCGTCCTCGTAGCTCGGGTAGTAGCCCTCGGCGATTCCCTTCTGGACGGCGATGCACGTCACCGCGTCGTGGGTCGCCGTCTCGAACACGGTCGCGGGGTCGAGCTTCTCGGGCACCTCCTCGAAGTCGACCGGCCCGTGCTCGAGGCCGTGGTCCATCGCGAGAATGCAGGCGTTTCCGTCGCGAACGATCGGTGAGTCGTCGATGGGTCGCATCTGCCTGCAACTCCACCATCGACCCATATATCGTTGGCGGTCCTCTCAGCTGAAAAATACTTTCTCGAGTAGTAAATTCGATGCTCCCCGGCCCGCATCCGCTGGTCGTCGTCCTGCTCCGAACTTCACACTCGAGTATCTATCCAATGGGTGATACGTGCGTGGGTCACCCTCGCAGTCTCGAGCCGTGTGGCTCGGATGGCTCGAGCGACTCGAGTGACTCGCTCAATCGACTAACTCGCGAGCGTTGTGACGCCACGTCCGAACGTGGAGGACGCTCAATTCGAGGACCTTCGCAACTTCGGTCGCGTGAATCGTCGCCAGCCGTTCCGCGGAGGTGATCCCAGCCTCGGCCAGCCTCGCGGCGTTTTCGGGACTGACGCCGGTTACCGCCGTCACCGGCGTGGGTCGGGGCCAGGGACGACCGGACGCGTCCTCGGCCCCGGTTTCTGCCCCGCTCGAGGAGACGGGCTCGAACGCCTGCCAGCCCTCGTCGGCGCTCGCGGCGACCCAGGCGCGTTCGGCCTCTCCCAGGCCGCGAACCTCGCTCGAGCGCCGGTCCAGGTCGCCGTCGGTCTCGAACGACCACGGCAGGGAGAACTGGCGGCGGAGCGCGTCGGCGACGCCTTCGTCGAGGCCGGCGTCGAGCAGCATCCGATAGGAGCAACTCTGTCTCGAGACGATTGCCGGTTCGATACCCGCGTCCTCGAGGGCCTCGCGGTGGCCTGGCTCGAGAAGCCGTGCGGCGCCGTCTCTCGTTTCGGCCACGTTTTCCTTGCTCACGCGATTCACCGGAACTATCGGTACCTCACACGCCCGGAACTTGAACCTTCCCCTCGAGAAAATCGCCAGCAGTCGCGACGTCTGACGCCGCAGTCGTCGGCTGTTTTTCTCACCGAACTCGGCGAGGGGACGGCCCTCGGCCGGCCTCTCGTTCCGACGTATCGCTACACTTACCAGCGAATCGCAAGTATTGCCCGCCATGGTACGCCAGGACATCGAGCGAATCGGCGTCGTCGGCGCGGGGACGATGGGAAGCGGCATCGCACAGGTCGCCGCCACGACCGGCTACGACGTGGTCATGCGCGACATCGAATCCGAGTACGTCGAGGGCGGATTCGACGCGATTGCCGACAGCCTCGAGCGCCTCGACGGGAAGGACGCTCTGCCCGACGACCCCGAAACGATTCGGGAGCGAATCACGGGGACGACGGACCTCGCGGACCTCGCCGACTGCGACCTGGTCGTCGAGGCCGCCGTCGAAAATATGGATATCAAGCGCGACATCTTCCGTGATCTCGAGACCCACTGCGACGAGGACGTCGTGCTCGCGACCAACACGAGTACGCTCTCGATCACTTCAATCGCGGCGCCGCTCGAGCACCCCGAGCGCGTCGTTGGGTTGCACTTCATGAACCCCGTCCCGATCATGGAGGGCGTCGAAATCGTCGTCGGCGAGAAGACGACCGCCGCCGCCACCGACCTGGCGCACGAAATCGCGGAGGACCTCGGAAAGACGACTTGGGAATCTGACGACAAGCCTGGCTTCGTCACGAACCGCATCCTGATGCCCTGGCTCAACGAGGGGATCAGGGCCTACGACGAGGGCGTCGCGAGCAAGGAAGACATCGACGCGGGGATGGAACTGGGGACGAACGTCCCGATGGGACCGCTGAAACTGGCCGACCACATCGGCCTCGACGTCTGCCTGCACGCCTCCGAGACCATGTACGAGGAACTCGGGGACCGGTACAAGCCAGCGTACCTCCTCAAGCGCAAGGTCGAGGCGGGCGACCTCGGCAAAAAGACCGGACGGGGCTTCTACGAGTACGACTAGCACTCGCACACCTCTTGGCGAGTCAACAGGTATATCAGTAGCGCCGTTGAAGTGTTGGATAGCGATGCCCTCCACTCCAACGTACTCCCGCCGAACAGTCCTCGGTCTCGGACTCGGCGGGCTCGGCACGACCCTGACCGCCGCCGTCGCCTGGGGCCAGCGTTCCGATCCCGGCACCTTCCGGATCGCCTCTCTCCACGTCGCGAACGACTCGAACGAGCGCGCCACGGTCGAGATCGCCGTCGGCACCGACCTCGAGACCGCTCGTGGGACCACTCGCTGGCTCGACCCCGCCGGCCACGAGAGCGGCCACGACCGCCAGGCCGTCCGGGGCCCGTGGGACGAGACCGCCCGCCCCTACGGCATTCGCGCGCGCCTCGACGAGGAGTCGATTCGCCTCTCGAGCGATGAAATCGCCGACCAGCTCGAGGACGGCTGGGGCGTCACGGAGGCCCATGTGACGATTACCGTAACCCCCGACCGTCGGCTCGAGGCGAACGTCTTCGCGCTCGAGTAACGTTTGCTCAGGAGTGTCAGCTCTGCATCGTCTGCTCTGCATTTCCTTTCCTGGTTTTCCTCCGAATCTCGAGGCTACTCGAGCCGAAGTACTGCAATTGCCGATGAGTTATAGACACTCGAGTCGTTCGTGCCGATCAAATCTATCACTATAGGACCGATAGTAATACAATATAATTTCTGTAGTAAGATTCGGGATGTCGGATATCTCCCCTCTTCCGAAACTCCCGAGCCCGCTACCGCCGACGCAAACCCGTTACTGGTGGAGCGGCTTCTCGGACATCTCACGTCGCAACTCCTCGAGTGCCGACCTCGAGAGGTCCTGTTCGAACTGTTGCATCACGGCGAAGACCTCCGCGCGCGAAATCTTGACGTTCCCCTCCCGGATGACGTCCTCGGGCCGTTCGCGGAGTTCCCGCAGGGTGCCCACGGCCAGGAGATACGGAATCGCCCAGGCCGACAGCGTGTTACCGTGTCGTTCGGGCAGTACCTCGAGGTAGCGCTGGGCACCGTCGAGGTATCCCTCCGCTCGCCCGGTCACCCGACGGATGACGTTCGTGACGCCGCCGTGGTGGGCCTCGTCGGTGACGCGTTCGACGGCGACGTCCTCTTCTGCGAGCCACTCGGCCGGCAGGTAGACGTTGTTCTCCTCGTGGTAGTCGGTCTCGACGTCCTTCGCGATGTTGACCAACTGCAAGAGCAGGGCGAACGACCGGGCGTTGTCGCGCAGCACCTCGGCGCGCTCGGGGGAGGTGCCGCGGGCGACGAGCCCCGTGATGAGCGTCCCGACGGTCCCGGCGGCGTACCAGCAGTACTCCTCGAGTTCCTCGAGCGTCTGGAGACGGAGACCGCCCTCGTCGGCGTACCGGCTGGTGAACATCGCCATCCCGTCGACGAGTTCCCTGACCGGTTCGCGCATGATCTCGCGAGGTTCGTCCTCGAGGGACTCGAAGGACCTGACGACTCGCGGGGTGTGAGCGACGACGTCCCAGTCGCTGGACCGCTCCTCCGGAATCCAGGGTTCGACAGCCTCGCGGAAGTCCTCCGCCGTCGTGTCGGCGTCCGGATCGAGCACCCGGTCGAACGCCTCGAGCAGGGCGGTCTGCTCGGCCGGTGGGATGTGACCGGCGTCCTCTATCGTGTCGGCAATTCGACACAAGAGATACCCCAGGCAGATGTGACGCGCCATCGGTTCCTCGAGTCGGTCGATGGTGATCGAGAAGGTGCGCGAAACGCCGTGGACGGCGTCGTAGCACCACTCGATGTCGGATTCGGTGGCGGGAGGGGAGTAGCCCGTAGTCATCTAGACCCCCTATTAGTCGTCGTTCCGGAAAAGCACCCCGGTCGCGGACGATCCTGGGAATACAGGAACCGAACCGGCCGGTTCAGCCTCGACGGGCCCGACTCACCGGGTCTCGAAGGGCGGTCGAATACACGCGATTCAACGGGACGAGCGTACAACAACAATAAAGCGGGGGCCTCTCGATGGATCGATCATGGACTTCAGCCTCTCGCCGGAGCAGGCACAGATTCGGGACATGGTCGCGGAGTTCGTCGACGAGGAGATCGTTCCCGTCGCGAGCGATATCGACCACGAGGACGAGTTCCCGCAGGATCTCGTCGACCAGATGGCCGACCTGGGCCTGATGGGCATGCCGTTCCCCGAGGAGTACGGCGGTGCCGGCCTCGACTACCACTCCTACGCGATCGGGATCGAGGAGATCTCCCGGGGCTCGGGCGGACTGGGAACCGTCGTCGCCGCGCACATCTCGCTGGCGGGGAACATGCTCTACGAGTTCGGCGACGAGTCCCAGAAGGAGACGTACCTGACGCCGCTCGCCGAAGGGAAAGACGTCGGCGCGTTCGCCCTCTCCGAAGCCGGAGCCGGCAGCGACGTCCCCTCGATGACGACGACGGCCGATCGCGAAGGAGACGAGTACGTCGTCAACGGCGGCAAGCTCTGGATCTCGAACGGCTCGGTCGCCGACACAGTCACCCTCTTCGCGAAGACCGATCCCGACGCCGGCAACCGCGGCATCTCCTCGTTTGTCGTGCGCCCCGAGGAGGACGACGGCTTCTACGTCGAGGGCACGGAGGAGAAACTCGGCGACAAGGGCTGTCCCACCGCCGAGCTCCGGTTCGACGACCTCCGGATTCCCGCCGACCGCCGACTCGGCGAGGAGGGCGACGGTTTCGTCCAGGCGCTCAAGACGCTCAACGGCGGCCGCATCACCATCGCGGCCCGCGGCGTCGGCATCGCCCGTGCCGCCTTCGAGGAGGCCCGGTCGTACGCTGGCGAGCGCGAGCAGTTCGGCCAGCCCATCGGCGAGTTCCAGGCGATCAAGCACAAACTCGCGGACATGGACACGAAGATCCAGGCCGCGAAGCTGCTGATGCACAAGGCTGCCGACAACAAGATCCGCGGCGAGGACTACATCACCGAGGCCGCCCAGGCCAAACTCTACGCCAGCGAGGTCTCGCGCGAGGTCGCCAACGAGGGCATCCAGATCCACGGCGGCTACGGCTACACCAAGGACTTCCCCGCCGAGCGCTTCTACCGCGACGCCAAACTCAACGAAATCTACGAGGGCACGAGCGAGATTCTGCGAAATACGATCGGAGATCGGCTGCTCGAGTAGGCCGTCGCGCTTGAGGACGCGAGTGGCGGCGTTACTCCGACGACTCGCTCTCGCTCTCGGTCTCGGCCTCGCACCCGAGACACTCACACACCCACGACCCGTGTTCGCGGACGCGAGCATCGCCGGCGTCGGTCAGGCGATAGACGTCGTGGAGTCCCTCGACGTCCTTCTCGACGAATCTCACGTCGACGAGCGCCGATAGGGAGCCGTAGAACGCCTTCGGCTCGAGGCGCTCGTCGTAGTGGGACTCGAGGGCCGACTTGAGTTCCTGGCCGCGCGCCGCCTCCATCGCTGCGAGGAGAAAACAGATGTCGCGTCGCCGCCCGCTCTGAAGCCATCTCGCCATACCGGACGTGGTGTGGACGAGGCTACAGTCGTTACGGTTCGTGCTCGAGCGTGGTGACCTAGCTCGACGAGATAATGTAAGTTATTTGCCATAGTCCCGGGCGGATTCGAACCGCCGTCCTGAGCTCCAAAGGCTCAGATGATTGGCCACTACACCACGGGACTTCGTATGAAACAGAGTTTCCAGGGAATACAAATCCTTCGGGTTGGAGACGCCAATGAGATGACCAGCTGTACCAAGGCTTCAGGTACTATCAATTGGATCTGGGCAAGGTACTTTCCCAATTTCTACTAATTTATGACAGCGCTTACAGAGGCAGATGAGATTTGACAGCGTATGTGATTCTTGTGGGTCGTCAAATTCACGCACGGGTACAATATGGTGGACGTCTGGTTCTCGTCCCATTTCTTCTCTATCTTTACCACATCGGCGTCAACTGTGCTGATCTCTTCGTAGCACTTTCCGACGGACCTCTCGCCACCGGCCGTTGTACGAGACATCGGGTTGACTTCGCTGGACCATCATCGACTTTGCCAGACACGCCTGGCTACAGAACCGACCCTGACCTCTCTCAACGGCCGATTTGAGCACGGTCATTGTTGAGTCACAATGTTCACAAGCTCGTTCGACACGCTCGATAGGATGGACTTCCCAGTAAGGGTCCCCAAGAAACTCATCACTTTCTTCCACGCACGACGGACAGTACACGCCCTCCTTGTTCGAGGGATAGTACTCGAACGTCTCGTCACAACGCACGCACGAGGCCTCCTCCATGGCATCCTTCCAGTTGCCATTGTTCGACCCGCCGCTCGGATTGCAGTCGTCGCAGTAGACTCGTCTCGACTTCGGGTCGTAGAACTCGAGGCCACAGCCCTTACACGTCCGGTTCGGCAGTGGCTCTCCGTGGACCTTCGTGTGGTGTTGTCGCATTCCCCGCTCCGTCTGCAGGGACTTCTCACAGGTCGGACAGCGCACGCCGGGTCTGCCCGCCCGATCTTATATAAACTCCCGGGCGTCCACGAGCGACGCCGTCACGCCGCCACGCCGTCACTCCGCGAGCGACCCTGCCTCGAGGTAGGCACAGCAGTCCTCCTCGGCGTCGAAACAGTCCGGGCACTCCTCCCGCCGGTCGATAATCGTGTCCAGTCGGTCTGCGACGGTCTCGTCGATCACGCTCTCGAGGGCGCGAGCCTCCTCGCGGAACTCCTCGACTTCGAGGACGTTCGTGAGAAATCGCTCGATGATACAGTACGTCTGGAGGGCGTTGTGTGCGCGCTCGAGTCCTTCGTCGGTGAGCGTCGCCCCCTTGTACTTCTCGTGTTCGACGAGTTCTCGTTCCTCGAGTTTTCCGATCATCTCGTTGACGCTCGCCGGGCTGACCTCGAGTAACTCCGCGAGGGTGCCGGTGGAGGCCGGGCCGTCTTCGAGACGCTGTGCCAGGTAGACCGCCTTCAGATATTGATCTGCCGTGTTCATCGATTGCCACCTCGCGTCCGCAGTGCGCGCAATGGTCGTGATGTACGCGTTCCGTTCGGCTCCCCGCTCATGCTCGTCGCTCCATGATATCTGTTACCGCTTCGACACCCTCGGTCTCCTCCGCGCGGATCGCTTCGAGGGTGTCGAGGACGCGCTCGCGGTCGACGCTGAAGTCTGTCTCGGAGGCCTCGATCGCCGCGATGAGGTCGTCGTAGAACTTGTACGCCGTCTCCTCGTTACACAGCTGGTCGTAGAGGACGCCGTCGGTGTCCTCGGGTGGCCCGTATCGGGCGTCGACCAGCGTGTTAATCTCCTCGTAGGAGACCGTCTCGGCCTCGAGCTCGTCGACGAGCGCCTCGAGGCGCTGGCGGTGCTCGGCTGACTCTTCGGCCGCCTCGGCGAGTAACGCTCGCACCTCCTCGTCGATGGCCTCCCGTTCGGCCTCGGGCAACGACTCGAGGTGGTGGGCGGCACGCGACTCGACGACCTCTTCCAGCACGATCCCGATCTGTAGCAGTCGGGTGAGCTGGTGGTCGCTCGAGACCCGCTGTCCCAGGCTCATACCCCCGATTCGGGGCGGATCATACTTAGTCTCCCGCTTTTTGTTTTGGCGCGTTCTGCACACGCTACTGACACCTCGACCTCGTGTCAGCGAAGGAACTATCCCGCTGTCGCCCCTCGAGGACAGTATGAGCGAGCGTTCCGAGGAGGTGTCGGTGGACGACGGCGAGACGCGGTCGTCCGGCCAGCGCGAACCGGGCGCCGATACCGACGACCTGCTGGCCGAAACCGACCGACTCCTGGAGGGCGGGCCCGGCGCGAGCGCCACTGCTAGTGCGACCACCGATGTCGAAACGCAGTCGACGCCATCGAGCGAATCGACGACGGACTCGAGTCGGAAGCGAAAGTGGAACCCGCTCTCGCAGTTGCGACGCGGCGGCTCGATCCGCGCCCGCCTCTCGCCGTCGCGGTACTTCTCCCCGAAGAGTCTCCTCGCAATTGTCCTCACACTCGGGTTCGGCATGGTAGCTGGGGGCATCGTCGTGCCGTTTTCCGGTATTGGCCGCCTGCTCGGCCTGTTCGCAATGGCGTTCGTGATCGGTCTGGCCACGTCGAGGCGTCGCTACCTCGAGGTCGGACTCGGCGGTGCCGGCATCGGCGCGCTGGCTGTCCTCCTCGATTTCGCCCTCTTTCTGCCGACGGACTCGGGTCGGTACTTGCTCGCCATCGGTGCGGGTGCGGGCCTCCTCGCGAGCGTGATCGGCTACTACTTCGGTCGCGATCTTCGGGCAGGACTGGCTCGCGACATTGAGTGATCGGATCGCTAGAATCGAGAGGATTGACGCTGCGCTCGAGGGGATCGACGGACGGAAGGCGGCCGAAGACGGCAGAAACCAGCTTCGACGGCTAGCGTGCCGTCGGCGTCACGTCGTCGCTCACGGCCTGTTTCACCTGCAAGGCGGCGCTCGCAGCCAACCCCCGGGCGACCTCGTCGCGGTCGTCGGCGCTGATGAGGTCCTCGGGCGTGTTCTCGAGGTCAGGCGTGAATCCGGCGCTGACCGGGTGACCGATGGGTGGCTGGACGGCCACGAGCGCCTGTGGCCCGGAGACGCCGTCCGCAACGTCCGCGTCGACGACGTACTCGTCGGGGAGGAACTCCCGCGTCCGGGCGGCGATCTGGCTGACCGTCCGCTGGAGCGTTCGCTTTTGCTCGAGTGACAGTTCGGGAACGTCCGCCGCGGCCCGCTGTCCGGCCTGTGTAACTCCCGGCAACCCACCGTACGGCGTATTTCCGTTCATGAGAACTCGCTACTTCCGATTGGGGATGGCGCCTAAAAAACGTTCCCTTCGTGACAACTGGTCTCACGACCGGCTACGGGGCGGATCAGGGCCGTCTCGAGCCGTCCAGCGGGGTCGCTACTTGCCCCAGAACGGATCTCGCTTCCGGTGTTTCTCGAGGTACATGTTCAGCGCCTCGAGTTCGTCGGCGGGGATCTCGCTGGTGAGTTCTTGCTCGAGGATCTTGGCGTGTTTCTCGGGGACCTCCGTCCACAGGAGGTCGCCTTCCTTGACCTGTCGGCCGATGGTTGGTCCGTCGATGGCCACCGACACGCGCTCGCCCGCGCGGGCCTCGTCGACGTCCTCACCCTGCTCCTGGATGCCCTTGACCTGTCCAACGCGCGTCGGTTCGTTGTCTTCCCACTTCGCGACGAAGGAGTTGTTCTGGAGCGTCCCGGAGTAAATCTCGACGCCGACGACGGCGGGATCGTTCTGGCGGAAGACGTGGTCCTCGAGCACGCGGAACCGGGACGGGCGGGTGATGTTGTCGAGGATGGTATCCTGCTGGGCGCGCTCGATCTCCTCGATGTGCTCGGTGTAGCCCTCGACGAGCTGGTAGATCACGTCGTCGGTGAACAGTTCCACGTCGTCGATCTCGGCCCGGCGCTTGGCGTCGGCGAGGACGTCGACGCTGAACCCGAGGACGGCGCGCTGTTTCGCGTCGTCCGCGGTCGAGGCGACCGAGATGTCCCGCGGCGCGACGTCGCCGACCTCGGCCCGGACGATCGGAATCTCGGCCTCGCCGAGGGCGTCGGCCATCGCCTCTAGGCTGCCCAGGGTGTCAGCTTTGACGACGACACCCTCCTCTTCGGTGTCGACGGCGATGTCCGCGAGCTCGGACTCGACTTCGGCGATGACGTCCTCGAGGGGGCGGTCCCGGACGACTCGAACGGGAGCGCCGGCCATTGCGTCCTCAAGGTCCGGCGCGGCGACCTTGATCCCGGCGGCTGCGCCGACTTCCTCGACGTTGTCGAAGCGGCTCTCGGTCCGAATTTCGGCGAGCGGCCGGGGCTGGAGCAGGGCGCGGACCTCGGTGACGATGGGATCGTTCAGACCGCCGACGACGATGGTGTCGTCGCTCCGGATCGTTCCGTCGTAGAGGACGGTGTCGATCGTGGTGCCGAATCCTTTCTCTTCTTTGACTTCCAGTACGGTGCCGACGCCGGGGCCGGCGACGTCGATCTCCATCTCCTCTTTCATGTAGCGCTGGGAGAGCCCCATCATCACGGCGAGTAAGTCGGGGACGCCCTCGCCGGTGAGCGCGGAGACGGGGACGACGCCGACGTTGCGCTGGAAGTTCTGGACGCGCCAGTAGAGGTCGGCGGAGAAGTCGTGGTCGGAGAGGTTGCCGATAATGGTGTAGAGGCTCTCGTCCAGTCGCTGGCGGGTTCGATCGGACTGGGACTCGTAGGTCTGGGTGATCGGGGCGTCCTCGTGGACGTTCCAGCCGGGGACGGTGTCGATCTTGTTCGCGGCGACGATGAACGGCGTCTGGGAGCGCTTGAGGATGTCGAGCGCCTCGAGCGTCTGGGGCTGGAAGCCGTCGTTGACGTCGACGACGAGGATGGCGATGTCCGCGAGCGCGCCCCCACGCGAGCGAAGCGTGGTGAACGAGTGGTGGCCGGGCGTGTCGATGAAGAGGAGACCGGGGAGGTCGAAGTCGTCCGGATCGACGAGTTCGCCGGCGATCGAGGAGACGACCTCGAGCGGGACGGCGGTCGCGCCGATGTGCTGGGTGATCGCCCCTGCTTCGCCCTCGATGACCGCGGAGCCGCGGATCTTGTCGAGGAGACTGGTCTTGCCGTGGTCGACGTGTCCCAGGACCGCGACGATCGGGGTCCTGAGGGCCGCTGGATCGTGTGTATCCGAGTCAGTGTCCGACATAGTGAACCACCCGAGAAGGTCTTATCCGTATCGTCCGCTGCCCGGTAGTTAAACCCATCGTCACCGGCTTCTCCGCGCGTCAGTTGCTCAGGAGGTCGAGATGGCCGTCTTCGAACCGCAGTGCCTCTCGAGTTCTCGAGCCCTCCACGACTGAGTTCTCGAGCATGCACGCACGTAACTCGCGCCACGGTCACAAGGCTCCGCCTCCTGGCTACGAGCCTCCGCCCCTCGGCCACGAGCCGCCGTCTGCTCGAGGGGCGACGTCCGTCTGACGGCTCCCATGTCTTTAATAGTCACTAGTCAGTACGAGGGGGTATGAGCGAGATACTCGCCGAGAACCTCTCGGGGAAGTCCGTCATGGGCTCTGACGGGACTGAACTGGGGCTGCTCTACAACATCACGATGGACATCAACTCGGGCAAACTCCACGACCTCGTGGTCGACCCCGACGAACAACTCCCCTCCCGTTCGGTCGACTTCGACCGAAACGACGCCGGCCGCTTTCTCATCCCCGTCAGCCGCGTGCAGGCGGTGAAAGACTACATCGTCGTCCAACGCTAACGGTATGTACATTCTCGATTCGTCAGCCTTTATTCACGACTTTCACACCACCGAACAGACAGCCACGATTCCGCTCGTCCGCGAGGAACTCGAGGGCGAGAGCGTCTACCGCTACGACGCCATGGAGGGGTCGGGTATGCACGTCCACATTCCCAACAGTGACACCACCGAGAAGGTTCGCCGGGCCGCGAAGGAGTCGGGCGACCTCGACGTGCTCTCGGACACCGACGTTCGACTGGTCGCCGCCGCGTTCGAACTCGACGCCGTGCTCGTGACCGACGACTACGCGATGCAAAACGTCGCCGAGCGCCTGACCGTCACCGTCGAACCGATCGCGCGCGAGGGCATCGAGGAGGAGCGCGAGTGGACCTTCCAGTGCCAGGGCTGTGGACGGGAGTACGACGAACAGAAAGACCGTTGCCCGATCTGTGGCGCCGAACTCGCCCGGAAGAATCCGGGCTCGAGGTAACGTCCGGTTCGAGCTGGTCCTTCTCTCGTGCATTCGAGCGCATCCGAGCGCGTACGGTGCACTTCGGTACTCTTCGGTGGTCGTTCGACGCGTCGTCAGCCAGTCCTGTCTCACTCGTCAGCGGCGGGACGGCCGATACAGACCGCCTCGCGAATCTCCAGCGCCGTCTCGAACTCGTCCTCGCGATCGCGGCGGCGCCCGATCCGACGAAACTGTTCGGCGTGTGCGCGCGAGACGGCGTCCCACTCGCGCTCCTCGAGTGCGAGCGCCGACCTGATCCGCTCCCAGAACCCGGTTTCGAACAGTAACACGATCCGGTCGTCGTCCTCGTAGGGGCACTCCGCCGATCCACGATGTCGGTCGAGGTCGGCCGCGAGGTAGTGTTGAACCCGTTCCACGAGATCCGGAAGCCGTGACGGCGGGACGCTCGCTTTCGCCGCCGCGAGCAGGAGGATCTGACCCTCGATCGGCTCGCCGGCGTCCGTCATCGCCACTCTCACCCCCCAGCCCGCATCGCCTTCTGGGCGAACGCGGGAACGAGTTCCTCGAGAACGTCCTCCTCGCCGTCGAAGATGACGGTCACCTCGGTCAGCGTCAACGTCGGCCCGACGCCGATCGTTTCGGCGTCGAACTGGGCTCGCCAGCCGTCTCCCTCGACGACGTCGTCCGCCACTCGTTCGCCACCCAGGTTCTCGAGGTAGCGGACGGCGAGTCGTTCGGAGATCCCTCGGAAGGAGCGTTCGACGCGCGTAGTCATTGGATCAGTTTCGTGGAGAGTGCCCATAAACGTGCGTTCGGCGGCAGTCGTCCGCCCGCGCTCGACTTACCCGTTCGAGCGAATCAGCCGCCCGCGACGGGGGGAAAGACCGATACCCGGTCGCCCTCCTCGAGGTCGGTGTCGACGCCCGCCATGTGGACGACGTCCCGGCCGTTTTTCAACACGCTCAGTTGCGGCCGAATCGCGCCGTCCTCGAGTAGTTCTCCCTCGAGGCCCTCGTACTCTTCCTCGAGTCCCGCGAGCACGTCGCCGACGGTCGCGCCGTCCTCGACCGTCCTCGAGAGATCCTTCTGGCCGACGGCTTCGCGAAACGTGGCGAAAAATCGAAGATCGAGTTCCATGCGCTCGAATTGACGCGACGAGACTTAAGTGCCCGCGGTCGGGCCTGTTGGGTATCAGTCTCGAGCAGAACGTTCGCCGCTTCCCGCGACTGCCGCAGAGGCCGTTTCTGGAGGTCGTTCCTGAAGGCCGTCCCTAAGGCTGTTCCCGAGGCCGCTTCTCGAGACCGCTCAGACGAGCCCATCGTAAATCTCCGATAACTGCTCGATGGAGTGGTCGACAGAGAGCATCGCCCGGCGACGGCGACAGAGATCGGCCAGGCGGTCGTGTTCGTCGAGACAGCGCGTAATCGCCCACTGGAGGTCCCCGATCGATCCGCGCCGGTAGCGGTAGCCGGTTTCGCCCTGGATCACCGAATCGGTCAACGCCCCCTCGTCGACGGCGACGACGGGCGTCCCACAGGCGGTCGCCTCGAGTGCCACGAGCCCCTGGGTCTCGACCGGGCTCGGGAAGATGAACACGTCGAGGGCGGCGTAAAACGCCGGCAACTCCTCGCGCTCGAGGAAGCCGAGGAACCTGACGTCGGCATCCACCTCAGCCGCACGCTCCTCGAGGGCTTCGCGAGCGGGTCCGTCGCCGCCGAGGACGAGCGTCATCCGCGTTCCGTCCACGGCGTCGATCGCTTCTTCGAGGTTCTTCTCCTCGCCGTGGCGACCCGTGTAGCCGAGCAGCGGGCGGTCGTCGGGGAGGTCGTACCGGGTGCGAAACGAGGTCGGATCGACGGGCCGGAAGAAGTCGGTGTCGATGCCGTTCGAGACCACCGTCACGTCGACGTCGGCCTCGACGGTCTCGAGCAAGTGGTCGCGGGCGAAGGAAGTCGGCGCGGTGACGTGGTCGACGCGCTCGAAGAACGTGCGCTCGTAGAGTCGGCAGGTTCGCTTGACGCCGTCGAGGACGTTGCCGGAGACGTGCTGGCTGGCCCGGTCGTCAAGGAGGGTGTGGTAGGAGGCGACGACGGGTACGTCGCGCTTGCGAGCGAAGCGAATCCCGGCGAAGCCGATGGTGAACGGCGTGTGGACGTGGACGACGTCCGGCGTCTCGAGGTCGTTCGGAATCGAGGGGAGCCCGAGGCGGTACTGCGGGTACAGCGGCGCGCGAACGCTTCGAATCGGGTGTTCTCCGGGGCCCGCCTCGTAGCCGTCCATCTCCGGGTAGACGATGGGCATCGCCGTCCGTTGCTGGCGCCAGCGCTCGCGCCAGAGCTGGATCGTGTAGGTGACACCGTTGACCGTGGGGAGGTAGAGGTCCGTGAAGGCGGCGACCGTCTCCGTCCGGGTCATGAGTCGTGGTTCGAACGCGGGGGTCGAATAGGTTGCGTTGTCGATACGTTCTCGCAATCTTCTCGAGAGGTGAAGCGAGACATCTCGAGGCACGGTACGAAATGTTTCGAGACGCCTATCGGGACGTCTCGAGGCACGGTACAGGACGAAAGGTCTCGAGGCGCGGACCGCCCCGCTGGCCTCGTCTAGTCCACGACGAACTCGATCCCGTGACCCCGCAACAGCGACCGCATCCGGTCGACGCCTCCTGACGTATCCCACCCGTCGCCGACGTAGTGCTTGTACGGGTGGCGAAGCCAGGAGTACTCCCGGTGGGCGAACACCTCGACGGCGTCTCGTCCGTCCTGAAACAGCGTCACGTGTAGCTGCCAGTCGGCCAGCGGCGACCGCCGCCGCACCCAGCTTCCAGCCGAAAAGCGGCCGTCCTCGTGGACTTTCAGCGAGGCGATCGGTTCGGGTGCAAACGCCATCGCCTCGAGGTCTGGCCGAAACGCTCGCAGGTCGCGTTCGATGGTTCCGACGTACTCAGACGGGTGCTGGGTACACGTGGCGAACCCGCCCAGCGGCTCTTTGATTCGGTGCAGTGTTGGGAGCACGCGCCGGCGAAGCCGCGTCGTCGCGTCCAGGTCCGCGCCGTCCTCGTCCCTCGCGTTCACGCCCCTCTCTACCGTAGATACGAAGAAAATCGTTGCGTCTGCATTCGCAACGGACTGTTTCGAACGGAAGACTATCTGATCGACTGTCAGCACTCACCGGTCCCGGAGACGAATTCCGTCCTGGACCAGTCGGGAGTTTCGCTCACGGTCGAGGTACGTCGCCAGGTCGTCGTGTTCGTACAGTTGCGCGATGACGTCCGCGTAGAGCGTTCGCCACGCGATGGCGTAAATCGGCGACTGCCCCCACGCCCGCAGTTCGGGGACGAACGCGTCGTAGGTCTCGAGTCGGTCCTCGAAGTGTTCGATAGCGTCGAGGACGTGGCCGGCAGCTTCCGCGTCGTCGTCAGCGTCTTCGATGATGCGATTCAATCGGCTCTCCCAACCAGCGACGGCCTGTTGCATGTCCATCGCCGCGTCACCGCTGTCGTCGGGCAGTCGCTCGAGCACCGGTTTCGGGACGCCGAGTGAGATCTCGTCCATACCGGAGGGTGTCGGTGAGTGGTAAAGAAACCACGGTGGATACACTCCGATTTAATCGGCGCTAGGACGACAGGTTCCGGTTTCTATCCTGCTCGCTCACGGCTTACACGCTCTCCTCGAATCTACACGGTGAGGTCGCCAATACTCCTTCCCCGAGCAGTCGTTAATTGTAATCCAAAATTACAAAATACATATGTTGGGTGTAATAGTACCTCGTAATTGCATGTCTGAGAAAGACACTCACGGCGAACGTGAACAGGAACCACTGACGATCAGCAGGCGGAACGTCGTTCGTGGAGCAGCGACGACCGGGTTGGCACTCGCTGGTCTCGGGTCGGCCTCGACGGTGTCGGCTGCCGGGGAACGAGCGTTCTTCCAGTACTTCCACGAAACGTGGCCGACCATCACCGACAACCTCTGGAAGGTCGCAGATCGCGGGTACGACGGTATCTGGATCCAGGCGCCCCAGGAGAGTGAACTGACCTGGGCGGACCAGGACGGCCGGAACGACCCGCCGCTCGGCTACCAGCCCGTCGACTTCCGGTCGTTCGATAGCGAGTTCGGCACCGAAGCCGACTTGCAACGACTCATCGACACCGCCCACGACAACGGCCTCGAGGTGTACGTCGACTGCGTGATGAACCACATGGCCGCCAACCGGGGGTACGACTTCCCGCAGTTCAACGAGGAGCACTTCCACACGCACGTCGGCTCCATCGACGACTGGGACGACGAGCACCAGGTCGAACACGGCGACCTGCTCGGGCTCAAGGACCTCGCCCAGCTCGAGGCCCACGGCCACGAGGACACGGCGCCGTACGTCCGCGAACAGTTGTACAACTACATGCAGAAAATCGCAAGCTTCGGCGCGGACGGCTACCGGTACGACGCGGTCAAACACGTCGAGGCCGAGTTCTGGGACCAGTACGCGAATCCCTGGGCCGACGAGTTCGGCATGAACCGCGTCGGCGAGGTGTTCGACGGCAGCGTCGACTACGTCCAGAACTACGTCGACACCGGGATGGACGCCTTCGATTTCCCGCTGTACTGGACGCTCGAGTCGGTCTTCGATTATGGCGATATGAGCCAGCTCGAGGGGGCCGGACTGAAGGCACAGGACCCGTGGCACGCCTGGCCCTTCGTACAGAACCACGACGAGGGTGCACCACCGCAGTACCACCTCGCTCACGCGCACGTCCTCACGATCGAGGGGACGCCGATGGTGTACAACCTCTATCCCGATAGTATCCTCGACGACGACGCGATCAACAACATGGTGTGGGTTAAGAAGAATTTCGCGGGCGGAGCGACTTACTGGCGCCACACCGACTCCGATCTCGCGATTTACGAGCGGAACAACAACCTGCTCGTCGGGTTGAACAACAACACGAACGACTGGAAGGGCCAGTGGGTCTACACGACCTGGCGCAACGAGACGCTCAACGACTATAGCGGGAACGCCGGCGACGTCGAGGTCAACGGCGACGGCTGGGTCGAAGTCTGAGTCCCCCCGGAGGGATGGGTGTTCTACGCGCCGTACTGACTTCCCTCCGCAGTCGGCTATTTTTTCGGTCGCGCTCGAGTCCCGAGCTGTGTCCACGGCCTCAAATTTGATATACCATAATGGGATTTATTAGGCGCTCACCGGCCTGCCCGATTCGTCGAAATCGAACGCGAAATTCACTCAGAGATGACCACGACTGGTAAGCGGCACCTGCAGATTGGCGATCTTCCTCCACTATATCTCGAGTGTGCATCTACGGTTCGTCGAGTCGGTGCCCCGTTTCGGCGTCGGCTCCCGACCCAGGATCGATTCGTTGACTCCCCCACCTGGGGTCGAAATGTGCCTTCGGCCGGTTGCGTTCCGGTTGGATTACCGGGCTCGAGAGGGGATCCGGACCGAGAACTTCTCGAGACCGTGACGCCGATTCGGCGTCGGTAGCGACTCGACGGCGCGAACGGAGCGACCGAAGGCTGGAAAGGTCTCAGGAGAGGGTGTCCTGTCGTCGGCTAGTAATGTCATATTCGCACGCCCCGGACGACGGTGTCTCTCGAGTGCTATCAGATGGCTGGCTGTCGATTCTCCGTATCTCGGATTCGGAGATACTACTGCCCTCTCCCTCACGGCCGACGAAACGGGCCCCGAGCAAGGGCGAGTTCGACTCGAGACCCAGGGGGTCGCGGCCGCGAAACCGGGTTCGACGTTCGCAGCTATGAGTATATGATTGACATTCTCACATTCGTGTACGCCGATCGAGGCACGCTCACTTGCCAGTATCGCGTCAGCCTGCAATTGTGGGGTCCATCGCCCGTCCGCGAACGTTCTTCACTACTATCGCTCGACGGTGATTAACTGTCCTCTCCTCGGTTTCTCGGGTATTCACCGTCACGATATACTGCATTTCGGTATACAAATTCGCCCTGGTCAGCCCGGGAGGACGGGTCCCGTACTATCGGCCGAGCAAGTCCACCATGGTTTCGGCGTCGTGGTCGAGGGCCCGTTCTGGATCCGACGGATTGTCGTGTTCGTAGACGAGCCACTCTACGCCTGCTTCCCGGGCGGCGTCGACGCAGGCCTCGAGCGGGACCGAGCCCGCTCCGAGGGCGGACGGCTCGTCGCCGTCGACGTCTTTCAGGTGAACCAGCGGAATCTGCTCGCCGTAACGCTCGAGGAGGGCAACGGGGTCACGACCCGCGGCGTGAGCCCATCCCACGTCTAGCTCGAGCGTCACGGGAGTTCCCGCGAGTTCGTCGACGAGGAGGTCGAAGGCGTCCCGTTGCTCATCTTCGGCCGATTCGATCGATACGAACTCCTGCGTGTGATTGTGGTAGGCGAGGGAGAATCCGAGTTCGGTGAGTCGTTCGCCCAGCCTCGAGAGCCGCTGGGCCGTCTCCTCGACGGTGCACCGGGACCCAAACGCCTCGGAATCGAGCCATGGAACGACAATTCGATCACAGCCGATGGGTCCGTAAGGTTGGACAGTCGCCTCGAGGTCGGCCTCGAGGTCCTCGATTGGCACGTGGGCGGCCATCGCCTCGAGCCCTGTCCGCTCGAGCGCATCGCCGACGGACGAGGGATCAGCGTCGTCGAATCCCGCCAGCTCGACGCCCTCGAGCCCAGTTTGCGCCACGAATTCGATCCGTTCGGAAAGCGATCGGTCGAGCCTCCGCAACGAGTACAGCTGGACGGCGGTGTGCATACGTCGCGTACGGACGCCGGCGTAAAGAGTGCACGCGGCGAGCCACGACCGTTTATAGTCCTCGAGCGCACACTCGTCGTATCGTGATCGTCGATCCGCGCGTCCTCCAGGAGGACTTCGTCCCGAGTGAGGTGGTCCACCGCCACGACGAGGTCTCCCACCTCTCGGAGACGCTCGAGCCGATCCTTCACGGAGATCGCCCGGAAACGACCTTTCTCCTGGGGCCGACGGGCGTCGGCAAGACCTGCATCGCGCGGTACACGCTCGAGCGCTTGCAGGAAAAGCGGCCCGACGTGCGGGTCGCCTACGTCAATTGCTGGCAGGATCACACCCGATATCGCGTGCTGTATGCGATTCTCGACGCGCTCGGACTCGCGCTCGAGATCCATCGCTCGACGCCGAAAGACGAACTGTTCGACCGGCTCGCAGCGGCGAACGACCAGCCCGTCGTCGCTATTCTCGACGAGGTGGATCAACTCGAGGAGACGACGGCCCTGTACGACCTCCACCGGCTCGGGCACGTCTCGCTGGTGTTGATCGCCAACCGCGAGGCCGAACTCTTCGCCGGGTTCGACGACCGCGTCCGCTCTCGCCTGCGCGCCGGGACGCGAGTACAGTTCGACCGCTATTCGACCGAGGAACTGGTCGCAATCCTTCGAGAACGGGCGAAGCAGGGCCTCGAGCCAGGCGCCGTCGAGGACGACCAGTTTCATCGGATCGCGCAGGCGGCGGGCGGCGACGCCCGCGTCGCCATCGGCATCCTTCGCTCGGCGGCTCGACTCGAGACACGCCGCGGCGGGGGGACGCTCTCGGAGGACGCGCTCGAGGAGGCGATTCCCGACACCAGGGAGGCGATTCGTCGGGAAACCATCGACGGCCTGATCGAACATCAGCGAGTGCTCTACGACGTCGTCGACGAGGCGGGCGAAATCGAACCGAACGCGCTCTACGCCGAGTACGAGCGACGGGTGGACGATCCCAAGACGTCGCGGACGCTCCGGAACTATCTGACGAAGATGGTTCACTACGACCTGATCGAAGCCGTCGGTAGCAAGCGGGGGCGGACGTATCGAGTGGTTGCCGATCGCTCGAATGGGGGAGACGAGTAGATCGGAGAGTGAGTAGCCTCGAGCCGTCGAGAGCCGTCGAGAGAGGCGCCAGATTGGTATGGCGGACGTCAGTGCGTCGCTTCCGCCGACGCCAGACAGATCTCGAGGAAGTTCTCGAACACTTCCTCGCCCTCTTCGGTGTGGGCCACCTCGGGGTGCCACTGGACGCCGTAGAGGTCCCGGTCCGTGTCGCTCATGGCCTCGACGCCGCAGACGTCGCTCGAGGCCGTGCAGGTGAACCCCTCGGGTAGCGTTTTGACTTCGTCGGCGTGACTCGCCCAGACGCGCGTTTCGGGGGCCAGCGAGCCGACGAGCGGGTCGTCCGCCTCGAACACCTCGACGGTGACGTCGGCGTAGCCGCCGTAATCGCCACCCCCCACCTCGCCGCCGAGTTCGACGGCCATGAGTTGCATGCCGAGACAGATGCCCAGGACGGGGCGGTCGTCCTCGAGGTAGGCGGCACTCTGGCCGATTCGGTCCATGTCAGGGCCACCCGAGAGCACGATGCCGTCGGCCTCGACGTCTCCGGGCGGCGTCTCGTTGTCGACCAGTGTGCAGTCGACCCCGAGGTCGCGCAGCGCGCGCTGTTCCAGGTGGGTGAACTGTCCGTGATTGTCCACCACGGCGATTGTCGTCATTGCAGCGAGGTAGCCACTCGAGCGATAAAAACGGTCCGAACGATGACTGGCGTTCCCGATACGTTTATGCCCGTGTCGGCGGAGAATCGGGTATGGCACTCGATCTCTCGGCGTACGAGCATCCGACGTGGCTCACGGCCCTCGGGACGGGCGCGGGCTATCTGGCGATACTCGGACTGATGACCGTCGCGCTGTTCCTGGTTCCCTGGGCCCTTTTCGCGACGCTGTAGGCTCCCGTTCGTTTTCACTGCGGGTACTCACGGATTCGACTATCGATTAAACGCGAACGCGAAAAGAATCTCGCTCGAGGCTCAGGCGAACGTCTTCGAGACTTCGGGGTCCTCGGTGGACTCGGCCTGGACTTTCTCCCAGGCGTCGTAGAAGTCTTTCATCCGGATTTCCGTGCGGTCGTCGCGGATGGCGAACATCCCGGCCTCGGTGCAGATGGCCTTGACGTCAGCCCCGGAGGCCTCGGGCGTCTCGGCGGCCAGCTGGGCGAAGTCGACGTCGTCGGCGACGTTCATGTTCCGGGTGTGGATCTGGAAGATCAGCTCCCGTCCCTCCTCGGTCGGCTTCGGGACCTCGATGAGGCGGTCGAACCGACCGGGGCGGAGGATCGCACGGTCGAGCATGTCGAAGCGGTTCGTGGCCGCGATGATTCGAATGTCACCGCGCTCCTCGAAGCCGTCCATCTCGCTCAGGAGCTGCATCATCGTCCGCTGGACCTCGGCGTCGCCGGAGGTCTTCGACTCGGTACGCTTGGCAGCGATGGCGTCGATCTCGTCGATGAAGATAACCGCAGGTTCGTGCTCGCGGGCGACGTCGAAGAGGTCCCGGACCAGCTTCGCGCCCTCGCCGATGAACTTGTGGACGAGTTCGGAGCCGGCCATCTTGATGAACGTCGCGTCGGTCTGGTTGGCGACGGCTTTGGCGAGCATCGTCTTCCCCGTACCCGGCGGTCCGTACAGGAGAACGCCACTCGGTGGGTCGATGCCGACCTCGTCGAACATCTCGGGGCTCTTCAGGGGCATCTCGACGGTCTCGCGGACCTCCTGCATCTGCTCGTCGAGGCCGCCGATGTCCTCGTAGCTCACGTTGGGACTCTCCGTGACTTCCATCACGCGGGCCCGGACGTCGGTCTCGTTCGAGAGGGACTTGACGATCGATAGCGAGTTGTTGACGGCGACGCGGGCGTCGGGCTCGAGGTCGCCGCGCATCTCCTCGGTGACCTCGGTCAGCGCCTCCTGGTTGTTGCCGTGTTGCTTGATGATGACGCCCTCGTCGGTCATCTCCTGGACGGTGGCGACGAACAGCGGCGACTGCTTGAGCTTCTTGTTCTCGTGGGTCAGACGCTCGAGTTTCTGCTGGTACTTGTTGTTTTCGGCGTTCGCGTCGAGGAGCTTGTCCCGCATCTCCTCGTTCTGGGACTCGAGGAGTTCCAGGCGCTCCTCGAGGGCCCGTATTTTCTCCTGTTGAGACGCCTCGTCCTCGTCGTACGGGACTTCGACGTCGTCCACAGTATCGGTCATTACGCACTGGTAGGGCATTCCATCATAAGAGACTTCGGGTAGATACACCCCCTCCGTGGAATAACCATGAGGAATATTACGAAACAGAAAATATTATCACGCTGTATGCGGAAGGTGGTCGTGTAATGAGTATCTCAGAATCGTTTCAGGGAGAGGAGCCGGAGCGAGGGACGTGGGAGGACGTCCGCGACCTGCCGCCCAGTGCGAAACTCGTCGCGAAGGTTCTCGAGTACAACGACACGATGACCCAGCAACAGATCGCCCAGGAGAGCCTGTTGCCGCCGCGAACCGTCCGCTACGCTCTCAGCCGGCTCGAGGAGCAGAACGTCGTCGCGTCTCGTTTTTCCTTCTCGGACGCCCGCAAGCGCCTGTACTCGCTCGAACTCGAGCGCTAGTTGACCGCTTCACTTTCGGTCCGGTCGCGGAACCCCTTTAGTCGACGACGCACAATGTCGTCGTAGATGACGCGGGTGATACACACGGGCGACACCCACATCGGGTACCAGCAGTACAACGCGCCCGAGCGACGACGGGACTTTCTCGAGGCCTTCGACAGCGTCGCGACGGACGCCATCGAGGACGACGTAGACGCCGTAATTCACGCCGGAGACCTCTTTCACGACCGCCGGCCCGGTCTGGTGGACCTCCAGGGGACCGTCGAGGTGCTCCGCCGCCTGGCCGACGCCGAGATTCCGTTCTTGGCGGTCGTCGGCAATCACGAGGGGAAACGGGACGCCCAGTGGCTCGACCTCTTCGCCGACCTGGGACTGGCGACTCGACTCGGACCCAGCCCGATCGTGGTCGACGACGTGGCCTTCTACGGCCTCGACTTCGTCCCCCGCTCGCGGCGCGAGGACCTCGCCTACGACTTCGACCCGACCCCCGACGACGTAGAGCACACCGCCCTCGTGAGCCACGGATTGTTCGAACCCTTCGCCCACGCCGACTGGGACACCGAAACCGTCCTCGAGGAAGCGTCGGTCGACTTCGACGCGATGTTGCTCGGTGACAATCACGCGGCCGACACCGCGGAGGTGGCCGACACCTGGGTCACCTACTGCGGGTCGACCGAGCGTGCGAGCGCGAGCGAGCGCGAGGACCGGGGATACAACCTCGTCACGTTCGACTCCGACGTGGCGATCAGCCGCCGGTCGATCCCCGGTACCCGCGAGTTCGTCTTCGTCGACGTCGACCTCGCGGACGAGGAGGGCGTCGACCGGGTCCAGGAACGGGTGCGGGAGTACGACCTCGAGGACGCGGTCGTGATCGTCACCGTCGAAGGGGAGGGCCGACCGATTGCCCCCGCCGCCGTCGAGGAACTCGCCCTCGAGCGCGGCGCGCTCGTCGCGCGGGTCAACGACCGCCGGGAACTGGCCGACGAGGACGCCGAGATTTCGGTGAGCTTTGCAGACCCTGACGCGGCGGTCCGCGAGCGTGTGCGCGAACTCGGACTCAGCGACGCGGCCCTCGAGATCGACCGAACGGTTCGCGACGACGACGTGGTCGACGCGAACGTTCGCGAATCGACGAGGCGGCGGGTCGAGGACCTCCTCGAGTCCGACGACTCGGCGTTTGCCCCGGCCCCGGAACGGGACCCGGAGGACGTCCAGACCGTCGCCGACGCGCTCTCGGGTGGGGACGACGTGGCGGAGGCGCTCGAGGAGGGCGACGCGCTACTCGAAGAGGATGAAACGCCAGTCAGCGCCGACGAGGGGGGCCCGGCCGACGTTGCAGCAGAGGGAACGGAGGCAGCGGCGGAAGCGCTCGAGGAAGCGACGGAGGAGGCTGAAGCTAGCGACGAATCCGCGGACGAAGCCGACACCACTTCCCTGGGTGATTTCGCGTGAGAGTCGACTCTCTTTCCCTGCGAAACTTCAAGTGCTACGCCGAGGCTGACCTCGGCCTCGATCACGGCGTCACCGTCGTCCACGGCGTCAACGGCAGCGGCAAGTCGACCCTGCTCGAGGCCGTCTTCTTCGCGCTCTACGGCTCGAAGGCCCTCGACGATCGGACCCTCGACGACGTGATCACCATCGGCGAGGACGAGAGCGAGGTCGACCTCGCCTTCACCCACGACGGGAGGAGCTATTGCATCCGCCGGGAACTCAAACTCCGGGGCGACCGGGCGACGACCACGAAGTGCGTCCTCGAGACGCCCGACGACACGGTCGAGGGCGCCCGCGACGTCCGCCGGGAGGTGACGAACCTCCTGCGGATGGACGCCGACGCGTTCGTCAACTGCGCGTACGTCCGCCAGGGCGAGGTCAACAAGCTGATTCACGCCTCCCCGCGCGAGCGCCAGGACATGATCGACGACCTCCTCCAGCTCGGCGCGCTCGAGGAGTACCGCGAGCGGGCGAGCGAGGCCCGCCTGGGCGTCAAGGACGTCCTCGACCGTCAGGAGGGCGCCCTCGAGAAATTGCGAGAGCAGATCGAGACGAAGGAGGAGAAGGACCTCCCCGAGCGGCTCAACGCCCTCGAGACCCGGCGGGCCGACGTGGTCGCGGAGATCGACAACTTCGAGTCCCAGCGCGATGCTGCCCGGGAAACGCTCGAGAACGCGACGGAGGTCCTCGAGCGCCACGAGGAAACCCGCGAGGAGATCACGGCGCTCGAGCACGACGTCGAGGAACTCCGGGAGACGATTTCGGTGACCGAGCGTGAGCGCGAGGAACTGCTCGAGACGATTCAGGACCTCGAGTCCGAGCGCGAGAGCGTGCTCGAGGAACGAGCATCGTTGCTCGAGGACCTCGAGGAACCGGTTTCGCTCTCGGCAGGTGGCGCTGGCGACTCCGGCAGTGCCGATGGCGTCGACGGTTCCGATGGTTCCGACGATACAGACGAGGACGCACCAACCGTCGACGCCCGCATCGACACCCTCGAGTCACGAGACGACGAACTTCGTGACCAACTCGAGGAGATTCGCGTCGAGATCACCGAGACGACCGGCGAGGTCGACCGCCTCCGAACGCGCGCGGACGAACTCGAGGCGGAGGCCGACGAGAAGCAGGCGACGATCGACGATCTCGCCGAGACGCTCGAGGCGGAGGCCGAGACGATCGAACAACGTGAGGCGACGCTTTCGGAGGTCGAGGACGAGATCGAGGCGCAGCGAAATCGCTTCGAGGACGCGCCGGTCGCGTTCGGCGACGCGGACGGCCACCGGGACGAACTGGCGGCCCAACGGGATGAGTACAAATCCGACCTCGCCACCGTGACGGCCAGAATCGAGGCCGTCGAGGCGTCGATCGAGGAGGGCGAGGCCCTGCTTGAGGAGGGGAAGTGTCCCGAATGTGGCCAGCCCGTCGAGGACTCGCCCCACGTCGACGTGCTCGACGAACGCCGGGAGGAACTGGCCGACCTCGAGGCCGAGCGGGACGATATCGAGGCCGACCTGGCAGATGCCGAAACTAGACTCGAGCGCGACGAGGAGCTGGTCGAGGTCGAAGGGGAGGTCGCGGATCTCGAGGGGAATCGCGAGAACGTCGCCCAGTTGCTCGACGAGAAGCGTGAGACGATCACGGAGCGCCGCGAGCGGCGCGAGGAACTCGAAGGGCGCGTCGAGGACCTCCGGGAGTCGGCGGCCGAAAAGCGCGACGAAGCGGACGCGCTCGAGGAGGGGCTGGCCGAAACCCGGAAACGCCTGGGCGAACTCAACGGCGAGCGCGCCGAGATCAAAGCCGAACTCGAGACCCTCGAGTCGGTGGACTCGCTCACCGACCGGCTCGAGGAACTCGCGGGCGACCTCGAGCGCGCCCGCACGGAACGGGCGAACAAGGCCGAGTTGAACGAAGAGCGTCGGACCCGTCTCTCGGACAAACGGGAGCGAAAGCGAACCCTCGAGGACGAGTTCGACGAGGGCCGAATCGAGGACGCCCGCGAGAAGAAACGCAATGCGGAGCACTACCTCGAGCAGGTCGAGCCGAAACTCCAAGAGCTCGAGGAGAAGCGCGAGGGCATCCAGAACGCGATCGGCGCCGTCGAGCAGGAACTCGAGGATCTGGAGGATCTCCGAACAGACCTCGAGCGCGTCGAGGATCGGGTGGCGGACCTCCAGTCGCTGTACGACGAGGCCGAGACGCTGCAGGCGACCTACGGCGACCTCCGGGCCGAGCTGCGCCAGCGAAACGTTGAGACGCTCGAGCGCCTGCTCAACGAGACGTTCGACCTGGTCTACCAGAACGATTCGTACGCCGCAATCGACCTGGACGGCGACTATCGGCTGACGGTCTACCAGAAGGACGGGGAGGCGCTCGAGCCCGAACAGCTATCCGGGGGCGAGCGGGCCCTGTTCAACCTGAGCCTCCGCTGTGCGATCTACCGGCTGCTGGCGGAGGGCGTCGAGGGGTCGGCCCCGATGCCGCCGCTGATCCTCGACGAGCCGACCGTGTTTCTGGATTCGGGCCACGTCACCCAGCTCGTGTCGCTCATCGAGTCGATGCGCGACCTGGGCGTCGAACAGATCGTGGTCGTGAGCCACGACGAGGAACTCGTGGGTGCGGCCGACGACCTCGTGAGCGTCGAGAAGGACTCCACGTCGAATCGCTCGCGCCTCGAGCGGGGCGAACCCCCGGAGGCGGCGCTGCTGGCGTCCGATTAGCGACTGTGGTTGGTCGTTACTCTCCGCCCGACGCCGTCTTTTCACGATAGCGTTCCCCCGGTGAGCACCTCGAGCCCGCGTCGCGCGGCGTCGCTTATCGCGTACCCACGCTCGCCGCCGACCTCGGTCTCCTCCAGAACCCCGCCCGCCGTGAGGACGGCCAGCCGGCCGTGGAGGTCGCTCTCGCAGAAGTCGCTGTACTCGAGGATCTCTCGAACGCCGAGAGGCCCGCGTCCGGCGATTTCGAGGACGAGTCCGAGCGTTCGTTCGTCGTGAATCGACAGGACGAGGGTACGGACGTCGCCGTCGACCGCCTGTGCGGCCAGCTCGAGCGTGGATTCCTCGGGAAGAGGCTCGAGTCGGTCGTTCGCGACGTAGCGTTCCTCGCCGGTAGTGGGGTCGCGAACGAGACTCGAGTCCGACGAGCGTTTGACGAGCAGGTAGCGGGTGCCGTCGTCGCTGCGGATGGGTTTCACGGCTGGTCCTCCGCGGTGCTGTTCGCCGAACCCTCGGTCGTTGTCTCGTCGGAAGGTCTTCCGGCATGGGCGTCGGCTCCGGAATCTTCTGAAACACCGTCGTCGTCGCTCGAAACGGCCGACGGATCGAACGTCCGGTACCGGTAGACGGCGAACCCCGCGAGCACGACTCCGGCCGCGAGCGCCGCCAGGCCGAACTGCGGCATGACGTCGAACGCGAGCAACAGAATCCCGAGTGAGGTCGTGAGAATCGAGGCTTTGACGACGAGTACGAGCGCCCAGAACATCGTAACCAGTTTCGGATCGGCGTCGCTGGCGTCAGTCTCGACCTGTGGGATCGTCAGCGAGTCGGTGGTCGGATCGTAGAGGTCGCTCTCGGGGTCGACCTCCTCGGGTTCATGGTCGCTCGGCTCGAGATCCACGACTGTTCTCAGGGGAGTACCGCAAAAAAGCGTTCGCGTTGGGTTGTCGAGGGGTGTGCACCGCGCACCCCGGAACCGTGCACCTGGAAACGCTCGAGGCCGTCAGATCAGGCGACTTCCTCGAGCGAGAACGTCTGGGTCGTCTCCATCCAGGCGAGGGGGTTTTCGGCGTCGTAAAAGACGGTTCCGTCGTCGGTTTCGTAGCTCTCGATCGTGGCGGTGCCCGCTGGTTCGCCACGCGGTTCGCCACCGTCCGTCGTATCGTCGTTCATATGGATAGACACGGCATGTACCTCGTTATGTGCTATGTGTTACCACGTTAAATGTCTTGTTGCCCACTGTCAGAACACTACCACGTCCGGATTGTGAGCAGGGAAGACGAGTTCGGCCCCGAAAGCCGATTCGCGTGGGTTTTTATCCGGTGACTGCCAAAGCCGACACCATGACTGACGCGGGCCAGGCAGGGCTGGATGCGTTCTCGGCGTCGGACGACGAGGCCGACGAACGCCCCGACGAGGAAGCCGTACACGTCGCCGGCAACGGCGGCGCGCTCGGCAGCGAGGTGATCGACGTGCAAGCGGAAACGCTCCCGGAACCCGACGGGACGCTCGAACTCGCCGTGATGCAGGTCGACTACACCGTGTCGGGCTACGGCGACGACGAGTTCCCGATCGTGCACGTCTTCGGACGTACGCGCGAGAACGACCTCGAGCACGTCAAGGTGCTCGGCTTTCGGCCGTACTTCTACGCGCCGACCGAGACGCTCGAGGAGGACGATCTCGAGCGTCACGACCGAATCACTGGCTGGGAAGAGACGGGAGACAACGGTGAACCGTACGAGAGTATCCGTGGCGAGCAATTGACCAAGATCTTTGGGCAAACGCCCCGCGACGTCGGCCAGATGCGCGACGAGTTCGAGCACTACGAGGCGGACATCCTGTTTCCGAACCGCCTGCTGATCGACAAGGACATCCGGAGCGGGATTCGCCTGCCCGAGCGACGAGCGGACGACGGGAGCCTCGTCGTTCCCCACGACGAACTCGAGGCCTACGAGGTCGAGGCCGACCCGCGCGTCCAGACGTTCGACATCGAGGTCGACGACCGGAACGGCTTCCCCGAGGACGGCGAGGAACCGATCATCTGTCTGGCCAGCCACGATTCCTACCGCAACGAGTACATCCTGTGGATCTTCGAAGCCGACGACGGTGACGGCGAGTCGCCAACGGCCCTCGAGAACTACGACCCAATCGAAGGCGACATCGACCACGAGGTTCGCGCGTTCGAGGACGAGGAGGCGATGCTCGAGGCGTTTCTCGACTACATCGACGAGACCGACCCCGACGTTCTGACCGGATGGAACTTCGACGACTTCGACGCCCCGTACTTCCTCGACCGCCTCGAGGTCCTCGAGGGACCGCATCACGACTACGACCTGGACCCGGACCGACTCTCGCGAATCGGCGAGGTCTGGCGGAGTAACTGGGGTGGCCCCGACATCAAGGGTCGGGTCGTCTTCGACCTGCTCTATGGCTACCAGCGGATGGTCTTCTCGGAACTGGACTCCTACCGTCTCGACGCGGTGGGTGAGGCCGAGTTGGGTGTGGGTAAGGAGCGCTATGCCGGCTCGATCGGCGACCTCTGGGAGGACGATCCCACCCGCCTGCTCGAGTACAACCTCCGGGACGTGGAACTCTGCGTCGAACTCGACCGCCAGCAGGAGATCGTCGCCTTCTGGGACGAGGTGCGTACGTTCGTCGGCTGCAAGCTCGAGGACGCGCCCACCCCCGGCGACACCGTGGACATGTACGTCCTCCACGAGGCCCACGGGCGGTTCGCCCTCCCCTCGAAGGGTCAGCAGGAAGCGGGTGAGGAGTACGAGGGCGGGGCCGTCTTCGAGCCGATCACGGGCGTTAAGGAGAACGTGACCGTGCTCGACCTCAAGAGCCTGTACCCGATGTGCATGACGACGATCAACGCCTCTCCCGAGACGCGGGTCGATCCCGACGAGTACGACGGGGAGACGTTCGTCGCGCCCACGACGCCGGAGCCGACCCACTTCCGGCAGGAGCCCGACGGCGTCATGCGCGAGATGATCACCGAGTTGCTGGCCGAGCGCGAGGAGAAGAAGTCGCTCCGGAACGAGCACGAACCGGGCAGCCTCGAGTACGAGCAGTACGACCGCCAGCAGGGGGCGGTGAAGGTTATCATGAACTCGTTGTACGGAGTGTCGGGGTGGGAACGTTTTCGCCTATATGACAAAGAAGCAGCATCCGCAATCACGGCCACTGGGCGCGAAGTCATCGAATTCACGGAGACTGCTGCAAACGAACTGAATTATCAGGTTTCTTACGGTGACACCGACAGCGTCATGCTCGAGCTGGGTCCCGAGGTCACCAGGGAGGAAGCCATCGAGCAGTCGTTCGAAATCGAGGAGTACGTAAACGGTCGGTACGACGACTTCGCGCGCGAAGAACTCAACGCCGACGAGCACCGCTTCCAGATCGAGTTCGAGAAACTGTACCGGCGATTCTTCCAGGCCGGAACCAAGAAGCGCTACGCCGGCCACATCGTCTGGAAGGAGGGCAAAGACGTCGACGACATCGACATCACCGGCTTCGAGTACAAGCGCTCGGACATCGCACCGATCACCAAAGAAGTGCAACACCGGGTGATCGAGATGATCGTCCGCGACGGCGACATCGAGGGCGTCGAGGCGTACGTCGCCGAGATCATCGAGGACTTCGAGGAGGGGACCGTCAGCCTCGAGGAAATCGCCATCCCAGGCGGGATCGGCAAGCGCCTGGACAACTACGACACCGACACCGCCCACGTCCGCGGGGCGAAGTACGCAAACCTCCTGCTGGGGACGAACTTCGACCGCGGGAGCAAGCCAAAGCGATTGTATCTCGAGCGGGTCGACCCCGCCTTCTTCCGGCGCGTCGAGGACGAGCAGGGACTGGATCCCCACACCGATCCCGTCTACGGCGCGTTCAAGCGCGACCCGGACGTGATCTGTTTCGAGTACGACGACCAGGTACCCGAGGCGTTCGCGGTCGACTACGACAAGATGCTCGAGAAGACGCTCAAGGGACCGATTGAACGGATCCTCGAGGCGCTCGACATGTCCTGGGAGGAGGTCAAGTCGGGACAGACTCAGACGGGTCTCGATTCGTTCATGTAGGTTCGCGGGGGTATCATCGTCTCGAGCGAAATCGAGACCGGAGTCTCCGTGTGAGTGCGACGAATATGCTAGCCCGTTCGGTTACCAGTTATGCGAACGACGGTGTACTTATCGTGCTCGGCTAATACAGCGTCGGGCCCCGCGTTCCAGAACGGATACGGACGTTCTCGACCCCTCGCCAGTCCTTTCTCTTTCAGAAAATTATCTTCCCAAATCAGCACATCATCCACTCAGATACGAAACCATTATCAGGCTCACGCCCCACTCTCGAGACGACAGAGGTATCCGATCATATGGCACGCCTAGAACTCAAAAATCTGCACGCGAAAGTAGCTGAGGGCGACGAACAGATCCTGCGCGGCGTCGACCTCGAGGTCAACTCGGGCGAGATCCACGCTCTGATGGGGCCCAACGGCTCCGGGAAGTCGACGACCTCGAAGATCGTCGCCGGTCACCCGGCCTACGAGGTCACCGAGGGCGAGGTCCTGCTCCACCTCGAGGAGGGCGAGTTCGGCGACGAGATCGACATTCCCGAGGACAAGCGAACGTGGAACCTGCTCGAGCTCGAGCCCAACGAGCGCGCGGCGCTGGGCGTCTTCCTCGGCTTCCAGTACCCGGCCGAGATCGAGGGCGTCACGATGACGAACTTCCTGCGGACGGCGCTCAACGCGAAGATCGACGAGCGCGAAGAGCTGTTCGAAGAAGGCGAGAGCGACGACGAGGACGAAGACGACACGCCCGCCACGTCGCCCATGGAAGGCCCCGCCGACGACGGCGAGATCGGCGTCTCCGAGTTCCAGGACCTCCTCCGGGAGAAGATGGAACAGCTCGACATGGACGAGAAGTTCGCCCACCGCTACCTCAACGCCGGCTTCTCCGGCGGGGAGAAAAAGCAGAATGAAGTGCTCCAGGCCGCGATTCTCGAGCCCTCGATCGCCGTCCTCGACGAGATCGACTCCGGGCTCGACATCGACCGTCTCCAGGACGTCTCCAACGGGATCAACTCCCTGCGCGACGACCAGGGTACGGGCATCCTCCAGATCACGCACTACCAGCGCATCCTCGACTACGTCAAACCCGACCGCGTCCACATCATGCTCGACGGCCAGGTCGTCAAGAGCGGCGACGCCAGCCTCGCCGAGCAACTCGAGGACAAGGGGTACGACTGGGTGCGCGAGGAGGTCTACGAGACCGCGTAACCGAATCTGCCTAGGCGAACCGTCATAACGCCAGGGCCGCAACCAACTACATACACCAATCATGAGTTCAGAACAAGACCACCTCAAAGACACCGACACCGAAGCCAGGTTCGAGTTCAAGAAAGAAGAGCGCTCGGCCGTTAAATCGGGGAAGGGGTTGACCGAAGAAGTCGTCAACCTCATCAGCGACGACAAGGACGAACCCGACTGGATGCGCGAGCGCCGCCTGCGCGCGCTTCGGCAGTACCACGCGATGCCGCTCCCGACGGACTGGCCCGGCCAGCCGGACCTGACCGAGCTCGACATCGAAGAAATCGTCCCCTACATCCGCCCGGACGTCGACAAGCGCGAGGGCGTCGACGACTGGGACGAACTCCCCGACGACATCAAAGACACGTTCGAACAGCTCGGTATCCCGGAAGCCGAGCGGAAGGCGCTCTCGGGCGTCGGCGCACAGTACGAGTCCGAGGTCGTCTACCAGAACATGCAAGAACAGTGGGAGGAGAAGGGCGTCATCTTCATGAACATGGACCAGGCGGTCAAGGAGCACCCCGAGATCGTCAAGGAACACTTCATGACGACCTGCGTCCCCCCGAGCGACAACAAGTTCGCCGCGCTCCACGGCGCGGTCTGGTCGGGCGGTTCGTTCGTCTACGTCCCCGAGGACGTCACGGTCGAGATGCCCGTCCAGGCGTACTTCCGGATGAACAGCGAGGGCATGGGCCAGTTCGAGCACACGCTCATCGTCGCCGAACCCGGTTCGGAGGTCCACTACATCGAGGGCTGTTCGGCTCCGAAGTACGGCAAGCACAACCTCCACAGCGGAGGCGTCGAGGTCTTCGTCAAGGAGGGCGCACACGTCCAGTACTCCACCGTGCAGAACTGGTCGAAGAACACCTACAACCTCAACACGAAGCGCGCCATCGTCGAGGCCGACGGGACGATGGAGTGGGTTTCGGGCTCGATGGGCTCGAAGGCCACCATGCTCTACCCGTGTTCGATCCTCAAGGGTCGCGGCGCGACGGACACCCACATCACCATCGCATTCGCGGGCGAAGGCCAGAACATCGACACCGGCGCGAAGGTCTACCACAACGCGCCGAACACCAAGTCGACGATCGAGTCGAAGTCGATCTCGAAAGACGGCGGCCGCACCAATTACAGAGGATTGGTCCACATCGCCGACGGCGCCGAGAACTCCTCGACCGCCGTGGAGTGCGACGCACTGATGTTCGACAACGAGTCGACTTCCGACACCATGCCGTACATGGAAATCGAGGAGTCGAAGGTCGACGTCGCCCACGAGGCCACCGTCGGAAAGATCGGCGACGAGGACATCTTCTACCTCCAGAGCCGCGGCCTGGACGACGACGACGCCAAGAAGATGATCGTCGCCGGGTTCATCGAACCCATCACGGAGGAACTGCCCATCGAGTACGCGGTCGAACTTAACCGCCTCATCGAACTCGAGATGGAGGGAAGCCTCGGATAACATGAGCACGCAGGTACACGCCAATCTGACGCCAGAACAGGTACGCGAGATTTCGGGGGCCCTCGAGGAGCCCGAGTGGATGCTGGAGACCCGTCTCGAGGCCCTCGACGCCCTCGAGGAGCTGGACATGCCGGACGTGATCCGTACGCCGGGCCGCAACTGGACGAACCTCCACGGACTGGACTTCGAGTCCCTGGTCGACCCACTCAACGCAGCTGAAGAGAAGGACCAGGTCGGCCCCGAAGACGTCGACGTGCTCCCGTGGGCCGAGGCCCTCGAGGAACACGAGGACCTCGTGCGCGAGCACTTCGGCTCCATCGTCGATCCCCAGGAGAACTACCTGACGGCGCTGTCGACGGCGCTGTTCAGTACGGGTACCGTGATCTACGTCCCCGAGGGCGTCGACGCCGAAGACGTCACGATCCGGACCGAGATGCACTCCCGGTCGCTGTTCAACTACACGCTCGTCGTCACCGAGGACTCGAGTTCGGTGACGATTCTCGAGCGCCAGTCTACCGGGACCGAACTCGACGAGGAGCAGTACTACAGCGGTATCGTCGAGATTGCCGCCGGCGAGAACAGCTACGTCCAGTACGGGAGCCTCCAGAACCTCTCGGAGGACTCGTACTGCTTCAGCGCTAAGCGCGGCGAGACCGACACCTACGCCACGATCAACTGGATCGAGGGCAACATCGGGACGAAGCTGACGAAGACCGAGACCTCGACGCTGCTCTCCGGGGACTCCTCGGAGACCCAGATCGTCGGGGCCTTCTTCGGCCACGACGACCAGCACTTCGACATCGACGCGAAGGTCTGGCACCGCGCCGAGCACACGACCGCGGACCTCGTGACCCGTGGCGTCACCGACGACACCGCCCGTTCGGTCTACGAGGGCGTTCAGGACGTCGGCAAAGACGCCTGGGACACGAGTTCCTACCAGCGCGAGAACACCCTGATGTTGAGCGACGAATCGGAGGCCGACGCCTCGCCGAAGCTCATCATCAACAACCACGACACCGAGGCCAGTCACTCCGCGACAGTCGGCCAGATCGACGCGGAGGATCTGCTGTACATGACCTCGCGCGGCGTCTCGCCGCGACTCGCGCGCAACATGTTGGTGGAGGGCTTCTTCGTACCCGTACTCGAGGAAGTCGCCGTCGACGAGCTGCGCGAGGACCTCGAGGACCTGATTCAGGCGCGCCTCGAGTAGGTCGCTCCTCACTCACTTACCACACTGTTTCTCGGACACTGTTCGCTGGTCGCTTCTGTTCCCTCGAGTTTCAGGTAATCACGGCGCTACTCTTACTATCGAATGTATAGTAATGTGGCCTACACGCTGGAGTGGTGTCCACCGCGTTGCGGTGGCGCCAGAAGTCGCGTACTGCTCGAACGATCGTTCCCCTCTCGTCCTCCTCCGCTGGTATCTCCGAGACGAGCGTCACATCGTTCACCCGATCGCTGCTGCTACAGGAACCAGCGTGTCCTCATTCTCGTCGTTCCCCCGACACTACCCCGCCCGAAAGCGAGCGCTCGAGCCACCTGAAGACTTATGACGTCATGTTAGGAATTTTGAATATGGCGACGAACCCCTTCCGCCGCACGCTCCTCGGGAGCGTCGGTGCTGTCGTACTTTCGGGCTGTCTCGGGGAGCGAACCGGGAACCCCAGTTCGGAGCGAACCGCTGAGCCGAGCGAGTCCGACAGTGCCGACGATGACGGCTCTGGTGACGACGGGTCCCCCGAGGCTGAAGAAACTCCCGAGGGGACAGACGCGCCCGGAAACGACGACGCCACTCGAGCCGATTCGTCCTCCGAAGACGACGAATCGTACGAAGACTCTAGATCCTGTCGTCAGTACAATCAGCGACGGTCCCTCGGCCAGGCGGGTCCAATCGAGGAAACGATCACCGTCGAAGAAACGGATCGCCTCCATCAGGAGTGTGCCAGGGCGGCCGCCGATATCGCCCTCGAGGCGGCGGACGAACGAGTCGACCTCGAACTCACCGACCCGGATACGTGGTGGATTTCCGCGGGTGCTTCGGGATACGGCGAGGACTGGGACGCCGGTATCACCGTCCGGACCGAGACGGACAGCGACGGCGACTACATCGTGTGTCCGCCCGCCGAGTACGACTTCGACGAAATTGTCGAAGCGGTCCCCGAGGAGGCGACGGTCACGCTCTCGCCCGAGACCGACGACGAGTCGTTCACCTGTACGCACCGGATTCCGGTAGAGGAGGTTCGCTCGAGTCTCGATTAGCCGTGAGCGAGTAGGGCGGAATAGTTCGCGTGGTGGCGGCGAGTTCGGAGTCTCGAGCCACGACCGAAGTGAGAGCGACGCTACGCCTCGTGGATCACTATATCACCGGTCATCGATTCGGTGTGAATTCCGCACTGGTACTCGACCATGTCCGCCGTGGCCTCGAAGGAGAGGGCGTACGATTCGGACTGTTCGTCGTCGGCTTCCGTCCCCTCGAGCGGTCCCGTCTCGCCAACGACGACGAACTCGTGTTGTTGGCCGTCGTTGTTGATCCAGGTGAGTTCGTACTCCCGTCCGGCGTACAGCTCGAGGGTCGGATTCGTCTCGCCCTCGATGAGGCCAGGCGAGCGGCCGTTCCACCCGTTCTCGTTCGCGCCGAGGGTTATGGTGTCGACGTCGCTCCAGTCGTCGGCGCTGGTTTCGTTTCCATCGGCGCTGGTTTCGTTTCCGCCGCCGTCCGTCTCGTTTTCGGCGCCCTCGGTCTCGTTCTCCGCCTCGCGTTCGGCATCCGTCTCCTCCTCCGCGCCGACCGCGTCGCCCGTGCCGTTCGACTCGTTTTCCTCGGTCGCCTCGTGTTCGTCGTCCGCGTTCCGGTCCTGGCCGTTTCCGGTACCCTCCTCGGCCTCCGGTTCGTTGTCGCCCGACGGTCCGGCGCACCCGGAGAGGGCGATCAGCGCGCTCGCCGCAGTACCGAGTTGAAGGAACCGTCGACGGGTCTGTACATCCGGTGAAGTCATACGGCTTCTCGGCGTCCGCCTCGGTTAAGTCGACGGCAGACACTCGCCTGTTGGAACCGAAAGCGGCCGCGTCACGCGCTCGAGCGACCGCGCTCGCCACTTCGTCGAGGGCGTCGATGCCCGCTCGTTATTCTCGCCTCAGTCTCGAGCGACCGGTCAATTGGCCGTTCTCCGAATGCCGCACGGATTTCGGCGCGTCGGGGCCCCTGATGCGGTTGTCGGCCGGGCTGAGCCTTTTTCACTCGTGAACGTTCGGAGGGAAACGTGTTTGTAGCTCCCATCAGTTGACCTGAGTGTATGACTGACCTGGGTGACTTCGAGGCGTTCGACGCCGACGCCTCGAGCGAGGCGGCCGACGACGAGTCGGAAGCGGCGGAGTCGGCGTCTGCGAGCGCGACCGCGGGAGCGGACACGAGTAGCGGGACGACCGATAGCAACTTCGAGCGAACCGCCGTCGAACCGCGCGGCCGAGAGAGCGGCATCGGGACCATCTGCGTCTCGCAGGGCCTGCGCGTCTCGACGGACGGCGACGAGACGACCCTGCGGGCGTACGTCACCGCCGACAACCGCTCGGACGTTCGATTGGGAACGTACGTCCTCGCGAGTTACCCCGACGGGGAGCGCCTGTTCTGCCAGATCGCGGGCCTCGAGTACGCCCAGCAGTACCACGCCGACGACGCGACCGAGATCCACGCCCGGCGGGCGATGCATGGCGGCGGCTTCGACCCCGACGACGAGGCCGACTTCAAGTTCGTCGCGGAACTCGAGCCGGTCGCTGTCCTCTACTCTGACGACGGCGACCTCAAGCGTCGGATGACCGACCGCGTCCCAAAGCCCCAGACGGTGATCCAGGAAGCGAGCGACACAGACGAGATCAAGACCGGATTGAAGATGCCCGAGGAGGGTGTCTTCCTCGGCCACCTCTCGGTCGGCGGGGAGAAGGTACGCACGAACGCCTCGCCGCCGACCATCGATTATCGGCTCAAGGACGACTACGACTCGGGCGACCCGCTCGTCTTCCGACACACGCTGATCGCCGGCGGGACGGGCTCCGGGAAGACCCACGGCGCGAAGAACATCCTGCGGCAGTACCTGACCGAGGAGCGGCGGTACCCGATGGCCGACGGCCGGGAGGTCACGCCCGCGGTCGTCCAGTTCGATCCCCAGGACGAGTACGCCCAGATGCACGACGACAACCCGGACCTCGAGGAGGACTTCGCCCGCCGCCTCGAGCGCGAGGGCATCGCCTACGGCGGCCACGACGACACGACGGCGTTCGTTCCGAAAGTGGGGGACTCGAACTATGCCGCAGGTCACCACCGTGCCGAGCAGGTCGAGTTCACCATCCCGTTCTCGATGTGCCGTTCCCGACCCTGGCTGGTCTCGGGCGGGTCGCTCAACGACAACCAGTACGGGGGGCTCACGTACCTGCTCGACCGGTACTTCAGGGAAACGTCGAGCGCGAGCTACGCGGGCTTCAAATCGTTCCTCGACGACCCGGCCCTGCGGGAGGAACTCGACGAGTCCGGCCGGGTCCACGAGGCGACCTACGACGCCGTCAGGCGGCGCGTCTTCGGGTTCGACGACGTGTTCGACCAGGACGCGCGGCCGATCACGGACCTGATTTCGGAGTTCGTCGCGCCGGGGCAACTCAGCGTCGTTCCGACCTACCACATCAACGACTCGCGGGCGACAGAGGCCGTCGTCCTCGCGCTCTCGAGCCTGCTGATCGACCAGAAACTGTCGAACGACCCGGACTTCGACCGGATCAAGGAGACGCCCCTGATCTTGGGGATGGACGAGGCGCACAACTTCCTCACCGACGCCGATAGCGTGCAGGCCCGGAAGGTCATCACGAAGTTCACCGAGGCCGCCAAACAGGGCCGGAAGGAGCGTCTGGGACTCTTCTTGATTACCCAGGACCCCCAGGACATTCACGACGCGGTCTTCAAACAGATCAACACGACCGTCGTCCTCAACCTGGGCGACGAGGACGCGATCAAGAGCGTCAACATCCCGAGCGACCTCGAGTCGAAGGTCCCCTACATGGAGAAGGGGCAAATGGTGGTCTACTCGCCGGACAACTCCGAACCCGTGGAGTTGATCGGGCTCTCGCGGTGTGTTACCCGGCACGGGCGGGACTGACCTGTTCGATCGTCGGAGCAGACTGACCGTTCGGACGTCGATTGCCGTTTCTTCTACGATCGTCGAAACGCCTTCTGACGATCGTTGATGGCACACGTGCCGATAAAACATGACTTAAACCGGAGCAGGTCCGTAATTCAGACAACCACCAGTACCACGCATGTCAGGCAAATACGACCTCGTTATCGTCGGCGGTGGAATCAGTGGCGCGTCGCTCCTCTACACGACCGCGAAGTTCACCGACATCGAGTCGATCGCCTTACTCGAGAAGGAAGCCGAAATCTCGGCGATCAACTCCCACCACACGAACAACTCCCAGACCCTGCACTTCGGGGACATCGAGACCAACTACACCCTCGAGAAGGCCGAGACGGTCAAAGAAGGGGCCGAAATTCTGGCCGGCTACCTCGAGCACCACGACCCGGACCGCGAGATTCACTCGAAGCGCTCGAAGATGGTACTCGGCGTCGGCGACGACGAGGTCGCCGAACTCGAGGCCCGCTACCACGACGAGGGCTTCGGCGACCTCTTTCCGAAGCTGCGCCCGATCGGTCGCGAGGAAATCGGCGAACTCGAGCCGAAGGTCGTCGAGGGTCGCGATCCCGCCAAAGACCTGCTGGCCCTGCAGACGCCCGACGGCTACGTCGTCGACTACGGCGAGGTCGCCAAATCGCTCGTCGACAACGCCCGCGAGGAAGCCAGCGTCGACGTCTTCACGGGCACTCAGGTCACCGACCTGACCGAGACGTACGACGGCTACACCCTCGACACGGCCCGCGGCAAGTTCGATTGCGATGTCGCGGTCGTCGCCGCCGGCTCACACAGCCTCCAGATCGCCAAGGAACTCGGCTACGGCGAGGACAAGGTCTTGCTCCCTATCGCGGGTAGCTTCTTCCTGGCCGAGAACTTCCTCAACGGTAAAGTCTACACCCTGCAGATGAAGAAGCTCCCCTTCGCCGCGGTCCACGGCGACGCGGACGTCCACGACCCCTCGATCACCCGCTTTGGACCGACCGCGAAGCTCGTGCCAACGCTCGAGCGCGGCCGACTCTCGACGGTCGAGGACTTCCTCGACGTGTTCGGTCTCAACGTTGCGGCGTTCGCCAGCTACGCCAACATCCTCTCCGATCGCATCCTCCTGCCGTACGTGCTCCGGAACCTCGTCTACGACCTCCCCGACGTCGGCCCGAAGTCGTTCCTCCCGCACGTCCAGAAGGTCGTCCCGAGCGCGGAACTCGAGGACATCGAGCGCGCGAAGGGTTACGGCGGCGTGCGCCCCCAGATCGTCGACACGAAGAAAAAGTCTCTCGATATGGGCGAGGCGAAGATCGTCGGCGACGACATCATCTTCAACATCACGCCCTCGCCGGGGGCTTCGACAAGCCTGAAGAACGCGATGCAGGACGCGAAGACGGTTGTCGACTTCTTCGAGGAGGACTACACCTTCGACGAGGAGGCGTTCCGCGCAGACACCATCGGTCACTTCCCGCGACTCGAGGACGACGCGTTCGAGACCGGAGCGGGTGCCGATCCTGAACCGGCGCAAGCGGACGACTGAGTCGCGTTACGCTATTTTCCGCCTCGAAGCCTTCGCCCTTCGCTCGGCCTCGAGTGCTGGCTGACGGCGCCGCGTTCAGAAGTACCCGAACAGCGTGCCGACCAGCACGAGCCCCCACATCGCGACGCCGACCAGCAGCATGTCGTTCAGGACGCGGTCCCGAGTCGCTCGTCGGGCGGCCCCGCCGGCGATGAGCCCGATGGCGACGATCACGAGCATCCGCTGGAGCACGACGTCGATGGGGAGTGAACTGACGCCGACCATTCCGTAGTCGATCCACATCGCTGCCGCAAGCGAGATCGAAGCCGCGACGGCCGCGTCGAGTCTGGACTCGAGGCCGCGGGCGATCAGATAGGTAGCGACGGGAATGCCCAGTGCGATCACCGGGTACAGGATCGCCGCGATGTTGTGCATCGTGAGGAACGTGGCCCACTGCTCGAGGGCGATGCCGGCGACGCGAACGCCGAGGAACAGCGCGATAATGGACCCCGCCAGGATGGGATGGCCAACCTCGATCCGGTCGTAGGCGGCGGCGAGTCGGCGCTTGTCGACCTCCGTGAGACGGTCCTCGAGGGGCTGGGGGGTGCGTTCGACGAGCTCCCGTCCGGCGGCGAGCCCGAAGATTGGAAGGACGAAGAGACCCACCAGGTCGACTTTGGTCGCCCAGCCATCGGCGTCGGAGGGGCCAGCGTTGTCCACGTTCCGGCGGACGACGTCCTCCTTCGGATCGACCTGTGGGAGGGCCATGAGTTCGCGTTCGACCTCGAGTTGGGCGTTCTCGACGCCGTCGACGCGGTGGCGGAGGGTGAACCAGTCGAAGTGCTCGCTGTGGGCTTGCATGGCGACCCACTGGTCGTCGGGGTTGGGACTCGCGTAGACCCTGATGTGGGTCCGCTCACCGTAGTAGGTGCCGTCGTCGAGTTGTACCGTTTCGGTGGTCCAGTAGGCCGGCTCGTCTGGGCCGGGGTCGACCCAGGCGTACCGAGTTCCGCCTGCAGTTTCGCCCCAGTTCGTGGTAGTGGCGATCTGCCGGTTGATGGACTCGAGTCCAGTTTCGTTCGCGCTTTCGTTGGTTTCGTTGGTTTCGTTGGTTTCGTTCTCGTCGATCTCGTTGGTACCGTCGACTTCGTCGGTTTCGTTCGCGGTTTCGTTGGTTCCTCCGATTTCGTCAGTTCCGTTAGTTCCGTTGGCTTCGTCGGTATCGTTCGTTTCGTTCCCCCCGAACACCGCGTAGGTGTCGGCGTCGGCGTCCTGTTCGTCTTCCTCGAGTTCTTGCCAGTCGCCGTCGGCTTCCTCCTGGAGCAGGCGGACAACCTCGTCGCTGTCGCCCCGAACGAAGACGTTGAGCGGGCTGTGTTTCTTGTGCGTCTTGCTCGGGCTCATGTACGCCCAGATCGCGCTCTCGGAGCCCTCGAAGGTGACGAGTTCGATCTCGGGGTCTTCGCTCGTCTCGGGTGCGACGTCTTCCGTCGACGGCGAGAGCAACGCCGACGGACCGCCGACGAGGACGAGGCTCAGCGCGACGAGCAGGAGACCGATGGTGAGCGAACGGCGCATCGGTTCGACGTATTTCGCACGCCCTCTTGAAACGTAGTGTATACTGACAGTCGACGTTCACGACCGGTTCCAGTGCCGAACTATCGAGCGAGAACGCGCGAGGGGCGTTCGAGATTCGTCTCGATAGGCCTTCGGAATCGTTTCGAGGTGTGTTCAAAATCCGCCACGGGGAGCGTTCCAACGTTGTCTCGGAGACGGCCGCGATCCGCCGTCAGACGGCTTCGGGGCCAGTCGCCCCCGTACGAACCTGACAGGCGTCCTCGACCGGGATGACGAAAATCTTGCCGTCGCCCGGTTCGCCCGTGTTCGCGGCCTCGCGGATCGCGTCGACGACCTCGGTGGCTGGGACGTCGGCGACGACGCACTCGATCTTGACCTTCTGGTGGAGGTCGACGGCGTACTCCTCGCCACGCCACTGGCCAGTCTTTGCGGGCTGGGAGCCGCGACCGGAGACGTTGGTGACCGTCAGCGAGGGGGCACCGATTCCGGCGAGGTTCGTCTTCACGTCGCCCAGGCGGTCGGGGCGGACGATGGCTGTGACCATCCAGATGCCGCTGTCTGCAGTACCGCCGTCCGTCCGGATCGGACCGCCGTCGGCCGCGACTTCGGGCGTGCCGAACTCGGGATAGGTGTCGACGCCGTGTTCGCTCACGTCGAGACCGTCGCGTTCGTGCTCGGGCGTGACTCGAGCCTGACCGACTGCTTTGAACGCGCCCCAGACGAGGCCCGTGGCGAGGATCGTCCAGCCGGCGATGACGACCACGCCGACGACCTGTGCGGCGAACGCGTTCGCGACGCTCTCGACGACGCCGGGTGCGGCGACGAACGGGTACAGGAGCGTCCCGAGGACCCCGGCCGAGCCGTGGACGGGGAACACCGCGCAGACGTCGTCGATCTTCAGGACGTTCTCGACGAAGCTGAAGACCAGCGGGAGCTGGGCGCCGGCGAGACCGCCGACGACGAACGCGCCCCACCACGCGGTCGTGTGGGGGATCGCGGTGATGCCGACGAGTCCGGCGAGCAGGCCGTTGGCGACGTACAGCGTGTCGACCTTGCCGGTCTTGAGCCAGGCAACGAGCCCGGCACCCATGGCGCCACAGCCCATCGCGATGGTCGTCGTCATGGCGACGCGACCGACGGTGGCGAAGTCCCCGAGGACGAGTTCCCCGCCCTCGAGCGCGAAAACCGTCGCCGCGGTGCCGACGTTGAAGCCGTACCAGCCGAAGGCGAGGACGAGCGTGCCGAGCACGGCGAAGGTCATCGAGTGGCCGGGGATCACGTTGACCGTCCCATCCTGGTTGTAGCGGTCGAGGCGCGGGCCGAGGACCCACGCGGCGGTGAGGCCAGCGATGCCGCCCATCCCGTGGACGATCATGCCGCCGGCGAAGTCCTCGAAGACGACCCCACCGACGGCCAGGTGACTCCCGGCCCAGGTGAGGCCGGTGACGACCGGGTAGATGACCGCCGCCAGCAGGAAGGTGTAGCCGACGTACGCGCGGAGTTTCGCACGGCCGGCGACGGCTCCGGAGACGATGGTCGCTGCCGTCATCGCGAAGACGGCGCCGAACAGCCAGTCGACCCACGCGTTGGGTTCGGCCACGTCGAAGGCCGGCACGAATCCGTCACCCGCGACGAGACCTTCGACCCCGGCTCCGATCAGGAAGAAGACCGTGACGCCGACGCTCCAGGTCAGCAAGTTCTTCGTCAGCTGATTCGCGACGTTCTTCGAGCGCACCTGGCCGGCCTCGAGCATGGCGAAGCCCGCGTGCATGAAGAAGATCAGGAAGGTGACCGTCAGCACCCACGCGAGGTTGACGCCCTCGACGAGCACTGCGGGATCGACTTGCAATGGTACGGCGTCGATCATAGTAGCACCCTCGATGAGCTGGGATTGTTCTGTAGACGTTCGTTCGCTTCAAACCACCTTCTGTGTATGCTTGGACTGGACTTCACGTTCAATGTGGATGAAAGGGCAGTGTATAAGGATTAGTGTTGATGAATGTCTAATATCTATCGCTGTAGGGTGAAAACCTGAAACATATTATGCGCCTTTCACTGATTTAAGGTGTCCGTCCCTCCAGGAGCACGGCTCTCGAACGACCGAAACTGGACAATTGCCGGCGTCCGTACGCGGCAAATACGGTGGAATCACCGCCGTAGGTGTTCGGAACGGCTGGCTCCAGACTCGCGCGCGGCAAACGTTGCCAGTCGTCACGGCCACCGAAACTCTGACTGGACGAACGTCCGACCGACCCCCCGCTCGAGTGCGATGAACCGCCGCCGAGACGAACCATCGGTTCGATCCGTCCACACTCGAGATGTCGTTCGAGTGCGACGAATCCTCCGAGCAGCGGGGAACCCGGCTCAGAGGCGCGGGGCCACGTCCTCGGCGAAGTACGTTAGAATCAGATCGGCACCCGCCCGTTTGATCGAGAGCAGCGACTCGAGGGCGGTCGCCTCGAGGTCGAGCCACCCCTTCTCGCCGGCGGCCTGGAGCATGGCGTACTCGCCGGAGACGTTGTAGGCGGCGACTGGGTGGTCGAACTCCCTCCGGAGGTCGCTCACGACGTCGAGGTAGGGCAGGGCGGGTTTGACCATCAGCACGTCCGCCCCCTGCTCGACGTCGAGGCGGACCTCGCGGGTTGCCTCGCGGCGATTGGCCGGGTCCATCTGGTAGTGGCGGCGGTCGCCGAAGCTGGGCGCGCCGTCGGCGGCGTCCCGGAAGGGGCCGTAGAAGGCACTCTCGTACTTCGCGGCGTAGCTCATGACCGCCACGTCGGCGTGCCTCTCGCGGTCGAGGGCAGTCCTGATGGCGCCGACCATTCCGTCCATCATGCCGCTCGGGGCGACCATCTCCGCGCCCGCGTCGGCGTGAGAGACGGCGATTTTCCCCAGGGCCTCGAGGGTGACGTCGTTGTCGACGGTGAGGCCGCCGCTCGCGCCCGAGGAATGCTGTCCGCCTTCGAAGTCGCGTGCTCCCGCCTCGAGCGGCCCGCAGTGGCCGTGCTCGGTGTACTCGCAGAGACAGACGTCGGTGATCACGTAGGCGTCCGTCTGGGCGGTAATCCGACGGGTGGCCTCCTGGACGACGCCGTCGTCGGCCCACGCGCGGGTTCCCTCGGCGTCCTTCGACCGCGGGATGCCAAAGAGCATCACCGCCTGGACGCCGGTTTCGAGCACCTCCTCGACGCGGGGGACGGCCTCCGCAATCGGGACGCGTTCGTGACCGGGCATCGACTCGATGGGAACGCGCTCGTCGGTCGTCGCGTCGACGAAGATGGGTGCGATGAAGTCCGACGGCTCGAGGCTCGTTTCGCTGACGAGTCCCCGAACCCGGTCCTTACGGAGGCGGCGGGGACGGTGTGTGAGGTCCACGTTCATACTCACCACTACCGACGGCACGGCCAAAAGCCGTGCGCTCGAGGCCGCGCCGTCTCCCAGTAGCGGCGACTTCGGTGAAATCGAGCTTTGAGCTAGCCCGAAGCTTATGGCGTTCTGGTCAGTGGATCGTCACATGAATCGACGCGCGTTTATCGGTGCTGCGGTCGGTGGAAGCGCCCTCCTGGCGGGGTGTACGCAACTGTTGTCTGGTGAGTCGCCGTCCTGGTCGATGGCTGATCCCGATGGAAACAGCGATGGGAACGGTGACATTGGTGAAAACGACGACAGGGACGATGACGGTGGTGAAAACGGCGATGGAGGCGGTCCTGGCCACCCGAACGAAGCCGTCACCGTCGTCGATTTCCGGACGGCTCCGCTTTCGGCCGCGGTCGTCGACGGCGGAGTTTCGACGGACGACCGCCTCGCCGCGCGAATCGACTTCCTCGAACCTGCGACGCTCGACTCCCCGGCGAGACTCCGCGCCGAGGTGACAAACAACAAGCCCTACGAGCAGACATTCGCGGCCCGGCGATTGGTCGTTCTCGACGATCCGCCGGTCGGTCAGTCCAGCGATCGGAACGCGATCTACCTGGCGCCCGTCGAGGGCCATCCGCTCGCCGAATCCATCCCCGGGTACGCCCGTGACGAGAACGGGCGCTGGCGACTCGAGGACGTTCGCGACGACTGGTTCCCCGACACGGTCTCCCTCGAGGCCGAAGAGACGATCACCGGCGAGTACCACCTGCTGGGCCACCACCTGGCGGACGAACCGCCGATTCGGGCGGGGCGCTATCGCTTCGGCTGGCGCGAGACCGCGTTCGAGGTCGCCGTCTGGTCGACCGACGAACCCGGACCCGATGGGGCGTCGCAGTTCGCGGGCGAGAGCGTTGCCGACTTCCCCGACGCCGGGGAGGTTCGGTGGTACCACGACGCGACCCCCGCAACCGAAGCCTATCTCGAGCCCGACGAGGAACGGATCGAAGCGCCCGGCAAACTCGAGTTCACGCTGGTCAACCACAGTCGCGAGGCGATGGGTGGCAATCCGTACCAGTGGCGACTGTACAAGTCGGTCGGCGGCGAGTGGCTGCCGGTGTACCCGTGGGCCTGGAACGCACCGTACGCGACGCGGGGTCCCGGCATAGTCGACGAGACGACCCTGCAGTGTTACCACGGCGATCCCGTGCCGTGCGAGGGAAGTCGGACCGTCGGCTACCTCGGCGGCGGTCGGTACGCGTACTCCGTCGGATACAGCCGTGACGAGGAGACCCACGCCGCGATGTTCGACCTCGAGGCGCCCGCTCTAGACGTTGCCCTCGAAGCGGACGCCGACGTCGACGACGGCTGGGAGGAAACCGTCGTCACGCTCCCGAACTACGCGGACGCCCGAAAGCCGGCGACGTTCACCGTTACGCGCGTCGATGCAAAAGGCGAGGATCGACTGATTCCCGAACAGCTCCCGCGACGCCCCTTCCGGGCGTTTCGAAACGCCTTACCGCTCTTTTCCGATGAGGACCGGACCGCCCTCGAGCGCGTTCGCGTCCGAACCGACCGCGGAACCGCTCTGGGCCCCTTCGACTACGAGGAAGGCGAAACGCGAATCGTCGAGTTCGACGGGCAGACATTAGCGGTGACGGCCGAACTCGAGGACGGGTGACGGGCGGATCGACGATCCCTCCCCAGTCGTTCCGGGGAACACTCGGCAATTTTCGCGACGGGATAGGAGTTCTTTTCACGCCTTCTCGCGGACGTACACCCATGCTCGATTACCTCTCCCTCGAGGCCGACCTCGAGGCGGAAGAACGCCTGATCCGCGATACTGCCCGCGAGTTCGTCGAGACGGAAGTTGCGCCCGACATCGGCGACCACTTCGAGAACGGGACCTTCCCCACCGACCTCATTCCGGAGATGGGCGAGATGGGCTTTTACGCCCCGAACCTCGAGGGCTACGGCTCCCCGAATGTCTCCGAGACGGCCTACGGACTGTTGATGCAGGAACTCGAGGCCTGCGATTCCGGCCTGCGGTCGATGGCCTCCGTCCAGGGCGCCCTGGTCATGTACCCGATCCACGCCTACGGGAGCGAAGCGCAGAAAGAAGCGTGGCTCCCTAAACTCGGCGCGGGCGAGGCCGTCGGCTGTTTCGGGCTCACCGAACCCGAACACGGGTCGAATCCGTCGGGAATGGAGACCCGCGCCGAGAAGGACGGGGAGGGCTACGTGCTCAACGGCTCGAAGACCTGGATCACCAACTCCCCTATCGCGGACGTGGCGGTCGTCTGGGCGAAGGACCGCTCGAGCGACGCGACCGGCGGCGACGCAGTCCGGGGATTCCTGGTCGAGACCGATCGCGACGGCGTCTCGACGAACAAGATCACCGAGAAGCTCTCCCTGCGGGCGTCGATCACGGGCGAAATCGGCCTGAACGACGTGCGCGTCCCCGAGGAGAACGTCCTTCCGGGAGTCGAGGGGATGAAAGGGCCGCTGTCGTGTCTGACCCAGGCCCGATACGGTATCGCCTGGGGTGCGGTCGGTGCGGCGCGGGATTGCTTCGAGACTGCCTGCCAGTACGCGACCGACCGCGAGCAGTTCGGCGGGCCGATCGGTCGGTTCCAGCTCCAGCAGGACAAGCTAGCGGAGATGGCGACCCAGATCACGCTCGCGCAGTTGCTCGCCTACCGGCTGGCCGAACTCAAGGAGCGCGGGGACCTGCGTCCGCAACACGTCTCGATGGCCAAGCGCAACAACGTCCGGATGGCCCGCGAGCAGTCACGGGTGGCCCGCGAGATGCTCGGCGGGAACGGTATCACGACGGACTACTCGCCGATGCGCCACCTGGCGAATATGGAGACGGTCTACACCTACGAGGGGACCCACGACATCCACACGCTGGTGCTGGGTCACGATCTGACGGGCATTCCGGCGTACGAGGGGTAGTGCGAGGCTCGAGGCTCGACCTCCAGATGGAAATCCAGTTCGGCACTCGAGAGCGATCGACCCCAACGACCATCGGTATCGCCTCTTCTTGCACAATCCTGCACCGATAAGTACGCCCGCCACGGAGAGCCAGCCATGAACGGAAACCGCTTCGGTCGCCTCTTCCAGGTGACGACCTTCGGGGAGAGCCACGGCGAGGCGATGGGGTGTACGATCTCCGGCTGTCCCGCCGGCCTCGAGCTGACCGAGGACGACATTCAGGCGGACCTCGACCGACGAAAACCCGGCCAGTCGATGATCACGACCAGCCGCGGGGAACCCGACTCGGTCTCGATCAAATCCGGGATCCAGGACGGCTACACCACCGGGACGCCCATCGGGCTCGTCATCGAGAACAAGGACGCCCGCTCGGGGAAGTACGAACCCTTCATCACCGCACCGCGACCCTCCCACGGCGACTTCACGTACTCCGCGAAGTTCGGCACGCGCAACTGGGGCGGCGGCGGGCGCTCGTCCGCGCGCGAGACCGTAAACTGGGTTGCCGCGGGCGCGGTCGCGAAGAAACTGCTCGCGGGCGAGGGAATCGAACTCAAGGCCCACGTCAATCAGATCGGGGACGTCGAGGCGCCCGAGGTCAGTTTCGAGGACCTTCTCGAACACAGCGAGGAAAACGACGTGCGGTGTGCTCATCCCGAGACCGCGGAGGCGATGCAGGAACTCATCGAGGAGTACCAGGAAGCCGGCGACTCCATCGGCGGGAGCATCTACTTCGAGGCTCGAGGCGTCCCCGTCGGCCTCGGCGCCCCGCGGTTCGACTCGCTCTCCGCTCGACTCGGGCAGGCGATGATGGCGATTCCGGCGACGACGGCCTTCGAGTTCGGGCTGGGACGGGAGGCTCGAGAGTACGCGGGGACGGAGCGAAACGACGACTGGGAGTTCGGCGACGACGGCAACCCGACGCCCGTCGAAAACGACCACGGCGGCATCCAGGGCGGCATCTCGAGTGGTGAACCGATCTACGGCGAGGTCACCCTCCACGCGCCCACCTCGATTCCGTCGCCCCAGCAGACCGTCGACTGGGAGACCGGCGAGGTCGTCGAGGACGCCCAGGTCATCGGGCGCCACGACCCCGTGTTGCCGCCGCGTGGCGTGCCGGTCGTCGAGGCGATGCTCGCGCTCACGCTTGTAGACTTCATGTTGCTCTCGGGCCGGCTCAATCCCGACCGGGTAGATGGGACGCCCGGCGAGTACGATACCGACTACCACCCGACCAATCCGCGGAACGAGTGAGGCGCGTCCTGCGCCCGCCCTCGCTCGCGTTCGAACTCGTACTCGTACTCGTCCATCGTCCATCACTCGAGCGAAATTACTAACTGGGCGGCACCATCAGTACCGCGAGATGGCCGCCCCCGTCACCGAACGAACCAGGAGCCGAGTCGAGTCGTCGATTGCCGACCTGCGGGGCGAGTACGGCGAGTTCGAAACGATCGACAAGATGTGGGAGCACGCACCCGAGCGGTACCGTCGCGTCCGCGAACGAGCGGACGAGGAGGCACTCGGTGGCGCGGGCGTCTGGCTGACGAACGCCGACGGAGCGGTTCTGCTGGTGCGAAACGAGGGAGACGAGGGCTGGGGCGACCCCGGCGGCAAGCGCGAACGCGAGGAAACCTATCGGGAGGCCGCACGCCGGGAACTCCGGGAGGAGACGGGTGTCGAGTGCGAGATCACGGGCGTGCTCGAGGTGCACGTGATCGAACATCGCTCGGTCGAAACCGACGATCCCCCGGTATTCGACCTGATCGTGATCTTCGCCGGCGAGTACGCCGGCGGCGAACCGCGTGCTCGAGACGGCGAGATCGCCGACGTCGGCTGGTTTTCGGAGCCCCCGTCGACGGTTCTCTACGACGAGGTCGCGACCAGGCCGTTCGGGGATGGAGCGTGATCGGCCTTCACCCGTAGGGCTAGACCTCGAGCGTCGATATGACTGGTATCTGTCTACAATTCTGAACGCGTTTTCCGTACGTACACCCGGAAACGGGGGAGATATCCTGCCCGGACCCTCATTCTTCACGAAAGTTTCTTGGTAATCTATAGCAAAGGCTTTAGGTTCGCTGGAGCAAAATTCCGCATACTGCTGGCCACCGAGGCCGCTTATCCACCATGAGCGACCATGAACTTATCTGGCGAATCGCAGGCGGTTCCGGAGACGGAATCGACTCGACGAGTCAGAACTTCGCGAAGGCCCTCATGCGGTCGGGCCTCGACGTATTTACCCACCGACACTATCCGTCTCGGATTCGCGGTGGCCACACCTACGTCGAGATCCGCGCGGCGGGGCACAAAGTACAGTCTCGGGGGGACGGGTACAACTTCCTCCTCGCACTCGGTGACTCCTTCGCCCGGAACCCGAAGGAAGGCGCCTACTACGGCAACGAGGAAATCAAACCCCTCTCGGAGAACTTAGACGAGCTCAACGAGGGCGGAATCATCGTCTACGACTCGGGGCTGCTCTCAGAGGACGATGTCGAGACCCTGAACCTCGAGGAGCGTGCCGAGGAGAACGACTGGCACGTCTTCCCGATCGACCTTCGGGCGATGGCCAAAGAGCACGGCCGCGAGGTCATGCGCAACACGGCGGGGGTCGGCGTCACGGCAGCGCTCCTGGAGATGGACCTCGAGCACATCGAGGACCTGATGCGCGACGCCATGCCCGAGAAGATCCTCGAGCCGAACCTCGAGATCCTCCACGACGCCCACGACATGGTCACGGAGGAGTACGACTTCGAGCACGACCTTCGCATCCCGAAGGGCGAACACGAGGACGAGCAGGCGCTGCTCTCGGGCTCGAACGCCATCGCCTACGGGGCACTCGACTCCGGCTGTCGGTTCATCGCCGGCTACCCGATGACCCCGTGGACGGACGTGTTCACCATCATGTCCCAGAACCTGCCCGACATGGGCGGAATCTCCGAGCAGGTCGAAGACGAGATCGCGGCCGCGGCGCTCGCGGTGGGCGCGAGCCACGCTGGCGTGAAGGCCATGTCCGGCTCTTCCGGCGGCGGATTCGCCCTGATGAGCGAACCCCTCGGCCTCGCGGAGATGACCGAGACGCCGATCGTACTGCTCGAGTCGATGCGGGCCGGCCCCTCGACGGGGATGCCCACCAAACCCGAGCAGGGCGACCTCGAATTCACCCTCTACACGAGCCAGGGTGACTCCGCGCGCGTCGTCTTTGCGCCCGCTAACATCGAGGAGGCCTACGAGCAGACGCGCCTGGCGTTCCACATCGCCTACGAGTACCAGATTCCGACGATCATCATCTACGACCAGAAGCTGAGCGGGGAGAACGAGAACGTCGCCGTCAGCTTCCTCGACCGCGAGCCCGACCCGTCGCTGGGCTCGACGCTCACCGAGGACGAACTCGAGGACCTCCCGCACGACGAGTCCGGGAAGTTCCACCGCTTCCAGCACGACGTCGAAAATGGCGTCAGCCCGCGCTCGCTGCCCGGCCAGAAGGGCGGGCGCTTCCTGGCGACCGGGAACGAGCACACGCCAGCCGGCCACATCTCGGAGGACCCCGACAACCGCGTCTTCCAGATGGATCGGCGCCTCGAGAAGCTCGAGGCCATCCGCGCCGAGCTCGACGAGGAACACGACTCGAACCAGACCTACGCGGGCGACGAGTCGGCCGACTTCGGCATCATCACCTGGGGATCGGCCCAGGGGGCCGTCATCGAGGCGACCGAGCGTCTGAACGATCAGGGCCACTCGGTCAAGGCCGTGGGCGTCTCCGACATGATGCCGTTCCCCGAAGCCGAACTCACCGAGTTCATCGAGAGCGTCGACCAGGCGATGGTCGTCGAGATGAACGCCACGGCCCAGTTCCGCGGCCTGATCCAGAAGGAACTCGGGCGCTACGGCGAGAAGCTGACCAGCCTGCTCAAGTACAACGGCAACCCGTTCGAACCCGCCGACGTCGTCGAGGGCTACGAGCTCAACGTCGACGGCTCGGACGCGGAACCGGACGCGCAGGTTCGAATCGAACCCGCTGCAGGTGACTGACTATGAGTGCATTCAACGCAATCGGCGACGAACGCGAGATCGACCGTGACGAGTTCACGCCCGGTCTCGAGCCCCAGCCGACCTGGTGTCCGGGATGTGGCGACTTCGGCGTCCTCAAGGCGCTGAAGCAGGCCCTCCCGGAGGTCGGACTCACCCCGGAGGAAGTCCTGACCGTCACCGGCATCGGCTGCTCGGGCAAGCTGAACAGCTACCTCGACACCTACGGGTTCCACACGATCCACGGCCGCTCGCTGCCGGTCGCCCGCGCGGCGAAACTGGCCAACGACGGCCTGACCGTGGTCGCTGCGGGCGGCGACGGCGACGGCTACGGGATCGGTGGCAACCACTTCATGCACACGGCTCGAGAGAACCACGACATGACCTACATCGTGTTCAACAACGAGGTCTTCGGCCTGACGAAGGGCCAGACCTCGCCGACGAGCCCGAAGGGTCACACGTCGAAGACGACGCCTCACGGCAACGCGAAGTCCCCGATCCGGCCGCTCTCGCTGGCATTGACCTCGGGTGCGACCTACATCGCTCGCACGGCGGCGGTCAACCCGAACCAGGCCAAAGAGATCATCAAGGAGGCCATCGAGCACGACGGCTTCGCGCACATCGACTTCCTGACCCAGTGTCCGACCTGGAACAAGGACGCCCGACAGTACGTCCCGTACGTCGACGTCCAGGAGTCCGACGACTACGATTTCGACGTCCACGACCGCAAGGAGGCCCAGGAGATGATGTTCGAGACCGAAAACGCGCTCTACGAGGGCACCGTCCTCACCGGGCGGTACTTCGTCGACGAGCGTCCGTCCTACCAGCAACAGAAGAAGGAACTGGGCGAGATGCCCGAGGAACCGCTCGCGGAGCGGTACTTCGACGATGACGCCGAGTGGGAGCGTAGCTACGACCTGCTCGAGCGCCACAAGTAACCTCGCGTTCGAATTCGATCCCGGTTCGCTTTTCGAACCCGTTTTCGACGATCGTGCTCGAGGCCCGATTCTCGAGAGCAGTTGCTCGAGTCACAGCGCGTACTCATGCTTCCGAGCCCACGTTCACGACACGCACCCGCGAAGAGACGCGTTCCTCCCGCTCGTCGTGCTTAAATTGATTTCAGGGAACGCCTTTAGGACTCCTCGTCCATCGTTCTCGTATGTCATCCGATACCGAATCGGGGTTCGTCGAGGCAGTCCCCCTCGAGGACCTCCAGGAGAACGGTCGCGAACTGCTCTCGAAGAACGGCACGGCCATCGCCCTCTTCTACCACGAGGGCGAGGTCCGGGCGGTCGACAATCGCTGTCCGCACATGGGTTTCCCCCTCTCGGAGGGAACCGTCGACGACGGCATCCTGACCTGTCACTGGCACCACGCTCGGTTCGAACTCTCCTGCGGGGACACGTTCGATCCGTGGGCCGACGACGTCCGCACGTACCCCACGGAGGTCCGCGACGGCACCGTCTACGTCGACCCGAACCCCCCGCTCGAGACCTCGCCAGCCGAACACTGGGCCGAGAGGCTGGAGACGGGTCTCGAGGAGAACCTGCGGCTGGTGACCGCCAAGTCGACAATCGGCCTGCTGGACGCGGGGGTCGACTACGCCGAACCGATGGCGACGACGCTCGAGTTCGCCACCCACTACCGGGACGTGGGCTGGTCCTCTGGCGCGACCATTCTCGGCTGCATGGCGAACGTGATGGACGACCTCGCACCAGAGGACCGTAAGCGGGCGCTCTACACCGGCGTTCGTCACGTCGCGAGCGACTGTGCGAGCGAACCGCCGAAGTTCGACCAGCCATCGTTCTCGACGAGCGAGGTGTCCCTCGAGCGCCTCAAAGACTGGTTCCGCGAGTGCGTCGAGGTGCGCGACGCCGACGGCGCCGAGCGCTGTCTGCGGACGGCTATTGCGGCCGGCCACGCCGAATCCGAAGTCGCGGAGATCGTCTTCGCCGCGGCGACCGATCATCCCTACCTCACGACCGGCCACGTGCTGGACTTCGCTAACACGGCCTTCGAGTCCCTCGAGCACGTTGGCTGGGACCTCGCGGGAGACGTCTTCGCGTCGCTGGTCGAGCCGCTGGTGACCGCCACCCGGAGCGACGAGTCCTCGGCGTGGCGCCAACCGGTCGACCTCGTGGCCCTGCTCGAGGACGTATACGGCGGCGACGTGAGCGAGACGAGCGGACTCGAGGCGCTGGCCGCGGAGGGCGCGGACGCTCGCGAAGCGGGCGAGTGGGAACCGTCGGGCGACCTGGAGGCGACGCTGCTCGGCGACGACCCCGAAGCCATCGTCGACGCGCTGGCCGACGCCGTTGCCGACGGCGCGTCGACCGAGGACCTCGCGGCGGCCGTCACGCAGGCGGCCACGACGCGGGTCGCCCAGTTCGGCGTCGCCAACGAGTTCTCCGACTGGAACACGGTCCACCACACCCTCACCTACGCCAACGCCGTTCACCAGACGACCCGGCGAACCGACGCCGTCGAACTGTACCGCGGCGTGTTCGACGCCGCGATGAGCGTCTACCTCGACCGGTTCCTTAACACGCCGCCCGCGCCGGTGCCGGAGCCGGGGAACAACGAGACTGGACGAGAACCTGACGCGATCCTCGAGGCGCTCCTCGAGATGTTCGACCGCGAGGGCGGGGTCAACGAAGCGGGCCGACTCGTCGCCGAGTTCTTCGACTGCGACGGCGACCCTGCCGACCTCAAAGAGACGCTCGGGCGCGGACTCCTCCGGGAGGACGCCGGCTTCCACACGCTACAGAACGTCGAGGCGGCGTTCCGACAGTTCGACCTGCTCGCGGCGGAGGGAGCGGCCGATGCGGGGGCCGGCGACCCATCCGTCGACGAGCGTACGCGACGGATGCCCCTGCTCGCGACGGCGCGGTACATGGCCGCCCACTTCCCGACGAACCGCGAGGCCGAGCAGACGTTCCGGATCGCCTCACGGCTGAACCGTGGGGAGGCGATCCACGAGGCCTGAGATCGACTCGAGGCTGGTCCTGTCCCTGATTAGAGCGCTCCAACGGGAACGCAAAGACCGACCCCCTTTTGGTCTCCTCGCCCCTCTCTCGGGGCGTGGAGTGTCACGTCTACTACGAGGGCGACGACGACCCGAAGAAGTGTACGGCCCGGCGCCTCGAGCGCTTCGACCGGACGATCCTTCACCGGTCGATGCGGGCCGTCCCCTACGGCGTCGTGCTCAACCCCCACGCCGAGCGGGCGCTCTCGCCGGCAGACGCCGACGACGCCCTCGACACGCTCGTGGCGCTCGACTGCTCGTGGGAGTCCGCCGAGCAGGCCGCGTTCTCGATGTCTGGTGTCCACCGCGCGCTTCCCTTCTTGGTCGCCGCGAATCCGGTGAACTACGGCCGGCCGTTCCGGCTGACGACCGTGGAGGCACTTGCCGCGGCGCTCCGCATATTCGGTCACGCCGAGGCCGCCGCCGACCTCCTCGAGCCGTTTCGCTGGGGCGAGACGTTTCTGACGCTCAACGAGGAACCGCTGCAGCGGTACGCCGGATGTGCGGACTCGAGCGAAGTGGTCGCCGTCCAGGAGGAGTATCTGGCGGACGAGGACACGTGAGTCGGTTTCTCTCCCGGATCCATCAGCTCCCGCTCGAGCTTCGACGCCCGACGAGCACCAGCAACAGGACGCCGACCCCGCAGAGAACCAGCGGCGGGATGGCGACGACGCCGAGTGCCACGCCGTCCTGGCTGGCGAGCAGCGCGCCGACGCCGAGCCCCGAGAGGAGGAAGCCGATGCCCATCGCCTGGAGGCCTCGGTGGACCAGCATCGCTCTCATCGAAGTCGCCCTGTCGTCGCTCACGGTCGGCGAAACGTCCGAACTGGTTGTAAGCGTACCGTTCGACGGCTCGAGCTCCGTGGTCGTGGTACCAAAAATGGATCACAGCCGTTATATGGCCCTCTGGCTAACGACCGGTATGGCCAGTTTCGACGCCGCGGAAAAACGGACGCTCGAGAAGATGATCTGCATGCGCTGTAACGCCCGCAACTCCCAGCGAGCGACGCGCTGTCGCAAGTGCGGCTACAAGAACCTCCGCCCGAAGGCGAAGGAAGCCCGCGCAGCCTGATCGACTCGGTTCTCCACTCGAGGTCATTTGCGTAGCAACAGCGACATCTAGCGTTACTGATCGCGGTGACCGTTTCGTCCGTCCGGGGTCACGGCCCGTCTGATGGTTACAGGGGAAGGTGGGTTCGCGACGACGCGGAATCGCTGCGGCATCGCTATCCGAACAGTGCGTCTAATATAGAATTTGTAATTACTATATTAGCCATAGTAACTACAATAGTTATACCAATGGTGCCGGATTACTGCTCGTCGGGATACTTCGGCTCTCGCTTCTCCGCCCGCCCGAGCGCCGTCTCGATTACGTCCCTGACGTCGCCGTGAAACACCTCGCCGTGGCCCGCGTAGAGGTGCTCGACGCCGTCGGGAAGTCGCTCGAGCAGGTGCTGGAGGCTCTCGATGAGCGTCTCCCGGGACTGGCCCGGCATGTCGGTCCGTCCGAAACTGCCGTAGTCGAACGCGCCGTCGTCGTGGACGACGACGTCGCCGCTGAACAGGGTCGTCGCCGAGACCAGCGAGACGTGGTCGTCGGCGTGGCCCGGCGTGTACACCACTTCGAAGTCCTCGTCGCCGATTCGAACCCTCTCGCCGGCCTCGAGCGCCTCGGTCCGGAGCGGGTGATCCGCGTAGGCGTAGACCGCCGGGTCGAACGCGTCGACGACGGTCTCGAGTTCGGCCACGTGGTCGCCGTGTTGGTGGGTCAGGACGACGGCCTCGAGGTCGTCGGTGTGTTCGCGGATCGCGTCGACGACGCCGTCCATCGCGCCCGCGTCGACGAGTGTCGTTCGGCCGCCGGTGACCAGGAACGCGTTGCAGGTGAACGTGTCGGCCTCCTCCGTGACGTGGTGGACATCCATATACGAACGACTCCATGCCGACGGACAAAAACGCTGGCCTCGAGGGACTCGTCAGTCGAGAGCCGACAGCATGTTGCTGGCGAGAGGGCTGCCGACTCGAGCAGGAGTAATGGGACCGACAATATCGTTCGATACGCTCGAATTGGGGTTCTCATCGCCACTATCTGCTCTCGTGACCGATCAACTGCTGATTGATTAGGTTGGTCGCTTAAGTACTACCGGCCCCCACGTGATGATATGACAACGGTTCGATTCGAGAATGGCACGGACACGATACGAAACTGGGACAACGTATTCGAAGCCCTCTCGGCCGAACCGCGGCGTCAACTCATTATCTCGCTCATGGATGCCCCACGAGACGAGGCGATTCCACTCCCTGAGCGAGCGATCAATCCAGACGCCCCTGCCGACCCCGACGTGCTCCGGACCGAGCTCTTCCACCGTCATCTGCCGCTCCTTGACGACCTGGGGTTCGTCGAGTGGGAGTCGGACCCGTTCGTCGCCTCTCGCGGTCCGCGGTTCGAGGAGGCGGCCGCGGTATTCGAGGCACTCCAGTCCCACGCTGCCGAACTCCCCGAGTCGCTGGTCCTGGGCTGTCGGCGACTGGAGCGGGAACGGGAACGAGAGATGTCGGTCAGCGACTGACGCGCTCGAGTCGGCGAACGTATCGTTCTGGTGCCAGTATCCTTATTTGGCTTCGGCCTGTAGTTTACTCCATATGGGGTTCGGAAGCTACGACGAGTCCGAACAGCGAGACGTCGATGCGGATTTTGACGAGAACGACGCGGTGGAGTCGGACGAGACCAACCACCAGGGGAGTATCGAGTTCGAAAACGGTGCCTCGAGCGAGGAACTGCTCGACCGGCTCAAGGACATTAAGGACCGCAACTAGCGCGGCAGTTCACAGGGCAGGACCGCGATGAACTTGAAACCCGGGACGCGAGCACTCGGTGTCGCCGAGTCGTACCGGCCCGGGGCCAACGAGAGCACGCTCGCCGGGGCCGTCGTCCGCGCCGACCGCGTGGTCGACGGCGCGATTTTCAACCGGTGTACCGTCGGTGGCCTCGACGCGACCGATGCGGTCGTCTCGCTCGTCGCCGGTCTCGAGCGCCCCGACGTTCGCGTCTGTTTCGTCGGCGCGGTCGCTCCCGCCTGGTACAACTTGCTCGACCTCGAGGCGATCCACGACCGGACGGCCGTTCCCGTCGTCGCGGTCACCTTCGAAGAGAGCGAGGGGCTCGAGTCGGGGCTTCGCGAGGCGTTTTCCGGGGAGGCGCTCGAGATGCGCCTCGAGCGGTATCGGTCGCTCCCGCCGAGGCGGTCGGTTCGTCTCGGGAGCGAGTCGGGTTCGGACGAGACGGGTCCTGACCGAACGGGTTCGGACGCGGCAGGTTCAGACGAGATAAGTTCAGACGGAGCGGAGACCGTCCACGTTCGCGCAGTCGGCCTCGACATGGACCGGGCTACGTCGTTCGTCCGGGCGTTCACGCCGGAAGGCGGTCGTCCGGAGCCGATTCGCGTCGCACGTACGCTGGCTCGAGCGGGCGACGCGTACTGCCACGAACGAGGCGGTCACGAGTAGCCGTTGATTGACGTTCATGTGTCGGGCGTTGGGCGGCGCGCCGTCGTTAGAAACGACTTTACCTCCCTCGGGCAATTTTCACACCATGCAACTCGGCACCGGACTGTTCACGTGCCAGCAGCGGCCGGACGACGACCGCTCGATGAGCGAGCTCTACGACGAGGTCCTCGAGCTTGGCCGGGCCATCGACGACGCCGGCCTCGATAGCGCGTGGGTCTCGGAACACCACTTCGCCGAGGACGGCTACCTCTCGGCGACGATGCCCACCCTGGGTGCGCTCGCCGCCGCAACCGAGAACGTCGAGATCGGGACCTGCATCGCGCTCGCGCCGCTGTACGACGGCGTTCGCCTCGCGGAGGACGCCGCGACCGTCGACCTGCTCTCGGGCGGGCGGATGATCCTCGGACTCGCCATCGGCTCCAATCCCCGGGAGTTCGACGCCTTCGGCGTCCCCCGCGAGGAACGGGTCGAGCGCCTGGCCGACCAGGTCGACCTGTGTCGGGCCGCCTGGTCCGAAGGCCCGCTCGAGTACGACGCGCAATTTCACGACGTCTCCCCCGACGTGACCGTCACGCCGAAACCGGACGGCGACGTGCCGATCATGCTCGGCGGAAAGGCCAAGCCGGCCGTCAGGCGGGCCGCGCGCACCGCCGACGCCTGGTGTGCGCCCTCGTCGCTCTCGCTTCGGGGCCTCGAGAAGCGCGTCGAGGACATTCGAAACGTACGCGAGGAGGAAGGCTTAGACGACGACTTCGGCATCTACGTCATCAAGCACGGCTTCGTCGGCGATTCCCGCGAGGAGGCCTGGGAGACCATGCGAGACGGCTACCTCTACATCCAGCGACGCTACGCCGAGATTTTCTCGGGTGAACCCGTCGAGGAACTCCCCGCAGAGCGCACGCAGGAACTGAAGGAGCAGGCGATTTTCGGCACGCCCGAACAGGTCACCGACGAGCTCGAGGCCCATCGGGAGGTGCTGGGTGACGACGTCCACGTGATCTTCCGGACGTACCACCCGGGCACCGACACCGAGGCCATGCGCGAGTGCATCTATCGACTGGGCGAGGAGGTCGCGCCCGACCTCCGCTGACGCCTTTCTGGACGCTTCTAGCGCGGTTCTGTAGCTCGCAGTCGCTGTTCCTCGGTACTCCTCGGAGCTGTGAGTGGCTGACTCAAGCGTCTAGAAATCCGGAAGGTCCTCCGGCGGCTCGTACTCGGCTTCCCAGTCGATGTACTCGTCCTTGAGGATCTCACAGACCAGTTGCCCGAACTCCGTGAGTTCGGCGTTGATCGAGGAGACGGTCCCCCAGGAGTCGAGTTCCGAGTGATACTCCTTTTCCTGCCAATCCTCGGGAATGCCCGGCGCGTGGTAGCCGACGCGGTCGGCGAAGTCGTCCCAGAAGAAGTCGAATTGCGAGAACAGGCCGAGGTCGGTCGCAATCTCGAACGCTCGCGGCTCGAGGTCGGCGTCCTCGCGCCAGGCGTCGAAGGCCTCCTCCCAGGCGCCCTCCTCGAGGAACGCCTGGAGTTCCTCGCGGCGGTAGTCGATGTCGTCGGGTTCGCCGACGACGGTCGCGTCCTCGTACTCGTTGGGGTCGACGTAGGTGAGTTCGGGCGGATCCGGGGGCTCGACCTCGAGTGTCATGGTCGGTGGTACGGCCGGAGTGCGAATAAGGATTGGTACGTCCGTCTCCCGTCGTTCGACTCGATACCGCGACCCGAAGGCTCAACACCGTCGCGTGCCAGGTGCCGGCCATGACGCGCTACGAGGCGGTGATCCTCGACGTCGACGGAACCCTCGTCCGCGGCGACCGACTGCTGCCGGGCGCAGCCACGGGCATCCGAGCGATCGACGACGCCGGCTGCGACCGCCTGCTGTTCTCGAACAACCCGACCCGCGGGGCGGCCCACTACGAGGAGCGATTGTCGGCGCACGACCTCGCCGTCGACCCGCGTCGCGTGCTCACGTCCGGGACCGTCGCCGCCGAGTTCCTCGCGGACACGCACCCGGAAGCGTCCGTCTTCGTCGTCGGGGAGTCGCGACTCGAGGCCCTGCTCGAGGCGGGATCGCTCGCCGTGACCGACGATCCACGGGAGGCGGCCGTCGTCCTCGGGTCGATCGACCGTGACCTGACCTACGACGACCTCGGCCGCGCGCTGACGGCACTCGAGTGCGCCGACGCGTTCTACGGGACGGACCCGGACGTGACGATTCCGACCGACGGGGGGATGGTTCCCGGATCCGGAACGATCATCGCTGCGATGGAAGCGGTTGCGGAGCGCGAGGTCGACGGCATCCTCGGCAAGCCCTCGAAAATCGCGGCCGACGCCGCGTTCGAGCGCCTGGGACTCGAGGGGGGCTCGGAGCGAACCCTCGTCGTCGGCGACCGGTTGAATACGGACATCGAACTCGGCGTGCGGGCTGGCACGGACACTGCGCTCGTGACGACTGGTGTGGCGAGTCGCGCCGACGTCGCGGCCGCCGATCTCGAGCCGACGTACGTCCTCGATTCGCTGGCGGAACTCGAGGACGTGCTCGGCTGAGCCGGTTCGTGCTAACGTCTCGCAAACCTGGCATAGATTCTTGAGCCGACCGGCACAGTCACACCTATGGACGATCAGGAGTTCGTCACGCCACCGCCGCTCGAGCGAGGCAGTCAGATTGCGGTCGTCGCCCCGGCGTCGAACCCCGCACTCGAGGCGCCTCACGTCTACGAACTGGGACTCGAGCGCCTGCGAACCGTCTTCGACCTCAAGCCGGTCGAGTACCCGACCACGGAGATGGGCCGGGAGGAACTCTACGAGAATCCCAAAGCCCGGGCGAGGGACGTGATGGACGCCTTCGCGGATCCCGACGTCGACGGGGTGATCGCCGTCATCGGCGGCAACGATCAGATTCGAATGCTCTCTCACCTCGAGCCGGACGTCCTCCGCGAGAATCCCACGCGGTTCTACGGCTACAGCGACAACACCAACCTCGCGACGTACCTGTGGAACCTCGGAATCGTCTCGTTCTACGGCCCCGCCGTGATGGTCGAACTGGCGATGGACGGCGAAATGTTCGATCACACCGTCGCGTACGCCGAGCGAGCGTTCTTCGAGGACTCCATCGGGACGCTCGAGCCGGCCCAGCGGTTCACCGACCAGCCCGGTAACTGGGCCGATCCCGAGGCCCTCGAGACGCCCCGGGACACCGAACCCAGTCCCGGCTGGCACTGGTCGGGCGGGACCGACGCCGTCTCCGGACGGGTCTGGGGCGGCTGTCTCGAGATCATCGACCAGCAGTTCCTCGCGGACCGGTATTTGCCCGAGGACGACGCCCTTGAGGGGACGGTACTCGCCCTCGAAACGTCCGAGGAAGTCCCCGTCCCCGAGTGGGTCGCCGGCGTGTTGCGCGCATTGGGTGAACGCGGTCTCCTCGAACGCTTCGCGGGCGTGCTCGTCGGTCGACCCGCGTCCCGGTCACACGAGGAGGACCGACCGCCCGAGTGGCGCGAAACCTACCGAGAGCAACAGCGCGAGGTCGTCGCGGACGTCCTCGCGGAGTACAATCCCGACGCGCCAGTGGTGCAGGGACTCGAGTTCGGGCACGCGTGGCCGACGGTCCCCATCTCGATCGGCGGACGGGTCGAGATCGATCCCGCCGAAGAGACGGTTCGGTTTCCGTAGGCTCGACCATTGCCGCTCGAGCGCACCTCTCGATTGGTTCGGTTCACTGCTCGAAGTGGGCCACGCCGCGCTGGAAAGTTCGTCTACGACGAGGACTGACCTATCAGCACGAATTCGAATGAACCGGGCCGCGTGAACGGGTAGCCGTCGGTTGCACCCGTCGTTGCGACACCCTCACGAACGTTCGTGGTAAAAATGACTATATTCCAACACCTGATTGGTATGGTGTGGCATGTCTGACGAGGATGCGTTTCGCGTGTACGGCCGCACCGCTGAGAACTACGCCGAGACGAACCCCCACGTCGAGCCGCGAGCGAGCTACGAGTGGCCGATGGTTCGTCGCCTCCTTCCGGAGGTATCGGGGAAACGAGTGCTCAACGCCGGCACGGGAACGGGACACTACGCCGCGCGCCTCGCGGAACGAGGCGCCGACGTCGTCGGTATCGACGCGAGCGAGGGAATGCTCGTGGAAGCCCACGCCCGTCACGGGGAGGCGGCCGCGTTTTGTCGGGTAAACCTCCGCGAACCGTTGCCGTTCGCCGACAATCGGTTCGATGTCGTTACCTGCCAGCTCACTCTCGAGCACGTTCGGGATTGGGACCCGTTGGTGGACGAATTCGCCCGAGTGCTCGACGCCGGTGGACAGTTGGTCGTCTCGACCGACCACCCGTTCAGCACGTACTTCGTGATCGAACACGAGCCGCCGGAGATCGGTTCCGCCGACGCGGAATCCGCGGATTACTACGCCGTAGAGCGGTACAATCGCAACTGGGGCGACGAGGATGACCCGCTGTGGATGCCGTTCGTGAGACGACCGCTCCACGAGGTCTTTCGACGACGAATTGCCCCGGTTCCTGGCGTTCAGAGCACGACTCGGGGCCGAGTGACGCTCGTTCCTTGTCGGGTCGTGACGGGCCGTCACTGGACCGAAGTCTGGCGGAAACTCGGCCTGCATCGGCCCGTCAGGGCCACCGAAGGTCCCCAACGCCGAACGGCTCCAGGCGAGGGAGTCCCGCCGCGATTCGCCGCCTCGAGCACGGCCGGGTTGGCTCGAGGTCTTCCGGCAAGGGATCGCACATGGCATCCGGCGCCGGCTCCGTCGCCTCCTCGGCGAGCATCCTGACGCCAGCGGCCGTCACGATCGGCGTCTCGAGTACCCGTTCTTGCATCCAGGCCGAGACGAGGTGTGCTCGAACCGGCGCGGGGACGACGATAGGGTTTCGTCCGACCGCGTCGCCCACTCGCTTCACGAGTTCCGCGACCGTCAGTTCCTCTGGACCCGTGACAGTGACCGTCGTCTCCGAGAGCCGATCCTCGACGATCGATGCCGCCAGCACGTCGACGAGGTCCTCGATCGCCACGGGACGAATCCGGCGCTCGCTAAGCCCGACCCGTGGAAACACCGGAACGGTCACCAGCGAGCGGGCGATCCCCCACAGCATCCGATCCCCCGGCCCGTAGACCACGCCGGGTTTGACGACTGTGTGCTCGAGTCCCGACTGGCGGACGATCCGTTCGGCTTTCCACTTCGATTCGTGGTACGCCCACCCGCAGTCCGGACGTGCGCGCAGGTAGCTCGTGAGGAGGAGTTTCGAGACGCCCGCATCGGCCGCCGCCTCGACGACGGACCTCGTCCCGTCGACGTGGACGGTCTCGTACGTCTGTGTCCCGCGCTCGTAGTTGATCCCCGCGAGATGCGCCACGACGTTGCAGTCGACGAACGCCTCGCGTAGCGCCCGCCGGTCGGTCACGGCGGCTGGGACGAATTCGACGGTCTCACGCTCGAGCAGGTCGGCGTTGCGCTCGTCGATCCCTCGAGCGATCAGTACGAGGTCGTGCCCGTCGTCGCCGAGACGCCGGGCCAGGTGGGACCCCACGAATCCGGTGCCACCCGTGATCGCGATTCTCATCGTCGGGTCCGACGGCGTTCGTCGGGTTAGTAGCGTCGGTCGTGGTCCGTCGGTGGGGCGACGGGGTGGTCCGGTACTGCCGCCGTAGAAACGAATCGTCGCACCGGGTGTTCCGGGTCTTCAGCGATCGCCGGTATCGTACTCGAGTGCCTCCCGACGCAACTCATCGCCGCGCTCGGACTCGACCGTTAGGTCCGGAACCGGCGTCGGCTTGCCGTCGTCGTCGACGGCGACGAACGTGAAGACCGACTCGGTCGTCTTCTCCCGTTCGCCCGTCCGGAGGTCCTCGCGGTAGGTCCGGAGTCGCGTCTTTATGCTCGTCCGACCGGCCTCGAAGACGTACGCCGAGATGAACGCCACGTCGCCGACCTGGATCGGCCGTTCGAAGTTCATTCGGTCGACCCGGGCCGTGACGCAGGTCTCGCCCGAAAACCGCATCGCCGACATCGCGCCGATCTCGTCCATCCAGAGCATGACGTTCCCCCCGTGGGCCGTCTCGAGGTTGTTCGAGTGATTCGGCTGGACCATCTCGCGGTTTTCGATCAGCGTCTCGAGGAGTGCGGTCATCGCTACTGGCTTCTCCGCCCGGGAATCAGTTTCTTTCGATCAGTCGTGGCCGTCCAGGAGCCCCCTCGAGCACCAGCACTTATCACGGTCGCGTGTGGACTCGGGACGAACGAACCGATGGGCGCTCGAGACAGCGGTAGAGGTAGAGATAGAGACAGCTACAGAACCCTACGCCGATGGCTTGGGGTTCCCGGTCAATTACTCGTCGGCGGCCTCGTTCTCGCCGCCATGCTCGGCCTCGCGTGGCTTGCCGCGCGTTCGATCCACGGCCTGACGTTCCGCCTGGCGGGGGTCGTCGTGCTCGGTCTCGTCCTCCCGGCACTGCTTCTCGAGGTGGCCGCGCTGACCGGCACTCAGCGACGGTGATCGGGCGCACTCGAACCGGGAACCGGTATCGTCATCGCTCGCCTACCGCTCGAGGAACATTTCGTTACCCTTCGATACTGGTAAAAGCCGTGAGCGAGTTACCCCGACAATGAGCGATGCAGGTGACGCGACCGTTCCGGACCCGCCCGAACCACCGGAACACAATCGTGGCTCGATTCACGTTCTCGGGACGGCCCACGTCTCCCAGCGGAGCGTCGACGACGTTCACGAGACGATCGACCGCGAGGACCCCGACGTCGTCGCCGTCGAACTCGACGAGGGGCGGTACCGCCAGATGCAGGGCGGAACGCCCGACGACATCGAAGCGAAGGACCTCCTGAGCGGCAACACCGTCTTCCAGTTTCTGGCCTACTGGATGCTTTCGTACGTCCAGTCGCGCCTCGGCGAACAGTTCGACGTCGAACCCGGTGCCGACATGAAGGCGGCCATCGAGGCAGCCGAACGAAACGGCCACGGCGTCGCCCTCGTCGACCGGGACATTCAGGTGACGATCCAGCGGTTCTGGGCACGGCTCACCGCCACCGAGAAGCTCAGGATGGTCGGCGGACTCGCCCTCGGGGTCACTGACCCCCGGACGCTGTCGGTCGCCTTCGGCGGGGTGTTCGGCCTCGCCCTCGGACTCCTCTTTGGAACCCTGTTCGCCACCACGGCCGGCCTCGAGAGCGCACTCGGCCTCGGAATTACGAATCCGACGATGCTCCAGTACGTGGGTGCGCTCGGCATCGGGCTGATCGGCGGACTCTTCGTCGGGTTGCTCTTTCTCCCGTCGCTCGAGCACGCAGACGAGTACACCGGTCGCTTGCTCAGCGGCTCTTCGCTCCGAGTGGTTACGGGTGCCGTGCTCGGCGTCGTCGGAATGGGGGCCCTGGTAGCCACCGAGACGTACGTCGGCCCGTTCGACGCCGGCGCGCTCGAGGCGGCCGGGGACTTCGCTATTCGTGGCGTCGTCAGCGGACTCGTCGGACTCGGGATCGGGGTCGCCATTGGTGCGGCCGTCGGTCTCTTGCTCGACGCGCTCACGGCGGACGTCGACAACATCGAGGAGATCGACATCGAGGAGATGACCGACGGGGACGTCGTCGCCGCCATGATGGAGGAGTTCCGCCGGTTCAGTCCGAGCGGGGCCAACGCGCTGATCGACGAGCGAGACGCCTTTATCGCCCACAAACTCCACACGCTCAGGGGCCAAGGCTACGATGTCGTCGCCGTCGTCGGCGCCGGTCACAAGGCCGGCATCGAACGCTACCTCGCGGCGCCCGAAACCCTGCCGGCTATGGAGTCGATCACCGGAACGGCATCCAGTCGCCGGTTCTCGATCTTCAAGGTCATCGGCTATCTCGTGATGGTCGCGTTCGTCGGCTTCTTCTTCCTCCTGTTGATGGCCGGCGTCCGGGACGCCTTCCTCCTCAAAGTGTTCCTCGCGTGGTTCCTGTTCAACGGCATCTTCGCGTTCACGCTGGCTCGTCTGGCCGGTGCACGCTGGACCAGCGCCGGCGTCGGCGGCGCCATCGCCTGGCTCACGAGCATCAACCCGCTGCTGGCTCCCGGCTGGTTCGCCGGGTACGTCGAACTCCGGTACCGCCCGGTGAACGTCACGGACATCAGGACGCTCAACACCATCATCGGCGACACGTCGAAACCCATCACGGAGTCCATCGAGGAGATGTTCGACGTGCCGCTGTTCCGACTCATCATGATCGTCGCGCTGACGAACGTCGGGAGCATGATCGCGACGTTCCTCTTCCCGCTGGTCGTCTTGCCGTGGCTGGCCGGCGGCGAACTCGGCGGGGTCGACGCGTTGATGAACGAACTCATCAGGGGCGCACAGAACAGCCTCGAGTTGATCTACGAGGTCCTCTCGTGAGCTACGAGCGACCCTCCTCACTCACGTTCAGCGATCGGGAACTCTTCGACCTGGCGCTCGCGTGGATCGTCCTGAGCGTCGCGTTCGCCCTCCTGCTCGCCCCCATCCACCTCGGACGGGCTTCGCCCGGTCACTTCGCGACGATGATCGCGCTGAGCTTCGTCACCGTCGGCGTCGCGTTCTTGCTCCACGAACTCGCTCACAAGGTCGTCGCGGTCCGCTTCGGCCAGGTCGCGGCGTTTCGGGCCGACTACCAGATGCTCTTTCTGGCGATCATGAGCGCGCTGATCGGCTTCCTCTTCGCCGCGCCGGGCGCCGTCTACCACCGGGGACGGATCACCTATCGCGAGAACGGGCTGATCTCGGTCGCCGGTCCGGTGACGAACCTGATCCTCGCCGGGCTCTTCTTGCCGGTACTCGTCGGGACGCGGGCGCTCGAGGGACCCGCACTCCTCCAGCAGATCGGACACATGGGCGTCGTGATCAACCTGTTCCTGGCCGCATTCAACATGATCCCCTTCGGTCCGCTCGACGGCAAGTCCGTCCTCGAGTGGAGCAAGCCGGTCTTCGCGGTGACGTTCGCGACGTGTGCCGGCCTGCTCGCGCTGTTTTACCTCGAGTTCGGCCTCCCGTTCTGACGACCCGTTCTTGTAAGCTAAAACGTCGATTTTAGCCTTCATCGACTTTTTCACCCCTGTTTTCGTACGAACGAGTATGAACAGGCGAGCGATACTGGCCGCACTCGGTGCCACGACGGCGGCCGCGTCGGGCTGTCTGGCCGACGGAGCCAGGCCCTCGAGTGTGGACGACAGAAACGGCGCTGAAAACGGTGGAAACGGTGACAACGATGAAACTGACGGCGGTGGCGGGGACGAGAGCCGCGTCCTCGAGGCGTTCGACGGCGAGCCGACCCGGCCCGAGTGCGACGTCGAGTCGGAGACGGTCGAGGTAGAGTACGGAAATGACCGCGAAGAGCACGAGACGGCCGAAACGATCCCCTACCCCGTCATGCCGGAGGGATTCGACGAAGAGGCGGTGATCGACTACCTCATCGCGTTCGACGAAGCGTACCTCACTCACGACCTGCTGTGTGACCGATCCGGTTCGGGTCGAATCCTCCGCATCGGTCACAACGTTCGAGAACGTGAAACCTTCGACTGGCACGAGGGAGTCACGACCGTCTTCTTGCTGCGTGCAGCCGGCGCGACAGCGGGTGTCTCCGATGACGGAGCGGTCTGGGAGGCCGACATCGGATTCAGCGCGGTCGTCTACGCCATCGACAGAGGTGGCGTCGCGAGAGCCGACCACCGGGACGCGGGTGCTGCCTTCGACCCGGACGAGCGCGAGGCCACGGCTCCGGACCAGCTCGAGGACGGGACGCTGGTGGCGACGTTCGAGGGCGGGGTGACGTTCTGAGCACTCGAGGGCCACCTCATCGAACTGGAACGGTCGACCGCCGCGAACGACCACGCGGTTTGATGGCCGGGCCATCCCTCTTTGTACTCGAGCCATGACCGATATCGATACCGACCACACGATCAGCTACGAGGACGGCAAACTCTACGAGTTCACTCCCGATCTCGAGCCGGCTATCACCGTCGACTCGGGCGAGAGTCTGACCGTCGAGACGGCCGACAGCCTCGAGGGCGCGATCCAGGACGACTCGGACGTCCTCGAGGCGGTCCCCGAGGAGGTGAACGCAGCGACGGGTCCCATCGCGGTCGACGGGGCCTCGCCAGGGGACGTACTCCGGGTCGAGATCGAGGAAATTCGCATCGCGGAGGACGCGGGCCGGGTCGTCACGATCGACGGCTTCGGGTTGCTCGACGGCCACGAGAACGTCGATGCGCCGCGATCGAAGATGACGCCGGTCGAGGACGACGCGCTCACGTTCGAGGACCTCGAGGTCCCGCTCGCGCCGGTGATCGGAACCATCGGCGTCGCCACCGCCGAGGACGGCTACAGCACGCTCGTGCCCCACGACCACGGCGGCAACCTCGACACGACCGACGTCACGGCCGGCAACGCGGTCTACTTCCCCATCTTCCAGGAGGGCGCGATGCTCGCGATGGGCGACTGCAAGGCCGCGATGGCCGACGGCGAGATGTGTGGCACCGGCGCCGAAATCGCCGCCGAGATCGACGTCACCCTCGAGGTGCTCTCCGACCCCGCAACGAGCCTCGAGCGCCCGCTGATCGAGACGAGCGACGCCTGGAAGCCCCTCGCGAGCGCCGAGACGCTCGAGGCGGCCTGCGAGCTCGCGAACCAGGACGCCATCGCCTTGCTCGCCGCCGAGCACGACTTCGACGACACCGAGGCGTATATGTTCTCGAGCCTGGTCGGCGGCCTCGAGATCAGCCAGGTCGTCGACCCGCTGGTCACGGTTCGGAACGCGATCCCGAAGGCCTACCTCTCGAGTCCGTTTTGATCGGGTAGCGATTCGACGGGTTCGCGGTTCATCGTCGCTCTCGTTGCGTGTTTCGCCGTCGACAGTGTTTGGATGCGACCTCCTGTCGACACATCTGCATGGTTAGGCGCAGTCCTCACCTCGATACTCGAGAAGGGACTGGTACGATGTCGAAGACACGACCGACGGTTCGCAATCAGGAGGTCGCACATCGGATACTTGCGAATCCACGACGACGACGGCTCCTCACTACACTCACGGAACGAGGACGGGACACAGTCGACGGTCTCGCCGAGGCGATCGCGAGACGGGAATGCCTGTCGGACGACGACGCCGATGATCGTCGACGCATTCGACGGGACGTTCACGTTTCGCTCGTCCACGTGCACCTGCCGATGGTAGCGGATCAGGGCCTCGTCGAGTACGACAGGGACGAGGGCGACGTTGTATTACTCGAGGGATCGGAGTCCGTCACGTCTGAGGACGCCCTCGAACTGGCTGTCGGTGACGCCTGATCTCTCGAGCGGTTGATCGAACTGCCGCACTCGGCACCGCCGCACGCGACGCCCCCGGACTCGACGCGGCAAACGTGACACCGTCGAACGGACGCGACCGAACGTGACACCGCCACGCGCCATACCGCTACACGCCGTGCCGTCCGTCGACCCGCCCACTCCGACGCTGGACCGGTGACCTTTTGCCCTCGCCCCGTGCTGTCTCGAGCATGACCAACGAGGCGAACGAGGCGGGGGGTGGTTCCGGCGGTGGCGATGGAGACGGTGACGGCGAGCCGGAGGAACTCACCTACGCCGAGACGGGCGTCGACATCGACGCCAGCGAGGACGCCACGGCCGCGCTCCTCGAGGCGTTCGGGAGCGGCATAACGACCGAGTACGCCGGCCTGCTCGACATCGGCGACCGCTACCTCGCGCTGGCGACCGACGGGGTCGGCACCAAGCTCCTCGTCGCCGAGGCCGTCGAGGACTTCTCGACCATTGGCATCGACTGCATCGCGATGAACGTCAACGACCTCGTCGCCGCGGGCGTCGAACCGGTCGCGTTCGTCGACTACCTCGCGGTCGACGAACCCGACGACGACCTCACCGCCGAAATCGGCGAGGGGCTGGCGACCGGTCTCGAAGAAGCGAACCTCACCCTGCTGGGCGGGGAAACCGCGGTCATGCCCGAGGTCGTCACCGGCTTCGACCTGGCCGGAACCTGCGCCGGTCTCGCGCTCAAAGACGAGATTCTCGATGAAGACGCCGAAGCGGGCGACGTCCTCGTCGGCTTCCCCTCGAACGGCATCCACTCGAACGGCCTCACGCTCGCTCGCGAGGCTGTGACCCGGAACCACGACTACGGCGACACCTTTCCGCTGGACCCCGAGGTCACCATCGGCGAGGAACTCCTGCGCCCGACCCGGCTTTACACGCACTTGCTCGAGCCGATGCGACGCCACGACGTTCGAGCCGCCGCACACGTCACGGGCGGCGGGTGGACGAACCTGCTCCGAATGGGCGAGAATCGGTACGTGATCGAGGATCCCCTGCCGGCCCAGCCGATCTTCGAGTTCGTCGCCGAGGAGGGGAATGTCGCCGACGAGGAGATGCACCGCACGTTCAACATGGGGACCGGCTTCGTGGTGGCTCTGGACGAGTCAGACGCCGAGGCGCTCGTCGACGAGACCGACGGGGAGGTCATCGGTCGCGTCGAGGACGGCGACACGGTCGAGATCCGCGGTCTGTCGCTGTCCTGAGCGTCACGCCTCGAGAGCGGCCAGTATTCACTGTATCCACGCCTCGAGCCGCCTACATCCCCGGCGGCGGCCCCTTTCCCGAGTCGTCCTCGAGTTCGACGTCGAGGCCCATCGACTTCCGTTTATCTTCGAGGGCCTTGATCTTCCGGTAGTAGTAGGCGACGCCAGCACCACCGACGGTGACGACCACGAGGACGACGCCAGCGAAGATGAAGACGTCCCGTCCTAGGTAGTACCGGATCGAGATCGAGCTATCGACGTGCTCCCACCGGAGATGCTCCCGATCGTCGACGACCTCCCGTTCGTGCCCGCCCGGGCTCACCGACCCGAAGAGGTAGTTCGTCGATCGATATCCGGCAGGGAGGATGACCTCGTAGGACCCCTCGACGTACGCCGGCAGGTAGAACTGACGCTGGCTCGCGGGCCCGGTGAACGCTAGCGTCCCGTTGCCGTCCGGAACCCGGATGTCGGTGCTCGAGCGGTCCTGATCGACCTCGAGTTCGGAGCCGGTGAGTTCGGTGCCGTTCGGGTACCAGTAGCGGACGGCCCGAACCTCGAGTGGTTCCTCGCGGTAGAGGGTCGACCGGTACAGCGACACGTCTTCGGTGTCGTTCAGGTCGTAGACGGCGCGGAACTCCCCGTCGCTGATGAACGATCCGCTCTCGATGTCGATGGCGACGTCCGCCTCGCGGTCCCGGAGGTCGTCGTACGACTGGGACTCGTCGAGGGTCTCGTCGGAGATGCCGCCGAAGAGCATCGTACACCCGGCGGTCGTCGCGAGCAGGGCGACCGCGAGCGTTGCGAGGACGAGGCGACGGTTGACCGTACTCATGGCTGGCGGTCAGGGAACGACGCAGCGCAACTCCGCCGGCAGGTACGAGCCGATGCTCGAGAGTAGCCCTGGCGGGTCCGTGTCGTCCGTACAGATGACGCTCTGCTCGAGTAAGCCCAGCCGTTCGATCGTGACGTAGTCCTGGGCGTGGCCGGCGCGGTTGAGCGTCGCCCGGACCTCCGCGCGGGTCGCGCTGTTGACGTTCAGGCGACCGGTCCCGCGCGTCCACTCGAAGAGGCGGTCGCGTTCGGCGTCGGTCAGCCGCGATCCGTCCGCCTCGTCCGGTCGGTAGACGAACTGCAACGGAAGGTGTTGGATCAGGCCGAAGCGCTCTCTGACCTGTGCGGGCGACCCCGGTCCCAGACCTAGCTGGTCGGCGGGGATTCGAACCCCGGTCTCGGTTCCGACGTCCAGGACGAATCCATCGTCGTCCCAGGATTCGAGCGTGCCGACGTAGGTTTCGCCGGCCTCGAGGTCGGGGACGATTTCGCCCCACTCCTCGCGGAGGACGTTGCGGGCGACGACGGCGTCTTCGCCCTCGATCGTGACGGAGGGGAAGTCGTCGTGTCGGACGCCGATCTCGAACTCGACGTCGAGTTCGCCGATCTCGTTGTCGACCAGCGATCGCAGGGAGTCCAGCGCCCGCTGGCGAGCGTCGCCGTCGACGTACAGTTTGGTTGCGAGGACGACCATCAGGCGGTGGATTCGACGTTGAGTTCGTCCTCGAGGGCGTCGAGGCGGTCGTCCATCGCCCGGACGAGCCGGCTGTTGTCCATCGATTCGACGGGCGAGCCACACTCGGGGCACTCGAAGCCGAAGTCCATCGCTTCGCCGAACTCGAAGCGGATCGAACAGATCTCACAGAGGTAGAACTCGTGGTTCTGCTCGTACTCCCGGCGGTCGAGGAGGGCGTCGTAGAGCCGGTAGAGTTCCTCCTCGAGGTTCTCCGGGATGTTCTCGTACTCGAACGTCCAGAGGTAGGTGAGCCAGCCGGAATCCTCGTCGCGGAGGCGGCGATAGGTGGCGAGGTCGTTCTCGTACAGGATGAACAGCGCCCGCCGCACGTCGTTCAGTTCGAGGTCCAGCGTCTCGGCGAGTTCCTCGTCGGTCACCTCTCCGTCCGGCGGCGCTGCCGCGACGGGCATCCCCTTGGGACCGACGAGCTCGTGTAAGTACTTCTGGATAACCGGGTCCTCGAGCAGGTCCTCAAAAGCCATTACCCCGTAATAATCGCATGCGGCCATTAAGTCTTGTTACTCGGTTCGCCGACGGCGCGGAGCGTATCGGCGTCGAAATGCGAGCCCGTGCCGCTCGAGTTTAGATGTCTTCGGGGCTGCCCGTCTGCCGACACTCCCCGTCGACCGTCCGTCTGCCGACACTCACTCCTCGTCGGTCGATACGACCCGCTTGCCCGTCTCCATCGGAACCACGCGCCGATTCGCGTCCTCCCACTCGCGCTCGAGCTCGCGCCCCTCGAACAGGCGGTCGAGAAACACGGCCAGTCCCGCGACTTCGGAGTGTGGCTGGTTGGTCACGCCGACGTTCCAGTCGGCTTCCTCGTAGACGTCGAAGGGCACCTTCTCCGCACCGACGACGATCAGGAGGGGGTCGCCGTCCTCGTGGTGGGCCGTTCGAACGCCGTCCTCGACGTCCTGGACGCGCTCGCCGTACATCGTGAGGTGGACGACTTTTCCCTCCCATCCGCGGACGACGCCCTGGGGGGAATCGGTTAACTCGACTGCAAACGGCCCGCCGAAGCGCTCGGTGATGTCCGCGACTGTCTCGAGGGACTGGCCGGCGTTGTCCGGGAGGAGGACGCGGTCGGCGCCCAGCGCTCGGGCTGTCAGGCCGACGTGGGTCGTCATCCGCTCGTCTCGCCCGGGTCGGTGGCCGAGCCGGAGGACGGCGACCTCGGGGTCGCGATGCTCGTTCATACGAACGCGTAGCTGGCTGGGGCATATGTGCGTTCGGATCCGCAATCGCTCCGGCTCGAGACCGCTCGTGGACGCTGGCCGAGAGTCGCTTTCGGCGGTAGCTTTTTGCTCGCACCGGGACACACACCGGCATGCACTCGACGGGACCGCTGGCGGCGCAGGGTGACTCACGATGAAGCCAGGAGCGTGGCTCGAGACCGCTCGCGAGGAGCGGTGGGGAATGCTGGTCGACTTGCTGTTCGCGATTATCTGGGTGACGATCGTCGAACTTCTGTTCAGTTTCCTCGAGGGACCGACGTGGGCGTACTACGCGCTCATGCTCGCTGGGATCGTCGCCTACTTCGCGTTCGTCTGGAACCTCGAACTGGCCCGGGAGTGGTACGGCTCCGGCGAGAAGCGGTGAACGCGGGATTCTCGAGGTCGTCGCCAAACGCGAACCTGGGGGTCGTCACGAACGCGAGATGAGGCCTCGAGACTGCTGCGAGCTGCTACTGAGCGATCGAAACGCGAAAATCGTGAGCGGTAGTGAGTCGACCGTTACTCCTCGACCGACTTCCGGGCGTCGACGACGAGCACCGGAACGGTCGTCGACCGCAGGGTTCGTTCGGTGACGCTACCCAGCAGGGCGCGCCTGACGCCGGAGCGGCCGTGGCTGCCCATGACGACGAGGTCGATGTCGTTGTCCTCGACGTAGTCGGCGATCAGGGCGTGCGGCCGGCCGCCCGAGTAGTGTTCGACCACCGAGAGACCTTTCGCCTCGGCCAGGTCGCGAACGTACCCGGTCGCGGCTTCCGCCTTCTCGCGAAGCTCGGTCATGCCCTGGAAGTCGCCCTGCCTGAGGCGGTCGACCTGTTCCGTCCCGAGCCCGTAGGCGACCGCGTCGGTGTCGACGACGTACAGCGCGTGTACCTCCGCGCCGTACTTCTCCGCGTGGTCGAGTGCGTGCTCGACCGCTACTTCCGCCACGCTGCTACCGTCCGTCGGGATGAGTATGCGTTCGTACATTGATCAGTCGTCCGCAGGGGTGGGTCCGTTTCCGTTCCGTTCCCTGACGACGTCGGCCGCCGTCTTATCTTTGGGCATCGGATCTGGGCTGTGACACTGCCGGACCATCTGCTTGGTCTGGAGGGGCGGTTCGGGCGTCACCAGCGACACGATGATCGTGACGGCGAAGACGACCGGCACGCCGATCAGACCTGAGCCGATGGCAGGCATCCAGGTCTCGAGGAACTCGATTCCCAGGGGTGCGATCTGGAAGTGACCCTCGTTGAACATCGGGATGAGCCAGAGGATCAGCCCGGTGGACATCCCGGCGAGCGCGCCCTGGCGGTTCGTCTTCTCCCACCAGAGACCGAGGAAGAACATCGGGAACAGCACGGTGGCTGCCAGCGAGAACGCGAACGAGACCAGTGCGGCGATTGGAGCCGACGGGTCGAGCGAGAACAGGATCGTCAGCACGCCGAGCGCGACGATGCTCAGTCGGCCGACGAGGACCTGCTGGCGCTGGGTCGCGTCGGGGTTGATGATGTTCGCGTAGATGTCGTGGGAGATCGCCGACGAGCCGGCGATGAACAGTCCGGCGACCGTCGCGACCGCCGCAGCGATGCCGCCTGCCGCGACGAAGCCGACGAGCCAGGTGGGCAGGCCGGCCAGCTGGGTCGCCAACACGACGATGACGTCACCAGCCTCGGCGCTCATGCCCGGGTCACCGTATGCTGGCTGGACCTCGCTGCTGTAGAGGTCGGTCCCGAACGCCGCGTACGCTGGTGCCGAGAGGTACAGCAGACTGATGAAGAACAGTCCCCAGGTGCACGACCAGCGGGCAGTCCGCTCGTTCTCGACCGTGTAGAAGCGAACGAGGACGTGCGGGAGCCCGCAGGTCCCGAAGATCAGGCTGAACGCCGTCGCGATCCAGACGTAGTAACTCTGGTTCACGAACGGCTCGGAGAACTCGGCACTGAGTTCGCTGATCAACATTCCGTACTCGAGCTGAGGGAGGAATGTCGAGTAGCCCGCCGCCCAGCCCGTCACTAGCAGCCCGATCAGGAACGCGCCGATGAGGATGACGTACTGGAGGACCATCGTTTTGGTCGCCCCGAGCATCCCCGACAGCGAGAGGTACGCGATCGTGATGACCATGAAGATGACCATCATCGCCTGATAGCCGCTCAATCCCGGGATTCCGGGGTCGCCGAGGATGTAAAGGCCGACCAGCCCCATCCCACGGGCTTGCCCGAGCGCGTAGACGAATCCGATGAGGAACGTCGTGATCGCCGCGATGGCGCGGGCGGCGTCGGAGTTGAATCGGTCACCGATGAAGTCGGGTGCGGTGTACTTCCCGAACCGGCGCATCTGGGCGGCCAGGAAGATGAGCAGCACGAAGTAGCCGGCGGTCCAGCCGACGACGAACGCCAGGCCGTAGATCCCTGATAGCGCGATTAGTGAGGCCATTCCGAGGTACGACGCAGCCGACATCCAGTTGGAGCCGATGGCCATCCCGTTCTCGACGTTCCCGATTGATCGACCAGCGACCCACATGTCTGCCGTATCCGCCACTTTGTAGAAGACGCCGGCCGCCAGGAACAGCCCCATCATCGCGATGACGATGATTGCCGGGAGCAGCTTGAACCCGATGTTCAGCCCTTCGGGAAGCAACTCCTGGTCAGACTGTAGTACGACGGATGCGTCCCCGAGCAGCGAGAGTGCCGCCAACGCGAGGCCGTTCATCGATTGACACCTCCGTCGGTCGCCGCTGCCTCCGAACTGGTATCGGTACGCCCTGTCTCCGTCGCCTGTATCTGCTCGATTCCGTACTTCTCGTCGATCTTGTCGCGCTTACGCACGTACCAGACCGACAACAGTAGTGCGCCGCCCGGACCGCCGATCGCGATCAGGAAGTAGTGAAGCGGGAATCCCAGCCCCGGAATCGGCTGGGTCATCAGGTCCGGCGCCAGCCGTGTCGCGGTGATCGGTCCGAAGACGATCACCGCCCAGAGGAAGAATCCCGTCAGGATGACCCGGTTGTGATCCCGCATGAACGGGGTTCCCGGCTTCAGCAGGTTTATCTCGACGTCCAGGTAGTCGATCTCTTTCTCTCGTTCGATGTCAGAACGGCCGCCGTCTGTCGCGACGGTCCGTTCCTCGCGCTCCGATTCGTGAGTGGTATTATCTGGCATTGTATCGTTCGTGTATCGTGTGCTGTGATTGTGGTCTCGATAATCGATAAGCGGTGATCTACCCAGGCCCCTCCTCAGTCGTCCCCAACCTGGGCAGCGATGTCCTCGACGACGTCGGGATTCCGGAGCGTCGAGGTGTCGCCGAGTTCGTTGCCCGAGGCGATGTCCTCGAGCAACCGGCGCATGATCTTGCCCGACCGAGTTTTGGGGAGTTCGGGCGTGACGATCACTTCTTCGGGCCGGGCGATGGGTCCGATGGCATCCTCTACCCCCTCGACGATGCGCGACTCGAGACTGTCGTCGTCCGTGTAGCCGTCCTCGGGGATGACGTAGGCGTAGACGGCTTCGCCTTTGATGTCGTGGTCACCGCCGACGACGGCGGCCTCGGCAACGCCCTCGACGCCGACGATGGCGCTCTCGATTTCCATCGTCCCCAGGCGGTGCCCGGAGACGTTGATGACGTCGTCGACGCGCCCGAGGATGGTGATGTAGCCATCCTCGTCGATTTTCGCGCCGTCTTCGGGGAAGTACAACCACTCGTCGGCCTCCTCGTCGGAGTACTCCTGCCAGTACTCGCTGAGGAAGCGCTCGTCGTTGTTGTACAGCGTGCGCAGCATCCCGGGCCACGGGTTATTGACGGTGAGATAGCCGGCATTCCCCGCCTCAACCTGATCGCCGCTGGCGTCGACGATTCTGGCGTCGATGCCGGGCAACGGCGGCCCGGCCGACCCGGGTTTCATCTCGCCGACGCCAGGGAGCGTGGTGATCATCATCCCGCCCGTCTCCGTTTGCCACCAGGTGTCGACGATGGGACACTCGGCGTCGCCGATGTGGTCGTAGTACCACTGCCAGGCGCGGGGGTTGATCGGCTCGCCCACGGTCCCGAGCAGGCGCAGACTCGAGAGGTCGTGCTGATCGGGGTACTGCTTGCCCCACTTCATGAACGCCCGGATGGCGGTGGGGGCGGTGTAGAAGATATCCACATTATTTTTCTCGACGAGTTCCCACAGCCGATCTTTCTCGGGGTAGTCGGGCGTCCCCTCGTACATCACGGTGGTGGTCCCGAGCGCGAGCGGACCGTAGACGATGTAGGAGTGGCCAGTGATCCAGCCGATGTCGGCCGCACACCAGTAGGTGTCCTCGGGCTTGACGTCCAGAACGGCGTGAGAGGTCCAGGCGGCATAGGACAGATAGCCCCCCGTGGTGTGTTTTACCCCCTTGGGCTGGCCGGTGGTACCCGAGGTGTACATCAGGAACAGCATGTCCTCGGCGTCTCGAGAGACCGGCTCGACCGTCTCGCCTTCGTGAGCCTCGACCAGGTCGGCGTAGTCTCGCTGGTTCTCACTCAGCGAGTGCGACTGGTCGTCGCCGAGGCGGTCGACGACGACCGTCTCGACGTCGTGATCGACGCCCTCGAGTCCCTCGTTGGCTTTCGAGAGGTGGTCGAGCGGATCGCCACGGCGGTAGTAGCCGTCGCAGGTGAGCAGGTACTCGCTGTCGGCGGCGTTCATCCGGGTGGCGAGCGCGTCAGCGGAGAAGCCGGCGAAGACGACGCTATGCGGCGCCCCAATGCGCGCACACGCGAGCATCGCGATGGGCAACTCCGGAATCATCGGCAGGTAGAGGGTGACGACGTCGTCCTCCTCGACGCCGAGTTCTCGAAGGCTGGCCGCAAACGCCTCGACCTCGTACAGCAGGTCGCTGTAGGTGTACGTTCGGGTTTCCCCGAGTTCACCCTCCCACTTGATCGCCGCCCGATTCTTCGCGCCCTCCTCGACGTGGCGATCGAGACAGTTGTACGACGCGTTGAGTTCGCCGCCGGTGAACCACCGGTAAAACGGCGCGTCGTCGTCCTCGAGTACTGTCTCATACTCCTGGTTCCAGGAGAGCAGGTCTGCAGCGCGCTCCCAGCACTCCGGCCAGTTCTCCTCGAACTCCTCGTAAACCCCCGGATCGCTCACGTTCGCTTGCTCGACGAACGCCTCCGGCGGGTCGTAGGTCTCCCCCTCGGCCAACCGTGCCTCGAGTGCAGGTTCTTCCTGTGCCATGTTACACTACAGCAATACGAGATAAGGGGGGTAAATACCGACTCTAGGTGAGCAAAATCACGTCGGGTAGGGAACTCGAGTAATCAGTTGAATGAGGTTAATTTGACGATTATTCGGGGTATTCACGGATGGAATATATTCTGGACGCAACCCGAACGTGTTCGAGACGAAGATTTCCAACTCCAGAGCAGCGTATGGGCGGCGAGCGACTCGCCGTATCTAGATAGTTAGGGCCGGTCGTCGAAGAACGTCCGCAGCAGTTCGTGCTGACCTTTTCTGAGGTGGTTGTGCAGGGTTGGCGAGGAGACGTCCATCGCGTCGGCAATCTCCTCGGCCGTGCTCTCGCGCGGCCAGTCGTAGTAGCCGCCGAAGTACGCCGCTCGAAGCGCGGCCTCCTGGCGGTCGGTGAGTCGTTCTTCCAGGCCCGTTCGGAACGCGCGGGCCGTCTGGACGGAACGCTCGACCTGGCGCTTCCCGACGAGTTCCGACGCGGGAAACGCGGCACGCAGGCCATCGACGACGGTTCTGACGTCGGTATCACTCGCACATTCGGCCGTGATCGTCGTCGTCCCGTCCCGGGTCACCGACTCGAGCACGGTCACGCCGTACTCCATCAGCGTGAGCGCCGGCGAGGAGCCCTCGACGACGAACTCGAGGCGGCTCCCATCCGCGTAGGTATCGATTACCCGGCACTCTCGAATGCCGGCGTCCGATTCGGCGTGCTCGAAGACGGCTGCCGGAGTGGCGTCGGTGACGTGGACGTAGTATAGCTGGGTGTGATCGTTGATGGGGACGAGCGAGTCGAGTTCGAACCGACAGCCGAGTCGAGCGCTCACGTCGACGAAGAACGACGCCGCGTCTCGGCAGGCGAACTCGAGTTCGATCACTGCGTCGGAGAGCAGGAGGTTGCGTCGTCGGACGGCCGCAATGGTGTGACCGACCTGGGAACCCAGGGTCTCGAGCCAGGCCCGTTCCCGTTCGCCGACCGTCTCGCGCGCCGTTCCGAGGATCAGCGTCCCGTAGACGGTGTCGCCGTAGCGGACGGATACCGCCAGGAGCGTTCCGCCGAAATCCTCGGTCGAGACGTTCGTCTGGACGCTTCCGTCGTCCAGGTCGTCGTGGTCCACGCCGTTGGCTTCCTCGAGAGCTGCCTGCAAGCGTTCGATCGTCGCGTCCTCGAGGCCGCTCGCGGCGTACCACTCCCGGCGGGTTCTCGAGGCGGTCGTTCGGTCGATCCAGGCGAGTTCGTACGGCCCCTCGTCGACGAGCGCGCGACAGACCGCCGTTTCGACGGCCTCGTGCGTAGAGGCCTCGAGCAACGCGTCCGTGACCGCTCGAGCGGGTTCGAACCGGTGCCGATGGCCGAGAGTCGAATCCTGGCACGCGAGAACGACGAACCCACGGCTTCCATCAGCGTCAACGGGGACGATCGTTTCCCACACGCGCGTCCGCGACCCGTCTGCTCGGCAGCGCCAGCCGTCGGCGTCGACTCCGTTTTCGTCGCGCGCGGTCTCGAGCAGCCGATCGGGAACGCCCTCCTCGACGGCTGCGTCCGGAAAGAGGATTCGGACGTGCGAGCTGATCACGTCCTCTTCTGTGTAACCGAAGCAGTCGGCCGCCCCCTCGCTCCAGCGGTCGATGCGTCCGTCGGAATCGAGGTGGAACCAGGCGTATCGGTCGGACCCCTCGAGTACGTCCTGCAGTGCCTCTACCGTCGAGTTCTCGGCCGGTTCACTCGCTCGTTCTTGCATCGGTCGACCACCGTTCGAGAGGGCCGAGAGGGTCGACGAACGGTCCGGCGTGCCACCCGTTTCGAGCGGTTCGAACGCCCGAACCAGCTCGTCGGGCGTTGGGCTGGGGAGGTAGGGCTCGAGTGCTTCGAAACTCTGCCAGCCACCGGCGGCTTTGACGGCTCGCGGGTTGCGTGTTTCGCGAAGCGCACGTTCCGCGAAAAAGCGGCGTAAATCACTCGAGGAGACGGTTTCGAGCGCCGAATCGTCGAACCGCTCGCTCGCTCGGGTGCTCACCTCGGCGACGAGCATCTGGACGCGACGCGGCGTGACGGGAACGAGGCGGTCGTCGTCGCCGATACCGTTGCCGTGGGCGTACTGGCGAAGCGCTCGTTCGACCCGTGTTGGGAGGTAAGCGACTCGAGCGGGGTCGTCGACTGATTCCGTCGAGTCGGGGACGGCGAGCCCGTATCGTGGTGGGTCGGCGCGAAGTTGCCGGACGCAACTCGGCGTCAATCGGACGACCTCCGCCGGGCGAAGGCCGACGTCGCCGCACAGCCGAACGACGAGGGCCTGACGGTGAGTTTCGGCGGCGTTCAACAGCGCCTCGTACCGAGTCGCCGTCAGCACCGTCGATACACCATCGGCCATGTTTCGTGTTCTCGAGTAACGCGAATATAAGTATGTCCTTCTTTCGCCGTTACCACTCATTGTGCGTCGTTATCGCTGGAGTGGGTGTCGTTCCCTCGAGGCGTCCTCGTTATCACTCGAGTCGGTTGTAAACGACCAGAATCCGTATGTACCGTCGATCTTCGCTTCTCCGGAAATAGCGAAATACTACTGGTCACGAACTGCCGACTGGATCTCCCCGACGATCTCCGGATTCCGCAACGCGCTCGTATCACCCAGCGGTTCGTCGTTCGTCACGTCCTCGAGGAGGCGGCGCATGATCTTGCCCGAGCGGGTCTTTGGCAACTCGGGCGTGAACACGACGGTTTCGGGCCGGGCGATGGGCCCAATTTCGGTCTCGACGGCCTCGAGAATCCGGCGTTCGAGGGCGTCGCCGTCGTCGGTGGCCCCTTCGGTACTCACGTAGGCGTAGACGTCGCCGCCGTTGGACCCGCCGACGACAGCCGCCTCGGCGATGCCCTCGACGCCGGCGATAGCGGATTCGAGTTCCATCGTGCTGACCTGGTGGCCGGCGATGTTGAGTACGTCGTCGACGCGCCCGAGGATCGTGAGGTAGCCGTCCTCGTCCGCCCGGGCAGCGTCGCCGCTGGCGTAGCGCCACTCGCCGGCGTCGGGGTCGGAAAACTGCCGCCAGTACTCCGCGACGTACCGCTCGTCGTCGTCGTAGAGCGTCTCGGCCATTCCTGGCCACGGACGCTCGAGCGTCAGGTAGCCCGTCTCTCCGGGGTCAACTCCAGTTCCGTCGCTGTCGAGCAGGTCGACCTGAATGCCCGGCAACGGCGGCCCCGCGGACCCGGGCTTCATCTCGTCGACGCCTGGCACCGTCGAAATCGCGATGCCGCCGGTCTCGGTCTGCCACCAGGTGTCGACGATGGGACACTCGCCACCGCCGACGTGCTCGCGATACCAGTGCCAGGCGCGGGGATTGATCGGTTCGCCGACGCTCCCGAGTAACCGGAGGCTCGAGAGGTCGTGGCGCTCGGGGTACTGTTTCCCCCACTTCATGAACGCGCGGACGGCCGTCGGCGCCGTGTAGAAGACGTCGACGGCCATCCGCTCGACGATCTCCCAGAGCCGGTCGCGGTCGGGGTAGTCGGGCGTCCCCTCGTACATCACACTCGTTGTACCCAGCGCGAGCGGACCGTAGACGATGTAGGAGTGACCGGTAATCCAGCCGATGTCCGCCGCACACCAGTAGGTGTCCTCGGGTTTGACGTCGAGGACGGTACGGGCGGTCCAGGCCGCGTAGGCCAGGTAGCCGCCGGTGGAGTGGACGACGCCTTTCGGTTCGCCAGTCGTGCCCGACGTGTACATCAGGAAGAGCATGTCGTCGGCGTCTCGCGAGACCGGTTCCACGGTTTCCCGGGAGTGGGCCTCGAGCAACGCGTCGTAATCGTACTCGTTCGAGCCGAGGACGTGGGGGAGTTCGTCCCCGAGGCGGTCGACGACGACGGTCGTGACGTCCGCGTCGATCGAGAGGACGGCATTGTCGGCCTTGCTCTTCTGGTTGAACGCGTCGCCGCGGCGGTAGTAGCCGTCGCAGGTGAGCAGGTACTCGCTGTCGGCGGCGTCCATCCGGGTCGCCAGCGCGGCCGCCGACAGCCCGGCGAAGACGACCGAGTGGGGGGCGCCGATTCGGGCACAGGCGAGCATCGCGATCGGGAGTTCGGGAATCATCGGGAGGTAGATCGTCACGACGTCGTCCTCTTCGACGCCCAGCTCGCGCAGGGCTGCCGCACACTCGTTCACCTCGACGTAGAGTTCCCGATAGGTGAACGTTCGACGCTCGCCGTCTTTTCCCTCCCAGCGAATCGCCGCGTGGTTCTTCCGGCCGGACTCGAGGTGGCGATCGAGGCAGTTGTACGAGGCGTTGAGCGTTCCCCCGGGGAACCAGCGATAGAAGGGCGGGTTCTCGTCGTCGAGGACGGCCGCGTAGGGGTCGTCCCACTCGAGTAACTCGCCGGCCCGGTCCCAGCACTCGGGCCACGTCCGCTCGAAGGCGTCCGTGAGATCCTCGTCGACGTTCGCCTGCTCAACGAAGGACGCCGGTGGCGAGTGGCTCGACTCGTCGTTCGAGGCCCCGTCGCTCGGAACCTCGTCTCTGTCTCCCATTCTATGTGAATCTGATGGAAGTGATACGAATAAGCGTTCTGTCGGCGGCGAACGAGAGCGTCGACCGATACCAGCTTACCGGGCGCTCACAGAGAGAAAGGGGGAGGGGCAGGGACGGGGGAGGAGGGTGAGAGGATCAGAACAGGTTGGCCTGCTGGTAGACCGACAGCCCCTCGCCCGTGATCTCGTAGGGCTTTTTCTCCCGGGAGTGATTCGCGTCCCGAATCTTCTGGATCTCGATCGCCAGTCGCGTCTCGCGGAAGTCATCCGGGCGCACGTACTGCAGGACGAACACGGCGTCGGTGAGGTACTCGACGATTCCGTACCGGGAGGCGTACGGCGAGGTTTCCGACACCTCGCTCGTCAGCATCGCCGTGACGCCCGCCTCCTTGAGGCTGCGCGTGAAGTCGTAGATTTCGTTGCGGCGCTTCGCCCGGTCCTCGTACATCATCTCGAGCAGCGAGACGGAGTCGAGGACGAGCCGCGACGCGCCGAAGTCCTCGATGAGTCGGGGGAGGTCGTTCCGGATCGACGTGAGGCTATTCGCCATCTCGATCGGGTCGACGCCGACGACCGCGAGCTGGCCCGTCTCGACGTACTCCTCGAACGGGTAGCCCTTCTCGGTGGCGCTGTTGATCACTCGTTCGCGGCTCTCCTCGAGTGTGATGAACACGGCGTTCTCGCCGTTCTCGAGGCCGTAGTGGAGGAACTGGAGGCCGAACGTGGTCTTGCCGGTGCCGGCGGGGCCCATCGCGACCATGAGCGTGCGTTCGGGGATGCCGCCCTGGATCATTCGATCGAGGCCGTCGATCCCCAGGTCGATCCGCGGTAACTCGCTGTCGACGTCCGCTTCGAAGTCGGTTTCCTCTGGCCCGCCGAGGTCGAAGTCGAGGTCGTCGAAGCCGTCCGGCCCTGCCAGGGTATCCCCCGGAGGCGCCGTTCCGGTGCCGACGTCCGGCATCTCGACGTTGTCGAGGGCGCTGCCGAAGTCCTCGTCGAATAGCGAGGTCGAGGAATCGTCCGAGTTGTCGCCATCCTCGGTTTCCGAGGCGTCGACATCGTCTTCTGCTCGGTCGCCGTCACCCTCTTTCGCCCGGTCGTCGCCCTCCTCTTCCTCGCCGTCGTCGGTCTCGTTTTCGCGTTCCTCGAGGGCGCGTTCGAACCAGTCGTCCTCGAGCTCTTCACCCATCGTAACCACTCCGCAGGGGGGTTCGCGTCCGGGGTTGGAGGTCGGCAGGGTGGTCCATGGCTGTCGTCGCGTTCGGGCGGCGACGTTCGTTTCCGGGGAAACGCCCCAGAACGATGAATGTTGTTGCCGTCCCGGCCAGCCTGGAACTCGTTGCCGTCCCAGCCCGAAACTGGATAGGGTGGGTTTTTGCCCGCGGAGACGCTACCCGGCAGGCATGGGAGTCGATGTCGGCATTGTCGCTCAGCGAGGGAACGACCGGGCACAGCGACTCGCGGCCTCGCTCATCCGGACCATCCACGACCACGGCGACCATGCCATCGTCGACGAGGCGACCGGACAGGCCATCGACGCGGATTCCACCCCGCTCGAGGCGATGAACGACTGCGCGTTCGTCGTCAGCATCGGCGGCGACGGGACGTTCCTCTTCACGGCCCGCGAAACCGGTGGCGCCCCCCTGGTCGGCGTCAACCTCGGCGAGGTCGGCTTTCTGAACGCCATCTCTCCCGCCGATGCCGTCGAGACGGTCGAGACGTTGCTCGAGGAAGCCCACGAAACCGGATCGACCACCGGTCGCTCCGTCGCTCGCCTGACGGCCACCGGAGACAACTGGACGCTCGCACCGGCGCTCAATGAGGTCGTCGTCCACGGCCCGAAGCGGGGTCCGGCAGGCGGGGTCGACGTCGAGGTCGCGATCGACGGCGAAACCTACACCTCAAGCCGGGCCGACGGCGTCCTCGTCTCGACGGCGACCGGTTCGACGGCCTACAACCTGAGTGAGGGCGGCCCGCTGGTCCGACCGACCGTCGACGCGTTCGTCGTCACGCAGATGTGTGCGACCGAGGCGATGCCGCCGCTGGTCGTCGGCACCGAGAGCGAAATTACCCTCACCGCTTCCGGCGCCGAGACGGCCTGGGCGATCAGCGACGGGCGCAATCGACAGCCACTGGACCTGCCCGAGACGGTGACGGTCCGGGCCGCCGACGATCCGATCACGTTGGCGGGGCCGTCGGTGAACTTCTTCGACGCGCTCGAGAAACTCGAGTGAGCACGGACTACCGTCTGCTGACTTCCGCTCCGTCCTCGCCTTCGACCAGCCGCTCGAGATGTTCGGGCGGAACCGCACCCTGGGCGGCGTAGCCCTCGTAGACGAACGTCGGGACGCCGCGCACGCCGGCTCGGCCCGCCTCCGAAAACAGTTCCTCGAGGCGTGATTGGAGGCTCTCGTCTTCGTCATCGAGCGTCTCCCGAACGACGTCGATGACGCTGGCCTCGTCGGCGATTTCGAGCAGGACGTCGCGGTCGCCGATGTCGCGGCCGTCCTGCCAGAGGGCGTCGTAGATCGCGACGTCGAACGCCTCCCAGCGCTCGGGCGCGGCAGACGCGACGGCCAGCGAGGCGAGTTGGGCGTCGTAGGAGTCAACCTCGACGGCGAGGTCCTGGACCATCTCGGCGTCGTAGCGCTCCTGGAGTCGGCGGACGTTTTCCCTCGCCTGCTCGAAGTACTCGTCGTCCTTACCGTCGTCGACGTCGTGATCGATCGAGCCGTCGGGGTTTCGCTTTCCGCGTCGGAGGTCGAACGGGTGCCAGTCTATGGCGAGCGGTTCCTCCCGGGACTCCCGGTAGCGCTCGAGGGACTGGCGTCCGAGGTAACAGAACGGGCAGACGTAGTCCGCGTAGAGAGTGATTGTGTCCGGGCCGTCGCCGTCACTCGCTCCGGAGTCGTTCGACTCGAGGCCGCGCTCGTCGTCGATCGGGCTCGACTGGTCGGTGGTCATCGTGCGTCGTAGGGTCGCCGTCCACAAAAGGGCCGTCCTGCTCGAAGCCGTTGCCGGTATCACTCGTCGTGGAACTCGTCGCCCGTGCCGTCGACGCCGTCGGTTTCGTCGTCACTCGTTGCGTCCGCTTTCGCTCCCTCGCCCTCCGCTTCGTCTCCGTCGACGGGCTCCGTCACGCCCGTCGGCAGGTTCGGATCGCGGTAGGGTGCCCGTCCGTAGGCCGGGAGCTCCCCCTCGAGCTGTCCCTTGAGTACGCGGCGAAGCCGGTTGAGACTCGTCGTATCGAGCCCGTGACGGGCCGCGAGTCGCTCGAACGTCGGGTCGTCGGTGATGTCGTGGGCGCGGTACTGGCCGAACAGTTCCTCCATTCGCTCGGGCGAGAGGTCGCTCACGTCGACGTCGTCGAGGCCGAAGTACGCGCGCCGGTCGACGTCGACGACGTGACGAATCACTACCAGCGCGACCGTCGCGATGGCGCGCTGGCTCCCGAACGCGGTGAGATCGATCTCGTCCATGACGCCCAGCGCCAGATCTCGCTGCCACGGCGTCAACTCGAGGGCGTTACAGAACGCCTGGGTCGTCCGTAACCGGTCGAGTCGGTGGGCGCGTTCGGCGTATCCTGGCGTGGCGGGGTGTTGCTCGTCGTGGAGTCGACGGACGCTCGACGAGAGGTCCGTCTCGGGCGAGTCGGGCCGGCCGATGACGGTCGCGCTCGGCGTGATGACGCCCCACTGGCGAACGGTGGCGTCGCGCTGGTGAGCGGCCCGCGAGAGCGACCCCGAGCCGGGACGGGTTTCGATTTCCCGCTCGCCGTCGTCGCCACTCGGTCGCTCGAGCCTCGCTCCCTGTGGCACGCCGTTCGGACTCATCCTCGTGCGTGGATGGAACGTAGACGGTGAAAAACCCTCGCTCGTGTTCTCCTCGAGTGATAGGTTCGTACTCTGGCCGCGAAGCCACCACTATGGAGAGTGAAACGTCGACGCCGCCAAAATCCCCTTCATAGCTCTACCTTGTGACGAGAGGTACTTAAAGGAACTCGCGTACTGGCGACCCGTCGTTTGGCCCGCTCTGTCGAGTCGATCAACCGCTCGAGACCGTCTCACGCTCGAGATTCGACGTAGCTGTTCTCTCGAGGTTCGACCTACGCTGACCGCTCGAGGCTCGCTCCCAGGTCGTAGAGCACGTCGAAGAACGACGGGAACGAGACGTCGACGTGTTCACTACCTGCGATGCGCGTCTCGCCCTCCGCCTGGAGAGCCGCGACGGCCAGCGACATGACGATTCGGTGGTCGTGCCGGCCGTCGACCGCCGCGCCCTCGAGCGAGGAGTCGTCGCCGTGGACGGTCAGGGAATCGCGCTCCTCCGTTGTCCGCACGCCCATCTTGCCCAGCTCTTCGGCCATCGCGCTCACGCGGTCGGTCTCCTTGTAGCGGACGTGTTCGGCGTTCGTGATGTGGGTATCACCGTCGGCGACGGCGCCCAGGACCGCGATCGTCGGTAGCAGGTCGGGCGTGTCCGCGACCGACACCTCGACGCCCTCGAGGTCGCTCCTGGAGACCTCGAGGACCCCCTCCTCTCGGTCCCAGGCCACGTCGGCGCCCATGCGCTCGAGGGTCTCGAGGATGGCGCTGTCGCCCTGTGCGCTCGGATAGACGCCACGGACGCGGACGCTTTCGTCGCCGGCGACGGCGCCCGCGGCCGCCAGGTACGAGATCGAGGAGAAGTCGCCGGGGACGTGGTACGAACCGCCTGCGGCCTGGTAGGACTGCCCGCCGTCGACGGCGAAGCCGTCGCCTGTGCGTCGGGCGGTGACGCCGAAGTCCTCGAGGACCTCGAGGGTGACGTCGACGTAGGGCGCCGACTTGAGTTCCGTTTCGAGGGCAATCTCGAGGCCGCCCTCGAGCAGGCCGCCGGCCATCAGCAGGGCCGAGACGTACTGGGAGGAGACGTCGCCGGGGATCGAGGCGCGGTTTCCGGAAACGGGACCGGTGACGACCAGCGGCGCCTGCCCGTTCCCGCGCGTGCTGAACGCCTCGCCGCCGAGGTCGTCGATCGCCTCGAGCAGCGGTCCCTGCGGGCGCGAGCGGAGCGATTCGTCGCCCGTGAGGACGGTCGTCCCGTCGGCCAGCGCCGCGGTCGCGGTGACCAGGCGCATCGTCGTGCCGCTGTTGGCGCAGTCGATCACGTTGTCCGGGACGTTGGGCCGACCGCTAAAGCCTGATACCTCGAGGCGGCCGCCGTCCGCCCAGAGGACGTCCCCGCCGAAGGCCTCGACGGCGCGCGCGGTCGCCTTCGTATCGGCCGACCAGAGCGGATCGTGGACGGTCGCCTCGTCGGCGTAGCCCGCAGCCAGGATGGCCCGGTGAGTGTAACTCTTCGACGGCGGCGCGCGGGCGGTCCCGCGAACGCTCGAGGGCGAGAGAGTGACGTGCATGGTCGTCGTGTGGTGGACGGGGCATAATACGATACCGGTGGACTGGATATTTGCACGCGTCCCGCAAGCCTTATGTATAGATTAGTACATTGATGTACGATAATGGAAACCACTGGCGACCTCGCGGCGTCCGTCCGGTCGATCCTCGAGTCGGCCGGCGAACGCGGCGGGGCCGACGCGGCTCTCGACGTCGACCCGCGCTCGTTTGCACGCGCGCTCGAGCGGGCCGAAGCCGACGGACGTGTACCGATCATCGCGGAAGTAAAGCCGACGAGCCCCACGAGCGACGGGGTTCGGGACGACGACCCGGCTACCCTCGCCCGGGAGATGGTCGCGGGCGGGGCGACGGCCATCTCCGTCCTCACCGAACCGACTCACTTCGGCGGTTCCGCTGACGCGCTTCGAGACGTTCGAACGGCCGTCGACGTCCCTGTGTTGCGCAAGGACTTCGTCCTCGAGGAAGCCCACCTCGACCTCGTGGAAGCCGATCTCGTGCTCTTGATCGCCCGCTTCGTCGACGATCTCGCAGGACTGCTCGCTGCCGCGCGGGAACGGGGTTTTCAGGTCCTCGTGGAGGTCCACGATCGGGCGGAACTCGAGGCGGCCCTCGAGGCGGGCGCCGATATCGTCGGCGTGAACAACCGCGACCTGGCTCGCCTCGAGGTCGACCTCGAAACCTTCGAGTCGGTCGCGCTCCACGTCCCCGACGACGTGACGCTGATCGCAGAGAGCGGCATCTCGACGCCGGCGGACGTTCGGCGAATGCGCGAGGCGGACGCCGACGCGCTGCTCGTCGGGAGCGCGATCATGGATCACGCGGGCGAAACGGACGGCGACGTGCGTGCGAATACCCGGCGGCTGACGACGGCGGAGACTGATACGACATGACCGAGCTAGAGGCGAGCGACGACGGCACCGAACGCGCCCCAGCTGGGCGCGAGAACGAAACGGAACACGAGGGGGACGAGCAATCTCTCGAGGACGGTACCTTCGGCCGCTTCGGCGGCCAGTACGTCCCTGAAGCGCTGATGCCCGCCCTCGAGGAGCTCGAGGACGCCTACCAGCGATACGTCCTCGCGAACGAGGACGGCTTCATGGACGAGTTCCGCCGACGGCTCCGTGAGTTCGGCGGACGACCGACGCCACTCCAGCGGGCCGACCGACTCAGCGAGCGCTACGACCGGGACGTGTACCTCAAGCGCGAGGACCTGGTCCACGGTGGCGCGCACAAACTGAACAACGCGCTCGGGCAGGTCCTGCTCGCGAAGTACATGGGCAAGGAGCGAATCATCGCCGAGACCGGCGCGGGCCAGCACGGGACCGCAACCGCGATGGCCGCCGCCCACCTGGACGTGCCCTGCGAGATCTACATGGGCCGGACGGACGTGAACCGCCAGCGACCCAACGTCTTCCGGATGCGGATCAACGGGGCCGAGGTGAACCCGGTCGATGCGGGTCGCGGAACGCTCAAGGAGGCCATCTCGGAGACGATGCGCGACTGGTCCCAGACGGTCGAGGACACCCACTACGTCATCGGCTCGGTCGTCGGTCCTCACCCGTTCCCAGCGATGGTCCGAGACTTTCAATCGGTAATCTCCGAGGAGGCCCGCGAGCAGTGTCTCGAGCAGGTTGGCTCGCTTCCCGATTCGGTGCTCGCGTGCGCGGGCGGTGGATCGAACACGATGGGGGCGTTTCACCACTTTACCGCCGACGAATCCGTGTCGCTCTACGCCGTCGAAGCCGGCGGCTCCTCGCTCGAGGTCGACGAAGATGCAGGAGTCGCGCCCAACTCCGCGACGCTCTCGACGGGCACCGAGGGGGTCCTCCACGGTGCGCGAACGCACCTTCTGCAGGACTCCCACGGCCAGATCATGGAATCCCACAGCGTCTCCGCCGGCCTCGACTACGCCGGCGTCGGCCCCGAACTCGCCCACCTCGTCGAAACGGGGCGGGTGACGCCCGTCACCGTCGACGACGACGCCGCGCTCGAGGCGTTCCACCGGCTCTCGACCGAGGAGGGGATCATCCCGGCGCTCGAGACGGCCCACGCCTTCGGCTTCCTCCACGAGGCCGCCGGGCGCGACGACGCCGACGAGGTGCTGGGCGACTCGGTCGTCGTCACCGTCTCCGGTCGCGGCGACAAGGACCTCGAGACGGTGATCGAGGAGACGGAAAAACGCGGCCTCAAGGCCGCGCCCGACCTGTCGGTCTTCGCGAGCGAGGGGGGACTACGATGAGCGACCGCATCGACGCGGCGTTCGCCGACGGCCCAGCGTTCGTCCCGTACCTCGCGGCGGGCGATCCGACCTACGAGGCTTCCCTCGAGTACGTCGAGGCCCTGGACCGGGGCGGCGCGGACGTGATCGAACTCGGCCTCCCCTTCTCGGAGCCGATCGCGGAGGGACCGACGATCCAGGAAGCCGTCGTTCGCGCGCTCGAGGGCGGGATGACGCCCGAGCGCTTCTTCGCGTTCGTCGAGGACCTCGAGGTCGAGGCGCCGCTGGTGTGTATGACGTACTACAATCTGATCTACCAATTTGGCGAAGAACGAGGGCCCAGACCGTTCGTCGAACGCGCCGCCGAGGTTGGCCTCGAGGGATTCGTCGTCCCCGACCTCCCGGCCGAGGAGGCCGACCCGCTGCGCGACGCGTGCGACGAGTTCGGTCTCGACCTGATCTTCATCGTCGCGCCCACCACCCGCGGCGAGCGCCTCGAGCGGATGCGCGAGCGCGTGTCGGGGTACGTCTACGTCCAGGCGCGACTCGGGACGACCGGCGCGCGCGAGGACGTCTCCGATCAAACCAACGCAAGCCTCGAGCGACTGGCCGACTGGGACGTCCCGAAGGCGGTCGGCTTCGGCATCAAGACCGGTGACCACGCCGAGCGCATCGTCGCCTCGGGGGCCGACGGGGTCATCGTCGGGAGCGCCCTGGTGGACATCGTCGCCGAGGGCCACGAGAACGACGAACCGACCGCCGAGACTGCGGCCCGCCTCGAGGCGAAGGCTCGCGAACTCGCCGAGGGCTCCGCCCGCGGCGCGAACCCGGAAAACGTACCGCAACCAGAACAGACATAACCACCAGTTTGCTACACATTCGCAATATGACTTCGACAGCCGGACTCGACGCACGACTCGACCGCATCGGAACAGACAAGCGGTACGTCATCGTTCCGATGGACCACGGGATCACCCTCGGCCCCGTCACGGGCCTGAAAGACATCGAATCGACCATCGACGCGGTCACCCGCGGCGGCGCCGACGCCGTCTTGACCCAGCGCGGTATCGCCCCGCGCGTCCACTCGAGCAAAAACGACGCGGGCTACATCGTCCACCTCAACGCCTCGACGACCATCGGGCCGGACGAAAACGACAAGCGCCTCACGGGGACCGTCGAGGACGCGATCAGGGCCGGTGCCGACGCCGTCTCCTTTCATATCAACGTCGGTTCGACCCACGAACCTGGCCAGCTCGAGGACCTCTCGAAACTGACCAGCGCGGCCGACCGCTTCGGCATCCCGGTCCTCGCGATGGCCTACGCGCGCGGCCCCGACGTCGCGGGCGACGACCCCGAGGCACTCGGTCACGCCGTCCGTCTCGCCGAGGAGGTCGGTGCCGACGTCGTGAAGACCGGCTACAGCGGCGACGCCGACAGCTTCGAACACGTCGTCGAGGCCACCCGACTCCCGGTCGTCATCGCTGGTGGCTCCCGCGGCACCGACCGCCAGACCCTCGAGATGGTTCGCGGCGCTGTGGACGCCGGTGGTGCGGGCGTCTCGATGGGTCGGTCGATCTTCCAGCACGAGGACCCCGAGGGGATCGCCCGTGCCGTCGCCGCGGTCGTCCACGACGACCGGGGCGTCGACGAAGCGCTCGAACTCGGCGGACTGGCGCTCGAGGTGTGAGTAGACGACGAGGAACTCGAACTCGATGGACTGGCGCTCGAGGACCACGTGATCCGCGACACTGATCGCCACGAACGTATTCGGGTCGTGTCGCCTTCTCGACCGATGGGATTAAAAGCTCCTTCTTCGAATTTCCACGCGAATGGTTCGGGATCCACTCACCTCGGACGTCGCCCCCTCGGCCGAGGACATCTGCGCCGCCCTGGACGATCCCGATAGCCGCGAAATCATCCGCCACCTCGACGAACCCATGACAGCCGCAGAACTCAACGCCCGCTGTGACATCCCACAGTCGACGCTGTACCGAAAACTCGAGTCGCTGACCGAGGCAACCCTGCTCGAAGAGTCGACCGAGATTCGACGCGACGGCCACCACGCGAGCAAGTACGGGGTCGCCTTCTCCGAAATCACGCTCGCACTCGAGGACGACAACACCCTGAGCGCCAGAATCGAGCGCCCGCCGCGGACGGCCGACGAACGTCTGGCCGACCTCTGGTCAGAGGTTCGGGAGGAACTCTGACTATGAGTCCGAACGCGGTCGACGACGTGAGCGTGATGATCGCGCTGACCATCGTCAAGACGCTGATCCTGGTCGTCGGCGGGGCGATTACGTTCCTGACGCTCAAGGCCTACCGCCGGACGAGGCGGCGCGAACTGGGGTTGCTGGCGGTCGGGTTCGGTGTCGTGACCCTCGGGTTCGTCCTCGCGGGGGTGCTCTTCGAGGTGCTCGAGGTGCGACTGGCCGTCGGAATCCTGATCGAGAGCCTGCTGGTGCTCGGCGGATTTCTGGTGATTGCGTACTCGCTGTACGTCGATTGAGCGGGTGGCGCCACGTGGAGAGAGACAGCGAAGTCGTCGGAGGTGCGTCACACGCGGCGTCGGTGGGTGAAACGCGGGTTTTAGCTTGGCACAATTATATGGGCTTTCTAACATATTTTTCGCTCATGCACCGACGAACGCTGGTCGCTGCTGTCGGCGCGACAGTCGCTGCCGCCGGTTGCCTCGACCAGTCGCCTGGATCCGATTCCACTGGTGAGCCGGGAGACGGAACCGATAGCGATGGATCGAACGAGAACGGGACCGATGGTGAGAACGGAAACGACAGCGACTCGAACTCCACTACCGACCCCGACGGGGGCCCACGAACGGTTGACGTGGAGTCCGTCGTCGCCGCCTTCGACGGCCAGGTGGAACGGCCGGAGTGTACGAGGGAATCGGAGACCGTCGAACTCGAGCGCGGCGACGAGACGAGCGAGTACGAAACCGAGGCGACGATTCCGTACCCCGATCCGCCGAACTCGTTCGACGACGACGCGATCTTCGAGTACGTCGCGGACTTCGAAGAAGCCTACATCACCCACAGCGTCCTGTGCGAATCGAGTGCAGAATACGTTTTCGACGTCGCCAACAGCGTGCGAGAACAGCACCTCCTCGGGTGGGACGACGAGATCACGGTGATGTTTTGCCGTCGTCTCGCGGGCGCTACCCACGGCGCCGACGAGGACGGCAACGAGTGGCAGGCGGACATCGGGGACGACGGGGTCGCCTACGCGATCGACGAAACGGGCGCGGCCAGGGTTCGCGTCGGTACTCACGACGTCGAGGCGTACGAGGCCGACGGCCCCAGTCCGCTCGAGGAGGGAGATCTGGTCGCTGTCTTCGAGTAGCCCGGTGGCCGCTCTCGCCTCCGTCGACACTACAAAATCGATAGGTAGATGCTATCGAACCGGTAGCGGCGGCTCGAGTCGCCGGCAATCTCGAGAACAGAAGCGAGACAGAATCGATCGGGGACTCGAGGCTATCGGCCGCCGGCGTAGAGAATCGGGCCGACCAGCACCAGCACGACGCCGATCAGGCGGAAGACGACCATGTTGTCGGTCAGGCTCGTCGGTACCAGCAGGAACAGCGCACCCAGCGCGGCGAGGTTGATGCCCATGATCTTCATCGACTTCAGCGGGAGCGTCCCGAGGATCGCGAGCACGAGCAACCCGATGAGGGCGTGGCCCATGTGGATGGGGCGCAGCAGGTTGTCGATCGTCTGGAGAGGTACCTCGATCATTCGTGTACGTATCTCCCCACGATTCGGCCTTTAATACTTCGATTGTGTCTCCAGGGCCTCTTCGAGGCACTCGATGGGCGTCTGCGGGCTGGCGCGTCGCCCCTGGCGTGCCGTTAACTGAGTGCGACAGGAGGCACCGGGGGCGACGACCCGCTCACCCGGGCTCTCCTCGACCTGGTCGTACAGAATCCGCCCGATGGCCGCGCTCATCGAGGCGTGTTCGGCCTCGTAGCCGAAACTGCCGGCCATCCCGCAACAGCCCGAGTCGAGCGGATCGACGCGGTAGCCCGCCCGCCGGAGGACTCCGACGGCGTGGTGGTCCTTCCGGGTCGCCTTCTGGTGGCAGTGGCCGTGGTAGGTCAGCCTCTCGTTCCCCGGTGCGAACGAGAGGCCCTCGTCCAGGTCGAACGCGTCGAGGTACTCACAGACCCCGTAGGTCGCCTGTGAGAGCGGACGGGCGTCCTCGCCGAGGAGGTCGAGGTAATCCGACTGGAACATGATGGCGTCGGAGGGCTCGATGACGACCACGTCCCAGCCGTCCTCGAGAGCGGGTTCGAGCGTCTCCACGTTCTCTCGAGCGGTTGCCTTTGCCTGCTCGAGAAAGCCCTTCGAGAACGCGGGGCGGCCCGTATCTCCCAGGTCGTCCGGCACCGCGACGTGGACGCCGGCAGCCTCGAGGACTCGCACGGCGGCTTTCCCCGCCTCGGGGTTGTTGTAGGTCGTGAACGTGTCCGGGTAGACGACCGCCTTCCGGTTCGCTCCCGACAGCGGCCGCAGGGTGCCGCCACGGTCCTGGAACCAGTTGGTGAACGTCCGCCGGTGGAACCGGGGCAGCGGTTTGTCGGCGCTGATGCCGGCGACGGCCTCCATCATCCGCCGTGCGCCTGGGAGCTTCGGTCCGAGGTTCGACAGCGGAGCCAGCCGGGAGCCCCACCGCGAGAGGTCGTGGACGTTCGCGAACAGGCGGTCGCGCAGGCTCGCACCGTGTCGGCGGTGGTGCTCGTGGGTCACCTCGGCTTTGAGCTTGGCCATGTCGACCTCGCTGGGACAGTCGATCGCACAGCCCTTGCAGCCGATACAGAGGTCGAGGACTTCGTCGAGGAATTCGTCGGTGAAGGCCTCGCCGGGCTCGAGGTCGCCACTCATTGCCTGCCGAAGCGCGTTCGCCCGCCCGCGCGTGCTGGTGATCTCCTCGCGGCTGGCCCGGTAGGTCGGACACATCACGCCGCCGGTCGTCGACTGGTCGCCCCGACAGCCGCCACAGCCGTGACAGAGTTCGACCATCCCCTGGAAGCCGTTGTCGACATCCCACTCGAGTTCGGGTTCGAAGTCGGCGTCGAAGGCGTAGTCGGGGCCGAAGCGGTGGTTCTCGGTCATCGCCGTGGGGTCGTCCTCGCGGAAGACGACCTGGCCGGGGTTCAGGAGCCAGTCGGGGTCGAACGCCGTCTTCAGCCGTTCGAAGGTCTCCCAGAGCTCGTCGCCGTACAGTTTGTGGTTCCACTGCGTGCGGGCGCGCCCGTCACCGTGTTCGCCCGAGACCGAGCCGTCGTACTCGACGACCAGGTCCGTCGCGGCATCGGCGATGGACTCCATATTCTCGACTCCGGCGCCAGTTTTGGTGTTCACGAGCGGCCGGATGTGGAGGACGCCGGGGCCGGCGTGGGCGTAGAAACTCGCGTAGGTGTCGTGGGCTTCCAGCACTTCCTGAAAGTCGGCGACGAACGCGGCGAGGTGTTCGGGCGGGATGGCGGTGTCCTCGATGAACGCGACGTGTTTCTCGTCGGTCGTTCGCGAGAGCAAGATCGGGAGGCCTGACTTGCGGAGCTTCCAGACGTTCGTCCTGGTGTCTTCGTCGTAGGCCTCGAGGGCGTCGAACGCGCGAACGTCGGCTTCCAGGACGGGCCGTTCGTCGGCGGGGTCGGCGTCGACGGCCGTCGCGACGGCCGGACAGCGATCGGCGAGGAGGTTCGCCACCTTCCGTTTCCCGTTGGCGTCGTCCTCGGCGTAGAACTCCACGAGGAGGACTGCACCTGTGCCCTCCGGAAGCATCTCGGTCACCTCGACGAACTCCGCGGTCCTGCGCGCGAGGTCGATCAACACGTCGTCGACCAGTTCGACCGCGGCGGGGTCGTGTGCGACGATGGGTTCAACGTCGGCGACCGCCTCGAGCACGCTGTCGTACGCCAGCAGGGTCATGCTTTTGGTTTCGGGAATCGGCTCGAGGGCGACGGTGGCCTCGGTGACGATGGCGAGCGTGCCCTCGCTGCCACAGAGGAGTTTCGCGAGGTTGATCGTCCCGCCGTCGGCGTCGCGTTCGCCGGCCTCTCGAATCGCTCCGCGGGCGTCCTCGAGCAGCCAGTCCAAATTGTACCCCGAGACGTTTCGCTTGAGGTCGGGGTACCGATCCGCGATCAGGTCGCCCTCCACCTCGAGAATCCGCTCGACTTCGGCGTAAATTCGCGACTCGAGGTCGTCACCGTCGGCGAGGTCGGGGAGGTCCGCGAGGGCGACCTCGCCGAAACGGGTGACGGTGCCGTCGGCGAGGACGACTTCCACCTCCTCGACGTAGGCGTCGGTCTTGCCGTACTGCAGGGAGTGGGCCCCCGTCGAGTTGTTGCCGATGGCGCCCCCGAGGGCGCTCTTGTCCCCCCAGGCGGGGTCGGGCGCGAACTTCAGGTCGTGGGGGGCGACGGCCTCGTTGAGTCGTCCCAGCGTGATTCCGGGCTGGGCGGTCGCGCGCTGAGCGTCGAGGTCGACCCCGAGGAGAGCGTCCATGTCGGTCGTGAAGTCCAGGACGACGGCCTCGTTGACGCTCTGGCCGGCGAGGCTGGTGCCGCCGCCGCGGGGGAGGACGGGAATCTCGCGGCGAGCGCAGTAGTCCATCACGGCGGCGACGTCGGCCGTCGAAGTCGGGAAGACGACGGCGATGGGCGTCATCTCGTAGATGCTCGCGTCGGTCGCGTAGAGGGAACGGGAGTACGAGTCGGCGCGGACGTCGCCCTCGACGACGCGCGCGATGTCCTCCACGAGCGCGGGGCGGTCGACGTCGTCGCTCCGGTAGTCGTAGGTCGCTCGAGAGTCGGCGGCGGGGTCGGCGCCGCGCTCGGTAGCCATACCTCTCTGTTTGCCGTCGATCGTATAAAGCGTCGGGCATGCGGCGAGGTGGTGCGTCGGCGTCCGTCTTCCCAAAACCGCCGACACGCCGACCCATCGCCCTCGCTACACCGCTGCTGTCGCGCTCGTCTCGAGTCGGAGCGTTTCTATACTGCTCTCGTCCACACTCGAGTATGCGAGACATCTGCATCGTCGGCGGCGGCGTCGCCGGCCTCTCGGCGGCCATCTACACTGCCCGCAACGGACTGGACACCCTCGTCGTGGACGGGGGCGAATCGATCCTGGCACGCAATGCCAGCCTCGAGAACTACCCCGGGTTTCCCGACGGCGTCGACGCCCGCCGGTACCTCGCGCTCGTTCGCGAGCACGCCGGGAACGCCGGCGCCGAGTTCGAACTCGGTTACGTCACGAGCGTCGAGCAACACGATTCCCAGACTCCTGAAGCGGGATTCGTCCTCGAGACAGACGGTGGCGAACCGCTCGAGGCACGCCGAGTGATCGCCGCCTCCTGGGCCGACAGCGAGTACCTCACGCCCCTCGACGTCGGTCGCGAACAACGCGGGAGCAAATACGTGGTGAGCGTCGACGAAGCGGGTCGGACGGCCGTCAACGGCGTCTACGCCGCGGGGCGACTCGCGGGTGAACCCCACCAGGCGATCGTCGCCGCCGGCCACGGCGCGAAGGTCGGCCTCGCTACGATTCACGACTCTGGCGTTCCGTTCTACCACGACTGGGTCGCCCCCGAGGGCTACTTCACGGGCCGCGACAGGGACGTGCCGCCGGCCTGCGAGGAGATCGACGAGGCGGAGCGGCGCGAGCGAGATGAACGGGCGAGAGAACGGATGCTCGAGGCGTTCGCGGAGCCGCTCGAGGCCGAGCCGACGATGCACCCGAGCATCGCCCGCGACTGATTCGGCCGTACATCACAAACATCGTCGGCAATCGTCGGCGCTCGACGGCGATCCATACGCATTTTACACCTCCCGCCGAAGATCAACCGAGAATGCTCGAGGGAGTCAACGTCGCGCTCGGGGTTTCGGGGTCGATCGCGGCCGTCAAGACGGTCGAACTCGCCCACGAGTTGCGCCGGCAGGGGGCGAGCGTCCGCGCGGTGATGACCGACAGCGCCCGCGGGATCATCCACCCGTGGGCGCTCGAGTTCGCGACCGACCGCGAGGTCGTCACCGAAATCACGGGCGGGGTCGAACACGTCGAACTCTGTGGGAACGACGGCTGGGCCGACATCCTCTTGCTCGCGCCGGCGACGGCCAACACCGTTGGCAAGATCGCCGGTGCGGTCGACGACACCCCGGTCACGACCTGCGCCACGACGGCCCTCGGCGCCGGCATCCCCGTCGTCGTCGCCCCGGCTATGCACGAACCGATGTACGATCACCCCGGCGTGCTCGAGGCCATCGAGCGCGTCGAGTCCTGGGGCGTCGACTTTGTCGACCCGCGCGTCGAGGAGGGGAAGGCCAAGATTGCCACCGAGGAGGCCATCGTTTGTGCGGTCGCGCGGGCCACGAGCGATCGGCCCCTCGAGGGGCGTCACCTCGTCGTCACCAGTGGCGCGACCAGTGAGCCGATCGATCCTGTTCGCTTACTGACGAATCGCTCCTCGGGGAAGATGGGACGAGCCGTCGCCCGTGCGTGTTACGTCCTCGGGGCCGACGTGACGCTGATCCACGACGGCGACGACGTCCCCTACGCCGACGTTCGCACGATCAAAAGTGCGTCGGAGATGCTCGAGGCGACGCTCGAGGCCTGCGGCGAGGCGGACGCGATCGTCTCGGCCGCTGCCGTCGGGGACTACACCGTCGATGCCAGCGACACGAAACTCCGTTCCGGCCAGGAGCTGACCCTCGACCTCGAGCCGACGCCGAAACTCATCGATCGGGTACGCGAGGCACGTCCCGACCTGCCTATCGTCGCGTTCAAGGCCGAGACGACCAGCGAGGACGAGGCGATGATCGACGCCGCGCGGGAGGTGCTAGAGCGCGTCGACGCGGCCTTCGTCGTCGCCAACGACGCGAGCGTCATGGGTGGCGACCGGACTCGAGCGCTCCTCGTCCACGCCGAGGATGTCGCGCAGTTTTCGGGTGTGAAGGCCGATCTGGCGGACGAAATCGCTCGGTCGCTGGCCGTCGTCGTCGGCTGAGAGACGGGAGGATTTCGATCGGCGTTATCTTCCGCCGCTCGACTGTTCTTTTCAACCGACAAACCTGTCGTCGAAAGCGACCGTCACGAGAATTATATACGTGGCGTTCATGCCGTCAATCGATGACGACCTCTCCCCCCAAGGCTGGTGTCGCGAGGTGACGATGAAGATGGACCGACCCGGCCGGCCGAGCCCGCTCTCGAAGGGCGAAATTTTCGAAGTCCTCCGCAACCAGCGACGGCGCTACGTCCTTCAGTTTTTGAAACAGGACGACCGACCAGTCGAACTCGGCGACCTCGCCCAGCAGGTCGCTGCCTGGGAGTACGAGACGACCCTCGAGGGCGTCACCCCGGAGCAACGAAAGCGAGTCTACACGACCCTCCAGCAGACGCACCTCCCGAAGATGGACACCGCCGGTATCCTCCGGTTCGACTCCGACGACGGGGTCATCGAACCGACCGATCGGACCAGCGATCTCAACGTCTACCTCGAGATCGTCCCCGGCAGCGAGTTCGCCTGGCGCGAACTGTACCTCTCGCTGGGCGCAATCGGCTGTGCGCTCGTGGCCGCGCTCTGGCTCGGGATCTACCCGCTCACGATGCTGTCGGAACTCGCCTGGGCGGGCCTCCTCTCGGTGACGATCACCGCTACGGCGGCCGCTCACATCTACTACGAACGGAACATGCGCGTCGGCCACGGCGACGAGCCCCCGGAACTGAGTTACGGACGGTAGCGGAGGAATCGGCGGTCTGTGGCTGTCCCGGGTACGATGTCCGTTTCGAGGGTGACTCGAGGCGCGGCGCGTATCGTCACCTTTTACTCGATATCTCCCTCATCCACGACATGGATCAGTTGAAACGGTCGCTCCTCGAGGCCCCCATCATCGAGAAGAACGGCTACCACTACTTCGTCCACCCCATCAGCGACGGCGTCCCCAAACTCGAGCCCTCCCTCCTCCGCGAAATCGTTATCCGCATCACGCGCAAGGCCGACCTGGAGGACGTCGACCGGATCGTCACCCCGGCCGCGATGGGTATCCACATCTCGACGGCCGTCTCGCTCATGACCGATATCCCGCTGACGGTCATCCGCAAGCGCGAGTACGGCCTCGAAGGCGAGGTCTCTATCTCCCAGAAGACCGGCTACTCGGAGAACGAGATGTTCATCAACGACGTGTACGAGGGCGAGCGCGTGCTCGTGCTCGACGACGTCCTCTCGACCGGCGGCACGCTCGCAGCCGTCCTCGGGGCACTCGACGAAATCGGGGCCGAGGTCGTCGATACCGTTGCCGTCATCAAGAAAGAAGGTGGCGAGAACAAGGTCGCGGACGCGGGCTACGACGTGAAGACGCTGATCAACGTCGACGTCGTCGACGGCGAGGTCGTCATCGTGGACGAAGACGGCGACGACTGAGGCCGCACTCGAGTGACAACGGTCCGTCTGCATCTTGTCCGAAACCGAGACCCCGAAGCGGGCCCTACCGAACGGTCGTTTCGACCCTGTGCTCGTCCTCAGTTTCCGAATGGAGAAGACACATCGACTTGTGGTCGACACCGTGTTCGGTAAACTGCGGATGTTCCCGTTCACAGGGCGTCACGAACGTGGTTTCGACCAGGTCCCGTGCGGCATCGTCCTCGCCGGAAACGAGGTGAGAGAGCACCGAGTCGAACTGTTCTTCGACCTCGCCCGAGGAGAGGGCGTCATCGAGATCGTACTCCGCCCGAAGGTGCGCTTTGAGGCGTTCGTCAGAGATACCGTCGGCCCCGCTCACGTCGGCCTCGAGGGCGTCTCTGAGTTCTTCAACATCGAAGCCGCCGGAGAGCACCTGCTCACGGAAGTTCAGTAGGCTTCGCCAGTTCGACTGCTCGAGGTCGAAGTCCGGGGGTTGGATGACGCGGTGGCACCTGGTATGGAACCGACAGCCCGATGGTGGATTGGTGGGGCTCGGAACCGTCCCCTTGAGTTCGACTTCGTTCATCGACGCGCGGGGATCCGGTGTCGGGATCGACGAGAGCAACGCCTCCGTGTAGGGGTGCTGTGGCGAATCGAAGACGACTTCGGTAGGACCAATCTCGACGATTTCGCCCAGGTACATCACCGCTACTCGGTCACACACCTCTCGGATGACGGACATGTCGTGACTGATAAATAGGAGGGACAGGTCGAACTCCTCCTGCAGGTCGTTGATCAACGCGAGAATTTCCGCTTTCACCGAGACGTCGAGTGCGGAGACTGGTTCGTCGGCGATGATCAGGTCGGGATTCAACACGAGCGAACGAGCGAGCGCGAGACGCTGTTTCTGTCCTCCGGAGAACTCGTGGGGGTACCGGTCGTGATCCGATGGACTGAGTCCGACTCGTTCGATCAGGTCGGACACGATCGCCCGACGTCGAGAGCGGTCCTTCATGCCATGGACTTCGAGCAGTTCGCCAATCGTATCGCCGACCGTCATCCGCGGATCGAAACTCGAGGACGGATCCTGAAAGATCATCTGCGCTTCTCGACGAAACGCTTTCAGTTCCGATCGGTCGTACTTCGTAATGTCTTCCGGGCGGGAGGCATCTCCCCCGCCGTGGAACAGAATTTCGCCGGACGTCGGTTCCTCAAGTCGAATGATAGAGGTTGCAGCGGTCGACTTGCCACACCCAGATTCGCCGACGAGTCCCAGCGTTTCGCCTCGACCGAGATCGAAACTGATGCCGTCGACCGCGCGGGCAGCGCCGACCTGTCGATTGAAAAAACCCTTTTTGATCGGATAGTGTTTCTTCAGATTTCGGACCGACAGTAGCAGATCGTCAGTCATTGAGCGAGTTCACCTCGTTTGGCGTCGTATCGTGCTGTGTCGTTCCTGGATCGACGACCGAACTGTCGTACCCGTACTGATAGTAGATGCACGATACGCGATGATTAGACTGGAGTTCGACTTCCTCGGGTTGATCCCCCACCTGACAATCGTCGGTCGCATGCTCACACCGGTCGGCGAATCGACAACCACTCGGTGGATTGATTGGCGATGGAAGTGTTCCGGGGATGCCACCAGTCGTTCCGTTTCGACCGGGAAGACAGTCGAGTAGCTGCTGGGTGTACGGGTGTCCTGGCCGATCGAAGATATCGTAGACGCTGCCGCGCTCCATGACTTTCCCGGAGTACATAACGACGATTCGATCGGCGATCTGGGCGACCACGCCGAGGTCGTGCGTCACGAAGAGAATCGCCATTCCGAACTCCGCTTGCAACTCCTTGAGCAACTTGAGAATCTGTCCCTGAACCGTGACGTCGAGTGCCGTCGTCGGCTCGTCTGCGATGAGGAGGTCAGGGTCGCCGATGAGCGCCATGGCGATCATAATGCGTTGTTTTTGCCCACCCGAGAACTCGTGTGGATAATCGTTAAACCGGGCGCTCGCGTTGGCAATCCCGACGCGGTCGAGGAGGTCGATGGCCTTCGCTCGCGCGTCCTGGGTGGAGATGTCGGTGTGGACTTGCAACGCCTCGACGATCTGCCAGCCAACCGTGTAGCAGTGGTTCATCGCGTCTTGTGGGTTCTGGAAGATATGGGAAATATTGTACCCGCGGATCGACCGCAACTGTTCTTCGGTCATCTCCAGCAGGTTCTCTCCCTTGAAGCGGACTCTCCCCTCGACCGTCCCGGGGGGAGACTTGATCAACCGCGTAATCGATTCGGTCGCTACGGTCTTCCCAGAGCCGGATTCGCCCACGATACAAACGGTCTCACCCGCGTTGATCGTGAAGTCGACTCCGTCGACGGCGACGAGTTCGCCGTGATCGGTGCGGAACGTCGTTCTGAGGTCTTCGACCTCGAGTAAGGGTTTGTCAGTCGTCATTATTCGGACTCAGCCTCCGCCTGCGGATTGAGCGCGTCGAGCAGTGCGTCACCGAGGAAGTTGAACGAGAGGATGGTGAGAAACAGGACGATACCAGGGGCGAGAACGATCCACGGTGCGAACGAGAGGTCGCTACGCCCGGCTGCGATCAGCTGGCCCCACGACGGAATGTTCGAGTCACCCAGGCCGAGATACGCCAACTGCGCCTCGGCGAGTAAGAACCCGGGAATCAGTAGAGTCAGTTGGGTGATAATACTGCTCGCCGTGTTTGGGACGACGTGCCGGCGGACGATCTGGTAAGTACTCGCACCGCTAATCCGGACTGCCTTGACGTACTCTTCCTCGGAGACGGACAGTGATTTGCTCCGTACGTATCGAGCCGTACCGCCCCAGGCGAAGAGGGAAAAGACGAGAATGAACATGCCGAGGCCGGCGCCGTAGATGTACAGGATCAGCAGGAAGAACATCAGCGTCGGGAACGACAGTACGATGTCGACGATACGCATGAGGATTTCGTCGACCCACCCGCCCGCGTACGCGCTGAACGTGCCGACAGAGATTCCGATGGCGGCGACGATTGTCGTCGTGATGAACGCGATCTGCATGCTGATCGTCATCCCGTAGACGATGGAGGTAAAGACCCCTTTTCCACCACGCGTCGTTCCCAGCGGATACTCCCACGTGCCGTGACACTGGCCGTTGGCGGTTTCACCGACACAGGTCGCGACGTTCGCCATGTCGACCGAGAGGAAGACCGGTGGCTGGTGGCCGGCCATGATGTTCTGTTCCGGGGCACTCAGGACGAACGGTCCGAGAATCCCGCCGACGAAGACGATGCCCAGCCAGCCGAGGCTGACGACGGCCGGTCGATTGCGCTTGAACTCGCGCCAGTAGTACTTCGTCCGCCGCGGATTCTGGTAGAGCGGCAAGACGAGATAGAACACGAACAGGAACAGCGTCAGGATGAAGTAGTACTCGAGCGTTTCGATGTTCGCATCGAAGCCGAACGGTTCGAACGTCGGCGTTCTGTGATCGAGGACTCGCCAGTCGTACAGCGCGAGGAGGATCACCGGGAAGCTGCACAGGAGCATCCCGAGTGAGTTGATCGAGAGTCCAAACCCGCCGGAATCGGAGATGGAATCCCAGTCGATGTCGTCGAATCGATCGTGACTTTCTGTTGCCATTGTGTGTTGAATATGTGCGTTATCTGTCGTCGTAGCTAATCCGCGGGTCGAGCACGGTGAACACGAGGTCCTCGAGGAGGTTCCCGATCACGGCGATAAATGTGAAGAACAACGTCGTCCCGAGGACGAGGTTCGTATCCTGTGCGACCAGCGCGTGGTAGGTTACTCGTCCGAGCCCAGGAATCCCGAAGACGACCTCGACGAGTAGCGACGCTCCGAGGAACAGCGCGAGGAGCTGCCCGACGAGCGTCGTCGAAAGGGGAACGAGGGTCGGCCGCATCACGTGATACGCGTACGCCCGTAGCGGCGATACTCCCTTTGCCTTCGCCGTCTTCATGAAGTCGGCGTTCTGGAACTCGGCCGACTCGTTCCGGGAGACGCGCATGATTCCGCCGATCGAACCGGTCACGAGCACGAACACCGGGAGTGCGAGCTGTCTCGCGTTTTCCAGGCTAAACACGGCGGCGTTCGTGTTGTACGTGACGGGGACCAACTCGAACCAGACCCCGAATATCAGGAGTAACACGATTCCAAAAAAGAAGTTCGGGATCGCGTACCCGAAGAACGCGAAGCCCGTGGCCACATGATCCTTCCAGCTGTACATGTTCGCCGCCGAGTAGACGCCGATGAGCGGCCCGAGGAGGATCGTCAAAATCGTCCACGGAATCGAGTACTGGGCCGTGTAGTACAGCGACTGGTAGACCGCCTCGGTGACCGGTTGACTGCGGTATTCGGACCAGCCCCAGTCGAGCGTGTAGACCCCCTGAACGAAATCGAAATATCGCACGTGAAGCGGGTCGTTGAGTCCCCGAAGTTCGCGTTGCTGTTCGGCCGCAACGTTTGGATCCCCACCCTCGAGTGCGGCTTGCGTCGCCGCCTGTTGAACGGTCGGATCCGGCGATGCAGCCAGCAGGATGAACGTTACCGTGACGATAATCCACGATACGACAAACGCCCAGAGCACCCGCCCGGTGATATATTTTCCAAGTCCCATGTATATGTCTGTATCTCTGTATGTCTGTTATGCAAATAATCCCGCGAGAGACCCTGGCGCCTTACTCCTCGTCGAAGTACCAGGCTGCGAAGTCCCACCCGTTCGAGAAGTTCTCGATCGGTCCTTTGAGGTCTGCGTTGTACCCTGGCGTGTCGTCACCGAAGGTCAGCATGATGTAGGGCTGTTCCTCGGCGAGATTGATGAAGAGGTCCTCCAGCGCGGTCGCCAGCGTCTCCCTGTCCGAGGCCTGCCTGGCCTCTTCGAAGATCGACTGTGCGTCGAAGCCGGGATAGTAGCCGACGGGATTGTAGAACGCCGTTGGTCCGTCGAAGAACGCGTCGTTGGAGAGCGGGTTACGCGGGTAGGTGTTGAGCCCATAGATCAGCGACATATCCCACCCCTGGTTGCTCGTGGCCGACCGCGGTCCCGGGTTCGTCGCCGTGGAGGTTTCCCAGGTAACCTCCTCGCCGTTGACGGTGTCGGTCAGTTCCTCCTCGCTGGGGTCCTCAAGCGGTTCGGCGCTCCAGTACTCGGTGTCGAAGCGGATGGGATCCATCAGGTTCAACTCGACATCGATGCCGAGGTTCTCGCCCAGTTCCTTCTGAATGTGCTCGGCCAGGAGTTGTTGCGTGTCAGCATTGGCGTTGACACAGATCTCGAGATACACCTGGTTACCGTCGGGGTCGACCATCGTGTCGCCGTCGAACGCGTAATCGTACTCGGATTGACCGAACGCCTCCTCGGCGAGGCCGCGGGCATACTCGGAACCGTACTGGTCACCGGATCCGAACTTCGGAATCTCGTCGTCGCCCGGATAGAACTCGCTAAATCGGGGTTGCCAGGTGTAGTGTGGGCTGGCAAATCCGCGGTAGATACCCTCGACGATCTGTTCCTTGTCGATTGCGGCGTTGATCGCCTGGCGGAACTCCTTGTATCGGAACAGGTTGCCTGGTCCCTCCATCCAGCCGTTGTCCCGCATGTTTACGGAGATGATGTTGTTGTACGGGGTCGGAATCTCGTACACGTTGACGTTGTCGAGGTTTCGGAACTCATTGACTCGCTCCGGGGGGACGGCAGCGGTGTCGACGTCGCCGGTTTCCAGCGCATTGAGTCGGGAGGACTGTTCCTCCATGACGTTGATTGTCGCGCCCTCGAAGTAGGGGGCGTTCTCGAACAACCGTCGACCACCGTCGATGTTCTGCAGGTAGTAGTCCTCGTTGCGACTGTAGGTCGTCCCTGCGTCTCGCTCCCACTCGTCGAGGACGAACGGTCCGAGATTGCCCGTAAACTGGAGCTCGAGCAACTCCTCGTCCTTCTTGAGTCCTTCGGCGTCCTCCTCTTCAACGTAGGGCTCGATCAGGTCCTTCGGGATGGGATACAGGAGCGGACCGTAGCTCTCGGGCCAGAGCAGTTGCGGTTCCGGCAGGGTCGCCTCGAACTCTAGCTCGCCCGTCTGTTCGACCTCGATTCCGGCCCAGTAGACGCTGTCGGCGGAGTTCGCCCAGCTGCTTTGGTGAATCTCCTGAATGAGATAGACGAAGTCCTCGGCGGTGACCGAACCGTATGGATCGCTGAACTCGAGCCCTTCGCGAACCTCGAACGTCCACACTTCACCGTCTTCGGTAGAGAGGTCGTACAGCAGCGGGAACAGTTCGTTGTTCTCGTCGAACGTGTACCCCATGTCCAGAACGCGACCGATCGCGTTTCCGGCTCCGTTTTCCGTGTTGTAGATGGGGTTCAACGTCGTGAACGACGAGGCGACGGCCGTGTCGTACGTTCCAGACACTTCCGGTAACTCCTCGAGTTCGTCGTCGATGCCGGACCCACCATTTCCGTCATCGTCGCCGTTTCCGTCGTCGTCGTCGCCGTTGCCGTTGCCGTTGCCGTTCCCACCACTCGTACAGCCGGCCAGGGCGGTCGCGCTCCCGAGTCCGAGAGCAGCAAGCCACTGCCGACGATTCATGTGTGAGGTTGCACCAGTTGTTGCAATGCGTTGCCGTGGCATGACCTACCACTTTCAGCAGACCCCTATAAAACTTTGCATATACCCTACACACTGTCCAGTGAATCGGAAGAGCAGTCTCCACACGCAGTGAACGATTCCAGAAACTGCCATTAATTACGAAAATCACCGTGTTTTCTGAACGATTTTTCTAAACCTATCCGAGGGGAAAATCCAAACGACGCAATTTTATCGGCTTCACGAACAATAGTTATACTTGTCGGGCAGGTATTGCGAAAACAGTGTCTGAGAACACTTCCTAATAAATGGTCACCATCCTTGTTCTGGATGGCGTGGGTTGTTTTCACAACGAATAGTAAATTACGCACCTCTCAGCCGTCTCGTAACACTTCTGGCCGGCGTCTGCATTCGAAGCAGAGAGCGCGACGCTTACGGCCTTCTCTCGTTCAAACTACTCGTGCTATCTCCGTCGCTCGCGAATTTGCTCGCGACAAAACACAGCGGGAGGTAGATTTGAACACGGTCGCGGCGAAGCCGCTCCCTACTTCAAATCTACTTGTCGTCTTTTCAGAGATACAGCTTCCTCACTCCGTTCGTCAGTATGCATCTCAGAAAAGTAGCGGGAGGTAGATTTGAACTACCGATCTGCGGGTTATGAGCCCGCCGGAATCTCCTGGCTATCCCATCCCGCTGGCTCATGATAACCCGGTACGATAGTTAAGGGTTGTGATTCGGGTGCCGTGTGTGGGTTTCTATCGGTCGCCTCGAGCACGCTGGACCGGCTGGCACCGACTCGTCGATATCGAGGGAGTCCTCTAGATAGAGTACTTCACGGACGCGCGAACGAACCGACTCGCCGTCTCCATACCGCCAGGTTCTCGCACGACCGGTGCACCACCGCGAGAACGCCGAACGCTCGAGCGATTCGTCGAAGCCGTCCGGGAACGACGAAGTGACTGACGTGGATGGACTCGTGCGGGGAGGACGAGTCAACGCCGTACGAGTATGCGAGAAAGCCAAACGACGGGTTCCCACGGCCACGTCGGTCGACGAGGCGACGGTCGAGCGAGTAGTTCTGCTACGTGCCTTGCGAGACTAACTGCTCAGACGAACAGGTCGCCCTTCGGCTCGAGAACCGTGACCTCGCTTGCGTCCGCGCGAATGACCTCGAGCCAGTGGGGGGTGAAGTTGCGGCGCTGGAAGTCCTCGTATTCGCCTTCCTCGCCGACGGTGCACCAGAGCTGGACCCGGTCGGGTCCGTGCCACTCGCCGTTGCGACTGATGCCGAAACACACCAGTTCCTCCCCGTCGTGTTCGACGACCGCGCCCTTTCGAATGCCGGGGTCCCCGTGGATGATGAGCCGCTTCATGCCCGGCGGTTCGCACGATGGGGAATTAAGCGCTTCGAAGCACCCCCTGGCTCCCGTCCCACGACGTCCCGGTCGGCGTCGGCTCCCGCGAGACGAGTACGGTGCGTCGACGGCGAACCAAACGGGTTTTAAACGGGGCTCTCTTAGCCCACTCCAAGTGAGTTAACATGCAGATGCCACGCCGTTTCAATACGTACTGCCCGTACTGCAAATCCCACCATCAGCACGAGGTCGAGAAGGTCCGAACCGGCCGTCAGACCGGCATGAAGCAGGTGGCCGACCGACAGCGCGCCCGCCAACTTTCGTCCATCGGGAACTCCGGGAAGTTCTCGAAGGTGCCCAGCGGCGACAAGCCGACGAAGAAGACCGACCTCAAGTACCGCTGCAACGAGTGCGGCAAGGCCCACCTCCGCGAGGGATGGCGCGCCGGCCGACTCGAGTTTCAGGAGTGATTTCGATGGCAGGAAGCTACTACCGCGTCCGATGCAGCGACTGTGAGAACGAACAGATCGTCTTCGGCAAGGCGGCCTCGGAGGTCGCCTGCGCCGTCTGTGGGACCACGCTCGCCGTCCCCACCGGCGGGAAGGCCGAGATCGACCACGAAATCCTCGAAACCGTCGAGTCACGATGAAGTACAGCGGCTGGCCCGAACCGGGCGAACTCGTCGTCGGCAAGATCGACGAGATCGAGGACTTCGGCGTCTTCGTCGACCTCGAGGAGTACCAGGACAAACGCGGCCTGATCCACATCTCGGAGGTCGCCAGCGGCTGGATCAAGAACGTCCGCGATCACGTTCGCGAGGGCCAGATCGCCGTCTGCAAGGTCCTCGACGTCGACGAGTCCCACGAGCAGATCGACCTCTCGCTCAAGGACGTCAACGACCACCAGCGCTCCGACAAGATCCAGGAGTGGAAAAACGAGCAGAAGGCCGACAACTGGATGGAGATCGCCTTCGGCGAGGATATTGCCGACGAGGAGTACATCAGTATCGCCAACGAACTCCTCGGCGCCTACGGCACGCTCTACGACGGGTTCAAACAGGCGGCTATCCACGGCGACGAGGCCCTCGAGGACACCGACCTCGACGACGACGAGCGCGACGCCATCGTGGAGACGGCTCGCGAGAACGTCTCGGTGCCGTACGTCAACGTCACGGGCTACGTCGACCTCGAGAACCCCTCACCGAGCGGCGTCGACGGGATTCGGTCCGCACTCGAGGCCGCCGAGGGGAACGGCGAGATTCCCGAGGGCGTCGAACTCGACGTGACCTACGTCGGAGCGCCCGAGTACCGGATCAAGGTTCGTGCGCCGAACTACAAGACCGCCGAGAGCGTCCTCGAGGCCAGCGCCGAGCGGGCGATCGGCGCGATCGAAGCCGAGGGTGGCGAAGGCGAGTACCACCGCGAGCGCCGAACTGACGACGAGTAGCCGTTTTCGTTTTTCGACGATGAAATCCGACATCCGCATCTGTTCGGCGTGGGAGGACGTTCACGACCGGCCGGTCTACACTCTCTCCGACGAGTGCCCCGAGTGCGGTGCCGACGCCGTCAACAGTGCCCCGGCGCCGTTCGATCCCGAGGACCGACACGGCGAGTACCGACGTGCTCTTAAACGTCGCGTCCGCTGATACGGTATGGACGAACTCGATATCGAGGCGGTCGCCGAGACGACACTCGACGAACCGGTGTTGATCGAGGGACTTCCCGGCGTCGGCCACGTCGGGAAACTCGTCGCCGACCATCTGCTCGAGGAACTCGAGGCCGAGAGCACCCTCGTTCGGCGGATCTACTCCCAGGAGTTCCCGCCGCAGGTGACGGTCGTAGACGGCGTCACCAGTCTGACCTGCGCGGAGGTCCACGCGGTGACGCCCGAGGAGGGTCGAGACGTGCTCGTCCTGACGGGCGACCACCAGGCCCAGACCAACGCGGGCCACTACGTCCTCACGGACGCGTTTCTCGACGTCGCCGAGGAGTTCGACGCGACGGAGCTGTACGCCCTCGGCGGCGTCCCGACGGGCGAACTGATCGACGAGTACGCCGTCCTCGGTGCGGTCACCGACGAGTCGCTAATCGAACCGCTCGAGGACGTCGGCGTCGAGTTCCGCGAGGACGAACCGGCGGGCGGCATCGTCGGCGTCTCCGGGCTGTTGCTCGGCCTCGGGGAACGCCGCGGGTTCGAGGCGACGTGTCTCATGGGCGAGACCAGCGGCTACCTCGTCGACCCCAAAAGTGCTCGCGCCGTCCTCGAGGTGCTCGAAACGCGACTCGGGTTCGACGTCGACTACGACCCCCTGGACGAGCGTGCCGACGAGATGGAGGAGGTCATCGGCAAGATCCAGGAGATGGAACAGCAACAGCAGGCGATGGACGTCCCGAACGACGACGACCTGCGGTACTTCGGCTGAGACTCTCTCCGTCACCCCCGTCCTGTGCCAGAATCGTCCCCATCGCGTCTACCTCGCTGACGCCCCCGTCCGGGCCCCTTCCGACACTCGCGAGCGAGTGGTTCTTTATCCTCCGGCGAGTACAGTGGCCCGTGCCAACGAGCGTCCTCGAGGCGATCCCGCCGGCGATTCTGTGGGGGCTCGTCCTCGGCGGAATTTTCACCGGGATCGCCGCGACGCTCTTCGTCGTCGGCGAGCGGCTGTTCCCGAGTCGCGTCGTCACCGGCGAGAACACGTACTCGAGCGAGCGACGACGCCGCGGCGAGATTCGAACGTATCTGCAGGCGATCGACGAACGCTACCTCGAGGAGTGGGAACTCGAGGACGCGGGGGAGACAGTGGCGTTCTATTTGCCTGACCGTGACGTTGCCGTTACCTTCGACGCGGAGGCGTTCGTTCGACTCCAGGCGCACACCGACACGCACCTCATCCTGGCCGAACACGAGATGCCTGGCGTCCACCTGGCCGATCGACTCCCGTTCGAGGTGCCGCCGCTCGAGCGCGAGCGCGAGTACGGGACGATGACCGTCGAGGACCGCCTGAAGCGGGCCTACGAAGCCCTCGGCGTCTCGACGACGGCGGACGCGGAGGCGATTCGCGAGGCCTACCGCGAGCGGGTCAAAGCCGTTCACCCCGACCACGGCGGCGACGAGGAATCGTTCCAGCGGGTCCAGGAGGCGTACGCGACGGTGCGAGAACACGCGGACTAGTGCTGTCTTAACGACGATTGAAAGCGTACTAACGCCCCGGTTTCGTGCCGACGACTTCCTCACCCCTCGAGCACTTCGTAGGTCACGTCGCCGTCTCTGAGCACGTCGGTGACGCGGCCCACGGCGTCGGTGGTGGCGACGACGGCGACCTCGAGGCCGCGTTCGGCGGCGTCGGCGGCGACGGCCCCGACGGCGAACGTGGTCGCCGGTTCGACGGTAGCCTCGCGGAGGGCCACGATGGCTTCGACGCCCGTCGCCAACACCAGGTCAGCGTCGGCACAGCCGTCCGCGATGGCCTCGAGGGTCGCCGACTGGCTGCCGCCTGCTCGGACCGGCGGGACCTGCCAGACCGTCACGGAGCCGGGCTCGAGGTCGATGACGCCCTCGAAGCTCGTGACGCCGACGTCCGATCCGGCGGCAGCGTCGGTGGTCGCGACACCGGTCGCGGGGCCGGCCTCGCCAGGGGCCGCGTGGAGGAGGCCGTCTTCGACGGTGAGCGAGACGGGGTCGCCGGCCTCGAGGTCGGCACTCGCGATGGCGGCATCCTCGCCCATGGCGCCGAGGACGTCCTCGGTGACGTGATCGGCGAATCGGCGGACGTCACCGGCGGCCTGGAAGAGCCAGTCGACGCCCTCGTTCGTGACGCGGTAGCGAGAGCGCCCCTCCTTCTCGACGAAGCCGTCCTCGACGAGGTCGCGGATGTACTCGCTGACGGCCTGACTGGTGACGCCGACCTCCGCGGCGATCTCGCCCTGGCTGACGGCCGGTTGTCGTTCGGCAATCTCGACGAGGATTCGAAACCGCGTCGCGGCGCGTTTGTTGTCGAGAACGTCGACCATGTGCACGCGTTCTCACGACACGGCCAAAAATGGCGCGGTCTCTCAGACGCTCGTTTCGATGGATAACTGTGGCCGCTCGTTTCGGCAAGTGGAGTGTGGCAGTCCGTTTCGGTGGGTAGACCGTGACCTCGAGTACCGCGGTTGTGTCCGACCGACACACAGCGTCAGGTTGATACCGCTCGAGTCCGTCAATTCGCGTGACAATGTCCTCCCCGCCCGTATCGGTCCTGCCAGCGGCCGTAGGGTCGTTCGGCGCCACCGACGCGCTGGCGTGGGTCGCGATCGGCGCCTTCGTTCTCGCACTGGCCCTCCAGTGGCAGTCTCGCGAGGACGCCGCCCGCTACCTGGCCGCCGGCGCCTGGGTCGTCTTCGGTGTCTTCTGGTTGACGATGATCCCCTACTACTACGGCGAGGCCCGGAGCCCGATCCAGACGATGTTGAGCCTCGCTGCCCTCCCGCTGTGTGCGTACACGGGGTATCTCCTCTATCGGGGCCGAACGTCCCTGCTCGTGCTCACGAAGGCGGTCGCCTTCATGGGAATCATCTACCTCCCCGTCGAGACGATTCCGTTCGCCAGGACCTGGCTGATCGAGACGACGGCTGCCCAGACCCACTACGGGATGGAACTACTCGGCCACAGCCCGGGCCTCAACGAGGGTGCGAACGGCTACGAGAGTCGCTTCGACTTCGACCCCGACGAGACGGTGACGGGACGGACGACCTACATCGTGCTCGCGTGTACCGGCATCGGAAGCATGGCGATCTTCGGCGGGTTGATCGCCGCCGTGAAGGCGCCACTCCGGCGAAAGGCCACCGCGTTCGCCCTCGCTATCGGCGTCATCTGGTTCCTGAACCTGATCCGGAACGTCTTCATCGGTCTCGCCTCGCCCTTCGGCTGGTTCCAGTACGACCCGCTGATCTACATTACGACGACGTACATGGGATCGCCCGCCGACCGGACGTCGTTCCTCGTCGCCCACAACTTCGTTGCCCAGTCGCTATCGATCGTCGCCCTCGTCGGGATCACGTACCTCGTGATTCGCATCCTTCCGGAGGTCATGGAACCGCTCGAGGAGGCGCTGTTCGTCCTCACCGGGACCGAGTACGACCTCGCCGATGCCCTCGGCAAACCCGACCCCACGGGCGAGCAGCTCACGCCCTCGAGCGACGATTGAGGCGATGGCCGGCGCTTTTCCCGACTCTGTTCGAGTGGACGCCCCCGTCGAGTTTCTCGAGCGCGCCGTCTTCGTCCCGGGAGCCAACGCGCTCGTCCTCTCGGACCTCCACGTCGGAAAGGCGGCGGCTTCCCGGGTCGAGGCACCGATCGACGACGGCAGCGACGTGATCGACCGCCTCGAGCGCCTGCTCGGCCGTGTCGATGCCGAAACGGTGGTCGTCGCCGGTGACCTCTTGCACTCGTTTTCGACCGTGCCCCGTGGGGCCGACTGGACCGTCACCCGCCTCGAGCGGGTCGTTGCCGAGACCGATGCGGAACTGGTGGTCACCCCCGGAAATCACGACAAGATGCTCGAGTCGGTTTACGACGGACGCGCTCCCGACGCGTACGTGCTGGCCGACGGGGAGACGCTGGTTTGCCACGGGCACGAGCAGCCCGACATCGAGCGAGTGGATGCGGAACCCGAGACGGAATTCGAGAACCGCGAGGGCTCGAACCTCGAGCGAGTCGTCGTCGGCCACGACCACCCTGCGCTCTCGGTCGGCGGGCGGAAGCTCCCCTGCTTTCTCTACACGCGCGACGCCTGGTGCGGTCTCGACGTCTTGATGCTCCCGGCGTTCACCCGGAGCGCGTCGGGCGTGACGATCAACCGGGCTCGAGGATCCGACCTACAGTCGCCCGTGATTCGGTCGCTCGAGCCGTTCCACCCCGTGATTCGCGACGAGGGCGCCGACGAAACGCGCTGGTTCCCGCCGCTCGAGGCGTGTCGGCACCTGCTGTAGCGAGCCGACGCGCGTTCAGGACTCGAGGTCAACGCGAACCGCGAGCGCTGCCCGTCGCCCGCTTTCGAGCGCCCCCTGGATCGACGACCACCTGGTGTACTCGCCGGCCAGGTAACAGGCTCCCCTGGGCGCCCGCGGTCCCGGCAGCCCCTCGTGGACGCCCGGCGGCTGGGCGAACTGCGCGAAGGGGATCCGTTCGGTGTGCACCGTCTCGAGGTCGTCGAATCGGCGATCGGGGTACCACGACTCGAGGGCCCGTCGGGTTCGCGCCGCGAGCGCCTCGGCGTCGTCTTCGGGGTAACCGAGGTAGGTCGCGCTCAGGAGCGTCGAGCCGTCGGGGGCGTAGGCGGGGGCGACGGCGCTGTGCGGGACGACCTGGTTCGGCCCCGAACCCCCGTCGGCGTTGAGGAGTAGCCGTTTTCCCGTCTCGAGGTCCGTCCACCCGGGGAGCGTGTAATACTGGGTGACACAGCCCTTGGCGGTCGTGGGAATCGACTCGACGCCCGTCAGCTCTCGAGCGGTCGGCGGATCCGTCGCGACGACCACCGCGTTGGCCTCGACGATTTTGTCGCCGGTGTTCCCCACGGTCTCGAGCGTGCAGTCAACCTCGTCGTCTCCGGTATCGATTTCGGTCACGGTGACACCCGTTTCGATCACTACTCCCTCGGACTCGGCGCTCGCGGCGAGCTGGGACGGAATCCGGCCCATTCCTTTCGCGGGAACTGCGATCGATCCCGCTGCGAGGGCCCGGAAGGTGTACTCAAAGATTCGCTTCGAGGTCGAGAGGCTTCGGTCGAGGGTGATTCCGCCGTAGAACGGGGCGGCGAAGTTGTCGATGAACTGATCCGAGAATCCCTGGTCCCGCAGGTACTGACCGATGGTCGCGTCGGGCCCCTCGAAGATTCGGTCGGGATCTCGCCCGGCGAACTGGTGGCGGAGTCGGAGGATCCCCAGTTTGTCCGTGAGCGCGACGGCGGAGTTACACAGCGTCTCGGGTAATCCTTCGGGGTCGCGAAACGGGTCCGAAAGCGCCGATCGACGGCCGTCTCGAGCGATGACCGCGCCGGGGGCGAACTCGCGAAGGTCCAGGGCGGGCAGGTCGAGTTCCGCGCGAACGGCAGGGTAGGCGGTAAAGAGCACCTGGAAGCCGCGGTCGAGTCGATAGCCGTCGCGTTCGGTCGTTCGAACGCGACCGCCGACGTCGTCGCGGCGCTCGTACAGCGTCACGTCGAAGCCGTCCCTCGCAAGCGTTCGCGCCGTGACGAGGCCGGCGAGGCCGCCGCCGACGACCGTCACCGACGCCGTTCGTGTCATACGGTATCGTTCGGAGTCGAGATACTAAGTCGTCGTCCCTACGGCAGCGGGCCGACCGTCGGAGACCGCACTCGAGGCGATGAACAGGAATTTGGTCTCGCCGTCACAAGGCCCGGTATGGACACCACGGACGCGTTCGTCGGCCTCGAGTGCATCGACTGCGGAGCGTCGTTCGACGCCGAAACCGGCACCCACCGCTGTCCCGACTGCAACGGGATTCTCGACCCGACCTACGACTACGACGCGGTCGATCTCGGTCCCGTCGCCCTCGAGGCTCGCCCGTTCGACTCGATGTGGCGCTACGAGGAACTGCTTCCGTTCACCCGCGAGTCGGCAGTGACGATGGACGAGGGCGCGACGCCGCTGGTCGAGTGTGAAAAACTCGCCGACGAACTCGGCGTCGGGCGCGTCTTGATCAAGGACGAGGGCCGAAACCCGACGGGGACGTTCAAAGATCGCGGTCAGACGCTCGCGATGACGGCCGCGAACCAGCACGGCGCGAGCGACGTCGCGCTGGCGTCGGCGGGAAACGCCGGACAGGCCGCCGCCGCGTACGCCGGCCGTGCCGACATCGATTCGCACGTGTTCCTCCCGTCTCGAGCGGGCTTCACGACCAAGGCGATGGTGAACGTCCACGGTGGCGACATGACCGTCGTCGGCGGGCGAATCGGCGACGCGGGCGCGGCCTACGCCGACGCGATGGCCGAGCACGACGACTGGTACTCCGTGAAGACGTTCGTGACGCCCTACCGCCACGAGGGCAAGAAGACGATGCTGTACGAGATCGTCGAGCAACTCGAGTGGGAGGTCCCCGATGCCATCGTTTACCCGACTGGCGGCGGCGTCGGCCTCGTGGGAATGTACAAGGCGGCCGAGGAGTTCCGCGACCTGGGGCTCATCGACGACGTACCGGCGCTGTACGCCGCCCAGGCGGCGGGCTGTCAGCCGATCGTCGAGGCGTTCGAGGACGGCCGGGAGCGCCACAATCCCGTCGAGTACCCCGACACCATCTGCGGCGGCATCGAGATTCCCGACCCCGGCGCCAGCCCGTGGATCCTGGAGGCCCTGCGCGAGAGCGATGGCGGTGCGGTCGCGACCGACGACGACGAAATCCTCGAGGCGGCCGTCGCCGTCGCGAAGGGCGAGGGCCTCGAGATGGCGCCGACCTGTGCGGCGGCGGCCAGCGGAGCCTGGGAGCTGGGCGAGCGTGGAGCGTTCGACGACGACGCGACGGTCGTGATCCTCAACACGGGGGCCGGAAACAAGGACGCCGACGTGCTGCGCAGTCACCTGATGGGCCAGGGCGTCTGAACGTCGCTCGAGGGCTGGCGATGCTTGATGAGAGGGAAATGGTCCTCTTCAAAACCACGGTTTCCAGACGGGGCGTCTCCCTCAGGACGTCTCGACTAACGCCTCGTACTGTGCCCCCGTCTGCTTCAACGTCTCCGTCGAGTACAGGCGCTCGTGGGCGACCGGCAGGTACTCCCCGGCGAGTTCGTCGATTTTGGCGTCTACGGCGGCTTGGTCGCGGCCGTGAATCATCGTGAACAGGTTGTAGGACCACTCGAGGTCGGGTCGCCGCGGTCGGTGGTAACACAGCGTCACGTAGGGGAGCGAACCGGCGCGTTCGCCCCACTCGTCCAGCCGGTCGTCGGGGACGTCCCAGACGACCATGCAGTTGGCGTCGAAGCCGGTGACGACGTGGTTGACGATGCAGCCGATTCGCTTGATGCAGCCCTCGTCCTGCAGCCGTTCGACCGCTCCGAGCACCTCCTCGACGGGGACTTCGCGTTCGAGGTCGGCTGCGAGCTCGTCCGCGATGTCGCCGTAGGGCGTCCTCGAGAGCGGGAACCCGTCCTGGATCGCGAGTAAGAGCGCGGCGTCGAATGCCGAGAGGTCGCCCGCGGCGTCCTCGCTGATACGAGTGGCGGAGGCGTCGGTGCCGTCCTCGAGGCTCTCGCGTGCGAAACTGTCGGCGTTCACCACGGGAAACTCGAGGTCGATGTAGTAGTCGGTGAGCATCGGGAGCACTAACACAGTGCAGCCGGTTCGCTCCTCGATCTCCTCCAGGATGCGGTCCCGCGTCTCCCGGGAGCCGGCGGTGACGACGAACCACATGTTCCACTCGTGGTCGCGGGCGTAGTTGTGGTTGACCTGTCGGTAGCCGTTGATCACCTCGGCAATTTCGTCGAACCGATCCTCGGGTGCCTTGACGGCTGCGAGCGTCGAGGAGCCGATCACGGGCGGGTTGAGGACGGCGCCGAAACGACGGAAGATGCCGGCCTCGCGCAGCCGTCGGACGCGCTCGAGGGCCTCGTTCTCGTCGATCCCGAGAGTATCGCCGATGACGCGGAATGGACGCTCGGCGATCGGAAACCCGCTCTGGTAGCCATCGATGATCGCGGCGTCCGTCTCGTCGATCGTCTCGCGCCAGTTGTCCGCGGCCGATCGAGTGGAACTCATTGGTCGGAGTAGGGACGACCCGCACCTATCGCTTTCGGGTTTCTCGAGCGCGGGCGGTACGTACTCGAGGGTGGTTCCTCCGAACCCGCCCCACAGTCGAGCGAGACGCCCGGGCCACGCGGGAACTCTCGCCTCGGAGCACGAACTGAGACCATGTCTCGCATCGAAGTCGCCGAACTCGAGGAGGCCGAACGGGCGTCGGTACTCGGCACCGGCGGTACGGGCGTGCTGTCGTTTTCGACCGAGGGCGACGAACCGCCACGCACCGTCCCAGTCTCGTACGGCTACGATTCCGTCGAGTCGGTTTTCTACTTCCGGCTGGCGACCTCACCGGAGCACCCACCCGAGACGTTCGACGGCCACGCCGTCTCGTTCGTCACCTACGACGCCAACGACGAGTGGTGGAGCGTCGTCGCGAAGGGCCGCCTCGAGGACATCGAACGCGACGACGTCGGTACGGACGCCCTCGAAGGCCTCGAGCGCGTCGAGATTCCGCTGATCGACATCTTCGGTACTCATACTCGAGAGATCGACTTCGCGTTCTGCCGCCTCGAGCCGACAGCGTTCACAGGTCGCCGGGAGTCGAGCACGGCGCAGTGAGCGGCTCCGGCCGCTGTCAGTTTCTGACTTAGTCGGCCACCACACCGCTTCGACCGGACCAAACGGGAGGTTTTTCCCCGACCCATCCCAACCTCGAGCCATGGCCCAGGCTACCCAGGACTTCGGCGAGTGGCCGCTGAAACGCCTGATGACCGAAATCGTTGGCTCCGGTCCCAAATCGGCCGATGACATGACCCGCGAGCAGGCTCGAGAGGCGTTCCGACGGATTCTCGCCGACGAACCCGACCCGACCACGCTGGGGGCGTTCTGGCTGGCGAATCGCTGGAAGAAGAACACGCCCGAGGAGCTGGCGGCCTTCAGCGACGTCATGCGCGAGGAGAGCGTCGTGACGGCCGAACCCGACTGCGACCCCGTCGACTGTGGCGCGAACTACGACGGCAAACACACCACGGCCGTGCTCGGCGTGGCCGCCGGCATCGTCGCCGCCGCCGCGGGCACGCCCGTCGTGACCCACTCCGGCGACCGCGTCCCGACCCAGAAGGCCACGGCGTACAAGCACGTCCTCGACGAACTGGGCGTCCGGACGGAGCTCGAGCCCGACGAGTCGGCGGCGATGGTCGACGAGACCGGCTTCGGCTTCTACTACCAGCCGAATTTCAACCCCGGCGTCCACGCCCTCTACGACCGTCGCGACCAGATGGGCGTCCGGTCATTCGTCAATACGATCGAGACCGTCGCCAACCCGGCCAACGCCGACGTTCACCTCGGCTCGTTCTACCACCTGGCGTTCGCGAAGAAGACGTGCGACCTGGTCGCCGAGAGCGAGGCGCTCGAGTTCTCCCGCGTCGTCATGTTCCAGGGGATGGAGGGCTACGACGACATTCGCCCCGGGTATACGAAAGTCGCCGACTGGCGAGCCGGCGAGTTCGACGACTTCGAAATCGAAACCGCCGAGTACGGCATGGAGATGGAGAACGACGACCTCGCCGTCGACGACGTCGACGCCGACTCCGCGGCGATCACCGAGGAGGTTCTCGCCGGCGAGCGCGACGACCACTTCGCCGACGCCGTCGCGCTCAACGCCGCGTTCCGGATGTTCGCCCGCGACGACGTCGAGGATCTCGAGGCTGGCCTCGAACGCGCCCGCGAAGTCATCGACGACGGGAGCGCGGCGGCGGTGCTCGAGCAGTTGCGCGCGTTCTGACCCTCCCGTGGATCGACGGGACTACGCGGGAATACTGCGACGCCCGCCGCCTCGAGACCACCACTGTTTTCACCACGCCCCTCGTCGGCCGTGGTATGGCAAACCCAACAGCGACGCTTCACACGAGCGAGGGCGACATCACCGTCGAACTGTTCGAAGAGCGAGCACCCCGAACGGTCGGGAACTTCATCGGCCTCGCGACGGGCGAGCGCGAGTGGACCGACCCGGAGACCGACGAGCGCGTCACCGACGAACCGCTGTACGACGACGTCCCGTTCCACCGCGTCATCGAGGGATTCATGATCCAGGGCGGCGACCCGACCGGCACCGGCCGCGGCGGCCCCGGTTACACCTTCGACGACGAGTTCCACGACGATCTCACCCACGACAGCCCCGGCACCCTCTCGATGGCCAACGCCGGCCCGAACACGAACGGCTCGCAGTTCTTCATCACCCTCGATGCGACGCCCCACCTCGACGGCCGCCACTCGGTCTTTGGTGAAGTGACCGACGGGATGGACGTCGTCCGCGAGATCGGTTCCGTAGAGACGGACGGGAACGACAAGCCAAAACGCGACATCGTTCTCGAGTCGGTGTCCGTCGATCGGTAGGATCGATCGTGGGGTCGATCGCACCCTCGAAACCGTAACGCGAAAGACCGTCGCCTCCCGAGGTGACGATATGAGCGACGCACGCGAGGAGACCGCTGAAACCGACGGGGCCGACGGAAGCGACGGTCGCCCCCGCCCCAGCGACGTCGGCTCGAGCGACGGGCCGCCAATCGAGGACAAGCCCTACAAGATCATCTTCGAGGCGAACAAGTGCTTCGGCGCGGGCAAGTGCGCCGAGGTGAGCGACAACTGGGAGATGGACCTCCAGACGGGCCTCGCGCGGGCGAATTCGTACTTTATCGGCGAGGACGACCTCGAGGACAACGTCCGTGCGGCCGAGGTCTGCCCGGCGAAGAAAGACCAGGGCTGTATCCACGTGATCGATCGGCGGACGGACGAGGAGATCGCGCCGGATCCACACGGCGACGGCACGCTGAGCGTCGACTGGTAGTCACGACGGAACCCTCCTGCAGTGACGACAAGGTCCATATGCGTTCGAATCGAAGGGTGGTGCGTGCGACCCGTTCGTCTCCTGCTTTTGATGCTCGTCGTCGTCGTGCTCGTTACCGGCGGCTGTCTCGACTTCGGGACGTCGACGGGTCCTCGAGACGTCGATGGTGGCGACGGTGACGACGGCGGCGAACTCGAAGACGGTGACGACACTGACGACAGCGACGACCACTCCAACGACGGCGAAACGGAGCGGAATGCGGGCACACTCGAGATCCACCACATCGACGTGGGACAGGCCGACGCGACTCTGCTGATCGAGCCCTCGGGAGAGACGATGCTCGTCGACAGCGGCGACTGGCGAGACGACGGCGAGTCGGTCATCGCCTACCTCGAGGAGCGGGGAATCGACCGCGTCGACCACCTCGTGGCGACCCACGCTCACGCCGACCACATCGGCGGCCACGCCGCGGTGATCGAGCACGTAGAGACGAACGGCGACGGCGTCGGCGCCATCTACGACTCCGGCGTCGTCTCGACGAGCCAGACCTACGAGCGCTACCTGGACGCCGTCGAGGAACACGACGTCGACCTCTTTCCGGTTCGGGAAGGAGACGCCGTCGACTTCGGTGAGGCGGAAATCGAGTTCTACAACCCGCCGGCCGAGGGTCCGGACGACGAGGACGGGCTCAACGACAACAGCGTCGTCCTGACGGTGACCTACGGCGACGTCTCTTACCTGACGACCGGCGACGCCGAGCGCTCGGTCGAGTCGCGTCTGGTCGAGCGCCACGGTGACGACCTCGAGGCGGAGATCTACCAGACGGGTCACCACGGGTCATCGACCAGTTCGTCGTCGGCGTTTCTCGACGTGGTCGATCCCGACGTGACGGTCGTCTCGGCTCCCCTCGAGAGCCAGTACGGTCACCCACACGACGAGGTACTCGCGGCGTTCGGCGAGCGCGGAATCGAGACCTACTGGACGGGCGTCCACGGACACGTGGTCGTCACCACGGACGGCGAGTCGGTCGCGGTCCAGGCGGAGCGATCAGGCCCAACGGATGGGTACGTTCTCCTCGAGGAGTTCTCGAGCGATGAGACGGAGACGTCCGAGCGATTGGCTCAACGCGTGACCGGAATCCCGACGGAGGTACTCTCACTCCCATGACCAGCGCAACTGTCACTGCCGTCCTCGACCGCATCGTCGACGGTTCGGTCGCGGTGTTGCTACTCGAGACCGAGGCCGGCGACGAAGGCGAAGACAACGACGAACACGGTAACGACGTCGATGGCATCGAAGACGAATCACTCGATGGCGAAGCCACCGAAGCCGACAGCGGCGGAGCCACCGAAGCCGATGACGGTGAAGACACTGCGAAACGCCAACAGCTCGAACTCGACCTCGAGTCGCTCCCCGAGAACGGTCGCCACGAGGGGGCCGTCTTCGAGGTCGTTCTCGAGGACGGAGCAGTACGCGAGATGCGGTATCGGCCGGACGAGGAGGCCGACCGTCGCGATCGACTGCGGGATCGCTTCGACCGGCTCTCCGATCGGCTCCCGGATCGGGACTAACTATCAAAAATCGCCTCGTTCGACGCTTGTCTCTACTTTTTCACACATCTCCGCCTGAAAAGCTCCTGGCTTCGATATACGACCTCGCTGACCACATCAAAGCCACGCGACTTCGCTGACCGCGTCCCAGCCGATACTTTCACGTACCGGACACACCCATACCCGATAATGATAGACCGACCCGTCAGGAGGCGGAGAACGTATGCCGACTAAGGTCGCTCGTCTGCTCGAGACCTACGACCTCGAGAGCCTCGGGCTCGAACTCGAGCAGCGCTGGCTCGGGAAGGGATACGAACGGGAGAGCCTTCGCAAGTTGGCGAGACGATTCAACGAACGGCTCCTCGGTGAACGGATGACTCGCGCCGGTCTGTCGCCGCTCGACGGCGAGGTCGAGAACACGTACCGACTCCTCACCGACGACGACGTGAGCGCCGGGATGCGAACCCAGGCCGAACGCGAACTCGAGCGGGCCGGCATCGATGTCGACGCGCTCCGCCGGGAGTTCGTCTCCCACCAGGCAATTCACACCTACCTGACGAGCGACCGGGAACTCGAGGGGCCCTCTAGCCAGACGACTCCGGAGGACCGCCTCGAGCGGGATGCTGCCTCTATCCAGCGCCTCTCGAGTCGGTTGACCGCGGTCACGGAGGACACCGTGAAACGATATCGGGAGACGGACCTCCTCGAGAGCGGCTCCGTGTCGGTACTCGTCGACGTGAACGTCCTCTGTGAGGAGTGCGGGGAGCAGTACGACGTCGCGACGTTCCTCGAGCGCGGCGGCTGTCGCTGTCGCGAGTGATCGATCGTCCGTCGCGAGTGTTCGACCGGTTTTCTCACGCGTAACCAGCTCGCTCGAGTAACCAGGGTCCAGAGCCAACGGTCGCTGACCGTCCGAAGCGAGCGATAGACGATGGCATATAAATACGTGGTGCCCCAAGTGACGCCAATGAGCGCAGGCGAGACGACTGGACAGCCACGAGTGTCCGTCGAAAACATCGGCGGAATCGACTCGACGACGGTAGAATTGACGACAGGCGTGAACGTCCTCACGGGCCGAAACGCGACGAACCGAACCTCCTTCCTTCGATCCATCATGGGCGCACTCGGAAGCGACCGCGTCTCCCTCAAGGCAGACGCCGACCACGGCTCGGTGACGCTCGAGCTCGAGGGTGAAACGTACGAGCGCCACTTCGAACGGCGAGAAGGGGGGATCGTCAGTTCGGGCGACCCCTATCTCGAGGACCCGACGCTGGCGAACCTCTTCGCATTCCTGCTCGAGTCGAACACCGCGCGCCAGGCCGTCAGCCAGCATGATGACCTCCGCGAGGTCATCATGCGGCCGGTCGACGTTGAGGAGATCGAAGCCGAAATCTCCCAGGCCGAAGCGGACAAACGACGCCTCGACGACGAAATCGACCGTCTCACGTCGCTCAAATCGTCGCTTCCCTCGCTCGAGGAACGTCGCCAGTCGCTCCGAAAGGAGATCGAGGAAACGGAGGCTGAACTCGAAGAACGACGCGCGGACCTCGAGGCCTCGCGCGCGGACGAATCCGAGACCGACGACGACGAACTCGAGGCCAAACTCGACGAACTCCAGTCGGCGCGAAGCGACCTAGAGGACGTCCAGTTCCAGCGCGAGACCGAACAACAGAGCATCGAAACCCTCGAGTCGGAACTCGAGGAGATGCAGGACGAACTCGAGGAGCTTCCCGACGGCTTCGAAACGGATCCCGACGCGCTCGAACAGGAACTCGAGACGCTTCGTGACCAGCGATCGACGCTCGATTCGAGCACGAACCAGCTCCAGAGCATCATCCAGTTCAACGAGGAAATGCTCGAGGGGACGAACCAGCGGATCACGCAGGCGTTACAGGGCGAACAGTCCGAGACCGACGGTGGTGCGGTGACCGAACAGTTGCTCGAGGACGACACGGCCATCTGCTGGACGTGCGGGTCCACGGTCGAAACTGACCAAATCGAGTCGACCATCGAGCGCCTTCGCTCCCTGCGGCAGGAGCACGTCCAGGAACGCAACGAACTCCGGCGCCAGATCGACGACCGGAAGGCGACGTTGCGGGAGGCACGGGAGACGAACCAGCGCCGACAGACGCTGACGCAGCGAATCGAGAGCACGGAGAACGAACTCGAGCAACGCCGCGACCGGCTCGAGACGCTCGACGAGCGCGAGGGCGAACTCCAGGAACGCATCGACGACCTGGAGACGACGGTCGACGAACTCGAGGAGGAGAGCGAGAGCGAAACGCTCGATCACCAGAAGGAGGTGACCGAACTCGAGTTCAGTCTGAATCGGCTCGAGGACGACCTCGCGGACGTTGAGGACGAGATCGAGGAAGCCGAGACCGAGATCGGTCGGATCGACGACCTGCGAGCACAGCGAGAGCGGGCGTCCGAACGACTCACCGACCTCCGGACCCGAATCGATCGTATCGAGCGGGAGTCGGTCGAGGCGTTCAACGACCACATGGCCTCGGTGCTCGACGTCCTCGAGTACGAGAACCTCGAGCGCATCTGGATCGAGCGAACCGAGCAGACGGTCAAGGAGGGGCGGCGGCGCGTCGACCGCCCGGTCTTCGAGTTACACATCGTCCGCCAGGCCGACGACGGGCGGACCTACGAGGACACGATCGATCACCTGAGCGAGAGCGAGCGAGAAGTGACGGGGCTCGTGTTTGCGCTAGCTGGCTACCTGGTCCACGAAGTGTACGACGAGGTGCCGTTCATGCTGCTGGACTCGCTCGAGGCCATCGACTCGAATCGGATCGCCCGACTCGTCGATTACTTCAGCGAGTACGCAGAGACGCTCGTGACGGCGTTGCTTCCGGAGGACGCGGCGGCCCTGGACGAGGAGTACACGCGGATCACGTCGATCTAGCTCGGCCGAGGTGCGAAACCGCGCTCCAACCGATGTCGCGTCCAATTGGTATCCGGACTGATGTCGTCGACGGTGGTCGGTCGTAGCTCGAGCGTTACACGGATAGGTGTGTAACGTACGGGCTGGAAGGTACCGCCCTCCTTGAGACGACGTGATCGACCTCTCTAGCACCATTCATAGCTATTTCCCTGACACGTATCGAACTGCTGCCGATGGCGCCGGTCGGCGGTTCGGGACCGAAGACTGACCTCGCGAGTGGCTGAACGAGAGGCAGAGGGCCCTCGGAAGCAGGGAGAATCGGTGAACGCCGACGTCGAATTCGTCCACCACCGGTACCGATTCGGACGCGACGAGGGGGTCTCGAGAGACGAGTACCAGCAACGGCCACGACGACGCGATTCATGTCTCGCTACCGCTGTCCGCCCTCGTCGACCCACACCGTACTCGCGCTCGAGCGACCACTGGCTTTTTGCTGATTGCCTCGGTGGACTCGAGCATGACACTCGATCCGGTCCACTTCGACGGCATCGCGCGACTCGCGCGACGGATCGATCACGGGGCCGACGAGCGCGACCACCGGGCGCTCGCCGAGACGGTCTGGGCGGACTTTCTCGACCCACTGATCGACGACGACGGCCGATTCGTCCTCGAGCCACTCGATTCTGTCTCGAAACATCTCGTCGACCGGGAGGCTATCGCCCTCTGTGACCGGCCGTTCGCGACCGAACACGGACTGGACGCCGGGACGATCAACCCGACAGTGTTCAAGAACGGCCTCGTGATCGACATCGCCCAGGCGTCGATGAGCGCGACGCCCTCCTCGCTCGACCTCCACCGCTCGCGGACGATGATCGCGACGGTCCACTCGAGCGATCAGACGGCCCACGTCGACGAGACGTGGGACGAGTTCGACGACGACTACAGCCGCTCGCGGGCGATCAAGGTCCAGCAGCGACTGCCGCGGTTCGCCGAGGGCATCGTCCACGCGCTGGCGCTCTATCTCGCCGAGAGCGAGCACGCGCTTGCTCACGCCAAGGACGTCTCGGACCTGCTGATCCTCGACGGGCCGCTCTACCCGCGAGGGCTCCTCCGGTGGTCGGACCAGCATCCGGACCTCGCGACCTTCCTCGAGGAGAACGCCAGGCCGAAACAGGTCGTCCAGAACTACGTTCGGCTGGTCGAGACGTTCCTCGAGCGCGAGGTCCCGCTCGTCGGCTTCGTCAAGAATCCAGCGACGCGGGCGATCACCCGCGCGGTCAAGTCGAAGGACATCGAGGCGCCGTGGGGCGACGACGGGACGTTCTTCACCCGGATCCTCGAGCGCGGCGAGTACGTCTCGGACGTCGACGGGGAGCGCTGGGAACGCGACACCGAGAGCCTGACCTACACGGGCTGGTTCCGTTCGCGGGGCGGCGTCGACAGGCCCCTCTCGCCGGAAGGAGACGCACTCGGCGTCGACCGGAAACTCGACCTGGAGACCTACGAGGTGACGTTCTTCGTGATCTACGATCCGCGGGACGACCTGGTCTACCGGGTGGAAGCGCCGTACGGGGTCGTTCGCGACGAGGAGCGCCGGGAGCGACTCACCCGGCAGTTGCTCCAGGACGTGGCCGTCGCGGGCGGGCCGCCACAGACCATCGAGAAGGCCGACGAACTCGCCAGGATCAGCGCGTCCGAAAAGCGTTCGCTTCGGGAGGCGCTCGAGACGCAGTTCGAGACGGTCGAGCGGCGAACGTACGACGACAAGCGGTGGGGCGAGGAGTTCGCCTGAGCTCAGGTTGCGTCCCGCTCGAGCACGTCGGCGGCGTCGAGTTCGTCCTTCTCGATCTCGAGGTCGACGGCCTCGCGGTCGACGCCGATGCGGGCGAACTGGGTCTGGATGTGCTCGGTCGCGGCCTCGAGCGCCTGTTCGCGGGTGTCGAATCCGCGCGGCATCGGCGACTCGAAGGCGATGTGTACCTCGCGGCCGTCGATGAGTTGCGCGGTGCCACCACTATCGACCTCATAGAACTCGTCGCAGATCCAGACGTACGGGGCACCTTCGTCCGGCGCACCGCGGAACGAAGGGGCCTGCTCGCCCCGCTCGTATAGCGTCCCGGTGAGTTCGGTCCCGCCGGCACGGCCGCGTATGAGGAGCATACGATACGGTAGGGTATCGAAACGGAAAAACCGGATGGTTGCAAGATGGCCCCGAGCGGCCGTCTCGAGGAAACATTCGGAAAATCAGTAGTGTCTCCGATTCGTGACAACCGGGGAACTACGTTAGGTTACTTTCGCCTGGGTAGGGACCGTTCGGACTCGAGTGGCGGGTTGGGTGTCGCTTTTGACGGCGACTTTCTATCTGACATCTATACAGTCCGTACTATACTAATTATAGTAATTGATCGGATTGGGCACTCGAGTCGTCAGTACACGCCTGTCGTTCTCCGGAGCGCTCCCGACGGCGATTGAGACGTCGTGATGAAAATTAGAAAGGTATTAGTTACCCGTTTCGAAGGTTGCATCCATGGCGAAACACCCACGGCGAAAGAATTGTTCGTCGTCCGAACACGATTCCCTAGTTGACCGAAGCCGCCGTCGCTTTCTCGGCGCGACGGCTGGCGCCTCACTCGCTGCGCTCGTCCCCGCCAGTGCGAGCGTCGTGGCGAGCGGCGAGACGGTGACGATCGTTCACGACACGCACTTTCACGGGCGGTTTCGCAACGCACAGGAGTACGACCTCAACATCGCTCGCTACTACACCGTCGTCGAGGACGTCCTGGACGACGCCGAGAACTCGCTCTTCCTGGGCAACGGCGACGACATCGCCCCCTCGATGCTCGGCCTCGAGTACGAGGGCGAGCACATGATCGAGGCGCTCAACTATATGGACATCGACGCGGTTGGCGTCGGCAACCACGAGTACGACTTCGGGGCCGACATCGCGACGACGCGCTTCGAGGAGAGCGAGTTCCCGTGGCTCGTCGCGAACCTGCTCGACGACGCTGGCGACCCAGTCCCGGGGACCGAGCGCTGGACCACGCTCGAGGAGGGCGGACTCACCGTCGGCGTCTTCGGCTTGGTCTCGACGAACTTCCACTCGCTGACGGACTACCCGGCGGAGTGGCAGGTGCTCGGTTACGTCGAGGGCGCTCAGGAGGCCGTCGACGCCCTGCGAGCGGACGGGGCCGACGTCGTCGTCTGTGCCTCCCACGTCAGCACGGGAATCCACGACACGCTGGCCGCAGAGGTCGACGGACTGGACGCCATCGTCGGGTCGCACTCGGGCGTCGTGTACGACGAACCCGAAATCGCCGACGGAACGGTCGTCAGCGAGTTCGGCGACGAGTTCGCCCACGTCGGGTCGATCACGCTCGACGCCGACGGCGACCTCGTCGACTGGCGGCGGGTCGACCTGATCCCCGAGAACTGGAGTCCGAGCGACGCGGTCGACGAGTACGAGCAGATCACGGCCCGCGAGACGGCCGACATCGAGGAAGATCCCACGCTCGTGGACTTGGCCGAAGAGTGGCAGGGCGAACTCGACGAACGCCTCGGTCAACCGTTCTTCGAGAGCGAGACGGACCTCAACGGCACGTTCGACAACTATGCGATCGAAACCGGCTTCGGCAACCTCATCACCGACGCGATGGCGACCATCGGCGACACCGCCGACATCGAGGTCGACGTCGCCGTCCAGAACGGCGGCGGCATCCGCGGCGGCTACTACGAGGCCGGGCCGATCACCGGCGCGCAGGTCATGGAGACCCTCCCGTTCCCGAACGAGATCGAGGTCGTCGAGCTCACCGGTCAACAACTCGTCGACTACCTCGAGAGCGAGATTCGCCCGCACCCGAGCGAGGACTACGGCACGCAGCCGGCGATCCAGGTCTCGGGGGTCTCCTACGAGTGGTGGGGCCACGACGAGGAGACGTGGATCGACAACGTGTTCGTCGGCGGCGAACCGGTCGACCTCGGGGCGACCTATTACATGGCGAACAACGACTACGTCGTCGGCAACGACCCAATTCTGAGCGAGGCCAAGACCGTCCTCGAATCGGGTCAGTTCCAGGGGCCGTACGTGCTCGACGTACTCGAGGAGTGGGGTACCGTGGCTCCCGAACGCGAGAACCGGATGATCCGGGTCGACGAGGACGTCGGCGCGGGGTCGGTCGCACGCGACGACGGCGAGATCGCGATCACCGTTCCCTTCCCCGAGGGTGGTACCGCCGTCGTCGAGGACTCCTTCCGCGCCATGATCCGCACCGGCGAGGACCTCGCGGCCGAGTCCGTCGCCGAGGGCGACGATACCGTCGAGGTCGTCTTCGACGCCGAGGCGCTGTGCGAACTCGCCTCGAGCGTCGAGAACCCCGTCCTTCGGGTCTTCGGCGGCTACGATCCGGACGAGGAGTACTGGGGTTACGGCTTCGAGTTGCCTACCTCGAGCGGCTACGACTACTTCAAATTGAAGTCGAGCGTCGACGCGGCGGCCGTGCTCGAGACTGGCGAGGGTGCGGACGGTGACGACGGCGACGACGGCGAAGACGACGACGGTGGAAACGGCAACGGTGAGGATCAGAACGGAGATCAGGACGGCGACGATCAGGACGGCGACGAACAGGAGAACGAGGACGTCGTGGACGAGGATACCGACGTCAGCGGCGAAGAAGACGGTATGCCCGGATTCGGTCCATTTGCCGCCCTCGCCGGCGGCGCAGGTGGGACTTACCTCTACTCCCGTGTGCGCGGTGCTGACGACGAGGAATCCGACCGGGCTTGAAGGACAAACCGTAAATTGCTCTCCGCCTAACTCCCCTACAGATGCGCGGAACGTCCCCGCTTTCGCGACGCCGCCTCCTCCAGCGAGCGACCGCCGGGGCCGGCACACTCGCCATCGCCGGCTGTCTCGAGCGCGGTGAGGACGACACCCCGGAATCGAACGGAAACGCCGAGCCGAACGGGTCGAACGACACCAACGACTCCGACGACCTGCTCGCGTTCCCCGAAATCGAGGACCCACCGGACGCGGTGTACCGCCCGACCCACCGCGAGCGTATGCGGATGCTCGAACCCGTCGATGCCGGCGACTACCGCGTTGCCGGGATGGTCACCTATCCACACCCGTTCTGGCTCGTCGACGGAAGCGGCGTCGAGAAGGTCGAACCCGACCGCGACGACGTCCACCTGATGGTCACCGCCTGGGACCGCGAGACCAAACAGGTGGTTCCCGTCGACTCGAGTCCCGCCCTCGAACTCTCCCGGAACGGCGAGTTCGTTCGCGAGGTTCGTCCGTGGCTCATGCTCTCCCAGCAGATGGGCTTTCACTTCGGGGACAACCTCTCCCTCGAGGGTGACGGCACCTATCGCGTCGAGGGCCGATTGAGCCCGGTCTCGATCCGGAAAACTGGCGCGTTCGTGGATCGACTCGAGGAGCCCGTCTCGTTCGAGCTCGCGTTCGACTTCGACGACGACCTTCGCCGGCTCGCGACCGAAATCGAGTACTTCCCCGAGGACGAGTGGGGCGAGCGTGGCGCGCTCGAGCCGATGGGGCACGGAGACGGTGAGGGCGGCGGCGGGGGCAGCAACTCCGACAACGACAATTCCGAATCCGATCACGACGGCCACGCCATCCCGTACTCGAGCGCACCGTCGGCGACGGGCCTCCCCGGAACACTTCAGGAACCGCTCGAGAGCGGCGACGCCGTCTTCGAGGTCGCGATTCTCGAACCGGGTTCCAGATTCGTCGACGTCGATCCCGAGGCGGGCGCCGACGACCACTACCTCGCCGTCTCCCCGCGGACGCCTTACAACCACTGCGTCCTCCCGCTGATGGGCCTCGAGGCGACCATCGACGGCGACTCCCAGCGGCTGACCGAAACCCTCGACCACGAACTCGGTCTCCACTATGGGACGGCACTGGCGACCGATCCGAACGAGGCAACCCTCGAACTCGCAGTACGAACGCCACCGCAAGTCTCGAGACACCGGGGCTACGAGACGGCCTTCCTCGAGATGCCGTCGATGTCGACGGTAATCTCGCTATGACCGGCCGCAGCCTCCTCGTCGCACTTCTCGCGCTGGCACTGGTAACGTCCGCCGTCGCTCTGGCCGGTTTCGGGGTCGGGACGGTTACCGCTGGCGACGCCGTCGCCACCATCTCGCCGACGCCCTACGAGGTCGAGGCCCAGCCCGGCGAGGAGATTGAAATCGACGTCGTCATGCGCAGCCAGGGTGCCCACGGCGAGGGCGTCGCCTCCTACGAGTTGATCGCCCAGTACCACCCCGACTACCTCGAAGTCACGGACGTCGAGGCCGGCGACTGGCTCGAACAGGGCGAGGAAACCGAGATCCGCGAGGAACGGGTAATTGTCAACGAGGCCGGAACGACGATCCTCGAACAGCGGCGCGATCCGGCGGCCGGCGGGGCGACGGGGCAGGCTCGCGTCGCCACGATTACGGTCCAGGTCGCGGAAGACGCGCCGGCGGCACAGACGACGCTCTCCTTCGGCAACTCGGAGGTCTACCTCGAGCGCGAGTTCCCGCTCGCGGTTCACGATCGGGAGGTGACGATTTCGATCGACGGTGAGGAGGAACCGCACGAACCGTTCGACCACCCAGATCCGCAGGATCGCGACGCACTCGAGGCGATGGCGGACAATTCGACCGGAGAAAACGACACCGCTGAATCTGGGGACGATCCGGACTCGAGCGACTCCGACGACGTAGACGAGAACACCTCGGGATCGGCGAACGAATCGGGCAGCGACGAGCCTCGCGAAGCGAACGACGCCGATTCGGTGCCCGGATTCACGGCCGTCTCCCTGCTCGTGGTACTTCTCGCTCTCGCTGGGTTCCGTCGGGTCCTGGATTGAGAACGATAACAGCGTCTCGAGTCGTGTCGCGAATCCTTCGAGCGGTCACCGATGTCGATTGACTCGAACATTCACCAACGTCAATTCTCCGAACAGTCCTCGATCAGCGATTCCACGCGGCCGCATCCGGATCGACCAGTCGTTCGCCACGGTCGAGTCCGGCGATCCGATCCAGCTCGTCGTCGCTCAACGCGAGGTCGAGCGCCGCGTAGTTCTCCTCGACGTGGTCGCCGGTCGCCTTCGGGATGGGGACCACGCCCTCGTGGGAGTAGTGCCACGCGAGCGTCACCTGGACGGGCGTGGCGTCGTGGGCGTCGGCGATCGCCTCGAGCGTGTCGTCGCCGGCGACGTTGCCCTTCGCGATCGGGCAGTAGGCCACGGTCGTCACGTCGTGTCCCTGTCCGTACTCGACCAGGTCGCCCTGCTGGAGGAACGGGTGCAGTTCGACCTGATTGGCGGCGATTGGCGACTCGAGGATCTCGCGGGCCTCCTCGAGCAACTCGACGGTAAAGTTGCTCACGCCGACGTTTCGCGCCCACCCCCGGTCGCGAACCTCGTCCATCGCGGGCAGCGTCTCCTCGGGGTCGTAGGCGTCGGTCGGCCAGTGGACGTACAGCAGGTCCACGGCGTCGACACCGAGTCGCTCGAGGCTCTCCTCGGTCGTCTCGAGGACGTCGTCGTGTGCGAGGTTTGAGGGGTGAACCTTCGTCGCCAGGAACACGTCCTCGCGGTCGACATCGCTTCGCTCGAGCGCAGCCCCAACTGCGGCCTCGTTGTCGTACATCTGGGCGGTATCGACGTGGCGATAGCCGGCCTCGAGCGCTCGCACGACGCTCTCGGTGCAGGTCTCTCCTTCGTGACCCGACGTTCCAAAGCCGGGCTGGGGGATGGGTGTCTCGCTCATACGCGACCGAACGGCGGCCGAGTACTCGAGTGTCGGGGAAGCGGCAAGTGGTCGGCCGTCCCTCGAGTTGGTTTCGCGCCTCCGTCGTGCGCCTCGAGTTTATATACGATCGGGCGGCCAGACCGCCCATGGCTCGACAGCCCACTCGAACTCGCCGCACCGTACTCGGAACGATCGCCGGCCTCGCCACGGGCGCTACTGCGGGAACCGTTAGCGGGAGCGGTTCTGGCGCACCGTCTCGGGACAGGGTCACCGAGGCTTCAGAATCGCACACCCAGCCAACGGCTCCTGCCTCAAGCTCGGGGCTCCCGTTCGAAACGTTCGTCGCGACCGTCGACCGAATCGTCGACGGCGAACACATCGTCATCTTGCTCGAGGAGGGCGGGCGAACTGTCGATCAGCTCGTCGTTCCTCGCGATCGTCTCCCGACCGTCGAAGAACGGGATCGACTCGTCGTGCTCGTTCGCGACGGGGACCTCGCCGCGGCCTGGCCGCTTCCCGAGCGTCTCGATCCTCGCTCGAGGGAGTAGCCACGGGCGCTAATTCCAGCGGAGCTCGACAGGGCGTCTCGAACGAATCGACTCGCCGTCCGCTCGACGTCGCCTGAGCCGAACGGGTGCTGCACTCGAGAGTCGGTGATCGAGGGATCGAAACGTCACTCCTCCTGTTCGACGCCGTCATCCGCATCGCCGCCATCGCCCTCGTCGTCGCCCGCCTGCGACGCGTCCGGGTCGGTCTCGTCCTGACGCATTGCGTCGCCCGTGTCGGCTTCGCTCTCGCTGTATTCGTCAGCGTCGGCTACACTCGAGTCGTCGCCGTCCAGGGCACCGGGTCTCGGTCCACCGGTTTCGGGGTCGACCTCGCTATCGATCGACATCGTCGGTTGTGCCTGTTCGGCCGACGGACCGGTCGCTTCGCTCACTTCGTCCGCGACTGCGGTATCCGAGAGGTCTGCCTCCTCGGCGTCGTCCTCGTCCAGCCGTGGATCGGCCTCTGCCGACGCCTCTTCGGCCGATTCGTCGTCGACGGCCGGCTCGAGCGAGGACGTCTCGTCGTCTTGCCAGTCGAACTCGTCGCTCGAGGCGTCGAGCCCGGTTTCGCGACCCTGGTCTTCCCGCTGTGCTGCCGCGTGAGCCTCGTCCGACGTGGATTTGTCCGATTCCCCGGTGCTCGCGCGGCGTCGCTTGACGCCGGCACCGACGGCTGCCGTGCCGATGGCGGCCGGGATGACGCCACGTACTCGACCCCGCCGAAGCGATCGGAGGCCTCGCCAGAGGACCACGGCGCCAGTCGCCATCGCGAGCGACCCGTCGCTCGCACCTCGTCTCGCCAGCGATAGCGCCCGATCGATCGTCGACCCGCCGTCGAGCGGCGCGTCCGACTCGAGGGCTCGTTCGGTCAGATCGCCCGTCTGATTTCCACCGTCTCCTGTGTCGACCATTGGATCGGGAGCTACACCGTCGATGCAAGTGAATCTTAGCCCGGCATACCAATCCACGCTCGATGCCGTCGCTCGCCGGCCGACGATTGTTGAGGACGGCGCCCGATACCGGAGACGTGACCGCCGAAACGTCACACCTCGAGCGCGCTCGCGAGCACCTTCGACGCGCGAGCGACGCCGCCGACCGAACCGTCCAGGAGCAGGCCGATTCGATTCAGGAGGGGCTAGACGAGGAACTCGAGGGCCACCGCACGCAGGACGAACCCGGACCGAAGACCGACCGGATCGCCGAACTCATCGAAAAACTCGACGGCCTCGAGTCCGAGACGTCGGGCGAGGCCGGCGAGCGGCTCGCTCGTGCCCGGGAGGCCTGCGTCGAGTACCAGAAGTCACAGGCCCAGGACGACGAGACGTAGCACCTGGGGCGCGGTCGCCGCTCCCGACTTCGCCAACCTCGTCCTAGAGGCTCTCACTCGAGATCCGCACAGATCCCGACGAAGTTCCGCAGAATCTGGAGCCCGGTCTCGCCGCTCTTCTCCGGGTGGAACTGGGTCCCGAAGACGTTGCCCGCCTCGTTCGCGACGATCGAGGGGAACGGCCGTTCGTAGTCGGTGGTCGCGACCGTCGCCGACTCGTCGTCGGGGACGGCGTAGTAGGAGTGAACGAAGTATGCGTAGCGGCCGTCGACGCCCTCGACGAGCGGGTGTTCTCGTTCGACGGCGAGTTCGTTCCAGCCCATGTGAGGAATCTTTTGCCCTTCGGCGAAGCGGACGTTGGTTCCTGGAATCAGGTCCAGGCCGGTGACGGCGGACTCACCGTCGGTTTCGCCCTCCTCGCTCGAGGTCAGGAGCATCTGCATGCCGAGACAGATCCCGAAGAGTGGCTGGCCGCGGTCGGCGACCGCCAGCAGGTCCTCCCGGAGCGGATCGGCGTTCTCGACGCCCTCGCGGAACGCGCCGACACCGGGCAGGACGATGCCATCGGCGTCCTCGAAGTCGGCCGGGTCGTCGGTGATTTCGACGGCGGCGCCCGCCCGCTCGAGGCCGCGCGTGACGCTCCGGAGGTTGCCCAGGCCGTAGTCGACGATGGCGACGTCGGCGAGGGTCTCCTCGCTCTCCACCGGGGACGATAGCGTGGTCTTGGTCATACATACGGGTCGGCGACGAGCGAGCAAGTGCGTTGCCCTTCGAGAAAGAACGGCCGCGGTTGGTGAGTGAGGCGGCTTACTTCGCGAGCGAACGGGCCATCCGCTTCGGGAAGCCCTTCAGCAGTTCCCACAGCCCCATCGGCTCGGTGTCGTCGGCGCGGAGCCGTGCGCGAATCCGCTGGCTGAACATCTCGACGGAGATGATCATCACGAGGATGACGAGGATGGTCGCCATCGCGTTCGTATAGGCGAACAGTCCCATCTGGACCTCGAGCACTTGGCCAAGTCCCCCACCGCCGACGATGCCGAGCGAGACGGCGATGCGGACGTTGATCTCGAAGATGTAGAGCGTCCACGCGATGAACGGCGTGTGGACCTGACTCAACATTCCGAAGGTGATCGTCTGTCGACGGCTCGCCCCCGTGGTCTTCATCGCCTCGATGGGTCCGTCCTCGATCTCCTCGAGTTCGTCGACGAACAGCCGTCCGAGGTTCCCAATGGTGTCGACGGCGATGGCGATGGTTGCGGTGACCGGACCGATTCCCGCCAGCGGGATGAATATCAGAATCCAGACGAGCGCGGGAATCGCCCGGATGGTGCTCATTGTCCCGCGGAAGATGAAGTTGAACGGGAACGGCGTGACGCGTTCGCTCCCGAGAATGCCGAACAGCAGGGCGAAGGGGAATCCCATGACCGTTCCGGCGACGGCCATCGACAGCGTCGTGCCAGCTTCTCCAAAGAAGGGCAGCGGGCCGCCCTCGGAGACGAAGATCGCGAGCAGGAGGCTCGGGATCGAGAGCAGGAAGCCGATCGGGTCACCGAACGGGCTCGGGTATTGGCCCAGCAGCTCCTTGTCGTACAGGAGGTTCCGCTCGTGGATGTAGGACGTGTACTCGAGGAACCCGCTCGGGTCGAAAAACGGCGGTTCGGTCAGCAAGAACGGGAAGAAGTCCGTCGCCCGCCGGGCGAAGGTGCCGTACTGCTTGTTAGTGGAGAACCACTCGACCGAGGTGAGTGCGCTCAGGAACAGGTATCCGAGGACGCCGACGAGGATCCCGTAGCCGATCCACCGGACGCGGCGCCGTCGCTTGATGGCCTCGAAACGTTCGACGACGCGGGAATCCGTTTCGGTGCCCGTCTTCGTTCCCGTACCGGTATCCGTACTCATACGTACTCACCCGAGGTCGGCGACGTCGCCCCATCGGTCTCGTCGCTCGGGCCGTCGTCCCTAGCGCTCGCCGACTCGGAGGCCTCGAACATCCCTTCGGTGTCGATGCCGCCGTAGATTTCGTCGATGACCTCCATCGTGAAGTCCTCGCGGTAGCCGTCGAAGACCAGCTGGCCGTTTCGCAGGCCGATGAAGCGCTCTCCGAATTTCCGAGCGAGGTTGACCTGATGGAGGCTGATCAGTGACGTCAGTCCGCGCTCTTTGGCGGCCCGGCGCAGATAGCCCATAACCTGCTGCGAACTGCCGGGATCGAGGCTCGCGACGGGTTCGTCGGCGAGCATGATCTGTGGGTTCTGCACCAGTGCACGAGCGATACCCACGCGCTGTTGCTGGCCGCCGCTCATCTGACGAGCCCGTTTCTGGGCGTGATCGAGGAGGCCGACCGTGTCGAGGGCCTCGAGCGTCTGGATCTTCTCTTCTTTGTCGTGAAGCTGCAACAGACTCTCGAGGTAGTTCGACCGATTCAGCGCCCCGGTGAGGGCGTTCGAGTACGCGGTCATCTGGCCGATGATGTTATGTTGCTGAAATATCATGGCCACGTCCTTGCGCGGTTCGGTCACCTCCTCCCCGTCGATGGCGACGGACCCTTCGGTCGGCGTCGTCAGCCCGTTCATACAGCGTAGAAGCGTCGATTTCCCCGAGCCAGAGATGCCGAGTACGATGACGAACTCACCGTCGGCGATCTCGAACGAGACGTCGTCTAATGCGACCGTCTCGCCGAACACTTTGGTTAGCCCGTCGACTGTTATCTCACTCATGCACGATTCTAAAGAGTATTTCAGACAGGACTATTCAAGGTCTTCGAACTCGAGGCCGAGCTCGTCCATGACTGTCTGGATCGGTTCGTAGTCGTTGATCGAACCCTCCTGGACGCCGGTGAACCAGAGCGGCTCTCCGTCGTAGCCCTCGTCGTGCTGGAGGTCCTCCTCGGTGACGTTGAGGATGGCCTCCTCGACGTCGGAGCGGACGTCCGATTCCCACTCGGAGCGAACCATCAGGGGCGCACGCGGGAGGGGATCGGAGACCGCCAGCAGCTTGAGTTCGGCGTTGGGGTCGGCATCCTCGTTGCCGATGTCTTCGCCCGCACCGTCGTACTCGGCGGAAATTTCGGCGAATTGTTCGTACTCGTCGAACTGCTCCTGGGGGACCAACGGTGCAGACACGAACGCTCCACTGAGGGCCGCTTTGACCTCGTCCCGGTTGATCAGCTGGTTGCGGGCCGTCGCGTGATCGTCGTACCCGATCTCGAAGTCGACCGGGTCGCCGTCGGGCGCGGTGCCGGTGTCGAGACCCGCTTCCTTGAGCATCGTGAGGGGAACGAGGGTTCCGCTCACGGAGAGGGGGGAGGCCGCGTTGACGACCTCACCCTCGAGGTCCGCCAGCTCCTCGATGCCGCTGTCGGGCGTCGTCGTGATCGTCGAGAAGTACTGGGCTGCGCCGTAGGCGACGCGGATCCCGATTACTTCGGCCACGTCTTTTCCGGCGACGGCTGCGGAGGGCGACGTGTCGGCCACATCGGCCTGATCGTCGCGGAGCGCCGTCAGCGTTTCCGAGTACGACTGGGTCGTCACGGGGTCGATCGTCGCGTCGGTTTCCGACTCGAGGTAGTCAAACATCGGCTGGTACTGGTCCTCGATCGAAACGTCGGATTCGGCCGGATTGAGCACGAATCGGACGGTGTTCTCGTCGTCACCGTCGCTCCCACCAGTCAGATCACCCAGACAACCCGCCAGTCCCGCCGTCGCCGTCACACCTGCACCTTTGATGAACGTTCGCCGCTTGTTTGTCCACCGTGTCTTATCGGACATGGATGACACTATGAACGCCACCATTTAGGAGTTTCTATGTCGTCTACATACTCATCCATCGGTATCCCAATAGAGCCGCGCTTTGTACACAAACCCGCCGAGTTTATCCGATATTTTGGGTCCCGATCACTATTATTAAACAAACGAATATTGAAATATTCTGTCGGTTTTCTGTATTGCTCGTTCGAACGAAATGTGACTCGCCCGAACGAAATACGAGTTTGTACGCACACAAATCACCGATCAGACCTCGAGTGACTGCGAAAGCGAGAGTGAACGCGACCGTCGGCATCCATCAGTCGATACGGTTAGTCGAACCCGTCGAGTCGTGCTTGCCCGCTTCCCTCGCTTCCCTCGAGCCCCGCCAACTCGGCCGCCATCTCGAGCGTCTCGGCGAACGTATCGGTCTGGCTCCGGTCGTACAGCGTCGCGGCCGGGTGGAGACAGATCAGAACGCGTCTCGCGGTTCCGCCGATACGGGCGTCCTCGACGGTTCCGGCTTCCTTCGTCACCGCGACCGACCGCTCAAGCAGGTGTTCGCTCGGCACCTTGCCGAGCGTGACGATCACCTCGGGATCGAGTCGGGCGATTTCGGTCTCGAGGTAGCCCCGACAGTTCGCGAGTTCCGCCTTCGTGGGATCGCGGTTCTCGGGTGGCCGACAGCGCACGCAGTTCGTGATGCGGACGTCCTCCCGGAGGAGGCCCACGTCCCGGAGGTGGTCGTCGAGAACGGATCCGCTCCTGCCGACGAAGGGCTCCCCTTCGCGGTCCTCGGTCGCGCCGGGCCCCTCCCCGACGAACAGGAGGTCGGCGTCCTCGGGTCCGGCTCCGTTGACGATCTGACTCCGCGACTCGACCAGGTCGCCACAGCGCGTACAGCCCGTCACCTCGAGGCCGTCCATGTGTTCGGCGTCGGCGTCTTGCTCGGGGTCAGTCGACAGTTCACCGTTGGCGTCACCGTCGTCTGCGGTCATACGCTTCGCTCGGAGAGCCACCTACTAGAACCCTTCCACGCGCGTTCAAAAATCGAAGGGGAGCCGACATCTACCGCGAGACCGACTCGAGGCGCTCTCCCTCCAACTCCTCGAGGCACCGCTCGAGCGAAGCGAGCGCCTCGTCGGCGATCGTGTACGGGTCGGTCTCACCCGTCCGGACCGCCTCCGCGAGCGCGTCGACGCCGCCGGCGCGCTCGAGTTCGCCCTGGAGCAGGTCGTGGACGTCCTCCCGGAGCAGGGTTCGGATCTCCTCGCCGTAGCGTCGACGAGTGCGCTCGGCGAGGGTCCCGGAGCGCTCGAGGTAGTGGCGGTGGTGTTCCAGATCCTCGATCAGGTCGTCGACGCCGGTTCCGTCGGTGGCGACGGTTTCGACGACGGGTGGGACCCAGGTCTCGGGTTCGGCTGATTCGGCTGATTCGGCTGATTCGGCTGACTCGTGTGCTTCGTGTGCTTCGTGTGGTTCCCCCTCACTGCCGTCCTCGCTCGAGTGAGAATTCGAGGCACCCTCGCCCATCGCGTCCACACCGTGGTGCCCGCCTCCCGAACTCGAGAAGCCGCCACCGTCGCCCAGTTCGATCATCTCGAGGAGTTCCTGGACCGTCCTGTCGGCTCCCGGCCGGTCGGCCTTGTTCACGACGAAGACGTCGGCGATCTCGAGGATGCCGGCCTTGAGCGTCTGGATAGAGTCGCCGGAGCCCGGCGGGACGAGCACCGCGACCGTATCGGCCGTTCGAACGATGTCGATCTCGTTTTGCCCGGCGCCGACGGTCTCGATGATGATCCGGTCCTTGCCGAAGGCGTCCATCGCCTTGACGGCGTCGGCGGTCGCCGTCGAAAGTCCGCCGAGGGTTCCCCGGGCGCTCATCGAGCGCACGAAGACGTCCATGTCGCCGACCGTCGAGGCCATGCGGATGCGGTCGCCCAGCACGGCCCCGCCGGTGAAGGGCGAGGAGGGGTCGATGGCGATCACGCCGACGGTCTCGCCCCGCTCGCGGTAGGTCTCGGCCAGTTTGTCGACTAGCGTGGACTTGCCTGCGCCCGGACTGCCCGTGATGCCGACGATTTCGGCGTTGCCGGTGTGGGCGTACAGGTCGGACACCAGTTCGCGGTAGCCCGGTGCCCGATTTTCGATCTTCGAGATGACGCGCGCGAGCGCCCGATGTTTTCCGACCAGGAGGTCCTCGAGCAGATCGTCGTCGCCGCTCATCGCTCGGGGGCGTTCTCGCGGACGAACTCGACGGTCTCCTCGATCGACGTGCCGGGTCCGAAGACGGCGGCGACGCCTTCCGCTCGCAGGGCCGCCTTGTCCTCCTCGGGGATCACGCCCCCGACCAGGACGAGGGTGTCCTCGGCGGCGTCGTACTCCTCGAGGCCGTCCATGATCTTCGGGACCAGCGTCTTGTGGGCTCCCGAGAGGATCGAAATGCCGAGGACGTCGACGTCCTCCTGGACGGCCGCCTGGACGATTTCGGCGGGCGCCTTGTGCAGTCCGGAGTAGATGACCTCGAAGCCGGCGTCGCGGAACGCTCGAGCGATGACGTGGGCCCCGCGGTCGTGGCCGTCGAGGCCGACCTTCGCCACGAGACACCGGATCGATCGCGTTTCCTGTTCGCTCATGCCCGTTCCTTTTCCGCCGGTCGGTTTGACTCTAACGGAAGTTCGTGGGGTTCGTGCGCCAATCGACGCGCACAAATCGCCGGCGCACGAGTCACCTCCAATGACTAATCTCGCTACCGACCTCCCGTTCACCGTCGACGTCCCGATCCGCTATCGCGACCTCGACACCTTCAGCCACGTCAACAACGCCGTCTACGTAACCTACCTCGAGTCGGCCCGGGCCGCGTACCTCGAGGCCGTCGCCGAGCTCGCGGTCGAGGACTACGGGTTCGTCGTCGCCAACCTCGAGATCACCTACGAGCGGTCGATCACGATGGGCCAGGACGTCGTCGTTGCGACGGGGACCACCGAGCTAGGTACCTCGAGCTGGACGATGAACTACGAAATTTACGCCGACGGGACTCGTGCGGCGGCCGCGGAGACGACCCTCGTGTGCGTCGACGCCGAGACGCGCTCGTCGGCGCCGATGCCGGACTCGTTGCGTCAGCGGATCGTCGAGTACGAGGGGCTCGAGGGCTGACGGCTCGCTCGAGCGACGGAATGGGTCGATTCGAGGATCAGTCGATTCGCCCGCCCGTTAGCCGCACGACGCCGCCAGTGTGGGTCTCGTGGGCGACCGCACTCGCCCGCACCCGGAGCCGATCGTGGGCGTCTCGCACCTTTCGATCGAGCTGTCCCGAGAGGTCGCGGTCGTAGCGAAGCCGCGTCGTCGGTGGCGTCGACAGGGCGACGACGATCCCGAAGAGCGCGTTGACGGGCGGTGCGTACCAGTGCTCGCTCCGACCGGCGTTGACGAGGACGAGGTGGCCCCCGGGCGCGAGCGTGTCACACCATTGGTCGACCGCTCGAGCCGGCTCGTCGAGCATGCCGACGACGAAGGTGGCGAGGATCGCGTCGACCCCGTCTTCGTCGGGGATCGGCGGCTGGGTCGCATCTGCTCGGACGACGTGAACGTTGTCGTACTCGGCCGTCGCTACGCGCGCTCGCTCGAGCACGCCCCGGGTGAAGTCGAGGCCGACGACGGTGCCTCCGGGGCCGACCTGCTCGCGCAGGTAGGGCAGGTTGGCGCCCGTGCCACAGCCCATCTCGACCACGGTGTCGCCCGGCTCGAGTCGGCAAGCGAGGGCGGCTTGGCGCCTGAGTGTAACGATGCCGGGCGTTCGCGTGGCCAGCAGGTCGTACAGGCGCGACCAGCGGCCGTAGAACGCCTGTGCATCCTCGTCTGCCATTCAGACCAGCTCGCGGATCGTCCTCGCGACCGCCTCCGCGTCCGGACCTAGCACGTAGGTGAGGGGTTCGATGCCCTCGCCGCCGGTCTGGTAGAGGACGGTCGCCGCCGGCGTCTCCTCGATGGCCGCCCCGACGCTCGAGGCGACGTCGCCCGATTCGTCGAACTCCGCGAGGCCGTGGCCGCGTTCGGCCAGTGTGTCCAAGAGCGCGGGCTCGTACCGGACGTTCACCGCGGCCGTTGCGTCGCTGCCGTGGCGTCGCGCGGCGAGGAGCACTGTGGCCACGTGCTCGGAGACGCCGAACTCGGGCTCTCCGGGGACCGTCGCTCGCCCCTTGACGTCGAAGATTCGTCCGGGGACGCCCGCCACGTCGTCGACGTCCTCGGCGTCGGGGACGCAGGCGACGAGATTCGACCCCACCGCCGGGATCAGGCCGGCGAACCCGCTCGCGTTCTCGAGGATGCGCAGCCCGCGCCGGAGCGAGGATCGAACCCGCTCGCTCGAGCGGACGGCGCTCTCGGGGTCGTGGACGCGAAAGCTCGCGTCGTGTTCGGCCAGTTGCGGGACGGATTCCTCGTGGAGCGTCGCCAGCAGGTCGCCGGGACTCTCGAGGTCGCGCACGAGTACCTCGATTTCGACGAGCGCCTGGACCGGCGACATATCGCCGCTCGAGAGTCCCTCGCCGAGTCGCGTGACGAGTTCCTGGACGCGGTCGTCCTCGGCGATGCGGTCGTTCGTGGCCACGTCGCCGTGGGCGTACTTCGAGACGGCGCTCTGGCTGATGCCGAGGACCTCGGCGACCTCACTCTGGGTCAATCCCCGCTCGCGGAGCTCCCCCGCGAGCTGTGAGCGGATCGTCGGCAGGAACTCCTCGACGACGATCTCTTCGACGAATTTCATCTGCCCGGGCCTAGGTGCCGGGGTGCAATAACTGTGGGGATCGTCCTGGCCGTACTTCTCGTAGCTCGCGGCTCCCGTCGCTCGAGGCGCGCGGCTCGGTCTACGGGAAGAAGCCTCGTGGCTTGATCCCGAGGCGGTTCACTCCTCGTGACGGTCGAGCTGATCGCCGCCGAACTCGTCGTCGCGCTGGATTCGGGAGGCCTGCGGGCCGTCCTGGTCCTGGTACTTCGAGCCGCGTTCGCTCCCGTAGGGGCGATCCGCCGGCGTCTTCAGCTCCGTGAAGGTGAGCTCTGAGATCCGCATCCCCGGCGAGAGGGCGACCGGCGCACTGCCGAGGTTCGACAGCTCGAGGGTGATCTGCCCTCGATATCCGGGGTCGCACAGACCCGCGGTCGCGTGGACGACCACGGCAAGCCGTCCCAGCGAAGAGCGGCCCTCGACGTGAGCGATCAGGTCCGCCGGAATCTCGACGCGCTCGTGGGTCGTCCCCAGCACGAAGTCGCCGGGGTGGAGGATGAAGTCCTCGCCGTCCTCGACGACGGTCTCGGTGACGTAGTCGTCGACCTCGCGCTCCTCGTTCGGGTGGATGCAGGGGATGTTCGTACGCTGGAACTCGAGGAATCGACTCCCCAGCCGGAGGTCGACGCTCGCCGGCTGGATCTGCAGGTCGTAGTCGTCGATCGGTTCGACCACGAGGTCGCCCGCCTCGAGTCGGTCGAGGATGTCCGCGTCCGAGAGGATCATGTACGGGGACTCGCGTGCGGCGTGGTAAATGGTTCGGATCTGCGGGCGCTCTGGTTTGGCCCTTAGGCGTTTTGTGGCGGGGCTGATGGTGGCGCGGGTGCGATGGTAGCCAGAGCCGTGTCTATCCTGCAGTCGACGCGTCAGTCGTCCGCGAGCGCCTCGTCGATCGCGCCGACGATCGCCGCCGTGTCGGGCTCTACTCGCTCGCCGTCGACGACGATCCATGGGGTTTCATTGATACCTTGCTCCATGCCGTAGGCGCGCTCGGCCTCGAGGCCGTCCCGGTAGGTCACGTCCTCGGCGTCCGCCCGAACCTGCTCGGCGTCGAAGCCGAGGTCGCCCGCGACCTGTTCGATGAGGTCGTAGGAGTACCCGTCCTCCCAGTGGGTGAGGATTTCGCCGGTGAACTCGAAGAACGCCTCGTTGCCCTCCTGATCCTGGACCGAGCGGGCCGCGCTCGCGACGGCGTAGGACCACTCCTCCTGGACGGGGATGGGAAAGTCTCGGTGTTCGTATCGAATCTGCTCTGCGTCGACGTACGCTTCCTTGATGTCCGGAAAGATCTCTGTGTGGTAGATAGCGCAGTGGCCGCAGCCGAAGTCCTCGAAGACGGTGACCGTAACGTCTGCGTCCGGGTCGCCGATGACGGGTATCTCGAGAAGGTCGTCCTCGTCGACGCCGGAGTCAGACCCGTCGCCGTTGCCGTTGCCGTTGCCGTTGTCGTTGCCGTTGCCGCCGTCGTTTCCATTCCCGTCGCCGTCGCCGTTCCCGTCGCCCTCCGCATCACCGCCACCGAGACAGCCAGCACCGGCGACCGCCGACCCGGCGGCGAGTGCGGCGAAGTGTCGTCGCGTCACGTTCATGCCCCATCGTATCGAGTCCGTGCGCAAATAGGTGTCGCAGTCGCCATCCTGTAGCTCGAGCGTAACCGCGGGCATTTTACCGGTCGTCCACCTCGTCGTCCCCATGAAACAGGCAATCGTCGCCCGAACGGACATCGGTATGGGAACGGGAAAACTCGCCGCGCAGGTGGCACACGCCTCGCTGTCGGCCTACGAGAAGGCCGACGATCGGTCGCGCCGACGCTGGAAGAACGGCGGCCAGAAGAAGATCGTGCTGAAGGGCTCGAGCGAGCGCGAACTCCACGAACTCGCGGCGATTGCCGACCAGGAGGGACTGCCGAACGCGGTCGTCCGCGACGCGGGCCACACCCAGCTCGAGCCGGGGACGGTGACGACGCTGGCCGTCGGCCCCGGCGACGAGGAGCTGGTCGACCGGGTGACGGGCGAGCTGTCGTTGTTCTGATCGACGGGGTCTGCCTCGCGATGCGATCCCGAGGACGCCCGTCCGACGGCGCGCTCGAGTGCACCCCAATTCGCCGCCTCGAGAACGCCTTTCACGCTCGAGGCCGTTCGTTCACCTATGAGTGGAACGCCGACCCCTAACGCCGGCGACGACCCGCACGGCGACCAACCCGTCGAACGTGCCGGCGCGGACCTCGAGGACGCCAGCGCCGCGATGATCCTGGTCCACGGTCGCGGCGCCCGCGCCTCGGGAATGCTCGAGATGGCCGCCCAGTTCGACCGCGACGACGTGGCCTACCTCGCGCCCCAGGCCGCCCGCGGGACCTGGTATCCCCAGTCGTTTCTCGCCCCGATCGAGGCCAACGAGCCGTACCTGACCTCGGCGCTCGGCCTGCTCGAGTCGACGCTCGAGACCGCGAACGAGTCGGTCCCAGTCGAACGGACGATCCTGGCCGGCTTCTCACAGGGGGGCTGTCTCGCCAGCGAGTTCGCCGCCCGAAATGCCCGCGAGTACAGCGGCGTCGTCGCCTTCTCCGGCGGGCTGATCGGTCCCGAGGGAACCCCCCGAGAGTATGACGGCTCGCTCGAGGGCACGCCAGCATTCTTCGGGTGTAGCGACCAGGACCCCCACATCCCGCTCGAGCGGGTGCACGAGTCCGTCGAGGTCTACGAGGGACTCGGAGCAGACGTCACCGAACGAATTTACGAGGGGATGGGCCACACGATCATCGAGGACGAGATCGAATTCGTTCGTGAGATCGTCGACGACGCGGCCGACCAGTAGCCCGAGAAGCCGCTACTATGGCGTTCGACGCAGTGGCCGTACAGCGATGACGAGCGGCAGTTTACACTATACTTTTTGTAGCGAATCCTGATTGCCGACTCGAGCGGATCGTTCTCTCTCCACCAGCGGCGTTCGGGACGGCGGTTTCCGCACGCGGCCTGAAACCGATCGCCCGCCGCGGCTTCGCTCGTCCACCGTCGATCGCTTCGAAGTCCGCGCACGGTCGGTAAATATGCGGTATAAACCGAAATAAATGCGCAATTAGCGGTCTTTATTCCGATTTTATTATGAATTTGGCGGCAGTCTTAGATAGATCTGAAGCCAATTACGTGTGTGACCATAAACCATGTCTAACGTCAGCGAACGAAATCTGGCATCGCGTACCATCGAGGGAGTGGAAGCACTGGTTAGCACGGAATCCGGCGAGGTTTTTATCGACGTACCAGCCGCGAATCCGCGCTACATCCGCGTCGAGGAGGGCGACGTGATTCAGGAAGGAGACGCCCGCTCGCGAACGGAAGAAGAACTCGCATCCGACTCCCTTAGAAAATGGACGGTAGATACGATTGGACCGGAGACGGTCATCGGGACGGATCGAGAGACGGATGAGCGACGCGAATGGGATCGCGAGTCGCTCGAACAGAAACTCGCGATCGGCAGTCTCTCCACGAACCTCACCGATTTTGAACGAGTAAACGTTGGGGAACCCCGCACGGCGGATCGGGACGGCGGACGGTCGGACGAGCAACTCGTGACCGTGACCACGTATGGGAACGACAGCCGAAAATTCACCCAATCGTACCGCCTCGTCGACGTCGATGAAGGTGGCGACGAACGCCGCCTCGAGCTGGCCAAATCGGACAAACGGATCGAGGGGTTCGAAGACGATTTGCGAAAGGAGTTCAACGAAGCGGTCGAGCTCGCGCTGCGAAACGAAGGGTACGCGGTCTGACCGGCGTTTCGCTTCGACTCGGCGTTCCTTTCAGCGGTGTTTCGAGGCAGACCTGTCGTCGGTTTTCGTTTCTCGGCCTCTGACTCACTCCACGGACACCGGCTCTCCACGCTCGGCACTTTCGTACAACGCGTCGATCACGCGCATGTTCGCGATCGCTTCGTCGCCGTCGGTTCGCGGCCGGGTCCCCGTCTCGACGCAGCGGGCGACGTGCTCGACCTCGAGTCGGTACTGGTCGACCGGTTCGAACGTCTCGACGCCGCGCTCGCCGTCAATCTCGTACTTGAGTTCGAGTACGCCGTTGGGCACGTCGAAGGCGTCGTCGACCTCGATCCAGCCGTTCGTCGCCTCGACGCGGTAGCGCTGGTGTTTCGGTGTATCGAACCCCGAGGCGATTCGCGCCGTCGAACCATCGTTGTACTCGAGGACGCCGGTCAGGGCAGTGTCGACGCCCACCTCTCGTGAGTCGTGAGCGTGAGCGTAAACGCGGTCGGGTTCGCCGAGGAACTGCCGGACGGCGGAGACGGGATAACAGCCGACGTCCATCAGGGACCCGCCGGCGAGCTCCGGATTCAGCCGGACGTCGTCGGGGTCGCCGCGCAGGGAGAAGGTGAACGACGCGGTGACCGAACGCACGTCTTCGAGCGCCTCCCGTGCGAGTTCGATCGCCCGCTCGGTTCGCGGGTGGTAGCGGTACATGAACGCCTCCATCAGGACGACGCCCTGGTCGTCGCAGTGGGCAACGACCTCGCGCGTTTCGCCGGCGTCGACGGCAAGCGGTTTCTCACACAGGACGTGGAGGCCCGCATCGGCGGCCCGCTTCGTCCACTCGCCGTGGAGTGCGTTGGGCAGGGGGACGTACACCGCGTCCAGGTCCGAATCGGCGAGGAGGTCGTCGTACGAGCCGTACGACCGCGGGATTCCGTACTCCTCGGCGACCGATTCGGCCCGTTCGGCGTCGCGGGAGGCGATGGCGCCGACGCGGTGCTCGCTCGAGTCGATCGCCGGGAGCAGCGCCTTCTGAGCGATTCCGGCCGTCGACAGCACGCCGAATTCCATACGCGAATCGCCGCCGAGGAGGGGCAAAAAGCCAGCGGATGCAGTGACGAACGGGAGGGTCACGGATACTGATCGGATCTTCGAGATAGTACTCGAAAGCGAGAACCCACCGAGATGGAGTTAGTGACTAGGTTTCATCGGCCACTCTGGTGTCGCTCTTCGTTCCCCAAAATCGACCTCGAGATGGCGATTGATCCGATGGGGCTAGCGTTTTCCGACAGCGGCACTCGGAAAGCATTCTACCTCCCCGTTCAATCCTCATCCGAACACCGTCTAGGAAGTTCAACAGTTATTTATGGAACCGTTCTGGAATTCACTTATGGGACGAAAGAACTTTAATTATGCAGGCGTTCTCGAGCGCGGTCTTGCATTGCTCCTCGATGGTCTCATTACGTTCGTGCTCCTGCTTGCAGTCTTACTCCCACTGATATTCGTCTTCCAGCCCGAATCCCCGGAATCGGCTGAAGCGCTGGCAGGTTTCGTCGGGATCGTTGGAAGTGCCGTGTACTACGTGGGGACTGAAGCAAATTGGGGTGCAACAGGCGGAAAGATGGTTATTGGTTTGCGAGTGGTCAATCGACACGGCGAGCGGTGTTCACCTGGAGAGGCCATCATACGGAATATCACGAAGCTCCTCGGTTCAGGGACGCTTTTGGCGGTCATCGTTGCTATCCTCCTCATTGTCTCGTCGGAGGACAACCAGCGTCTCGGGGATATGATGGCCGACACGATGGTCGTTCGAGACTAACTGACAGCGGCACGCACGAAACGATCCGCCTCACCGTTTTATCCTCTTTCGAACACCGCCAGGACACGAGACCGAATCACTATGTCGCCGTGCCCGGTAGGCACCGCCATGAACGTCTACCGTACTCGAGCCGGCCTGTTCCACCAGTTCCGGGACGTCTTGCAGTTCTACTATCCCGCGATGATCGACACCCGAATTGGCGGGTACGCCGCCCAGGTCGACGAGCGGGACGGCTACGTCTACGACGCGCGGACGAGACACCTCGTCGCCGCGGCCCGCGGCGTCCACAACTTCAGCCTGGGCGTCCTCGAGAACGGCCCGGACTGGTGTCGCTACGCTGCCGAGCACGGCCTCCGGTTCCTCTCGACGATCCACTGGGACGACGAGTGCGGCGGGTACGACTGGGTCCTCGACGGCTACGAGGCGACCGACCGTACCCGCTACTGTTACGGACACGCGTTCGTCCTGCTCGCCGGGGCGCGGGCCCACCAGGCCGGCATCCCCGGTGGCCGCGCGGAACTCGAGCGCGCGTTCGACGTGCTCGAGGAGCGGTTCTACGAGGCCGAACACGAGTTGTACGCCGATCGAGCGGCGCCCGACTGGGACTCGCTCCCACCCTACCGCGGGCAGAACGCAAATATGCACGCCTGTGAAGCGCTGCTCGCGGCCTACGAGGCCACCGGCGAGAAGCGATACCTCGAGCGGGCGTACACCGTCGCCGATCGGTTCACCCGCGAGGTGACGAGCACGACCGACGGCCTGCTCTGGGAGCACTACAACGAGGCGTGGGAACCGGATTTCGCGTACAATGAGGATCAGCCGACCCACCAGTTCCGGCCCCCCGGCTACCAGCCGGGGCACCACGCCGAGTGGGCGAAGTTACTCGCGCTGCTCGCCGAACATCGATCGGAGGGCTGGCTCCTCGAGCGCGCCAGAGAACTGTTTGACGCCGCGGTCGACCTCGGCTGGGACGACGAGCACGGTGGGCTCTATTACACGGTCCAGGACGACGGCGAGCCGATTGTCGCGGACAAGTACGGCTGGGTGCACACCGAGGCCATCGGCGCGAGCGCGTTGCTGAGCCGGTTCGACGACGCGTACGCCGAGTGGTACGATCGCCTCTGGGCGTACTCGCGCGAGCACCTGATCAATCCGAAGTACGGCAACTGGTACGCACGACTCACGCGCGCCCACGAGCGCGACGGTCCGAACCGCGGGCCGGCAGTCGAACCGGGCTACCACCCACTGACGAACTGCTGGCTCGCGATGCGGGCGCTCGAGGCGGATCCGCCGGCGTTCGGTAGCAGTTGAAGGCCTCGACTACCGCCGACCCGCAGCGTACCCGCGGCCGATTCGCCGACTCGAGACGAGCACCGCGTAGGCGCCGATCAGGGTGCCGGCGACGAGGGCGACCCCGCCGCGAGAGACCAGCGCGCTCGAGAGCGCGAGTCCGACGAGCAAGAGTGTGATCCCCGAGGCCCAGCCGACGAAGTACGCGCCGTGACTGGCGACCGAGACGATATCCGCGAACCCGGCGCGGATCGATCCGGCCCGTCCGTAGTTCGCGAGGGCGATCGGCAGGAGGTAGGCGGTCACTCCGAGAATCGCGAGCACCGCCGTCGAGCCCACGAGGACGGCGAACGTCCCGCCACCGGTCGGCACCTCGTCAGTCTCGGTGAGCAGGCGAATCGTACCAAGCGCGAGGACGAGGGGAATCGCCCCGTAGGCAATCGCGATTCCGGCGGCGCCCAGCGCCTGGCGAAGAACGGTGCGCTCGAGAAACGGCGGCGGATCGCGCTCGGAACCGAGGACGAGCACCGAAACGACGTATCCAAGGAGCGCCACGAGCGGGAGAACGGGGACGACTAGCACGTGGACGAGGACGCAGAGCCAGGCGGCGACCAGGGACGTCTCGGCGTGATCGCCCCGGAGCGGATACGCGAGGGCGTCGTCCATGCCCGTGAGTCGAGTTCGCCGAGGTTTACCTCTTGCGAGACCAGGGTTGCCACGTGACGATTCGGCCGCGCACCCGACTCGAGCCACCTGTCTCGAAATAAACTCGCTACCGAGTGAAATATGCACACATTTATTATAATGACGAACCCATTTTCAGTCGATATGGGAAACCAGAACGGAGTTACTCGTCGACGGTATCTGGTGACGACTGGTGCGATCGGTACCGCTGCCCTCGCTGGTTGTGCGGACGACGAGGGGGGTAATGGAAACGGGAACGCGACTGGGAACGGGAATGGGAACGGGAACGGGAACGGTGGTGGCGACGGCGACCTCGAGATCGTCCACTGGTGGACCGCGGGCGGCGAGGAAGAGGCGTTCAACGCGCTCGTGGACGGATACGAGGAGAGCACGGACTTCACTGCCGGCCCTAACCCGGCTCCCGGCGGCGCTGGCTCGGGGATCGACCAGACGATCCAGGCTCGCGTGATCGACGAGGAGCCGCCGGGAACGTTCCAGATCTGGCCTGGCGAGGCGCTCAGGACGTACACGAGTGCCGACGCGCTCGAGCCGGTCGGCGACCTGTACGAAGACGGCGCCCAGGACGCCTACCTCGACAGCGTCGTGGAGGCGGCCACCATCGACGGCGACGTCGTCTCGGTCCCAATCAACATTCATCGACTGAACAACATCTTCTACAACGTCGAGGTGCTCGACGACGCCGGTGTCGACGTCGAGAGCATCGACGGCCCCGAGGGGCTACTCGAGGCGTTCGAGACGGTCGATAGCGCGGGCTACGTCGGCATGGCCCAGCAGACCCAGGAACCATGGGGAACCCTTCAGCTATGGGAGGTCGTCTTCACGGGCCAGCACGGCGTCGACACGTTCCAGCAGTTCCTCGACGGCAACGCGGCCGACCTCGAGAGCGAAATCAACGACTCGCTGTCACTGGTCGCCGATTACAGCGAGTACTTCAACGAAGACGCAGGCACGGTCTCGTGGGACGAGGCCAACAACGCCGTGATCACCGGCGATGCGGCGTTCCACCACAACGGCGACTGGGCGGCCGGCGAGTACCAGACCGCCGAGGACTTCGAGTACGGCGAAGGGTGGGACTACGCCGCCTTCCCCGGCACCGAGGGCGTCTACACGCTCGTGATGGACTCGTTCGTCATGCCGGCGAACAATCCCACGCCAGACGCGACCGAGGCGTGGATCGAGTACTGTTCGACGGCCGACGCCCAGGAGCGGTTCAACCCCCCGAAGGGGTCGATCCCGCCGCGAACCGACGTGCCGACCGACGAGTTCCCGCCGTTTCTGCAGGACCAGATGTCCGACTTCGAGGATTCCGACGAACAGATCACGTCGATCGCTCACGGGAGCGGGCTCCAGCCGGCCCAGGCGAGTGAGGTCCAGGAGGCGTTCGCGGTCTTCACCGACAACTGGGACCCGGACGAGACGACCCAGGAACTGATCGACATCTTCTGAGAACTCGCTGAACCTAGTTCATGGACTTTGACATACGTCGAACACTGACGCGTCTCGCTCGCGGGCCTCGTGGAGCGGGTTCCGAAGAGGAACGAACCGACGAGCGACCCGTCCGAACCGACGGCGGCGCCTCGAGCGCGAGCACGAGTGCAACCACAAGCAGGCGCACCAGTCGCTGGACCCGACTCCGTCACAGCGAGGCCGTGCAGGCGATCCCGTTCTGGCTCCCGCCGGCGCTACTGATGGGCCTGTTCGTCTACGGGGCGATCAGCTGGAACCTGCTCATCTCGCTTACCGACTGGAGCAGTCTGCTGGGGCCCGATTACACGGACCTGTCGCTCGATATGTACCGCCAGATGCCGGACGATAAGTCGTTCAGGGCGGCGTTTCGGAACACGGTCGTCCTGCTGGTCGCGTTTACGGGCGTTTCACTCGCGATCGGGCTCGTGTTGGCAATTCTCGTCGACCAGAACATCCGCTTCGAGAACACGTTCCGGACGATTTACCTGCTGCCGATGGCGCTGTCGTTCGTCGTCACGGCCATCTTTTGGGCGTGGATGTACAACCCGACGACGGGGACGATCAACGTTTTCCTCCGGGGGCTCGGGCTCGATTTCCTGACGAGAAACTGGATCGGTAACCCCGATACCAGGCTCTGGGCGATCATCTTCGCGCTGACCTGGCAGTTCAGCGGCTACGCGATGGTCGTCTACCTGGCCGGGCTCCGGGCGATTCCGGACGCCCACTACGAGGCCGCGAAAGTCGACGGGGCCAGTACGTTTCGCATGTACTTACGCGTCATCGTCCCCCAGTTGAGCGCGGCGACCACGTCGGCGGCAGTCGTGCTGATGGTGTTCGCGCTGAAAGCGTTCGACTTCATCTACGTCATGTTCGGGGACAACCCCGGTCGATCCGCGGACATCCTCGCAGTGATGATGTTCCGGGTGGCCTTCTCGCGGACTCAGTGGGCGTACGGCGCGGCCGTCGCGACCGTCCTCTTCCTGCTGGCGCTGACGGTCGTCGGTCCGTACCTGTATCTGCAGTACAAGCGAGGTGATCTGTAATGGCACACGCCGAATCCGAAACGGCCGACGAAACGCCCGCCGGAACGCTCGAGCGCCTCGACACCCAGCGAATCGCGCTCTACGTGATCCTGGTCGGCTTGATCGCGTTCTACCTCTCACCGCTGTGGGGCGGGGTGACGACCGCGTTCAAAACCGACGCCGGGTTCGTCCAGACGACGCCGCTGATCCCGCCGACGCCCGAGTGGTTCACCCTCGCGCCGTGGCAGGAGGCGTTCGGCCGATTGCAGGGCGGACTCCTCAACAGCGTCACGTTCGTCGTTCCGGCGACGGTCCTGTCGGCGCTGTTCGGCAGTCTCGCGGCGTACGGCCTGACGAAGCTGTCCTGGCGCGGCCAGGTCGGCGTCCTCGTAATCTTCCTCGCGGGGGTCTTCCTGCCGTATCAGTCCGTACTGGTGCCGCTCCGGCAGTTCTGGTCGATGGTCGGCCTCACCGACCTGCTCTCGTTCGCGCCCTTCCTCGCCGAGCGGGCGGACCTGATCGAACTGACGATCACGCACACCGCTTACGGGATTCCGATCTGTACGATCCTGTTTCGATCGTACTACAAGGGGATGGACGACGATATGATCGAAGCGGCGAAGATTGATGGCGCGAACGCGTTCGGCATCTACAAGCGGATCGTGTTTCCGCTGTCGCTGCCGATGTTCGCGGTGACGCTCATCTACCAGTTCACCCAGGTCTGGAACGACCTGCTGTTCGCGCTCGTCCTCGTCAGTTCGCGCTCGAACTACGTCGTCACGCAGTCGTTGAACGAACTGCAGGGATCGCTGGCCCAGGAGTACAACATCCAGATGGCCGGCGCGTTCATCGCCGCGTTGCCGACGATTCTCATCTACGTGGTCTTCGGCCGCCAGTTCGCGCAGGGAATCACGGGGGCATCGTAACCGACCACACCTGGCACACCAGCACACCAACACCAACAATGGCCAACCTCACACTCGACACCGTAACGAAACGCTTCGACGACGGCGACGACGTGATCGTCGCGGTCGACGACGTCTCGATCGACATCGACGACGGCGAGTTCCTCGTCCTCGTCGGCCCATCCGGCTGCGGGAAATCCACCACGCTCCGGATGATCGCCGGCCTCGAGACCGTCTCCGACGGCGCGATTTCGATCGACGGCGAACGCATCAACCACGTTCCAGCCCAGCAGCGGGACATCGCGATGGTGTTCCAGAGCTACGCGCTGTACCCGCACATGACCGTCCGGGAGAACATGCGCTTCGGTCTCGAGGAGTCCACCGACCTCGACAAGGATACGATGAACGCCGCCGTCGAGGAGACCGCGGAACTGCTCGAGATCGCCGACCTGCTCGATCGCAAACCTAGCGAACTTTCCGGCGGGCAACAACAGCGCGTCGCGCTGGGCCGAGCGATCGTTCGCGATCCTGCCGTCTTCCTGATGGACGAACCGCTCTCGAATCTCGACGCCAAACTTCGGTCGGGAATGCGCATGGAACTCCAGCGCCTGCAAAACGACCTGGGCGTGACGACGGTCTACGTCACCCACGACCAGACCGAAGCGATGACGATGGGCGATCGAATCGCAATCCTGGACGACGGGAAACTCCAGCAGGTCGCGACGCCCCTCGAGTGCTATCACCGCCCGAAGAACCTCTTCGTCGCGGGCTTCATCGGGGAGCCGGCGATGAACTTCTTCGACGTGACGCTCGAGGGCGAGCGACTCCTGCTGGAGGGAACCTCCCTCGAGTACCCACTCTCGTCGACGGTCCGCGAGGACCTCGGCGACGCGACCGAACTCGTCCTCGGGATTCGTCCGGAGGACGTCGAACTGCTCGAGTCGGGCGGCAGCGTTCACGACTTCCCGGTCGAGGTCGACGTCGTCGAGCCGATGGGCAACGAGAACAACCTGCTGGCGACGTTCGCGGGGACCGACCTGTCGATCAACGCGATCACCGAGGGGATGCGCCTCGTGCGCGACGGCGAGCGGTACGCGGCGCGGCTCCCGGAGTCGGCGATTCACCTGTTCGATCGCTCGAGCGGGCAGGCGCTGCACAACCGTCAGATCGAGGACGAAGAGGAGTTGCTCGAGCCGCGGGTCTGACCCGCTTAAAGCACCGCCACGAGTTCTCTAGTCAGACGTCGCTCCCCGAGCCCAGCACCGTCCGCACGTCCTGCGGGTCGATCAACCCGCTGGCGAAGGCGAGTCCGGCCCAGACGACCACGCCGACGGCGATACTCGCGAACAGCATGCCCAGGCTCGAGATGAAGGGGGCGAGGACGACGACCAGCAGCCCCATCACACCGGTGATGGCGACGATTTTCCCGACCGTCGCCGCGAGTTCCTCGAGGCGCAAGGAGAGTTCGGCGTGGACGACGTAGAGGTTCACACCGACGTAAATCGAGTGGGTGGCGACCGTCGCGATGGCTGCGCCGACGACGCCGATGGTCGGGATCAGGACGACGTTGAGCCCGAAGTTGGCGAGGGCGGTTCCGCCTTTGGCCATCGCTCGAGCGCGAGCGCGTCCGAGGTAATCTAAGCTGTCGCTCGTGAGGTTCGTGATCGCCTGCAGGACGACGAAGACGCAGAGCACCTGCAACACGGGGACGGCCCCGGCGTACTCGCCGCCGAAGACGAGGGTCACGAACGGGTCGGCGACGATGGCCAGGCCGACTGCTGCGGGGACGTAGAGCAACAGCGTGTTCGTCAGCGCCGTTTCGTAGAGCGTTCGGGCGTACTCGATGTCGCCAGCGGCCTTCTGTTCGCCAAAATTGGGCGAGATGGTGAACCCGAGGGAATCCGCTGGCGCGAGGACGAAGTCGACGACCTGCTTCGCGAGGGTGTAGAAGGCGACCGCTACCGGGTTAAGGAAGAATCCAACGAGGACGATGTCGATCTGTTTGTCGATGACGTTCGCCCCCCGGGTCGCGGTGAGGGGAACGCTGTACTCGAGCACTCGGCGGGGGAGGCCCGGTTCGAACGACGATGCTCGGTCGAAGACGCGATAACACTGGAGGTAGAGGACGGTGATCCCGAAGACGGCGGCGACGGCGTAGCCGACGACGTAGCCGAAGAAGGCCCCGAGCGCGCCGAAGCCGGCGACGACGAACGCGACGGCGAACAGGAGCCGCGAGACGCCACCGATCGCCTGGACGGCGGCGCTGTACCCGAGCATGTTGAACCCCTGGAATGTGATGATGGCGAGGCCGTGAAACGACATGGCCAGGACGTAAACGGCTCCGGCGGCGAGAAACGGCGCGACGGCCCCGTCGCCGAGCATCGCGGCGATCCGATCGTGGCCAACGAGCAGGATGACCGAGACGGCCGCGATGCAGAGCACTTGCACGGCGACGGTCAACTCGAGAACGCGAGGGATCTGGTCGGGGGCTTTCTCTCGATACTCGGCGAGGTAGCGCGCGGCGGACTTCCCGAGGCCGCCGCCGGCGATCAACTGGACGACACTCAGTACGCCGATCGCCCAGAACAGCGTGCCGTAGCTGTCGGGATCGAGGAGGAACCGCGCCAGAACGACCATCAATACCGCGCTCGAGGCCATGTAGATCGCTCGAGCGACGAGCATAGCCTTGAAGCCGCGGACGATGTGATTCAGCGTGCGTGAACTCATTGTATGGGTGTCGTAGCAGTGGATGGAGGCAATGTGTGGGTCGTAGCAGTGGGTGGGAGGCGATGTGTGAGTCGTGACAGCGGGCAGACGGCGGCGTCGCGAGGCGACCGTCGTCCGTCCGACTGGTCGATTTCGGTTTGTAGCGGTCGACGGTCACCGACACGAGGCGGCCCAGTGGTCGACAGTCGGCGTCGAACCCACCGGTTGCTCGAGTCCAATGCCTGAATAGTGGTTTGTAATGCGGACCGTTCGCCCTCGAACGAGCGGGCTACCGCCGGGGGATTCGAGCAACGCCTTTCGCCGTCAGTGGGAGGCTCGAAACCGACGTTCGAACTCGAGCAGTGGCCAGTAAGCGGACCCTACGCGGCGACGCCGACGAGCGCGACGACTATCCGGCGACCGATCGTCGCGAGAACCCGAGAACGAGGATCGATTACTCGAGGTCGACGTCGCCAGGACGGACGACGTCGAGCGAAATCCCCGATGGCCGAATCACGTTCGTCTCAGGATCGTACTCGAGCACGTGCATATTGGCCATCTTGGGGAGGTGATGGTGGTGGAGGGAGATTTCTATCTCGTTGTGGTCGACGCTCGCCTCGTCCTGGGCTTCGCGGTCGTCCTCGCGGGCAGCGACCTTGCGGGCCAGTTCCTCGAGTGAGACCGTCTCAGAAGTCTCGGTGAGAACGTCTAGCGCCAGTCGACGACGGTCGGCGGCGAGCAAACGATGGCGATCACTGGTGCTGAGTTCGACTCCGTCCGAGCGTTCGTCCATCTCGGTGTTTGATGGGGAAAACATTGATTTACACCGGTCGGCTGGTGATTGCCAGCACGTACGGGTAGAGCGCGTCGACCCCTGTAAGGGCATACTAGAAGTGGTTAGGTATCTGCCGGCCTCGTGACGTAATCGATCTGACGCGTTCGCCTCCGGTTGGCTAAAAGAAGTCGTGCCGGAGTCGGCGGAAAATTGTTAGATGTTTGAACGAGGGAAGACTCCGTCGACGGAACGTTGATGCCCGAGTGTCTGGTATACGGGCTATGCCCTCGGAACTGCTGACACCCGCCCTCCGGGAAACCCTCGCCGTCTTCGACGGTGCAGGAGAACCTCGGACGACGCCCGAGGTCGCCACGGCGATCGAACTCGGTCGGCGGAGCACCTACGCCCGACTGGAGCGACTCGCCGAACAGGGTCGACTCGAGACGAAGAAAGTCGGCGCCAACGCACGCGTGTGGTGGCGACCGTCTCGACCATCCGAAAACGTCAGCGCGACGGCTCCGGATTGGCCGGCCGTCGCGGAGTCGCTGGTAACCGACGCGCTCGCCGAGATCGAGGTCGGCGTCTTCGTTCTCGACGAGGCCTTCGACGTCGCCTGGGTCAACGCCGCGACGGAACGCTACTTCGGCCTCGACCGGAAGCGAGTCGTCGGCAGTGACAAACGGCGTCTCGTCGACGAACGTATCGCGTCGACCGTCGCGGATTCGGCGGCGTTCGCAGAGACGGTCCTGGCGACGTACGACGAAAACACGTATGCCGAACGCTTCGAGTGCCGGGTGGAGGCGGCCGACGGCCGCGAGGAACGCTGGCTCGAACATCGGAGCAAACCGATCGAGTCCGGCGAGTATGCCGGCGGGCGGGTCGAACTCTACTACGACGTCACCGACCGGAAGCGATCGGAGCGCGAACGCCGCGATCGGGTGCGCCAGCTTCGCGAGGAACGCGACCTCACCGAACGACTTCTCGAGACCGCGCCGGTCGGACTCGTGGTCGCGGGAGCCGACGGGTCCGTCGAGCGAATCAACTCCCGGGTGAGAGACCGTCTGGGAATCGACGAAGGGGACGTCTCGGAATTGTCCGTCGAGGATTTGGCTGTCTACGAGCCCGACGGGGACCCACTCTCGGCAGCGGATCACCCGATTTCACGCGTGATCGAAACCGGCGAAACGATCACCAATCGACTCGTCCGCTACGACGGCTCGGGCGAGAATCGTCGATGGGTTTCTCTCACGGCGGCGCCGATATTCGGTGAGGGCGGGAGCGTCGAGCGGGTCGTCGTCGCCGGCAAGGACGTCTCGGACAGCAAACAAAGGGAGCGAGAACGGGAACTCGAACAGTACGAACGAATCGTCGAAACGATCGACGACGGCATCTACGTCCTCGACAGCGACCGCCGGTTCACGATGGTGAACGACGGATTCGCGTCCCTGACGGGATACGATCGGGAAGAACTCATCGGCGCGCACGCGGAGACGGTGTTCGAGGCGGTGTCCGTCGACGTCGCGAACGAGAAACAGGTCGAACTCGAGTCCGGGAGCCTGGACGTCGCCGCTCTGGAGGAAGAATTGTGTCGAGCCGATGGAACGTCGTTCGTCGTCGAGAGTCGGTTCGATCGCTTCGAGTTCGACGACGGGGAGACGGGCCGAGTCGGCATCGTTCGCGACGTTAGCGAGCGCGTCGAGCGCGAACGGGAACTTGAGGAGGTGAGGCGTCGCCATCGAACGATCGTCGAGCACTTCCCCAGCGGGGCCGTCGCCCTCGTCGACGAGAACCTGCGCTACACCACCTTCGGCGGCACGCCGGAGGGGGAGTCGGGCGTGACGAGGACCGACCTCGAGGGTAGCCCGGTCGAGGAAGTGCTCCCGCGGAACCTCGCCGATGTCGTCGTCCCTCGCTACGAGGCGGCGCTCGACGGCGAGCCCTCGACGTTCGAGGAGACGGTAGACGACAGAGTCTACCAGTTCCACTTCGTCCCGGTTCGAGACGACGACGGCGACGTCTTCGCCGCGACGGCGATGTCCCAGGAAATCACCGAACGAAAGCGATACGAGGAGCGACTCCGGGCGCTCTACGAGTCTTCGCGCGGATTCCTGACGGCCGACACGGCGTCAGCCATCGGCGAAATCCTGGTCGAGACGGCCCAGGAGGTCCTCGATCTCCCCGGCATCGTGGTCTACGACTACGACGACGACCGACTCGTTCCCGGAGCCTCCTCCACCGAGTCCGGGTTCATGCGTGATAACTTCCCGGTCGTTGCCCTCGACGAGCGGAGCCTCGCGGGTCACGTGTTCGATTGCGGCGAGAACCGGTACTACGAGAACGTCCTCGAGTCGCCCCACCGGCAGGTTTCACCCGAAGCAACCGAGATGCGTGCCGGTCTCTTCGTCCCGCTGGGATCGGAGGGGCTGCTCATCGTCGGCTCGCGAGAGGTCGACGGGCTCGACGCGAGTACCCGCCAGCTGGTGACGTTGCTGGCGACGAACGCCGAGGCGGCCTACGAGCGGGTGAACAAGGAACGTGCGCTCACGCGCCAGCACGAGCAACTCGCGGCCCTGAACAGCCTCAACGAGGTCGTCAGGGAGATCACCGACGCCGTCATCGACCAATCCAGGCGAGAAGAGATCGAGGCGACGGTCTGTGAGCGCCTCGCCGAATCCGACTCGTACCTGTTCGCCTGGATCGGCGACGTCGACACCACCCAGACGGTGAACCTGCGGACCGAAGCCGGCGTCGACGGGTACCTCGACGGCGTCACGATCACCGTCGATGCCGACGACGACCGGAGCGAGGGGCCCACCGGCCGGGCCCTTCGAACGGGCGAGGTTCAGACGACGCACGACATCGATGCCGACGCTCGTTACGAGCCCTGGCGTGACCGCGTCGAGCCCTACGGTTTCCGCTCGTCGGCGGCCGTCCCAATCGTTCACGAGGGAACGGTGTACGGCGTCCTGAACGTCTACGCGGAGCGGGCGAACGCGTTCGAGGGCCAGGAGTGCGCGCTGATCGGCCAACTCGGCGAAATCGTCGGTCACGCGATTGCCGCTGCCGATCGGAAACAGGCCCTCATGAGCGACGAACTCGTCGAACTCGAGTTCCGGATTCAGGACTTCTTCTCGACGGTCGATGTGTCCGTCGAAACGGCGGGAACGATCACACTCGATCAGGCGGTTCAGATCGAAGACGACGAGTACCTCGTCTACGGCACCGCGACGCCGGATGCGGTCGACGCGGTGACTGGTCTCGTCGAAGTCATCCCCCACTGGAACGACGTAACCTTCCGCTCGGCTGGCTCTCCGACGGGATTCGTGCTCCGCCTGTCCAGCCCACCGGTGCTCTCGGTCGTCGCCTCCCTCGGCGGCGTCATCGAGGGGGTCGTCATCGAAGACGGCGACTTTCGGATGACAATCCACCTCGCCCCGACCGTCGACGTGCGCCAGGTGATCGACGTCGTCGAGGCGGCCTACCCGAACGTCGAAATGGTTAGAAGGCGACAGATTACTCGACCGCACGACGACCCACAGCGTATCCAGCGCCGTCTCGTTGCGGACCTCACCGACCGACAGCGCGCCGCCCTGGTCGCCGCCTACCAGGCGGGTTACTTCGAGTGGCCGCGCGAATCGTCGGGCGAAGACGTCGCGGCGTCACTGGACGTGGCGCCCCCGACGTTCCATCAGCACCTCCGAAAGGCAGAACGGAAAGTGCTCGATTCGCTGTTCTCGAACGAGGGACAGGCTGAAGGGTAACCGACCTCGAGAGGAGCGTGGAGTCGCGAACGGGCCGTCTCGTTTGGGTGAAAGACGGCGGCCGGTGGCTGGAATACTCGGCGGTCGGTTGCGGGGATACAGAAGACTGCACTCGAGCCAGAACGAAACCGAAAACGCAGACTCGATCAGAGGTACGACGCGTCCCAGCGCGTCGCCTTCCGCCGGTTGTCACAGCTGTTACAGATAATCCGTCCCATCGAATCCATCGCATTGTCCAGCGAGTCACAGTTGCCACAGAACCAGCCGTATCGCTTGCTCGCCGCCTCGTTCGCGTACACCGTGTAGAAGGGCGCCTTCGACCCGCGCGCAGGCTCCCCGTAGCTCACGTAGCGCGTCTGCCCGTCGTCCTCGATCGTCTCGAGTGCACGCCAGGCATCGTCGCCGTGGTCGCTCTCGACGTAGACGTTCTCGGCGTGGGTCTCGTCCCCGACCTCGAGTTCGCGGGAGCCCACTCGATCGAATCCGTGGGTGTCGTAGAACTCGTTGCCGGCCTCGTTCGCCTCGAGGACGACGCTCTGAATCTGGTCCGCCCCGGCGTCGAGGAGGGTCTCGCGCGTGCGAGCCAGGAGCCGCGGGCCGATTCCGCTCCCGCGGTGGTCCGGATCGACGTGGATCCACTCGATGCGCCCAACGCCGTGGCTCTCGCCGACGAGTTCGCTCTGGGAGAACCCCACGGTTTCGCCGTCGTCCTCCGCAATGATATACACCGCGTGTTCGCGTTCGACCGCGTCCTCGAGGTCGCCATACCAGTTCCCGACGGCCTCGTCGATAGTTTCGTCGTCCAGGAAGTGGGTGTAGGACTCGGCGAGCGAGCGCTGTGCGACCGACCGGATTCTCTCGCTGTCTGCGGACGTGGCTTCGCGTAGGTCCATACCCGCCGCTACCACGGCCTCCATGAAAACTTCTTGCTCGAGTGACGGCGCGCGAAGGTGTTGTGAACGGCTCGACACCGAGAGTATGGAGAGGGGGAATCATCAGGCGTGACCGTCGCGGGCGGGAGTAGGTCACACCAGTTATACCGATCCCCCTCTTCTTGCCGACTATGAGCGAGGATCGCGCCGACTCGAGTTCGGCCGATGGCGGGCCCGGCGAGGACGTGTTCACCTACAACGGTGGGCGCGTCGACCCGGGTGAGTCGGCGAACATTCGATACGGAATCAGCGAGACCTACCTCGGCGACCCGGTTCGCATCCCCGTGACGGTCATCAACGGCATCCACCCGGGACCGACGGTCTTCCTGTCGGCGGCGGCCCACGGCGACGAACTGAACGGCATCGAGGTCGTCCGCGAGGTGGCCCACGACTGGGACCACGCCGACCTCCACGGCACGCTGATCTGTCTCCCCGTGATGAACGTCCCCGGCTTCCTGGCACAAGAGCGGTACCTGCCGATCTACGACCGGGACCTGAACCGGTCGTTTCCCGGCCGGGAGGACAGCACCAGCGCGCGGCGGATGGCTCACCGGATCTTCACGAACTTCATCGAGCCCTGCGACCTCGGCATCGACTTTCACACCTCGACCCGCGGGCGAACGAACATGCTCCACGTGCGGGCGAATATCGACGACGCCGACGTCGAACGGCTCGCGAAGGCGTTCAGTTCGAACGTCATCATCGCCGGCCAGGGGCCGTCCGGCACCCTCCGTCGGGAGGCGACCGACGCCGGGGTTCCGACGATCACGGTCGAAATGGGGGAGGCTCACCGCTTCCAGCGACGCCTCATCGACCGGTCGCTGACGGGCGTTGCGAGCGTGCTCGCGGAGTTCGGCCTCCACCCCCACTCTTCGGTCCACTGGCCCGGCTGGCGCGTGATCATCGACGACGCGGGCGAGAAGACCTGGCTCCGGGCCGACGCCGGCGGCATCGTCGACATGAAACACTCGAGCGGCGACCTCGTCCGGGAAGGGGAGACCATCTGTGCGATCACGAACCCGTTCAAGGAAGAAGACGTCATCGTTACGGTCGAAGCGCCGTTCACGGGCCTGCTCGTTGGCGTCCTCGAGAATCCGGTGGTCTACCCCGGTAATCCGCTGTGTCACCTCGTCAAACTGGACGACACCATCTTGCACGCCCTCGAGCGCGAAATCGAACGACAGGACCCGTTCCTGGAGACCCTCGAGTAGCCGCCGCTCGGGCGCACCCGAACGTATTCGACCTCTCGAGAGCACCCGAACGTATTCAGCATCTCGATCGAACCGGCACGAACGGTGCCAGGCGACCCATCGCTCGCGGCGGGCGACGCGGCAGGATAAAAGTAACTTCTATAGCCCCAGGGTCCAACCCTCGAGATGAGCGCATGAGTCAGTCTTACAATCGCGGCCTCATCGAGGACTTCGGTCGCTGGAAGGAGTTCTCGGCCGGGATGTGGGCGTGGATCTTCCACAAGTTCACCGGGTGGATCCTGATCGGCTACCTGTTTACCCACATCGCGGTGTTGAGTAGCGCCATCTCGGGAGAACAAGCGTACAACACCACCCTCCAGGGACTCGAAGCACTGTTCCTCGTCCGACTGCTCGAGGTCGGCCTGCTGGCGGTCGCCGTCTTCCACATCCTCAACGGGATCCGCCTGCTGATGGTCGACCTGAACGTCGGCCTCGAGGCCCAGGACAAGACGTTCTACCTCTCTTTGCTCCTCACGGGCGCGATTACAGTCGCGAGCGTCCCGACGTTCATGACGGAGGTGGGCTTCTAATGGCCGAACGCTACTCCTCGTTCGCGCCGGGTGGGACCGCGTGGTTCCTCCAGCGCGTCACAGCGGCGTTCCTGATCGTCGTGTTAGCCTTTCACTTCTTCCTCTTACACTTCGTCAACCACGCGTGGGAGATCGAGTTCGCCGGCACCCAACAGCGTATGCAGAACGTCGGCTACTTCCTCACGATGGTCCTGTTCCTGATCACGGCCACGTTCCACGGCGTCAACGGCGTCTACAACGCGCTGGTCAATCAGGGACTGACCGGCACGTCGAAGAAAGTCGTCCTCGCGATCCTCGTGATCGCCGGGGGCGCACTGATCGCCCAGGGAATCTGGGTCGCACTCGTCATGCAGGGGTTCATGTAACATGAGTACGCAACAACAAGAGCAACAGAGCGAACCGGACGAACCGGAGACGCAGGAGGTACCGGCCGACCAGGAGATGAGCGGCCTGACCTCACCACAACAACAGCGACTCCAGCGCAAGGATTCTGCGCGAGTCGACCGCGAGCGAGCCGCCGAGACCGAAGACTTCGAGGAGGACTCCGTCCACCTCAAGGTGTTCCGGTACGACCCCGAAGTCGAGGCCAAGCAGGAACCGCGCTTCGACGACTTTCACGTCCCCTTCACGAAGGGGATGACCGTCCTCGACGCGCTCATCTACGCACGCGACGAGTTCGACTCCTCGCTCACGTTCCGCCACTCCTGTCGCCAGGCGGTCTGTGGCTCGGACGCCTTCTTCGTCAATGGCCGCCAGCGCCTCGGGTGTAAGACCCAAATTTCGGCGCTCGAGCAGCCGGTTCGCGTCGAACCCCTCCCCCATCAAGAGGTCGTCAAGGACCTGGTCGTCGAGATGGAACACTTCTACGAGCAGATGCACGCCGTCGAGCCGTACTTCCAGCAGGAGGACCTGCCAGACGGCGACCTCGAGGAGCAACGCCAGACTCGCGAGAACCGCGAGAAGATCAAGATGTCCAGCCGGTGCATCTGGTGTGCCGCGTGCATGTCCTCGTGTAACATCGCCGCCGGTGACAACCAGTACCTCGGTCCCGCGGCCATCAACAAGGCCTACAAGTTCGCGATGGACGACCGCGAGGACGAGGAGATTAAGGAGCACCGACTGCGCATCCTCGAGCAGGAACACGGCGTCTGGCGCTGTCAGACCCAGTTCTCCTGTACAGTGGTGTGCCCGAAGGACATCCCGCTCACCGAGCACATTCAGGAGCTCAAGCGTGAAGCGGTCAAGAAGAACCTGAAGTTCTGGTAATATGTACGAACACGACGTCATCGTAGTCGGCGCCGGCGGTGCCGGCCTCCGAGCGGCGGTCGCAGCGCACGAGGCGGGAGCGGACGTGGCCATGGTCACGAAACTCCACCCGGTTCGCAGCCACACCGGAGCGGCCGAAGGTGGCATCAACGCGGCCCTCCGGGAGGGCGACGACTGGGAACTCCACGCCTACGACACCATGAAGGGGTCCGACTACCTGGGCGACGCCCCCGCCATCGAGACCCTCGCCAAAGACGCCCCCGAGGACACGATCAAACTCGAGCACTGGGGGATGCCCTTCTCCCGCGAGGAGGACGGCACGGTCTCCCAGCGGCCGTTCGGCGGCCTCTCGTTCCCACGAACGACCTACGCGGGCGCCGAGACCGGCCACCACCTGCTCCACACGATGTACGAGCAGGTCGTCAAGCGCGGCATCCAGGTCTACGACGAGTGGTTCGTGATGAACCTCGCCGTCAGCGACGAACCCGACCCGAACGACCGGACCTGCCACGGCGTCGTCGCCTACGACGTCCAGTCCGGCGAGATTCAGGGATTCAAGGCCCGCCAGGGCGTCGTCCTCGCGACCGGCGGCCCCGGCCAGGCGTTCGATCACACCACCAACGCCGTCTCCTGTACGGGTGACGGCCAGGCGATCGCCTACCGCGCGGGCGTCCCGCTCGAGGACATGGAGTTCGTCCAGTTCCACCCGACGACGCTCCCGAGCACGGGCGTCCTCATCTCCGAGGGGGTCCGCGGCGAGGGCGGTATTCTGTACAACGAGGACGGCGAGCGGTTCATGTTCGAGCACGGCTACGCGAACAACGACGGCGAACTCGCGAGCCGGGACGTCGTCTCCCGCGCCGAGTTGACCGAGGTCAACGAGGGTCGCGGCGTCAACGACGAGTACGTCCACCTCGACATGCGTCACCTGGGCGAGGAGCGCATTCTCGACCGTCTCGAGAACATTTTGCACCTGGCTGAGGACTTCGAAGGTGTCGACGGTCTCGTCGAACCCATGCCGGTCAAACCCGGTCAGCACTACGAGATGGGCGGCATCGAGACCGACGAGAACGGCCAGACGTGCATCTCGGGACTGTATGCGGCGGGCGAGTGCGCCTGCGTCTCCGTCCACGGCGCGAACCGCTTAGGCGGGAACGCGCTGCCCGAACTCATCGTCTTCGGCAAGCGCGCGGGCGCTCACGCCGCCGGCGCGGACCTCGGGGACCCCGAGATTCAGACGGGGTACGCCGACGACGTCGAGGACGAGACCGACGCCGACCTCCCCGTGACGCCCGGCGAAGCGGGGCTCGAGCCCGCCGGGGCCGAAACGAGCGAGAGCGAGGACGTCGCCGCCGACGGCTCCGGCCAGGTGACCGACGCCGACGGCCTGCTCGAGCGCGCCGTCGAGACCGAACGCGAGCGCGTCGCGCACCTGATGGGGCGCGACGACGGCGTCAAACACGCCGACATCCGCGCGAAACTGCAGAAAGCGATGACCCGGGACGTGAACGTCTTCCGCGAAGAGGAGGGGCTCAAACGCGCCCTGAAGGCGATCCGGGAGTGCCGGGAGATGTACCAGGACGTCTACGTGGAGGACCCCTCACGGACGTTCAACACGGACCTGCAGATGACCTACGAGACGCGCAACCTGATCGACGTCGCCGAGACGATCACCCTGGGCGCGCTCGTCCGTAACGAGTTCCGCGGCGCTCACTGGCGCCTCGAGAACCAGGTCCGCGACGACGAGAACTGGCTCAAGCACACGCTGATCTCCTGGAACGGTGGCAAACCGTCGATCTGGTACCGACCCACGATCCTCGAGGGTGAAGACGAGACCTACGAGCCGAAGGTTCGTAGTTACTGATCGGCTTTCGACTCGCCTCCGCCGTTATACCCTTCTCGCTCGACGACGGTATCCAGGACGCTATCGAAACCGGGGTTTTGCACTCGACTTTGACCTGCTGCTACGGACTCGGTGCTCCCGTTTCCGGTTCTGGCCGCTCGCCCAGCGTGACGGTAACCGTCTCCTCCTCTCCGCCGCTACGCACCGTGAGCGATACCTCGTCCCCAGGTTCCGTCTGGGAGACGAGGTAGCCAACGAGTTCTTCGCCGCTCCTGATCGGCTGATCGTCGATTGCAATGATCACGTCGCCGCCGACGGGGACGACAGTCCCGTTGACCGACTCGCCCTCAGTGGTTCCCTCGAGTACCTCGGCCGCAGGCCCGCCGGGAACCGTCTGGTGAACGTAGGCGCCGGTAGTCGACTCGAGGTCGTTCGCCGCCGCCAGTGACGGGGAGACGTCCACGGTCGACACGCCGAGGTACGGGTGAGCGTAGTCGCCGGTCTCGATCAGTGACGGGGCGACCCGCTCGAGCAGATGAGCGCCGATGGCGAATCCGATGTTTTCCCCGCCCCCGGCCCGGTTGACGCCGACGACCTCGCCGTCGCAGGTGACGAGTGGACCGCCGCTGTTACCTGGGTTGATCGGTGCGTCGGTCTGGATCGCGTTCGGGATGGTAAAGCCTTGCTGGAGCGGCATCGATCGATTGACTGCGCTGACGATTCCCTCGGTGATCGTCCCCTCGAGGCCGAACGGGCTACCGAACGCGGCGACGCGTTCACCCGGGGGCGGGAGTTCAGACGCGACGGGTAGCACCTCTGCCGACTCAGGGGGACTAGAGACGGCGACAACCGCGAGGTCGCTGTAAACGTCCGTACCGACGACCTCGCCGTCGCGAGACTCGCCATTTTCGAACTCGACGGTTACGGTGGTCTGGTTCGTGACGACGTGCTGGTTCGTCACGACGTAGATCGTCTCGTTTCCGTCGGCCGTGGCATTCGATTCGGCGTAGACGAACCCGGATCCGAGTCCGCCGCCACCGCCGGGGGCCTCACCGTCGGTCGTGTTCGCCGGTCGAACCTGGACCTGGACGACCCCGGGCGTCGTCTCCTCGTACAGCGAGACGTAGTCGCAGGTCGCTTCCGTCGCCTCCGATTCGTTCCGTTCGTCCTGGGCCTCCAGTGGGAGTGCTGCGGCGGCGCCAGTATCCCTCTCTGAATCTGAGATGCGTTCGCTCGTCAGTCCACTCGTGGGGGCCGCGAATGCGATGAGCGACGTCACCACGACGAGTGCTACGACGACGCTTCGTACGGTAGATAGCATACCGGTGAGGATACAGGAGAACGAATAAACCGACACGACCGTTTCACCGGAACGGTACCTTCACGATTGATTTCGCCGGACGGATCTCCGAAGTCGAAGCAAGGAACGTGCTAACCGGTCATTTCGGCGGTGTGCTTTCGCGGAGATTTTAACGGCGCTGAATCATCCATTGCGCCCTCCTCCCGCGGTAATTGGGACTTGTGGTGACCGAACGCTCGATGAAGACGCTAGCGATGACGGGCTCGAGGGCGGGAAGGGGGCCGACGGGCCGAAGGTCCACCGCTACCGATCTGTTTCTTCTGTTTTTCGCCGAGGCGGTCGCCCTGGCCGCCGGTCGCGGATCGGTACCGTCGGCATCCGGTTTCGCGCGGCGTGCAATTCGGCCTGCTGAGGATATAACGCCACGTCACCCCCGAGATCGGTGGGCTACGCGACGATCATCGAACGGTACTGATAACTTCACACCGGCCAGTATACGGGTCATGGATGAGACACTGGCAACCGAGAGGACGCTCCACCTCGCGTCCTGGGAGGATCGCTTCTGGGCGTGGCTGATCGACGTGCTCCTCGTAGGGGCGGCCCTCTCCGGTCTGGGCGAAGCGGTGGGGACGCTCTCGCTCGTCACCGACGACCTGTCGTTTTCGCCCTCGTTTCTGGGCACTAGCGGCCTCGGGATCTGGCTCTACTGGACTGCCCTCGAGGGGTACAACGGTCAGTCAGCCGGCAAGCTCGTGATGAACATCGCGGTCACCGACGAACGCGGCGACCCGATCGACTACCCCACGGCGGCGGTCGAGAGCTTCGGCAAGGCGTTCTTGCTCCCGCTCGACGCGTTGATCGGCTGGATCGCCATGGAGAGCGAGTACGTACGGCTGTTCAACAGGTTGTCCTCAACGATCGTCGTCAAGGCTCCCGAGGAAGACGAACCCGCGGGCGTGACGTACGTTCCTCCGGAGTGATTTGAGACGCGACCGTCCCGAGTGATTCGAGACGCGATCGACGCCGATCCCGACGCGATTTTGCCCCTCGAGCACCAGCGGTAGCATATGAGTGGCGTCCGTTTCGTCGAGCGCAGTTGTGGACTCGAGGTCGAGCGCGAGTACGGAGACGAGTGCGGAATCCGCGGATCGGCTAACCGGGTGCGACCATGAGCGGCCCGCGCCGACGACCTCGACAAACTGGCGACGTGTCGGGCGGTCGCCGCCTCAAACTCGGATTTTTACTGCTCGTCGCCCTCTCGGGGGCCACGATGGCATTTCAGGGTGGTGCGTCGCTTCCGGTCGTCGCCCTCGCAACCCTCATCGGTGGGCTGGCGGGCGGCGCGCTGTTGTGGTACGTGTCCTGGATTACGCGGTGAACTCGAGGCTCTCGGTTCAGGATTTCCGCGACTTTCACGAGTCACCACGGCTCGCCAGACGCCAGGTCGATTTCGCTGTCACCCTTCTCGGACGGACAGATGTCGGCGAGAACGCACGCCTCGCAGTCGGGCGACCGGGCCGAACACACCGCGCGCCCGTGATCGATGCAGAGGTGGGTGAACTGCTGCCAGTACCCGTCGGGAACAATTTCCATGAGCTCGCGCTCTATTTGCTCGGGGTACGCCTCCTCGGTCAGACCGAGTCGTCGTGAGAGCCGCTGGACGTGCGTATCGACGACGATCCCCTCGACCACGTCGTGCCCGTGCTGGAGGACGACGTTCGCCGTCTTGCGACCGACGCCGGGAAGATCCGTGAGTTCGGCCATGGTGTCGGGGACCTCGCCGTCGTGTTCGTCGACGATTTTCTCACAGGCAGTGCGGATGTACTTTGCCTTGTTGTTGTAGTAGGTGATCGAACTGAGGGCGCCGGCGAGTTCCTCCTGGGGCGCGTTCGCGTAGTCCTCGGGCGTCTCGTAGGTCGCGAAGAGGTCCTTTGTCTCCTGGTTGACGCGCTCGTCGGTACACTGCGCCGAGAGGATCACCGCGATCAGCAACTCGTGGCGGTTCGAGTACCGAAGCGAGATGGTCGAGTCGGGGTACTCGTGCTCGAGGCGGTCGACCACCTCGGCGGCCTGCTCCTGGCGGGTCTCGAGAGGGGTTCCCATCGTCTGTGGGTTTCGAGAGCGATCATTTCAGGCGTTCGGTTCCGTAGCGGGAGTTGCAGAAATGCAAACTGAGGGACACTCTTATCATCCTCCACTTCGAGTCTCTCGAAAAGGCTCCGGGGGGAGTCCGCCAGGTGAGCGGGTCAGTTGCCACCTGACGACGACAGCGACAGACGGGGAACTCAGGTCATGACCGAAGCCAACGAACCACTCACGATTTCGGACGAACCGTACGACAGATTCGGCGACGACTTGCTCGACGCCCTGCTCGCCCAGCTCAGCACGGACGAGGGCGGGGCCAGACGTGATGCGCTCCGGCGAGCCCTGAACATCGATACTAACACGAGCAACGAGGTTCGCCTCGAGCACGTCGAGTCGTCGCTGACCGAACTCGAGGCCTACACCGACGCCATGCGCGAGTTCTTCGACGAGAACGGGACCGCCGAGGACGTCCTCGAAGCGGTCCAGGACGGTCTCGAGGCAGCCAGAACGGACCTCGAGTCCCTTGAATCCGACGTAAGCAACCTCGAGGCATCGGACGAGGCACTCGAGGGACGCGTCGACGGACTCGAGGAGACGCTCGAGCGCCTCGACTCCCGCCTCGAGTACGTCGGGACGGAGACGTCGGAACTCCGTGACGACTTCGAGGCCGCGCGGGACTCGCTCGAGGATTCGGTCGCCGAGATTGGGGCGACCACTGACGGGCTGGCCGACGACCTCGAGGCCCAGTTCGAGACCATCCAGAACCTCGACGCGCGTCAGGAGGACCTGGTCGACCGACTCGAATCGATGGCAGAGCAGCGGGAGGCCGATCGTACGGTGCTTGAGGCGCGGATCGACGAGCGAGCGGTCGAACTCGAGGCACAAATGGACGACCGGGTCGACGACCTGGAGGGCCGAATCGACGAGCGAGCAGGCGAACTCGAGGAGCGAATCAACACCTTCGAACGGCACGTCGACGACCGGCTGGCGTCGCTGCGCGAGGACCTCTTCACGGAACTCGAGTCGGTAGACGACTCGCTGACTGAGGACGTCGACGCGCTCGAATCGGGAATGACCGATCTCGAGGAATCCGTTGATGATTCGATCGCCGACGTGCGGGCGGCCGTTGAGGACGACCTCGAGTCACTCGAGGTCGACATCGGAACGCTCGAAGAGACGACCGGCGGCCGGATCGACGACCTGCGGTGCGCGCTCGAGACCGACGTCGACGACCTCGAGGGACGGGTCGACGAACTCGAGGCGACAGCGGCCGAGGCCGAGGAGTGGCGCCAGTCGTTACAGCACGCCTTTCAGTGAGCGAGGCAGCCCGCCTTCCAGTGAGCGGGGCGTCGATCGGGACGGCTACAGACGGGCGCACCTGACGACCACTCCGATGCCGTGACCTTTAAGCGGTCGTCACACACCTGTGGGGGTATGAAAGCGACGGCGATGGCCCACCCAATCCAGGGCCTGATCAAGTACCACGGGATGCGCGACGACATCGAGCGACTCCCGTATCACGACAGTATCAGCGTCTGCACCGCCCCGAGTCACACCCGCACCACCGTCGAGTTCTCGATGGACCACGACGAGGACGTCTACGTCGTCGACGGCGAGGAACTCGAGGGACGGGGCTTCGAGCGCCTCGAGGCCGTCGTCGACAAGGCCCGCGACATGTCGGACGCGGCCCACACCGTCTACCCGGTTCGCATCGAGAGCGAGAACAGTTTCCCCTCCAATGTGGGATTGGGCTCGTCGTCGTCTGGCTTCGCGGCCGCGGCCCGAGCCCTCGCGGAAGCCGCCGAGCTCGACGCCTCTCTGCAGGACATCTCGACCATCGCCCGCGTGGGGTCGGCCTCGGCCGCCCGGTCGGTGACGGGGGCGTTCTCCCAGCTCTACACCGGGATGAACGACGAGGACTGTCGCTCCCGGCGCGTGCCAAGCAACCTCCACGAGGAGCTGAAGATCGTCGTTGGGCTCGTTCCCTACCACAAGGAGACCGAGGACGCCCACGACGAGGCCGCCGACAGCCACATGTTCCAGGCGCGAAACGCCCACATCCACGGCCAGATCGCAAAGATGCGCGACGCGCTCCGCAACGACGACTTCGACCGGGCGTTCGAACTGGCCGAACACGACTCGTTGTCGCTGGCGGCGACGACGATGACCGGCCCAGAGGGGTGGGTCTACTGGCAGCCGGCCACCCTCGCCATCTTCAACAAAGTGCGCGAACTCCGCGAGGAGGAAGACATTCCGGTGTACTTCTCGACTGATACCGGCGCGAGCGTCTACGTCAACACCACCGAAGAACACGCCGAAACCGTCGAGGAGGCCATCGCCGAGACCGGCGTCTCGACTACCACGTGGGGCGTCGGCGGCCCAGCGCGGCTGCTCGAGGACGAGGACGATCACTTGTTCTAAAGAACCACCTTCTACGCCCACCTTTTGCGCTGCGGTCTAACGCGCTGACGCCAGCGTAGCTGGCGCACAGCACGTCGTCCCTCGGCAAAAGCTGGACCAAAAACACTCCTCCTTCCCCTACGGGTCAGTCGTCGGTTCGCTCGCTCACTGCGCTCGCTCGCGGTGAGCATCGGTGGACCGCCTGCCCTTCCCCGAGTCGCGAGAAGTCGCCGCTATGGCGACTTCGCGCTCCCGGCCGTTCGTTTTTGTAACGAAATCACGCGTGTTTACCGCTCTCACATACAATTGCTCGAGAGCGTCGGCGTCGCCATTCGTCTCCTCGAATCGAGCGACGGGCTGTTACGGGTATGCGCCACTATCACGGCATCTCAACAAAATGGGGTCGTCTGATCGATCACGCTCGGATAGCGCTGAACGACACTGCTCGGAGCGCCGCTCCCGTGAACAGGAGGACGACGAACGCGATGGCCAGCCACATGCCGACCTGCGTTCCGAGCGCGCCAGCGATAACACCGAGGAGATCGACACCGAATGCTTGCCCGAGCGCGAACAGCACGATCGTCAGGCCGACGACGGCGACCGCCGTCTGCAGTGCCGTCGAGGCGGCCCAGGCCCCCGCAGCGCTCTCGTCGTGGCGCTCCGCGGGTGGTCGCTCGTCACGAGCACGTGTTTCGGATCGATCGGCAGTGCGGTCTCGAGTCATCGGTCTAGTACCCCATCTGAGGCCACAAGACGGCTACACCTCAACGCTCACCCGGCAGGTGCATGGCGTACTTTATCTGGCGGACAGAAATCGCCGAGGTACCAATCCGGAATTACCGGTGGAAAAAGGTGATTACCCCTGAATCTCACGTCCACTTGTCCAATCCGGTCTGCGTGACGCTCTCCTCGATCCGCTCGAAACCGCGTTCGACCTCTCCGGCGTCGACGTCCCACTCGTCGACCACGTAGGCGCGGGCCGCCTCGAGGTCCGGGTCCAGGCTCGTCTCGAACTCGTAGTCGTCGGTGACGTCAGGGTCCCGGAAGAGCTGTCGAACCCGGTCGCCGTACTCGACGTGGTCGCCGCGGGCCTCCAGGACGCTCCAGAGGTCGCCGTGTTCGGCTATCTCTTTCAGGGCCGTCTTGGGGCCGATGCCGTTCACGCCCTCGTTGAAGTCCGTCCCGATCAGTATGGCCGCGTCGATGAGCTGTTCCTGCGTGAGGTCGTGTTTCGCGAGGGTCGCCTCGAGGTCCATCAGTTCGGGGTCCCCCTTGCTCGTCAGTTGCCGGAGCGTGTAGGGGGCGCCGAAGAGGAGCGCGTCGTAGTCCTCCGAGCCGACGTAGTCGGCGTCTCCGCGGCGGGCCATGTGCGCCGCCTGCGCCTCGCCCTCGGCGGGCGCCTCGACGATGGGCACGTCGAGCAGTCGGAGCAGTTCGCGACTCGTCTCCTGGATCGTCGACGTCAGCCGCTGGGTTCGAGACTCGAGTTGGGCGATGGCGACCGTGTCGCCCCCCTCGCGGGCGCGCTCGAGCTGGGCTTCGTAGGTCTCGCGCTGGTCGCGCCGGGATTCAATCTCGTCGGCTTTCAGTTCCGAGGGGCCGCCGTCGAAGACCATCACGGGGACGATGTCGTGTTCGAAGAACTTCGGCAGGCCCTGGACGATGCCGATCAGGTTCGCGACTTCGGTGCCGTCGCTGGTCGTGTACTTCCCGCTTGCGGTCCACTTGACGGTCGTCGTCAGGTACCGGTAGAGCCAGTTGTGAGCGTCGACGGCGACGACGCCCTCGACGTCCGAGAACGGAATCGACTCGATGACGGCGATGTCCCGGAGTGCTGCGTTTCCCATTGGGTGTTCTTGGAAGGAGAGGGATTTGAAACGTTCCCTCCTGGTTTCGTTTTCGTCGTCTGTCTCCGACAGGAGCGGATCCCCTCTCGCTCACCCACGCTATGGCGAATCGATCCGCGAGGGCGGCCCCTCCTCGAGTCGGTGCGCTACGAACGCGCGTTCGCCCTCGGAGAGGTCGCGCTCGAGGAAGCGTTCGAGGCCCCGGCGATACGTCTCCGTGGTCGCTCGCGTCGGGTGCTCGAGGACGAGTTCGGCGATACCGGTGGTCTCACCGGTGAATCCGAAGTCGGCCTTCCAGAGGGCGTCGTAGGCGTAGGGGTTGTTGACGGCGATCCGAAGGTGATCGTAGCCGCGCTCGAGGGCCGCATCGCGGACGAAGGCGACGAGTTCCGGGCCAAGCCCCCGGCCGCGGTGGGCGCGATCGACGGTGACGTACCGCAGCCAGAGCGTCGAGGCGTCGGTCCGATCCTCGTTGAACGCGACGGCGGCGAGGACGTCGGTCGCGTAGGGCAGGTCGGCGCGTTCGCTCGAGTCGAGGTCAGCCAACTCTATTCCTGCGTCGGCGTCCTCGAACTCGTCGTCGCCTGCTCGAGCGCGAGCGACCGCTTTCCCGGTCGACGACATCACGAACTTGCCCGCGTAGCTGAACCGCTCGTGGTGAAGCCTGAGCGTGGGCCCGTCGGGCGGCCAGCCGAGCAGTTCGAGGGCGACCTGCGATTCCTCGGGCATTGCGTGCAATTCGCGCGCCTCGCGGAAAAACCCGCGTGTTCGGTGAATCGAACGCTTCGCTCGAGTGTCGTCTCGTTCCAGACCGGGGCGGACGCAAGTTGTGAGTGGCCCGTGATCGTCGAGTTAGCCCCGACTTCAACGACCGGGCGGTCGCCAGCCGTTCGCTTTTGCCGCCATCCGTGCTAGCACACGACATGAGTGCAAACACAGACACGACCAGCGGGTTCGGCGTCGGCGGACGCATCGGCTGGCCCATCGGTGGCGCGATTGGCGGCGCCGTCGGCGCCGCCGCGTTCGGTCTGCTCGTCTGGTTCTTCAGCCCCGACGTCATCGAGGCGACGATACCGACGGCGTACGGCCTCGAGGCGGCGGGCGCGACCGGCTGGGCGATTCAACTCGCACACGGGGCGGTACTGGGCCTGATCTTCGCGTTCGTCGTGACTCGCCAGGCCGTTCTGGGGCTGCTCCGGACGGACGTCGAGACGGACGCGATCGCTCGAACCGGCCTGACGGGTCGCTTCGTCGCTGCGGGACTCGTCTTTGGATTTGCCGTGTGGGCCGTCCTCCCGATGCTCATCCTCCCCGTCTGGCTGAACGCCGTCGGTGCCGGCGAAACCACGCAGTTCTCCGCGCTCGCGACCAACGGCCTCGTCGGGCACCTTCTGTTCGGGACGGTCCTCGGTGCCGTGTTCGCGTTGCTGGTCGACGTGACCAGCCGCACGTCGCGAGACGTGCTCCAGGAGTGATCTCGAGCGCTTACGACGCCGGCTCGAGGGTCACCGACTTCGTCTCGTAGTCCTCAACGAACGCGCCCTCGCCGCCGAGGGTGACGGTGTGACTGTCGCCGTCTTCGCCCTCGCTCTCGCCTTCACCCTCGTCGTCTCCCGCTCCATCGGCGGCTTCGATCTCGACGATCAGCGCGTTCTCGACCGCGAACGTGTCCCTGGTCGGCTCGAGGAGGCTCTGTCTGACCCCGACGAGTCGCCCCTCGACGGTGGCGTACTCGTCCGTCCGAACGGGACGGGCCTCGGCCCTGACGACGAGCTCGCGCCCGGCCTCGAGGTGGAGCGTCGATTGCAAGACGGCGTGGCGGAAGTCGGTGTAGGTCCGCGGGAGGTCGTCCGGGTCCGTGACGTACACCTGCTCGGCCATCGGCCAGTAGTTGCCGAAGAAGGAGCCGACGATGATCGGCACGAGCTGGGCCTGCGAGATGGCGATCCCCTGCGCTCCGGCGTTCGAACGGACGATCATCTCGTTCGGGGCGAACAGGCCGAGACGGCGCTCGGCGGTCACGATGAGCGGCGCGTTCTCTCCCCAGACCCTGACGACGCTCGCGATGCCCTCGAAGCGTTCGGCGGGAAGGGTGTCGTCGCCGGTCACGAGCAGGATGACCAGGACGTCGCGGTCGACCGTCTCCCGCAGTTCGTCTTCGACTTCCTCGAGCAGCGAGGCGGGGATCGAGAGCGTCACCTCCTCGGTGGCGCGCTCGAGCAGTCCTCTGATCCGCTTCATGATGGTCGTCCGGGTCTTGATGACCTCGAACTCCCGTTCCTGTTCGGAGACGTTGCCATACCGGGTGGTGAGTTCGGGCTGGAGCGACTCGAGGTCGCTCGTGAGCGCCGCGACGACCTCCTCCGGCGGGTTCGCCCGGATGGTCGTCGGCACGACGTGGTCGATGACGTCGACGAAGCCCCGTTCGTCGAGCTTCTCGCTGACGCTGTAGACGTAGCGCTTCGAGACGCCCGCGTCCTCCGCTACCGTGCTCGCCTTCGCCTCCCCGTGCTCGAGAATAGTGAGATACGTGTCGATTTCCTTCTCCGACAGGCCTAGCTGTCGGAGGTTGTCCGCGACCGTCTCGTCGTCCATACGCACTGTTGGTTAGTCGGGTACAATGAGTGTTCTGCTCGGCGGTAGAGTGAACGAGGGTGGGTGGTGGAAGTCGGCCCGCGGCGCTTACGCCGTCTCGAGGACGACCACGTCGTCCACCGTAACCATCGTCTCGCTACCGTCGGTCTCGCAGTCGACGGAGTTCCCGGTGACGAGGTCCGTCGGATCGACTGCCACGTCGAACGTGATCGTCGCGGGTCTCTCGCTAAAGTTCAGGGCAACGACGACACGCTGGTCCCCGTGGTCGCGAGCGAACGCGACGGCCGCGTCGGTATCGGCGTCGTACGCGAGATCCCGGAGCGCCCCGCGAGAGAGCGCGGGTTCGGATCGTCGGGCGGCCACGAGTCGCCGGTGGAACGCAGTGGACTCGCCGTCGCCCTCCCAGGGCATCGGTTGTCGGTAGCCGGTCGCACCCCGCTCCTGGCCGTAGTAGATCATGGGGACGCCAGGGAGCGTGAGCACTGCCGCGGCGGCCGCGCGCTGGGCGTGCGGGCCGCAGGTCTCGAGGTAGCGATCCTCGTCGTGATTCTCGACGTAGCGCATGTGGAGCGACCAGTCGGGGAACCCCTCCTGATCCGGTGCGCGGGCGGCCTCGAGAATCGACTCGGCGGGCGCTTCACCGGAGCCGACGTCGACCAGCGTCCAGTAGAGGGTGGTGTCGTAGTGAACGTCGAACTCGGCCTCGGCGTACGCCGGATCGCGGGGAATTGTCTCGTCGAGTAAGAGGAACTCGGGGTCCCGGCCCTCGAGCCGGTCGTGGACCTCCTTCCAGAAGCCGTGAGGGACGCCCCAGGCGACGTCACAGCGGTAGCCGTCGACCACGTCGGCCCACTCGTCGACGACCGCGAGCATGAACCGTCGAACCGCGAGCGAGTCGTAGTTGACGTTCGGGATGTTTCGCCAGTTAAAGTAGTACTGGGCGACCTCGGTGCCCCGGTCGGGGAGGTACCGTCGCGGGGGCCCGTACTCGTCTCGCCCTTTCTCGAGGTCGCTCTCGGTGAGGTGGCTCTCCGCGAACGGCTCCCAGACGTACCAGTCGGCGTAGTCGTCGACTCCGGCGGCGCTCAGGTCGAAGTTTGCGTGCTCGCGGGCGGTGTGGTTGATCACGAGGTCGAAGACGACCCGGATGCCCGCTTCGTGACAGCGGTCGACGAACGACTCGAACGCGTCTCGAGAGCCCAGATCCGAGGCCGTGTCGAAGTAGTCCGTCGTGTGGTAACCGTGGGTCGTCGGGCTCTCGAGGACCGGCGTGAGCCAGACGCAGTCGACGCCCAGCGACTCGAGGTAAGGGACGCGACGTTCGAACGACTCGAACGTCCCTTCGTCGGTGAACGAACGAACGAACACTTCGTAGACGACGGCGTCGCGAATCCACATCGGCGGGTCGTTCACGCGGTCGACCGACCCGTCCGGTGAGATGGCGACGCAGTCCGCGACGCTGGGGCGTTCGCCGACGGCGACGGCGTGGACGCGAACCGTGTCGTCAACGGCCACGGACTCGAGGGCCCGAATCGGAAGGCGGGCCTCGTGGCCGTCGACCTCGAGCACGCCGTCGTCCAGGCCGTCCCGGTCGTCGACCAGGAACTCGACGGACAGTTCGTCGTCCGCGAACTCGCTGTCGAGTCCGGCGGTCGCGTGGGCGCCGATTACGACCGCCTCGTCCTCGACGCGGCCAGCGAGGCGAATCCGCGGGCGGGCGGGGCCTGGAACCGTCGTCTCGGTCCAGACGTCGTGTTCGCTCCCCTCCCCGAGGACGAACCCGTGGCGGTGCTCGCCCGGCGGCAGTTCGACGTCGAAGACGTAGGTGCCGTCCTCGATCCTGGGCCGATCGCGGCCGGCGAGGTGTTCGTTGAACGGCCCGATGACCGACACGTCCGCCGGGTCGTGCTCGGGGAGGTCGTCGCGCTCGAGTTCGAAGGTCGTCTCGCGGCGAACGTCGGGGAACGCCCTGACGCGCTGGACGGCGGTGCCGTCGGGTCCCGCGCACTCGAATCGGTAGGTTCCGGGCACGTCGGGTTCGACGTGCCATACCGGCGCGTCGGGGGCCGTGAGGTCGCTCCCGTCCGGTTTTTCGAGGACCCGCCACCGGTAGGTGGCTGTCGGGTCGGGATCGCGAGGGGCGAGTTCGACGGATTCGCCAACGGACGCGAAGCGAGGTGGTCCGGGGTGTCGCATACCAACGCCATTTGGGGCCCCGCTCTTACGCCTTTGGTCTCCGGCCGATTTCCGATGGTCTCCCGCCCGCTACGCAGTGAACAACTGTGAACTAATTTTACAACATATTTTTGTACCCACCGTTCGTGGTGAGAGTCAATGACGTTACGCGCCGCGCTCGACGACTACAAGCGACACCAGGGGTCCCCGACCGTGTTCCCCGGCGAGCGCCGGACCACGAGCGGCCGTTTCTCTGGACTGGCCGGCCGAACTGTCCACGTCGGCCGAGATGGAACGCTCCGAGACTTCTCCTATCCGCTCACTGGCTGCTACGGAATCGACCGCTCTCGATTCGGCGTCCGGGTCGACGGCGAGATACGGTGGCTCGACGAACTCGAAACGACGTCCCAGTCGTACGTCGACGACACGGCGCTGGTCGAGACGACCTTCGCCGACGATGGTCTCGACACCAATTTTAACCTCGAACTCGAGCGCCTGGACCTCACGCTCGATGAGTTGCACGTGACCCACGTCACCGTCTCCGAGGGGAGCGCCGACGCGCTCGCGGCGTTCGTCTCGTTCGCGCCAGGGGGACGCGACGACCGGATCGGGCAACTTGTCTACGACGACCCGGGCGTCGTCGAGGTGTATCACCGAGCGGAACACGACTTCCTGACGAGCGAACCCCGCTTCGAGACAATCGGCGGCCAGCTTCCCGAACGACTGGCGGACGTTCTCAACGACGAACCCGTGGACTACCCCAGTGGCGAGGAGACGGGCCAGTACGAGGACGGTCGCCTCGGTGGATACGTGCTCGGCTTCGTGCCGCTCGAGAACGGGAGCGCGACGGTCGTCAGCCGTCTCACCGACACCCCCGACTCGTCGGCCGTCGTCGACGACCTCGTCGAACGAACCGCGACGCTCGCCGACGTCGAATCGATTCGAGCGGCGGCGCCCTCGATTTCCGCGGGTCGGGAGGGAAGCGCCGATGCCGGGACAGGGACCGGAACCGGGACCGAGACCGAGACAGCGGACCTCGAGCACGCGACCGTCGTCGACGACCTCCGCGTCCTCGGCGTCCTCTCGAGCGAACGCGGCAGTCGCATGGCCGGCCCCGACTTCGACCCCCACTACGAGTACTCCGGGGGCTACGGCTACACCTGGTTCCGCGACGACGCCGAAATCGCCCGCTTCCTCCTCGAGAGCGCGGACGCCCTCGACCTGGACCTCGAGACCGTGCACGAACACAGCGCGGCGTTCTACGCCGACGTCCAGCTCGAGGACGGTACCTGGCCCCACCGGGTCTGGCCCGACGACGGCTCGCTCGCACCCGGGTGGGCAAACGACCACATCGGCGGCGACGGCGTGGACTACCAGGCCGACCAGACCGCCAGCGTCCTCTCGTACCTCGCGACGTACGCGGAGACGAGCAACGAGCGAGCCCGCGAGGTCGAACCCGTGATCGAGCGGGGCCTGGCGGGTCTCGATGCTACCCTCGCCGAGGACGGACTACCGGTCGCCTGCCAGAACGCCTGGGAGAATATGGCTGGGCGGTTTACTCACACCGCTGCGACCTTCCTCCACGCCTACGCCGCCGTCGCGGCGGCCCCGATCGACGAGGAACTGCGAGCACACGCCCGCGAACAGGCGCGAGCCGTCTACCGCGGCCTCGATCGACTCTGGGACGACGACCGCGGCATCTACGTCCTCCGGGACCGCGACGGCGACGGCGACCTCGACTCCCGGTTGGACTCGAGCACGTTCGCACTCGTCGACGCCCATGCGGCCTACGACGGGCTCGAGTCGGTCGACGACGAGCGCCGGGCACGCCTGCGCCAGCACGTCGACGCGACGCTGGACGGACTCGCCCGGGAGACCGATGCCGTTTCCGGGCTGATCCGCTTCGAGGGTGACGACTGGCGCACTCGCACGCAAGCGGACGAGAAGATCTGGTCCGTCTCGACGGCCTGGGGAGCCAACGCCGCCGTCTCGCTCGCTCGACTCCTCGAGGACGACGCGTACCTCGAGCGCGCCCGCGACCTCCTCGCGGAACTGTTCCCCGGGGGGAGTCTCTGCCTCGAGTCGGGCTACCTGCCCGAGCAGGTCTTCGACGACGGCACCCCCGACAGCGCGACGCCGCTCGGGTGGCCCCACGCGCTTCGGCTGGCGACGGTCGCACAGTTGCGCGAGCTCGACGAGCCGGTTCGTCCGGAGCGCTCGACGCCGGTCTCGAACTGACGGTGACGACGCCCGGGCGTGCTCGCCTCGATACCTTTTTTCTTCGGGCTGTCCAACCGCGAACGAACTGAGAATCGATGCACGAACCGAAGCCGACCTGCGTCCATCCGCCCGCAACGTCGGCGACCCCGACGCCGACCGAATCCCTCCCGACCGGGGTCGATCGATCGTGAACGGGTTCGTCCTCGCCGGCACGAGTTCCGGCGTCGGCAAGACCGTCGCGACGCTCGCGACGATCCGGGTCCTCGAGAACGCCGGCTACGACGTACAACCCGCGAAAGCGGGCCCGGATTTCATCGATCCGAGCCACCACGAGGCCGCGGCGGGTCGCCCCTCGAGAACGCTCGATCCGTGGCTCGAGGGCGTCGAGGGGACACGCCGAAATTACCACCGTGGCGAGGGCGACGTCTGCGTCGTCGAGGGAATGATGGGGCTGTACGACGGCGACGTCTCGAGTACGGCGATGCTCGCCGAGGCGCTCGACCTTCCCGTCGTCCTCGTGGTCGACGCCGCTGCCGGGATGGAGAGCGTGGCTGCGACGGCGCTCGGGTTTCGGCGCTACGCCGAGATTGCCGAACGCGACGTCGAGGTGGCCGGAATCGTCGCCCAGCGCGCTCACGGCGGCCGTCACGAGAACGGAATCAGGAATGCGCTTCCGGAAGACCTGGCGTACTTCGGCCGCGTCTCGCCGCATCCGGACCTCGAGATTCCCGACCGTCACCTCGGGTTACACACCGGGGAGGAGGCGCCGCTCGAGGCGGACGCGCTGCGGACGGCCGCCGACCTCGACGTCGACCGGTTGGTTTCGCTCGCTCGCTCACCCCCGAAACCGCGGTCGGTCGACGAACCCGCCGCCGGGGGAGACGCCCGTATCGCGGTCGCGTCTGACCGAGCGTTCTGCTTTCAGTATCCGGCGACGATCGAGCGGCTGCGTACACGTGCTGCCGTCCGAACCTTTTCCCCTGTAGCGGGCGACCCGGTCCCCGACTGCGACGGCGTCTACCTCCCCGGCGGCTATCCGGAACTCCACGCCGCTGACCTGTCCGCCGGGGGCACGCTCGCGGAACTCGAGGCACGGGCAAGCGAGGGGGTCCCGGTGTTCGGCGAGTGTGGCGGGTTAATGGCGATGGCGGAGTCGTTGACGACGGTCGACGGCGAACGCCATCGAATGGCCGGGATTTTGCCGGCGAACGTGACGATGTGTGAGCGCTACCAGGCGCTCGATCACGTCGAACTCGCTGCCACGCGAGACGGACTCACCGCTCGGGCCGGCGAAACCCTCCGCGGCCACGAGTTTCACTACTCTCGGGCGGACGCGGCCACCGACGCGCGGTTCGCCTTCGAGGTGCGACGCGGCGAGGGGATCACCGGCGACGCCGACGGCCTGCTCGAGTACGCGTCCCTCGGGACGTACGCGCACGTCCATCCCGAGAGCGGCGCGTTCGACCGGTTTCTCGAGGCGGTTGCGGCGAACGGCGGCGGTTACAGCCGCTGAACCGCGGTCTCTGCGGACGCTCGGGCCGTCAGTGTGGTGGTCGCGAAGGCCGTAGACGTCGGACATCGGGCATCGAGCATCGGGCATCGGGTATCTTCGAGCAGCTGAGAGAACACGTCCAGTTCAAAAACGGGAAACGCCACCATTTTGCGCCCGCCAGCCGAGCGAGTCGGTAATGCGTCGGACTGTACCACCAAACGGTACGAACGTGGCCGTCGGACAATCATGGGTTCGTGCCGCCCCGTTCTCGAGGGGATCGAACACGGATGACTGAAACCGTCCTCGTCGCCGGCACCGCGAGCCACGTCGGCAAGAGCACGCTCGCGGCCGGACTCTGCCGGCTCCTGGCTCGACGGGGCGTCTCCGTGGCTCCGTTCAAGGCCCAGAACATGAGCAACAACGCTCGAGTGGTGCTCGCGCCCGACGGGACGTGGGGCGAGATTGGGGTGTCCCAGTACGTCCAGTCGCGGGCGGCTGGTGTCGTTCCGACGACCGACGTCAACCCAGTCCTGCTGAAACCGAGGGGGGACGGCGAGAGCCAACTGATCGTTCACGGCGAGGCGGTCGCGAACGTCAGTGCCGGGGGGTACTACGACGACCACTGGTCGGTCGCCCGACGCGCCGCCGAGGAGTCCCACGAGCGTCTCGCGGCGGATCACGACGTAATCGTCGCGGAAGGGGCCGGAAGCATCGCCGAAATCAACCTCCACGACCGGGACCTGGCCAACGTCGAAACCGCGCGGTTCGCCGACGCCGACATCGTGATCGCCGTCGACATCGAGCGTGGCGGCGCGTTCGCCAGCCTGTACGGGACGCTCGAGCTCCTCCCAGACGACCTCCGGGAACGGGTCGCTGGTGCGATCATCACCAAGTTTCGGGGCGATCCGTCGCTCCTGACCTCCGGCATCGAGGAGCTCGAGGCCCGGACCGGCGTGCCGATTCTCGGGGTGGTCCCTCACGACAACCCCGGACTGCCCGCAGAGGACAGCGTCTCCATCCCCGACCTGAACGCGAACGAGTCGCGTACCGTCGGCGACGACGGCGTTCCCACTGATCGATCGGTGACGATCGGGGTTCCCCGACTCCCTCGGATCTCGAACTTCACCGACCTCGAGCCCCTGAGTAGCGAACCGGGCGTTCGCGTGGAGTACGTGCCGCTCGAGGCGGAACTGACCGACGCCGATGCGATGATCGTTCCGGGTTCGAAGAACACCGTCGACGATCTGGAGGCGCTCGTCGACGCCGGGTTCGACGACCATATCCGGGCCTTCGAGGGACCGATCGTCGGCCTGTGTGGCGGCTATCAACTACTCGGCGAGCGCCTCGAGAACGCCGGCCTGGAGAGCACGCGGGACATCGACGCCGTCGAGGGGCTCGGACTCTTACCGGTCGAAACGCGGTTTTCGTCCGAGAAGCGCGTCGAGCGCGTTTCACGGTCGGTAAGCGGCGACGGACCGTTCGGCATCGCGGGAACCGTCACCGGTTACGAAATCCGGATGGGGCGCACCACGCTCACGGCACCGTCCCCTCAGCCGTTCGGTCCGGAGAGCTGTGCCTCGGGGCTGGTGGTCGGAACCTACTTGCACGGCCTGTTCGAGAACGATTGCGTCCGCGAAGCGTTCCTCGCATCGGTGTTCGCGTCAGCGAGCGTGCCTCGGCCGCGTTCCCAGGTCGACGACGAGGGGTCGCCGTACGACCGAGCGGCGTCGCTGCTCGAGACGCACGTCGACCTCGTATCGATCGGGTTCTGATCGACGACGGTAACGTCGAACCGTTCGACAGCACTGCGGAAACGGGGCGAGTGGCTAAAAAACCGAGTTCAGGCTTCCGGGGTCGCCGGTTCACGTCGCTGGGGGTGGAGCAACGATTCGCCGGTGTCCCGGTCGAAGAGTCGGATCTTCGATTCGTCGAACGTGATCTCGATGGTCTCACCCACGGCGGGCTTGACGTCGGCGTTGACGCGAGCGATGAAGTCGTCGTGGATGTCGAGGTAGAGGTAGTTGTCACTGCCGATCGGCTCGAGGACGTCGACCGTCGTCTGGATCCCGTCCGAACCGGGATCGGCCGTATAGACGTCCTCGGGGCGAATGCCGAGGGTGACCGGCTGTCCGTCCTCGACGTCGATGTCGGCGGCGTACTCGGGCGACAGCGAGTAGCGGAAGTCCTCGCCGTCAGTGAGGACGAGCGAATTGCCGGATGTGCGGGCGACGACGTCGAGGAAATTCATCGACGGCGAACCGACGAAGCCGCCGACGAATTCGTTCGCGGGTTTATCGTAGACGTGGGTTGGCGCACCGACTTGCTGGAGTTCGCCGTCGTTGAGGATGACGATCTTGTCACCCATGGTCATCGCCTCCTCCTGGTCGTGGGTGACATAGACGGAGGTGATGCCGAGTTCGTCCTGGAGGCGCTGGATCTCGGCGCGCATCGTGGTCCGGAGCTTCGCGTCGAGATTCGAGAGCGGTTCGTCGAACAGGAACAGTTTGGGTTCGCGGACGATGGCTCGGCCGAGGGCGACGCGCTGTTTCTGGCCCCCCGAGAGTTCGTCGGGCTTCTGGTCGAGGAGTTCCTCGATGTCCATCATCTCGGCTGCCCACTGGACTTTCTCCTCTCGCTCGGCTTTCGACAGGTCCGTGCTCATCCGCAGGCCGAAGGCCATGTTCTGGAAGACCGTCTTGTGCGGATACAGCGCGTAATTCTGAAACACCATCGCGATGTCTCGATCCCGGGCACTCTGGCTCGTGACCTCCTCGTCGCCGAGGTAGATCGACCCGGTCGTCGGTTTCTCGAGGCCGGCGATCATACGCAGCGTCGTCGTCTTCCCACACCCCGAGGGCCCGACGACGGTGACGAACTCGCCGTCTGCGACCTCGAGACTCAGATCGTCGACGGCGACGATTGCTCCGCGGTCGTACTCCTTTCGGAGGTCCTCGACTCTCAGACTCGCCATTTCCTAGGTGTGGGTGAATCGCACATATAATTCTTTTCCTCGATTTCAAACGAATGATGCACTATTTCGTAGTATTTTTATCCGTGGCCGGGTGAGATTCGCTATCGTATTCCACTGGCTGCTGGCAGTTTCGGCCGGCGACTCCGCCTCACCAGTCCTCGAGAGCGGCCGCGGGTAGGTCGTCCATCGTCCGACAACGCGCACGCGAGCAGTCAGCATTGAGATACCCATGACGACACCGAATTCGACCCACGACGACTCGAATCGATTCCCCGCCGTGAACTGGGCGAGCGGCGAAACGTACGGGCTCGAGACGCCCCACGACTACGACGCCGACGATCCAACGCGTGTCTGGTGTACTCTGACCGACGGAGCGATCACCGAACCGCGATTCCCGCGCGTGGACGTGATGAACCTGCGAACGCTGTCGTTCGTCGTGACCGACGGCGACGGCTACGTGGCGCGAACGAGTCGACCGGCCCAGCGTGCGAGCGATTCGCTCGAGCGCACCGTGACACCAACGGCCGACGACGCACTCGTCTACGAGCACCGGTTTCGTGAGACGGCGGCGGGCCACGACTGGACGCTGACCGTCGAGACTGCCGTCGATACCGAGAACGAGGCGCTGTGCTGTTCGCTCGCCTTCGACGCGGGCGACGCACCCACTGAGTACGACGTCTACGTCGTCGGCCAGCCGACGCCATCCGCACGAGGCGTCCACACCCGCGCCGAACGCCGAGGCAAGACCGGCGACTACGGACTCGTCGCCTCCGACACCGGCGGCGGGTCGACCGTCATCCACGACCAGGACGGCGAGCCCTACCGCGTTGCGCTAGCACTCGAGGCCGCGGACGGCTTCGACTGGGCGGCGGTCAGGGAGGGCGGCGAGAACGGGGCGGAACCGCTCGAGGGGGACGACGGGGCCGCGGCTTCGGGCGAGGGAATCGTCTCGCTCGGCGCTCGCGTCGGGACGGATGTTTCTGCCCTCGAGACCGAGGTCGCACTCGGATTCGCGACCGACGCGGACGTGGACGCGGCACGAGCGGAAGCGACGCGAGCGCTCGAGCGCGGCTTCGAGACGATTCGCGAGGACTACGTCGACTCCTGGCGGTCGTATCTCGGCGACCTCGACGTCCCCGAGAGCGTCGCCGACGATCCGGACCGACGCGTCCAGTACGACTTCGCGGCGATGACTCTCAAGGCCGTCGAGGACAAGACGTTCGTCGGGGCGGGCCTCGCCTCACCCTCGGTCCCCTGGGGAACCGGTGTCGAGGCCACCGAAGCGGCGGACTACGGCTACAACTTCGTCTGGTCGCGCGACCTCTATCAGGTCTCGACCGCCTTCGAGGCGATGGGTGACGTCGAGAGCGCGATCGACGCCACGGCGTACCTCTTTCGCTACCAGCTCGAGGACGACGGCTTCCTCCCGCAGAACACCTACCTCGAGGGGACTACGCGATGGGGTGGCGAGCAACTGGACAACATTTCGTTCCCGATCGTGATGGCCTACCAGCTCGCGAACCGCCACGGCCACGGGCTCGAGTCGGCGAGCTACGACTACGACGACATGCGGACCATCGCGGAGTATATCCTGCGAAGCGGGCCCGACAGCGAACAGGAACGCTGGGAGGAGGAGGCGGGCTACTCCCCGAGCACGATCGCTGCCGAAATCGCGGGACTCGTCTGTGCGGCCTGGTTCGCCGACCGCGCGGGCGCGGACGAAGACGCCATCCGCTACCTCGCGGTCGCCGACGATTGGTCGCGCGGCGTCGAGGAGTGGTGCGCCACGGACTCGGGAACCGACGAGCACGACGCGCCCTACTACGTTCGCGTGAGCGCGGACGGGCGACCCGACGAAGCGAACGAGCGGACCCTCGCCAACGGCGGCCCGACGCTCGACGAGCGCGACATCGTCGACGCGGGCTTTCTCGAGCTCGTTCGGTTGGGAATCCTCCCCTGGGACGACGAGGTCGTCCGCAACTCGCTCGCCGTCGTCGACGAAACGATCCGCGTCGACACGCCCCACGGCGCCGCGTGGTACCGCTACAACGGAGACGGCTACGGCGAACAGACCGCCGACGGACCGGACGGCGCGGGCGCACCCTGGTCGCTCACCCACGCGGGCAAGGGGCGACTGTGGCCCATCTTCACGGGCGAACGTGGCGAGTACGAACTGCTCGCCGACGAGACCGACGCCGACCTCGAGCCGACGGCCCTCCTGGAGACGATGACCGGCTTCGCCAACAGCGGCCGAATGCTTCCAGAACAGGTCTGGGACAGCGAAGCCCCGACCGAGTTCGGCTGGACGTTCGGCAGCGGAACGGCGGCTGCGACGCCTCTAGCCTGGAGTTGCGCCCAGTACGTTCGGCTCGCTCACTCGATCGACGCCGGTCGCCCGGTCGAGACGCCCGAAATAGTCGCGGACTTCTTCCGCGAACGAGGTCGTGGTCGCACCTCGAGGGACTCGGCGACCCCGACGCTCGAACTCGAGGCCGATGGCGAGACGGTGTCGGGTACCACCGATGGCGACTACGTCGTCGCGCAGACGGATGCAAGAGTCGAGACGAAAGCGGTCACGGACGGGCGGTTCTCGCTCGTGAAGGACGATGCACCGTCACCGATGCGTGTCATTGCCGTCAGCCTCGAGGAGACCGTTTGGGACCTCGACACGGCGACCGTGTTCCTCCGACCGAATCGGGACGCGCCGTGACCACGGGTGTGGTTGGCATCCGCATCCAAAGGACTAAATAGGTGAAGTCATAATTCATCACGTATTCACCATGACAATGGATAGGAGGACGCTGGTGAAGTACCTCGCGGGTGCCTCGGCGGCAGGCGCCCTGGCAGGATGTATCAGTACCGAAGATCCCAGCGGCAACGGCGATGGGAACGGGGACGGCAACGGGGACGGCAATGGAAACGGCAACGGGAACGGCAACGGAGACTACGAGGAGGACGAAGACTGGCCGACCGTCGAACCCGAGGGCGTCTCCGGCGAGGCCGAACTCTGGCACGACCTCAGCGAAGGCGAACAGGACTCCTTCACCTCGTACGTCGAGGAGTTCAACGGCAGCTACGACATCACGATCAGCCCGAACGCGGTGTCGGAACTCGAGGATCAAACGACGGCGTCGATCCCCGCCGGCGACGGCCCCGAACTGTTCGTCTGGGCCCACGACTGGGTCGGGAAGTACTACGAAAACGGCTTCCTGAGCGACCAGAGCGACAACATCAACATCGATCCCGAGGAGTACTTCGGGGAGAACGCGAACTCGGCGCGCTACGACGGCGCGACCCTCGGCCTGCCCTTCGCGGCCGAAACCGTCGCCCTCGTCTACAACAAGGAGTACGTCGACGAGGCGCCCGAAACGTTCGAGGAAGTGCTCGAGATTGCCGAGGAGCACCACGCTCCCGAGGACAACACCTACGGGTTCACCTGGCCGATGGACGCTTACCACGTCAGCGCGTTCCCACACGGCTTCGGCGGCTACTACTACGACGAGGAGTCGGGCGAACTCGGCCTCACGAACGACGAGACCATCGCCGGCTTCCAGTACGTCATCGACAACGTCTGGGACTACATGCCGGCCGATCCCGGCGGAGAGGCCCAGCAGTCGGTGTTCATCGAGGGCAACTCGCCGTTCCTCATCACCGGTCCGTGGAACCTCGGCAACTTCGAGGACAACGACCTCGACTACGGCATCGCACCGTGGCCCGAGGTCGAGGGCAACGAGCCCAGCCCGTTCACGGGCGTCCAGCTGTTCTACTTCGCCGCCGCGATGGACGAAGACCAGGAGCGAGCCGACTCGGCGATCGGCTTCGCGGAGTGGTACACGACCAACACGAGCCTGATCGCCGAACAGGCGGACAAACACGGGTTCATCCCGGTCCACAACGCCTTCGCGGACGACGGCGAGGAATCCGATGCACTGTCCGACAACCTGCAGGGCTTCTCCGCGGCCGTGAACCAGGGCAACCCGATGCCGACCGCCGCCGACTTCCAGGCCGTCTGGGAGCCACTCGAGACCGAGTGGTTCGAGGCCCTCAACGGCAACAAGTCCGTCGAGGACGCGATGGCCGACGCCGAGAGTCAAATTCAGGACGCCTGGAACTGAACGTCTGACCACCAATGAGCCTTTCTTCAGTCGGAGCGCGCTCACGGGACGGGTACCGTGCGGTAGTACCGGAGTTGATGCGAGAGTGGATCAGTGACAACAGCGCGTTGTTCCTGGTCTTGCCGGGCCTGTTTTTCTTCTCGCTGTTCATGTTCTTCCCGCTCCTGTTTACGATCTACCTCTCCTTTACGGACGCCGAACCGGCAACCGTCTTCCAGGACGGCCCCGGCGGAATAATCGGCTTCTTCGGCCTGCGCGGGGTGGAGAACTTCGTCGGGCTGGAAAATTACGTGTCAGTTCTGTCCGACCCCGCCTTCTGGAATTCACTCGGAATCACGTGGCTGTTCGTCGCGATAAGCGTCACGCTCAAGGTGGCCTTCGGCATCTTCCTCGCGATGCTCGTGACGAGCGACCGTGTCCGCGGGAAGCGGTATCTCCGGTCGATCATCATCATCCCGTGGGCTCTGCCACCGATATTCACGATCACTATCTGGAGGGGGGTGTTCAGCTCGGCTCGGTTCGGCCTGGCGAACCAGGCAATCGCCGTCTTCGGCATGGCGCCGAAATCGTGGTTCAACGACCGGTGGCTCGCGTTCGGGACGTACCTCCTGACCGAGATGTGGCTGGCGTACCCCTTCATGGTCATCATCACCGTGAGCGCGCTCCAGGCTGTCCCGGACGATCTGATCGACGCCGCGAAGGTCGATGGGGCCAGCTTCGTTCACCGGTTCCTGAACGTGACCGTGCCGTCGATCAAACGGCCCGTGATGTTCGCGGCGATCCTGACCGCTGCGGCGTCGTTCACCCAGTTCCTGATCCCCTACGTGTTCAACCGGGGTGGACCGGGTCGAGCGAACGAACTCATCATCCTGTACGGCTACCGTGAAGCGTTCACGTTCGACGCCTACGGGGCCGGGGCCGCGATCATGATGACCGCCGTCGTCTTCATCGGCATCTTCATGCTCGCCGCGGTCTGGAAAGGGCAGCTGGCGGAGGGGGTGAACTAACCATGACGATGCTCGAAAGCATTCGCCGAAAACTCGCACGCGACGTACGCACGGCAATCGACAAACCGGCCGAATTCCGGGCCGACGTGGAGTACACGATCGAGGGGGTCAAGCGGGGAACGATCTCGCCGCGGGACGTGTTGATTCCCGCCCTCTCGACGCTCGCAACACTCGTCTTCGTCTTCGTGCTGTTGATCCCCATCTACTGGGTACTCATGATCGCCCTGCAGGGAGACGGGGCCACGCTTTACTCCACCGACAGCGCGGGCCTGATCCCCAAGGAATTCAGCCCGGAGGCGTTCGTCTGGGTCGTCGGCGACCTGTACATTCCCGGCGCAATCGTCCGGATCGCCGTTCCCTTCACCGACGTCGTGTACTACTTCGAGTGGCCGCGCATCGTCTTCCTCGACGCGAGCAACTACGTCGACACGACGTCTGACTTCCCCAGGTACTTCTGGAACAGCCTGTACATCGGCGTCGCCACCGTCGTGATCGCCATGTCGCTCATCGTCCCGGCCGCCTACGCGTTCTCCCGCCGGGAGTTCGCCGGCCGGATGAAACTGCTCTACGGCTACATCCTGTTCACCCAGATCGGCGGTGGCCTCGGCATCGCGGCGCTGATCGCCCTGTACACGATCTTCTCGAGCACCGGGCTCACCAACAACAAACTCGTGCTGGCGGTCTACTACGCGGCGATGGCCGTGCCGTTCAACACCTGGCTGTTGAAGACGTACATGGACTCGATCCCGGTCTCCTACGAGGAGGCGGCAATCATGGACGGAGCCTCCCCGTTCCGCGTCGCCTGGGAGATCGTCCTGCCGCTGGCCAAGCCGGGGCTGGCGACGATCTTCATCTTCATCTTCCTCACCGGGTGGATGGAGTTCATCGTCGCCCAGCTGGTGTTGCGCCCCGAGAACTACACGCTCCCCGTCGGGCTGTTCAGCCTGGTCGACACCTACACGGTGCCGTGGGGGCGGTTCTCGGCGTTCGCACTGGTGTACGCCTCGCCCATCGTCTTCGTCTACATGTTCGCCCAGCGCTACATCGAGAGCGGGCTCTCCTTCGGCGGAGTCTCGGGGTAGCTCGCGCTCGAGCGACGTTCTTCAGTTTTCACGTCCCAAAGCGTCCTCAATTTCCACGTCCCATAGCATGACGCTCGCGCGAACGAGTTCCGACACTATCGCGATTCACATTGCGGGCCAGACCCGCTCCGGATTGCCGAATTCGTCCGAATCGGCTGCTCGAGTCCTGGCGACCCTCGAGACAATCACCGCCGGCGAGTGGCGATTGCAAGTGAAGCGACTACGCACGTCCCGGTGAAATTGGCGACTATGACCCAGTTTGGGTACACCCTCTCGAGCGAGGAACAGGGCCCCGACCGACTCGTTGACCTCGCGGTCGCCGCCGAGGAGGCCGGCTTCGACTTCGTCTCCATCTCAGACCACTTCCACCCCTGGATTAGCGCCCAGGGCGAGTCCCCGTTCGTCTGGAGCACGCTCGGGGCGATCGCCCGGGAAACCGAGGAGATCGAAATCGGCGTCGGCGTCACCTGCCCCATCGTCCGCATCCACCCGGTCAACGTCGCCCAGGCCGTCGCGACGGTCCAGGAGCTGGCCGACGGCCGGTTCACCTTCGGGGTCGGAACCGGCGAGAACCTGAACGAACACGTCGTCGGCGAGCGCTGGCCCGAGCACTCGGTTCGCCTCGAGATGCTCGACGAGGCGATGCACGTCATGCGCGAACTCTGGACGGGTGAGCCGATCAGTTTCCACGGGGAGCACTTCACGGTCGAGGACGCGAGGCTCTACACCGTGCCCGACGAGGACCCCGACGTCGTCGTCTCGGCGTTCGGTCCGAAATCCGCCAGGATGGCAGCCGCGGAGGGTGACGGTCTCTGGACCGTCGGCCCGCAGGAGGAGGTCATCGAGGCCTACGAGGACGCCGACGGGGACGGACCGACCTACACCCAGCTCGACGTCTGCTACGCCGACAGCGAGGAGGAGGCGATCGACACGGTGTGCGAAATGTGGCCGAACGGCGCGCTCCCGGGCGAGTTGAGCCAGGCGCTTCCGAGTCCAGCCCACTTCGAGCAGGCGACGCAGATGGTCGAGAAGGAGGACATCGCAGAAGGGTCAACGGTGACCGACCCCGACCCCGACGCGCACGTCGACTCGCTCGAGGAAGCGGTTGACGCCGGGTTTGACCACGTCTACGTCCACCAGATCGGCGACGAGGAGGAGCGCGCGATCGAGTTCTACGCGGAGACGGTGCTGCCCGAGGTCATGTAGATTTGGGTCCGAGCGCGGTGCCGGGTCGCGTTCGGTGCGATCGGTCTCTCTCGAGGCTCCTCGGCCGTCTCGGCCGGTAGACACTGTCAGCTGCACCCACGGCCGTCTCGGCTGATAGCCACCGTCACCGGGAACCTTCGGCCGCGTCCACTCCGGCTGCGGTCGGCGTACGACTCCCGGCGTAGGCGACGTACCCGGCGAGCAGCGCCGTCAGGGCACCCGAGACGATAGTACTCCAGTATGCGCCACCGGAATCGGTCCCGTACGCGAGCACGAACGGCGAGAGTAGCAGCCACAGTCCCAGGATCGTTACGAGTGCCATCGCGGGCGTACTCGAGGGGTGAGCCGTCTGGATCCGGTAGTAGTTGTAGCCGGCGAGCAGGAAGATCGACGCGCCCACGAGCACGTTGTTCCAGATGGCCGTCTCCGCCGTCCCGTAGACGAACGGCGAGACCGCGATCCAGAGACCGATCAGCGAGACGAACCCGCTGAGCCACTTCTGGCCGCTCGCGTCCCCTCGCGCCGTTCGCGTTGTTCGATCGTCGCCTCCCGCGTCCATCGAACCGCGTGATGAGTCGCTCATGGTGGTCCTCGAGTCGGCTCCGACCAGAGCGCCAAAAAAGGCGAATGACTGTTCGAGCCGCTGGTTCGCGGTCTCGAGAGTCCGCGCTGCTGGCTGTGACTGCCACACGAGTCGACGATCGACTGTCTGGACGACTAATCCGGGATTATCGGCGACTCGAGGTGCCACGAAACCGGAAGACTCGGCGTGGACGGTCGTCTCGAGCGCGTCGGGATCGATAACGCCGTGTTACTGTCCCTGGGATCACGCGCCAACGGCGACGAGCGCGTCGACCAGGATCGCCACGAGAACGGCCCCGAGGAACGCGTTCGAGGCGTGGAACGCGCGGAACGCGGCCCGTTCGGTCTGCTCGAAGTGAAGGTCGACGGCGAACCAGAGGAAGAGCCCGCCGAAGCACACGACAGTGACGGAGTAGAGCGCGCCGAGGTCCGTGAGCCAGACGAGCGCGACCGCGCCGACGAGTGTCGCCCCGATGTAGTAGAGGATGTGCTTTCGCGTGACGGTTTCGCCCCGGACGACGGGCATCATCGGGAAGCCGCCGCGGGCGTAGTCGTCCTGGTAGGCCAGCGCGAGGTTGTAGAAGTGCGCGGGCGTCCAGAGGAAGATCAGGCCAGCCAGCGCCAGAGCAGGGACGCCGATCTCGTTGGTGACGGCCGCCCAGCCGATGAGTGCCGGAAGCGCACCGGCGAATCCGCCGATGACCGTGTTCTGGACGGTGTTCGGCTTGAGCAACAGCGTGTAGACGACGCTGTAAAAGAGGATAGCCACGAGGCCGAGGGCGGCCGCCAGCGCGTTGATCGACAGGAAGACCGTCATCGACGCAGCTGTGAGGAACAGCCCGAACAGCAGGGCGTTCCGAACCGGAACCAGGTCGGTCGCCAGCGGCCGGTCGGCCGTCCTGGACATCTGCTTGTCGATGTCGCGCTCGAGGACGTGGTTGAACGTCCCCGAGGCGCCGATGGCGAGGACCCCGCCGCCGAGGGTCGCGACGATGGTCGAGGCCTCGAGGTCCGGCCCAGCGGCCAGCGCCATGCCGGCGGCGGCGACCAGACAGAGCAGCCACATGAGCCGTGGCTTCATCATCTTGAAGTAGGCGTAGGCGGTGAGTCGGGCTCTGGCGAGTCCGCCGTCGGGAAGTTGTCGTGGCGAGGCGTCGCCGGTATCGATCGGTTCCGGCGGCTCCATCCGGTCGTCGCTCGAGCCGGTGGTGACTTCGAGGTCCCACGCGAGAGCGAGGACGACGAACGTGAAGATGGCGACGCCGATGGTGAGGTGCAATCCGGGGATCAGCACCTGTGGTCCCATCGTCGCCGTGAGCGCGCCGACGGCGACCTGGACCGGGTACAGGGCGACGGCAGAGTATAGGGCGTAGCGGACGCGCCGGGTGGCGTCGCCGATTGCGGCCACGAGGGTCGTACCGACCAGGAGGAGGCCGACGAGGACGGCGGCGACGCGGTGGCCCCACGCGATCGCGAGCTCGGTCTGGCTCAGCGGGTCGGTGGGCGGGGCACACACCGGCCAGGACGTGCACGCGGTGACGGCGTCCGTCAGCGACGTGGTCGCGCCGACGATCACCAGGAGGTAGACGCCGACGGCAGTCGCTGCCAGCAATCCGGCGAACCGCGAGCGCGTCTCGATCGGACGCGGGAACGGCGGCGATGACACGTGTCTCTAGAGGAGGGTTCGTCTCCGCGTATTTAGGGGTCCCGCTTTTTCCGTCCGCCCGTCCATCGTTCGCACTCGCTCGAGTCGGCGCCTCCGCTCGGCCGTCCGATTCGTCACTCGGCTGTCTGTCCACTCACCGCGACGACCGTGCGTTCGACGAACGGTACTCGATATCGGGACGCATTTGCCCCTCGAGATGCCCCGTCGAGACACGTATGTTCGCTCGACGAAACCCTCGCTCCTCGAGATCCGTAGCAACCGGAGAAGCACCCCGAACGGAGGCCGACCATCGATGAACGTCCTCGCCGTCATCGGCGCGGCGCTGGTGGTCAGCGGCGTCGTCGGGATCCGGATGGCGCCGCGGATGGTAGACACGCAGGCCGAACGCGGGGTCGGGGCGGCAGCCTCGGCCGGCGTCTCGCGAGACGACCGAATCCGCGTGATGAAAGGGTCGGGCGTGGTGATTACACTCGTCGGGTTCGGACTGGTTCTCCTGGGAGTTACCTGAGCTCACCGCAAGCAGGCCGCCACGACCTCGAGCATCGACTCGCCCTTGACCTCCTCGGCGAACAGCGGCACTCGCCGCACGTCGGTCGCGCGAAAGAGGTCCTGGGCCTCCATCAACGCGTTCTGCTGGACGTCCCAGCGGCGCTGGCAGAAGGCACAGGACTCGAGGTCAGGCTGCAGAAACTCGCCTTCGACGTCGTCGGTGACCTCCGCCAGCGGCTCCATCACGCGGTTGACGACGACTGTCCCGACGGGGATGTTGAACTCGTTCAACTGGGCGCGCAGGCGCTTCGACTCGAGGACGCTCATCTCCTCGGGGACCATGACGATCCGGAAGTCGGTTCGCTCGGGGTCCTGCAACACGGCACGAAGGCGTTCGATGCGCTCCCGGAGGATCTCGAGGTCCTGGAGGTCGTTTTCCCCTGCTTCGCCAGCGCCGCCGAACATTCCCTTGATGCCGTCGACCATGCTTCCGACGCGCTGGCGGAAGCTGATGATCCGGCCCATCATGGTGTCCATGATCTCCGGCAACTGGAGCAATCGGAGGGTGTGGCCCGTCGGTGCCGTGTCGACCACTACGCGGTCGAACCGATCGTCGTCGAGGTACTCGAGGAGGGTCTGCATCGCGGCGGCCTCGTCGGCGCCGGGCATCGTTCCCCCGAAGAGCATGTCCATCGGCGTGTCCTCACCCATGAACTGGCCGAGGCCGCCCAGCGCGTCGGGGCCGCCCTCGGCCATGAACGCGGCCTGGCCCTCCTCTAAGGCCGCGTCGGGGTCGATCTCGGCGGCGAACAGCGGAATGTCCTCGCGGAGGCGCTCGGGCCGGGTCCCGATCTCGGTCTCGAAGGTGTCCGAGAGGGAGTGGGCCGGGTCGGTCGAGACGACGAGCGTCGCGGTTCCGCGGTTCGCGCTGTCGAGTGCCGTCGCGGCGGCCATCGTCGTCTTGCCGACGCCGCCTTTTCCGCCGTAGAGGACGTAGGCAGGGCCGTCGACGGGTTCGTCGGATGGCTCGACGTCGATGGTCCGTCGGTCTGTGTCCGAGTCCCCGGCCACATCCTCGTCGGCCCCGTCGTCGACCGATTCCGTCGGCGTCACTTCGATCGTGTTGTCCTCGTCTCCGGCCGCGTCGGTCTCGTCGACGGGATCGACATCGAGTCCGCTCATGCTCGAGGCTATCGGACGAAGCCACGAGTACTCGTCGGTTGCGAGCGCCCGGGTCGAGTAGCGATTAGCGAGTTTCGAGTAGCGAACAGCGAGTAACGATCAGCGCTCAGGGAGCAGCGATCAGCCGAAGTACTCGGCCAACCGATCGGCCGCCTCCTCGAGTCGCGGCGTCACGAGCGCGAACCGGAGCCAGTCCTCGCGGGCGGTGCCGAAGGCCTCCCCCGGCATTCCGGCGACACCGGCCTCGTCGATCAGGCGCTCGACGTTCTCGAGCGTGCCCGGATACCCCTCGAACCTGGCCAGCACGTAGAACGCGCCGTCCGGACGGGTGTACTCGGCGCCGGCCTCCTCGAGCGCCGCCGTGAACGTGTCGACGCGCTCGCGGAGGAGTTCGCGGTTGGCCTCGTAGTACTCCGGACCGGTCTCTCGGAGCGCCTGGAGGACGGCGTACTGGGCCGGGGCGCTTCCGGCGACGTTCACCAGCATGTGTCGACTCTTTGCATCGTCGACGAGATGGGGCGGGAAGATGGCGTAGCCGACGCGAAAGCCCGTGATCGCCAGGGACTTCGAGAACGCGTTCGTGACGATCCGGTGATCCGAGTCGACCTCGAGCGCGCTCGAGAACGTCCCGGAGAGGTCGTAGTGGTCGTACACCTCGTCAGCGACGAGGATCGCGTCGTACTCCTCCGCGATGGCGACGAGTTCGCGAACCGTGGGCTCGGGGTAGACTGCACCGGTGGGGTTGTTCGGGGTGTTGACGACGATGGCGGCCGTCTCCTCGCTCGCCGCCTCGCGGACCGCTTCGGGCTCGAGTTGGCCGTCCTCGGCCGCTTCGACGTAGCGGGGCTCGCCGCCGAGCATCGTCGTCTTGCCCGGGTAGTACGAGTAGACGGGATCGGTCAGGATCACCTCGGACCCCGCGTCGCGCTCGAGCGCCCGGGCCATCGCCAGGTAGTTCGCCTCGCCGGCCCCGTTCGTGACGACGATCTGCTCGAGGTCGACACCGCGGCGGGTTGCGATCTCCTCGCGGAGGCTTCGAAGCCCTTCGCTGGGCGGGTACTGGAAGTACTCGCTCTCGAGGTCGGCGTACTCGTGGAGGCCGTCCCTGAGTGCTTCAGGCGGCTCCCAGTCGGGGTTGCCACTGACCATGTCGACGACGTCCCGATCGGCCTCGGCGGCGTAGCCCATGACGTGAAAGAAGAGGGGCGTTTCGTACTCCATGTGCGCTCGTGCGCCGTCGGAGATGGTGATTCTTTCGTCACGCGGTTCCGACCGGGGGCCGATGCCATAGAACCATTGCCCTCGAGTGCGTGTGATGTGCCATGCCTCCGCTGGATGACACGCCCGACGGAACTGACCCCGAGGCGCTCGTGCGCCGCTACTACGACCGCGTCGACGCCGACGACGTCGAGGGACTGCTCGAACTCTTCTCGGGGACGATTACCTACGAACGCCCTGGACAGGATCCGATCGAGGGCCTCGAGGAACTTCGAACCTTCTACGAGCGCGACCGCCCCCTTGAGGACGGGGAGCACAGCCTCGACGCCGTGATCGTCGACGGTGAGGGTGACGATGGTGGAAACGACGACGGCAACCGGGTAGCCGTTCGCGGACGGTTCTCGGGCGTCCAGGACGGCGAACCCGTTTCGTTCGGCTTCGCGGACTTCCACGAACTGAACGCCGACGGCGTAATCGAGAACCGCTGGTCGTACACGGATCGCGACACGGTCTAGCGCTCGAGTCGCCGTCCGGTTCGGACCCGAGCGACCCCTTCCCTCATCTCGACTCGTCAACCCCACTATTCACGGCAGTGGCTCCCATCTGGGAAGACATGAGCAACGCTAACGTCGATTCGGAACGACCTGCCGAATCGTCGCCGACGGATCCAGCCACCCGCACCGATTCGGCGTCTGGAGCTGTACAGTTCGAAGCGCCGCTCGACCTCGTTTCCGGAGTGGGCGAACGGCTCCGCGAGCGCGGTGACACCCTCGCCGTCGCCGAATCCTGCACCGGCGGTCTCCTCGGGGGCGCGATCACCGCGGTTCCCGGGTCTAGCGACTACTTCGACAGCGGCCACGTCGTCTACGCCTACGACGCCAAACGCCGCCACCTCGGCGTCTCCCGGGAGGCATTGGACGAACACGGCGCCGTCTCCGAACCCGTGGCCCTCGAGATGGCTCGCGGGGTGCGCGACGTCACGGATGCTACGTGGGGGCTCTCGATCACGGGCGTCGCCGGCCCGAGCGGCGGAACCGCTGAGACGCCGGTCGGGACGGTCTTCGTCGGGGTGGCCTACGCTGGCCCCTGGGGGACCGAAACCTCGTTCGCGACGGCGACGCGCCACCAGTTCGACGGCGACCGCCACGACGTTCGCATGCAGACGGTTCGAACCGCGCTCGAGCGGTTGCAGGCGGTGCTCGACTCCGACTCCGACTCCGAGTTCGAATCGACCTCGTGATTTCACTATACTTTCGATACTAATTCAATATATTATATATAGTAAGGGAGAATCACCTGGTGATATGGGCGGGATCTCGAGTGAACGGTAACGAGAACACCTGAGAGAACGGTGACCGGTACACCTGGCACCACTCGAGGCGGCTCGCAACCGGTCGAACGCGAAGGCGGCACTAACCGCTCTGACCGTCACGAAGACAGGTTTTTCTCCCTCGGCTACACAGGGCGAGTCGATGAACAAGAAAGGACACGTGCTCAACGCCGCCCTCCTGGGGATCGGGCTGGCGTACCTCCTCGAGCCAGCCGGGGACGAGACGACCTTCGCGACGGTGCTCGAGGTGGGCGTGCCCGTCACGCTCGGGGCGCTGTTCCCGGACGTGGACACGGCGTTCGGCCGCCACCGCAAGACGCTGCACAACCTGCCCATCCTGGTGGGGTTCGCCGCCTTTCCGTTCTACTTCGGCAACCTCGAGTGGGTCTGGCTCGGCATCCTGACTCACTACGTGCTCGACGTCGCCGGCAGCAAGCGCGGTATCGCCCTGTTCTACCCGGTCTGGAAGCGGGAGTTCGGTCTCCCCGTCGGCGTCGCCGTCACGAGCCGGCAGGCGGATCTGGTGACCGTCCTCGTCACGGCCGGCGAACTGCTGATCGCTGCGGCCGTCATCTACCGGGCGGACGTCTGGGCGAGCGAGACGGCACGCGCGATGCTCGGTCTATAGTCGGCTCGCGGAAACTCGACGACGGTCGGAAACTCGACGACGACGCGTACATATGCACGAACGCGCATATTCTTCCTCTCGAAATCGCGGATGCGAGCACGAACACGGGGGATTTTTATCGCCCTGGCCCGGTAGGTTCAGCCATGACTGATGGGCGGGGCGAGACACCCCGGCGAACAGGGATGACTGAGAAGTGCGGCGTCGTCGGTATCGCACTCGCAGACCGCGACGTCGCGCGCCCGCTCTACTACGGACTCTACGCGCTCCAGCACCGCGGCCAGGAGTCCGCCGGCATCGTCACCCACGACGGCTTCCAGCAACACAGCCACGTCGAACTGGGACTCGTCGGCGACGCCTTCGACGAGGCCGACCTCGAGTCGCTCGCGGGTGCGGCGGGGATCGGTCACGTTCGGTATCCCACCGCCGGGAGCATCGACACCTCCTGCGCCCAGCCGTTCTCGGTCTCGTTCAAATCGGGTTCGCTCGGACTCAGCCACAACGGCAACCTCGTCAACGCCGACGAAATTCGGGACGACCTCGCTGCACTCGGCCACGCCTTCACCTCCGACGGCGACACCGAAGTGATCGCCCACGACCTCGCGCGCAACCTGCTCGAGGAGGACCTGATCCGAGCGGTCAAGCGGACGATGCAGCGGATTCACGGCTCGTACTCGCTGACGATCATGCACGACGAGACCGTCATGGGCGTTCGCGATCCGCAGGGGAATCGCCCGCTGTGTCTCGGCGAACTCGAGGACGGCTACGTGCTGGCCTCCGAATCCGCGGCGATCGATACCCTCGGCGGCGAGTTCGTGCGCGACGTCCGACCCGGAGAACTCGTCGTCCTCGAGGAGGACGGCTCCGGGTTCGACTCCTACCAGCTGGTCGAGGCCGAGGCGACCGCTCACTGCTTCTTCGAACACGTCTACTTCGCCCGTCCGGACTCCCAGATCGACGGCACGCTGGTCTACGAGGCCCGACGCAGACTCGGGCGCAAACTCTGGGAGGAAAGCGGCGTCGAGACCGACGTCGTCATGCCGGTCCCCGACTCCGGGCGCGCGTTTGCCTCGGGGTACGCCGACGCCGCCGACGAGACGACTGCCCAGGGAGAGCCCCGGGAGGAGGACGACGACGGCGTCGAATTCGCGGAGGGCCTGATGAAGAACCGCTACGTCGGCCGGACGTTCATCATGCCGACCCAGGACGAGCGCGAGCGCGCCGTGCGACTCAAACTCAACCCGATCACCTCGACTGTCGAGGGCAAGACCGTCACCCTCATCGACGACTCAATCGTCCGCGGGACAACCTCGAACCAGCTCGTCGAACTTCTGAAGAACTCTGGGGCTGAGGAGGTCCACATGCGCATCGGCGCGCCACCGATCGTCGCCCCCTGTTACATGGGGATCAACATGGCGACCCGCGAGGAACTCATCGCCTCTGACAAGACGATCCCCGAAATCGGCGACACCATCGGTGCCGACAGCCTCGCGTACCTCTCGCCAGACGCCGTCGCCGAGGTGCTCGAGACCGACCGGGACGACCTCTGTCTGGGCTGTGTCACCGGCGAGTACCCCTACGACATCGACGGTGAAGCGACCGACCGCGACGTGACCCGCCCGCAGATCGGGCAGGTGACGGCCGACGCGGACGACTGATCGGGCGGCTGTACTCGAGTCGCACTGTTGTGTCGGGTGTCGGTCTCGAGTGAAGCTGGTGTGCGCGTTCGTCGGGCACCGGTCAGTAGATCACGTGCAACAACACGTAGACGACGACGCCGAGGCTGAACGAGACGAGCCAGAGCGCCGCGGCGACTCGCCCGACACGTGCGTGAGCGGTTCGCCGAAGCTCCGGCACGCTGTGGCTCGCCGCGAGCAACAGGACGTAGTAAAGCAAGGGAATGCAAACGATCGCCAGCAGGATGTGGATCGCCAGGACGGGCAGGTAGACGTACAGTCGGATCGCGTCCGAGCCCGGAAACGGCTGGGAGCCGCCGAGGACCACCAGCCGGTACAGGTACAGGACGAGAAAGGTCGCGAACAGCACGGCCGAGGCCATCATCAACAGGCGGTGGCGGTCGACGTTCCCGCGTCTGATCGCGCGCCACCCCGTCGTGATCGTCACGATGGCGGTCAGGCTCACGAGGACGTTCACCGTGGGAATCGCCTCGAGGAGCCACGCGGGCGGCCGCGGAACGGCCGACTGTGGAATCACGCCGCCAGCGGCGCCGAACACGAGCGCCAGGGAAACGAGTGAGAGCAGGGCCGTCAGGTGGGGAACCCGATCTCGAGCAACGGCAGTCATAGTCGGGACTCTGGCCCGAATCCCCAAATCGCTACCGTTCGCACGGCGGTGACGGGACGCACGGCTGGCGACGGGCGATATCGATCACAGACCGAGGCCGAGAGCAGGGGCCAGCTATCGGCTACTCGCCCAGCGCCGCAATCTCGTCCTCGAGCCACTCACGGAACCACTTCACGCGCTTGAGTCGACGGTGGGCGATCGAGTCGGCGGTGTCGCTCCGGACGCGCGAGGCGGCGTCGAGGCCGCGCTCGAGAACCCGGTCGACCATCTCGTCGGCGTCCATGTGCGTCCGCGCCTCGTAACCCATCCGCAACAGCATCAGCGCCGTCCCGTTGGCACCGATCTTGTCGAGCAGGTCGGCCTCGATGACGCACTGACTCTCCATCGAGAGGTCGGTCACGTCCCCCTGGTAGGAGTGATACTCGATGGCGCGGGTAACCTGGGCGATGAACGACTCCGGGTACTCGCCCTGGGCCTCGAGGTACTCGCGGGCGACGCGAGCGCCGGCCTCGGCGTGGAGTTCCTGGTCGGTCTCGAGTTTCGCGACGTCGTGAAACAGCGCGGCGACGCGCGTGACGTCGACGTCGGCGCCCTCCTCCTCGGCGATTTCGGTCGCCAGGTCGACGACGTTGAGGATGTGGTTGTGACGGTACTCGGCGGAGTGCCAGGGGTACCACCGCATCCGGCCGCCCTCGTCTTCCTTCTCGACGCTAGCGGCGAGGTACTCGAAGACGAACTGTTTCATGGCCTCGAACTCGGCGTCGGTGACCGTGGTCTCGGTTATCTCGACACCCACGATAGATCCCTCCGCAATATACGAACGATAGTCATTACACGAACATTAGCGTGATTCACTCTTTAGCCTTTGGTTCGGGGCGATGGACAGACGTTGGGTTTTTGTCTCTATCGACGACACTCGCCAGCATATATCTCCCTCGAGCCCCTGGGCTCGCCTATGACCGACCTCCTGTATCTCGAGGACTCGAGCGTCCGAACGTTCGACGCCTCCGTCGAACGGGTCCTCGAGGACGGCCGCGTCGTCCTCGATCGAACGCACTTCTACCCCGAAGGTGGGGGTCAGCCGGCAGATACGGGGACTCTCCGCGTCGATTCCGACGGAGAGGCGCTCGAGTGGCCCGTCGCTGACGTCCAGAAACGCGACACGGTGTACCACGCCCTGAATCTCGAGACGGGTACGGATTCGACGGACGGGCCAATCGCGGACGTCCTCGAGCCTGGAACGACCGTAACCGGCGAACTCGACTGGGATCGACGGTTCGCGCACATGCGCTATCACACGGCCCAGCACCTCCTCTCGGCGTACCTACTGGACGCCTACGACGCGCCGACGACGGGCAACCAGCTCTACGCCGACCGGGCCCGCCTCGACTGCGCGTACGAGCGCTTCCAGGACGACGACCTCGCGACGATCGAGGCGGCCATCAACGACCTGATCGCCGACGACCTCCCTGTTCGCTGGTACGAACTCGAGCGCGACGTCGCTGAAGCCGACCTGGACCTCGAACGCACGCGCATCGATCTCCTGCCCGACAGTATCACGGAGATCCGAATCGTCGAGATCGGAGACGCGGACGACCCCCTCGACCGGGTCGCGTGCGCCGGCACGCACGTCCAGTCGACCGCGGAGCTCGGCACGCTCGAGATCACCGGCCGCGAAACTGCTGGGAGCGGTGAGGAACGCGTCAGGTTTCGGCTCCTCGAGTAGCTACCCAAATATTTTTGGCGAAATTACTGAGGTGGAGAGGGTCCCGGTAGTAGTTATGTCAACCGCACGAACACCGTCGGTGGAGGCGGTCTTCGAGGCGCTTTCGGACGCCCGTCGCCGGTACGTAATGTCGCTGCTGCTGACCCGTCCGCGGATGGGCGTCGAGGAACTCTGCGACGAGGTCGTCGGCTGGGAGCGAGCGGGGGCCGACGGCGCCGTCGTGCGAGACTCGATGATCACCGTTTCGCTAGTGCACAATCACTTGCCGAAACTCGACGACCTGGGGCTTATCGACTACGACGCCGAGAACGGACGCGTCGTTCGACCTGACCTCGACCTCGAGACTCGGCGCATCGTCGAGCGAGCGATCGAACTGGACGAGTCGGTACCGGTGGCACCCGCCTCGCCGGTCGGCAGCGATTACCGTCCGGAGTCGTCGCTCGCGCTCGACGACGAGTGATCGCTCGAGCGGGTGCGAGCGCGACCGCGAGCGACGGTATTCGCGACTGAATCCGCGCCGTCGCCCGCATCTTTGTCAGTATCCGCATTCACGCCCGCACCATCGACCGCGTCCGCCTCAGCGCCACCATCCGCCTTAGCGTCCCCATCCGCGTAAACCGCGGCGTGGTCGGCGCAAAACGCCGTCCCTGATAGCTGAGCCCGAACGACGCCCTCGTGGGTGTGGGCGTTGTACAGCCGACAGGTCGGCTCCGCACAGAACGGCTCGCCAGTCTCGAGGTAGTGGACGGCCTGGAGCACGTACCCGCAAATCGTGTCGGTCGTCCGGGGGTCGTCCTCGAGGAGGAACTCGTCCGCGACGTCGCGCTCGAGAATCTCTCTCGGCGGCACGTCGCCCGAAACCAGCGCCCGACGCTGTTGTTCCTGGTAGTACGATTTGGGTTTGGCCGGCGCCTCGTACAGTCCAGGAATCGAGACGAGCGCCGGCTGACCGGGAACCGTCACCCGCTTGTGCCAGCGTCCGTCGTGGTCGCCCCACGTCGCGAGTGCTCGGTCCAGAAGGACGACGTGGGCCCACTCGAGTCCTCCCTCGTCGGCCGGCAATTCCCGGTTGAGAGCGCGAGCGATCTGCGCGCCGTCGTAGAGCACGCCGCCTTCCCGCTCGGGATGCTCGAGGGTGCGCTTCTCGTAGCGAACGGTTCCGAGCATCGTGTTTCCCGTCTCTCGCTCGCGCGGCCCTCGAATTCGGGCAGCCGCGAACCGCTCTGCCAACTCGTCGCCGCCAACGTCGTTCAGAAACCGTTCTCGTACCGTTATCGACGCCTCGAGTCGCGGCTCGAGCCACGCGGCGACGGCGTCGGCGTCGACGACGGTGGTCGGTGCGCGATAGATGGCGACGTGCTCGACCATGGTACGACGTAGTGGTACCATCAGGTGTAACCGTTGTGGTCGATCCTCGAACGGGCCGAGATATGAAGGTCATCGGGCGGACCGAGATACGAACCTGATCGCGTCGCTCACTCCAGAAACAGCGGCCCCGGCACCTGCTCGAGTTCGGCGTCCTCCCACGTGTGCTCGGGCCGCCAGTCGAGTTCCCGCCTTGCCTTCTCGGTACTGAACGCCGACTGGTCCTCCTCGAGGGCACAGGAGTCGGGCAGGTCGCCGAAGACCGTCTCGATCACCTCGGCGGTCGGACGGCCGAGGAAGTTGTTCTCGGCCGCTGCGAGGTACGCCTCGTGGCTCCCACGGTCGTGTCCGTCGAGTCCGGCCTCGGGGTCCGCCTCGAGCACCGCTCGAACGATCGAGACGACGTCGCGAACGTCGACGTACGACCAGAAGTTGCCGTTCGGGTCCGCCGTCTCCGGATCGAACGTCTCCCGGCCCCGGGCCGTCTGCTGGCTTCCCGGATACGTGATCCATGAGGGTCGGATCGACGTCACCGAGATGCCGTATTTGCGGGCGGTCGCCGCGGCGAGGTCCTCGCCGACGAGTTTCGACGTGGCGTAAGGATCCTCCGGCCGCAGCGGGTGGTCCTCGTCGATCGGGAAGTACTCGGGGAGCCACGGTTCGTCCGCGAAGACCGATCCGTAGATGCTCTCGCTCGAGGCCCAGACGACGTCCGCACCGACTCGGCCCGCGGCCTGGAAGACGTGGTAGGTGCTCTCGACGTTCGTCAGAAACGTCTCGGCTCCCGGTTTGATCCCGTTACGCGGAATCGCGGCGAAGTGGACCACGGCGTCGGGTTCGTACGTCTGAAGAAGTTCCCACGTCTGGCCCTGCTCCCTGAGATCGGCCTCGAGGAACGTGACGTTTTCGCGGGCCCGTGGCGGACGCTCGAGGTCGACGCCGACGACGTCGTGGCCGTCTCGCGCGAGGTCCTCGACGATCCAGCTACCGGCGCCGCCGGTCGCGCCGGTGACGATGACGGTCATATCGACCGTTTCTCGAGCGGCCCCTAAATGCTGTAGCTTTCGGCGCTGATCACCGGCTCCGGAACGAGGCGGTGACTGACCGTCTCAGTCGTCCGCGGGAACTCGACTCGTCAGTTCCACCGGGTCGGCGTCGACCTCGAGCTCATCGAGGGCGACCTGGGCGGCGCGTTTGCCGGAGACGAGCATGGCACCGAAGGTCGGGCCCATTCGGGGCAGGCCGTAGGCGGTCGCGGTCGCCATACCCGTCGCGATGAGTCCGTCGTGGACGAGGCCGGTGTGTTCGACGACGGCGTCCTCGCTCTTGCCGACCCACATCGAGTCGTGGCCGGGCGAGTCGTGGCCGGGGGCGCCGTAGGTATCGCCGTCGGTCTGGTCCATCACCGTGCCGCGCTCCCGGGCGTCCCGAATACCGGGCGCGTCGAGGACGCCGCGCTCGTCCAGTTTGGTGATCGCCATCGCGTCGTGGCCCGTCGCGTCGATCACCAGGTCCGCCTCGACGGCGATGGGGTCGACGCAGGTAATCTCGCGGGGCAGAGCGTGGACCGGCGTCCAGTTCATCACGATACCAGCGACGCGGTGATCCTCGCGGATAACGATGTCCGTGAACTCCGTCATGTTCTGCATCTTGGCGCCTGCGTCACAGGCGGCCTTGATCAGCGCGGAGCAGGCGTGGGGGCCGTTGGCGACGTACAGCCCCTCGGTGTCGGCCGCCGGCTTGTACTCGACGTCCAGTTCCTCGAGCACCCGCTGTGCGGGGGAGCGGACGGTGACCTTGTTCATCAGGAAGCCGCCGAGCCAGAACCCACCACCGAGGTAGTTGTTCTTCTCGACGACCATCGTCTTCACGCCGCGCTCGGCGAGTTCCTTCGCGGCGGTCAGCCCGGAGGGGCCGCCACCGACGATGATGACGTCCGAATCGGAGAAGTCCATGAACTCCTCGGTCCACTCCTGTCCAATCGCTCGGGTTACGTCTGCTTCGCCAACGTCACTGAACGGTTCGAACTCGCTCATATTCACAGGTGGTACGACCAGGTAGTAAAACGTATCGAATCGGCTCGAGCGCACACCAGTCGCCGCAAAGCCGCTCGTTCGACTCGAGACCTCCCACGACGGGCGGTCGGCGTCGTTCACTCGACGCGGCCGTTCCCGAAGGCTGAAGAGTCGACCCGTCGAACTGGTAGCTGACTCGCGTATGAAACGCCGCGCGCTCCTCGCGTCGACCGCCCTCGCCTCGCTGTCCCTCTCGGGGTGTCTCGACCTCCTGACGGACAGCGGTGAGGACATCCTCGAGCCGACGGATCTGGTGGTCGTCTGGTCGGACCTCCTCCGGGAGAACCCCTGGACCGACGAGGAGAGCGTCTCTGTCTGGGGACTCATCCGCAACGAGGGGGAACGTGAACCGACCTACGTCGAGATTCGGGCGACGTTCTTCGACGCTGACGGCGAGGAACTCGACACCGTCATCGAACACATCGACGACACGACGGAGGGAACCGATTGGCCGTTCGAAGTGGAGTTTCCGCACTTCGGCGAGGCGGCCAGAGAGGTCGCCAGCTACGAACTCGAACCAGCGACGAGCGTCTGAGCGGGTATCTGTGACCGACCCGAGCCGAATCGCCAACCCAGCAGTCGACTCAATACACGACTCTCGAGGACATGACCGAACACGATTCAGGGGTTTCCACGCTGGCGAAACAGGGGAGTATCACGTTCGTCGGGAACGTACTCAACGGCGTCCTCGCGTTCGCCATCGTGATGCTGATGACGCGGTTCGTCAGCCCCTCTGTCTACGGACTGTGGGTGCTCGCGACGTCGGTCATCCTCTTCATGCAGGTGTTCGCGAACCTCGGATTACCCCTGGCGATCGATTACTTCGTCCCCCAGTACCTCGAGGCGGACGAACCCGGGAAGGCAAAAGGCGTCATCGTGCAGGTGACGGCGACCGTCCTGGTCACGTCGTCGCTGGTCGCGCTCGCCCTCGCGATGACGGCCGAACAGTTCGGCGTCTTCTTCCGAGAGCCCTCGCTCGAGGTCGCACTCCTGTTGCTGGCGGTGACGATTCCGATGCTCGCGATGTACAACGTCCTGCTCAAGTCCTTCTACAGCATCAAGAAGCTCCAGTACCGGGTCGTGATGCGCGACATCGTGCGCCCGGTGGTTCGGTTCGTCGTCACTGCAGCACTCCTCTTAACCGGCTTCGGGTTACTCGGACTCGCAGGCGGCTACGTGGTCGGTCTCTTCGTGTGCATCGTGGTCGGTGCCCTCCTCTTTATCTACCGCGCCTGGGAGATCATGTCGGCATCGTTCGAACCCGTCGCGCCGGGGCCGATGATTCGTTACTCGGTGCCACTGGCCATGACGAGCGTCGTCTTCGTCCTGATGGGCCACGTCGATTACTTCGTCCTCGGGTACTTCCTCGACTCGGGCGAGGTCGGCATCTACCGCGTCGGCTACATGCTCGGCTCCGGGTTGATGATCATCTTCAATTCCCTCTCGCCCGTGTTCAAACCACTCATCGCCGAAACGCGAGACGACACCGCCCTCGTCCAGGAGCGCTTTCGTGTCGCCGCTCGCTGGATCGCGGGTATCACCCTCCCGTTCGCGATCATCATCTCCCTCGGCGCAGAAGCGTTTCTCTCCGTGATGTACACGCCACAGTACGGCGAAGCCAGCGCCGTCGTCGCCCTCCTCGCGATGGCCTTCCTGTTCAACGTCACCTTCGGCGGCCCTGACGGCACCCTCCTGCAGGGGATGGGCTACTCCCGCATCGTCTTCGCCAATACTCTCGCGCTCTTTGGCACCAACCTCGTCGTCTCGTTCCTCCTCGTTCCGATTTACGGCATCAACGGGGCCGCCATCGGATCGGCGTCCGCGCTCGTGGTCGTCGGCCTCCTGACCCTGGGCGAACTCCACGTCGTAGACGGCATCCACCCCTTCACTCGAGACTTCGGTACCGTCGTGTTCGCGGGGATCCCGGCCGCTTTCGCCGGGCTTCCGATCGTCCTCCTCGTCGACTCGCACCTCGTCGTCGTCGCCACGCTCCCGCTCGTGGTTCTCTTCGTATACGTGGCCACCCTCGTCGTCACTGATGCGTTCACGGACAAGGACATCCAGCTCGCCAACGAGTTCGGGTTCAATCTCCGATCCTGGTTACCGAGACGCGGCGAACAGTGACGGGTGATGGCCGTGACCGCTCGAACTGATTCGTCTCGAGCTATTGTCTAATCTATTGACTCGAGCCAGCGGCTCCGATCCACTGACTCGAGCCACTGACTTTCAGCACCGACTCGAGTCACCACGAGTACCAGCGTAACCGTCGGTAGACCGTCCTCGAGAACGCAGACCCTCGATGGACAGATGAACAGAAAACCGAGCGGGAGCCGGAAAAAGATGCGATGAGAGGGGCGTTCAGTTGTTCTCGGCGTAGTGGGTTCGTACGCGACGGCCGGCCGGGATGAGCGCCCAGAACGTGACCGCGCCCAGGATGCCGAAGTAGAACGCCGCTTCCTTGACGACCAGTGCCAGCGTCGTGTACGTACCGGGGTCTTCGGGGTTCGGTCCGACGAGCTGGGTGTCGTAGAACGACGGTGTGTTGTACCAGCCGGCGAACGTCATCCATATCAGTATTCCGAGGGACAGGATCACGAAGCCCTTGACGAATTCGTCAGCCATTATGTGGTCCTTCGTCGGCGTCGTCTTTAGCGTTTCCCATTCCCGCCGTCCGAAATCGCGTCGAGAACGCGTAGGCTCCGGCCCCGCCCGCGATCAACGCCACGCCGAGCAACGCCAGCCCGATGCTCACGTCCGAGGCCGCCGCCTGGGCTCGATCGGTCGCGACGTCGAGCACGATGAACCCGCCGAGAATGCCGATTACCGCCAGGAGCGTCGAGAAGACGGTGACAGTCTTGTACAACCGCATGGGAACGACGACCTCGCGCTGGCCCGAGGCGCCGACTCGAGGTCCTTCGGCGTCGTCATCGCTTTCGCTCTCGACTTTACCCCGATCATCGGGGCCACCCTCGCGCTGTCCCGTCCGTGCCTCTTCCGCCGGCGGGTCTGACCCCGATTCTGAGCCGCTCATAGTCAGGCTACGCGGCGACGGAAAATGAGTACTGTGACTTCACTCCATTACGTCTCGAGTCGAGCGGCTCGACTGGATGGGTAACACGCGGCTGGTTGGACAACACAGCGAACGACGAAAATAACAGTCCGTACGCGACGACCTACCGCGGCGGTCGTAATCGGTAGTACCGCTTGTTGAGGTTGTACATGTACCCCTCCCGCATCGTCTTCAACACCGCGTAGGTGAGGATGGCGCCGATGACGGGCAGGAAGAACGCCATGTCGAACGTGATGTGAACGTCCCAGGGGAACATGGCCTCGATCGGTAGGAGCGACAGCGTGAACGCGAAGATGACGCCGCCGACGCCGATCGACGCCCAGAACGGCTCCTCGACGGGCCGCCGGGCGCTCCCCTTGTTCAGGAACGGAAGGATTGCGATCGCGCCGAAGACGGCGCCGTTCGCCAGCACGCCGTAGAGCTGGTCGGACATGATCTTCTCGCCACCAGCGAGCGCCAGTTCGGGGTTCAGCGACTCGAGGTGCAGCAGGCCGAACGACCAGTAGAGGTACCAGTCGGGCAGGATGACCGACGGCGTTTCAGCCGGATTCGCTGGACTCTCGATCGTCGGCGGCAACAGCGCCGCGAGGAACAGCAACATACCGACGAAGAAACTCGCGAGTGCGAGGTTTCGGATCGTCTCGTGGGGCCAGGCGGGGAAGCCGAGCACGTCACGCTCGATGTAACTCGACTCCTGGCGGAGGTCCTGGTCCTCCCGGCGGGCCCGCTCGAAGTACTCGTAGGTGAGCCGCGAGAGCCCGGTCGTTCGCTCTTTGCGTTCGCTCCAGGTCGGCACCTCGTCGTCGGGGGCGACGATGCCGGTGCCGCTTCCGTCGGTTCGGACGTCGTCGTTTGCGTCGGTGTCTGTATCAGTCATGGTGGATCAGTGTGGTTCGGCGATGCCCTGCACCCAGACGATGCCGATGTGAAGCGCGATGAGCGCCGTGACGACGAACGGCAACACGAACACGTGCAGGATGTACATCCGTTGGAGCGTCGGTTGTCCCAGGCTGAGACCACCGAACAACAGGTTCGCGGCCCACTCGCCGACGATGGGGACCGAAATCGCCATCTCGACGCCGATCTGTCCCGCCCAGAACGCGAGCTGGTTCCAGGGCAGGAGGTAGCCGGTGTACCCGAAGAGCACGGTCAGTGCTAAGAGTACGACGCCGAGCAGCCAGTTGACCTCTCGGGGTTCCTTGTACGCGCCCGTGAAGTAGACGCGTAGCATGTGCAAGAAGACCGCGGCGACCATCACCTGGGCCGCCCAGCGGTGGATGCTCCGGAGCATGAACCCGAAGTTGAGATCTGCCATGATTGACTCGATCGTCTGGTAGGCAACCGGCGTCTCGCCGGCCGTCGACGGGGAGTAGTAAAAGCCCAGTAACGCGCCACTCAGTGCGGCGACGATGTACGCGAGCAGTGAAAACGAACCGAGTGCGTAGAGCGGATACCAGTACCAGAACTTGTTGTCCAGGTTGTACTGCTCGGTGTGGCTCTTTGGCATCTGGAGGTTGATCTTGTAGTACATGTCCTCCAGCAACTCGAGGTAGTCGACGAGACGGAGCCGTCGGTCGAGCCAGATCAGCATCGTCAGGTAGGACTTTTCGATGAGTGAGAGGTCCTTCTCGGCGAGCCACGCGTCGTGATCATGTTCGTCCTTGCGCTCCAGGCTCATTCATCATCACCCGCCGGTCGCGGGAGCGCCACGAACTGCTGTTCGATGATGTTGAAGGGTTTGTAGACGGAGTTGTGGCAGTTGCAGTAGATTTCGTTCGCGGCGCCGAACGCCGCTGCGTCGTCGAGCGTTCGGTAACCCGGCGCACAGCAGAAGTGCGTACACTTGTTGACGTAGCCGAGGTAGCGCCCGCCGTCTTCGTCCTCGGGGCAGGACGCTTCGACCCACTCGCGGGTGGCGTCGTCCATGCTGTCGACGTCGAGTTGATCCGTCTTGATCACCAGAATGGGAACAGTCTGTTCCGGGGGAACGTTCTGTGATCGCCAGGTTCCCGTCGCGGGTTTGCCCTGGCCCGGTTCACCGATGTCGTTGGTCCACTCGTCGTAGTCCTCGAAATGTTCGGTGAGCATCGGGTCGCCGTTCTCGACGTCCGACATCCAGTCGTAGGAGCCGGCGTCGTAGCGAAGGACCTGATCCTCGCCATCGGCGTCGGGTTTGATCCCGCCGAACGTCTGAACGCCGCAGTACTGGTACCACTCGGTCGTGTACTCGATGCCGCCGAGTTCCATGCTCGCTTCGGTGAATTCGCTCCCGTCGGGGAGGGTTTGCGTTTCCGGCTCGGGCCAGATTCCGAGTAACTGCCCATCGTCGTCGATCTCGATGGGAATCTGTGGAAGTCCGCGGGGGGCCGGACCGGCGGTTCGTTCCGCGCCGAAGTAGTTGACGAATCCACCGCCGCCGCTCGAGGGGGCGGTCGCGCTGGAGACGGCGACCGCGCCGGTCGTCAGCATGCCGGAGAGCACGGAGCCACCGACGACGCCCTTGACGAAGCGGCGACGATCGGATTCGACTGGATATTTGTCGTCGTTAGCCATTGTTATCGTTTGTAGTAGGGGTAGATTGCGCGTTTGATCGTGTCCCATGCACCGGCTTCGTCGGAAAGCGACTGCCCTTCGACGTCCGACTCGCGGACGTAGAGGTCCTCCCACTTGCGACGGCGCTTTTTGACGATCATCACGTCGGGCAGGAACTCCTTGCGGTACAGCAGGAGGATGAACCCGAGGTTGAGGAAGATCGCCGACAGCAAGAAGCCGAGGAGCGTATTCCCGACGCCAGCGTCGAGTCCGGCGACCCCCCAGTTTGCCGAGAGGCCGTACACGAACAGCGAGACGAAGATGATCTGGACGAACGTCAACAGGACGATCGCGATTGCCGCGGCGGTACTCTCGCGCGCGGGTTCGTAGCGGTGAATGTCGCCGTACGTACTTCCTGACGATGACATGGTTATTTCCTCCCTGGACTGCTGGTGTTGGCCGATTCACCGTACTTCAGCAGGTAGAACGTGAACGTGAGGGCGATGAAAATCGCGAAGAACGACGCGACCCCGACGAAGTGCTTCTGGATCGGGACGCCGAGTTCGTGGATGTCGACGTCGGCGGTCGCCGGGCCTCCGCCGCCTGCGTCCGAGGTCACTTCGATGGAGCCCGTCATTCCGACGCTCACGTGGGGGTCACAGACGTACTCGTAGGTGCCCTCAGTCTCGAACGTGTGTTCGTAGGTCCCTTCGGCCTGGAGGTCCGTCTGGCCTTCCCAGTTCGCGTCCTCGGGCTGGCTTCCGGGGTTGATGTTGTGCTGGTTGGAGCCGACCCACTCCCAGGTGACGGTCGTCCCGGGCTCGATGGTTAACTCTGCGGGAACGAACTCGTTGTCGTCGACTTCGACGGTTTCGGTGCCGCCGCCTCCACCGCCGCCGGCTGACTCGTTGCCACCGTCACCGGACGACTCGTTACCGCCTCCGCCGGCTTCGGTGTCGTTTCCTTCGCCACCGTCACCTGTTTCGGTGTCGTTACCGTCCTCTTCTTCCTGGGCTACGACGGGTGTCGCAGCAGTGGCGGCTACGGCACCCCCGGACACGCCGCTGGCCGCTACCATAAACTCCCGCCTCTTCATACAGTGTGGACTCAGGAACGTGTTCGCTTAAACCCACCGATGCAGACGCTGACCGTGCCCCGCGGTATCGTGGGGTTACTCCTCGAGCGGCGACCGATTTCGGGGTGGTGCGTCGCGCTCGAAGGCCTCGTCGTCGATGGGGAGAAACGAGGGTCGGTCCCCGGAGCCGATCGTTCGCAGGCGCGATTCGTACGCTTCGGTCCGGAATCGATCCGAGAGTCGGGCGTTCGCCACCATCAAGAACAGCACGAGCGAGATGACGACGAGCACGATGCCCACGACGCCGAGGATGAGCTAGGACTGGAGCCCCTGCACGAGCCAGATCCCGATCGCGATGACCCCAATGACGAGCTGTGCAATCGCGAGCAACTGGAGCATCCAGTTGCCGAGTTCGCTGTGTTCGCCTTCGAGGTCGGCGGGCTCGGGGAGGTGCCAGTCAGCGGGCGGTTCCTCGACGTCGTAGCTCTCCATCGAGCACAGGGCGACCGTGGGTTTGACGTCGCGAACGACCGTTCCGCGACCCTCGACGGTCCCGTCCGGGAAGATAATCGCGTAGTCGGTGTCGGAATAGGCCACGAGACTTCGTCGGCCGTCGACGACGGCGTACTCGAGCATCGCGAACACCTCCCGGTAGGCGATTCGGGTTTTGAGCTCCCGTTCGACGCGCTCGAGGAGCTCGTCGCCGGTGATCCAGGTGTCTGCGTCGAAGGCGACGTCCCACTCCTCCGGACTTATCTCGGCCATGTCGGCCTCGCTAAAGTTCTCGAAGTCGTACTTCGCCTCGACCTGCCGGCGGAGATCCTCGACTGACTGGTCGTCGTCTTCCGTAGCCGAAGCGTCGGCCGACGGCTCGGTCGTTCGGCCGGCGGGCGGTTCGTCCGAAGCGTCGGTCATCGTTCGACGATGGGACCCGTAGCCGCATAAGCGCCGCGACGTTCGCTGACAGCAATGGTGGTGCCGCCGAGTCATCTCTGACCGGGGGTGATAGACAGAGCAGGGACGTGGTATCAGGCAACATCAATACGTACGTGGCCGTGATACCGTCGGCTAGCAATGAGCGTCACGCTGGAGTTTACCGTCGAGAACGACCAGTTCACCCTCGGGCAGGTGCTGTCCGGGCCGCCGTCGATGCGCATCGAACTCGAGCGGATCGTGCCCACGGGAACCTCCGCAATGCCGTTTCTGTGGGTGTCAGGTGAGGACTACGCCTCGTTCGAGGAGAAGGTCGTCTCGCACCGCTTCGTCGAGGACATCATCGCCATCGACCGCGTCGAGAACGCGGTTCTGTACCGCGTCACGTGGCACGACGATCACACCGACCTGATCCGGGGGATCACGGACGCACAGGGGACGGTGTTACAGGCTTTCAGCAACGGCGGCTGGGAGTTCCACGTTCGATTTCCGGACCACGACAAACTCTCGCAGTTTCACAACTACACCACCGACAGCGGCATCTCTATCCACATCAACCGAACCTACACGGTCACCGAGCGAACCGAAAGCGTCCACCAGTTCGGCCTCTCCGACGAGCAACGTGAAGCCCTCGTCCTCGGACTCCGTCGCGGGTACTTCGACACGCCGAGCGAGGCGAGCCTGGACGAACTCGCCGACGAACTCGGCATCTCCCAGCAGGCCGTCTCCAATCGCGTTCGTCGGGGCACGAAGCAAGTGCTCAGTGAGATATTACTCTCGACTGCGGCCGACTTCGACTGATCCCCGTCTTAAGAGGGTTGTCTCAACAATAATGACTCCTTTCTCCATGGATCAAATACGGCTAGCTAGGCCATGTCGAGACCAACCCTCGAGGACGAGTTCGACCCCGAGACAATCGACGATCTGCAATCCATACTCTCGAACGGGTACACCCGTGGAGTGGTAGACTACTTCCACCGCTGCACCGACGACGTCGCCTCGCTCGATGATCTCGCCGACTACATCGTCGACGGCCAGTTCGACTGCGCGGCGGAATCGTCGCGAGATGCCGAGATCTACCTGCACCACGCCGGACTCCCGAAATTAGCCGACGTCGGTCTCCTCGAGTACGACGAGCGGAGCAACCACGTCAGACGGCGGGACCATCCTGTGCTCGAGGCTTCCAGGGCGTTCCACGAGTCCACCGAGTGCGACGAGAACGCCGGCGTGGCGTGATGGCGATTTCGATTCGCGAGGCGACGTTTCACACCCGGTGAACGCACGTTTCGTTCACGAAGGTCGGAATCGACCTCCCTCTCGAGGGCCCTGAATCCGACGAGTCAACCCCGTCCGCGCCCCGGAACGCTTTCGCTTCGTTTATTCGTTCACCCTCCCGACATCCAGTATGGTCTCTGAGCTGGCGACGGCCACCGTCGCGCTCGTGATGGTCACCGCCAGTTTCCCCTTCTATCTCTACGGCGCCTGGATCATGATCGACACGGAAATCGTCACCTGGGACGTCCTGGTCTACCACCTGAAGGTCATCGCCGTGGGCCTGACCTTGAACACGATTCCCGTCCTCCTCTGGATGGCGCCGCGGGTGCTCGAGCAGATAAGCGGGCTGGCGGCCGTGCACGCGTTCTTCGGGCTCCAGGCGTACGCGATGTTACTCGTCGCACTGACTGGGATCGTTCGCATCCTCCAGGTCAAACTCACCCACGACCTCTACGGCAATCCCGACCAGGACGTCGACCTCGACGATCTCCACGAGCACATGGGTGCCTGGCGACGGCGACTTCGCGTGGGCGTCTTCGGCTACGTGTTCTTCTGGCTGGTGGCGTACCTGCTCGGGGTGGTTCGCTATCTCCTCCGATACGAAGTGTTCCGGTGACCAGGGGCGGCGCGTACTCAGATCTCGTCGACGATCGACGCGAAGTCGTCGGTATCGAGAATCTCCATCGTCTCGCAGTCCAGTCCGTGGCGGTGGAGAGTCAGTGCCGCCGTAAACGCCTTCTCGTGGTCCGGTACCTCGAAGATGACCAGAAAGTCGTGACTCCCGAGGACGGCGTAGGAATCTCTGAGCTCGGCGTTGTGTTCCTCGAACTCCGACTGCATCTCCCCCCAGATCGATGCGAGTTCCTGTGCGTTCTGGACGTCGCGGTCGCCGACGTCGACGAACGATGCATAGAGCGGCATGTGTCCGACAACTTTGTCACGGAAGAAAATCGTTTGGCAGGCAGGTGCCACCGCGACCGCCCCGTCGAACGTCGTCCAGGACGCACCTTTTTTCACAGCGCTCGGCCAACTGACGGCCATGCGAAACGCGAAAATCGTCTGTACCCTGGGGCCGGCGACGAACAGTCGCTCGGCTATCCGGGAGCTCTCGGAGGCGGGAATGGCCGTCGCCCGATTGAACGCCAGCCACGGGTCGCTCGAGGACCGCGCGGAGTTGATCGACCGGGTTCGACGCGTCGACGAGGCGACGCCGAACCCCGTCGCCGTGATGCTCGACACGAAGGGACCGGAGATCCGGACGGCGCCGCTCCCTGGCGGAGAGACGGTGACCCTCGAGACCGGGAGCGAGATTCGGTTCGTCGAAGGGACGAACGCCTCCGCCGAAGAAGTCGGCCTGTCCGTGCCGCTCACCAGCGTCGAACCCGGCGACCGAATCCTGCTGGACGACGGGTTGATCGAGACGACCGTCACCGGGGTCGACGGGGAGGCGGTCCTCGCCCGCGTCGAGACCGGCGGCGAACTCGGCGGGCGAAGGGGAGTCAACCTGCCTGGCGTCGCCCTCGACCTCGACGTCGTCACCGAGAAGGATCGCCGTGACCTCGAGTTGGCCGCCGAGAAGGAAGTCGACTTCGTCGCGGCGAGTTTCGTCCGCGACGCCGACGACGTCTACGAGGTCAGCGAGACTCTCGAGTCCTTCGGGGCCGAGATTCCGATCATCTCGAAGATCGAACGCGCGGGTGCCGTCGAGAATCTCGACGAGATCATCGAGGCCTCCTACGGGATCATGGTCGCCCGCGGGGACCTGGGCGTCGAGTGTCCGATGGAGGACGTCCCGATGATCCAGAAGCGAATCATCCGGAAGGCCAGGGAGGCGGGACGGCCGGTCATCACGGCGACGGAGATGCTCGACTCGATGGTCCACTCCCGCCGACCGACGCGAGCGGAGGCCTCCGACGTAGCGAACGCGGTCCTCGACGGGACCGACGCGGTCATGCTCTCGGCCGAAACTGCCGTTGGCGACCACCCGACGGCCGTCGTCGAGGCCATGGACAGCATCATTCGCCAGGTCGAACGCTCGGGGGAGTACGCCGAACTGCTCGAGCAGCGCGTGCCGACCGCCGGCGAGGCCCGGACGGACGCGCTGGCGCGCTCGGCGCGATACCTGGCGCGTGACATTGGCGCCGACGCCGTCGTCGCGGCGACCGAATCCGGCTACACGGCACTGAAGACGGCGAAGTACCGGCCCGGCGTCCCCGTGGTCGCCTCGACGCCGAGCCACCGCGTCCGGCGCCAACTCGCGCTCTCCTGGGGCGTGACGCCGCTCTACGCCAGCGTCTCGGACCAGGGGGCCGACGCCGTCGTCTCGCGGGCGGTTCAGGCGGCCCTCGACGCCGGAGTAGCCGAGAGCGGCGACACCGTCGTCGTCCTCTGTGGCATGATGACCGAACTCGAGGGCGCGAACACGACGAACATGATGAAGGTCCACGTCGCCGCTGACGCCCTCGAGACGGGCCGCGTGGTCGTCGACGGTCGCGCGACGGGACCGATCGCCCGCGTCACGGACGGTGACCTCGCAGCGATTCCCGACGGCGCGATCATCGCCCTCTCTGCGGACTTCGACGCCGAGTTCACCGGCGACGTCGGGAAGATCGGCGGCATCGTCGACGCCAGGCCAGGCATGACGGGGTATCCGGCACTCATCGCGCGCGAGACCGGCGTCCCGATGGTGAGCGACGCCGACGTCACCGACCTCGAGGACGGGCGGACGGTGACGATCGACGGCGAGCGCGGCGTCGTCTACGACGGCGACGTTCGCGGTCGACCGTCGCGGGACTAGGCGGATCGAGTCGAGGACGACGAAGCGTCGAACCGCGGCTTTTTGCCTGCCGCGACCGAAGACGAGGTATGGACGACAGGGACTCGGATCGCGGCTCGGACCGTGCGAGCGAGCGGACCGAGCGCGCGCAGGCCGAACCCGACGGACTGGAGCGACGAAGTGACGCAGACGACGAATACGAAGCCGGGGTCGATGACGATCAAGAAGACGCGTGGGGCCGCATCCCTATCTCAGACCCAACATCACGACGCCAGCGAGCCGAGGACGACGGTCCCGCCGCCCCCGACGATCCGTCCGCTTCCGAACCCGAACCGAACAACCAGCCGGTCCGATCGGGCGATCCGTCCCTCGAGGGCGCCGTCTTCGTGCTGCTCGGGGCGATCGCCATGGTGCTCGTGATGGTGAGACTCGGCTCGATCTTCGCCATCTGAGTGGCCGGCCGCGGTAAACCTTTAATCGGACTGAGACCTAACCCTCACGCATGGTCGAATTCCTCGTCGACAATCTCCCCGTGGTGCTCCTGGCGGCCGGGCTCGGATTGATGGTGCTCGAGGCGATCTCCCCGGGCGCACACCTCATCGTCATCGGCGTCGCCCTCGCTGGCGCAGGTCTCGTCGGGATGCTTCTCCCCCTGACGCTCAGCCCGTTCGTCCTCGTCGCGCTGACGCTGGTCATCGGTGTGATCGCGACTTACGTCTACCGCGAGTTCGACTTTTACGGTGGGAAGGGAACGGCCCAGACCCGCGACTCGGATTCGCTCGCGGGGTCGACCGGCTACGTCACCAAGACGGTCACGAACCGGAGCGGCGAGGTCAAACTCGAGGACGGCGGGTTTGCCCCGTACTACTCCGCGCGATCACACGACGGGACGATCGAGGAGGGCGAGGAGATTATCGTCCTGGATCCCGGCGGCGGGAACGTCCTGACCGTGGCGTCGCTCGAGGCGCTCGAGACTGACAGCATCGACCGAGAATTGGCCAGGGAAGCCAGGCGGGCGGACGCCGAAAACGCCTCGTCTCGAGATACCGTCTCCGAGACGGAAGGGTCGGGCTGAGAGAAATGTTAGCGAAATAAGGGAACGCTTTTAGTCCCACCGACATAAGTTCCGCGTATGGTTCCGGAGCTGATACTCGCACAAGCGGCAACGGTTGGGCTCTTCATCGGTGCCCTCCTCCTGATCGTGGTCCTCGCGGCGCTCCTGAGTGCCATCGAGATCGTCAACGCGTACGAAAAGCGCGCGCTGACGGTCTTCGGGGAATACCGAAAACTGCTCGAGCCCGGTATCAACGTGATTCCGCCGTTCGTCTCCCAGACGTACACGTTCGACATGCGGACCCAGACGCTCGACGTCCCTCGCCAGGAGGCGATCACGCGCGACAACTCGCCGGTGACCGCCGACGCCGTCGTCTACATCCGCGTGATGGACGCCAAAAAGGCGTTCCTCGAGGTCGACAACTACAAGACCGCCGTCTCGAACCTCGCCCAGACCACCCTGCGGGCCGTGCTGGGTGACATGGAACTCGACGAGACGCTGAACAAGCGCCAGGCGATCAACGCGCGCATCCGTACGGAACTCGACGAACCCACCGACGAGTGGGGGATCCGCGTCGAGTCCGTCGAGGTCCGCGAGGTCAACCCCTCGAAGGACGTCCAGCGCGCGATGGAACAACAGACTTCCGCCGAGCGGAAACGCCGTGCCATGATTCTCGAGGCGCAGGGTGAACGCCGGAGCGCCGTCGAGAAGGCCGAAGGTGACAAACAGAGCCAGATCATCCGCGCACAGGGTGAAAAGCAGAGTCAGATCCTCGAGGCCCAGGGTGACTCCATTTCGACCGTCCTTCGTGCCCGCTCGGCCGAGTCGATGGGCGAGCGCGCCGTCATCGACAAGGGGCTGGAGACGCTCGCGGAGATCGGTCAGAGCGACTCGACGACGTTCGTCCTGCCTCAGGAACTGTCCTCGATGGTCGGGCGCTACGGCAAGCACCTCACCGGCAGTGACGTGAAAGCCGACGGCGAGAGCCTCGATAGCCTCGAGTTCGACGAGGAGACGCGCGAACTCATCGGCCTCGACGACATCGCGGAGATCATCGGCGAGATCGACCAGGAAGCCGAGATGGACCTCGAGGCGATGGAACAGCAGGCCCAGGCGATCAAAGAAGGGAAGGACACCGGGACGATCGCGGAGACCGAGACCGAGGAGAGCATCGGCGGAATCGACAAGGACTTCGACTCCTCGAGCGAGGAGCCGACCTCGCCGGAAAACGACTGAGTCGAAGGACCTGCCTCGTCTGGCGGCAGACGTGAGTCAGTGTGGTCACCGCTCGATTTTCTCTACACGCGGTGGAGCGAAACGCGTTTTACCCTCCGCCGCTTTTCAAACGATACGCAGCACATGACAGGGTCCGATGGGGTCGACGAGAAGAAACGAGCCACGCTTCGGCGGTTCGCCGCCGTCGGCGCGGCCTCGCCGCTCACGCGGTTTTCGGAGTCAGCCGCCGCCGACACGGGCGAGAGCGACGCCCGAGACGCCATCGTCGGCTACCTCTCGACGACCCCCGGTGCACACTTCTCGAAGATCAGGGACGACCTCCAGCTCGGAACCGGCGAGACCCAGCACCACCTGCGCCGACTCGAGGAACTCGACCTCGTCGAATCCTACAGCGACGGCGACTACAAGCGGTTCGTCCCCGCCGCCCGGTTCGACGGCTTCGAGAAGAACGCCCTCGGGTATCTCCGGCGAGCGACCCCCCGAGGCATGCTCGTCGAACTCCTCTCGAACCCAGACGCGACGGCGAGCGATCTGGCGGCCGCCCTCGAGGTGTCCCCGCCGACGGTGAGCAAGTACGCGGGCGAACTCGAGGAGGCCGGTTTGCTCTCTCGGGAAGACGGGTACGCGGTCGAACGACCCGAAACCGTCCTGTTGTTGCTCGTTCGCTACGCCGATTCGTTCGGCGAGCGAGCGGTGACACTGGCGCGGGACGCGGACGCGTTGATCAGCTACGACGGGTAGCCTGGTCGGAGCTATGGCTCGAGGCAGGTATCGGCGGGTCAGTTTCGGTTTTGATTTCGATTTCCAAATGTGCTCAATGCAACGAGCCACGCCGCTATCGAGCACGTGAGATGTAAACGACGTGGCGAGAATTTCGATCTCTTGCTACCGAGCCCGGTTACAGGAGCACTTTCCAGGTCGTACTCGAGGAGTAGCCCCACTTCTCGATCTCGATGTCGTAATCGCCGTCCTGAATCGCTGTGATGTTCGCGCCAACTTCCTTCGCGGTCATCCCGAGTTCCTCGCCGATCAGTCGGGACTTGAAGTACGTCTTGGTCGTGGCGCGTTCGCGGAGGTACCGCAGGATACGGGTTTGTTTGCTCGTGAGGTCGGCGGCGACTGCTGTGCTCATACTGCACCCGAGTACCGGTGTCGACTTAGGGGGTTTGGTACACCCGGTTAACCCGTTGCAGTCTATCGGTTTTTGGGTCGGTAAACCGGCCACTACTCCACCCGGCGGTCGCTCTTGGTACGGCCGGTTAATACGTTCTTTTACGCGACGATCACTGGTAATTGAACGATACCCGCGTTTGCGAACGGGAGCGTCCGTCGTCGAGTTAGTCGACAAACGATTCAAACAGACCGAGACGACGCGAGCGTCGGGTAATCGTGGCTTATCCGACTACTCGTAGTACGGCGTCACAAACGGCCCCGCGGCACAGGAGACGGCGGCCGCGAGTGCCGTCGTTCGGTCGGTCAACCCGTCGGTGAGCGCGCCGGCGGCACCGTCGGTTTCGGCGATGTTGGTCGTTCCCAGCAGGTCGTTCATCACGGGTCCGAGTTCGGCACCCTGCTCGAGGCGTTCGGCGACGGTGGTCGGAAGTCGAAGGCTGGGCCCGCTCCCGAGACCGTCCCGTTCGCCATCCGTGACGGCCGCCCACATGATCAGGTACAGGCCGTCGGCCCCGTCGATTCGGGCGACACCGCCCTCCAGGCCGACGCCCCAGTCGGCGTCGGATCGCTCGAGGGCGCGCTTCGCTCGCGTTTTCGCGCCGGTCACGGTTTCACGCTGGCCGGTCGGCTGTTCGGCTACGCCGGAGTCGACGGCGATGCCGACGACGGACGGGTCGTACCGCTCGAGAGCGCGTTCGGTAGCCTGGACTTTGACCGGGTTCGTGCTGCCCACGGCGACGTGCATCGGTTCGAGGGTAGCGGCGGGAACTTAAAGGCGTGTCCGAAACCGTGCGAGTGGGCCGCACGCACATATTTTAATGTTTGGATTGATAATGCCATTCCCGACGAATAACCAGGTTTCGCGCACTCTTGGCATATGTTTTCGAAATGTTTATATATAACACCTCTGAACCCAGTAGGTAACGAATCCGTCCGAGCTTTTCCGATTTCGTTCGGCCGGGGAGAGTTATCATCGTATGACCAACGCACGACTATCCGCTAGAGCCCGACGCACTGAAACCGAAACCGAAACCGAATCTGAGGACGTCGCAGACAGCGACCTCGCCTGTCCGGAGTGTACCGGCCAGCTGGTCGTCGACGACGAACACGGCGAGACCATCTGTGAGGACTGTGGCCTCGTCGTCGAGGAAGATTCCGTCGACCGCGGTCCGGAGTGGCGCGCGTTCGACTCCGCCGAGAAGAACAAGAAGTCCCGCGTGGGTGCGCCCACGACGAACACGATGCACGACAAGGGCCTCTCGACCAACATCGACTGGCGAAACAAGGACGCCTACGGCAACTCCCTGGGCAGCCGCCAGCGAGAGAAGATGCAGCGCCTGCGAAAGTGGAACGAGCGCTTCCGCACTCGCGACAGCAAGGAGCGCAACCTCAAGCAGGCCCTCGGCGAGATCGACCGCATGGCCAGCGCACTCGGCCTCCCGAACAACGTTCGCGAGACTGCCAGCGTCATCTACCGGCGAGCGCTCGACGAGGACCTCCTGCCCGGTCGATCCATCGAGGGCGTCTCCACCTCCTGTGTCTACGCCGCCGCGCGCCAGGCCGGCGTCCCGCGCAGCCTCGACGAGATCGCCGACGTCAGCCGCGTCGAGAAGAACGAAATCGCGCGCACCTACCGCTACGTCGTCCGCGAACTCGGCCTCGAGGTTCAGCCGGCCGACCCCGAGAGCTACGTTCCCCGCTTCGCCTCGGGACTCGAACTGTCCGACGAGGCCGAGCACCGCGCCCGCAGCCTCCTGCGAAACGCCAAGGAGAAGGGCGTCCACAGTGGCAAATCGCCGGTCGGCCTCGCGGCCGCCGCGGTGTACGCTGCCGCCCTGTTGACCAACGAGAAGACCACCCAGGCTGCCGTCAGCGACGTCGCCGACATCTCCGAGGTCACGATCCGCAACCGCTACCACGAGCTGCTCGAGGCCGAGGAGACGCTCGGTGTGGCCTGATCGCGGTTCCGGTTCCATTTCTCCCGTCTCGATTACTCGACGCGCGAGCATCGCCGTCGACGCGTCTTTTTTCACCGCTGCCCTCGAGCGACGCACATGGTCACGAACAGGGACGGGGACGGAGGTGGGGACGAGAACGGGAACCTCGCGTTCGAGACGTTCACGCTCGCCGCCTCGACGGCCGATTTGAGCGAGGAGCCGGCGGCTCGAGGCCGTGCGGACTGCCTCGAGTTTCGGATGGACCTCGCCGACGCGCCGCTCGCAGCGCTCGAGTCCTACGACGGCGAGCTACCGATCCTGGCGACGAATCGTGCGGCCTGGGAGGGCGGCGAAGCGGACGACGAGGGGCGACTCGAGGCGCTCGTCGAGGCGACCGCCATCGAGGCCGTCGGGGCGGTCGACGTCGAACTCGAGTCAATACTCGCAGGAGACGCGGACGACTTGCTCGAAGTGGCCCGCGAGCGCGGCGTCGCCGTCGTCGCCTCGACGCACGATTTCGAGGGGACGCCGCCGAGATCCGAGCTGGTACGAACGCTCACCGAAGCGGGGAAGTACGCCGACGTGGCGAAGCTTGCGGTGACGGCGGAGACGAACGCCGACGCGCTGGCGTTGCTCTCGGCGACCGAACAGCTGACGGCGCACGGGGATTCAGTGGCGACGATGGCGATGGGGGAGGTCGGCCGGCACACCCGAGCCGTGGCGCCGGTGTACGGGTCGAAGATTGGGTACGCGCCGGTCGACCCCGAGCAGGCGACCGCACCGGGACAGTACGACCTCGAGACGCTTTCGCGGCTGGTCGCGGCACTCGAGTCGACGGATTGACGCCGCGTTGGCGGCAGTATCGGGTATCGAGCATCGGGTATCAGGTATCGGGTATCGGAAATGGGCCCAGGAATCGCACCGCGGAATCTCGAGCGAAACCGGAATGTTAACGGAGTCGACACCGAACGCACACACGAATGACGCTGGTCCGTGCCCTCGTCGCCGCCGCGTGTTCGCTGCTGTTCCCCGGGGTTGGCCACGCCGTTCTCCGTGAGTGGGTACGTGCGCTCTTCTTCTCGGGATTGTTCGTCACGGCCGTCGCGCTCTCGTTCTCGACGGACCAGCTGACCGCGATGTCGTCGCTCGAGGGGACCTGGACGGTCGTGACCGAGGAGACGAGCGTGGTCGATCGGTTCGTGCTCGCGTCGATTGCCCTCTTCACGGCGACTGACGCGCTCTTTCGTGGGCTCGGTGCAATCGGCCGCGACGACGACGAGGGACCGACCTGTCCCCACTGCGGCCGCCCGCTCGATACGGATCTCGAGTTCTGTCACTGGTGTACGACGCGTCTCGAGCCAGTGGAGCCGGATTCGGCGCCATAGCTCGTGTGGAGCTCGTCACTTCTCGATGATGCTCTCCTCGACGGCCTCCCCGAAGTGGCGCGCGGTGTCCTCGTAGTACAGCAGGAGTTCGTCGCCGGCCGAGAGGTCGGTTACCGCTCGGCGCCCGTCCCTGGTCGCCACCTTGATCGTCTCGGCGTTCTGGAGGAGCGTCTCGATCCGGTCGCCGGAGCCGGTCTCGAGGGCGACGCGGAACATCGGGCGCTTCTCAATCTTTACTCGGCCGACGATTGCCTCGCGGGTATGGCCGTTCGTATCGACGACCTGTACTTCGTCGCCGCTGGTGAGTTCCGAGAGGTACTTCGTGCCGCCATCGGGCGTTCGGACGTAGGCGTGGACGGCGCCCGCGTTGACCCGGAACGGACGAGAGGCGACGTACGGCGACTCGGCGGTCTCGGCGTGGACGAACACGAGGCCGCGAGCCATCGACCCGACGAGCATCCCCTCTTCGTGTTCGAACAGGTTTCCGGTGTCGACGCAGACCCGGTCGGCCGAGCCGACGGGTTCGATCTCGACGACGGTGCCCCACTCGAGGTCGAGCGATTCGCGGTCGGCCTCGTCTCGAACCTCGACGGTCCGGCGGATTTCGTCGGGATCGTCAGAATCGAGCAGGACGGCGTCGGCACCGCGCTCGAGGGTTTCGAACGCGGTTTTGGCCTCCGCGGCGTCCGTGACGCCCGCGACGAGGGTCGTCTCGTCGCCGATCCGGGCGATCAGGTTCTCGAGGGGGATGATCGTCCAGTCGTCGCCGATGACGATGGTGTACTCCGCGGTCTCGGCGGCGGCTTCGGCGAACGACTCGTAGTCCGTCCCGAGGATGCGAACGTAGGCCGCCTGGTCGACGGCGCCGTTTCGACGTAGCGTCGAGAGGTCGGCCGACCCCGAGAAGTCGTTGGGGAGGTCTATCGTGCCGTCGCCCTCGCCGTCCTTGCCGGTGACGTAGGCGTCCGGCCGTTCCTCGCGCTCCTGATTCTCGGCGTCGTCGATCAACGTCACGTCGCCGTCGGTTCGAAAGGCGGCGATCGAGACGTCGCCCAGTTCGCGCACGCGGGCGACGTCGCCCTCGTCGACTAGTACCCAATCGGCGCCGGCCTCGAGGGCGGCGGTGATTCGTCTTCGGCGGGCGTCCCAGTCGCCGACGGTGCCGTCGGCTTTCACCCAGACTGCTCTCGTCATGGCTCCACCCTCGAAGGGAACTGGCTTCAACGTGGCGGATTCGTCAGTGCTCGCCGTCGCTCGCTGTCACGGTCACGGTGATCGATCGCTGCCGGTCGTGCTCGAGATTTGCTATTCGGAGGCTCTGTGTGCCGATGAAGGTAGAGAAAGTATCGATAGTTACGATGGTAACGATACTATCACAGATATCAATAATATACGGTGGAAACGAGATGGAGATATGCTGTGGAATACCGAATCGGTGCCCACGGACGACTCGACCGTCGAACGCATCAGCCGGGTCCTGGGGTGTGCCGGCGTCGCCGACGACGCTCGAGCCCTCGTCGCCCGCGCCGAAGCGGTACTCGGGTGCCAGTACGATCGCGAGGTGTTGACCGTCGCCGCGCTATCACTGCTCACCCGCCGCAGCCGGGGTTCGCGTCCACCCCTCGAGCGGGCGGCCGCCTGCGACGCGCTCGCGATGGACCCCGAAGCGGTCGCCGAGGCCGAAGCCGCCCTCGCGGCGACCCTCCAGTCTCCCGCTGACGAAACCGACATTCGCGCCCTCCGACGGACGGTCATCACCCTCCAGGAACTCCTCGCCGCGATCGAGGCCGGTTGCTCGTGTGCCCCCTATCGGCCAGGCTCGAACCTGGTCGGGCTCGATCCCGCGCTGGCGAGGCTTCTCGAGCAGCCCCTCGACGAACTCGACGCCGACGCCCTCGAACGTCACCTCGAGCGACTCGAGGCGGACCTCGAGATGGCGCGGCTGGGCGTCGAGCTGTACGCGTTGCTCGAGGGTGAGGCGGGATCGGTTGACGACGAGGACGACGAGAACGACTAGCAGAACCGAACGTCAGGGGAAGGTGCCGCCTTCCTCGAACGCGTTGACGACCCGCTGCATAGCGACGACGTAAGCCGCCGTCCGGAAGTTCTCGAGGTCGTTCGCCTCGTAGGCGCTCGTCAACTCGTCGAAGGCGTCGACGATCATCGTCTCGAGTTCGTCGTTGACGCGTTCTTCGGACCAGTAGAACCGCTGGCGGTTCTGCACCCACTCGAAGTACGAGACGGTGACGCCGCCGGCGTTCGCGAGGATGTCGGGGATGACGTAGACGTCGCGCTCGGCCAGCACGTCGTCGGCCCCTGGCGTCAGCGGTCCGTTCGCGGCTTCGACGATCAGGTCGGCCTCGACGTCGCGGGCGAGGTCCTCGTCGATTGCGTTCTCGAGGGCGGCCGGGATCAACACGTCGACCTCGAGCGTGAGCAGATCTTCGTTCGAAAATTCCTCATTGGCGCCCTCGTACCCGTCGACCGTTCCGGTTTCGTTCTTGAACGTCTTGACGGCCGCCGTGTCGAAGCCGTCCTCGGCGTAGATCGCCCCGCTCGAGTCCGAGACGGCGACGACGCTCGCTCCGAGCTCTTCGAGCAGGTTCGCGGCGATCCAGCCGGCGTTGCCGTAGCCCTGTACCGCCACGGTGGCGCCCTCGACGTCCCGACCGAGGTAGTCGTAGGCCTCGCGGGTCGCGAGCATCGTCGAACGTCCCGTCGCCTCGACGCGGCCCTCGCTGCCGCCCGATTCGAGCGCTTTCCCGGTGATCACGCCCGGTTCGGTCGTGTTCTCGAGAGTCTCGTAGGTGTCCTTGATCCAGTTCATCTCGCGCTGGCCGGTGTTCACGTCGGGTGCGGGAATGTCCCGGTCCTCGCCGATGAACGGGCGCAGTTCCGTCGCGAACGCGCGCGTGATCCGCTCGAGTTCGCTCGCCGAGTAGTCGGCGGGGTCGATGACGATGCCTCCCTTCCCGCCACCGTAGGGGATGTTGACGACGGCGCACTTGTAGGCCATCCACCCCGAGAGCGCCTTCACCTCGTCGCGGGTGACACCCGGGTGATAGCGGATGCCGCCCTTGTACGGCCCGCGGTCGCCGTTGAACTGCGACCGGAACGCTTTGAATCGCTCGAGCGTGCCGTCGTCGAGTTCCACAGTGAGGTTCGTCTCGAGCACCCGTTCGGGATGTTTGAGGCGGTCGAGCACGTCGTCACCGATATCGAGGTGGGCCGCGGCGTCGTCGATCTGTGACCGGAGGCTCTCGAATGGATTCGCGGACTCAGTCATACGGTCATATTCTGGTGAAGCCGGTAAAAGCGCGTCGACAAGGGTGAATATTAGGCGAGAAGACTGTGCTCGTCACCGACACCGAATACTCCGTCGACGGAACGGCGCCTGCAGCACTGTACGTGCACCTGAGACGGATTCACTCGCCGCCGTCGGAATCGGCTGCAGCCTCCGCACGCTCGAGGATTCGCTCGGCCTGGGCGATCAGCGGGGCGTCGATCATCTGCCCGTCGACCTCGAAGACCCCTCGACCGTCCGCGTCGGCTTCGCGTTTCCCCTCCAGGACGGCCTCGGCCCACTCGACCTCGGCGGATTCGGGGGTGAACGCCTCGTTGATCGGCCCGACCTGTGCCGGGTGGATCGCCATCTTTCCGTCGTACCCCAGTTGAATGGCGAACTCGGTTTCCTCGACCAGTCCGCGCTCGTCGCCGAAGTCGGTGTAAACGGTATCGATGGCGTCGACGCCGTTCGCCGCTGCGGCGATCACCACACGCTCGCGAGCGTAGAGCACCTCGAGCCCCTCGTCGGTCCGCGTCGCGCCGATGTCCGCCGAGAGGTCCTCGGCGCCGAAGACGAGGGCGTCGGTCGCCGCCGTCGCAGCGACGTCGGGTGCGTTCAGGATGCCGCCAGCAGTTTCGATCAGTGCCAGGATCGGGATAGAGGCGTCGTACGTGTCCAGTACGCCCGCCAGCTGGTCGACGTCCATCGCCGACTCGACTTTCGGCTGCATGAGAGCGTCGAGTCGCAGCTCCGCGTCCGCGTTTGCGCCGTCGTCTCCACCGAGGACGGTCTCGAGGTCGGCTCGCGCCTGATCCGGCGCAGCGTTGACCCGCACGCACACCTCGCAGTCGGGATCGAAGTCCGGATCGGTGAGCACGTCGCGAACGACCCCCCGTGCCTCGGCGGTTCGGGCGGGTGAGACGGCGTCCTCGAGGTCGAAGACGAGGACGTCGGCACCGGCGGTCGGCGCTTTCCGTAGCATCTCGGGTCGATCACCGGGCGTGAACAGGACGCTTCGACGTGTCATATTCGTCGTTTCGGAGAGAAGGAACGTGAATCTGCGGATCCGGTCAGGGCCAGAGGCCGCGAGCGTCGTGGGCCTCGGCGATCCGCTTGAGGGAGACGATGTACGCGGCGTCGCGCCAGGTGACGTCGCGAGCCTCGTACTCCGTTCGCACGGCGTTCCAGGCCTGGAGCATTTCCGTCTCGAGTTCGTCGTGGACGCGCTCGAGCGACCAGGCACGTCGATTCGTATTCTGGAGCCACTCGAAGTACGAGACAGTGACGCCGCCGGCGTTCGCGAGGATGTCGGGGATCACCGGAATCTCGCGTTGCTCGAAGACCGAGTCCGCTCGCGAGGTGGTCGGCCCGTTGGCGCCTTCGACGATCATGTCTGCCTGGACGTCGTTGGCGTTGTCGGCTGTCAGAACGTTGCCGATTGCCGCGGGAATCAGGACATCGACGTCCAGTTCGAGCAGTTCGGCGTTGGTGAGCTGTTCGGGGGCGTTGTATCCCGAGACCATCCCCGGACGAGCGTCGTGGTCCTCGACATCGTTGGTGTCGAGCCCGTTAGGGTCGTAAATCGCCCCGTCGACGTCGCTGACAGCGACAACATTGGCACCGCGATCGTCGAGGTAGCGTGCGGCGGGGGCGCCGACGCTCCCGAAGCCCTGGACGGCGACGGTCGTGTCCGTGATGTCCCAGCCGTAGTGTTCGATGGCCTTCTCGGCGATGATCCCGACGCTCCGTCCGGGCGCTTCCTCGCGTCCTTCGCTGCCGCCCACGGCGGGCGGCTTCCCGGTGACGATTCCGGGCTGCGTTTCGCCTTCTTGCATCGAGTAGGCGTCCATGAACCACGCCATCATCTGTGGGTTCGTGCCCATGTCCGGCGCGGGGATGTCCTTCATCGGTCCGATGACGGGGCGCAGTTCTTCCGCCAGGCGTCGCGTGAGTCGCTCTTCTTCCGTCTCGCTCAGATCCTTGGGATCGACGACGATGCCACCCTTGGCGCCGCCGAAGGGGAGATTCATGACGCCACACTTCCAGGTCATCCACATCGAGAGCGCGACGCACTCCTCCTCGGAGACGTCCGGATGGTACCGGATACCGCCCTTGTAGGGGCCGCGAACGTCGTCGTGGTGGGCCCGGTAGCCAGTGAGGATCTCGGTCGTTCCGCTGTCGCGCTTGAGCGGAATCGCTACCCGGTAGACCGAGTCGGGGTGCCGGAGTCGCTCGATGATGCCGTCGTCGACGTCGAGGTGTGCAGCGGCACGCTCGAGTTGCGCACGAGCGGTTTCGACAGCTGACTCTGCCTCGGTTTTGCGTTCTGGTTCGGACGTGGATTCAGCGGTTACCATGGTATCTCTGGGAACGGACACGGTCCATCACGGACGGTGTCTAGACCAACCCGTCGACGACATCGTCGAGAGTGGACGAGCGCGCCGACGCATTCGTTCGGATTTCCCGAGGCCGACGCTTAATCCTTGCTATTACTCCCCGGATTGGGCAATACTTGCATCCCGGAGTCGGCTGCAATGTCGAGTAAGGATCGATCGGTGTCATTTTAGTCGCTCCCGTCGACGCTCGAGTCGATGACCGGCCTGTACTACGAGGAGTTCGAGGTGGGCGAGACGATCGAACACGAGCGCCGACGGACGATCTCCGAGAGCGACAACCAGCGATTCTGCGACATGACGATGAACCAGCAGCCGTTGCACCTCGACGAGACCTTCGCTGAGGGGACCCAGTTCGGCGAACGGCTGGTCAACGGCATCTACACGATGGCGCTGGCCGTCGGCATCTCGATCCCCGAGACCACGGACGGCACGATCGTCGCGAACCTGAGCTACGACGACGTCGAGCACCCAACGCCGGTGTTTCACGGGGACACGATCCGCGTCCAGTCGACGGTGACCGACAAGCGCGAGACCAGCGACGGCGAGCGTGGCATCGTCACGATGAACGTCGAGGTCTTCAACCAGGACGACGACCTCGTCTGTTCGTTCTCGCGAACCGTCCTTTCGCTCAAGCGCGAGTTCGCGGAGACGGACGCTGATTCGGACGACTGAACTAAAACTGGAGCGGCCGCTCGAGTTCGGTTCGATTCAGTTCGTTAGTCGTGTATCCAATTCACGAGTCGTCCGTCGACCGACGTCGGTCGCTGTCGCGATCACTCCTCGGAGACGGTGGATGGCTGCGGACGTTCACGTTCTCGTTCGTCCTCCGGCGCCGGCGTCCATCGCCGCGGTTCCCCCTGCGGGCGCATCGTGGGATGGTCCTGGAGTTCGCGGGCCTCGTCCGCGTCGACCTCGCGGTCGTCGCCTCCACGCTGATGGCCGTACTGACGGCGCTCGACCGCTCGAGCGCGCCGCGTCGTGTCCCAGTCCTCGAAGAGTCCGTAGTCGGTCATCGTCTCCATGCCGGCGATCGCGGCGGACAGTTTGATGCCCACGAGCGGAATCTCCGCGACGGAGACGATCACGTCGGCGCGCACGATCGCGCCGTCGCGCAGGAGCACGTCGAGGACGTCGACCAGCGCGTCGTCGTCTCGGTCGGGTTTCATCGCTGGCGATCACCCGCTTCGGTGCTCGTTCTCGTCTCCGTGCTCGCACCCCGACTCCCACTCGCGGCAGCGTCCGTCTCCTCCCCGAGCGTAGGCGCGAACGAGTACGGCGGCCACGGCCCGGTGAACCGAACCTCGAGCCCCGGTTTCTCGGCGACGTCGTCGAGTACCGAACCGATCGTCTCCTCCTCGCTCTCCCGGGCGAGGACGGTCAGTCGGCAGAGCCGGGTTCCGTCAGTCGGTTTCCCTGCCCCGCCGGAACCGCTGGAGAGACTCACCGACGGCTGGCGCTCGAGCACCTGCACCTCCCGCGCACACGACTCGAGTGACTGGCGCAGGGACTCCCGAATGGACGCTCGCCGGTCGCGCCGAAGGTCCCTGATCCGCTGATCGAACTGCTTCTCGAGGAGGAACGCCCGTCCCTCCGAGGCCTCCTCCCGCTCTTCGGCCAGTGACGCGAGTTCGTCGTCACGCTCGATCAGCGTCTCTTCGTCCGGCGGATCGGTCTCGACGACCTCGATCCGGTACTCCGCGTGGCCAGCGAGGTCCGCGAGCGCCCCCTCGAGCTGGGTCCGCTGGTCGGCGAGCCACCCCCGGACGGCGTCGTCGTCGCCCCGGACGATGGTATCGAACTGGAACGGCAGCGGCGTCCCGAACCGCTGGCTCGCCCGGTCGATGACCGTCTGGTGGCGGACCAGCCAGCGCTTGACCTGTGCAAGGTCGGCCGAGTCGTACAGCGAGTCACACGCGTGCACGACTGCGGCAAGGGTCGTGTTCCCGTCTCCGTCCCCGTCCTCACTTCCACGATCGAGCGCGACGACCGAGACGGGTTCGTCGTCGATCCCCTCGACGTCCAGGTCGGCCTCGCCGCTCTCGAGCGTGACGACGCAGTAGACGTACCGTCCCTCGTCGAAGTCGGGGGTTGCGTCGGCGTCTGGAACTGGTTCGGCGTCGCGACCTGCCGGGTCGTCGCGGTTCGCTTTCCGTTCCTGGGCAGTGGTTTCCCGCTGTTCACGACCCATCGTCGTCACCCCCAAGGACGGCGTGGCCCGGTTCGACGTTCGTCGGATCGCCCTCGAGTTGCCTGATCGCGTCGCTGACCAGACCGTCGAGGTCGTTCCGGAGGTCGGCGACGCCCTCCTCGATCCCCTCGTCGGCTTTGAGTTGCTCGAGTTCGGCCTCGATGGACGCGAGCTGGCGCCCCAGACGGTCGATTTCTTCGTCGGTGAGATCCGGGGACTCCATCCGCCGGATCGCCTCCCGCTCGAGCGCTTCGACGAGGAGTTCAACGACGGTGATGACGAGAGTCATCAGTCCCTGGCGCGCGTTGCCGTCCTCGCCGACGTCGATCGTGGTCACGTGGTCTCGCCTCCGTCGGTTTCGGCTTCGGCCTCGGCCTTGGCTTCGTCTTCGGTCTCCTCACCGTCGTCAGTGTCTGCCCCACTCGAACCGTCAGTATCGTCGTCCGATTCGTCCTCACTCGAGTCGTCCGCGTCCGAACGCTGCATCTGGTCGTCTTCTCCCGTCACGTTCACGCCGTGGACTGGTGCGACGGGTGGGATCAGGCGCCGATCCTCCTCCGCGAGCTCCGGTTCGCCCGCGGCCTCCGCCACGCGGCGCATGTCCGTCCCCTCGGGGAACTCGAGGCCGTACTTTGCGGCCGTCTCGAAGGAGGCGATGGCGGCGCGAAGCTGGATGCCGAGTAGCTGGGTATCGCCGATGGAGACGGCGATGTCGGCGTTGATCACGATCCCCTTGTCGAGCAGCATCTCGACGACGTCCGCGAGGTCGGCCTGCTGACGGCTTGGCTGGACGGCGTCGACCATCAGCGCTCACCCCGCTGGCGTTCCCGTTCGATCTCGAATCGTCTGCCGTAGATCCGCCGTCGGGCGGGTGCCGTCGACAGCTTGACCTGCTGGGGAACCGTCGAGTAGCGGCTGTCACTCCCGAGGTCCGCCCGGGCAACCGGCATGGTCGACGCCGCGGTCGGGTTCCTGGACGTGGTTCCTCGATCCTGGCGCCGCATCCGTTCCCGGTTGAACTCGTAGAGCTTCTCGAAGTGCTCGTGGGTCTCGAGTAGCGTCCAGCGAACGCCGTCGATGGCCTCCATCGCGGCTCGCTGGATCGAGACCTGCACGTACTCGGGGTCCTCGAGCACGTCGACGTCGAGGGCGTCCATGGTTTCCTCGGCGCTGATGTCGAGTTCGTCCTCGAGGAGGTCGTCGTCATCGTCGTCATCGTCGCCATCGTCGTCCGTTACCGTCGACGCCGCCGCGCCGACGGCCGAATCCTCCTCGCTCACGTCCTCGAGGGTGTCTGTGAGGTCGTCGCCCTCCCTGAGCACGTCGGTCACGTCGGTCGCGCCCCACGCCTCGAGCAGGTTGAGCGCGTCGAGCAAGGCGGTCACGTTGACCGCGTCGGCGATTTCCCCCGACTGCAGCGCATCCGGGATCTCGCCGACGTTGATCGCGTCGAGCAACTCTCCCGGTTCGACGACCTCGGCCAGGTCTTCGAGATCCATCGCCTCGATGAACTCGGCGAGGGCCGTCGTCACGTCCTCGAGCGCGTCGAGGTTCTGCCGCACGTCCTCGAGTGCGTCGTCGTCGAGTTCGCCGAGCGCGTCGACGTCGGCGAGGTGGTCCTCGAGCGCAGTGAGCGCGGCGCTGCCGGTTTCGACGACCGACTCGAGGTCGTCGGCCTCGATGTCGATTTCGTCACCTATTTCGCTCGTTTCACTCGTTTCGTTCGTCTCGCTCGTTTCGTTCGTTTCACTCGTTTCGTTCGTCTCGCTCGTTTCGTTCGTTTCACTCATCGATCTCACCATCCGCGGGCTCAGGGGAATCTACCCGGGTCACCCGCACCGTAAGGATGCCGTTGTTCACCGTCGCGTCGGCCTCCGTCTCCGGCCACGGCAGACTCACGCGCGACAGTTCGTGGTCGTCGTTGTCGGCCAGGACGAGGTCTCCGTCTTCGAACCCGACGCGGACCCGATCTTCCCCGACCGCCGAGACGTCGGCGACGATCTCGAGTTCGGTCCCGTATCGTCGCTTCGCGACGTCGATCGACGGGACCGCGTCGCGCCGAGCGCGTTCGGGCGAGCGCTCGTCGTGCAATCCGTGACGCCGATTTCGACGGCCGTCGTCACCGGCAGGTTCGATCGAGCTGAACGTCAGGTCGACGTCGGTGTCGAACCTGAAACGGCTACCGTCGTCGCGTCGGCTCGAGTCGCCGAAGGGCGCGTTTCCGTACGCGCCGCTGAATCCGGTCCCGCTCTCGGCGCCCGACTCGAGGAGCCGAAAGAGCCGCGACAGGAGCTGTCCGCCCGGCCTGGCCTCGAATCCGGACTCCGACTGGTGCCGACGGGAGGACGGGGGCGACGGACGACGCTCGTCTCCGTGTTCGTGTTCGCGTTCACGTTCGCGTTCGTCGGACCGATCCACTCGCTCGTTCGGTTGGCTGTCGGATTCGCTGGATTCGTCGAATCGCTCCTCCTCCTCGTCCTCACTCGCGTCCATCTCGTCGACCTCGTCGACTTCGTCGTCTCCCGCGGTCGACTCCTGGTCGGACGGCTGGCTCGAGTCGGACACCGAATCGTCGTCGCCGTCGTTCGGTGGCGTCTCGGGTGATTCTTCGGATGGTTCTTCAGACGGTTCCTTGGGCGGGCCGTCGGGTGAATCTGGGGGATCTGGTGGTTCGTCAGTCATTGGTTCGGATCTCCACGCGTCCGCTCGTGAGTTCCTCGTGGACCTCGCGAGCGAGTTCGAGTTCGTCTTCGATCTCGGCTTTGCGCTCCTCGTACTCGGCTTCCGACCGTTCGCCGAGTTCGTAGAGGAGCCGGTTTTCCTTGCGTTCGTCCTCGAGGGCTTCGATGTCGTACAGTTCGTCGATCGCCATCGTGTGCAACGTGTTGACGAGACCGACGAACGGGCGGATGAGCAGGTCGTCGACGATGATCGCCATCATCGCTGGGCCCCGATCTTGACGTCGACGAAACTGTACGGCGCGAACGGCCCCGAGTACCGGATCATCACGTCCTCGAGGTCGGCCTCGAGTTCGCCGACGGCGGTGTCGAACGCCTCGCGCTCCGACCGGTCGACGAGATAGGAGCGGTTGAGTACCAGCCGATCGCTGAACTCACCACTGTCGACGCTGCTCGTGGCGAGTGGCTCGAGTTCGTCGCTCACCCGCTCGACGATCGTCTCGTCGTCGACGGTCGCGTCCTGCTCGCGAACGACCTTCAGGCCGAGTTCGACCCTGTCGTCGATGTCGTGAAGCGTCCGTCTGAACGCGCCACGGCCACCGCGGAGGACGTTCTTCAGCGCGCGCTCGCTCTCGAAGACCATGCCGAATCGCATCGGAACGATCGTCCGACCGCCGTTCTCGGTCAACAGCGCGCGGAGCACCGCGTCGTGGCGTTTCGCGTCCTCGTCGGTCTCCTCGGGATCGGTCACGTCGATCGGCGACGCCAGCGCGGCGAGTCGCCCGTGGGATACCGGGTACAACTCGGTCGCCCCGGCGACGCCCGTCCCCTCCACGGGCAGCGTCTCCTGGTCCGAATCGTCGTCCTCCTCGAACTCCTCGGACTCTTCGACTTCCTCGAGCGAGATCACGTTGGCGTCGCTCGAGGCGACGATCCCGTACACGTAGTGGTAACTCGAGTTCGAGTCAGCCACCGTGCCACCTCGCGGATCGTCGTCGGTCCCGGTGACCGCGACCGATCGCTCGCGGACGGTTCCACCGGCCGTCTGCGTCTGCGGTCATCGATTGTTGTCGTGTATGCATACGTCTCACCCTCTAAATGCAGCGGCGACTGTGGCCGCCGCTCACTCACTGAGAGGTTCGAGCGGGCCGTGCGTTACCATGCTGCTTGCAGATGCAGCCTAGGCTCGTCGACGTCGTTCCGCTTCAGGATGTGCGGATCGGATGGTGCGAGCAAATCGCGCTCCCACATCCCTCAACTCCGCCAGTGGCACTGGCGTATCGACCATTCCCGGAATCCTTAATGGACCGTCCGGCAATACTTACGCTCATGTACGACGAGGAGGAGCTCGACGCGATCCGAGACGGCGAATCCGAGTGGGAATCGGAGACGCTCGAGCCCGTGATGGACCGCTTCGGGGAGCGCAAGGATCGGTTCGCGACGGTCTCGAACCTCGAGGTCGACCGACTGTACACCCCCGACGACGTCTCGGACCTGGACTACTTCGAGGACCTGGGCTTTCCCGGTGAGGAACCCTACACGCGAGGGCCGTACCCGACGATGTACCGCGGCCGGACGTGGACGATGCGTCAGTTCGCCGGGTTCGGGACCGTCGAAGAGACCAACGAGCGCTTTCACTACCTGATCGACCAGGGGCAGACGGGGCTGTCGACGGCGTTCGACATGCCGACGCTGATGGGGCTGGACTCTGACGACCCGATGAGCGACGGCGAGGTCGGCAGGGAGGGCGTCGCCGTGGACACGCTGCGGGACATGGAGGTGCTGTTCGACGGCATCGACGTCGGCGAGGTCTCGACGAGTTTCACGATTAACCCCTCCGCGCCCGTCATCTACGCGATGTACGTCGCGCTGGCAGACCAGCAGGGCGTGCCCCGCGACCAGGTCCGAGGCACCCTCCAGAACGACATGTTCAAGGAGTTCATCGCGCAGAAGGAGTGGGTCATCCCGCCCGAACCCGCCCTGGACCTCGTGACCGACGTCGTCGAGTTCTCGACCGAGGAGACCCCGAAGTTCCACCCCATCTCGGTCTCGGGCTACCACATCCGCGAGGCCGGGTCGACGGCCGTTCAGGAACTCGCCTTCACGCTGGCGGACGGCTTCGGCTACGTCGAGGACGCGATGGACCGCGGGCTCGAGGTCGACGAGTTCGCGCCGCGTCTCTCGTTTTTCTTCAATTGCCACAACTCCTTCTTCGAGGAGATCGCCAAGTTCCGCGCCGCGCGGCGAATCTACGCCCGCGTGATGGACGAGTGGTACGACGCCGAGCGCGCCGAATCCAAACGGCTGAAGTTCCACACCCAGACCGCCGGCCAGTCGCTGACCGCCCAGCAGCCGATCAACAACGTCGCTCGCGTCACCGTCCAGGCCCTCGCCGGGGTGCTGGGTGGAACCCAGAGCCTCCACACCAACAGTTTCGACGAGGCGCTCGCCCTGCCCAGCGAGAAGGCCGTTCGCGTCGCCCTGCGGACCCAGCAGATCATCGCCGAGGAGTCCGGCGCTGCCGACATCGTCGACCCGCTCGGCGGTTCGTTCGCCGTCGAATCCCTGACCAACGAGGTCGAGGAGCAGGCGATGGAATACATCGAGCACATCCGCGACCTCGGCGACGGCTCCGTGCGAGACGGCATCTTGCAGGGCATCGACGACGGCTACTTCCTCCGGGAGATTCAGGAGGCCTCCTACGAGTACCAGGAGCGCGTCGAGCGCGAAGAGGAGGTCGTCGTCGGCGTCAACAAGTTCACCATCGAGGAGGACACCAGCCCCGAGATCCTCCACGTGGACGAGGCCGCTCAGGAAACCCAGCTCGAGCGCCTCGAGCGGACGAAAGCCGAGCGCGACGACGTGGCCGTCGAGGCCGCCCTCGAGGACCTGGAGGAGGCCATCGGGAGCGACGAGAACACGATGCCAGCCATCGTCGACGCCGTCAAAGCGTACGCGACGATGGGCGAGATCATGCAGGTGTTCGAGGACCACTACGGGGCCTACACCGAACAGATCGGGCTGGCCTGAACGAGGCTCGAGTCATCGATCCTGTTCGAGTCGTCTGCCCTCGTCGAAATGTATTTAGTGTTTTAGAACCGAGTCGAAATAATGTCCGACGACCCCGTCATATTTCGTCTCAACGTCATCATCGCCCTCTTGGTCGCGATTCTCATCGTTCTGCTGTGGCCGGTACTCGCGACGTTCGTCTACCTCGCCAGCGCGCTGTTCGTCCTCGTCGTCGCCGCCGCGATCGGATGGGCGATAGTTCAGGGCGCCCGGTAACCGAATCAGGCCTCGTGGAGCGTCACCTCGAGTTCACCGTCCTCGACGTCGACGGTCATCATCGTCGCCTTCTCGGCAGGGTCGGCCCCCGTCACCGAACCCGGGTTGAGCAGCCGAATCCCCTCGTGGACGCGGTCTTCGACCCTGTGGGAGTGGCCGCCGATGCCAACGACTCCCTCCCCGTCCCACGCGCGAGTTCGGGTGCGAGCGGTGTCCGCGATGGCGTTCGCCCAGTCCTCGTCGGTCATGACCATCCCGTCGTGGCCGTAGACGGCCGCCTCGACTGGGTTCAGTGTGCCGTGGGTGACGACGAAGGTGACGTCCTCGAGGGTCACGTGAGCGACCGCTGGCAACTCGAGGTCCGCTGGATCGGCATTGCCGTGGACGGCGGTCAGGTCCGACGCGAGGTCGCGAATATCCGCGAGCGCTTCGTGGGTCTCGAAGTCGCCGGCGTGAATGGTGTGGTCCGCGTCGGCGATGCGATCGCGAAAGTCGTCCGGGATGGCGTCTGCTCGCTCGGGAATGTGCGTATCGGAAATGACGGCGAGTCGCATACCTGTCGTGCGGTGGACGGCCAAAAAATAGTTCTGGTCGCTCGAGTCAGGGGACGCGGAACGTCGGGAACCACTCCCCGTGTCCGGACTCTCCCTCCATGGGCTCCCCCGGTCGGTGGCCGACCAGGGTCACCAGCCGCTCACCGTCGACCTCCCGCTCGGCGTAGTACCGAATCTCGAGCCTCGAGCAGGCCTTGAGGAGTTCGTTCGGTTCGAAGCGGTAGCGGTTTCCGGGGCTTCCGGGGCTGCCGCCGTTCGTGTCGTCCAGATAGTGTTCGTAAACGAGGATACCACCGGGGGCGACCGACTCGAGAATCGCGGGCAGACGGTCGCGGGCGTCGAAGAAACTGATCGTGACCAGGTCGTAGGCGCTCGCACGAAACTCGTAGCGATCCACGTCGGCCAGAATCCAGTTGATCGTCAGCGTCCGCTCGAGCGACCGCTCGCGATCCTGCTCATGCTCCCGAGCCCGCGAAAGCACAGTGCTCGAGATATCGATAGCGTCGACCGTCCACCCGCACTCGGCGAGGAAGCGGGCGTTTCGTCCGCCGCCGGTGGCGACGTCGAGCGCCCGACCCGCGGGGAGGTCGTCCGCGAGGGCTTCGAGAACGGCCGACGGATCGCCGGGCGAGCGGTGTGTCGAGTGCTCGTAGCGGTCGTTCCAGCGTCGTCGTTCCTCGTCGGTCACGGCTCGTTCTTCGACCCGCTCGAGCAAGAAGATCCGGTCACAATGGACGGCGCCACCTCAGGCGTCGAAATCGTCGATGGTCGGCCGCTCGAGGTCGCCGGGGAACGCGGTAACTGGAACCTGGACTTCGTCGCCCGAGGCCATCTCCTTGACCGTGATCTCGTCGTTCTCGAGGTCACGCTCGCCGACGATGACCGTCGTCTCGGCGTTGATCGAGTCGGCGTACCCCAGCTGGGCGCCGAAGGAGCGCCCAGCGACGTCGCTCTCGACGACGTGGCCCCGGTTTCTGAGGTCGCGAGCGATCCTTGCGGCCTCCGAGCGGGTGTCGCCCACCGAGAGAATGTAGTAGTCGGTCGTCACCTCCTCGGCGGGCCAGACGCCGGCGCGTTGCATGAGTAGCGGCAGGGTCGCGTGGCCGGGGGCGACGCCGACCGCGGGCGTCGGCTGGCCGCCGAAGGACTCGATCAGGTCGTCGTAGCGTCCGCCGCCGAAGATCGACCGCGAGACGTCACCCGCTGAGTCGAAGCACTCGAAGACGACGCCCGTGTAGTAATCGAGCCCGCGCGCCGTCTCGAGCGAGATAGTGCAGTACTCCCGGGCGCCGAAGTCCTCGGCCGCCGCGAGCACGTCCTGCAGGTTCTCGACGGCAGCCGTGACGCGCTCGGTGTCGGCGAACGCGTCGACCGCCTCGAGGTCGCCCCCGGCGATCAGATCGGCGACGTCTTCGGCGTCTCCCCGGTCGAGGCCGGCGTCGGCGAGCAACCCGTGGTACTCGGCGCGTTCGAGTTTGTCCGACTTGTCGACGGCCCTGATGGCCGCTTCGACGTCGACGTCGTCGCCGTAGGTCTCGAAGATGCCGCCGAGGATGTCGCGGTGGGAGACGCGGAACTCGAAGTGCTCGTTTGTCAGGCCGAGGCCGGTGAGCGCGTCGGCCGCCCACGCCAGGATCTCGGCGTCGGCCTCGGGTTCCGAGGAGCCGAAGATGTCGACGTTGGTCTGGTAGAACTCGCGCTGGCGGCCCTGCTGGACCTGTTCGTAGCGCCAGAACGGGCGCGTCGAGAACCACTTGATCGGCTTCGAGAGCTCCTGCTGCTTGGCGACGACCATCCGGGCGACCGTCGGCGTCAGTTCCGGGGTGAGGGTGACGTGGCGGCCGCCCTGGTCCTCGAAGGCGTACAGTTCGTTGACGATGTCATCGCCACTCTTGTCGGTCCACATCTCGGCGCGTTCGAGCGCTGGGGTCCCGATTTCTCGAAAGCCGTAGCGACGCGCCGTCTCCTCGAAGGTATCGATCGCCTGGCGGCGAGCGGCCATCTCGCCGGGGTAGAAGTCGCGAAAGCCCTTGATGCGGTCGTACATGGAATGAGGTTCACGGACGGGACACTTCTACTCTTTCGTTCGGCGCGGCCGCTCGAGACTCGAGGGAGCGACGATATAGCGAAAATGATGAGTCGGCGGCTACCGGCGATTCGGCGTCCACTCCTCGCAGGCGTCCATGTCGTCCATCGTCTCGTCGAAGCGCCCGCAGTAGGGCGTCATCCCGTTCGACGTTCGGACGTACTGGAAGTGCTGGCAGTTCCCGCAGTAGCGGTCGGTCGGATCGGCGGCCGTCGGTCCGTCGACGATGACGCCGTCCGATTCGGTGGCGTCTGCCGAGGCCCCGTCGTCGAGCGGCGACCGAATGTCCTGCGTGGTCGAGCCCCCGTCGCTGGCTGCCGAGGCTGGGTTCCCGGGGGTGGATGGTCCGTTCTTCTCGGCAGTCTGCGTCTCGACCTCGCCGTCGGGCGTCCCCCCGAGGAAGCCGATGCCGCCCAGGCCGCCCTTCGAGGACTCGACCTCGACGACCTTCGTCTGGTTTCGACGGGTGACGTTCATCTCGAGCATGCCGCCCGGGTCGTTTCGCGTCTTGAAGTTGACGACGCCGGTGAACAGACACCACATCGCGGTGAAGAGGCCGAAGAGGTAGACGACGGACACCTGGAGCGTGAGGTTCTGGCCGTGATTGCGCCAGTGGTCCGGGTAGGCGTACGAGAAGAAGACGACGCCGAGCAGGCAGATGGTCGTACCGATCACGGCAGCGGCCTGCACGCGACGACTCGCCGGAAGGACGGCGAAGACCCCCAGCAGCGCCAGCGGAACACCGGTTCCGGCGAGCACCCCCGCCCACAGTACCGGACCGTACTGGTCGGTGAACATGCTCGCGAACGTCGAGGTCGTCGCGACGACGACGGCGACCACCGAGAGCAGTGCCCCGACGGCGACGAGTGCCGTTCCGGCGTACAGCCGCCGGTGGCTCGTTCCCGTTCCGGCCCCGTCGTAAACGTCCGTCAGGCTTGTCATGTCCGCCCAATGGGGCTCATTCCACAAAACGATACGTCAGACGTATGTAAAAAATCAGAGATGATTTCGATGCGAGGGGCGACGCTATCGCGTCGTCTCGTGCGACGACCCGAGGAGCGATGTCGACGCGTCGGTTCGTGCGACGACCGACGTTAACTCGAGCGACACGAGTGCACGAGCGAGCGATCGTTTGCAGTACCGCCGACGGCAGTCCTCCGGAAACGAAAGCTTGAATCGACGGGCTCGCGAACGCTCGCCTATGAGTGACGAGGAAGACGATTCGACGCCCGCCGTCGAGCTCGGTGAGCACACGCCCGTCGAGGGAGCCCCCCTCGCGCGCGTGACCTCTCGCCTGCACTGGCCCATCCAGAAGAGCGAAATCGACCGACTCGAGGGCGACAGCGAGATCCGAACGCCCGACGGCCCCCGAACTATTTCGAGCGTCCTCGAGGACGTCGACGAGACGTACTTCGAGCGCCACCAGGAGTTCGCAGAACACGTCCGTGACGTCGTCGGAACCGGTCCGGTCGCGACGGCGGACTCGGCCACGACGGCGGGCTCGAGCGCGTCGACCGCCGACGAACCGGCCTCGAGCGAGTAACGAATCGTGGAACAGGTGGACGAATCGGGCCCTCGCCGGTGGGTGCGCGAGTATCTCGGTGACCGATCCTGGGTTCAGAAGTCGCTGATCACGGGAGCAGTTCTCACGATTGTCTGGATGACCGGCGTCCCAGAGTCCATCGGCCGACGGGCGCTCTTCGACTCGGTCGTCCTGATCGGTGGACCGCTCGCGCTCGGCTACACCCACGGGCGCCACATCGGTTGGCACGTCGACCGCGTCGCGATTCGCAACGCCGTGTTGCTCGCAATGTTCGTCCTCCCGATCTACCTCGTCGGCTCGACGCTCCCCACGATCCGCGCGTACTACCCGATGTGGGAAACGTCGCTCGCGATGGGCGAGTTTCTCCCCCACGCAATCCAACTGTTTACGCTCGCGCTCGCCGCCGAGACCTACTACCGGGGGCTGCTCTGCGTCGGCGTCAAGGAGATCGGCATCGTGGCCGTATTCATCAGCCCCGTCGTCTACATGATCCACCACGCCGCGAAGCCACCGATCGAGTTCCTGCTCTCGGGGCCGACGGACGTCCTCTTCGGCGCCGTCGACTACCACTCGAACTCGATCCTGCCCTCGGTCGTCGCCCACGGCGCCGGGCTGGTGCTCCTGGACTGGCTGGTGCTCCGAGAGCCGCTGTTCGACCCCACGGAACTGCTCGAGACCCTCGAGTGGCTCCCGATCCCGCTGTAAATCGTCACTGCCGGCCCCGCTGAAAGTGAAGACTTATGGGACTGTCACGTTAGCACTCGCTATGGATATTCGAGCCGGGTTCTTCGTGCTCTCGCTGTTAATCCTCGGCTACATTGCCGCGCTGATGGTTCTCCCACTCTTTCCGTACGTGATGGCTGCCTGTCTGCTCGCGTTCGTCCTCTTTCCCGTCCAGCGCCGTCTCGAGGAACGACTCGAGCCGACGTGGCTCGGGAATCGCTACGGCACGAAACTCGTCGCCCTGGCGTTGACCGTCGTCGCCGTCGTCACCGCCGTCGTACCGCTGCTACTCTTCTCGGTAATCCTCTTTCAGACCGTGTTCTCGTTTCTCCGCGACCTGGACGGCCGCAACCTGCTCGAGGGAGCCCGCACGACGGCCGAAGACCTCGGCCTCGACCCACAGACGGTCGCCGCCCTCGAGGAACAGGCGCTCACCGGCGTCGAAACCGACGTCCTCACCCGCGTCATCAACCTCCTGCTGGACGAATCCGTCCGCCTGCTCAACTCCGGCCTCGAGATGGGCGTCGGCATGGTCGTCCTCGTCTTCTTGCTCTACTACTTCCTGGTCGACGGCGACCGGTTCGTCGACTGGGTCGGCGCCATCGTCCCGCTCGACCCCGTCGTCCGGGACGAACTGCTCGAGGAAATCCGGGTCGTCACCTGGGCAGTCATCCGCAGCCACGTCCTGGTCGCGCTCGTCCAGGGTGCCCTCGGCGGGCTCGGTCTCTGGGTCGCCGGCATCTCCAACGTCGCCTTCTGGACGCTGGTCATGATCGTCGCCGCCTTCCTGCCGGCCATCGGCGTCTGGCTCGTCTGGGGCCCGGCCGCCGGCTACCTCCTCGCCAGTGGCGAAACCGGCGCCGGCCTCCTCCTGCTCGCCTACGGCGCCGCGGTCCTCTCGGTCGTCGACAACTACCTGCGCGCCATCTTCGTCGACCGCCAGTCGGGCGTCCACCCGGCGGTCGTCCTCGTCGGCGTCATCGGCGGTCTCTACCTGCTCGGGATCATGGGCCTGTTCCTCGGGCCGGTCCTCCTCGCGGTGTTCAAAGCCGGCCTCAACGTCTTCGGGGAGGCCTACGGCAACCTCGAGCCGCGACCCACGCTCGCAGAGGAACCCGCCCAGGCTCCGACGACGCTCGAGATGTCCGCCGCGACGGCCGCTGGCGAGGAGCCGGCGGGCGAGACGGATTGAAAACCCACCTTTTACACCCACCTTTTTCCCGCTCGGGTTCGCTTCGCTCACCCTCGCGGCAAAAATCTGTCTGGCGAGCGCTCGCTGACCGTTGGCTCGCCGTGCTCGCCAAGAGACCAAAAAGGCCGCTCGCTCGTTTCACTCGCTCGCGGTACAGTTCCCTGGGCCCACAAGACGCAAACAGCGACCGCAAGACAGCCACTACTCGAGTCTCGCTTCACTCACCCGAATCCGTCCACGAGTCCCTTCCCACTCGGTCTCGTACTCGAGATCCAGTCGCCGATCCATGTGCGGCCCGTCCACGACCAGCGTCTCGAACTCGCCGCCTTCGCCGAGGATGTGGACGCCGTACTCCTCGTTGAGCGCCTCGAGTTCCTCCAGCGCGGCGTAATCGAGCGTTCGACCCAGCCACGACTCGTCCAGGCCCGCCGCTGCCACCTGGACGATCACGATCTCGAACCCGGCCTCGAGCATCGACTCGGCCAGTTCCCGGGGATCCTCTCGCCAGAGCGGTGCGAACAGGTCACACTCGAGGCGCTCGCACATCGCCACGAGGCGACTGGTCTGAAACTCGCTTTCGACGGCGCCTGCGGTGACCCCGGCGAGCCCGCCATCGTCCTCAAGGTCGTCCGCGAGCTCTGCCAGTGCCGCCTCGAGTGGCTCGAGTTCGTCGTCACCCTGTTCGCTCGAGTCCGCCGCCGACTCGGCGCCGAACGAGTCGGGTTCGACGTCGATCAGCGGAATCCCCATGCTCTCCGCGACCAGCGCCGCCAGGCGCGTCTCGGGGACGTGGTACATGTAGGAGTCGCCGGGCGGGTGGACCGTCAGGAGCCACTCGACGGGGAGCCCGCGCTCGAGCGCTCGATACACCGCCCACGCGGAATCCTTGCCGCTCGAAAAGAGGCCGACCCAGGCGCCCGTGCCCGTCGAACCGTCGGCGTCGTCCGGTGGTGTCATACTCGATGGTTCGACTCGAGAGCCATAGGGGTGGCGAGTTGGGTCACTCGCGGCCACGTTGGCTATCGGTGTCCGTGTCGTCCCCGGTGTCGGTGTCTTCGTCGCCTCCGGTGTCGGTATCGCTATCGGCGTCGGTATCCGTGTCTTCGTCGCCTCCGGTGTCGAGGTAAACATTGGCGCCAGTTTCGTCCTCTACCATTGGCTCCGAGTCGGCGGAACCGTCGTCATCGCCCATCGTCCCCTCGTCTCGAGGCCGTGCGGATTTCGATCCGCCGTCGGTCAACTCCGCGTCCGCCAGTCGCGACGGCTCTTCTTCGGTTGCTGACTCGTCGCTATCGGCGTACTCGTTTTCAGCGGCGGAGTCAGAGAGACGCGAAACGGTGAAGACACCGACCAGACTGAGCAGAATAGCCAGGCCGACGAAGAGCGCCAGCCGTTGACCAGGCGTGAGCGCGAAACTGCCGATTCCCTGTTGGTTGATCCGGATCGAAGGAACGACTAGCGGATCGGTCCACCCCTGTTGCTCGAGGAAGAAGCCGCTGAACCCGCGGACGACTAGCCCAACGGAGACGACGAGCGACGGCAGGTGGAGGTAGGAACTGCGAAGGGGACCGTCGTCGATCAGTTCGTCGAACAGCCGACCCAGGCTGGCGGTGAGCCCCGCAGCGGCCAGCCAGGGGACGCTGTCGAAGACGAACCGCATCGTCGGCACGAGCACCCCCTGCGTGTCCTCGAGGGTCGAGACGCCGAGCGCGCCGACGAAGAGGCCTACGAGGGTCAACCCGATGGCGACGACGTAGGTGACGACCGAGACCTGTCCGGAGTACAGCGACTCCCGGAGTCGTTTCGCCGTCCTGGTCAACCGTTCGTCGATGCTGAATCCCTTGTACAGCAGGAACAACCCGATCACGGCCGTGATCGTGGCTGCTCCGACCGCTGGGGTGAACACGCTGGCGAGTATCGGAAAGACGAGCAGGGTCAACCCGAGGGGCACCAGAATGGTCTGGCGAAGCTCCTCGTCGGCCAGGAATTGCTTGAGCAGGTAGTACGTCGACTCGATGTCCCTGGCCTGTCGAACGACCACCCGGTCGACGGCGTCGACCTGCAGTCGACTCTCGACGATCGGGACGAGTCGCTCGTCCTCGGCACTGTCGATAACGACGACCGCGGAGTCCGGTTCGTACTCGGTCACCAGGTCGTCCAGCTGGCGGGCGACCGCCCGGTCGGCCGAGACCATCGACTCGCGGTCCCCCGAAACCACCGCGACGACCGTCTCCTCGTCGTCGTCACGGAGGCTCTGGGCGACCCGCAGGGACTCGAGCAGCGTGTTCACTCCGGAGTCCTCGGGGTCGGCGAGGCCGACGTCGGTCACCAGCGCGCGGACGGCTTCCCACCCCACGATTGGCGTCCGAAGACCGGTCCGTCGACCGACGTCGTCGGTTCGGTCGAGACAGACCACCAGCGTTGTCACGGGTTCTGTTGCATTCTCTGCGACGATAAAACCACTCACTCGTTTGGCGGGTCGAACGGCCATCGGGCCGCGGTTCCGAGTTCGTCGGCCCTACCGCCGGCCGTACGGCCCCTCGAGTCGACGGTGGCTCCTCTGGGTGGAATCAGGTCCGGAGCCGAAATCCGCGTTCGTGAGCGGTTCCGGAGAGTCCGGCCCCGAACGCGTACGCCAGCGACCGGGCGCCCACGCCCACGCGAGCCATCAACGGTCGTTCGGGCTCGAACGCCTCGACGACCACGTCGTCGTCCCCGATCCCGAGCCGATCGGCCACGGCTTCCTCGACGTCCTCGCGTGTGCCGAGAGCGTCCACCAGCCCGAGGTCGAAGGCGTCGGCTCCGAGGTAGACACGGGCTTCGGTCTCCCTGACCAGTTCGGGATCGAGCCCCCGGCCGTCGCTCACTCGTTCGACGAACGACTCGTAGTACCCGTCGACGATCCCCTGGAGATACTCCCGCTCGTGGTCCTCGAGGGTCTTCAGGGGAATCCCGGCGTCCTTGTACGTACCTGCGGTGAACTGCTCGTAGGACAGTCCCACCCGATCCACCAGTTCGGCGGCGTTGACCCGCGAACCGACGACGCCAATAGAGCCGACGATACTGGCGTCTCGGGCCCAGAGTTCGTCGCAGCCGCTGGCGATCCAGTAGCCGCCGCTGGCACAGAGATCGGTCGCGTACGCGATCGTCGGGCCGTCGAAGCGTTCGGCCGCGAGTTTGATATCGTCGCTCGGGACGACCTGCCCGCCAGGCGTGTTGAGTTTCACGAGCAGGGCGTCGACGTTCCCGTCCTCGTCCGCCCGCTCGATCTGGTCGACGACGTCGTCCGCCGGGGTCGAGCCAGGACTGCTGAGGCCGGATCCGCCGCCATCGCGCGTGATCGGCCCCTCGACGGCGACCTCCGCGACGTTGTACGCCGGAAACACGGATCTGGCGACGTTACTCACGAACCGAAACCCGACCAGCGTCGCCGCGAGCGCGAGCACGACGCCGAGAACGTCCGCCATCGTCGTCGGAACGACGACGAACAGGCCGACGCCGGCAGCTGCGACGATCACGGTTCCCAGCAGAACGATTCCCAGCCGAACGACGGTGTGGCTCCCCTTCATCGGTACTCACTCACATCCGAGTCCACCTGCTGCGGGATAATGGTTGACCACGTCCGGTAGCGGGCGCACTCGAGCGTCTCGCGAATACTGCTGTCGCACAGCCGTCGCTCGCGGCCGAAAAACGAAGAAAATCTCGAGAGAGAACCGTCGGACTTAGAGCAGGCCGGTCTTCTGGAGCTTCATCAGGTCCTCGGTGTCGAGCGTCTCGCCCTCCTTGAACTTCTGATAAATCTCCTCGGCTTCCTCTTTGGCTTCCTCCTTCTTCTTGTCGCGAGCGGACTGGCGCTGTTTCTCCTCTTTCTTGTCCATCTCGCGCAGGCGCTTCTGGACGCGGACGAAGTCCTCGTGGTGGCGGTCGGCGGCCTCCTGGGCCTCGACGAAGGACTCGTGCATCTCGTCGGCCTCGTCGCGGATGTCGTCGGCCTCGCGGTAGGCCTCGATCATCTGGTTGTGGTGCTCCTGAGCCTTGTCGGCCAGCTCGGTCACCTTCTGGTGGTGCTGGGAGGCCTCGGAGCGAACCTCTTCGGCTTCCTCGACGAGTTCCTCGAGGCCGTCGTTGTCATCGAGTTTGTCCTTGCGCTCGGCGTACTCCTCGCGCTTGGATTCGATCTTCTCGATGAGTTCGCGCTCCTCTTCGGTCGAGAGCACCTCGGTCTGCTGTTTGAACTCGAGCTGTTCGATCTCGGACTCGAGCTGCTCGAGGTCCTTGCCCTCGTCGAGTTCCATGTCGGACTTGAGCGTCTCGACTTTGTCGAAGAGCTTGTTGGCCTCGGCGTTGAGTTCGTTGCGTTTCTCCTTGTGCTCCTGGACTTTCTCGTTGAGCTCGTCGCGCTTCTCGCGGTGTTCCTGGGCCTCGTCGACCTTCTCGCGAGTCTTCGCGTTGAGGTCGTCACGCTTTCCGGCGCGTTCGGAGGCCATCTGGTTCAGCTCGTTTCGTCGGTCCCGGAGCTGGCCGGCCTTCTTGATGAGCTGTCCTTTGGAGTCGTTCTCGAGATGTTCGTCTGTAAGGTCGATGTTTTTCGATTCGTCTACCATGTGTAGTTACCTTCGGTGCCATACCCGCACCGGCCGGCGCAATCGCTCATGACTCGCGAAAACCCAGTGATAAGATTTCCTGTCATCGATCATCGAGCGATACGCGCCCCGGTGGCGTTCTGGTACCCGATACTACTGGTGCGTACCATTTAAATGTACCGGTCCGCCCAACTGTGAAAATCGTTACCAGGGGGCCCGATACGGTGTGTAATTCACTCGCACAGTCGAACGAGCGACTTATAAACCGTACCGGTTCTCGACCGTTCGATTCGGCAACTCGAGTGATAGGACGACGTCGTCGGCGTCCGGCGGGACGTCGACGGTTCCGGCTGAGGCACAACCCGTCGCGTTGACGGTCACCGACGTTTCGCCCGACCGGTCGCCCGCTCGCCAGGAAACCGTCGTCTCGAGCAGCTCGGGGCCGTCGTTGACGACGGTCACGCCGACTTCCTTACCACGGACCCGCGCGTCATCGAGCACCGCCTGCACCGGTTCGTAGGCGGACGCAAGCGCTTCGAACGCCGGTTTCGCCTCGCCGTCGACGGTCACCACGCCCGTGCCGCCGCCTGGCGCGCTATCGCGAAGGCTCGAGGCGACGAGCAGCCGACTCTCGTGACGACGAAGGGCTTCGGCGACCGTCCGTACCGTCCTGGCCTGTTCCGCGAGGGATTCCTCGGGGCTCGCCGCTCGTCGCTCGAGCAGCGTGGCATCAACGCCCGCGACGACCGCCGGATCGACGTCGTCGGTGAGCGACCCGCTGCCGAACGCGCCGACGAACCGCCCGAGGGACGGGTATCGGTCGAGGAGCCACTCGACGTCGATCGCCTCGAGGTAGCGCCAGCCCGGGTAGAGCGTCGTGGCGGTGGCGTCGAGTCCCGGTGCTCCCGTCAGGGGGACGGTCGCGACGGAGTCGGGTATCGAGTCAGCCACCTCGAGCGCCCCGCGCTCGTCGACGTCGGCGCGCCAGGTTCGCCAGCGAAACGCCAGGCGGGCCCGCCAGCCGCTCCCGAGCGGGTCCGCGAACGGATCGACCGGTTCGTTCCGAACGCCGACGAGGCCGAGACTCGGGTGCGAGCCGTAGTGCTCGAGGAGCGCCTCGGCCAGTTCCGTCGCGCGTTCGACCTCGAACTCGGGGTCGGACCCGGTGATCGGCAGGTCCTGCCAGACGAGTACCCCGGCCTCGTCGCAGGCGTCGTAGAACTCGGGACGCGGAACGTGGCCTCGCGCGCGAACGAGATTCGCGTTGCAGTCGACGGCACGCTGGACGTCCTCGAGGGGTTCGCCGCCGGGGAGGCGAGCGACCCCGCGAGCGCAAATCGGTCGGTCGTTGACGAGCAGTTCGTCGTCGGTGCGCTCGACCGTTCGGAGCCCGACCGTCCGTTCGGTCGCGTCCTCGCCGAGCTTCGCCCGCACCGTGTAACGGTGCTGGTCCCCGTATCCTTGCGGCCACCACAGCGACGGGTCCCGAACCTCGAGCGTCTTCGAAACCGCGACTCGCTCGCCGGGGTCGCCGTCGACGCGGACGCGGTCCATCGTCCCGCCGCCGCGAAACCCCTCGGGGCGGAGCGAGAGCGTGATCGAATCGTCGAGCGGTTCCTCGCCGACGTCGACAACGAGTTCGACGTCGATGTGGGCGGTCTCGCCCTCGAGTCGAGGCGTCACCGACAGCTCGTCGATGAACGTCTGTGGGCGCACCTGCACCGCCGCTCCCCACCAGATTCCCGGCAGGCCGAGTTCGGGCGGTACTTCGTCGGTGTCGTAGATGCCGCCGGCGGTTCGCGCCGTCGCGAACTCGAGGTGGAGTTCGGTTTCGGATTCCGGCTCGAACTCGAGTTTCGTCGGGACGAAGTACGGCGATCTCTGATCAATCTCGCGTTCGATACCGTCGACCCGGACCGACTCGAGGCCCGAGGCGCCGTGTAGGGCGAGCAACGTGCGATCTTCGGGCGTCGTTCGGGGATCGGCGATCGTCGTTCGATACGCGAGGCGCTCGTCGGCCGAACGAGCCGCCTCCGCGAACCCGCCTGGTCGACCGGGGACCGAGACGGGCGTCCACCGATCGACAGTCGGCGGCCCGTCGTCCGAACGCGATTCGACGACGCCAGCCATCCACTTGCCAGCCATTACCACTGTTCACTGAACGGGGACCTGATAGGTGTTGCGACGGTTCAGGCCGGTCGAGGTCGCGACATTCGTCGCTCACCCCGAGGCCTCGAGCAATCGCGCGAATCGGATTCAGCCGACTTAAGGTGGATGGCGTCATCGACTCGAGGTAGGTGGCCACACGCAATGTCCGATCTACCGGACGACTTCAAGTGCACGATCACGAACTGGGAGTACATCTACAGCCTCTGTCGGGACGTCAGCGACGACGTTCGCCGCGACGCGTTCGAACCGGACGTCATCGTCGCGCTGGCTCGGGGGGGCTGGTTTGCGGGTCGGTGTATCTGTGACTTCCTCGGCCTCGACGACCTGACGAGCCTGAAGATGGAACATTATGTCGGCACCGCCGAGAAGTCCGGCGAGCCGACCATCCGGTACCCGATGCCCGAAGGGAGCGTCGAGGACAAGGACGTCCTCATCATCGACGACATCGCCGACACCGGCGGCTCGATCAGGCGAGCCCAGGAGTACGTCGAGGATCGCGGCGCTGGCGAGGTCCGGACGGCGACCTTGCAACTGCTCCAGACCAGCGAATTCGACCCCGACTACGTCGGCGAGCGCCTCGAGGAGTGGGCCTGGGTCGTCTACCCGTGGAACTTCATCGAAGACATGGTCGACCTCGTCTCGGGCGTCATGGAGAAAGCCGACCAGCGATCGTTCACGAAGGCGGACGTCCGTCACTACCTCAAGGAGTACCACGACGTCGACCGGATCGGGATGGAGATCGCCCAGCCCAACCGGCTGACCGAGGTGCTGACCGAGATGGAGCGACGGGAGGTCCTCGAAATGACGGCGCCGGGCGAGTGGGCGCTGGCGGAGTAGCGTCTCGAGACTGACACCGTCGACGCGCTCGATGACGATTTTCGGTCTGGAACTCTCGAGGAGGCGGTCGACGCCTCGATCGAGGATTCGCTCGTTCACTCGTCGATATCCTCGTTCAGTCGTCGCTCGAGGACGCGCTCGCCGGTTCTGGCCCCGCCTGCTCGGGTTCGTCCTCGCCTTCGCCCTCGTCATCGACGATCGATCCTTTCCAGGTGCCGCGGGTGAAGTAGGCGATGGCAGCGAGCGCGCCGACGACGTCGCCGGCGACGACGCCGATCCAGATGCCCGTCGTTCCCCAGCCGGCGACGAAGATGAGGTAGTAGGCCACCGGAACCCGGGCGATCCAGAGGGTGACGACCGAGAAGACGAGCGCCGTCTTGGTGTTCCCGGCCCCGCGAAACGCGCCGAGGAGGACCTGCAGGACGCCCATGAAGACGAACATCGAGGCGGCGATTCTGAGGTACGTACTGCCGTGGGCGATCGTTTCGGCCGCCCCCTCCTCACCGGACGTCATGAACACGCCGACGATCGGTTCCGGGGCGACGAACGCAATCGCTCCCGCCGTGAACATGATTGCGGCGACGACACCGGAGGCGACCCAGGTCGCCCGGCCGGCGCGGTCGGGCTTTCCCGCGCCCAGGTTCTGACCGACGATCGTGTCCGTCGCCTGCCCCATCCCCATCGCCGGGAGAAAAGCGAGCGAGATGAGTCGGTTGCCGAGGCCGTAGGCCGCGACGACGGCCATGGGGAACGTCGCCACCATCGCCGTCATCGCGATCATCGCGAGCGAACTCATCGACTGCTCGAGTGCCGTGGGAACGCCCAGTCGCGTGATCTTCGAGACGTACTCGCGCCGTGGCCACAGGTGTCCGGCCTCGATCTTCGGGCCGACGTCCGTCCCGAACAGGACGTAGAGGCCGATGGCGGTCGCCACGGCGCGCGAGAAGACCGTCGCGACGGCCGCCCCTTCGATCTCGAGGGCGGGAAACGGCCCGACGCCGAAGATGAGCAGCGGGTCGAGCACGAGGTTGATGACGACGCTGACGGCCATCACGCGCATCGGGGCCCGCGTGTTCCCGTAGCCGCGCATGAGCGACGTGAAGATGAAGAAGCCGAACAGGAACGGCGACCCGAGGAAGAAGATGCGCATGTAGTCGGCTGCCAGGGGAATCACGACGGCCTTCGTCTCTGGATCTGCTGGAAGCAAGGCGAGCATCGGATCGGTCACGAAGTAGCCGAGCACGCCGAGCACGACCGCGACGATCGAGATGAACGAGAGCGTCTGTCCGGCGATCAGTCCGCCCTTGCCGCTCCCGGCGCCCGTGTGCTGGGCGATGAGGATCGCCCCCGCCGCGGTGAAGCCACCGCCGATCGAAATGAGAAAAAAGATCAGCGGAAAGGCCAGGCTCAGCGCGCCGACCGATTCGGGCGACAGCGCGCCCAGCCAGAAGGTGTCGCCGATATTGTAGGCGACCTGCAGCAACTGGATGACCATGAGCGGCCACGCGAGCCGAAACATGGGCCGGAGGAGCGGGCCGTCGGTGAGGTCGCTACTGTTCGCGGTCGTCGCGGTCGTCGCGGTCGTTCCCGGGGAGTCGGTGTCGGTCGTCTCGCTCTCGCTCGCACTCGAGTTCGCGTTCGCACTCGCGTTCACGCTCGCGTCCGTACCTGCCGTCTCCTCGAGGGGCTCGGTGCCGGAATCGTCCTCGGGAGGCATTACGAATCGAAATAGTTCTCAGGATACTTGAACTCTCGTACGACGTGATAGCGTGTCGCATCGCCCTATCGTCTCGAACGAGCGGCAGTCGGTGGTGAGCTGGGCCGCACAGATTCCACACCGTTTAGGAACCTCCCCGTCGACGTCGAGGTATGACCATCGGCGTCATCGGCGGAAGCGGTATCTACGAAGCACTGCCACTCGAGAACGTCTCTACGGAGTCGGTGACGACGCCCTACGGCGAGCCGAGCGACGACCTGACGATCGGCGAACTCGCCGGTCAGGAAGTCGTCTTCCTCCCGCGTCACGGCGAGGATCACCAGCACACCCCGACCGAGGCGAGCTATCGGGCGAACATCTACGCGCTCAAGGACGCGGGCGTCGACCGCGTCATCTCGACGAACGCCGTCGGCAGTCTGCGCGAGGACCTGCCACCACAGTCACTCGTGATCCCGGACCAGATTTTCGACCGGACGAAACACCGCACCCCGACGTTCTTCGGCGACGGGATGGTCGTCCACATGGGCTTCGCCGACCCGTACTGTCCGGCGATGGTCGATCACCTCTCGACCGCCGCCCGGGAGGCGACGGAGACCACCGTCCAGGAGGGCGGCACCTACGTCTGCATCGAGGGACCCCAGTACTCGACCAGAGCCGAGAGCGAGTTCTACCGCGACCAGGGCTGGGACGTCGTCGGCATGACCACCATCCCGGAGGCCAAACTCGCCCGCGAGGCCGAGATGAGCTACGCGACGGTGACGGGAATCACCGACTACGACGTCTGGAAGCAAGACAACGAGGTCACCCTCGAGGAAGTCCTCGAGAACGCTGCGGCCAACCAGGAGTCGATCAATGCGGTGATCGAGCAGGCGGTTCGGACGATGCCCGAGGACTTCGAGAGCGAGGCCTGGTCAGCGCTCGAGGGGACAATCAACACGCCCGTCGAATCGATTCCCGCGGAGACCCGCGAGCGCGTCGAGTTGCTGGCGGAGCAGTACCTCGAGTAGTCGGTCTCACCGCGCGTCAGTCGTCGAATTCTCGAGCCAGTTCGCCACGCCCGCTCGATTCGTTCGTCTCCCGAGCACTCGAATCGAGCACTGCGCTGCTCGCCTCGCGCTCGAGGCAGTCCGGGCAGTAGACGTTCTCGCCCCACTCGGGGACGGCGACGGTCGTGCCGAAGAGGACTTGCCGGGTCGCGTACCGGCGCCGCTCGCCGCCTGCCGCGTCGGCGCTGCACTCGTCGCAGACGCTCGCTTCGTCGGTCACCCGCTCGCTCGAAACCTCGCGGCGTTTGCCGATGACGTAGACGGGATGGGTCGAGGCCGCCGCGGCCTGCCAGCAGAGCGCCAGTCCGAGGAAGAACAGGAGCGCCCCGATCCACCAGTAGCCGAGCCACGTCGGGACGAAAAACAGCGAGACCAAGAGCCAGCCCCACAGCAGGGTGAACCCGAGGTTGTCCGCCAGCCGACGGACCTGCCGGTCGAGACTGGTCGGGCGCTCAGCCATCGTCCTCGAGCGCGCGCTCGAGTTCGCGTTTCGCGCTGGTGTCGTTCGTTCGGACGCGCCCGACCTCCGAACTTCGGTCGACGCCTGGGCCACCGCCGGACGGGCGCACTCGAGGCAGTAGTCGTTGATGCCCCACTCGAGGGTGTGTAGCGGGACGCCGAAGCAGACGAACTGGCGGGTGTACCGTCGCCGGAGACCCTGGTGGCAGGTGGTTCCGCAGTCGGCGCAGTGCTTACGGGGACCGTCGAAGGTGTCCTCGTCGACGCGGTGTTCGACGCCGAAGGTGTGAGCGGGGTAGAGGGGAATCCCGCGGGATATCCAGAGGACGAAGAGACCGAGGAGGAGGTTCACCCAGCTGAGGGCGAAGGCCCACTCGGCTCCGAAGACGATGGGTGGCCAGACGAACAGGAAGACGAGCGCCACGACCGGGAAGAGCTTTCGAAGGAGGGTGAACGCGCCGAGGCGGGCACGATAGAGTACGTCGTCAGGTCGCGACATCTGTTTATTTGTTTTCTCGTGACTTCCTAAACTATTGTGATTGACTCGATTCGCAGATCGTCGCTCGCCGAACCCCTGCCGTCAGTGACGCCGCGGGTCGTCGCTCACACCCCAGAGCACCCGGTAGGCGACGTAGCCGACGAGCAGGGCGAACGCGAACATCGCGACGGTCTCGGTGAACCAGACGATCGCGTAGAGCGCTCGAGTGAGCGTCCGCACGAGGACGTACCCGCCGTAGAGGGCGACGACCACGACCAGTCCGCCGAGGGCCGCCTGCACGCGTTCCATACGCTCAGTGTGGGTGGCCACTACAAAAATTGGGGCGTCGCGCGACTCGAGCGGTACGACGTTCCACGTATCGTGCCCCGATCAATCCGCGACCGCTTCCTCGACCTCGGCCTCCGGCGTGACGGGTGCGATCCAGAGGTCGCCAAAGAGTTCGTCCTGCTCGAGCACTAGTCGCCCGCGGTGGGCCAGAAACAGCAACGCGAGGTAAGTCATCACGCGGGTGCCGCCCACGTGATCGATCTCGGCGTAGAGCACCTCGTCGCGCCCCTTCTCGTAGTGGGCCTCGAGTTCGGCCTCGACGTCGTCGATGACAGCCTCGATGTCCTCCTCGTGGGCCGTGTGGGTCACGTCGTCTGCCGTCGGCTCGTCGTCCACCCGGAAGTCGTCCCCCGAGTGGTAGCTCAGCTCCTGCATCCCGCGACCGTACCCGTGCGGGGAGCCGCTCGTGTCGTAACTCCTGGAGGACTTCCACCAGGTGCCGCGCTCGGCGTCCCGGAGCTCTCGCACCAGTTCGTCCAGCGTCTCGGGCTTCCCGCGGGCGTGTTTGCGCTCGAGGCGACGATCCATCTCGGCCTCGAGGCTCTCGATGGGGTCGAAGCCAGGGGCCGCGTCCTCCATCGCCGCCTCGTCGGCGAAGGGGGCTTCCCACGGCGGGAGTTCCTCCTCTTCGGGCTGGTCGGGGGCGAACAGTTCGTCGCTCTTCATCCGGAGGAGGACACTCGCGTAGAACAGCGCCCGACCCGACGTTCGGAGGTCGGCGTCGTCGAGCACCTCGAGGAACTTGTCGGTGACGGCGACGATGTCGATGTCCCAGGGGTCGATCTCGCCGTCTTTGGCGAGCTGGACGAGGAGTTCGACGGGTTCGACCTCGTCTTCGCCTTCGCCTTCGTTCCCAGCCTCGCCTTCGCCCTCGCCCCCGTCGTCTCCGCCATCGCCCGCCGTCTCGAGGTCCTCCCTGGTATCCGAGCCAGTGATCTCGCTTTCGTCGAACGCGAGGACCGAGTCCCCGGCTCTCGAGTTTCCGTCAGACCCCGGCCGTTCGCGATCCTCGTGACCGGCGATCTGCAGGGGGATGTCGTCCTCGCCGTCAGTCATCTGCAGGGACCTCCTCACCGTCTCCGTCTCCGTCGCCGCTCAGGTCGATCCCCGTCACGGCCGAGACGTTGTCCTGTTGCATCGTGACGCCGATGGCTCGCTCGGACCGATCGAGCATCGCCGAGCGGTGAGAGACGACCACGAACTGGGCCCGACCCGCGAGTTCGTCGACCATCTGGCCGACGCGCTCGGCGTTGACCGCGTCGAGGAACGCGTCGACCTCGTCGAGGGCGTAAAACGGCGCCGGGTTGTGACGCTGGATGGCGAAGATGAACGCCAGCGCGGTCAGGGACTTCTCGCCGCCGGACATCGCGTCCAGGCGCTGGATGGGCTTGTCGCCTGGCTGGGCTTTCATGGTCAGCCCTCCTTCGAACGGATCGTCCTCGTCCTCGAGGTGGAGCGTCCCCGTTCCCTCCGAGAGCTTCTCGAAGATGTCGGTGAAGTGCTCGGCGATGGCGTCGTAGGACTCCATGAACGTCCGCTTCTTTTGGGTCTCGTACTGTTCGATCCGCTCGCGGATCCCCTCCGCTTCCTCGACCAGCGTCTCCCGTCCCTCCTCGAGATCGTCGAGGTCCGAGCGCACGTCGTCGTACTCGTCGATCGCCAGCATGTTCACCGGTTCGAGCGCTTCCATGTCGGCCTCGAGCAACTCGACCATCTCGACGACGGTGTCGTGGTCGGGAACGTCTTCGGGATCGTACTCGCCGACTTCCTCCTCGAGGGCGTCGATCTCCCACTCGAGGGCGCCGGCGCGCTCGCGGGCGGACTCGAGTTTACTCTCGACGGCGTTGACGCGATCCTGTTGCTGGTCCCGGGCCGTTCGGGCCTCCGAGACGGCCTCCTTGACCTCCGACCGTTCGCCTTTGAGTTCGGCCAACTCGTCCTCGAGTTCCGCGACGGCCTCGCGTTTGTCCTCGAGTTCCCCGCGTTTGTCCTCGATGGCGTCTTCGCAGTCGTCGATCGTCGACTCGAGTTCGGCCTTGCGGTTCTGGGCCGTCTCGATGTCGTCGTGAAGGTCCTCGATGGCGTCCTCGGCGTACTGCTTCTCGAGGCCGAGTTCGTTGAGCTTCGTGTTGAGGGCGTCCATCCGCTCCTCACGTTCGTCGATCTCGGCCTCGAGTTCCTCGATCTGGGCGGTGAGTTCGGGGATCTTCGAGTCGGCGAGTTCGGTCTCGAGGTCGTCGATGTCGGCCTGAATCTCGTCGATCTCTCCCGTGGTCGCTTCGATCTCGTCGGCGATCTCGGTCATCCGCTCGTCGACGGACTTCCGGTCGTCCTCGAGGTCGTCGAGTTTCGTCTCGAGGTCCTCGACCTCGCCCTCGATGCGCGCTCGTTTCTCGTCTAACTTCTCGAGTTCGGCCTCGATCGAGCGCACCTCGTCGGCGGCGTCGGTCTGGCGGTCGCGGGCGTCGTCGAGGCGCTCTTCGACTCCTCGGAGATCGCTCCGGACGGACTGCTTTTCGTCCTGGAGCTGGGTGATCTGGGTCGCGACGCGCTCGATTTGCCCCTTCCCGCCGCTGGTGAACGAGTACCTGGACCCTTTCCGGGAGCCACCGGTCATCGCGCCGCTCTTCTCGACGAGGTCGCCGTCGAGGGTGACCATGCGGTAGTCGCCCATGTACGCCCGGGCAGTCTCGATGTCCTCGACGACGAGGGTGTCTCCGAGGACGTACGAGAAGATGCCCGCGTACTGGTCGTCGAAGTCGACGAGGTTGTACGCGAAGTCGACGACCCCCGGATCCGAGGGCGCGTTCGGCAGCCCTCGCGAGCGCATCTTCGTGATCGGGAGGAATGTGGCTCGCCCGGCGTTTCGCGATTTGAGGTACTCGATGCACTGCTGGCCGATCACGTCGTCGTCGACGACCACGTTCGCCAGCCGACCACCAGCGGCGGTTTCGCAGGCGACGGCGTACTCGCCGCTCACACTGCCCAGCTCCGCGACGGGGCCGTGGACGCCGTCGATGGCCGCGTTCTGGATCGTCGTCACCGCTCGACCGAACGAGGAGTCGCCGCTCTCGCCAGCGTTGGCCTCGAGTTCAGCGTACTCGGCCTGTTTGGCCTGTAACTCGTCGTCGATCTCCTCGAGTTTCGCCTGCAGTTCGCGCTTCTCGTCACGCAGGTCCTCGACGACGCCAGTGATGTTCTCGCGGTTGGCCTCGGCCTTCTGGAGTTCGCGCTCGAGGTCCTTGCGCTGGGTCTCGATCTCGGGGATCGACTCCTGGAGAGCCTCGATCTCGGCCTCAGTTTCGCTCACCTCGTTCGAGCGACGGCGGGCCTCGTCGAGCAGGCGGTCCTGCTCGCGCTGGAGGTCGTTCTTCTCGGTCTTCGCGGCCTCGAGGGCGTCCTTTTGCTCCCGGAGTTCGGCTTTGACCTCGTCGTACTCCGTGTCGACGTCGTCGATTTCGGCCTCGAGGCGCTCGACCTCGTTCTCGCGCTCTTGCACCTCGGACGTGAGCGAGGCCTTCTCGAGTTTGTACTCGCGCATCTCGTCCTCGAGGTCGGCGACCTGTTCCTGTTTGCGATCGATCTGGACGAACGCCTCTCGCCGAGTGGATTCGGCCTCCTCGATCCGCTCGGTCGTCGCCTCGATGCGGTCCTCGAGGCGGGAGATGTCGCCCTTGACGGACTCGATCTCGCTCTTGATCCGCAGCTGTTCGTCCTCACCCTTGCGCTCGATTTCGGCGTTGAGGTCCTCGAGGTCCTCCTCGAGCCTGAGTACCGTCCCCTGGCGTTCGTCGAGTTCGCGCTGGAGGTCCTCGAGGTCGCCCTCCAGGCCGTCGATCTTCTCCTCGACGCCCGCGAGTTCCTCGCGCTTGTCCTCGAGTTCGCTCGCCTTGAGATACCCCTCGTACTCGTCCTTCTCCTCGCGGAGCCGTCGGTAGCGAAGCGCCGTCTGGCGCTCGTCCTCGAGCTGGGCGAGGCGGTCGCGCTTCTCGCCGATGCGCAACTCGGCCTCGTCGATGCGTTCTTGCACGATCTCGAGTTCGCCGAAGGCGTCTTCCTTCTTGGCGTCGAACTCGGCGACGCCGGCGATCTCGTCGATGATCTGGCGCCGGTTGTACGGCGTCATGTTGATGATCTCGGTGACGTCGCCCTGCATGACGACGTTGTAGCCTTCGGGGGTGACGCCGGCCTGAGCGAGCAGGTCCTGGATGTCCGAGAGGTTGACCGAGCGGTCGTTGAGATAGTAGTAGGAGTAGTAGTTGTCCTCGGTGCGCTTGATCCGTCGACGGATGCGGATCTCCTCGCAGTCGCCGACGTCGTCGCTGCCGGCGGCGTTGACGATCTGCGAGCGCGTCAGCGTCTCGTCGCTATTGTCGAGGATGACCTCGACGATGGCCTCGCGCGGGCTGGCAGACTCCTCGTCCCCGTCGTGGCCCGGGTTGTAGATCAGGTCGGTGAGTTTCTCGGCTCTGATCCCGCGGGTGCGTGCCAGGCCGAGTGCGAAGAGGACGGCGTCGATGATGTTCGACTTGCCGGACCCGTTCGGGCCCGTAACGACGGTGAAGTCCTCGTAGAAGGGAATCTTCGTCTTCCGGCCGAAACTCTTGAAATTGTCCAGGACGAGCGCCTTGATGTGCATTCGAGATCTCCGTAGAGCGGGCGTCGACCGCCGACGCGAGTCGGGCGAGTCGACGAGTTATGCGACAATAATGTCGTCGGTACCTGAGTCTTCTGGTTCGCCCTCGAGCGCTTCCTCTTCGTCCTCGACGTCGTCGGCTTCCGCGGCCGCCTCGGCGACGTCGTTCTGGGCGGCCTCCGGCGTCTCGTCGCCCTCGACTTCGGCATCGGCCGACTGGCGTCGCTCCGGGACGCGCGTCGGAATCTCGGTATCCAACTCGGCCTCGAGCACGCGGATGCGTTCTTTCGATTCGACGAGTTCTTCGGTCAGTCCCTCCACGGTGGACTCGAGTTCCTTCACGGTCGCCTCGAGTCGCTCGACGCGGTTTTTCGGCATACCTACTAGGGACTGTTCTCGCTACTTAAACGTACGTCAGACACGAGTGTTTTTTCTGTCATATGAGCGACGGCGAGCATCATTCACGTTTCGCCGGTCCGTTCATCCGAGACTGTGGGACGCCATTAACATGTTCACGTTTGGCTATTTGCAGTGATGCTTGCTACCATACCTATGGCAATACAGCCACGATCGGGGGTTCCTACGCAATGACCGATGCGACTACTCCGGCGACGAACGGTGGTATCGACCGACGAGACGCACTGAAACTGTTCGGCGGGTCGGCGCTCGCGGTCGCGCTCGCTGGCTGTACCGAACTCCTCGGCAACGGCGATGGCGACGATTCCTCTCCGTCCGAGACCGGCGACGGGGACGTTCCGGACGAGCCGATCCAGGCCGGGTTACAGACCTTCAGAGAGGGTGCACCCGCCGTCCTCGGCGTACAGGCGGAGTACGGGGCCGAAACCGCCGTCCGCCGAATCAACGAAAACGGTGGCGTGGCGGGCCGGGAGATCGAACTCGACATCGTCGAGGAAGGCTCCGAACAGCTCGAGAACTACCAGCAGTTCGTCGACCAGGGCAAGGACGTCACCTTCGGCCCGATCTCGAGCGGCGGCCACGAGGCAATGGTGCCCGAGATCGACGACCAGGGCGTGATCAACGTCGCGACCGACGGCACGGTGACGACGCTGTACGAGGAGAACTTCCCGGATACGACCTACTCGTTCCGCTTCCAGAACCACGACGTGATGGAGGCGCTGTCGGCCGCCAAAGAGGCGGTCGAAGTCCTCGGCGCCGACAACATCGACACGTACGCTGGCGTCAACCCGAACTACGCCTTCGGCGAGGACGAGATGGCGCTCTTCTCGGCCGGGATCGAGAAGCTCACCGGCGCCGAGGAGGTCTACAACGGGACGCCGGACCTCGCTACGGACGACATGTCGACCCACGTCACCAACATCAACAGCGAGGAACCGGACGTCGTCTTCACGAGCTGCTGGGGCGGCGACGCCACCTTGCTCCTCCAGCAGGCGCAAGCGAACGACATGCTCGACAACACGGAACTCGTCGTCGGCACGGTGCTGTACGGGTCGGCGAACGACTACGAAGAGGGCGACCTCGAGGGGCCGATCCACGGCGGATCGCGAAACTTCTACTGGGACCAGCCCACCACGGACCAGTGGACGCCCGCCGCGGACCTCTTCGACGAGGTCCAGAGCGAGCACGGCGTGATCCCGACCGCGCACTTTATGAGCGGCTACGGCGCGGTGACCGCCTGGGCGACGGCCGCCGACAAGGCTGTCAGGCTCCTCGGGCGCTGGCCCGAACAGGAGGAACTCGCGATGGTGCTCGAGGAACACGGGTTCTACACCCCGGCTGGCTATCACGTCATGTCGACCGATCACCAGGGGTACTCGAGCGCCCACTTCGGCGAGATGGCGTGGTCCGACGAGGTCGGCGGGGCGGTCCTCGAGAACGTCAACGTCTACGCGGCCGAAAACGTCTCGCCGCCGCCGGGAACGACCTCGCTCGACTGGATTGACAGCTGGTAGAGGTACTACGACGCACTTCACTATATGATATTCTCAGCACAAGTACACCGGAAAGCGACCGGCGAGGGGGTGTAACGAGATGATCGAATCGCTCGTCACCCACACGCTCAACGGACTCTATTACGGCCTGATACTGTTCATGATCGCGTCCGGACTGACGATCATCTTTGGCGTTCTCGGGATTTTGAACCTCGCTCACGGCGAACTGTACGCCTTTGGCGCGTTTCTCGCTGTCAGTGTCGTCGGATTCCTGGTCGGATCGCTAACGGGGTCCGTCGCCAGTATCGCCGACTTTCTGTCCGGATTCCTCCCCGTAGCGACGGAGCCGGTAGCCGCGCTCGTTTTCGGCGTGGTGATTTTGCTCGGCTCGCTCGTCGCGGCCGCGATCATGTTACCTGTCGGCGCCATCCTCGAGGCGGTGTTCGTCAGACCGATTTACGAACGCGAGGACGTCTACCAGCTCCTGTTGACCTACGCACTGTTGCTGATCCTCGTCGACGTGATGAAGTTCTTCTGGGGGACGTCCCCGGTCAGCACCTCGTCGTACAGCCGACTCAACGAGATTCCGACGACCGAACTCGTCGGGTTCAGCTACCCCTCGTACAACGTGATCGTAATTCTCGTCGGCGTCGTGGTCTTCGCGTGGCTCCTCTGGTTCTTCGACCGGACGAAGACCGGACGCATCGTCCGGGCCACCGCGATCAACCGTGAGATGTCGACCGCCATCGGCGTCAGCACGGACCGGACGTTCACGCTCGTGTTCGCCATGGGGGCGTTCTTCGCCGCCTTCGGTGGCGCGATGAACAGCATCGGCCCGAGCGACGCGTACCTCGAGATGGGGCTCGACCCCCTCGTGCTCTCGTTCGTCGTGGTCGTCATTGGCGGCCTCGGTAGCCTGAAAGGGGCGTTCGTCGCCGCGTTGCTCGTCGGCGTCATCAGCCGGTGGACCGTCGGCGTGTTCAGCCTGCCCCAGCTCGAGCTGGCGGCGCCGTTCATCCTGATGGCCATCATCCTGCTGGTCAAACCCGAAGGCCTCTACGGGACGTGGGGTGAGATCGAATGACTCGCGTTTCCAGAAATGGGGTCCTGGCGGTGCTGGGCATCGTCGTCCTGCTGGCCGTCCCCGACATCGCCAACGTGACGCCGCTGTCGTTCTCGATCATCCACCAGGGGATCCTGTTCGGCATGGCGGCGATGGGACTGAACCTCCTGTTGCGCCACACCGAACTGGTCTCGTTCGGACACACGGCGTTCTTCGGTGCCGGTGCCTACGGCGTCGCCGTACTGACGGCCCACTACGAGGTCTCGAGCGGGCTGCTGTTGCTGCTTGGGGCAGCCCTGGCGGCGACGGGCATCGCTCTGCTTGTCGGCTACCTCGTCGCTGGCTACCTCGACATCTACTTCGCGCTGTTGACGCTCGCGTTCAACCAGGTGCTGTTCGCGTTCGTCCTCCAGAGCGGCTTCTTCAACTACAACGACGGGCTTCGGGTTCGCGTTGGCGCCGACCGGCCGTCGTTGCTCGGCATCGACCGCTGGCTCGTCTCGACGTTCGGGGCCGACCCCATCGTCGCCTACGACTACGTGTTGTACTACCTGACTGTCGTCGTCCTCCTCGTCATGGTCGCGGTGACGTGGAAAATCGTCAACTCGCCGTTCGGGCGAGCGCTCGACGCCATCGGACAGGACCGGACTCGAGCACGGTTCATCGGCATTCCGGTCGACCGGTACGTCTGGATCGCGTTCACACTCTCCGGCCTCTACGGCGGCATCGCGGGCGGGCTGTTCGCCCTCCTGCAACTCCACGTTCGGCCGGAGCCGGTTCTCTTCGTCTTCGTCTCCGGCGAGATCCTGTTCATGGCGATCATCGGCGGCATCGGGACGCTCGTCGGACCGATCGTCGGCGGCGTCGTACTCATCTACTTACTCCGGCTGGCACGGTTCTACTTCGAGTACTACCATGCGCTGACGGGACTCGTGTTACTGGTCGTCGTCTTCTTCCTGCCGGAGGGGATACTCGGCTCGCTGCCGACGCTCAGAGCGGGCCTCGAGCGGCGCCTTCGCGACCCGACGGTCGTTCGCGGGGACGCCGCCGTCGTCTCGACGACGATCCGCCAGCGACTGTACCGCGCCGCGACGACCGTTCGCATTCTCATATTCGGGGTGAAATAGATGCTCGAAGCACGCAACTTACGAAAGGAATTCGGAGTGCTCCGCGCCACCGACGACGTCTCGCTCACGTTCGGGAAGACCCCCGGCGAGATGGTGTTCATCGTCGGTCCGAACGGCGCCGGAAAGACCACGCTCATCAACCTTCTCACGGGGTTACTCGAGCCCGATCAGGGGTCGGTCGTCGTCCACGAGGACGACGGCAGTGGCTCGACGGTCGAGCGCGACATCACGGACACGCCGCCGGAAAAACGCGTAAACGAAGGACTCGTTCGGAGCTTCCAGATCGTCCACGTCTTCGAGGAGATGACCGTTCGCGAGAACCTTCGCGTGTCCGTCCTCTCGCGTTACGGCAAGACGCTGAGCATGCGAACCCGCGACGATTCGCACAACGAAGTCGAGGGAACCGTCGACGGTCTGCTCGAACAGTTCCGCCTCGAGGACGTCGCCGACGAGGTGGCGGAGACGCTGCCGCACGGCGACCGAAAGCTCCTCGACGTGGCGATGTCGTTCGGCCTCGATCCGACGTACCTGCTCCTCGACGAGCCGACCTCCGGGGTCGCCACCCGGGAGAAGGAGTACGTCATCGAAACCATCGTCGAGGCGAGCGAGGCCGACGGCGTCACCACCGTCACGATCGAACACGACATGGACCTCGTCAAGGAGTACGCCGATCGACTGGTCGTCCTCCACGAGGGAAGCGTGTTCCGGGAGGGCAAACCCGAACTGCTCGAGACCGACAGCGAACTGCGGCGGGTCCTCCTGGGGGTGGACGAATGAGTTCGTCGCACCCGCTGCTCGAGGTCTCGAACCTCTCGGCGACCGTCGAGGGATTCGAGGTCACCCACGGCGTCGATCTGACGGTGCGCGAGGGTGAAGCCGTCGCGCTCGTCGGACGAAACGGCGCCGGGAAGACCTCGACGTTCCGGGCGATCATGGGGCTGACGCCGATCGCGAACGGGTCGATACGACTTCACGGCGAGGAACTGACGACGCTCCGACCGGAACTCATCCCGCGACGTGGAATCGGGTACCAGCCGGAAAATCGCGACCTGTTCACGGGCATGAGCGTCGAGGAGAACTTCCGGCTTCCGATCTGGACGGCGGGCGACGCCCGCGGCGTTTCGGACGAGGACGCCATGGTCGAGGACATCTTCGACCTGTTCTCCGAACTGGAGTCACGCCGCGACGCCGAGGTCCAGAACCTGAGCGGCGGCCAGGGGAAGATGACCGCGATCGGTCGGGCACTCGCGCTCAACCCAGACCTCCTCATCCTCGACGAACCGCTCGAGGGACTGGCGCCGGTCGTCGTCGAGAACCTCAAGACCTACATCCGGGAGATCATCGACCGGGACATCTCCGTGCTCGTCGCGGAGTCGAACGCGAGCCACGTCCCCGACATCGTGGACCGAATGTACGTCATGGAGCGCGGCGAGATCGTCGACAGTGGCGATCCGGACGTCCTGGTCGAGGACGAGGACATCCAGATGCTGATGCAGGGCGGTGGCGGGGAATGACGGCGGCGAACTCGAGTCCCACTACCGAGATGGCCGACCGCACCGTCTTCGTCACCGGCGCCAGCCAGGGTATCGGCCGCCGAATCGCCCTCGCGTTCGCCGACCGCGGGGCGAACGTCGCCCTCGCGGCGCGTGGCGACGGAATCGAGGAAACCGCCGACCTCGTCGGCGACCCGTCGCGGACGCTCCCCGTTCGAACCGACGTCACCGACGAGTCGTCGGTGCGCTCGTCGATCGCCGAGACCGTCGATCGATTCGGCGGCCTCGACGTCCTCGTCAACAACGCGGGGATCGCCGGACCGACGGCGCCGGTCGAGGCCGTCGAGCGCGACGACTGGGACCGGACGATGGCCGTGAACGCCACCGGTCCCTACCTGGCGACGAAACACGCCGTCGCCCACCTCCGCGAGAGCGACCGGGCGAGCGTCGTCAACATTTCGTCGATCAGCGGCAAGCGGCCGCTCGAGAACCGGACGCCCTACGTCGCCTCGAAGATGGCGGTGATTGGGCTCACCCGGACACTCGCGTTCGAATTAGGCGAGGACGACATTACGGTCAACGCGATCTGCCCGGGCGCGACCAGCGGTCCGCGGATCGAGGCCGTCATCGAGGCACAGGCCGAGAGCCTCGGCGTGGAGTACGAGGAGGCGAAACGGCGGGTGTTCACCGACGACGCCGCGCTCGAGACGCTGGTCGACGCCGACGACGTGGCCGAGATGGCGGTGTTTCTGGCGAGCGACGCGGCCCGCCACGTGACGGCCCAGGACGTCAACGTCGACGGCGGCACCACCTGGTACTGACGAGTACCTGGGGAACTCCGTCGACGTCCACGACTGAGCGAACTCGGCCACATTCCGAGGTAGCGTACGGAGACCGTCAATTTGCAGTCCGTGAATTTCTTGCAGCCTGTGCTCGACCGTCAGTGGCTGCACGAACGTCACTGCGTAGCTATCTGACCCTCGGGTCCGTACCACCCTCGAGGACGTGTCCAATGACGATCAAAACACCAGTAGACCACCCGGACTACGAAACGCTCACCGAAACGATCCGCGGCGAGGTGCTCCGTCCCGAAGACGACGGCTACGACGAGGCCCGATCGGTCTGGAACGGAATGATCGACCGCCGACCGGCCGTCGTCGTTCGGCCCACCGGCACGGCCGACGTAATCACCGCGGTCGAGTTCGCTCGCGACCACGACCTCCCCCTCGCCGTGAAGGGAGGTGGTCACAACGTCGCCGGAAACGCCGTCTGCGACGACGGCCTCACGATCGACATGTCTCCGCTTTCGTCGGTGCGAGTCGATTCCGCGGCCCGAACTGCCCGGGTCGGCCCCGGCGCGACGATGGGGGACCTCGACCACGAAACGCAGGCGTTCGGCCTCGCCACCCCGGGCGGAGTCATCTCGACGACCGGAGTCGCCGGACTCACGCTCGGGGGCGGGGTCGGCTGGCTCAGCCGCAAGTACGGGCTCGCGATCGACAACCTCCGGTCGGTCGACGTCGTCACCGCCGACGGAAACCTGATCACCGCGAGCGAAGCCGAGAACCCGGACCTCTTCTGGGCGATTCGCGGCGGTAGCGGTAACTTCGGCGTCGTCACGTCGTTCGAGTTCGACCTGCACGAGGTCGGTCCGGACGTGCTCTTCGGCCCGACCGTGTACGCCTACGAGGATGCCCCCGACGTCCTCTCACACTACGCGGCGTTCGCTCGAGACGCGCCGCCGGAGTGTACCGTCTGGGTGAACAGCGTGGCCGCACCACCGCTTCCGGTCATCCCGGAAGAAATCCACGGAACCACGGTCCTGGTGCTGGTACAGTTCTACGACGGCGACTTCGAGGAAGGCGAGGCGGTGCTCGAACCGCTCCGCGAATACGGCGACCCTATTGCCGACGCCGTCGCACCCACTCCCTACACGGAGGCCCAGCGTCTCCTGGACGATCTGTACGCTGAAGGCGCTCGCAACTACTGGAAGGCGCCGAATTTCACGGAACTCACCGACGCGACGATCGACACCATCGTCGAGTACGCTGAACGGTTCCCGACGGGACAGTCCGAAATCCTCCTCCACCAGGTCGGCGGAGCGGTCAACGAGGTCGGACCGAACGAGACCGCCTACCCGCACCGGGAGACGGCGTTCATCGCGAGCGTCGCCGCGCGGTGGGAGGATTCGACGAACGACGACGAGTGCATCGCTTGGGTGCGGGAGTGCCACGACGCGCTCGAGGAAGGGGCCACCGGCGGAACGTACGTAAACTTCGAGGGCGACCAGGAGGGCCGCGAGCGAAACGCCTACGGCGAGAACTACGATCGTCTCGCCGAGACGAAAGCCGAGTACGATCCGAAGAACGTCTTCCGGATGAATCAGAACGTCGAGCCGGCGAGGTAGGGTTCGGTGAGGGGTGGTTTCTCGCCGAATTACTGCCGCTCCGTCTCGCCGTCGAACCGCTTCTCGGCAGAGAGTCGGTGCGCGACCGTCCCCTCGAGTTCGCAGATTTTGGCCGCGTGCGGCGCGATCGAAGCCGCTCCCTCGGCGGTCAGTTGCTGGTGGGTGAGCGTCTTCAGGTAGGTACCGATCCAGATGCCGCCGGTGTACGTCGACACCTCGAGCGTCGGTAGACAGTGGTTCGTCCCGACGGCCTTGTCCCCGAAGACGACCGGCGAGTGGTGGCCCAGAAAGAGCGAGCCGTAGTTGACGAGGTCGTCGACGTACTCGCGGGGCTCGTCGCACATCACCTGGAGGTGTTCCATCGCGTAGTCGTTCGCGACCGCGACGGCGGCATCGCGGTCTTCGGCGACGATCACCTCGCCGTTTTCCGCCCAGCAGGTTCGGGCGGTTTCGGCCGTCGGCAGGTCCTCGAGTTGCGCCTCGACGGCGTCGATCGTCTCCCGGGCGAGCGATTCCTCGAGCGAGACGAGGACTACCCGGGAGTCGGTGTCGTGTTCGGCCTGGGCGAGCAGGTCGGTCGCCACCAGGTCGGGGTCGGCGGTGTCGTCGGCGATAATGAGCACCTCAGTCGGTCCGGCGAGGAAGTCGACGCCGACGTGGCCGAACACCTGTCGCTTCGCCTCTGTCGTGTAGGCGTTCCCGGGGCCAGTGACGACGTTCACGGTCGGCACGGATTCGGTGCCGTAGGCCATCGCCGCGATCGCCTGGGCGCCGCCCACGCAGTAGATTTCGTCCGCGCCGGCCCGGTCCATGGCGTGCAGCTGTGCGGGCTGGACGCTCCCGTCGTCCTGGGGCGGCGCGCAGGCGACGACGTGTTCGACGCCGGCGACGACGGCGGGAACGATCGTCATCGCCGGCGACGCGACGAGGGGGTATCGTCCGCCCGGGACGTACACCCCCGCTCGCTCGATAGGGACCACCCGCTGCCCGAGTCGAATCCCGTCGTCGAACTCGCGCTCGAACCCTTCGAGGTGGTCGCGCTGTTCCTCGTGGAATTCGCGGACGTTCTCGATCGTCGCGTCGATCACGTCCCGATCCTCCTCGGAGAGGTGCTCTCGAGCCGTCGCCAGTTCCTCGTCCGTCACCCGAATCGACTCCCGCTCGACGCCGTCGAACCTGGCGGTGAGTTCGCGGAGGGCGTCGTCCCCGTCGCCTCGGACGGCGGCGACGATTTCGGAGACGGATTCGGTCACTTCGGGTGGAAACTCGAGCGACGGCCGTTCGGCGCCCTTGATGTGCGTGCTATTTTCTATCACGATATTGATTGACGCGGCTCCTTCGGATAAACTCCGATGTTAACACGGAAACACGGGGAGAAATGTCGCAGGTCAGTGCGTTCGCGAGAGTGGTGTCGCCATCGCCCCTAGAGCGGATTCTCCTCGTCGTCCAGATCCGAAAGCGCCGATAGGGCCGCCCCGAGCAGTTTGCGCTCGCTCCGCCGAAGGTTCATTGAGACGGCCGTCTTCGAGACGTCGAAGTGATCCGCGAGTTCGTCGAGGGTCGCCCCTCGAGGCGTCTCGTAGTAGCCGAATTGAGAGGCCGTTTCGAACGTCTTCCGTTCGGTTTCCGTGAGCGACCGGCAGCCGTCGAGCAACCGCCTCGCGCTGTCGGCGTTCTCGAGGAGATCGAACAGCGTGGACGCGCCGAACTGGTCGCGGTTTTCGACGTCGTAATCGTTGTGGCGCTCGAGGTCGGCGAGCGTTCTGTCCTCAGCGTCGTCGTCGTCGAAGCCGACATGCCAGTGCTCGCGACCGTTTTCGATCTGGAACGGACCGGTAATGTACCCTCCGTGTCGCTGGATCGTCCTCATCGCGTTCGTCTGTTCGATCACCGTCCCGATCTGGGCGACGTTCCCCCGCCGCGAGAGCAGGTAGTAGTCGGACATGTTCCGGTGCTCTCGAAGTGTCTGGAGTCCGGTATCCAGCGTCCCGGGGGAATTTCCCCTGGCGATGAGGCGAGTCTCGAGTTTTTCGGCGTCCGTATCCAGTTGCCACTGGACGGCCGAGAACGCGATATCGACGTCGTCAGTGGTGTCGATGAACGGACAGTCGTACTGACGCATGTCGATATTTAGGTCGATCATCGCAGGTCAATACCCGAATGGGGCCCACCCACATTAATTGTTAGCATCTCCCTCACAGCGTTGCGTTTCCTCTCACCGGTCGTCCTCACGCGGCCACCCTGTTCGTACCCCCTGCGACCGCGCCCATTGATATGTTAACATTCGAGTTTTAGCGTGACTCGGGTCAACTAGTCACTCGAATCAACGATGACTCAGGATCAGGTCGCTGTCCCGGCGGTCACTCGAGAGACGATTCATACGGTAGATGACGATTCGTTCGCCGAGGAGAACGTCTGTATCGTCACCGGCGCCGCCTCTGGCATCGGCCAGGCGGTGGCCCTCGCCGCCGCCGAGAACGGACTCACCGTCGCCGCAACGGACTACGACGAGGCCGGCCTCGAGGAAACGGTCGACCGCGCCGACGAAATCGGTGTCGCCGGGTCCGTAGCGCCGGTGGTCGGCGATCTCACCGTCGACGAAGACATCGAGTGGATCGTCGAGGAGGCGGCGAATCTCGGCTCCGTGAAGTACCTCGCCAACGTCGCCGGGATGCAACACATCGACGCCATCGAGGAGTTTCCGATGGACGCCTACGACCGCATCCACCAGATCATGCTCAGAGCACCGATCTATCTGACGAAGCTCTGTATCCCACACTTTCGAGAGACGGCGGACGAACGTGGGTGCGTCGGGAACATGGCCTCGGTTCACGGACACTACGTCACGAGCGACAAAGTCGCCTACAACGTCTCGAAGTTCGGCCTGCGCGGCCTCACGCAGTCGATCGCTGCCGAGGGCGGGGGTGACGTTCGATCGTTCTCGGTCAGTACGGGGTACGTCAAGACCCCCCTCGTCACGAACCAGCTCCAGGACACTGCCGAACAGCGCGGGATCAGCGTCGACGAGGTCATCTCCGACGTGATGCTCGGTCAGTCCCGCGTCAAGGAGATGATGGACCCGGTCGACGTCGCCAACCTCTTCGTCGTCGGGTTCTCGAAGCTCGGGCGCCACCTCGACGGTGGCGACTTGCTCTTCGACGGCGGGATGACCCTGACCTACGAGTGATCGCGGATGAAGCGATGCGGGTGAGCCTCGGGGTGTGGACGGATGGCGTCCGCTCGAGTGCTCGAGTAACGTCGGTGCCACGAGGGGAGAAGTCGACGAGATAACGGTGACAATTCACTGATGGGGCGATCGCCACGCTCACCACGTTGACGGATCCGAAAACATCGCCTCGAGAACGACCGTTCGCCGATCAGTACAGCCCGACTGCCTCGATCTGCTCCTGGTATCGGTTGCGGATCGTCACCTCGGTCACCTGGGCGACGTTGGCGACCTCCCGCTGGGTCTTCTTCTCGTTACAGAGCAGCGAGGCAGCGTAGATGGCTGCGGCAGCGTAGCCAGTCGGCGATTTCCCGGAGAGGAGCCCCTTCTCGGCGGTGACGTCGATGATCTCGTTGGCCTTCGCCTGGACCTCCTCGGAGAGCTCGAGTTCTGAACAGAACCGGGGGACGTACTTCTTCGGGTCGACGGGCTCCATGCCTAGACCGAGTTCCTGAGCCACGTAGCGGTAGGTGCGGCCGATCTCCTTGCGGTCGACCCGCGAGACGGCGGCGACCTCCTCGAGACTCCGCGGGATGCCCTCGATTCGGCAGGCGGCGTACAGCGCCGAGGTGGCGACGCCCTCGATGGACCGCCCGCGGATGAGGTCCTCCTGGAGCGCCCGGCGATAGAGCATGCAGGCGACCTCGCGGACGGATCGTGGAATCCCCATCGCCGAGGACATCCGGTCGATCTCGGAGAGCGCAAACTGGAGGTTGCGCTCGCCCGCGTCCTTGGTCCGGATGCGTTCTTGCCACTTGCGCAGGCGATGCATCTGGCTGCGTTTCTCCGAGGAGAGCGAGCGGCCGTAGGCGTCCTTGTCTTTCCAGTCGATGGCTGTCGTCAGCCCCTTGTCGTGCATCGTCTGGGTCGTCGGCGCGCCCACGCGCGATTTGCTGTCGCGCTCGGCCGCGTTGAACGCCCGCCACTCTGGCCCGCGGTCGATCCGGGATTCCTCGACGATCAGTCCACATCGCTCGCAACTGATTTCGCTCCCCCCATCGCTCGTCACGAGCGACTCGGACTCACACTCCGGACACTGTTTGACCGTCGACTGAGTCGAGTCCGTTTCTTTCGTCGCCGACGTCGCGGATTGCTCTCGTTCGCGGGTGGGGCGTATCATCGGATACCTCCCTGAATGCGACGGGGAGGGTTAAGCCCTCTGTCCGGTCTTCTGACAGTTACTCACCGAAACTCGCTCGTTTCCGCTCTCGAACTGTGGCCGTCGACTGCTCCTCGAGTCAACTGCCCTCGCAGCTCGAACGATACACGTGGAACCGACGGATTCGCCGTATTGACCCCGTAGACCTTCGTCTCCCAGGGACTGGGAACGCGAGCCAGGCTTAGGACCATGTCGCCCGAAGCGAACGTATGGTCACCGCCACCGATCAGCACCGACGACCCTCGCCCCCGACGACGTTCACGGATCGCGCGGAGCGACCGATCACTGTCGATGCCTACGCTGGCGGCCCCGAACCAGTGGTCGAGATGTATACCCACTTCGACGACGAATCGCGGTCCCAGGGGCTTCCACCGCGGGGCGAATCCCGGATACGCGAGTGGCTTAGCGGACTCCTCGACGGTGGGCTCCACGTCGTCGCGCGCCATCGAGGCGACGTGGTCGGTCACGCCGTCCTGGTTCCGTTCGATGACCGAGCCGAGCTGGCGATCTTCGTCCGGCCGGCGTACCAGTCGGCGGGGATCGGGACGCGGCTCATCAGCCGTTTGCTCGAGTACGGCCGGGAAAACGGCGTGACCCACGTCTGGCTGACCGTTGACCGGAACAATCGCATCGCGATGAACCTCTACCGATCGGCCGGGTTCGAGACGACGGCGCGCAACCGCGGCGATTACGAGATGGAACGATACCTGTGAACGCGGGGCGCGCGGACCCGGCCCGTCCCACTTCGGAACCACACTCGAGTATGCGGTGACGGGGTCGTCGCTCGAGAACGCGATAACGAAGTCGCCGAACGAAGAGAGCATCCGCGATGGGACTCCCGACTATCGCAGTGACCCTCGTCTACAGGTTCGTCGTCGCCTCGAGTGCGATGTCGATCGCTCGAGCGACGTTGTTTTTGGCCTTCTCGGGCAGTTCGTCGTCCTCGGTGTCGGTTCCCTTCTGGGTGCCTTTCACGAGGTTCCCGTCGACGGTACAGATGGCGCCGGCGCGGAGCCCCTTGCGTCGCGCGAGGGTGAACACGGCTGCGGCTTCCATCTCGACCGAGAGCAGGCCGGCGGCCTCCCAGTTCTCGACGTACTCGTCCGTCTCGGCGTAGTAGGCGTCGTCGCTGGCGATGGGGCCGACGTGAACGTCCTCACCGTTTTCCTCCGCGCCATCGACCAGCGCCGAGAGGACCTCGTAGTCCGGTACGGCCGGGTACTCCACGTCCTCGTAGCGCTTCGAGGTCCCCTCGTTCTTGGCGGCGCCGGTCGCGACGACCATGTCGCCAATCTCGATCTCTCGCTGGAGAGCGCCGGTCGTTCCGACGCGGACGAACGTCTCGACGCCGACGTTCGACAGTTCCTCGAGGGCGATAGCGGCGGAAGGACAGCCGATACCGGTCGAACAGATGGTCAGCTCGCGGCCGTCGTAGACGGCGTTGACGACCTTGTACTCGCGGTTCTGAGCGATCGTCTCGGATTCGCCGCAGTGGCTCGCGATGCGGTCGACGCGTCCCGGGTCGCCTGGAATCAGCGCGATGTCGTGGACGTCACCGTCGTCGACGAGCAGGTGCGGTTGAGTTGCCATGGACGGCGATTCTCGGACCGGCCGCAAAAAGGTCGCGTTCCGTCCGGCGGAAGCCGATCGGTTCGTGACACCACTCGAGGCAGGGTTCCTCGGTGCTCGGCGCTTGGTAACCGGCACTCGGTGCTCGCCAGTACCGACAACTCGAGAGCTCTACCCTTATCCGACGCCGACGCTCGGAGCGTTCGAGTTCGGTCCGCGACCAGCCGATCCCCCCCCTTACTGTCTTACTGGCTGCTCGGTCCCCTTACTCGCTGTCGCTACCTGCTATCGCCGCCCGTCGTATCGCCGATACGATTCGTCGCACAGTGTTCCGCTGGGCGAAGCTTGAGCTTTGGCGTACGCGCGGTTACGACGTGATCTCCTGTCGCTCGTCGTCAGGCGTGACGTGAATGGACATCGACGTGATGACGACCAGCCCGTCGGGGAGGTCGATCGTGATCCGGCCTGCTTCGCGGGGCGTCCCGTCGTGTCTATTGGCGAACAGTGCGTCGAGTGCCTCCGGGTCGACGTACTCGTACAGCTGTGTCGACGACGAAAGTACCTCTTCGCCTCTGTACATCGCGATTGCGGACGCCGTGGCCACGCTCAGTGGCTCGTCGTCGTCTCGCTCGTACCGAACGTGATGTCGTGCCCCAGTCCCCCGGGACCGAACGGCCCCTGCTGTTCGTTCGTTCATGTCTATCAGGTATACGTCTCCGTGACGCTACTCGAGTTGCCAACGACCAGCGCCATATAGCTACCGTCAGACACCACTGCCTGCAATAGTTTGGCAGTGAAGAACGTGATAAAAAGTGACACGAACTCAGCGGGTGCGGGCGTCGTCGAGTAGCGCCTCGACTGCACCAACCGTCGGCGCACACCGTGCCCCCTCGACGCTCGCCGCGAGCGCGCCACAGGCGTTCGCGAACTCGAGGATCTGCTCGACGTCGTCGGTCTCGAGGTACGTCGCGAGAAAGCCGGCCGCGAACGCGTCGCCGGCACCCGTCGTGTCGACGGCTTCGATGTCGAATCCGGGATGGTGAACCGATCCACCAGGCGTATGGACTTCGGCCCCGTCGCCGCCGTACTTGACGGCCAGGATGCGGTCGCTGAAGTCCGACGTGGGGTAGGTCTCCTCGATCATCGCCTCGATCTCACGGTCGTTGGCGAAGATCACGTCCGCGTGGGCCAGCGCCTCGTCGTAGTCGCGTTCTGCCAGCCGCCGTCCGGGATCGATGCTGACGGTCACGCCAGCGTCGCTGGCGAGTCGAGCGAGGCGGCCGGCCGTATCCGGTCGCTGGCTCGTCAGGTGCACGTGATCGGCGCGCTCGACGCGATCCGGTTCCAGATCGGACGGCCGGACGGCCTCGTTGACCCCGTCGTTCCCGAGGACGGCCACCTCGCCGTCGTCGTCGACCAGGATGTACTTGACCGCGGTGTCGGCGCCCTCGATGATCCGAACGCCGTCGAGGTCGACGCCTGCGGCATCGAGTTCGCGCCTGGCTAGGAGGCCGTTGTCGTCGTCGCCGACACTTCCGATGAGGCCGGCCTCGACCTCGAGGGTGGCGAGCGCGGCGGCGACGTTCGCGGCGCTTCCGCCGCCGGACTGGAGTTGTGAGTGGATGGCGGCCTCGCCGTCGGGTTCGGGGAAGCGGTCGACGCGGAGGGTGACGTCCCAGTTGACGTGGCCGGCGGTGAGTACGGTGACCATTCGACGATGGCGGAGAGACGAGAGCCGGTCAAAAAACGTTGTCGTCTCCTCTCGATCTGTGAGCGGTCGTCGGGTTTTCTCGCTACACGGGTGTTCGTCAGGTTTTCCCAGTCACTCGAGCAGTCGACACGATCTGTCGGTCACCCAAGCCAACCCGACCTCACGCCCCCACACCCACGGTAAACAGGAGGACGTTGTGGACGCCGGGACCGAGTCCGACGGCTGCGATCAATCCGAGGACGATCCGGGCCTGTCGCGGTTCCTCGCGAACGTACTCCTCGAACAGCGAGACGATGATCAGTGCGAGGACCACCTTCACGAGGACGAACAGCCAGCCGCCACCGATGTACCCCGCCGTCGGGAGCATCTCACCCACCTCGAGGATGAACGCCGAGGCGGGGACGTCCTCGCTGACGCCGAGAACGTCGTAGCCGATGGCCGTCGACACGCCGTCGAGGGCGTGGGCGAAGACGACCAGCGCGCCGGTCACCCCCGTCACGGCCGCGACGTCGGTCCGCCAGAGGCTGAGCGCCACCCAGGCGATGGCGGCGACGACGCCGGTGACGACGACGGTGATCACCGGCCAGAAGGGTTCGAAGGTTCCCAGCTGCCAGCCGATCAGGACGGTGAACGTGGCGAAGACGACGGCGAAGCCGGTCCCGACGATGCCGACGAAGCGTTCGATCGATCGTTGCAAGCCGGCGGCGTACAGAAAACTCCCGGCGATCCAGGTCAACCCGGCGACCGCCGCCGTCGTCACGTACACCGTCGGCGCGCTGAACAGCGCCTCGAGGCTCGCGGGAAACTGCTCGAGTTGGTACAGGACGTACAGCGTCGACCCCAGCATCATCCACGGGACGAACGCCATCACCGTCTCGTCGGTCACCGGCGGCGCCAGCACCCACAGGAGCGCCACGGTTCCCAGAAGTACCACCGCCAGCGGCACCACCACGTACCACGGCGGCAAGACGAAACCCTCGGGTACTACCATAGCACTACTGGGACAGACCAGCGTGAAACAATTTCCGGTTATCGGCGACGTTCGGCCGTAGCGCGGCCTCAGACCGCCCAGGGATCGGTCGTCGTCTCGCCGAAGAGGTCGCGCATGAGCATCACGATGCTCTCGGGCGGGTACTGCCCGTGTTCGGTGACGATGGCGTCGACGTGGCGGGGCGGCGTCACGTCGAACGCCGGGTTCTCGACGGTGAGGCCGTCGTCGGGTACGTCGCCGTCGGCCGCGACGTCCGCGTAGGCCGTCTCCTCGAGCACTTCCCGTTCGTCACGCATCTCGATCTCGACGGTGTGGCCCGTCATTGTGTCGGGGTGGAGTTTGATCGACTGGGCGGCGACCATCACCGGCACGCCGCGCTCGCGGGCGTTGACGGCCAGGCCGCTGGTGCCGATTTTGTTGATGACGCTGCCGTCGGCGGCGATGCTGTCGGCCCCGACGAGCACGTGGTCGGCCTCGTCGAGGTACCGCCGGGCGGCGTTGTCGACGATCAGCGTGACGGGGACGCCCATCGAGCGCAACTCGCTGGCGGTGATGTGCCCCTGGAGGCGTGGCCGGGTCTCCTTGACGATCGCCTCGATGTGCTTGCCGTCCTCGATGGCCGCCTCGACGCAGGCAAGCGCGTCCGTCGAGTGGCAGTGGGTCATGACGACGTCGCCGTCGCGAAGTCGGTTCGCGCCGACCTCGCCGAGGGTCTCTTGGGCCTGCTCGAGGTCCTCCTGAAAGGCCTCGGAGCGGGCGACCGTCGACTCCCGCATGACCTCGACGGTCTCGCCCTCCACGCCACGGAGAACGTACCGCAGGGCGTTGGGCAGGCTCACCGCGGTCGGTCGCGTCTCGTACAGCGCCGAGGCCGCCGCCTCGAGTTCCTCGCGGAACGCTTCCGGCGAGTCCGCCTCGGAGCGCTCGGCCTGGGCGGCGAGGGCGGCCGCCGCGGCGTCGGCGATTGTGGCCGCGCCGCGAACCTCCATGTCGGCGATGTCGGTGGCGGTCTCCTCGACGACGGGGGCGACGTCGGGCGTCTCGTTGCTCATGGGTCGACGTTCGTCGGCCGAGGCCAAAAGTCCGCGGGCGTAGTCGGCCGCTGTCGTCTTAGGCGGACCAAAACCTATATAGGTTTAGGCTCGCCTAACACCTGCTAATGGACGTTCCCGTACAGCGCGACGATGGTCGCTCGCTCGAGCGCTCCGACGACGCGGACGCCGACTGCCTGGTGACCTGTCACGAGACCCGCCCCGGCAAAGCCGTTTTCACCGAGTGGAACAACACCGACGCCTGGATCGCGACCGACCTGACCGTCGACCTCGAGCCCTGATCCGGTCCTAACGGCGCCCGGCGCCATTCTCGCACCAACCCGCCGCCTGCGACTCGCGGCCATCGGGTGACGAACCGCGCGTCGATTCCGCCATAGATTCCAGTTCCTTCACTCTCCAGTCGTCTGGTATTTCCCAAACACGCACTCCAAAGAGAACATCACGAGTCCCATCGTGAGTGCCTGGACGAGGAGGAACTCGTCACTCAACGTGACCCCGACTACGAGAACGCCGACACCTGCCGACATCCCCAACAGGGCTGCATACTGTACGTGAGAGAGTCCCTTCGCCCACTCGTCAGTGCGCCTGTAGAGGCGAGTTACAGCGTTCATACTGACGATACGGGTACTCCGAATGAAATATGTTGCGCAAGTGATGAACGTCATCGACCCACCCCAGTTCCAGGTACTGTTTCTGATCCACGAAACCGTCTTCCGGCCCGTCGAATGCACGTGTAGTTCGCAGTGCGAACTCTCGGATCGAAAACGGAGCCTATTCGGTCCCCCGCGGCCGACGACCCACCGTGATCGCCATCGTCGAGAGTCGTGCCGACCGCGCCTCGAGTCACATCTGCTCCCACCTTCGCGAGCTGGGTGACTGGGAGGAACGCGTCGACCCGGAGACGCCCGACGCCGAGGGCGGCGGCACCTACTATCGCACCGACGGCGCCGAGTTGCGGTCGTTCGACGCCCTCCACCTGGACCTCGAGCGGCCCGTCGACGCCTTCGACGCGGACCCCGAACCTGACCTCCTCGTCTTCGCCTCGCGTCACTCCGGAAACACCGGCCCGCTGCTGACGGCCCACACCACCGGCAACTTCGGCCCTGCGGAGTTCGGCGGCGAGCCGAACGCCGTCGCTGAGGCGGCTCCGAACGCCCTCGCCGAACTCCTCGAGGCGTTCGATCGCTACGCGCCCGAGGGGTACGACACCGGCCTCGAGTGTACCCACCACGGCCCGACCGACGTCGGCTGTCCCTCGCTGTTCGCGGAACTTGGGAGCGACGACGCGCAGTGGGACGACCCCGAGGGCGCCCGCGCCGTCGCGAAGGGGATCCTCGAGTTGCGGGACGTCGCCCCGCACCGGCGACGGACCTTCGTCGGCTTCGGCGGCAACCACTACGTCCCCCGGTTCGAACGGATCGTCAGGGAGACCCCCTGGCGCGTCGGCCACGTCGCCGCCGACTGGGCGCTCGAGGCGATGGGCGATCCGGCCGACCACCACGATGTGATCCAGGCGGCGTTCGACGCGAGCGACGCCGACCACGCCGTCGTCGACGGCGAGTGGCCTGACCTCGAGGACACGATCGAGGACCTCGGCTACCGCGTCGTGAGCGAAACCTGGCTCCGCGAGGTCAGCGACCGACCGCTGGACCTCGTCGACGCCGTCGAGTCTCGGCTCGGGATCGTCGACGACGGCGTCCGGTTCGGTTCCCGTCGTACGGCCGACTTCGCGGTCGCCGACCTGCCCACGGAACTGCTCGAGGCCGCGGAAGCCGTCGACGCAGAGGCCGTTCGGGCTGCCCTCGAGTCCACGGCGGTCGCGTTCGAGACGCGAAACGGCGGGAGCCGAGTCGGGAGACGAGCCGCCTTCCCAACTACCGGCCCAGATGGTGAGGACCCGCTCGAGTCCATCGTCCGGACGGCCGCAACGGTGCTCGAGGACCGCTACGAGACCGTCGACGTCCGCGAGCGAGCAGTGGTCGTCCGCGAGGTCGCCTTCGACCCGGCGCTCGCTCGCGAGGCGGGCGTCCAGGAGGGCCCGAAGTTCGGACGACTGTCAGCGGGTGAAGACGTGACCGTAGACGGGACGACCGTCCGGGCCGAGGACGTGTCTCGAGAGCGAAGCAAATCGTTCCCGTGGAACCGTCTCGAGGACGAGAAGTAACGATCGATTACGGAATTTCTGCTGTCGATACGTCGGTGACACTTCGATTACCTGTAAGAATCTATTACTATGTCTGACGTCTGACTGACGCGTGGGGGAAAGATAATAATACTCCATCCTCTAGAACGGAACAAGAATGGACTCAATTGTCGAAAATGCCATCGACGAGGCCGAGGAGGACGCCGCCGAGGGCGTCCCCGGGGCCGAGGAACCCCACGAGGGCGGGGCCGACGCTGGCGCGAACTCCGGGACGATGACCGACGACGAACTGCTCGACGTGCTTGACGACCTCCAGACGAACATCACGGTCGTCGGCTGTGGCGGTGCGGGCGGCAACACCGTCGATCGGATGAACGAGGAGGGCATCCACGGGGCGAAACTGGTCGCCGCCAACACTGACGTTCAGCACCTCGTCGAGATCGACGCCGATACCAAGATCCTGATGGGCGAGCAGAAGACCTCCGGGCGGGGCGCGGGATCGCTCCCGCAGGTCGGCGAGGAGGCCGCCCTCGAGAGCCAGCAGGACATCTACGACGCCATCGACGGCGCCGACATGGTGTTCGTCACCGCCGGCCTCGGCGGCGGCACCGGTACCGGCTCGGCCCCCGTGGTCGCGAAGGCAGCCCGCGAGTCCGGCGCGCTGACGATTTCGATCGTCACGACGCCCTTCACCGCGGAGGGCGAGGTTCGTCGGACCAACGCCGAGGCCGGCCTCGAGCGCCTGCGGGACGTCTCCGACACCGTCATCGTCGTCCCGAACGACCGCTTGCTGGACTCGGTCGGCAAACTCCCCGTCCGCCAGGCGTTCAAGGTCAGCGACGAGGTCCTGATGCGCTCGGTCAAGGGCATCACCGAACTCATCACCAAACCCGGTCTGGTCAACCTGGACTTCGCCGACGTTCGCACCGTGATGGAACGCGGTGGCGTCGCCATGATCGGTCTCGGGGAGTCCGACTCCGAGGCGAAAGCCGAGGACTCCGTGAAGACTGCCCTCCGCTCGCCCCTGCTCGATGTCGACATTTCCGGCGCGAACTCCGCACTCGTCAACGTCACCGGTGGCAACGACATGTCCATCGAGGAAGCCGAGGGCGTCGTCGAGGAGATCTACGACCGGATCGACCCCGACGCTCGCATTATCTGGGGGACCTCGATCGACGAGACCCTCGAGGGATCGATGCGTACCATGATCGTCGTCACTGGCGTCGAATCCCCACAGATCTACGGCCGGCCGGACGGCGAGGCCGTCCAACCCGAGGGCGACGACATCGACTTCGTCGACTGAATCGCCGATTCTCCCGCGTTTCGTTCCATCTAATAGTCGATTCTGAGGATACCGATTCGGCTCTTTGAGATTCTCGAGCGGAGGTCGTGGCCAGACGATCGCGCTTTTCGGTCGTTTCGCCTCCGCTCTTCGCTCATCTCGTAACGTTCTCACTCTTCGGTCACTCCCGTCACTCCGTAACGCTCTCACCATCCGTTCACGCCGTGAATTCGTCTCACCGAGTGAGTACAATATCCCCGGGAGCCAACGATCGGGCGATGCAATCACGTGCGAATCGTGGCTTCTCGAGGCGACGACTGCTTCGGACTGCGGGTGTCACCGCGGCCCTCGTTCTCGGCGGCTGTCTCGACGACGTACCGATTGGGGACGTAGAAGCCGACGAGGACGGTGACGATGGCGGCGACAGCGACGGAACCGATAGCGGAACTGACTCGAGCGATCGCTCACAGACCGGTGATCCAGGCGACGCGTCCTGGAACCCCTTCAAGTTCGACCGCCCGATCACCTACACCTACGAGACCTACTCGGCCGACGAGGGTGCGGGAACGCTCGTCTGGGACGTCACCGACGTAACCGACGAGGAGGCCACGGTCACGCTTGAGTACGAAACAGCAGAAACCCAGTTCGAGACGACCGTCAGCGGGACGAAGGAGGACCTCCAGAGCGACCTGATTCTTACGCCGGCGGGCACGTTCGTCCTCGCGACGCTCTTTTCGCCAACCATGGGCTACTACGAGGGACGTACGCTTTCGGTCGGCGACGAGTGGTCGTACTCCTCGTTCGACGGCTCGATGCGGTTCGCGATCACCGAGCGGCGGACGTACGCGGGCGTCGAGTGTTACGCCTCCGTCACCGAGGTTGACGGGCGGGCCGTCCACGAGGGCTGTTTCGCACCCGACCTCGGACTGGCGCCGTACACCGTCTACTACGACGAGAACGGCGAGCGAACCTTCGAGCTAACGCTGATTTCGGTCGATACGTAGTGTTGGAGGAAGGCTCGAGTCGCTTTTGGAGACAATTCAGACGAGGCGATCCGCATCTTTCCGATAGCGCTCGAACAACTGTTCTCCCCACGCGTACGCGTCCTCGTTATCGGTGTCGACGAACACCTCGAGGAGCCCCGTCTCGTCGTCGTACCCTCCGATTCCGACCCGGTCGTCGAACAGCGCGAGGCCGAACGGGACCTCCTCGCGGACCCAGAGCGTGAAGTTGTCCCGGTCGAACGCGTCGGTCGCGAGGTCGGTGTACTCGGTCGCCAACCGTTCGACGACCGCCTGGTCGTAGACGAGTTCGACCGGCAACCCGTCTGCGATACGGTCGTAGACGTCCTCGACGTACGTGGGTGAAACCGACGTCGTGTCGATGCCGCGGATCGAGGAGGTGGCCTCGAGCAATTCGATGAACCGATTCAGCGGGCGGTACGGATCGTGGGGCTCGACGAGGGTGACGGTCGCGTCGTCGAACCACGCGAAGTCGATCGGCGCCGACGGCGTGGCGGCCGTGACCACGTCGTACAGTGGAGCCAGTCGGTGCGTCTCGGCGACCGTTGATCGGTACGTCGCGGCGGCTCGTCCCAGCGCCTCGCCGAACGGGGTCAGCGCGTAGCCTTGAGCCGTCCGCTCGATCCAGTTCTTCTCTCGAAAGGACGTGAGAATCCGATGGGCAGTCGCCGGCGATACCTCGAGCGCCGCGGCGAGTTCGGGTTTCTCGAGGGGTTCGTCGGCCAGCACGTCGAAAACGTCGTGCCGCCGGATCAGTTCGACGAGCACGTCCTCGGTGTTCGCTTCGGCCGAACGAGTATTCATTAGTAGTGTATCATATTCACGGTATAAAGTCTTTTCAGAGATTGAAATCCGATCAGGGGGTGAGTATAGATAAATCACCCTTCGCACATATCGCATGCAACGACTGTTGGGGGGAGTGATAGCAGTGCTGGTCGTACTTTCGACCATTGCCACGGGGCCCACGGCACTCGCATTGACTGGTGACGGTGATTCGTATTCGGACGAGCCGAGGCCAGTGATAATTGACCAATTCGATCGAGCTGATCTTGCGACCAGCCAGGTAGGGCGAGTAGAATCGACAGTTGAAACCGTCGATGGGAACGCCATCTTCGGCGGGAACGATGGCGAAATCGCGGCGATCGGGACCTCGGCAATTGTCGACCTCGTCGACTCTGTATCGATACTTGACGCTGGCGACTGGGGAACCGCTGGTCGCGACTCGGCTCGCACGGGACATAATCCGGATACCACTGGACCGGCGACCGACGTCGATGTGCTGTGGGTGTACGAAGCCGACAACGAGAGCCAGCACGAGCCGGCAGTCGTCGCCGACGGTCGAGTGTTCGTGCCGACTCGAGACGGGCTCCAAGTCTTACACAACGAAACTGGCGAGTTGCTGTGGAACGACACCGACATCGAAGTCGAGCGCGTCGCCGTCTCCGACGGGGTCGCCGTCGTCACCTCTAATACCATCGACGATGAAATCCGCGCCTACGACGCGTCAGACGGCACGGAACTGTGGAACGTCACCGACTTCTACGCGGGATCGATGGTCATTCTGAATGACGCGCTCTATGTCGAGCGCACGACGTACACCGGTCACCGACTGTACGCCTACGACCTCCAGGACGGAACGGCGCTGTGGGATGTCGAGTACGCTGACGACGAATCCGGCGGTATGGCCGCTTCGGATGACACTGTCTACGTTACTGGATGGCTCTCCGATTCCTTCGACAGAGAGCGCGCGGTGTACGCGCTGAACGCCTCGAGCGGCGAGGAGCGCTGGCGATTCGAGACCGAGGGCCACATCGAAATGGCTCCTGTGGTCGACGACGGGACAGTTTACGTGGGCGCTGGGGAAGAAGGATCCTACGGGGGTGAGACCTACGATCCGAAGTTCTACGCACTGAACAAGACGGACGGCCACGTCGAGTGGATCTACGACGCTCACGCGAGACCGATCGGCGCCGCCATCGCCGACGGTACGGTGTACGTCTCGATGGGCAACGGTATCCACGCTCTGGACGGGACTACCGGCGAGCGCCAGTGGGTTCACCGGATGGACGGTGACGTCGACTACGGACTCACCTACACGAGAATGACCGCGAACCCGCCGGCCGTCGCCGGCGACGTGGTTTATGCGACAAACGACCGGGGGTTCGTCGACGCCCTCGACGCCAGCACTGGCGACCTGCTGTGGACCGAACGGGTCGACGGACGGCTGACGCAACCGGCGATCGCCGACGACCGGCTCTACGTTCACGCCCCGGTAACGGCGAGCAGTGAAAACGTCGTCCGCGTCTACGCTTTCGAGGAGGAACAGTTCGCGTTCTCCGGACTGACGCCGTCGGCTACGGTCGTCGCTCCCGGTGAGGAACTCACGGTAGACGTGACCGTCGAGAACGTCGACGACGTGGCCCGCGACTACAACCTGTCGCTGATGGCCGAGAACGTCTTCCCGGACGACCGGCGAGCCGTCGACACCGAGACCGGACAGCTCGCTCCCGGACAGTCGGCGACGCTGACGTTCGCGACGCGGTTCACCACGTCCGGCTCTTGGAACCTCTCGGTCGAGCGTGAACTCGAGCGCGAACCGGCCATCGGACCGGTGACGGTCGACGTCGCCCACCCCGATCCGGTCGACGACTGGCCGATCCGCGGATTCGACCGCGGCGCGTCGGGGTCGAACGCGGATACGGACGGACCGAAACGGCACGTTCAGGAGCGCTGGAACGTCTCTAGCTACGATGATCGCTTCGAGCCGGTCGTCTCGGACGACACCGTCTACGTGATTCGCGACCGCTTCAACGGTCCGAGTCTGTACAGCCTCGAGGCCTACGACTTCGAATCGGGAGCTCGTCTGTGGAAACACAATTTCTCGGCGGATCATCGGATTCCCGCCGGATCGGTGACGGTGGACAACGGCACGGCGTACGTCTACGCGACGACGTCGTACGGGTACGGAGACGGCGCGCCCGATCCCGCGGTGGGTACGGTGTACGCCTTCGGCGCGGCAGACGGAAACGTCACCTGGTCGCAGGATATCGACCTGAACCGGTCGATCACAGCCGATCAGGCCCCCGTCATCGCGAACGGACACGTGTACGTCTCCGGTGCGATAACGGAGTGGAATCCGGACAACGCGAACGCGTCCGTCTACGCCCTCAATGCGGCTACCGGAGGCATCGAGTGGACGCACACGATCGGTTCGGAGAACGAACTCGAGTACTTCTATCCGCTCACGTACGAGAACGGCACGGTGTTCGTGGGGCTCACCGACGAAATCGAGTCGAGCGGCACCGAGTACGTTCAGTCGGTCGTTGCGATCGACGCATCGAGCGGCAATCAGGTGTGGAAGAACTCCGCCCTTGACCTCGATCTGGACGATCGGATCGTCGTTCGAGACGACCTCGTGTACGCGATCGACAGATCGCGCAACGGGGACGGCTCGCTGGCCGAAGAACTCGTCGCCGTCGACGCTACCAGCGGGAGCGAAGCGTGGCGGTTCAGCCCACCGAACGTTTCGACGTCGTCGGCCGAGTACGACGAGTGGTATCTCTTCGAACCGGTCGTCACCGACGACGCCGTGTTCGTCCGCCAGCGGGAGACGAGCTCGTCGTACAGTTACCAGCGGCTGAATCGGGTGAACGCCTCCACGGGTGACCTCGAGTGGCGACGGAGCTACGGCGACAGATACTCGTTCACGGTCGTCGACGGGCTCGTGTACGCGTCCGGACACAACGATCGGACCTCCATCTACGACGCCCTCACGGGCGAATCGATGGGGAGCACCGACATCACGTCGGGCGCCACCGGCGCCGTCGTAGCCGTCACGAACGGCACCATGTTCGGAACCACCGACCAGGGTCAAACCCTTCGAGCCCTGAGCGAGGGCGGTCACTTCGAGTTCTCGAACCTCGCGGTCGAGTCCGACCGCCTCGCCAACGGCGAGAACGCCACGGTCACGGCGACGGTGACGAACGTCGGCGACCTCGAGCGATCGTGGAACGCGAACCTCCGCGTGTCTCCGGACTCGAGCCGCCAGAACCACCACATCTGGAACTACTCCAGCCAAAGCGGGACGCTCGCACCCGGCGAGAGCGAGACGATCACCTGGGAGGTCCGTCTCGACGATCGCGGAGACTACGTGTTCACGCTGCAGTCGGATTACGAGAACACGGGGATGAGCGCGTATCTCGACGATCTGACCCACGGCGTCACGGTCAGCGTCGGGGACGGTCGCGACGGCGAGACGATCTCGTTCATAGGCCCGCGCGAGATGCCGTCCGGGCCGGACGCCTGGCCGAAGGAGAGCGCCGACGCTGGGAACACCGGTAACAACACCGGAACCGGGGTGCCGACCGCGGTCGGCCCGGATGTTGAAGCGTGGGCGGTGAACCACTCCTACGAGTGGACGACCGGCCCGACGGTGGCGAACGACACGGTGTTCGTCGGCGGCAACCACATCAGCGGCGGCGAGTTCGTTTACGCTCACAACGCGACGGACGGCACGCTTCGGTGGGAGTACCCGACCCACTCCTCGACGGACCTCGCAGTACCGTCGACGTACGCGGGCGGGTACCTCTACGTCGGGACGACCGACGGGCGGGTCTACCAGCTCGACGCAGTGACCGGCGAGTGGATCTGGACGTACAACGGGCTAGACGACGTCGGTGGGATTACCATTGTCGACGACGTCGCCTACGTCTCCGGACAGGCGTACGTCGACTCGGCAAACTCCGGCACCGTTCACGCGCTGAACGCGTCCACCCGGGAGGTCCTGTGGACGTTCATCCGGGCGAGTTCGTACTACGGGATGAACGTGAAGCCAGCCGTCGAGAACGGAACGGTCTACGTGACGAGCGACGACGGTTACACCTACGCGCTCGATGCGGATACGGGCGAGGTGGAGTGGAGTCGAGACGTCGCAGGCACCGGATCGCGCCTCCACTCTCCCGTCGTGAAAGACGGTGTCGTCTACGTCGACGACGCAGCGTACGGCAGCACCGACGCGAACCTCTACGCACTCGACGCGACGGACGGCAGTACCATCTGGAGCACGCCCGCGAACGTCGACGGCTATACCGGGTCGTCACCTGCGCTAGCGAACGACACGCTGTACTTCACCGCCGACGGATCCGTGCAGGCGGTCGACGCGACCGGGGATTCGACTGGCGGAGATCGGTTGTGGAGCACTTCGGTTTGCACGGCCACCCGGTACTCGCCCGTGTACACCGATGGGGTGGTGTACGTTCCGACGACCGACAGCGCCATTCGAGCCTACGACGCTGACACCGGCGACCTCCTCTGGCGCTACGACAGCGACTACGGTCGCTCGTTCACGCCGGCAGTCGTCGACAGCACGCTCTACGCAACCGGACTGGAGAACGACGACGGCACCTACCCGCTGCTCGCCCTCGAGGGCGGCACGACCGACGAGCCGAAGACGCTGCTGAGCTACTCCGGGCTCTCCACCTCTTCGACGAACGTCTCCACCGGCGAGTCGTTCACCGTCTCAGCTACGGTGCAGAATCTGGCCGACGCGAGTTGCGGATACGTGGTCGACTTCGAGGTCAACGGAACGGTCGTCGACACCGCTACCGGTTCGATCGGGACGGGATATAACGATGAGGAGACGGTAGAGTTCACCCACTCGTTCTCGAGTACCGGAACCTACGGCGTCACCATCGCTGACCTCCCGCCCGTCACGGTACAGGTGACTGAACCGGAACCCGAAAAACCCGACGTCGACGTGTCTCCTTCGAACTGGGACTACGGTACCGTCGACGTCGACGAGTGGGTGTACAATGACTTCGAAGTGACGAACCTGGGACGAGGGGACCTTCACTGGAACAAGTCGGTCATCACGGGTCCGGACGCCGACGAGTTCTCCATCACGATGGACGACTCGACGAAGTACGCATATCTCTGGTGGGGCGGATCCGGCTACGTCAGGGTGTACATAGCGCCGGAGACGCCCGGAACCAAGACCGCTGCGCTGGAAATCCATAGCGACGACCCGGACGAACCGGTCGTCACCGTCCCGCTCTCGGGGAACGTGTCCGGGGAGCCGGATGTCGACGTCGCGCCGGAGACCGTCGACTTCGGCGCCGTCGAGGTCGGGGAGAACGTGACGGCGAACGTGACCGTCTCGAACGTCGGCGGCGGACCGCTCACCGTCGACGACGCGGCGGTCACCGGTCCCGACGCAGGCGTCTATACCGTCACGGACGGCGGATCGTCGACCACGGTCGCGGCGGGTGAGTCCTCCACCGTCACCCTCAAGTTCGCGCCGACCGCTACCGGATCGGCGGACGCGACGCTCGAACTCTTGACTGACGACCCCGACGAGCCGTCCGTGAGCGTAGCGCTCTCGGGCAACGGCACGATCACGAACCCGAACCACGCACCGATCGCGGCCGCAAACTACTACACTACGATCGAGGGCCAGAACCTGACTGTGGACGCGCCGGGCGTCCTCGCCAACGATTACGACCCCGACGGCGATTCGCTCATCGCGAGCAACTACGGCGATCCGAGCAACGGGACGGCCTCGATGGTCGTCAACGGGAAGGTCACCTACACTCCCGACCCGGGATTCACCGGCACGGACAGCTTTACTTATATCGTTCAGGACGACCACGGCGAGTACTCCTCATCCGGCACAATCACCGTTGAGGTGCTTCCAGATCCGAACAGAGCACCCGTCGCCGTCTCAGACAGCTACTCGATCGTCGCAGGAGGGAACTTGACCGTGGACTCGCCGGGCGTCCTCGCCAACGACTACGATCCCGACGGTGATTCGTTTATCGCCAGCAACTACGGCAGTCCGAGTCACGGCAATGTGTCGATGGTGGTCAATGGGAAGGTCACCTACGTCCCAGACCCGGGATTCATCGGCACGGACAGCTTCACTTACATTGTTCGGGATGAACATGGCGAGTACTCCTCATCCGGCACAATCACCGTGGAAGTACTCCCCGATCCCAATCGAGCGCCGGTGGTCGTCGACGACCGCTACTCGATCGTCGTGGGGGAGAACCTGACCGTTGATGCGCCGGGCGTCCTCGCCAACGATTACGACCCCGACGGCGATTCGCTCATCGCGAGCAACTACGGCGATCCGAGCAACGGGACGGCCTCGATGGTCGTCAACGGGAAGGTCACCTACACTCCCGACCCGGGATTCACCGGCACGGACAGCTTCACGTACATCGTCCGGGACGAGCACGGCGAGTACTCCTCATCCGGCACGATCACTGTCGAAGTCGTGGCAACGAACCGTGCGCCGACGGCGGTCAACGATCACTATGCCACCCTCCGTGGTCAGAATGTAACGGTGGACGCGCCGGGGGTCCTCGCCAACGACTACGACCCCGACAACGACTCGCTCATCGCGAGCAACTTCGGCAGCCCGAGCAACGGGACGGCGTCGATGGTGGTCAACGGGGAGCTCACCTACGTCCCGGATCCGGGGTTCACCGGCACGGATAGTTTCACCTACCTCGTCCGGGACGAACACGGCGAGTACTCCTCGTCCGGCACGATCACCATCGAAGTGATCGATCCCGCCCGGGCGGCGCCGGTGGCCGTCGACGATTACTACACTACGCTCGAGGGTGAGAACCTGACCGTGGACGCGCCGGGCGTCCTCGCCAACGACTACGATCACGACAACGACTCGCTCATTGCCAGTAACTACGGCAGTCCGAGCCACGGAACGGCGTCGATGGTGGTCAACGGGAAGATCACCTATGCCCCGGATCCGGGTTTCACCGGCACAGACAGCTTCACCTACCTCGTCCGGGACGAACACGGCGAGTACTCATCGTCTGGCACGATTTCCGTCGAGGTGCTTCCGGATCCTAATCGAGCACCGACGGCCGTTTCGGACAGCTACTCGATCTACGAGGGCGAAAACCTGACAGTGGACGCACCGGGCGTCCTCACCAACGACTACGACCCCGACGGCGACTCGCTCATTGCCAGTAACTTCGGCAGTCCGAACAACGGAACGGCGTCGATGGTCGTCAACGGGAAGATCACGTACACCCCCAATCCCGGCTTCGTCGGTGTCGACAACTTCACCTACCTCGTCCGGGACGAACACGGCGAGTACTCCTCGTCTGGCACCATCACCGTCGAAGTCGTGGCGACGAACCGAAAACCGAGTGCGACCGACGATCACTACTCGATCGTCGAAGGAGAGAACCTAACCGTGGACGCGCCGGGCGTCCTCGTCAACGACTACGACCCCGACGGCGATTCGCTCATCGCCAGCAACTTCGGGAACCCAGGTGACGGAACGGCCTCAATGGTGGTCAACGGGAAGATCTCCTACGTCCCCGATCCGGGGTTCACTGGCACGGACAGCTTCAGTTACCTCATTCGAGACGAACACGGCGAGTACTCCTCGCACGGCACGATCACCGTCGAGGTGCTTCCGGATCCGAACCGAAAACCCGGCGCCGTTCCGAACCACTACGTCGTTCGCCAGGGTGAAACGCTTACCGTCGAGGAACCAGGCGTCCTCGCCAACGACTACGACCTCGATGGAGACTCGTTCATCGCGAGCAACTTCGGGAACCCGGGGAATGGAACGGCGTCGATGGTCGTCAACGGGAAGATCACGTACACCCCCAATCCCGGCTTCGTCGGCGTCGACAGCTTCACCTACCTCGTTCGAGACGAACACGGCGAGTACTCCTCCTACGCCCCCGTGACGATCACCGTGGTCGACGCCTCGACTACCGAGTTGGCCGCCATTTCGGTGGCCCGTGGCGACATCGACTTCGGCACAGTCGCCGCTGGGACGACCGCCACAGAGACGATCACCGTGGCCAACGTCGGCGATCAGAATCTGACGGTCTCCGGCGCGACGATTTCTGGTGCGAACGTATCCGACTTCGAGGTGACCGCGGGGAACGCGTCGGCAGAACTCGGATATGGGGAAACTCGTACACTCACCCTCGAGTACGTGCCAGCGGCCGTTGGGACGGCGAATGCGATACTAACGATCCACAGCGACGACCCGAACGAACCGACTATCGACGTCGAACTCACTGGGACCGGTTACGACGACGGTGCGCCGACCGTTCACGCGGTCGACGTCACCGCGACGTCTCACGACGGCTCGCGCGTTTACTTGAACGGAACGGACGATATCGACGTCGTGATGAACGTCACCGACGCGTTCGGCTCGGTCAGCGGCGTCGACGTTACGCTGCAGTCACAGTTTTCGCCGTTCCGACTCAAGGAGTCCGCCTCCTACGACACGAGCACCGGAAACTGGACGGCGTCGTTCGACGGAAACGCTATCGTCGACGACGGCGAGTACGCCGTGATCGTCGAAGCGACCGACGACCGCGGAAACCGTGACGACGCTGCGGCATCTACACCGGTCGTCGTGGACAGGATGCCGCCACAATTCGCCATCGTCGCTGACCGAGTGGACGGATCGACCGGGAACCTGACCGTCGACGCGAGCGAATCGATCCAACTCGGGTCGCTCTCGGTCGAGCTCGAGCGCCCGGACGGCAGCGTCACCCCTGTTAGTCTGACCGACCGGAACGGGACGTTCGCGCTGCCCGACGACGGGCAGTACAACGTCACCGCGACGGGCCTCGACCTGGCCGGAAACCGCGGAACTGGCGAGGCCAGAGCATCCTTCGTGAGCGGAGATACGGACGAGAACAATACCATCTTGCTGAAGATGGTACCTTCGGGACTGTTCGTCGAATTCATCACAGACCAGCCGGTCAACGGCACGTTCGCCACGGTGACGACGAGCGAAGTTCCCCTGAAGCCGCTCGGCACCGATCAGTTGGGCGTGAACTTCCTGGACGCTTCGCTCGAGTCGCGCCTCTCGAATAATCTCAGTCACGGCGTCATCGGCGTCCCGGTCGATCAGTCGCTTCTCGGTCCCGGAACCGAAGTCGAAGACGTGACCATCCGATACTACAATGAGACGTCGGAAGCGTGGGAGGACGTACCGACCGCGGTCGAAACTATTACCTTGCCGGACGGAACGACCGGCGAGTACTGGGTGGCAACTGTCACCCACTTTTCGACCTACGGCGCGGTGACGACCGACGTCACCCCGCCCGCGATCACCGCCAGCAACCCGGCCGACGGACACGAGTTCGCCGCCGGTACGTCGTCGACGACGCTCCGATTCGAATTCGACGACGTGGGTAGCGGTGTGGACATCGACGAAACAGTTGTCCTCTTCGACGACGCGCTTGTCACGTTCGACGATACCACGACGGTCACGAGCGAGTACGTCGAGTATCGGGCGACGGGACTGGTCGACGGCTCGACCCACGAGCTCGAGTTGATCGTCACAGACGCGGCGGGGAACGGACATACAGAGAAGATCACGTTCACGGTCGCGACGCCGTCTGCGGGAGAAGATGATTGCACCAACGGTGATGACGATGACAACTCTGAGGACGAAGATAGATCCGACGACGGAGATTCCAGCCCGGGGAGCGCCGACATCGTCGTCACCGACCTCGCGATGCAGTCGACCGATGTCCGAGCCGGCGAAACGGTGGCCGTGATACTCACCCTCGAGAACGTTGGCGACGCTATCGGGAATCACGTTGCCGAATTGTGCGTCGACGGCACGGTCGTCTTCGAGGAGTCTGTCACCGTTTCCGCCGGCAACTCTGAGACGGTGACGGTGATCCATACGTTCGAGAAGGCGGGTACCTACACTCTATCGGCCGGCGATCAGCGAGCGACCCTCGAGGTGTCCGACGATGAGACCGAGACGGACGAGGAACCGGACGGTTCGGACGATCAGGACGATAGCTCCGCTAAGGACGACGCTGACGGTGCAGACGACCGATCCGACAATCCAAACGGCCAAGACGACCAGTCCGACGGTCGCGACTCTCCCGACGAGACCGATGGGAACGACCGTGTAGGCGAGGACGACCGACCGGACGACGAACCAAAGGATGACCCCGGAGACGAAGCCGACGACACGATACCCGGGTTCGGAATCTCGGCGACGCTCGCCGCGCTGCTTGTAACACTCCTGGTCTCGTCTCGTTTCGTCGCCCTCGAGGAACGCCGATAGCGATAACCGGGCGGTTCAAACTCTCTCTCTCTCTCTCTCGAGGAAGGATCTCTTCGGAACGACCTTTTGAAGCACCGTCGTAGGATGGACTATTGAACTGAAATTCTAGGTCAGGAATCTGGTGTCTGTCGTCGTCCTGTCGATCAGTCGTCGGCAGATGCTGTACTCCCGTCTGCGTTCGAGTCGATATCGGCCTCGATGCTCGGCGGATACTTCCCGCGCTCGAGTCGCAGATCCGACTGTGGTCGAGCCATGCAGGTCAGCGCGTAGTTCTCGGCCTCCTCCTCGGTCAACCCGCGGGCCGCCGGCTGGGTGACCTCGCCCTCGAGGATCTCCGCCGAGCACGCCAGACACATCCCGACGCGGCAGGAGTACTCCTGGGCGATTCCTTCCTCGAGACAGCGACTGAGAATCGTCTGGGTGTCGGAGCAGGTGATCGTCTCGCCCGTGCCGACGAATTCGACGGTGTACTCGGTCATACTGGCCGGTACGAAAGACCGTACTAAAACTCTTTATCCCTCTCTGTCGTTTTCCTCCCGACAGAATCGGAGACGGCGACACTCCGGAGCGGTCGCCGGCGCACGAAAAACGTTTTCTTACCCCAGTGTGGAGAGTCGAGTTATGAGCAGCATGGAGCAGTCGGCCGCGACGACGGGCCAGCGCGAGCAGTCACCAGACGTCGTCGTCGTCGGCGCCGGCACGGCAGGGTGTTACGCCGCCGCGACCGTCGCGAAGGCGGGCTACGAGGTCGTCGTCCTCGAGCGAAAGTCCGAGGAACAGGCTGGACACATCGCCTGCGGCGACGCGCTGAAGGGCGCGGACGCGTTCCCCGAGGCGATCCCCAAGTCCCAGCTCGAGCCGGCGTTCACCAACACCGACGTCACCCACGGTCGCTTCGAGATTCCCCAGGAGGACACCGTCCTCGAGATTCCGGTCCCCGGCGAACTGGCTGTCGTCGATCGCTGGGAGTACGGCCGCCGGATCATCGAGGGGGCGAAGCACGCAGGCGCGACGTTCCACTATAACACCGTCGTCCAGGACGTGATCCAGACGGACGACGGGCGGGTCACGGGCGTCCGGGCGATGTCCCACGGCGATCCCTACACGTACGAGGCCGACATCGTGATCGACGGCGCCGGGTCGCTCTCGCTCCTCCAGGACAAGGTCGACTTCTCGGACTCGACGTTCGACACCAACGTCACCTACTCGCAGTTCTGTTCGGCCTACCGGGAGATCGTCCACGTCGAGGAGCCAGTCGAGTGGAGCGACGCTCTCGTCTTCAAGCCGACCGAGCGCGCCGCGGGCTACCTCTGGTACTTCCCGCGGACGGACACCGAGATCAACGCCGGCCTGGGCTTCCAGATGACCGAACAGCCGATGAAGCTCGTCGAGGACCTCAAGCGCGACCTCCGGGACCGACCGGAGTTCGCAGGCGCTCGCGTCGAGGACAAACTCGGCGCCGCGCTCCCCACCCGACGGCCCTACGACTCCGCGGTGCACCCCGGCTTTATGGCCGTGGGCGACGCTGCTGGCCACGTCAACCCGACCACCGGTGGCGGTATCGCGGGCGCCGCCTACGCCGGCAAGTACGCCGGCGAGCAGGCGATCGAGGCGATCGAGGACGGCGACGTCAGCGAGCACGCCCTTTGGGCGTACAACGAGCGCGTGATGGACCACTACGGCGCCCGCTACGCCGCTCTCGACGTCTACAACATCCTCTCGACGGCCGTCGACGTCGACGACCTCATGGGCCTTCTCGCGGCCATGCCCGGCGACAAACTCGCCGAAGCCCTCTACTCGGGCAGTACGGACATCGGCATGAAACTCAAGCTCGAGGCACTGGTCAAGAGCCGCGGCCACTGGGGGACGATCCTGAACCTCTACCGGACGAAGCGCCGGGCCGACGAGGTGCTCGAGCAGTACGAGGGGTATCCCTCGAGACCCGACGCGCTCCCGAACTGGCAGCGCCAACGCGACGACCTGATGGAGACGGTGTACGAAACGACAGGTGCGGATCCCAAGTATTGATCGTCAGGGTCCACAGACACAATCGTAGATTTTACCGAACAATTGCAACTGTCGATAACGATTGGTACGGTACTAACGGTCGTTCTCAGCCATCAACGTTGTCGTTTCTCTACTCGTGTTCCCTTCACACCCACCATATTTCACGGATGCATTAATGTGAAATAGAAATTTGAATCTACACAAAGTATTCATATCACTTGTCATATGCCGTATGTATGTACCGACGGAAACTACTCGCTGGTGTTGGAAGCGGCCTCGGCACGCTTGTCGCTGGCTGCCTCGGCGACATCCCCACCGCTGACGGAAGTAGTGACGACAACGACGAGGCCGCGGGTGAGACGGCGATCACTGATACGAAGTTCGAGACGGACATCGACGTTCAAGCGGAAGCAACGGATCCACCGTCGGTAAGCTACGAACGAGAGGCGGGAGAAATCTACGTCCAGGGGCAGTATTCAATCGGGAGCACGTGCTACGAAGCGGCGTACGACGACCCGACCTACGACGCCGAAGAGCGGGAATTACAATTTCGCGTCTCCCGAGAGCACGACGCGAGTGACGAATGTGATGACATCGACCAACTGGTAACCTATCGAGCCACGATTACCGTCGACGGGCCGTTTCCAGACGCCGTCGTAGCAACTGAAGACGGTACTGGATCAGCAACAACTCGAGAGCAAATCGAGTGAGTCCACTGGAACGCAAATGCACCGCGATTATCCGTGTTGGGTGACGTAGCCGTTCTCAAGCAGCGTATAGACGTTTAGGTAGTCAGCATCGAGCAACGACGCGGGGCTACTCGAGGTTGATCTCTTCGATTCCGCTCGCCAGTAGTCCACGCCGTGACCCAGACTCTCCTCGTCGATGTCGAATGTCGAGGTGTGGTCCTTCCAATCGACGGCTCAGGTGGCGGGGGATTCACGCACCGTCAGTAACCGACTCCGTCGTCGCCATCGTCGCCATCTGGGTCATCCGAGCCATCGCCATCGTCCGGCCGAATCGGCGTTCCGTCGGGCTCGAGGACCCACCAGACGTCGTTGACGCCCTGGCCATTCACGTCGCCCGGTTCCTCGTCAGAGGCGAAGTAGTACAGCGGCCAGCCGGCGGCGGCCACCTGTGTTTCCCCGTCGTCCCGCTCGAACGTGGTCAGCGTCGCGGCGACACCGTCGCCGGCGGTGGGCTCCCCGTCGACCGTTAGCGGCGGCCACGCATCGGCACAGCCGTCGTAGCAAGTGCTCGCCATCTCGTCTCGGGTGTCCTGGTCGAAGTTGTACAGCGTCAGCCCCTCCGGCCCGACGAGAACGTCGCCGAGGTCGGGATGAGACCGAACTCGAACCGTCGCGTCGGATTCGCCTTCGCCGTCGGTCTCGTTTTCGTTCTCACTCTCACTCTCGTTCTCGCTCTCACTTTCGCTATCGTCGTCACCCGAACCGTCGCTATCGTCTGTCTGCGTCCCGTCCGTCGAATCTTCGCTCCCGCTGTCCGATTCCTCGTCGCCGAGACAGCCGGCGATGGCGACGCTTGAGCCGACCGCGAGCAGGACCGTTCGTCGTGGTATCGACATACCACAACCGACGCTGATATGGTAGATGAGGATTTTCCGAACTCCGTCCATAATTCGTCCCCAATCGCCCCGTCACGACCTCGTGTCCAAACACCCCGTCAGGACCAGGTGATGCGAACGAGGAACGCCAGGGCGACCGTCTCGAGGCCACAGAGGAGCACCATTCCGGCCTGCACATCGACGCCGGCGTTGACGAACCACCCGATGTACCCCTCGTGGAGGCGGTAGAAGTACAGCCAGACCCCGTTCTGGACGAGGAGTAACGACGCGAACACGAGCAACCCGAGGGTGTGACTCGCGCCGTGTCGGCGGTAGCCCTGCACCCAGACCCAGCCCAGAGCCGCCAGTAGTACGACGTTCACCGCCGCGGCGACCCAGGCGATCGTGAACAGGGTGCTCATCTATCCCCACCTTTCCAGTCGACGGTTATCCGTGTTGTCCAAAATTGATCCATGATTACGATTACCTCGCCTCCGAGTCCGGATCGACCGCCTCGAGAACGGTCTCGACGGTGTCCCAGTTCGACCGCACCTGCTCGGTGAACAGGTAGACGGCCGCGTAGTCGTCGTCGGTCCGGCGGACGACGTTGTTCTCCATCAGGACGTCCAGGTGATGGCGAATCGTCGTGTAGTCGAACTCGAGGTCAGTCGCAAGCTGGTTGGCGTTCCGCGGTCGCTCCTCGAGCGCCCTGAGGATCCGGACGCGCGTCGGACCCCCGCGGGAACTCGCGAGGACGTACCACAGAACGTCTTCCATCGCTCTCCCGTTCTCACACGAGGGTTGTAAAGTCGCTGGTCGCTGGAAGTCTCTGACGCGTTCTCCCAGTCGTTCAGGGTCGCTCGAGTCCCACTCGCTCGATCGTCCCCGCCAGGACGTCGACGCCGTGGCGCAGACTCGCCTCGTCCACGTCGAACGTCGAGGTGTGGTGGCCGCCGGGGTGATCCGTGCCGACGCCGACGTAACACGCCAGCCCGCCGTGTTGCTGGACCTCCCGCATCAGGAAGGTGGCGTCCTCGCTCCCGCCGAGTTTGTCGCGTTCGAGGACCCGCTCGACGCCGTCGGTCGTGCTCGCCACCTCCGCAACGAGGTCGGCCAGCTCCGCGTCGCTCGTCGCGCTCGGCGCTTCGGCACCGAGTTCGATCTCGAGGTCGCAGTCGTGCATCTCGGCTGCGGACCTGAGTACCCGCGTGGCCTTCTCGCGCATGTACTCCATGAGTTCGGTCGTCTCGCCACGCACCTCCGCGACCAGGCGGGCCTCTTCCGCGATGATGTTCGCCGCGGAGCCGCCTTCGATGACGCCGGCGTTGACTCGCGTCTCTCCGTCGGAGTGGCGCGGGATCGCGTACAGTTTCTGGACGGCCGTTGCGAGCGCCTGATTCGCGTTACGCCCTTCTTCCGGACGAGCGCCCGCGTGGGCTGGTTCGCCGTGGAACGTCGCCTCGAGGTGGGAAACGGCGAGGAAGCCGTCGATGCCGGCGACGATTTCGCCGGTCGGGTGGTCGAGGCCGACGTGCATCGCCAGCAGGTAGTCGACGTCCGCGAGGTGGTCGCTCTTGGCCATCGCCTTCCCGCCGCCGATGACTTCCTCGGCGGGTTGAAAGAACACTTTCAACGTGCCCTGAAAGCCGCTCTCGGCGACGGCGTCGAGCACGCCGATACCGATCGTCGCGTGGGCGTCGTGGCCGCAGGCGTGCATGGCCTCGTGTTCGGACGGGAACCCTTCAGCCGCGGGTTCGTGATCCTCGCCGTCGGCTTCGATTCGTGGGAGGCCGTCGATGTCGACCCGGAGGCCGACCGTCGGACCCTCGCCCTGCTCGAGGACCGCGACGGCGCCTGTGTAGCCGCCCTCGAGCGAGGCCAGCACGTCGGGGTCGACGTCGTACTCGCGGGCCTGTTCGTACCAGGCGTCGATCTCGCCGTCCTCGGGCAACGCCAGGCGGTGGTCGCCGTCGATGGCTTCGGGCCCGACGTACAGGTCGAGGTCGGCCTCGAGGCTCTCGAGGGCCTCGACGATTCGCGCGGTGGTGTAAAATTCCCGCCAGGCGGGTTCGGGTTTCCGGTGGAGGTCTCGGCGGAGCGAAACGAGTTCGGCGTCGTGCATACGACCCTCTTCTCGGGAACGGTAAAAGGATTGATGAACGCGGCGATGTGCGTGTGCGTCAGAACCGTGACGACGAGAACGATGACGAGATTGTGACGGCTACAATCGCAAATCGGAACCGACAAAGACGACGCTCAGCTTCGGCCCTGACCGACGCCCCGGACCTGCTCGACTTCGGCCTCGATGTGCACCGAATCGGGGAAATTCTGCGAGGCGATGTTCCGGGCGAGGTTGTCGTGGCCGTGAATCTCGAGCTCGCGGGTGAAGACGGTGTAGGTCCACGCAGAAAAGCGGCGGTCGTCGTCCGCGTGAAGTCGGCGGTGCTGTGGAACGGTGTACTTTTCCGGCGGATGGGAGTGTGGTCCCTTCAGCGCGGCTCCTTTCTTCTCGGCGGTCGCCTTGATGTCCTCGACGATGCCGTCCAGGGCGGCCCGATCCCCACTCTGGAGTCTGAGACGGGTGACGAAGGTCATGGTTGTATTATGCACTAATCCACGACGGGGACAGAAAAAGGTGCTGAGTCGCGTTCACCGGAGACGAACAGTCCGATATTCTCTTAACGTCCGGCCTGCTATTTCTGGCAATGGCAGTCGAAGCTACGAGCGCAGGCGCGATCCTCTTCCGCGACACGCGGGGCCGGCGCGAGTATCTTCTACTCAAGAGCCGCCCGGGCGACTGGGAGTTTCCGAAGGGCGGTGTCGAGGGAGAGGAAGAACTACAGCAGACGGCGATCCGCGAAATCAAGGAAGAGGCAGGTATCGAACAGTTCAGACTACTCGACGGCTTCCGCGAGGACTACGACTACGTCTTCGAGGCGAACGGGAAGACGATCCACAAGACCGTCCACCTCTTCGTCGCGAAGTCGTTCGAAGCGAGTGCGGAACTCTCGAGGGAACACCGGGACCTCCAGTGGCGTGACTACGAGCAGGCGGTCAACACGGTCACCCAGGACGGGCCCCGCGAGATCCTCGAGCAGGCCCACGTCTACCTCGACGACCTCGAGGAAGACGGCGAGATTTAGGTCTCGCTGAGCCGCCATCGAGAGCCGCCCCGGGGAGCGGTTGCGCCGTCTCCGAGAGTCGTTCAGCACTCCGTAACCGTTCAGCAGCGAATTCGGATGCGACCCCGGTGTCCGCCAGCCACGGCTCGAGTAACGAGCGTTTTTGATCCCCGACCTCCTACGACGGCCGTGAACCGGGTCGCGACCGAGAGTGAGAGTGAGTTCCACTTCGAACTGCGGACCTGCCGCTGGGCCGAACGCGAGTGGGCGGCCGACTCGAGCGACGCTGCCGTCCTGGTCGCCCGGCAACTCGGGACGAAGCGGCGTCGCTGGGATACCATCGTCCTCGAGTGTGACCCCGACGCGCTCCGCCACCGCGCGAAGTTCGGCGAGAAACGCCTCGACGGGGACCTGCTGCACGTCCTCCGAAACGCGCCCGAGGAGTGGGCGTACTACCGCGACTGTCTCCCCGACCCCGGCTACCCGTGGCGCTACGTCCGCGAATCGATCCACGAGGCCGACGACCGCGGAATTCTCGAGACGCGCCGGAACGGCAACCGGATCGAGATCCGACGCAAGTGGCCCTACCGCAAGTGGATACGCCGGATCGTCGCCATCGAGAACAAGCCGGACCTCGACGCGAGCGCCGCACGCGCCCTGCGCCCGCAACTCGAGTACGACGTGGCGATGGCGCTGGCCGACGAGGTGTGGGTGGCCACCCGAAAGACGGGCGAACGGATCGAACCCGCCCTGCTCGAGCGCCTACCGGTCGAGGCGGGCATCCTGACGCTCGATCCCGACTCGCTCGAGAGCGAGGTGGCGTGGTATCCCCGGCGTCTCGACGTCGACGGGCCGGGTACGCGCATCCTCGAACGACCGACGGGTGGCCCGCGAGACGCGTCACCAGCACAGTTCGAGTACGTCGATCCCGAAGCCAAGGCGCGAAAACGGCTCGAAATCGCCGAGCGCGCGTACGAACGCGGCTGGCGGGCGTTCGTCGACACAATGCGTTCCGATTGCCGACACTTCGAGTTACGGTCGGCGGGTCAGCTCCTGCCGTGGTGTGCGGCGAAGGGGCGCTGTCAGACGGCCGCGGAGTGTAGCAGTCGCTGTTCGCACGTCGAACCCGAACCGCCCGCGTGGCGGACCCGCGGCTGGCCGATCGAGGGTGGGCCCGGCAAGCGAGCGAAGGCACTGCTCGAGGAGCGGCGACGACGGCGGCGCCCTGGGCTGTGAGCCGCCGTGCGTGGCCTGGATGCGGATAGCTCTCGAGTTGCTCGATCAGCGTCGCTGCTCGAGATTCAGGTTAAGACCGTTGCCGGCTCAGAATGGGTTTTCGTTCGACACACTACAGCTGTGGCGAACGGATTGACGTCGCGTCGAACTCCCCGAGGAGGTACGCCCGCCCGCGATCGGTGATCCGAAATCGCAATGCGTCGGAAGCGACCAGCCCGGCGTCCTCGAGCGTCTCGAGTCGCTTGTCGACGTAGTCGAGACGGAGCGCGATTCCGAGATCGTTCAGTTCGTCTCGAACGTCTCGAGGGCGGCACCGATCGGTGGAACACAGCAGTTCGAGTATTCGCTCGTCGTTCTTCGACATCCACTCGCCCTGTCTCCTGACGGCGATCGTCATGGGCCGACCACCGTCCGACGATCCGGCGTCCGCGTCAGTTCGTGGAAGTGTTCGTCACAGAGACACGGGACGTCGCCGTCCTCGAGCACGCTCGTCGAGACCAGCGACTGATCCCGGGTCTCTACCTGGGAGAGATATCGCGGGAGGGAAATCTGGCCGTCGCGTCGACAGAGTTCGCACTCGGTGCCGTCTCGGCGGCTCGCGTACTGGAGCGTCTTGCCGAATTCGTCTTTCTCGCAGTTCATACACAGCCGACCGATTTCTGCGCCGCTGTATAGATCGATCGCAGCCCTGTTGTACCCTGCCTCATTCCCACATATCACACAATTCATACATGATCCCTGTTTCACCTTCCGGGAAATCGAGTTAAGCACCAATTTCACTTAAAGGAGGCCAGCGTGGCGAAATTGAACGGACGTGCGCGTTCACAGAGGTGTGTATATCTGGTATCGATGCACACCCGTCTATCGATTCCGAGTCGGAAGACGACCGGTTCACGTCCAGACCATTACATGTTCGATTTATGGTGGTGTCTCGGTTCTCGCGGGAGCAGTGACGTCAAAGTCCGCCACGTCTGGTGGTTTCTCGCTGTTCGTCCAGTAGAAAGTTCGGTTCAACGCCCCTACGTGTGTCGATTTGAACGTTTTATATACCCCTCCGTTTCGTGTACTCGTTTGGCATCCGTCCGATTGTCTGATCCGTGACCGGACGGCTCGTCTCCTCGCACAGAGAACCTCGACAATAGATCGTTACCTTTGGTGAAACCAATTTTTCGGGACGGATGACTACCCGATCGAGTGACGTTGGAGTAACCGAACGACGTCGACACTCGAGGGCGCTACAGCCCGATCTCGCGGCCGATCACGAGGTGCTGGATCTCGCTCGTGCCCTCGCCGATCTCCATCAGTTTCGCGTCGCGGTAGAAGCGCTGGGGAGCGAAATCAGTCGTGTAGCCGTAGCCGCCCAGCACCTGGACGGCATCCTCAGCGACCTTCCGGGCCGCCTCGCTGGCGTCGAGTTTGGCGAGAGCCGACTCCTTCGTCACCGATTGCCCGTTGTCGTACCGACTGGCGGCCTTGTGGGTCAACAGTCGGGCACGCTCGGTCTTGCGGTGCATGTCCACGAGTTTGTCCCGGATTGCGTCGAACTTACAGATCGGTTTGCCGAACTGTTCGCGCTCTTTGCTGTAGGCGTGGGCGTGCTCGTAGGCGCCCTGGGCGAGCCCCGTCGAGATTGCCGCGATGGAGATGCGGCCGCCGTCGAGGGTCTTCTTTGTCTGGTCCCAGCCCTCGCCGACGTCGCCGAGGAGCCGATCCTCGGGGACGCGAACGTCGTCGAGGGAAATCTCGCAGGTTGGGGAAGCGTTGAGCCCCATCTTGTCCCACACCGTCGTCACCTCGAATCCGTCGTCCTCGGGGTCGACGATGAACGTCGAGATGCCGTCGTAGCCCGCCCCGGGGTCAGTGACAGCCTTCACGAGCACCGAACCCGCGACGCTCGCGTTCGTGATGAACTGCTTTGTCCCATTGAGCACCCACTCGTCTCCTTCTTTCACGGCTCGAGTGTCCATGTCCGACGCGTCAGAGCCACTGCCGGGTTCGGTGAGCGCCCAGCCACCGAGGTACTCGCCCTCCGCGAGCGGACGAAGCCAGCGCTCTTTCTGTTCCTCGGTACCGAACAGCTCGAGCGGCTTCGAGGCCAGCGAAGTGTGTGCGACGTAGGAGAGCGCGACCGAACCCGACACCCGACCGAGTTCTTCGGCGACCACAGCGTACATCAGTGTGTCGCCGCCGAGTCCGCCGTACTCCTCGGAAATGGGGACGCCCATCACGTCGAGTTCGCCGAGCTGGGCGAAGATTTCCTCGGGGAAGCGGTGTTCGTCCTCGATCTCCTGGGCGATCGGCTCGATTTCCTCCTCGCAGAACTCCCGGACGGTGTCCCGGATCATCCGGTGCTCGTCGGGCAGATCGAACTCCATGCGCAATACTTGCCGACCGGTGAAATAAACGCTCCGAAGACCAGCCGGTCGGCGGATGTCAGGGGTTACCAGCCGCGGTCCCGGTCCTGGTCGCGGTCCCGGTCCTCGTCGTCGTCACGTCCGCTGTCGAAGCGCCAGCCGTCGTCGTCGCTCGTATCGTCGTCCCACGAACTCGAGTCGTTCCAGTCGTCTCCGTCGGATCCGCCGTTTGAGCCGGGACCGGAGCCGGGGCCGACGGGCCCGCCCGTCCGAACCGCGTTTCGCCGCTCCGGGATCAGATCGAGGTCCGGGCTCGTGTCGCCGAGCAGCAGGAAGCCGTAGTACCGGAAGTACGAGTCGATAGGGACGCGGAGCAAAAGCGCGGCCAGGAAGATACAGAGGAGGCCGACGGCGGCGACGACGGCAGCGAGATAGATGGCCGGGCCGCCGACGACGACGAAGATCGCCCCGACGACCACGAACGGAATCGCGACGACCACGGCGACGATGGCGGCCAGGATCCCGTAGCCGAAGCTCACCACGAGCTGCAAGATCCACACCAGGATCACGTAGACCGCGTACTCTGCCAGGTTCGATCGAAGCGTCGGCAGGAATCGGCTCCAGCCGGAGAGCACTCCGCGGTCCTCGAGCACCATGATCTGGGTGACGAAGATTGTGGTGAAGCGATTGACGAGCGCGTACGCGAGCCCCAGGACGATCGCGCCGAAGACGTACAGGGCGCCGAGGGCGGCGAGTCCCGCCGAGAACTCGGTCGCGCTCGCCACCACGTACCAGATCGGGACGAGGAGGGGAACGAGTACCGCGAGCAGCAAGGCGAGTCGAAAGCCGAACAGCCGCAAGCCGTCCCCGAGGTGGCTCCGCGTGTACCGTCTGACCTGGACGGCGTCCGTCCGGAGCGATTCGATGAAGACGAACTCCATGATCGACCCCACCAGCACGTAGAGGAGCCAGAGGAGGAACAGACCGACGATGAGGGCAGCGACGGCGTACAGCACCGTCTCGAACGGAGGACCGTCGGTGACCTGCGACTCGTACTCGGCCTCGAGGTCCGCGAGGGAGTCGATGTCGGTCGTCTCTTCCGGCGCAGTGTCCGTGCCGGTCGAGGGCGCGCCCGGTCCACCGAAGGTAGCCCCGCCGATGAAAAACAGGACGAGCGCCAGTTTGATCCACGTACCGGCGTCGATTGGCGTCAGTCGGTCCCGCGTGACGTCGATCGCGTCGCCGAGATTATCAATCGCGTGCATGGTTTTCTGGAATTACGATTCGAGGCCGTAAAATACTGCGGTATTCGAGCGAAGAAGGGCCGGACCCCTCCGGTGCCGCTGCGCTTTCACAGCGAACTGAGCACGGCGACCGGACAGGGAGCGTTCTGTATGACGTGCTCGACGTTCGGTCCGAGGAAGGCTCGTCCGGAGATCGGTCGCGTATTCGATCCCATCACGATCACGTCGGTCCCGTTTCGACGGGCAATTTCGACGAGCTTCGCACCGGGATCGTCCGATACCGCAACTGTCGTCACTACCTTTGCCCCGAGTTGCCTACCCAGTTCCGCCTCACGGTCGACGATCCGGCCCCCGACCTCGATCTCGCTCGAGAGGTTCGGATCGGCGGCAAACTGGTCGTCCGACTGCGGCCTATCGACGACGTGGACGACTTCGACCAGCGCGCTCTCTTCGGCCGCGATGGTAAACGCCAGTTCGGCGGCGTGTCGACTGGAGAGCGTGCCGACGGTCGGTAGGAGGATTCGGCGAATCGGCTCGTCGATCCGATCGGGTACTCGATCCATCGAGTACGGCGTGCTGACGACCATCGCTGGACACGGCGTCCGCTGGACGACTCGATCGACCGTCTCGCTGTACAGCGGTTCGCCGGGGTAGCCGCCGAGGCTTCGCTCGCCGAGGACGACGAGATCGTAGCCCACGTTGACCTCCTCGAGAATCGCATTCGACACGCTCGCGTCGGTCCGTCTGGTGAGGCGTCTGGGCTGGCGGTCCTGCTCGCCGAGGCGCATCTCGACTCGAGAGAAGACGCGACCGATTTCGTCTGATCCCGTTGGCGTCGGCACCGTTTCGGACGACTCGTCTCCGCCGCGGGCGTAGCGACCAGGTTGGAGCCACCCCGGAAAGCCAGCCCGCTCGCGGGTTCGTCTCGATTCGTCGGCCGGGTTCACACAGAGCAGATCGAGTTCGACGTCGAGAGTTCGAATTAGCGATCCGATCAGACGGGCGGCGTACTGGGTGTCCGCGCCGCCCTGGGTCGGCAACAGGATTCGAGTGAGGTTGTTGACGAAACTCTCCTGTAAGTACTGTTCGCGCTCGAGGCGCGTTCGTTCTTCCTCGCGCATTTCGATCTTCGGGATCGACCAGCGCATGATCGCCGGGGCCATCAGCGACGTCGCGATGGCGACCGCGACGATGATGCTGTACATGTTCGTCGTCAGGATCCCGAGTCCGAGGCCGACGGTCGCGACGATGATCTCCATCGCGCCCCGGGCGTTCATCCCGCCGCCGATGGTCACGCCCTCCCACCGCGAGAGTCCGGCAAAGCCTGAGACGCCCATGATACCGGCGAATTTGCCGAAACAGGCCACCGCAAGGACGACGAGCCCGACACCGAGGACCGCCGGATCCGCCAGGGCGACGAGGTCCATTCGAAGACCGGCGATGGCGAAAAACAGCGGCGCGAAAATGGAGAGGGTAATCGTCTCGAACGCGTGACGAAGCTGGTAAGTGAACCGTTTGACCTGTCCGACCAACACCCCCACGACGAATGCACCGAGGATTGCCTCGAGCCCCAGGTACTGTGTAATCGCCCCTGCGGCGAGCGCGAAGATCATCAGCGTCGACAGCAGGGCGGTGTCGCTCCCGAGGACGTTGTCGACCCACCTGATCGCGCCGGCAACGAGGGGACGACCGACGGCGAACGCGAGGCCGAGGAAGGCCAGTACCGACAGAACGGTCGTCAGTGCCGAACTGAGGTCGACCACACCGGTTCGGGCGAGCCCGGCGACGGTCGCCAGGAGGATCCAGCCGATCGTATCGTCGACCATGCCGGCGGCGAGGATCAGCTGGCCGATGTCGCGACGGATGGCGCCGAGTTCGATGAGTACCTTCGCAATGACTGGGATGGCGGAGATGCTCATCGCCGTGGCGATGAACAGGCTGAATACGAGGCGCTGGTCGGGAGCGGCGATGAACGGAGCCGGAAGCACCCATCCCAGCGCGAACCCCGTCGAAAAGGGGACGACGATACCGCCGAGCGAGAGTATCACGGCGGTTCGCCCCTTGCTGACGATGAGATCGATGTCCGTCTCGAGGCCTGTGACGACCAGCAGCATGATGAGGCCGATCCAGGAGATGATTTCGAGGAGGTGAAACTGGCTCTCCGAAACCGCGAACACCGACTCGTAGACGCCGGGGACGACCAGGCCGAGCAGGGAGGGGCCGAGAACGACACCGGCCAGGAGTTCGCCGACGACTGCGGGCTGACCGATCGAACTGAAGGCCTCGCTGAGAACCCTGGCGACCAAGAGCAACAGCGTAAGCTGAACGATGACGAGAAGTAGTTCGTGATGCCCGATCGGGTCGATAGCCTCCATGGATTCGGTTCGGACGGTCACTGACGTCGCCGTCTCGTCACGTAATCCGCTGCGAGGGTACTTCGAACCACAGTGCTCGAGCCCGTGATATAATCGAGACGTTACAGTTCTCGTCGAGAGCCTTGAGACCGGACGGGCGCTCTCGGCAGTGGTCGGCCGATCGGGGGTCGGTCGACGTGACAATCGGGACGGTGAACCCGTTCGTCCTCCAGAAGCAGGCGACGGTCTACCGAGTTCGGGAGGCATTTATGATCGTCGCGTCTGTACCACCGGTATGGATATCCGCCAGCTCGCTCGCGGTACGGTGGAGTGGGATCGACTCGAGCGAGTCGTCCGGACCCTGGCGGATCGATACGACCTCGCGGACGTTCGCGTCGACTTCTTCGAGGCCAACAACTGGCTCTCGACGCCGTGCGTGCTCGACGACGAGTACTTCGTCAAGATCGTCTCGCGACAAAACGCCCTCGTTCACGGACTGTTGACCACCGGGCGCAACGTCGGCGCGTTCTCCTCGGGAACGGAGGGCTTTTTTGACCGATTCGAGACGCCCCGCGAGATGGTCGAACACGAGTTCGAGGCAACCCGGCGAATGCGCGAGATTGGGCTCAACGCGCCGCGTCCGATCGACGCCTTCGAGGTCAACGGCCTCGGCGTCCTCGTCCTCGAGTACCTCCCCGACTTTCGAACGCTCGACGAACTCACGGACGACGAGTTCCGCGACGTCTCCTCGACGCTCTTCGAGATGCTCCGGACGCTCCACGACCACGGACTCGCCCACGGCGACCTCCGCGCGGAAAACGTCCTCCTGCTCGAGGGGGACCTCTACTTCATCGACGCGACGAGCGTGAACGAGGGCCGGGTTCGCGAGACGAGGGCGTACGACCTCGCGTGTGCGCTCGCGATGCTCGAGCCGCGAATCGGGGCTCGAGCGGCCGTTGCCGCGGCCGCGGGCGTCTACGACGCGGAGACGCTGTTGTCGGCGCGGTCCTTCCTCGACTTCGTCAGGTTGCGCCCGGATCACGAGTTCGACTCGACGCAGTTGCGAAGCGAGGTCGAGAAGGTCGCCGACATCGGGTATCCCGGCGACGGTTGACGACGTGCCGTGGCCGGGCTCCGCCGCTCGAGAGTCGTCCGAGCCGAGTTTCGCCGCTCGAGAGCCGTCGGCGAGCAACCACCAGGCACCAACCATCCGAAGTCGGTGACCTCGACGCACACTCGATCGCTCGCCTCGAGTAGCAGGCTTTTTCATACCGCTCGGCGAAAATATTGCCGAGCATGAGTCAAGACGACCCTTCGCAGACGTACGGCCACTACGTCGGTGGCGAGTGGACCGACGGGACCGGCGACGACACCTTCGGGAGCGAGAACCCGGCGACGGGCGAGACACTCGCCGAATTCCACCGTGGAACCGAGGCCGACGTCGACGCCGCGCTCGAGGCCGCCGACGAGGCGTTCGACGAGTGGCGGGAACTCTCTTACATCGACCGCGCGGAGTACCTCTGGGACATCTACCACGAGCTGCGCGACCGGACCGACGAACTCGCCGAGATCGTCACGAAAGAGTGTGGCAAGGAAATCTCTGAGGGCCGTGCGGACGTCGTCGAGGCCTACCACATGGTCGAGTGGGCCGCGGGTAACGCCCGTCACCCGCACGGGGACGTCGTCCCGAGCGAGGTCGGCGCGAAAGACGCCTACATGCGGCGCAAACCGCGGGGCGTCATCGGCTGTATTACCCCGTGGAACTTCCCGGTCGCCATCCCGTTCTGGCACATGGCCATCGCGCTGGTCGAGGGCAACACCGTCGTCTGGAAGCCCGCCGAGCAGACGCCGTGGTGCGGCCAGATCATCGCCGAGATGATGGAAGACGCCGGCGTCCCCGAGGGCGTCTTCAACATGGTACAGGGCTTCGGCGACGCCGGGGCCTCGATCGTCGACGACTCCCGGGTCGACACCGTCCTCTTTACGGGCTCCGCCGAGGTCGGGCACGAGATCGCCGGCAAGGTCGGCGGCGAACCCGGCAAACTCGCGGCCTGCGAGATGGGCGGGAAGAACGGAATCGTCATCACCGAAAACGCCGACCTCGACATCGCCGTCCACTCGGCGGTCATGTCGAGCTTCAAGACCACCGGCCAGCGCTGCGTCTCGAGCGAGCGCCTGATCGTCCACGAGGAGGTCTACGACGAGTTCAAGGAGCGCTACGTCGAGCTGGCAAAGAGCGTCGCCGTCGGCGACCCGCTCGACGAGAACACGTTCATGGGCCCGGCGATCGAACCGGAGCACGTCGAGAAGATCCACAAACACAACGAGTTGGCGGAAAAGGAGGGCGCCGAGGTCCTGGTCGACCGTGCCGACCTCGAGGCGAGCGAGATTCCCGACGGTCACGAGGACGGTAACTGGGTCGGCCCGTTCGTCTACGAGATCGAGTACGACACCGACCTGCGCTGTCTGAAAGAGGAGTGTTTCGGTCCCCACGTCGCTTTGCTGAAGTACTCGGGTGACATCGAGGAGGCCGTCGAGCTCCACAACGACACGCCCTACGGACTCGCGGGCGCGATCATCTCCGAGGACTACCGGCAGATCAACTACTTCCGCGACCGCGCCGAAATCGGGCTGGCATACGCCAACCTGCCGTGCATCGGTGCGGAGGTCCAGTTGCCGTTCGGCGGCGTGAAGAAATCCGGAAACGGCTACCCCTCCGCTCGAGAGGCCATCGAGGCCGTCACCGAGCGCACTGCCTGGACGCTGAACAACTCGAAGGAGATCCAGATGGCCCAGGGGCTCTCGGCGGACATCACGACCCAGGACGACTAGTGCTGTTCCAGACCTGAACGGCTGGACGAAACCGGATTCGGGTGCCGGTTTCTCGGCAGGCGACGCCCTGGAGAGGACGAGCGACTCGTCTGACCGAACGAAAGCGTCGAACGACGGATCTCTCTATTCTCACCCACGAATCGGTAGGGAATGAGCCGTCGTGCCTCTTCTCGAGGCCGGTTTCGGGTCCTGCGCGCGTTGCAGTATAATTTACGTGTCTCGTTTACGTGTGCGACCGAGAACGTCACGTGTGGCGGGGAAATCGCTTATTGCGTGTCGTCTGTAACATTCGCGTGTTAACAGGCCACGCGATCCCTGACGTCTACAGAACAGCCTGGCGAATAACGGTCGAGCACTGATCCACGCTCGTACTCGACGCCGGTGAATACATGCCCGAAGACGAACCCGCGATAGACGAGGAAGACTACGTCGAAACGGCACCGCTACTGGCCAGCGATTCGTTCTATCGAGCCCTCGCCGAACGCCCCCGCCGTCGCGTGCTCTACCACCTGCTCGAGCGAGACGAGTGTTCGGTCGACGAACTGGCGGACATCCTTGCCGGGTGGGAGACGACGACCGAAACGATGGTCGCTCCCGACCGACGGCGCCAGCACGAGCTCTCGCTGGTCCACAGGCACCTCCCCCTGCTTTCGGAGGCTGGACTGGTTGCGTACGATACCGTGAGCAGGGAGGTCTCGCTCGCGACCGTTCCGGAGCCGGCGAAGGTGCTCCTCCGTCGCGCGATCGAGGCCGAGACCGCGTAGCTCGTCGGAGTGCCGCCGTCGCCCCTCGAGCGGCCGGTTTCGGAACTCACCACCAGCACCATCGACGACCCATGCTCGATACCTACATCGAAGCGGTCGAAGAAGGGCGCAAGTGGCTCACCGTCTACAGCGACGATGACTCGACGGACCTCTCGGATCGGCTCGCCGCGCGAAACGCGACGGTCATCACCCGGCGGCTGCCGCCTCGCGGGCCGCCGCCGTTCGTCACCATTCACGACGGACCGACCTTCGTCGGTGCGGTCAGCCTCGAAACCCTGGAGGAACTGCTCGCGCCGCCGGTAATTCGCCCGACGGATCGGACGGGCCTGTCCGAGGGGTACCGCGCACTCCTCGAGGTGCTCGAGGAAACGCTGTTTACCGCTCTCGATCGCCGACAACTGTTGGCAACCAGCCGCGAGATCGAGGACCGGGCCTTCCGCGTCGGCAACGGAACGGTTCGCGTGGGTTTCCAGCGGCTGTCGGCCTTCGAGCACCAGGTGCCGCTCTACCGACGACTCGGCGAGACAACCAGGCTCGACATTCACGTCTACGGCCGCCCAGACTGGGAGCCGCCGTCGCTCGAGAACGTGCGCTACCACCGGGACGAAGAAAGCGTCCTCGCGCCGTTCTGGTGTCTGGCGTTCGACGGCGGCGAGGACCCGATGCAGGCGTGTGCGCTCGTGGCCCGCGAACGCGAGTCGGGGTTCCTCGGGTTCTGGACGTACGATACCGACTTGGTCGGGGAGATTTTGGAGGCGCTCGAGGCCGTCGAGTAGTCTGTTTGTATCACTCGCGCGAGGTCCAGATACTACCGCCCATCTTACTATGCCTTTTATAGTGATTGGTCGATCCTCTAGACTACGCTGATTGGCCGATGACGGCCGGATCCCGCCGGCGGCTCGTTAACCTAATTCCAGAAGCCGACGGAGAGCCGCCGATTCGCAGAACTTTTGCTCGAGACCGAGAAACGGGTCGGTATGACTGCACCCTGGGCGGACTGGAACCACATCCTCAAACTCGACCCCGACAAGGACCTACCCGAGGGCGTGACCTACGGCGACCTCTGTGCGACCGGCACCGACGCCATCGAGGTCGGCGGGACGATGGGGATGACCGAGGAGAACATGACGGCCGTCATCGAGGCCTGCGCCGAGCACGACGTGCCGCTCTACCAGGAGCCCTCGAACCCGAGCGTCGTCGTCGAGAACGACGGCCTCGAGGGCTACCTCATCCCGACGGTCTTCAACGCCGGGTCGCCGTTCTGGATCACCGGCGCGCACAAGGAGTGGGTCCGCCTGGAGGGCGACCTCGAGTGGGATCGAACGTACATGGAGGCCTACATCGTCATGAACCCTGAGGCCGACGTGGCGACGCTGACGGAGGCCGACTGCGACCTCGCAGCGGACGACGTGGCCGCCTACGCCACCATCGCCGAGCAGATGTTCGGCCAGGAGATCGTCTACGTCGAGTACTCGGGCACCTACGGCGACGTATCGGTCGTCGAGGCAGCCGCGGAGAGCCTCGAGGAGTCGGCGTTGTTCTACGGCGGCGGGATTCACGACTACGACTCGGCCCACCGAATGGCCACCCACGCCGACGTGATCGTCGTCGGCAACCTCGCGCACGACGAGGGCGTGGACGCGGTTCGCGAGACGGTAAAAGCGGCGAACGACGCCTGATCGGTGGACGGCGATTGCCCTCGAGTCACATCCGCTTTCGACCACACGCGACGCTTGGACGACAAGAGGTAACCCGTCAGCCTTCCCTAACTACCGTATGGCCCCATCGACGCATTCGACCGACCGCAGACGACCGCCCGGCCCCGACGGGTTGCCGTTCGTCGGGACGCAGCTCTCCTTCCTCCGCCGACCCTACGAGTTCATGACCGAGACGGCTCGCGAGTACGGGGATATCGTCTCCTGGGACGATCCCATCGGGCCAGTCTACCAGCTCAACCATCCCGATTACATCGAGCACGTGCTGGTCCGAAACAACCAGCACTACGTCAAGGGGACCCTGTTCCAGAACACCCTCCGGCCGATCACCGGCAACGGCATCCTCAACAGCGAGGGTGCGGTCTGGCGGCGCAACCGGCACCTCCTGCAGCCGGCGTTTCACCCCGACCGGATCCGGGAGTACGCGACGATGATGACCGACATCGGCCTCGAGACGACCGATTCCTGGACCGACGGCGAGACGATCCCGTTCCACGAGGAGATGTCGACGCTCACGCTCAGGATCGTCGCTCGGGCACTCTTCGGCGTCGGCATCGACGAACGTCTCGGCGTCGTCTCCTCGGCGCTCGACGACTTCATGCTGGCCTCCGAGACCCTCTCGCACTACATCCTGCCGCCGGGCATCCCGACGCCCTCGAGACGGCGGATCGAGCGCGCACGGGAGCGGCTCGATTCGCTCATTTACGACCTCATCGACGAACGGCGGGCGAACCCGACCGAGAACGACGTCATCTCGAAACTGCTCGAGGTGGAGACCGAGGGCGGCGACCGGCTCTCCGACAAGCAGATCCGCGACGAGGTGACCACCCTCCTGCTCGCGGGCCACGAGACGACGGCGCTCTCGCTGACCTTCACGGCGTACCTGCTCTCGACCCATCCCGCCGTGGAGCGACGGCTGGTCGAGGAACTCGAGGCTGTCCTCGAGGGTGAACCACCGACGATGGCCGACCTCGAGAACCTGACCTACACAGAGCGCGTCGTCGAGGAGTCGATGCGGCTGTACCCGCCGGTTCCGAGCATCGTCCGCGAGGCGGTCAAGCCGGACCTGGTCGGCGGCTACGAGATTCCGCCGGGGGCGACCGTTCAGATGCACCAGTGGGTTGTCCACCGGGACCCGCGGTGGTACGACGATCCGCTGGCATTCCGGCCCGAGCGCTGGACCGACGAGATGCGATCGGCGTTACCGAAACTGGCCTACTTCCCGTTCTCCGCGGGACCGCGACGCTGTATCGGCGACCGGTTCGCGATGCTCGAGGCGCGGCTCCTATTGGCGACGATCTATCAGCGCCACCACCTCGAGCTGGTCCCCGGTACCGAACTGGACCTGATGGCGACAATCACAGCGCGGCCCAGGAAGGAGATTCCGATGACGATTCGGGAGCGGTAACCTATCCGTCGCCACCGGCAGCCTACGTTTCGTCGTCCCAGTACTCGACCTCGTCCTCGAGCCGGTAGTAGCCGTGAACCGACCGTTCGTCGCGCCCGCCGGGCGGTGAACCGGCGTAGACGCCGATCTTTCCCATTTCTGGATAGACCGTCACGTCCGGCTCGTTCATCGTCGAGAAGAGCAGGTATCGGAGCGGTTCGTCGCCGTCGTTGACGATTCGATGGCCGCCCGCCTCGCTCGCCGGAAACGCCGCGAAGTCACCGGACTCGAGCGGAACGGGCCCGTCTTCACACCGGAGCGTCCCCTCGCCGTCCAGGACGAACAGCGCCTCCTCGTTGCCGGTGTGGTAGTGGTACGGCCACGAGCGCTCGCCCGCCGGGAGTTCGTAGAGGCTACAGCCGAGGTCGATGGCATCGGCGGCTTCCGAGAGCTGTTTCCGGCGGAATCGCGCGTCGCCGCGGTCGTAGTCGGTCCACTCGAGGTCGGTATCGTTGATCGGTTGCATACAGTGTCTTCCGGTACAAGCGGGAGTGTCAAAAATGAGAACGGGCAGAGTCTCGTTTCCGACTCGAGCACGAAAGATTGCGCTTAAGTCCCGCCTACGAGAATCGGTGGGTATGCAGGACCGAACCTACACGGCAGACGCCGAGCCAGGCGACCACGTGACGGTCGCCGGCTGGGTCCACGAGGTACGCGACCTCGGCGGAATCGCCTTCCTGATCCTCCGGGACACCTCGGGCAAGATCCAGGTCAAGTTCGAGAAGGACGAGATGGACGAGGACCTCGTCGAGACTGGTCTCGACGTCGCCCGCGAGAGCGTCATCAGCGTCACCGGCGAGGTCGCCGAGGAACCGCGCGCGCCAACGGGCGTCGAAATCACCCCCGAGGATCTCGAGGTCGTCGCACCCGCCGACCCACAGCTCCCGCTCGACCCCTCTGAGAAGGTCGACGCGGAGCTGTCGACACGACTCGACAACCGAACGCTGGACCTCCGCAAGGACGACGTGCAGGCGATTTTCGAGATTCGCGCCGAGATTCTGCGGGCCGTCCGCGAGCACTTCCGCGAGGTCGGCTGTACCGAGATCACGACGCCGAAGATCGTCGCCACCGGGACCGAGGGCGGCACCGAACTCTTCCCGATCACCTACTTCGGCGAGGAGGCGTTCATGAACCAGAGCCCGCAGCTGTTCAAGCAGCTGATGGTCGGCTCCGGCCTCGAACGCGTCTTCGAGATCGGGCCCATCTTCCGCGCCGAGGAGCACAACACGCCCCGTCACCTCAACGAGGCGACGATGATCGACTTCGAGTCGGCGTTCATCGACCACCACGAGGCGATGGACGTTTGCGAGGGTACGCTCAAGGCCGCCTACCAGGCGGTCGCCGAGAACTGCGAAGCGCAGCTCTCCCTGCTCGGCTACGACGACTTCGAGCCGCTCGACGAGGCGTTCCCCCGCCTCACCTACGAGGAGGCCATCGAGCGCGTCAACGCGACGGGCGAGGTCGACGAGCAGCTGGTCTGGGGCGACGACCTCTCGACGGAGGCTGAGAAGGCACTCGGCGAGGACATCGGCAGCCACTACTTCGTCACCGACTGGCCCAGCGAGATCAAGCCGTTCTACATCCAGGACCACGACGACGACCCCGACCTCTCGAAGGGGTTCGACCTGATGCACCCCCGGATGGAACTGGTCTCGGGCGGCCAGCGCGAGCACCGCTACGAGAACCTCGTCGCCGGCTTCGAACAGCAGGGCCTCGACCCCGAGCAGTTCGACTACTACACGAAGATGTTCCGCTACGGGATGCCGCCCCACGCCGGGTGGGCCTACGGCGTCGAGCGCGTCGTGATGACGATGCTGGGGCTCGAGAACATTCGGGAGGCTGTTCTCTTCCCGCGAGATCGCCAGCGTCTGAGTCCGTAGGACGAAGACCTATGAACAGCGAGACAAGCGAAGCGACGTCTCGCCGGACCGACAGCGGCTGAGCCCGTACGGGCTCGCCGAAGTCAGTCGAGCGACAGTTCACATATCGAGACTGTCACCGTCCACCCCCACGAGCGAGGTGTCTAGACGCGAGCGAGACCGTAACTTCTCCTCTCAGAAATTGGCCCATCCTCTCAGGATTCGGTCCTCGAGGCTTCGTCTCTGGCGTTTCGAGTGGAAATGGAACCAAAAACGAATACGGTCACCGCCGCTCGAGCACAGTCCCACCTTCTCCGACGGCAACTGCTCGATCGGGACCGATCGCGACGCCGTGGAGGGGGCCGCTCGCGCCGGTCACGGCGTGTTCCCAGTCGGCCGTGCGGTCGGGACGGTCGTAGACGCCGCCCTGGTCGTCGATCGCCACGAGGTGGTTCCCCGCTCGAGCGAGGGCGGTGATCGCGTCGTCGCCGACGCGGTCGGGCGTCCACGCGGGCGGAGATTCGTCGTATCGGTAGACGAAGCCGGCGTCGGTGCTCGCGTGGCACGCCGTTTCCCCGCCTTCGCCCTCCCCATCGCCTACGTCCTCGCCCGCCACGACGTCGGTCAACGTCCCCTCCGATCCGTCGATGCCAATCGTGTCGAACGTGCGGCCGCCGTCGTCGGTCCGGAACACGCCGTCGTTGGTGTCACAGCAGTACCCGGTCTCGTCGTCGCGCAAGGTCACACCGGACAGGCTCGAGCCGCTGCCGGGCGTGACGGGTTCGGCCCACGCGAGGTCGCCGTTCCGGTATCGGCCCCTGACGACCGCTCCCGACCCGGTGATCAGGAGGACGGTCTCGTCGCCGGTCGGGCCCGCGGCGGCCAGACCGGCCAGGTTGTCGGTTCGGTCGTCCGGGGCGGAGAAGTCCGTGTGGCGCCCGGTCGCCATCTCGAGGCGGGCGACTGCGCCGCCGCCGCCAGCGATCCAGGCTACGCCGCCGTCGTCCGTCACGTCGACGCCGTGGAGGTCCTGGTCCTGGCCGGCGGGACCGTGCTCGAGGACTGCTTCCCACTCGTCGTCGGTAGCCAGGAGGGCCGTGCCGCCGGTTCCGACGGCGACGGCGCCCGTGCCGACGGCGACGTCGTGGAGAGTGGCGTCGGTCGGGCTGTCGACGGTGGTCCAGTGTGCCTTCTCGGGACGGCTCGAGGGGCCCGAGGTGCCATTGGCGGCAGTATCCACAGCGCTGTCAGTGTCCGTGTCGGTGCCCGTGTCCGAACCGACATCTGCGTTCGTGTGCTCGTCAGCGTCCGAACCGGCGCCGGTAGACGTGCCCATCCCCGAGTTCGTTTCAACCCTCCGTGTCGACCGCGTGTTCCCGCCGCTCGAGACTGGTTTGGGCCGGTCGGCACGCGGGTCGGTTTTCGCCCTCGATCGAGACACGTCGCCGTCCGTCGCGGTCACGGCTCCGGATCGGCGTCCGCGAGCGACGTAGAGTACAATCGGTGGAACGACGTAACTGGCGAGCGCCAGGACGGCGAACCCACGGTAATAGATGGTCAGTGTGCCGAAGGCGGTCAATCCGGCCGTCGCGACAGCGTGGACCCAGGTCTTCGTATACCGTCTGAAGAACGCGCCGAAATTGTCGGTCTTCGTGTTCGTGGCCATCGTGAGGGGTGGTTGGGCGGATCGCCCGGTTCGGGGCTCGAGGCTCGAGGTTCGAATGTCGAGTTCGGTCGTGGCGACATTTCCCCCGGGAGCGAGGCAACTCGCCCAGTCGTCGTACCGGTACTGGGCGCTCGGGACGGAAAAGCCACGCCCATGTGTTTGCCGGAACGGCTCCCGTTGGGCAGAATCTTCAACGTTATATCCGCCGGGCCGAAACGACGACCGTATGCGCGAGGAGGCGACGGCGTTCGTTCCCGGCCACATCACCGGGTTTTTCAGCGCCCACCCGGACGACGACCCGACGAAAGCCGGCTCTCGAGGCGCGGGGCTGACGCTGACCGACGGCGTCGACGTGACGGTGACACGGGCCGACGACCCGGCCATTTCCCTCGAGGGCGAGCGCGTCGACATCGACCCCGTCTATACGGTACTCGAGACGCTCGAGGCGCCGGCGCGAGTCGACGTCGAGTCCTCGCTCCCGCTCGGATCCGGGTTCGGCATCTCCGGGGCCACGGCGCTGGGTGCGGCGCTGGCCGCCAATCATGTCTTCGATCGACGCCTCTCGTACAACGAACTGGTGACGATCGCCCACGGCGCGGAGGTCCAGGCCGGGACCGGACTCGGCGACGTCGTCGCCCAGGCCCACGGAGGGATTCCGATTCGGCTCGAACCGGGCGCGCCAGCCCACAACGTTCTGGACGCGATTCCCGCGCGAGCTCGCGTGGAATACCTCTCGTTCGGTGGGTTATCGACGGCGGACGTCATCACGGGCGACACGGACGTGCTGTCAGCGGCCGGGCAGGAGGCGCTCTCGCTGGTCGTCGACGAACCGACGCTCACGTCGTTCATCTACGCCTCCCGCCGGTTCGCTCGCGAGGCGGGGCTGCTCACCGACGAGGTGCGCGAGGTCCTCGAGGACGTCGCAGCCGTCGAGGGTCAGGCGTCGATGGCGATGCTCGGCAACACGGTGTTCGCGCTCGGCACGGGTCTGTCGGATGCGGGCTACGAGCCATCGGTGTGTGGGACCCACTCGGCCGGTGCCGTACTGAAGTGACGAATTCGATTCCTCGTTCTTTCGTATCACCGTCGAGCGAAGCGTCCGTGGCCGACTGGAGCAGGGGAATCCAATCCGGAAGCGGCGGAGAGATACGACACCAGCTTTAGTAACGGCTGAAGCTATCAGTTTCCCGGCACAGTCTCCGAAACTCGAGGCCGCGATCGATGCGACCCGCTCGATCGAACCGCGTCGCTGGCTGGCCGCCCGCTCGACGGTGCGGTTCCGACCGCGACGTCTACGGCGTCTATGGCGTTTCCGGTCACCGTGACGGCCCCGACCGAATCGGTGACCGACCGGTTTCGAACCGTCCAGGGCCGCGTCGTCCGTCGGTTTCCGAATATGTAATGTCAATTATTGGTAGCCAGAAGTTTATTATGGTTGAGTGTGGTGATGCACTCGAGTTTCAGAATGTCGTCTCTCAATGACTTTCACCAGAATTTGTTTCGACTGTACGAACACTACGTCGGCGAGCCCGATTCACCGAAGGACGTGTACGGATTTTGGGTGTTCATCGCCGGCTATCTCCTCGGCGCAGTCGGGGTCATCGTCTTCGTGGTCGGCTACACGGGACAGGTCGCCCAGTTCGAGTTCCGCGTGTCGGGCGTCCTGGCCGCCATCGGCCTCGCGCTCTGTCTCTTCGGCATCGTACTCCTGTTACCCGTCCGAAGACGGGGGATCCAGGCGAGCGTCGTCGGCCTCTTCATCGCCCTGGCGGGCGCCGCATCCTTCGGTGCCGTCTATCCCGACCACTGGTACTCCCACGGCCGCGAACTGACCGTCGAAGTCGTCGGTCTCTACGCGACCGGCATCGCAATCATCGCCGGCGTAACCGCGCTCGTCCCTATCGTCACGGGGCGCAAGGGGATGTTCGTCGCGGAAGAAGGCGCGACGGAAGAGCCCCCGATCATGACCGGTGACTCCCTCGAGGGCGCCCAATTCGCCGTCTTCCGCGACGAGGAGGGCGACTGGAAGTGGCACGTCCTCCACCTCGAGGCGCTCGCCGAGAGCGTGTCTAGCGCGGTCACCCGTCCGGAGACGGAGTCGGGCATCGAGAATGTCAAATCCCAGATTGGCTCGGCGGGCCTGATGGAGCTGACGACTTCGGCGTTTCGCCTCCACGAGGACCGCGAGGGGACCTGGCAGTGGACGCTGGCTCGAGACGACGGGAGCGTCGTGGGGACCTGCGCGAGCGAGTTCGACCGACGCGACGACGCCGAACAGTCGGTGAGCTTTCTCAAGGACCGCGGTCCGGGCGCGGACGTGATCGAGATCGACGGCGCGGCCTTCACTTACACCGAACGGCGCGACCAGTGGTACTGGCAACTGCTCGACGACGACCGGCGTCCGCTGGCCGAGAGCGAGGAGGGCTACGCGTCGATGGATCGGGCCGAGGCGGCCGCCCAGACGTTCGCCGAGCGGTTCGACCGGGCGCGACTGCTCGACGTCGACCACGTCGGCGTCGAACTCCTCGAGGAGGCCGACGGCTGGACCTGGCGGTTCGTCGACGAGGCCGACGAGGAACTGGCCCGGGCGACGACCGACTTCGAGACCAGGCGCGCCGCGGAGGACGGCGTCGAGGCGCTCCTCTCGGAACTCGAGTCGGCGTCGGTGACCGTCGCGAGCGAACCGACCTACGAGTGCTACGAATCCGAGGCCGAAGACGGCTGGAACTGGCGACTGGTCGACGAGAACGAACACGTCGTCGCACACAGCCCGTCGGCTCACGAGAGCGAAGCGGCGACCACCGAGGAGACCACCGCGTTCGCCGGCCACGCGGCGGCCGCGTCCGTCGTGGAGATCGATGATGCCGAGTACGAGATCTATCCGACCCACCGGATGGCCGCCGCGGATGGCGGCGAACTGCAACCCGTGGACGCCGACGACGCTGACGGCGCCAACGGCATCGACGACGAATCGACCGGTACCGACGAACCGTCGGTGACCCAGGACTGGCACTGGCGCCTCGTCACGGAAGATCGGGAGGTCATCGCGGCCAGCACCGAGGCCCACGTCGGTGAGGACGCTGCCGGGAGCGCCATCGAACGCGTCCGCCAGCAGGCCAGCGAGGCCGATCTCATCGAGTTCGAGAACGCCGCGTTCCAGGTCTACGAGGCCGACTCCGGCGAGTGGCGCTGGCGGCTGATCGACGAGGACGGCAACGTGCTCGCCGACTCCGGTGAGGAACACACCTCCCGCGGGGACGCCGCGGAGGCCATGATGACGCTCAAAGAGCAGGCGCCCGAGGCCGAACTCCTCGAGATCGACACAGCCGCGTTCGAAATCTTCACCGAGGACGGCGAGTGGGGCTGGCGGCTGATCGACGAGGCCGGCAAAATGGTCGCGGAGGACCCGGCCAGCCACCCGACGCGGGCGGCGGCCAAAGAAGCCATGGAGCGCCTGCTCGCCCATCTCGATTCGAGCGTCCGGACGATGGACGACGCCATCTTCCAGACTTACGCCGACCAGGACTGGCAGTGGCGATTCGTGCTTCCATCGGGCGAAACCGTCGCTGTGTCCGCCGAGGAGACCTCAACTCGCGACGAACTCGAGCGGGCCATCGACGACGTCCGCGAGACGGCAGCGAACGGCCAGCCCACGACCGTCGGCGACGTCTCCGTCCAGCTGTACGGCAGCGGGAGCGGCGAGTGGCGCTGGCGACTCCTCGACCGCGAGCGGACGATCGTCACCGACGCCACCCGGACGTACGACTCGCGCGGTCGCGTGATGTCCGCGGTCAAGGGCCTGAAAGCGCGCGCGGCCGACGCGCCGATTTTCACCATCGAAACGGCAGCCATCCGGCTGACCGACGACGGCGGCTGGGCCTGGGAACTCATCGATGCCGATCGGGAGGTACTCGCGAGCGCCGTCGAGACCGAGCGCACCAAGGCGGACGCGATGTCCGTCGTCGACGAGGTCAGGCGTCGAGCACCCATCGCCGGTCGCGTCGACTTCGACGTCGCCTCCTTCGAACTGTTCGCCGACGAGGACGGGCGGTGGCGCTGGCGGCTGATCGACGAGAACGGACGCACCGTCGCGGTCGGGTCGGAGGGCCACGCCTCGAGCGAGTCCGCCCAGGCGGCCCTCGAGGACGTCCGCGGGCTGATCGCGAACGCGAGCATCCTCGAGATCGATAGTGTCTCCTTCGAACTCCACCGCGCGGAGGACGGCTGGGTCTGGCGGCTGATCGACACCTACGGCGACGTGCTGGCCGAGAGCACCCAGAGCTACAAGCACCGGACGGACGCTCGGGAGGCGATGATGGCGGTGAAATCGCACGCACCAGAAGGCTGGATCACGTTCACCGAGTGATCGCCGGTCCCTGAGGCGGATTTCGTTTTACTGCGAATTCTCCTTCGGAGCGTTCGGTTCGCTCGAGGGGGATGAGTCTCTCGAGGCCGAAAGCAAGAACGAAGACGAATTTCGAGAACGAGGCCGAGATCGGGAACGGGCGAGAGCTTACGGTTCGATCACGAGTTTCCCGAACACGCTGTCTTCCATCACGGCACGCTGGGCCTCGCCAGCCTCCTCAAGCCCGTACGTCTCGGCGATTTCGATCGACAGGTTCCCGGTCTCGAGGAGGTGTGCGACCCCACGAAGTGGCACGCGGAGGTCGGGCGTATTGAACATGCTCATGAACTGGTAGTTGACGTCCTTCGACCGGGCGGCCCCGTCGTTCGTGAAGCCGGGGTCGGGGCTGTTCTCCCCGATGCCGACCACTCGTGCTCCGGTCGCCGCCACGTCGGCGTCGAACTGGAGGTAGTCGTCGAGGCGGTGATCGAGAATCGCGTCGACGCCGCCGTCGCTGGCCTCGAGGACGGCGTCGGCGAGGTCCTCTCGACCGTAATCGAGAACCGTCTCGGCGCCGAGGTCGGCCAGGGCGTCGTGGTAGTCGGGGCTCGCGGTCGTGAGGACGCGGGCGCTCACCGCGGCGGCAATCTGGACGGCGGCGTGACCGACGCCGCCGGAGCCGCCGTGGACGAGGCAGTACTCGGCAGGGTCGAGGGCGGCGTGGTCGATCAGGGCCCGCCAGGCGGTAACGGTGGCGACGCCGGCCGCGCCCGCCTGCGTAGCGTCGACGCCGTTGGGCAAGTGAACGACGCGGTCGGTCGGAATCGTGGCGTACTCGGCGTAGCTCCCCTGGGCCGTCGCGTTGCCGATCCCGGTTCCGAAGACTCGGTCGCCCGGTTCGAAGCCCTCGACGGCGTCGCCGGTCTCGACGACGGTTCCCGAGACGTCCACGCCGGGCGTAAACGGCAGGGAGACTGGTTCGTAGGACCCGTCCCGGAAGTAGGTGTCGACGGGGTTGACGCCTGCCGCAGCGACCTCGAGGAGGAGTTCGTCGCTCCCCGGGTCGGGGCAGTCGGCGTCGACTACTTCGAGGACGTCCAGTCCACCGTGGGTTTCGAGTCGTACGGCGCGCATGTGCCTCGAGACGGCGCAGGTTGGCATAAATGGTGGCCACCGTTTACCGTTCCCCGGTCTGGACCGGCGTCGGTGGCGGTATCGGTCCCACTCGAAGCCCGCAATCGCGTCGTTTTTGTCCGACCCACTCGAGGTGACCGGTGTGAGCGACCACGAGACCGTCCCGGCGGAGGTCGAAGACGAGTCGGAGATTCCCGAGGACCACCCCCGGTACACCGACCTGGTGACCCGGCACCGAATCGAACGCGGCATCGAGAAGGGCATCACCCACCTCCAGGGTATGCACGCCGAGGGCCGCGGAAGCGCGTTCGACTACCTCCTGGGCGAGGAGACGACCCCGAGCGCCGACGACGCCGAACGAGCGGCCGCGGCCCACCTCCTGCTGGCCGACCGACCAGTGCTCTCGATCAACGGCAACGTCGCCGCGCTCGTCCCCGCCGAGATGGTCGCGCTCGCCGACGCCGTCGACGCCGACCTCGAGGTCAACCTCTTCAACCGGACGCCCGAACGCATCGACGCCATCGCGGGCCACCTCCGCGAGCACGGCGCCGAGGACGTCAAGGGGATCGAGGCGGACGCCCACATTCCGGGTCTCGAGCACGAGCGCGCGAAGGTCGACGCCGACGGGATCTACGCGGCCGACGTCGTCCTGGTCCCGCTCGAGGACGGGGACCGGGCGGAAGCGCTCGAGGCGATGGGGAAGACGGAGATCGTCATCGACCTGAATCCGCTCTCGCGATCCCCGCGTGTGGCGGACGTGCCGGTCGTCGACAACATCGTCCGGGCGGTGCCGAATATCACCGCCCACGCGCGGGATCTGGCCGACGCCGACGAGGCGACACTCGAGGCCATCGTCGCCGACTTCGACGCGGAAGCGGCGCTCGAGGCCGCCGAAGCGCGGATCCGGAACGGTTTCTCAGGAGAGACAGGGAACGGTCTCTGAGGAGAGACGGGGAACGGTCTCTGAGCGAGCTATCTGAAACGATCTCTGAGCGGTCTTCAGAGACCGTGGGGCACTCGAGTGCTTCCACAGTTGCTCGAAGCGGCACTACTGAGAGCGGGGGCCGCGAGACCAGATGCTCCTCGATGGCGAATCGGGGGTAGAATCGGCACGCAGACGCCGATTCAGAGACGGGCTTACGGCCTACCAGGCGACCGAGTCCCAGAACGGGTCGAGCAGGAAGAACAACGACTGGTAGGCGATGTACGCGAGGGCGACCGCCGAAGCCGTCATCGCAGCCTTGGGTCGCTCGAGGGGCAGTTCCTGGCGGGCTTCGACCAGGCGCGCCTCGAACTCGAAGAAGTCCGCGATGAGCAGGGTGATGGCGAGGGAGGTGAAGATGACCCCGGGGTGGAGGTCGACCGTCAGATAGTAGAAGCCGCCGAGGACGATCAGGAACGACGAGACGTCGAGGATGAGTGGGCGTGCGATCGCTTCGGGGTCCTCCTCGCTGGCCACGGAGACGGTTCGGCGGTGTGCGACCGCGCGGACGAACAGGTTCGCGACGACGAGCCCGAGCAGAACGAACTCGATGAGCATGACGCCGCCGACGACCTCCTCGGCGAGGACGTCGACCGGGCCGAGCAGCGCTGGTGATAACATACTCGAAACACAGTGGTTCGTGCATTAGAATTTTTCCAATGTCGCGCGCGACTGTCCGAGAGCGCTCGAGTGGCGAAAACGCTATTCGTGAGGTTGCTACGGCAGGTATAGCACGATCGGTCGATGCCGACTAGGGCTGCGGGCCAGCGAACGGCCCACGACTCACCGGCGACTCGAGACACGCGAGCGCGCGTTCGGGCTCGACCCGGATCGAGACAGACGCACCGACGCTGATCGTCTCGAGACAGCGATCGTCGACACAGAGCGAGACGGCGACCTCGTCGCGCTCGACGGCGAGCGTGAGGTCGTCGTCGGGCACCACCCAGTGGCGCGTTCGGGTGGTGAACGGGGCGATCGGGACCACCGAGAGGGCGTCCACGGCCGCCGACAGCGAGGGGCCGGAGGCGGCGGCCGCGTAGGCGTGGCTTCCGGCCGGCGTCGCCGCGACCACGCCATCCGCGCGGAACGCCGCGAGCGTGCTCCCGCGGCTGTGAACGCTGTACTCCGAAATCTGGGCCGGTTCGTCGGTGACGAGCGAGACGTCGAAGACGGCCCTCGAGACGACCGAATCGTCGGCGACGACCGAGACCAGTGGGTGGCGCATGATCGTCGCGTCGCCGCGAGCAAGAGCGTCGACCGCCTCCCGAAGGTCAGTCAGGGCCACCGGAGCGACCCCGGCGCTGGTCGCCACGGGGAGGATCGGCGCGTCGACGGCGTTCTCGAGCCTGGCGAGCGACGAGAGTGCGCGATCACCGACCGCGACGACGAGGTCCGGAGCGGCGTCGTGAACCTCGTCTGGCGATCCGGTGACGACTTCGAAATCGCCGTCGAATGCGCTGAGCGCGTCTTTGAGTGCCTCCTCGCGTTCACCAGCCCCTGCCCCTGCGCTCTCGTCCGTCGCTCCGTTCCCGCTGGCGATCGTGCCGGAGCCGGCCGCTCGAGTCGAATCACCCGTCACGTCGTCCGCGACGATCCCGATCCGGGGCGCGTCGCCCAGCGTCAACCCGTCCTCGTCCATACGACTCTGTTGCCGGGGATCGACCAAAAACGTGCGGTTCCGAGCGCCGCCGTCGCACTCGCCGTCGTCCTCGTCGTGCTCACCGTCGCTGTCGTCGCCAAACGTGTCGGCGGTCACACCACCCTCGCCGTCACTCGTCGTAGGGCCAGTCGCCGGTGATCCGCATCCCCTCGGCGAGATCTTCGGCCTCGAGTCGTTCGACGATCTCGTCGGTCGACTTCGGCTCGGTGGTCACGTCGTCGCTCGCGAGCGTGACGACGTACTCGGTGAGGAGGATAGCCTGCTCGAGGAGGTCGCGTTTCTCGAGTTTTTCGAACGTATCGGCGAAGGTGTGGCCCCAGCCGCGACCGACCTCGTCGGACGTGCTCATCACGTGGGTGCCGGGGACGCCCCACCGGACGAACGGCCAGTGATCGCTGTGCGGGCCGAGTTTGGGGATCGTCTCGATGGGGTGGCCAAAGCGGTCGGACACCTCGTCGGCGACCTCCTCGAGGGCGTCGAAGCCGTGGGTGGTCAGTGAGAGTGTCCGTCCGCGCACGACTCCATCGTTGTTGACGATGGCCTTGATTTCGTCGTGGTCGGCGGTGTCGGCGTGGTGTGCTGAGCCGACGAGTCCGACCTCCTCGGCGCCGTAGGCGACGAACTCGACGCACGTCTCGAGGTCGTCCTCGCGGGCGGCGAGAGCGTTCGCGAGTTCGACCACCATCGCGGTGCCGGCGCCGTTGTCCAGGGCGCCCTCCGCGATGTCGTGGGCGTCGACGTGGCTCGTGACGAGCACGCGCTCGTCGGTCTCGGGACCGAGTTCAGCGTGGACGTTCTGGCTCTCGGCGTCCTCGACTGTGGCCTCGACGGCGACCTCGATCTCCTCGCCGTCGAACCGCCGGGCCAGCCTGGCACCAACCTCGCTCGAGACGCCGACGGCCGGAATCTCGCCGACGGGGTTTTCGGGCGTCCCGACGCTTCCCGTGGGCGGGAGACAGCCCTCGACGTGATTGCGGTAGACGAATCCGGCCGCCCCGTTCACGACCGCGTGGTAGTACTTCTCGCGCCGGTGGACGTACCGGTCGTAGTAGTCCGGAATGTCGCTTCGAACCATGACGACCGCGCCCTCAAGGTCGGCGTCCTCGAACTGTTCGGGGAGGCCGTACTCGAGGTCGACCAGCGGGGCCGTTGCCGACGCCGAGGGGCTGCGGGGAAGCGCGATACACTCGAGTTCAAGGCCGTCCGCCCGAATCGCACTCGAGCCGCGTTCCCAGCCCTGAATCTCGTAGGGTTCGAGTCTCGCATTTCGAGCGCCGGCGGCCTTGAGCGCGTCGCGCGTCAGTTCCGCTGCCTCGCGTTCGCCCGACGAGCCGGTCATGCGATTGCCGACGTCGACGAGGGCCTCGAGGTGGTTCCAACCACGGTCACTGGTGAATACGTCGCCGATCCACGTGGACATGTGCCGGAGTAGGTCGTCCCGGTAGCCTAACTGTTGGGAATCCGTCGTCCGGAACGAGGCGAGGTCGACGGATCGTCAAAAATTGCCCGAATCTTCGGATTATTCTCGACGAATCGTTGTGCTCTTTTAAGGATAGTTGGCGTATCTTTACCATACCGGGGTAAAGCCCATCATTTATTAGCTAGTACAGCATCTTCCCTGATAGACCGTTGGAATCTACTATGGCCAGTCACGTCGATGAAATCGTTCGTGTGTTGCCGGAACTCGAAGCCGATGCCGACGAGGACGAGGGTCCACAGTACTCCCTCACCCACTCCGAGGAGACGCTCCTCGAACTCTACGAGACACAGGTACTCGCCCGAACGTTCGACGACAAAGCGATCAGCCTCCACCGACAGGGGCGGATCGGTACCTACGCCCCCATGCAGGGCCAGGAGGCCGCCCAAATTGGGGCCGCGATGGCCCTTAGCGACGAGGACTACCTCTTTCCGACCTACCGCGATCACGCGATGTACCTCTCGCGTGGCCTCCCGCTCTCGGAGGTCATCCGCCACCTGATGGGTCGAGGAAACTACGTCGACCGCCAGGACGAGGCGGACCTCCGGACGTTCCCGATCACCATCCCCATCGCGACCCAGCTCCCACACGCCGTCGGCATGGGCATGGCCTCGAATCTCAAGGGCGACGACGTCGTCTCGATGGCCAGCCTGGGCGACGGCGCCACGAGCGAGGGCGACTTCCACGAGGCCCTCAACTTCGCGGGCGTCTTCGAGGCGCCGACCGTCTTCTTCTGTCAGAACAACGGCTACGCCATCTCGGTGCCACGGGAGCGCCAGACGGCGAGTGCCACCATCGCCCAGAAGGCCGACGCCTACGGCATCGAGGGCGTCCGCGTCGACGGCAACGACGTCTTGGCCGTCTACGACGTCGTGAACGAGGCCCTCGAGCGCGCGCGGAACGGCGGCGGTGCGACCCTCCTCGAGGCCGTCACCTACCGTCGCGGACCGCACACGACCACCGACGACCCTGACGTCTACCGGGACGAGGACGAAGCCGACGAGTGGACCGACCCCCTCGAGCGAACCCGCGAGTACCTCGAGTCGACCGTCGGCTGGTCCGACGAGGACGAACAGGCCGTTCGCGAGCTGGCCGAGGAGCGCGTCCAGTCGGCGGTCGAGACGGCCGAATCCGAGTCCGACCCCGACGCCGAGACGATGTTCGATCACGTGTACGCGGGCGAGCACCCGCGCTACGCCCGTCAGCGACGACAGCTTCCCGACGACCCGTCGCTCGGACACTGAGCCGGTTCCGGGCTGTTTTCCGGCGTGTCGCCGTCGCCGCCGATTCTCGAGCGGGTTTTCGAGATCGCGAGCGTGCTCGTTGTCTCGAGCCTGCGGTGCCGACGGCGGCGCTCGAGCCTTCGCACTGTTCCGCTTTCCCGCGCTCGAGCCTTCGCACCGTTCCGCTTTCCCGGTAATTATTAGCGCGGCACGCCCACGCTCTGGCATGGAGATCGATCTGTCACCGCTCACAGACTTCCTCGCCGACGAGGAACTCGACGCCTACCTCATCGACGACGACGCGACCGACTCCGACCAGCGCTACGTCTCCGGGTTCTCCGCGCCCGACGCCTACCAGACGCTCGTCACGCCCGACGGCGAGGTCCACCTGCTCGTCTCGGGTCTCGAGTACGGCCGGGCCGTCAAGGAGTCGGGAGCCGACACCGTCACCCGGTATGCGACGTACGACTCCCAGGAACTCATCGCCGAGCACGGCCGCTACGAGGGGTTCCTCCGCGTCCTGGAGCGGTTCCTCGACGACCGGGAGGTCGCCTCGGTCGCCGTCCCGCGCAGCTTCCCGACCGGGACGGCCGACGGCCTCCGCGAGCGCGGCCTCGAGGTGACCGTCGAGTCAGACGGAATCGTCGGCGAGATTCGCTCGGTCAAACACGACGAGGAGGTCGAGCACGTCCACCGCACCCAGCGGGCGAACCAGGCGGCGATGGCCGTCGCCGAGAGCCTGATCGCCGGGGCAGACGTCGAGGACGGCGTCCTCCACCACGAGGGCGAGCCCCTGACCAGCGAGCGCGTCACGGAGGAGATCGAGGTCGCGCTCCTGCGAAACGGCTGTTCGCTCGACGAGACCATCGTCGCGTGCGGCGAACACGGCGCCGATCCCCACGACCGCGGGAGCGGCCCGCTCGAGGCGAACGAGTTGATCGTGGTCGACATCTTCCCGCGCGACAAGGAGACGAAGTACTTCGGGGACATGACCCGGACGTTCTGTCGCGGCGATCCGACCGACGAGATGCGCCGGCGCTACGAGGTCACCCGCGAGGCCTTCGAGGCCGGCCTCGAGGCGATCGAACCCGGCGCGACCGGCGCGGCTGTCCACGACGCCGTCTGCGACGTCATCGAGGACGCCGGCTACGCCACCTTCCGGAGCGATCCCGGCACCGAAACGGGATTCATCCACAGCACCGGCCACGGCGTCGGTCTCGACATCCACGAATCGCCGAGTCTCTCGCCCTCGGGTGAGGAACTCGAGGTGGGCCACGTGGTCACGGTCGAACCCGGCATCTACGACCCGGCGGTCGGCGGCGTCCGCATCGAGGACCTCGTCGTCGTCACTGAAGATGGCTACGAGAACCTCACCGACTATCCAATCGACCTCGAGCCATCGGTACGCGCTGAACCGAGCGAGTGAGCGCAGGCCGAATCAACCGAGTGAGGTGGTCGTGCCGAACCGACTCGAGTGAGGTGGTGCATCCAAACCAGCCGAGCGACTCGATCGGCGCCCCACACCGACTCGAGCGACGGGCCGCCGCCCACCGAACCGTTTTTGCGCCGGCGACGGGTAGCGGTCCCCAATGGAGGTTCTGATCGTCGGCGCCGGCGCGATGGGAACGTGGTTCGGGGAAGCGATAGCCGACGATCCGTCCGTCGACGCGACGCTGGCGTTCGCCGACGTCGACGAGAACGCTGCCGAGCGCGCCGCCGAAACCGTGGGCGGCACCACCGCCGACCTCGAGGGAACGACGACCTACGACGCCGTCTGCGTGGCCGTCCCCATGGGTCGCGTCGAGGCATCGATCGAGCGCCACGCGAGGCGGGCTGAACGCGCCGTGCTCGACGTCACCGGCGTGATGACGACCCCGCTCGAGGCGATGGCCGCGTACGCCGACGACCTCGAGCGAGTGAGTTTGCACCCGCTGTTCGCCCCCGAGCGGGCGCCGGGGTCGATCGCGACGGTTCGCGCCCGCGAGGGGCCGGTCACCGACTCGCTGCTGTCGGCGCTCGAGTCAGCGGGCAACCGCCTCGTCGAGACCACGCCCGAGGAACACGACCAGGCGATGGAGTCCGTCCAGGCGGCGGCTCACGCCGCCATCCTGTCGTTCGCCCTGGCGGCCGAACGCGTCCCCGAGGGGTTCCAGACGCCGATTTACGACGACCTCGAGCGACTCGCGACCTACGTCACCGGGGGCAGCTCCCGCGTGTACGCGGACGTCCAGCGAACGTTCGACGGCGCCGACGCCGTCGCCGAGGCCGCTCGAGCGATCGCCGATGCCGACGGCGAGGCGTTCGAGTCGCTGTACGACGAGGCGGCGGACCGATGGAGTGGCCGAGACCGACTCGAGGACGGCAAAACGGACGTCCAGAACGACGGCGAAACGAGCGTCCAAAACGACGCCGAGAGCGCAAACGGAGGTGACCGCGAGTGACCGACCAGCGCGAGGCCATCCGGTCGAACGCGAAGTACCTGCGCCAGGTCCGACCGATCGATCCCGAGGAGATCAGCAGCTACGTCGAGGGCGAACCACACCCGGCCGTCGTCGCCCAGATCCTCCGCGAGGAGGCGCTCGATCTCGGCCTCGTCGAGCGCGAGGACGGGACGTTCGCCCCCGTAAGCGACGAACCGGTGCCGCCGCGGTCGGCGGCCACCACCGATCCCGTTCATCGACTACCCGAGCGGTACGTCACCCGTCTCGAGGAGAACCTGGTCGACCGCTACGGCGTGGACTGGCACGAAGGCCCCTCGGGTTCGCTCCTCCGGTCGACGATTCGGCGGATGAAGTCCCAGTACCTCGAGCGACGGTCCGTCTCCTACGACGAGGACGTCGCCGCCGGCTACGCCATCTACCACCTGCCGGGCTACTACGCAGCGATCCAGTACGCCCTGGACGACCTCGCCGAACGAGGGCTGCTCGAGCGACGGTTGCGCGTGCTCGACGTCGGAGCCGGCGTCGGCGGCCCCGCGCTGGGGCTGTTCGAATTCCTCCCCGACGATTCGCTGGTGGATTATCACGCCGTTGAACCGGGTGAAGGCGCCGACGTGCTCGAGGCGTTGCTCGAGGAGACGGGGCAAAACGTCCACGCGACGATCCATCGAACGACCATCGAGTCGTTCGACCCGGGGTCCCTGGACGATAGTCGCGACTCCGACGCGGACGACGCGGACCCCGCGTTCGACCTCGTACTCGCCTGTAACGTCCTCAGCGAACTCGAGGACCCCGAAGCCGTCCTTCGACGGGCGCTCGAGTGGCTCGCGCCCGACGGCTCGCTGGTGGCGATGGCGCCCGCCGACAAGAACGCCAGCATCGAACTCCGGGAACTCGAGCGAACCCTCGAGGCCGACGGCGTCACCGTCTACGGCCCGACCGTTCGGCTGTGGGGCGGCGAATCGCCCACGGATCGGGGCTGGTCGTTCGACGTCCACCCGGACCTCGAGGTGCCGTCGTTCCAGCGAAAGCTCGACCGAGCGGCTGGCGAGGGTGCGGAGGCCGGCGAGTTCGTCAACGTCGACGTCCAGTTCTCCTATTCGATTCTCCGGCGGGACGGAACCCGACGGATCGCGATCGGGCTCGAGGGGAGCGGACAGGCGAAGATGGCCGAGATGGAACGCCACGTCACGAATCGGATCGACCTGACGGCCGCGAAGTTGAGCCACTCCCTGAGCGAGGCTCGTGGAGGGGACGGCAGGCCCCGGGAGCACGATGCGGACGACCGGAAACCGAACCCGATCTTTAAGATCAGCGACGGCAGCGAGGCCGTCGACCACTACGCCGTCGTGACGAACGAAACCGCGCTCAATCGGCCCCTGCTCGAGGCCGAGTACGGCGACGTACTCGCGTTCGAGAACGTGCTCGTCCTCTGGAACGACGACGAGGGCGCGTACAACCTCGTCGTCGACGAGGAGACGATTGTCGACCGGATCGGGTGAATCGGCTGACAGGGCCGAACCGGGAGGTCCAACGTTCCCCAAACGGAGCACTTTTCGATCACGACGCCGACGGATGGGTATGAGCGAGCGCGAGAGCGAGCGACATCGAGACCGGAACCAGGACCGGAACCGGGACCGGGACGACGACGGCCTCGAGATTCTGCTGACGAACGACGACGGGATCGACAGCCCCGGCCTCCGAGCGCTGTACGACGAACTCTCCGCCCTCGGCACCGTGACGACGGTCGCCCCGGCCACCGACCAGAGCGCCATCGGTCGCGCCCTCTCGAACGACGTCGACGTCGAGGAGCACGACCTCGGCTACGCCGTTCACGGCACGCCCGCCGACTGCGTCGTCGCCGGCCTCTCGGAACTCTGCCCGACCGATCCCGACCTCGTCGTGTCGGGGTGTAACAAAGGCGCCAACCTCGGCGAGTACGTCCTCGGGCGCTCGGGCACCGTCAGCGCCGCTGTCGAGGCCGCGTTCTTCGACGTACCCGCAATCGCCGCGTCGATGTACATCCCTACCGGCGACCTCGCGTTCACCGACGTCGAGACGACCACCGAGGACTACGTCCTCGCCGCCGACGCGACCCGTTACCTCGCCGAACGCGGCCTCGAGTCCGGGGTCTTCGAGACGGTCGCGTACCTCAACGTCAATGCCCCGATGCCCGACGGCGCGACCGAGAGCGTCGACCTCGCCCCGCTCGAGCTCACGCGCCCGTCGAAACGCTACGAGATGGACGCGAGTCGCCACGAGACGGGCGTCACCCTCCACGACCGCGTCTGGGAGGATATGGACCCCGACGTCATCCCCGACCCCGAGGGGACCGACCGGCGAGCCGTCGCCGAGGGTCGAATCAGCGTCTCCCCGCTGACGGCTCCCCACACCGTGGCCGATCCAGACTCGCTGTCGGAACTCGTGGCGTCCTACGGCCGACTCGAGGAGCGTTCGCGTCCGGAGTTTTGAGTTCGACTGGGGCCGCCACCACTTTCCGTATCCGGAACGCCAGTTGTGACATGACCTCCCTCGAGATCGAGTACTGTCACCCCTGTGGCTTTCTCGACCGCGCGCTCGACGTCCAGGCGGCCGTTATGCGATCGTTCGGCGGCGAACTCGAGTCGGCGACGCTCACCGTCGGCGACCACGGGGTGTTCGTCGTTCGCGTCGACGACGCGGTCGTCTTCGACGTCAGCGAGGAGTCGTTCGACGTCGACGAGATCGTCAGGGCCGTTCGAGCCGACCTGTGACCGGCGGGCTGATCGCCAAACCGTGGCCAGCGGAGATGTCGGACTCGATGCAATTCTCGAGAAGCGACTCGACACCGGACACATATAATCCTGCGAGCACAAGAGAAAGGTAGGAGCACATCCTATCAGCGATATCAACCGAGGTTGGTGATCACACAAATGGTATTCAATTCACTTCGAGACCGTCTTTCGTCCCTCTTCGGATCGGAGACTGCAGACGCTGAATCGGTCGACGGCCAGTCGGCTTCCGGGACGCCCTCCGATCCCGATGCGACCCCCGAGGAACCGACCACAGGACCGGCCGCTCGAGAGAACAAGGAGACGTTGAGTTACGCCGAACAGGTCGAATACGGCGCCAGCGATCGCGAAATCGCTGACGAGGACAAAGTTCTTCGCCTCCTCGTCAAACGCGGCGGGCGCGTCGACGAAACGACCATCCTGGAGGAAACGGGATGGAAGGAATCACATCTCTCGGCAGTCGTCGAGGAGATGGAAGACGACAATCAGGTCAGTGCGATCACGGTCGGGCGAAAGCGCGTCATCTGTCGGCGCGGCTTCGAGCCCAAGGGGTACCGGTCGCATCTGAACGAGTAACTGAGGGATTTTACGGGGGTCGGGGACTTCTCGAGAGCAACCGGCGCGAGCGCTGGCTTTCCGATTTCGCGTCCAGGTCGGTATTTCGGACGGAACATCGTCGAGCTCGAAGGGGTGCGATGTAGCCTGGTTCTGACGGGGCGCTCCTGGTCGAACCGTTCCACCACGGACCGACGTTCGTGAGACGACTGGTAGGAGCGAGGACAGAGTAGATGCAGCTACGAGATCGCCGCAGGTACACGCTCGAGCGCGTCATCTAACTGGGATTCGTGGCGGCCGAGCATCTTTCGCATTACCGCTTCCGCAGCCATGTCTGCAACGACCCCGTCTGGGATCCAGTTCTGGTCCGTCGGCGTCCCTCGACCCTGTAGTTCCAACACGGCGAATTCGGCTATGTGAGCGTGTTCGATGTAATGGGTGGCGAGGTTCGCGTACTCCCATGCCGTCCGCGGGTCTTCGAAATCCACGAGCGGTTTGCGTCTCTCGTACCCCGATTCGATCCCCGTCCGGAACGAAACTGAGTAGACGGTTGTGTCTGCCTCCGTGTCGCGAACTCGAGCGTAGTCCACCCTGTCTTTCGAAACGGCGTGTGTGGGGGTAACGAAGACACCTATCTCCCCATTTTTGTAGCCGTCCTCAGTATCTTCCCACGTTGCATGATGTGACACCATTTAGCGTCCACTCGGTTTCCCATCGCATAGAGTTTTTGGACTGTCAATCCACTGTCGGTGTTCTAACTGGGTTTGTGGCGTGTTGGCTCGAGGGCCCCTAAAAGGGGTTTCCTCGAGATCGACCAGAGACGGACTACTACTCGGTCCACTATCTTCAGTTCTACACCATTATTCACCAATATTATGTATCAAAAGGTGATTTGCTCAGATATGCCAAAACGGATCACGGATTATCACGAGGCAGGAGAGAAGACACAGATGGCTATGAATTACTGTGCTCTGAATAAAGTCGTTCCCAGGAAATCGGATGACCCCTATCTTCCAGAATCCTGGAAAGGAATCCCATCTAGCGAGGTGAGGGAAGGGATTGAACGGGAATTCGGCACCCAGGTAGCAAGTGGGACCGGGACGTACATGTGGCAAAGGATTGGTGCAGACCACGATATCGAAGCGGCACTATCATTTCTACAGGAACGTCGTGAGGAACTCTTAGATGGTGACCTGCAAGAATTGGCTGATTGGAAGTAGTAGCCAACATCTGGAAGAAGAGTGCGATTGATTCCTGCTTCAAGTATTGTGTACGTAAACCAAGAGGAAAAGCAATTCAGGATTTAACGAGCTGAAAATTCACACATGGACTTGCCGGGATTTGAACCCGGGGCCTCTCCCATGCCAAGGGAGTGATCTACCGCTGATCTACAAGCCCTCGTACGCACCTTCTGCTTTCCGGCGGGCATAGATAAACCCCTCGAATTCTCCGCAGGGACGCTACGCTGGCACATGGTTTTCGGGCGCTCGAGCCCTCCTCCACCCGACAATCCAAACCCGCCCGCTCCTCGAGTTTAAATACCGTACCGAAGCCAGAGCCGGTGTATGAAACTACACTTCAGGCTGGCGACGGGCATCTACCTCCAGACGTTTCCGTTCGTCCTCCTCCGACTGGGCATCGGGCTCGCACTCGGTATTGCATCGCTCCTCTACTTCGGCGCCATCGGCTGGATGGCCTACACGTTCGTCGACGCGGGGACCATCTCGGGGTGGATCGCCATCGTGGGCCTCCTGGTCGCGCTCGCGCTATTCGTGAAGGCATGGCGGCTCCTGGTCAGGTACGTCCTCTACCTGGTCAAGGCGGGACACATCGCCGTCATCGCCCACGTGATCGACACGGGCGAGGTTCCGCCGAATCAGGTCACCTACGGGATCGAGCAGGTCAAAGCGAACTTCACCGAAGCCAGCGCCCTGTTCGCCGTCGATCAGGTCGTCAAGGGAGTGCTCGAGCAGTTCAACCGTCGCCTCCTGTCGGTGTCGAACCTCGTCGACTTCGCCCCGAGCCTCGAGCAGATCGTGGAACTCCTGGGGCGGGCCCTGGCGCTCGCGGCGACCTACATCGACGAGGCGATCGTCGCTCACCTGTTCGTCACCGAGGAGGACAACCGCTGGCAGGCCGCGGGCGATGGACTGGTGTTGTACGCCAAGACCTGGAAGTCCGTCCTGGGCTCGACGCTCCTCATCGTGGTGGGAATGTACGCCGTCACGGGGGCGCTCCTCCTGGCGCTCACGCCCCTAGCGGGTGCGTTCGGTGGCCTCTCGACGACGATCGAGTTCGCCGGCTGGCTCGTCGTCGGGGCCATCGTGTTGACCGTCTACACCGGGTTGCTCAAACCGTGGGTGAAGACCGTCGTCATCACGACGTTCCTGCTCGAGTCGCGGAATCACTCGCCGGATGCGAAGACCCGGGCGCGGATCGAAGCGCGCTCCGAGAAGTTCCGCGAGTTACTCGGGCGGGCCGACGCGGAGGACGAAACGAAAGTACGGGACGGCCCGGCGGCTCCGGCCTGATCGGAGCGCTACCGAGTCCAGACAGTGCGAGCCGCAGGTCGCAACGCTTTTGCCTCCGACCGAGAAGAAGGAAGTGGGAAGCGCACGGCCGCAAATCTGACTTCGTCACCCCGCAGTTGTCGGGTGACTCGGGATTGCGGAAGTGCATCCAGCGAGAGCTGACAGTTGCAACGGTACGCCTCGCGGTCAGTGCGGTTCCTATCCTCGACCAATGGCACGAATGCACACCCGCCGCCGTGGCACGTCCGGTTCGGACAAGCCGGCGGCAGACGAACCACCGGAGTGGAGCGACGTCGACGCCGAGAAGATCGAATCTCGCGTCGTCGAACTGGCAGAGCAGGGGCACGATCCGAGTCAGATCGGCCTCAAACTTCGCGACGAGGGCGTCACGGGGACGCCAATCCCGGACGTCAAGCTGGCGACCGGCAAGAAGGTCACCGAGATCCTCGACGAGAACGACGCGAAAGGCGACCTCCCCGAGGACCTCCACAACCTGATGGAACGAGCGATTCGACTGCGCGAGCACGTCGAAGCGAACCCCCAGGACGCCCAGAACAAGCGCGCCCTGCAGAACACCGAGTCGAAGGTTCGACGCCTCGTCTCGTACTACCGCGGGACGGAGATCGACCCCGACTTCGCGTACTCCTACGACGCGGCCGTCGAACTGCTCGAGGAGTAGATGACGATGGAAGGTCGCGCCAAGGTCGATTCGTCCGCCTCGTCGGCACCGGCGCTCGAGCGTCTCGAGAGTGCCGACTTCGTCCGCATTGTCACGCGGGCGGACGGCGACGGACTGGCCGCGGCCGGCCTTCTCGCCAGAACCCTCACCGACCGCGAGACGCCGTTCCAGGTGACGGTCGGCGAGACGATCGGTGATCGGACGGCGCGCCTGCAGCCGAGTGATGATCGCACGCCGGGAACGGTGTCGGTCGCGATCGGTCCGCACGACGCCGGCGCCGATACCGATACCGACACCGACGCCGACGCAGCGGACGTCGTCTCCCTCGAGACCGAGACCCGCCCGGCGACGCTCGCCGCGGCCGAACTCGCCCGCGACCTGGAGGGGTCAGCCGACCCCGTGCTCACCCTCGCCGGAACGATCGCCGCCGGAATCGAACCCGGTGCCGGCGAGTCCGAGTGGGTGCTCGAGTCGGCCCTCGAGAGCGGTCAACTGGAGCGACGACCCGGCGTCGGCGTTCCGACTGCGGACGTCGTCGACGGCCTCGCCGCCTCGATGGGCTGTCTCGCGCCCTGGTCGGGTGACGAGGGCGCGGTGGTGGACGCGCTCGAGGGACTTGGGGTCGACGTCGCCATCGACGGTGACGACAACGGCGACGCTATCGACCCGGACTTGGACCCAAACACCCACCGAACGATTGGCTCGGCCGTCGCCCTCGACGTCGTGGGCGACGACGACGCCAGCGAACACGCCGCGACGGCAATCGGGCGGTTCCTTCGCCCGTACGCGATCACCGACGGCCGACCGTTCGCCACGCTCGAGGGCTACGCGGACGTCCTCGAGGCGACGGCAGCGCTCGAGGCCGGAACCGGCGTGGCCCTCGCGATGGGCCACGAGGCCGGAAAGCCCGCGCTCGAGGCCTGGCGGACCTGTGGACGACGCGTCCACGCGGCCATCGACGACGCATCGACGGGTCGGTACGACGGCCTGTTCGTCGTCGACGTCGGTGACGCGCCGGTCCGACCGGCGGCCCGCCTCGTGCTCGCCTACCGATCACCCGAGCCTGCCGTACTCGCGCTCGGAGACGGGGAAGCAGCGCTCGCGACGCGAGACGCCAGCGGCTTCGGGCCGACTCTCGAGGCCGTCGCTCGCGACCTCGAGATCGGCACGGCGTACGACGTTGGTCGGCGTGGCGGAACGCTGCGATACGGCGACCGCGAGCAGGACAACGAGACGGTCATCGCGGCAGTGAGGGAGCACCTATGACGGAGCCGAGCTCGACGCGACGAGCGACGATTCGGACGCGACTGGCAGGCGACTCGGCGACGATTGCGGCGGCCATCGCTCCGGACAACACGTCGGAGATGGCGACGCGACTCGAGTCGGCAGAAGACGGGTCGACGGCCATCGTCACGCGGATCGAACGCGAGACGACGGGTGGCCTCCACTCGACGGTCGACGATTACGTCGTCAACCTGGACGTCGCGACGGACGTCGCGACAGTAGCACAGCACGGACGAACGAACGACACAGATACTAACACACAATGAGCGAACGATCAGTTTCACGCGCGAAACAGGAGAAGCGGTGGTACACCGTGCTCGCCCCGGAGCAGTTCGACCGGGCAGAGCTCGGCGAGACCCCCGCCGACGAACCCGAACAGGTCTACGACCGAACCATCGAAACGACGCTCGGCGAACTCACGAACAACGCCAGCGAGAACAACACGAAGCTCACCTTCCAGGTGAACGACGTCGGTAGCGACGCCGCGTACACGGAGTTCAAAGAGCACTCGCTGGCTCGCGACTACCTGCGCTCGCTGGTCCGCCGCGGTGCCTCGAAGATCGAGGCCTACGTCACGGTCCTGACGACCGACGACTACCGCCTCCAGATCCAGCCGGTTGCCTTTACGACGAAGAAGGCCGACGCGAGCCAGGAGAAGGCCATCCGCCAGCAGATGGTTCAGATGGTCGAAGAAGCCGCTACCGACCGGACCTTCGAGGAACTCATCGACAGCATCGTCGAGGGACGGCTCTCCTCGGCGATCTACGGCGAGGCGAAGACGATCTACCCGCTTCGACGCGTCGAGATCCAGAAGACGACGCTCGAGGCTCACCCCGAGGAAGTCGCCGAAGAGGAGGCGACCGCGGTCGACGTCGACGAAGAAGACGTCGCCGTCGACGAGTAGACTCCCTGTCGATCGATTTTTCGAGCGCTTCGGCTATAGCGGTGCGTAGGCTGTGTGCCGGGTGTTTGCTCGAGTTGTGCGAGTTGTGCGAAGCGACCTCGAAAAGCGCACTGGCGAATCGCGATTCACTCGGTGACGACGACGCGGCCGACCATGCCACCGCCGACGTGGGGAATGCAGATGTAGTGATAGGTTCCGGGAATCTCGAACGTGTACTCGTAGGTCTCTCGAATGCCGATTGCGCCGCCGTGATTGTCGTGCCAGGCGTCCTCGGCCGATTCCTGATCGTCGTAGTCTCCGGTCGCGAAGTACTCGGCCTCGTCGGGCAGCCTTCCCTCAATCGCGGTGATGGTGTGGATCGACTCGCTCGTGTTCTTCCAGACGACGGGTTCGCTGCCGGTCGTCTCGTACTTGGCGGGGAGGAACTCGTTTCGGGTCATTCCGATGTCGTACTCGGATTCGCCGAAGACCTGCTCGCCGACGTCCCCGACGGCCGTACAGCCCGCGAGCCCCGCCAGGGCTGCGCTGCCAGCCGTGGCGAGGTAAACGCGCCGGTGCATACCGGACGTTCGGACAGGCGAGACATAACCCGCTCGGTTGCTCCCGCTGTGCTGGAATCGGGCAAAACGGAAACACGTAAGAGCGCTGCCGGTCGAACCCGGGTGTATGCTGCCCCGGTTCGTCGGCCGACTCGGAATCGCCGACGCAGTGACCATCGCCAACGCGGGCCTCGGATTCGTCGCCGTCGTCGTCGCGTTCGTCGACATTCGTCTCGCCGCCCGGTTGATCCTGCTCGCGGCGATCGCCGACGGACTCGACGGCATTCTCGCGCGCCGGTACGGCGGGACGGCGGCCGGCCCCTACCTCGACTCACTGGCGGACGTGGCCTCCTTCGCCATCGCGCCCGCCGTGCTCGCGTTCGTCGTCGTCAGCGATGGACTCGGAATCGGCTTCGAAGCGGTGTCCGTCGAACTCGGGATCGTCACCGCCGTCTGTGCCCTGTTCGTCGCGATGGCCGTCGCCCGACTCGGCCTCTACACGGCCTACGACACGGCCGACGACTACACCGAAGGTATCCAGACGACGCTCGCGGCGACGATCATGGGTGCGGCGATTCTGGCCGGTCACCCCGTCGACGACCCCTGGCTCGTCCTCGCCGTCACCGGCGCGTTCTGTTACCTGATGGTTTCGCGGATTCGGTACCCCGACCTGCTGGCTCGAGACGCGCTCATCATGGGCGTCGTGCACGCGCTGGCCATGCTCGTCCCGAACACCGCGGGCCGGACGTTCCCCTACGCCCTGCTCACGCTCGGTATCGCCTACATGACGCTGAGTCCGTGGTTCTACTGGCGCAAGGAGCCCCATCCGGTCGAGGAGCGTGCCGCTGGTGTGGAGTAGCCGACGCGCGAGGGCGAGGGGGAAGGCGAGAACGCGGACGAGGGAGATCGAGGGCACGACCCGATCGATCACGCTTCACAATCATACCTCGAGTGGCGCACTCCGTAGCCAGATGGAAACGCTTAGGAGCATCCTGACACGATTCTCCGGTATGAAGACGGAACTGCGTCACCGCACGTCGACGGGTCACCGGGTGGTTCCATGAGCGACGAGGAGTCTGAAACGGCCGACGAACACGAACACGAACTCACCGTCGAGTCACTCCGCGAGCGCCTCGAGTCCGTCGAGGCTGCCCTCGAGGACGCCGAAACCGAGTCCGATCTCGACGAGGTGGAGGCCGCACTCACCGACCTGGAGGCGGACGTCGAAGCGGCCGACCTCGAGGAGGAAGACGAGTCGCTCGAAGACGACCTCGACGTACTCGCCACCGACCTCGAGGACGCTCGAGGCCCCTACGCCGAGGACGTCGTCGCCGAAATCGACGACGCGAAGGGCGAAATCGCCGAGACGCGCTGGACTGAACAGGGCGAGTCCGAACTGGTTGACGTCGTCGAAACCTTCGTCACCGACGTCAACGAGGTTCTCGGGACGAACCTGAGCCTCGCCGACGGCGAGGACACCATCGCTCAGCTGACCGCCACGCTCGAGAACGCCGGCGTCGCCGTCGAGGAAGCCGACCTCGATCCCGACGACGACGCCGACGACATCGCGGCGCTGCTCGAGGCCACCGAGGCGCTCACCGACGGCATCGACGACGCTCAAGCCTGGGAGGACCTCTCGGTTCGCCAGCAACTCCGCGCCCAGGGATTCTACGACGTCCTCGAGCACGTCAAGGACTACCCGCCGGAGTGGCACGCCCTCAAGGTTCACGAGAAGCAACACAACGTCGACATGATCTTGCTGTCCCTGGAGACGTTCGACTCGGACTTCATGGAGGAACACGCCCTCGAGGCTCTCGAACGAATGGGCCCCGAGGAAGCCCTCGAGCCGATGCTCCAGCGAGCGACCCGTCGTGACCAGGATGCGATCACCATCATCGGCAAGATCGGCGTCGCCGACGAGGAGGTCGTCGAGACGCTCGTCGACTACGTCGACAACGATTCGAACCCGCTGCTCCAGAAGGTGACGTTCAAGGCCCTGGGCGAAATCGGCGCCGAGGACGCCGTCCAGCCCCTCGCGGATCAACTCGTCGCCGAGAACGGCGAGATTCGAAGCGCCGCCGCACGCGCGCTCGGCCTGATCGGCGACACCCGCGCGATCTCCCCGCTCACGGACCTCCTCGAAGAGGACGACGACGACACCGCCCGCGCCTCCGCCGCCTGGGCGCTCAACCGGATCGGCACCGAAGACGCCCTCGAGGCACTCCTCGAGTACGACGACGACCGCGCCTACCTCGTCCAGGCCGAAGCCGAGAAGGCGGGGCCGGCGCTCGAGCCGACGGCCTGAGACCGAGACCCTGTCCAAACCTTCTTCGCCGTCGCCGTAGGACGAGAGTTTATATACGAACGCGCGGCCAGAGCCGACCGTGCGCCCCGTCCTGGTCGTCCTCCTCGTGATCGTGCTTCTCGCCGCCTCGGTGGGTACCGTCACCGTTGGAACCATAGGAACCGTCGGCACCGTCGGCACCGCCAGCGCCAGCGTCGACTCGTCGGCGAGCCACCGTCACCTCCTCGTCGACTCGAGTGACGGCCGAGTCGGGATTCCCGGGACGTTCTCGGGAACGTTCACAGGAAATCGGTCGCTGGACACACGCGACGACAGCCGGGCCTGTCCGGTTCGGGCAGCAACGGCATTTTCTGGCGATGGGCATCTCTCCGACGCGATAGAGACGTCCGACAGCGAACCCCGAACTGAACCACACGTTTCGGCCGTCTATCCGAACCCGACGACCCACGGCAATGTCGGCGAGTTCTTCGTCCTCGAGGTGCCGGCACAAACGCGACTCGAGAACTGGACGGTAACCGACGGTCACACGACGGCAGCGATTCCGAACGCGACGGTCTCGGGTCCGGTCGCGCTCTCGATGGACCCCGACGAGACGGCGTCGATGACGACCCTCGAGGTGCTCGAACTCGAGGGACACCTCCGGCTGGCGGCCGACGGGGACATTCTCCGAGTGCTCCAGGACGGCACGCTCGTCGACGAAGTCACCTACGACCGGGCGCGAACGGCCAGGGTCTGGTACCGGTCGGAGCCGGACGCGACCGCCGCGTCCACCACTCCGGACCAGGACGCGTGGTGGCCTCGAGGCGCGACCTGTCTGCCTGTAGCCGCCTACGGTGAGACGGCGGGAACCGCGTTCGTCCTGCCGGATGCACCCGACGTCGCACGCGAACGAATCACGGACGCCGATGACCGGATTCGCCTCGCCGGCTACACGTTCACGTCTCCGGAGGTCGCGACGGCGCTCGAGGGCGCCCTCGAGCGCGGTATCGATACCACCATCCTAAGTACGCCGTCGTCGACGAAACGGTCCTCGTCACCACCGAAAACTGGTCGCCATCGGGACTGGGCGGTGCCTCGAGTCGTGGCTGGGGCATCGTCGTCGAGAATCGTACGCTCGCCCGCGACCTGGAGGCGGTCTTCCGGGCCGATGCGGACGGCTGGGACGTCACTCCGTGGGCCGAGCACCGGCAATCCGCGACGTTCGTCGAGCCCGATCCAGCACCCGGGACCTATCCAACCGTCCACGAACCGGAACCCGTGGCTCTCGAGCGAGTAGAACTCCTGCTCGCACCGGACAATGCCGAGGGTCGGCTCCTCGAGATGCTCGAGGGCGCCGAGGAGTCGATCGACGTCACTCAGGCCAGCATCGGCAACGACGCGTCGGCGCTCGAGGCGACGATCGAGGCGGCCGAACGCGGCGTCGAAGTACGCGTCCTCCTCGACGCCAGTTGGTACAACGAGGAGGCGAATCGCGAGGTAATCGAGCGACTCGAGACGGCCGCGGCGAGAGACGACCTGCCACTCGAGGCTCGACTCGTCGAACCTGGCGAGCGATTCGAGAAGATTCACGCGAAGGGGGTGATCGTCGACGGCGACACGGTCGTTCTCGGGAGTTTGAACTGGAACCGGAACTCGCTGCGGAACAATCGCGAAGTCGTCCTGGCTCTCCACGGCGAGTCGGTCGCGTCGTACTACACGACCGTCTTCGAGGCCGACTGGGAGGGAGAGGACACGACGCCGCTTCCCGTCCCGCTCGAATTACTCGGTGCGGTTTGTGTCGGCGTGGTCGCCGCGGGCGTACTCGGGTGGCATCGGCTCGCGTTCGAGGGTCGGAGTGGAGAAAGACAGCGGAAGCAAGAAGAATCGGTCGACGACGAGCGGATCTACTTCTAGACTAGTTCTCGAGCGGCGCCGCGCTCGAGAGCGCCTCGTCGATGTCCGCGGCGGCCATCTTCTCGACGAGGGCGTCGATGACTGCCTCGCGCTTGCCCTTGACGAACTTGATCGAGCCGACGACGAGGTGGCCGCCGCCGGAGACGCCGCCGCCGGGGATTTCCTCCTCGAGTTCCGAGACCATCCGCGGGATGTCGAGGCGGACACCGTCACTGCGGAGGACGGCGAAGTCGGGCCCGTAGCCGACCGTGATGACCGGGTCGCCGGTCTCCTGGATTTTTCGGTCGTGGATCTCGCCCGTGGTCTTGCCCGGGGCGGGGTAGGTGAACCGGTGGGCGTGGTTCTCGACGTCGATCCGGTAGAGGTGGACGCCGCTGTCGAGGCGCTCGTGCTCGACGTGGTTCATGGCGGCGTCGAGCTGGCGGTCGACGTCCCGGCGGGAGCGGTCGGCGAGGAACGTGACCAGGCGTCGGTGACGGTCCTCGTCGGCGTCGGAGAGTTCGAGGACGTCCTGGATCAGGTGATCGCCGGAGTTGTAGCGGAGCCAGAAGGCGGCGTAGTCGAGGGCCTCGCTGACGTCTCGCAGCCGGTCTTCGTCGTAGCCGTTCTCGGCGGCGAGTTCGAGGTACTGTTCCATCGCGTCGGCCTTCGATCGATCCGAGACGCCGGCCACGGCGGGGACGTGTCGCAGGTCGTCGGTGAGGTCGGGGTCGATCATCCGAGCGAGTTCGACACAGAGCATGCCCGTCGTGATCCGGTAGTCCTCGTCGTGGAGGTACGGGTTGACGTGGGCGTCGAGCAGGCTGCCGACGGCGTCGGGGTCGGGGTGGTGGTGGTCGATAGCGACGATGGGGATGTCGTAGTGGGCCAGCGTCTCGTAGGCGGGTACGTCCTCGGCCGTCGAGCCGTTGTCGAGCATGAGGACGAGGGGGAGTTGCTGGCCGTGTCGCTCGCGGTCCTCGAGTGCGAAGTTGAGGTCGCGCGTGGCGTCTTCCATCTCGTAGAACGGCGCCTTCGCGGGCAGGCGCTTGATCAGGTGCTGGGGCGCGCTCTCGTCCTGGTGCACCTCGGCGATGAAGTTCTCGAGGGCCAGATGGAGGGGAACGGCTGCGCACATGCCGTCGCCGTCGGCGTGGTGACGGACGCGGATGGGTCGCCCCTCGAGGACGGTTCGCCGGAGGAGGGTCGCGACCTCCATGAGGTTTGGACGGAGTTTCTCGAACGCGGGCCAGTCGATGAGTGGGTCGACCTCGTGGGGCTGGGCGCGCTCCTCGAGGGCGGCCTCGAGTCGCTCGCGGGCCTCGGTCGCGTCCTCGCCGTCGAGTTTCGAGAGGCCGTCGACCTCAATCTGGACGCTCTCCTCGCGGGTTTCGGGAGTCCCGGTAACGCGAACGATGTCGCCCACCTCGACGGAGGGGTAGGCGCGAACGCCGGCCTTCTCGAAGGCGGCACAGGGGACGACGCCGTACTCGTCGGCGATGTGGAAGATCGTCGGGCCGCCGGTCTGCTTGATCTGGACGATTTCGCCCTCGAGATGAACCTGTTCGCCGACGTTCGCCTCGAGGCGGTCGGTCCCGGTCAGGGGATAGTCGTGGGCGACGGGTTCGACCACGTAGTCGTCCTCTTCGAGGTCGACGTCGGCCGGCTGGAAGGCCATGTCGCCGTTGTCGCGAACCTCCTCGAGTTCGACGGCGAGTTCCTGGCCGACGCTGAAGGTGCCCTCCAGGACGGATTCGTGGACGAGGCCGGAGACGTTCTCCGAGAGATCGACGAAAACGCCGTACTCGACGATGCCGTTGATCGACGCGAGGTAGGGGCGGTCGGGTTCGACGTCCGAAGCGGTGCAATCGGGAGCGAGATCGTAGACGACGGAAACATCTCCGTCTTCACTGTCGCCGGAACCTCCGGCGGAGTCACGTGTCATCGGTGACGGTAGTTTGGTTTCGCCGCGTATAACGCTTGCCAAGGCGATCTGTGGGCGCTTTCGATGGGTACGGGCGCAGAACCCACGGCCGGTATCGGTTCGGACCGCCGGAGATACCGACCCGGGACGCCGGGCATCGGCTTCCGGAACGTTTAGCAATGTCAGGGCCGGACGTAGGGGCATGGGTCTGCTGGACGCGCTCTTTCGCTCGAGCGAGATTCTCGGTATCGCCGAGGAAACCCTCGAGTTCGCCCTCGAGTCCTCCGAGGCTGCCCACCCCGACGAGTACATGGGGTTTCTCCGGGGGACCGAGGCCACGGAACTGGGACTCGACCAGGAGGGACTGGTCATCACCGACGTGCTGATCATCCCCGGAACCGAGTCCAACAGCGTGAGCGCGACCGTTCAGACCAGTTCGATTCCGAACGACGTGAAGGCCCTCGGCAGCGTTCACTCCCACCCGAACGGTGTGATCCGGCCGAGCCAGGCCGACCTCGAGACGTTCGGCCGGGGCAGCGTGCACGTCATCATCGGCGCTCCCTATCGGCGAAACGACTGGAAGGCGTTCGACTCGCAGGGACGGCGGACGCACCTCGAGGTCATCGACGTCGAGTTACCCGACAGCGAGTCGTTTTTCGACTTCACGCAGGCGGACATCGACGAGGAGCTGCGCGGATGAGCGACGCAATCGAAGCGAGCGATACGAGCGCGGGGAGCACAGTAAACACGGTGAGCAACGCAAGCATGGCGGACGCGACGAGCAGTGACGGCACCAACGCGACTGACGGTGAGAGACTACCATGACGGACACGCGAGACACCGACCGAACGGCACGAATCCGGGGACGAGAGGATCGATCCGACGGGACACTCGTCGTTGCGCAGGGAACCTTCGACCTCCTTCACCCCGGTCACGTCCACTACCTCGAGCAGGCCAGGGCGATGGGCGACGAACTCGTCGTCATCGTCGCCCGACCGACGAACGTCGACCACAAGGAGGCGCCGATCTGTGCTGCCCGACAGCGCCGGGAACTGGTCGCTGCCCTCGAGGTGGTCGACGAGGCCATCCTTGGTGATCGCAAGGACATCTTCCGGCCGATCGAGGAACTCGACCCCGACGTGATCGCGCTGGGTCACGACCAGCACCACGACCCCGGGGCGATCGAGGCCGAACTCGAGTCCCGCGGCATCGACTGTACGGTCGAGCGTGCGTCGGGGCGAGAGCCGAAGTACGACGACGAACTGCTGTCGACGCGGTTGATCGTCGAGCGGATTCTTCGGCGCCGCGGGTAGCGGGATTCAGGTTACAGGATTCGGGCAACGGCTCGAGTCAGGTCCCGAAGCGCTCGAGTCCGGGCCTCTGCTCGAGTTCTTGCCGATGGGTGCTAGGACCAAACGTAGTCAGAACACGGCACGGACGGTCGTCCCACCGGCGCCGGCGCTGCCGACCTCGAACGTCCCACCCGACTCGAGGACGAGAATCTGGGCCAGCCAGAGGCCGACGCCGCTGGCGTGGACGAGTTGATCCTCGATAGCCGTCTCGAGTGCCTCGCGCTCGGCAGCCGGGATGCCAACCCCGTCGTCGGCGATCTCGAAGGCGACGTGCCCGTCCGCGGACTGTTCGACTGCGAGTCGCACCGTCGGCTCGTTGGATCCGTGGTGGACGATGGCGTTCTCGAGCAACTCGTCGACGGCGAGTTCGACCTTCGGGTGTGCCTCGAAACGGGCGGTCTCCGGGACGTCCGTTTCGATCCGGGCGGACGGGTACCGCTTGCGATAGATCTCGGCGTACTCTTCGACGATCTCCGCCAGATCGACTTCCGTTCGAGAGTGTGGGCCCGTTTCGATCACCGACTCGAGCGACCGCGATTTGTCGCCAATCGAAACCAGCCGCTCGGCTTCGTCCTCGATGATATCGAGGGATTCGTCGACGTCCTCGGTTCGATCGTGGAGCGTCTCGGCGGTCCCCTGGATAACGTTGCAGGTGTTCCGAAGGTTGTGCCTGAGCACGCGGTGGAGCACGCTCGAGTGTCGAAGCGCGAGATTGAGGCGGCGGTTCGTCTCCTCGAGTTCGCGCCGACTCCGGGCGACGAGAGCGTAAATGATGGCCGTCGAGGCGAGGATGAAGACGAGCCCTTTTGCCGTCTGTGCGACGGACATGGCCGCGATCGTCGGAAACAGTGCTTCGAGGATCCGATCGGTGAGCACGACCCACAGCCCGCTCACGATCGCGTAGATGCCGGCGATCTGTACGGCTGTCAGCGATCGACGATTCTCGAGAGCCATATTCTCGCTACGGAGACAATATCAATAAAACTAGGTGTGTGGCTGAAAAACGTGGCGGCTGCGCCGTCTCGAGGCCGATCAGAGGTAGCCTTCGGCCGCCAGCCGCTCGATTCCCTCCTCGAGTCGCTCCTCGCTCGCCGCGTAGGAGATGCGGGCGTACCCGGGCGTTCCGAAGGCGCTGCCGGGGACGGTCGCGACGTGGGCGTCCTCGATGGCGCCCTCGCACCAGGCCTGATCGTCGTCGTCGACGGGGAGCATCATGTAGAACGCGCCGTCCGGGACGGCCACGTCGACGCCGTGGTCCTCGAGCAAGTCGACGACCAGGTCTCGTCGGTCCTCGAACGCTTCGACCATCTCGGTGACGGCATCGTCGGTGTTCTCGAGAGCCTCGATTCCGGCGTACTGGACGAAGTTCGTCGCCGAGGACACCGAGTGGCTGTGGAGTTTGCCGGCCTGGTCGATCAGGTCTTTTGGCCCGGCGAAGTAGCCCAGCCGCCAGCCAGTCATCGAGTAGGCCTTCGAGAAGCCGTTGACCGTGATGGTACGATCGGCCATCCCCTCGAGGGTTCCGAGACTCGTGGGGTCGACGCCGTAGGTGATCTCCTTGTAGATCTCGTCGGAGATGACCGTGAGGTCGTGCTCGACGGCCAGGTCGCGAACGCCCTCGAGCGCCGCGTCCGAGTAGACCGCGCCCGTGGGGTTCGACGGCGAGTTGACGATCAGCAAGTCGGTATCGTCCGAAACGGCCTCGGCGAGGTCGTCGAGGGCTGGCTCGAGCTGGAAGTCGTACGGTGAGAGGTCGACTCGCGAGAGCGAGCCGCCGGCCATCTCGACCATCGCCTCGTAGGAGACCCAGGCGGGGTCGAGGAGGACGACTTGGTCATCTGCCTGGATCAGCGATTGGACGATCTCGTAGAGCGACTGTTTCGCACCGGGCGTGACGATAATCTCGTCCGGGCCGTGATCGAGGCCGTCCGCGGCGAGTTTCTCCGAGATAGCCTCGCGAAGCTCGAGGTGGCCCGCGGGCGTCGTGTAGCCGGTGTGGCCAGCGTCCATCGCGTCCTTGCCGGCCTGGACGACGTTTTCGGGAGTCGGGAAGTCCGGTTCGCCGACGCTCAGGTCGACGACGTCGACGCCGTCGGCCTCGAGTTCGGTGGCGAGCGCGGAGATGGTGAGGGTTGCGGACGGTTCGACTCGGGAGACGCGGTCAGTGAATTCCATGGTCATGGCTGTGGGTTTGGCTGTGGTGGGTTTCGCTGTACGTCAGTCGGCTGGTTCGTCTGCTGGCAGTTCCTCGACGAGGGCGAGCGCTCCATCGACGGCCTTTGCGGCATTTTCGACGCGCTCGCGGGCCTCCGCGGCGGACATGCCGGGACCCGTGACGCCGAGAGTCACCGGGGTATCACGCTCGAGGCTGACGTCGGCCAGGCGGCCGGCGGCGGCGTCGGTGATCACCTGGTCGTGGTCGGTGTCGCCGGTGATGACCGTCCCGATCACGACGACGGCGTCGACGGCCTCGAGGCGGGCGAGTCGGTCGGCGGCCAGCGGCGCGTCGTAGACGCCGGGGACCGACACCACGTCGTACACGTCGGCCTCGGCGGCCTCGGCGGCTTCCAGGGCGGCGGCTTCCATCCGTTCGGTGATCGGGCGATTGAACTGGGCGATCACCAGCCCGAGCGTGGTCATACTCGAGGCGTGGCGTGGGCGAGTAAAAGAGGTACCGTTATCTGCGAGTTTTAGCGAGCAGATGGCTCGAGCGATTCGCGACGCGTAACCGAACGGTGCGGCGTCGAAATGGCTGTTGACTCTCTCGAGCGGCGGGCCTGGTTGGTGGTGGCGGAGTGGTACGTCGCTGTTCGTCGATGCTGGTAGCCGTTAGCTGTTGTGTGGCGGTTCGTCCCGGTGATTGTCCGGGTTCTCCTGCTCGAGCGCCTCGTTCTCGCGCTTGGTCGACCCGTGTTCGATGTCCTCTTTTCGCTCCTCTTCGGCTCGTCGACGGCGGGCCTCTTTTTCCTCCTCGGTGAGTTCTTCGTCTTCATCCGCCTCGGGATCCTCTTTGGCCAGTTCGACGTCTCGGCCGTGATCTGTCTCTTCGGACATAGGCTTCACCGGTTCGTGGTTGACGGTTCGCCCAAAAGGTCGTTGGGCTTGCAACCGCCACCGCCTCGCTGCCCCGCGGCCCCACGGTCAGACGGAACGTCGTTCGAACGCAGGTAACCTATTAATATATACTCTGTAGTGTTATACTATAATATTATTCGCCGGAACTGCCTCGAGTTGGTGGCATCTCCCACTCGATGTCGAAGTCGAGCGTCTCGAGTTTCATCGTCGCTTCCTCGTACTCCTCTCGCACGATGGTGAACCGATGTTGGTCAGTTACCGACCCATCCGGCCGCGGCGAGTGCTGGCGCAGCAGTCCCTCGTGGCGGCCACCGTACTTCCCGACGTACTTCTCGATCATCCGTCGGGACGGCTCGTTATCGGCGGCGCAGGTCGTGTAAAACGCCTCGAGGTCGTACCGCTCGAACGTCAGTTCGACGAACGCCGAGGCCCGCTCGAGGCCGTACTCGCGGCCCCAGTACGCCGGTGCGAGGACGATATCCGATCCGGCACGGCGGGCGTCCCACTCGGGTTTGTAGGCCGTGGTCCCGACGATGTCGCCCTCTTCGTCGCTCGATCGAAGGAGGTACCGCGCCCGCTCGCGGTCGGCCCACTGCTGTTCGGCCCGGTCGACGAACTTGGCGACCTGGTCGAGTCGCTGGAGTCGGAACCACGGCATGTGTTCGGTCGCATCGATTTGCCAGTCATCTCGGCTCACGAACGCGTACAATTCAAACGGGTCGACGGTTTCGTGGCTGATTCGTTCGGAAATCAGTCGGTCCGTCTCGAGACGCGTGGGAAACAGCGTGTGCATCGTGTTATCCGTGTATTCGTCGAATCCGAGGGGTACAAGGTGTGACGGTACCGTTCAAAACCACCGTAACGCTCAAGGGCTTTTTACGCGTAGTAGTGAGTGACTCTTTGTGCAGCGGAGTGAACCGCGGGGTAGGCTCCCGTGGCGTTCACCGTCACAGGTGGCGGAGAATCTCACCGACAGCGACACCGATTGATAGCCTCAGCTAGAAACGAAGCCAATGAGCCAGACCCGCGCGCCGATTCACCGGCGCCTGTGGAGCACGTATCGATCCGTCCCACTCATCTACCGCATCGCCGTCGCGTTCGTCCTCGGCACCGCTCTCGGCGCGGTCGCCGGGGAGCGAGCAGGCGTTCTCAGCCCGCTGGGGGATCTCTTCTTGCGTCTCCTCGAGATGCTCATCATCCCCATCATCGTCTTCACGCTGCTCGGCGGGATCCGCAAACTGACGCCGTCTCGGCTGGGCAAGGTCGGCGGACTCACGGTCGGGCTCTACATCGCAACGACGACGGTTGCGGCCGTCATCGGCCTCGCGGTCGCGAACCTGTTCAACCCCGGCACCGGTGTGGAGTTGACCGGTGGCGAGGCTCGAGAGGCTGAGCCACCGACGGTCACGGAGGTCCTGCTGGGGATCGTCCCGGAGAACCCGCTCGGGGCGATGGTGGAGGGCGACATCCTCGCGACGATCTTCTTCGTGATCGTCTTCGGGCTCGCGCTGACGTCGGTCCGCGAGGCCACGAGCGACGAATCCGTCGAGGGGGCGATCGGCGGCTTCTTCGCGTTCATCGAGGCCGGAACGCAGGCGCTGTTCAAGATCATCTGGGGCGTCCTGGAGTACGGCGTCGTCGGCGTCTTCGCGCTGATGGCTGCGTCGATCGGGACCGAGGGACTCGGTGCGATCGTGCAACTCGGCGCGCTCGTGGGCGTCATCGCGGTGGGTATCGTGATCCACATGACCGTCACCTACCTCGGCGTGATGACGATCGGGATTCTCGGGCAGTCACCGCTCGACTTCCTCAATGGGGCGAAAGATGCCATGCTGATGGCGTTCACGACCCGATCCTCAACCGCCACCTTGCCCGTCACGATTACGGACGCCGAAGAGAACCTGCGAATCGACGAGTCGGTCTACGGCTTCGGGTTGCCCCTCGGGGCGACGATCAACATGGACGGCGCGGCGATCCGGCAGGCGGTCACGGCCGTCTTTGCCGCTAACATGGTCGGCATCTCGCTGGGACTGGGCGAGCAGGTGCTCGTCCTCTTTACGGTGATCCTGATCAGCATCGGGACGGCCGGCGTTCCCGGGGCCGGGCTCATTATGCTCACCGTCATCCTGAACGCGCTCGGCTTGCCGCTCGAAATCGTCGGTTTCGTCGCGGGCGTTGACCCGATCCTCGGTCGGATCGCGACGACGAACAACGTCACCGGCGACCTCGCGGTCTCGTCGGTCGTCGGCAAGTGGACCGGGGCGATCGACCTCGCGGACGGGGCGTGGGCCGACGCGCCTGTTGACGGGGGGCCGGAGGAGACCGTGACGACCGATTGACGGACGGGCTCGACCTCGTCGATTGTATTCGTCAAGTATCTTGTTAACCGTTCTCCTCGAGTTTTCTCGCTAACGTCTCTCGTGATAGATGACGACGGCGCTCGCTACATGAACCCGCGATCGACCGCGTCCTCCTCGATCAGGTCCTCGAGTTCCGAATCCAGCAATTTCTCGACGTCCTGGAACTCGTCGGACAGCCCCTCGAGTTCGTCGGGACGGTCGTACTGGTCGTAGGCCATCGGCCCGAACGCGGGGCTCTCGAGGGCGCCCATCACGTCGTCGAAGAAGTCCTGTGGCCGCGTGGGCGCGTCGGCGTGCGTCTGGACGACGGTCTCGAGGCGTTTGGCGACCGACTGGGCGTGATCCTCGTCCTCCGGCGGGGACTGGACGGCGAACCGGCTTGGCGTCTCCTCATCGGGGAGGTACGAACCAATCTCGTCGTCCAGCCGTCGAGCGACCCGGCTCCCAACGCCCCTGACCTCGTAGGGGTTTTTCGCATAGGTCTTCAGGACGAACAGCCCGACCCGGGGGTGGGCGAGGTACATGTCCTCACCGACCCCGCGAGCACGGTCGCCGGCGACCGCGCGCCAGCCCTCGGGGTCGACGTCCCGTTCGACGACGTCCTCGAGCACGTCCTGCCAGTCACGGATCCGCATACTCGAAGATTCGCGCCAGGAAGAAAATACGTGTCGGTCAGGGCGACCCGCGCCCCGTCCGCCGCGTAAGGCGACGTTTCCAGACAAACGCGGGATTGAACCGCCGTGTCGTGATCGGTTTCGGGATCGCTCGAGAACCACAAGAGCTACGAAACCCCCGTTCCGGTGTCCGGTAAGAACGGATTTCGTATGCCCGCTACCGATACATTCCCGTTGACGGAACTGTTTCGAACTGCACCCGTCGAAACCGCGCTCGTCGTCGTCGTACCGGTGGTCCTCGCGGTCGCCCAGCTCGCGGTCGGGGTGCTCACCGACGGACCGCTCCTCCCCGCTATCGGCTTCGCGGTCGCCATGAGCGCGTTCGCCGCTGTCGCCGCTGGCTTTCTCGAGGCGACCCATCGACGGCGGCGACTCGAAATCGAAGTCGAACGAGCCTCCCTCGAGCCGTAACGCGGATCGAATGAACTCCCCTCGAACCGTGACTTGGGCTCAGAACCGCGACCGCACATCCCCGGTCACGGTTCGCGCGTCTCGAGCCGAGTAGACGGTCCAGCCCGAGAGACCGACGACGAGGAGGCCGGCGACGAACGTACTCCAGAACAGCGCGCCGACCATTCCGAGGGCGGGAGCCGCGACGATCAGCCAGAGGCCGAGGATGGCGACCAGAGAGGCGACGACTGGGCTCAGCGGGACGTCGTTTCGGACGCGATAGTAGTTGTATCCAGCGGCAAGTGCGATGACGAGGCCGACGAGGAGGTTGTTCGTGACCGCAGTCGACGTCACTCCCGCGTCGAGGAGGAGTCCCGAGAGCGCGACCCAGAGCCCCAGTCCGGCGATGATCGCGCTCAGAACCGGCGTCTGTTTCCGCCGCTCTTCGTTCGCGATCTGGGTCGACTCGTCGCGTGGGTCACGCTCCATGGTTCGATGGCTCCCAGTCGATTCGGCGTGGCGATCGGCCATGATCTCGAGCGGGGTGGGCGCTCGTCGGTTCGACTGTCTCACGGTCTCGTCGGTCGGCGAGGATCGACAAAAGCCCGTTCTACCGTTACGGCCTTCTGTGGGCAACTACTCCGGTAATACGCTGTTTCCGGGCCAGAAACGATCGTGGGAGCGACGCGAGAGCGACCGATAGCGTTTTTCCCTCCCGGGTCCGTCAGAATAGCCGTGAACGTACGCGGAACCGTCGCCGGCGAGGTGTCGATCCGAACGGTGTCGACGAGTTACGGCGAGAGCGAACTCGCGGAGGTGCCCGTTCGCGTGGAGTCGCTCGAGGACGAGGCGACGGGTTCGGAGGCAGTAGCCGACACGGATATTGCGGCCGATACAGATGAAGCGGACGACGTTGCGACTACAGTCACGGTCACCTGCTGGGGCAAGTGGACCGAATCCGCCGAGCGCCTCGAGCCGGGAATGGAACTGCTGGTCACGAACGCCGAGGAGGGCGAGTACCAGGGTGAGACGCAGTACTCGACGACGAAGGAGTCCTACGTCGTCGTCGAACCGAGCTTTCTCGTGAACGTCACGGCCATTCGAAACTGGGTCGAGTGTCCTCGCCTGTACTACCTGAACAAGCTCTCGGGCGTCCCGCTCAACTACCCGGTGGTCAGGGGGACCATCGTTCACGAGGTGTTCGGCGATCTGCTCCGGGGTCGCGACCTCGAGGCCGCGATCGACGAACGGATCGACGACCGCGGCCTCGAGTTGGGTTTGCTCGGCGAGTCGCCCGCAACAGTCGAGGAGGACGTCCGGAAGAACGCCGCGGCCATCGAGGGATGGCTCGAACAGGGTCGGCTTACGGGTGGGGATGGGGCGGCCACTTCCACCGAAGACGGGGCGACCACTGCCGCTGAAGATGGGGCGACCGCTGCCGACAGCTCGTCTCAATCGTTCGCCCCCGAAGCAAACGAGTGGCGCTCCGAGCAGTTGCTTATCAGCGAAACCTTCGGCATCCGCGGGCGGGCCGACGCCATCCGCCGCGGGGCGCCCGTCGAACTCAAGACCGGAAAAAACCTCCGGAAGGAACCCCGGTTCAAGGACAAAGTCCAGGCGGCCTGCTACGCGCTCCTGCTCGAGGAACACGGCGACCCCGTCGATACCGGAACCCTGCTCTACACCAAAAACTCCGCGCTCGAGCGCGACGAGGAGACCGGCGACCTCACGCCCGCGAAGGACTTCTCGATGGGGCACGGGCTGCTGAAGTACGTCGTCCGCCTGCGAAACGAGATCGCAGCAATGGAGATGTCGGGGTCGATCCCAACCGGAAAGGAAGCGGACGCGAAGTGCGAGTACTGCTTCGAGCGCGACACCTGCATGGTCGTCTCCGGGCGCCTGGACCAGGAGTCCAAGGCCGGGTCCATCAGCCAGGCGCTCCCCGACGAGGAACTCGAGCACTTCGATCGCTTTTACCGCGCCATCGAGGAGGAACGCCGCGAGGTTCACCGGGAGTACGCCAAGCTCTGGGAACAGACCGCCGAGGAACGCGCCGACGACGACCGGGCGATCATCGACCTCGAGTTCGACGGCATGCGTGAACTCGAGGGCGGGCGCTGGGAGTTGCGCGCACGCCAGCGCTCCCCGGCGACCTCGAAGATCCGCGAGGGCGACCTGGTGCTCGCGAGTGACGGCCACCCCGTTCGCGGGGAGGCCGAACTCGCCCGCATCGAACGGCTGGACGAGGAGGTCGTCCTGACCGCCGACGAACCCGTCGAGGTGACTCGGCTGGACATCTACCCCTCCGAACTCACGACCGATCGACTGCTGACGGCCCTGCACGACGCCCTGCTGAAGGGCGACCAGCGGCGAAAGGACATCCTCTTCGGTCGCGTCCAGCCGGAGTTCGACGACCTCGAGGAGACGTTCGTCGACAACAACACCGCACAGGACGAGGCGGTGCGAAAGGCCGTCGGCGCCCGGGACTGTGCGCTGATCCACGGTCCGCCGGGGACCGGGAAGACCTACACCATCGCTCGCGCGATTACCGAGATGGTCGAGCGCGGCGAGCGCGTCCTCCTGTCGGCGTTCACCAACCGCGCCGTGGACAACGCGCTCGAGGCCGTGCTCGAGTCGTTCGACGAGGCGGGCATCGACCCCAACGCCGTCGTCCGGATCGGCAGCGAGAGTGGCGTCCGTGAGGACATGCAGCGCTATCGCCTCGAGTGGTCGGGCGACCCCGAGGAACGGCTCGAGGAACTCCAGAGCGCCCGAGTGGTCGCGGCGACGACGGCCTCGTGCGGTTCTCGAGTGATGGCCGAGCAGTCGTTCGACGTGGCGCTGGTCGACGAAGCGGCCCAGCTCACCGAACCGGGGACGTACGCTGCCATCGAACTCGCCGACCGGTTCGTGCTGATCGGCGATCACGAGCAACTCCCGCCGGTCGTGCGTGCGGAGAACGACCTCTCGACCTCGCTGTTCGAGCGCCTCGTCGACCTCCACCTCGACGCCGGCGTGATGCTCGACCGCCAGTACCGGATGAACCAGCGCATCCAGTCGTTCGCCTCGCGGGAGTTCTACGACGGGGAACTGCGTCCGGCGACGCCCGAGGTGGCCGGCCGGACGCTCGACGACCTCGAGGGCGTCTCCCGCGACGCTCTCCCCGAATCCCTCCGCGACCCCGTCGCGTTCGTCCCGGTCGAGGGTGACGGCGAGCAATACACGGACGCCGTCGAAGCCGAACGAATCGCCGAGTTGATCGAGACGTACGAGCGAGCGGGACTCGACCGGAGCCAGATCGGCGTCATCGCCCCCTTCCGGGCGCAGGTCGCGACCATCTCGAACGCGGTCCCCGCCGACGTCACTGTCGACACCGTCGATCGATTCCAGGGCTCGAGCGAGGAGGTGATCGTCATCTCGTTTACGGCGACCGGCGACCTCGAGGGGCCGATCTTCGAGGACTATCGGCGGATCAACGTCGCACTGACGCGGCCCAAACGGGCGCTCGTGCTGGTCGGCGATCCGACCGCGCTCGAGTCCGATCCAGTCTACGCACGGTTGCTCGAGTGGGCACAGTGAGCGAGAGGGGGTCGATATGCAGACGATTCACCGGTCATCGGTCGCGACGATTCGGCCCGAACCCACGGACGGAGAGACGCGTATCGAGTTCGAAGAATAGGCTTGCAGTTGCAGTGCAAGCCGTGAACCCAGTTCCCGTCCATAGTCCGGGTGTATGGCAGCACCACAACGCAGACCCGACTCCTCAAGTCTCGCCGAAGTACTCGACCGAATCCTCGACAAGGGTGTCGTCATCGACATCTGGGCTCGCGTCTCGGTCGTCGGGATCGAACTCCTGACCGTCGAGGCCCGCGTGGTCGTCGCCTCGGTCGACACGTTCCTCCACTATGCGGAGGAAATATCGAAGATAGAACGGGCGAGTTCCGAAGGCGATCTCGAGGACCTCGAGGAACTCGAGATCGAGCAGCGTCCCGAATCGTCGCCGCAATCGGCGGCCGAGTGATCACCACGAATGGGCTCGGACTCCGGACGCAAGCGAAAGGTTCGCGGACGGAAGATCAGGAGCGACCGATCCGTCAAGGAACGACGGAAGGCAGAAAAGCAACGCCGTCGGGCAGCGAAGGAAAACGGTAACGGGAGCGGCGCCACTGGCACAACCGACGCCAGCACCGACGTCCTTCGCTCGCCCCAGTCGGCAGCACCGGAGCCGTTCGTCTCGACGGACGCCGTCGAGGACCTGACGACTCGCATCGGGCGCTGGCTCGAGGCCGACCAGCCAGTCCACGTCGTCGGACCGACCGGCTGCGGGAAGACCGCGCTGGCGCTCTCGGCGGCGGCCGAACGCGGTCGTCCGGTCGTCTGGATCGACGGCGACCAGGCGGTCGACACAGGTACCCTCGTCGGCGAACACGCCGGTGGCGAGAGCTACGTCGAGGACGACCAGTACGTCAGCGGCGTCCACAAGCGAACCGAGGTCGTGCGCGAGCGCTGGGTCGACAACCCGCTCTCGGTCGCCGCCCGCGAGGGCGCGACGCTCGTCTACAACGAGTTCTCCCGGAGCGACCCGCTCGCCCACAACGTCCTGTTGTCGGTCTTCGAGGAGGGCGTCCTCGAGCGGCCGGGAAAACGCGGCGACGACCGGAAGATCGACGTCCACCCGGAGTTCCGGGCGATCCTCACCTCGAATACGGCCGAGTACGCGGGCGTCCACGAACCGCAGGACGCCCTCCTGGATCGAATGGTTGGCGTCCACGTCGACTACTACGACGCCGAGACCGAGCGTGAGATCGTCGCCGCGCACGTCGACCTGCCGGACGACCAGATCGAGCGGGTCGTCGACGCGACGCGCGCGCTTCGTGAGGAACTCGACGTCGTCGTCGGGACCCGCGTCGCCATCACGGCGGCGAAGGGACTCGCGGTCTTCGGTTCCGGGAACGACGACGCCATCGACGACGAGGTACTCGTGACGGTCTTCACCGACGTCCTTGCGCCGAAGTTCGCCGGTCGCGAGGACGGGTCGGACGTCGCCACCCTCGAGGACCGCGTTGCGGACGTCATTTGACGACGAGACTGACACCAACCACTAACTCGCTCGACGACGAAGAAAACCTATGGCCGAAGCAGAATCCGCGTCAACCGACCAGTGTAAGGCGATCACGTCCTCCGGAGAGCGGTGCTCGCGACCCGCCCGGGAGGATGGGTTCTGCCACCAGCACGGGCCGGACGACGAGACGGTCGACGAGGAGGAGGCGAGCGAGAACGCCGACGAATCGGCTGCGGAGGGATCGACTGCGGAGGAAACCGACGAAACCGGCGATACCAGCGAGGACTCACAGATGAACCAACAGGAAGCCACTGATCCGGAGGCGGTCGACACCGACGACGTCGACCTCGAGGCCGAAACGGACGACGACCAACTCGAGGGATTCCTCGCGATCCGACGACGGATCGAGCGCGCTGCCGATTCGATCATCGGCCACCCCCTCGACACGATCAGCGAGATCTCGCCGACCGACGAGGGCTGGGTGGCTGTCGTCGACGTGGTCGAACGGCGAGCAGTACCCGACACCCAGGACATCCTGGGGCGGTACGAACTCACCCTCGATTCGGATGGCGCGATCCAGGGCTACCAGCGCCTCGACCGGTTCCGTCGCGGCGACACGGTCGCGTTCGACTGAGCGGACGCCCCACGAGTCTGGTGTCCTGCCGTAGCCTCGAGTCCTGCCGATACCGTCGTGTCCTGCTGGTAGCCTCGAACCCGGTCAGCAGCCTCGAGTCCTGCAACTGTCGATCCCCTCGAAACCCCGCCGACGCAACACTCTCCTTTCCAGAACTCGACGTCTCGAGCGTGAGCGACTCCGATCGCGACGTGCCCGTTCAGGGCGTCGACCTCGACGACCAAACCCGTTGCGCCCACTACCGGAGCGACCGCGACGTCGTCGCCCTCCGGTTTGGCTGTTGTGAGAACTTCTTCGCGTGCTACCGGTGTCACGAGGCCGTGACGGACCACGAGGCGGTCCCGTGGCCGCGCGACCGGTTCGACGAACCCGCTGTCTACTGCGGCGCCTGTGGGGCGACCATGACGGCCCCCGAGTACCTCGAGCGCGAGCACACCTGCCCACACTGTGACGCGCCGTTCAACCCGGGCTGTCGACGACACGTCCACTTGTACTTCGAAGAATCCTCATAACCGTCCGAAACGCAAAAATCATCTTATGGGTAATAGATCCTCGTCTATACAATCATCGTGAACTAGTAGCCCACCCCCAGATTGAAGCCGAATCGTCCATCCGTGGGTTTTCCCGTCTTTGGTACACTCAGCTACGACATGTGTCGACGTCGAGTCCCCACTGTTCGTATCGACCGATAGTTGATACTCGACTTCTTCTTTGACTAACTCGTGAATAATCGCAACCGGCCAGTATGAATTCCCATCGTCAGTATCTCCACTCGAGGGATTGACCTCTGTGGTCTGTTCGAAAACCGTGGCGTCATTTCGTGTTATTTCAATTTCGACGGTTTGCATTTCCACTCTGTTATTAATCACTCCAATCGCTACGGGAATTTCAGACTTGGTGAATTCGAGGCATCCCGATGCACCGCAGGCCGACCCGGATACTGCGATACCAGTAAGAAAACGTCGCCTGTTCATAGTACCAACACTTTGGGTTTGAATTTAATACTATTGGTTATTCTTCGTAATTAGGCCGCATCTTTTCGAAGGAAGTTCTAGGATCATTAAATAGACTGCCGGTACGTCTCCTCTGGCGTTTTAGCGACCGGTACCAATTTGGAGCCAACCCAGCAGGTATTTTTGCGTGCGGGCGCCGCTATCGAGTATGGACTCCGCGCTTGGTCCCCCCGAATCGATGTCCGAGCGGCGCGCGGAACTCACGCCGATGATGGCCCAGTACCACGACCTCTGTGCCCGGTACGACGACGCCATCGTCCTCTTCCAGGTCGGTGACTTCTACGAGACCTTCGGTGGCGCCGCCGAGACGACTGCGCGGCTGCTCGAGCTCACCCTCACCAGCCGTGAGGACTCGACCGGCGAGTACCCGATGACCGGGATTCCGGTCGACAACGCCGCTACCTACGTCGAGGACCTGCTCGAGGCCGGGTACCGGGTCGCCATCGCCGATCAGGTCGAGGAACCGGGTGAGTCGGCGGGCGTCGTCGAACGGGCGGTGACGCGAGTGATCACGCCTGGGACGCTCACGGAGGACGAACTGCTCTCGAGCGACGACAACAACTTCGTGGCGGCGGTGGCCGTAGGCGACGGTTCCGAGGGTGCGAACGCGGACGTGGACACCAGCCCAGACACGAACGCGAACCCGGACGCAGACGTCGCCCTCGCCCTCCTCGACGTCTCGACCGGCGACTTCCTGACGACTAGCGCCAGCAGCCCCGAACGAATCGCCGACGAGATCAGCCGATTCACCCCCGCCGAGGCGGTCCTCGGCCCGAACGCTCCCGACGATATCCTCCCGGAGCGGTGTATGGTTACGCCGTTCGACCCCGAGGCGTTCGACCTCGAGCGCGCCACGGACCTCCTCGAAACGTACGTCGCTCGAGCGGAGGCGCTCGTCGCGAGCGATGCGGAGGTTCGCGCCTGCGGCGCCGTGCTCGCCTACGCAGAGTACGTTCGCGGAGGCGTCGAGGGAGCCGTGGACGAGGACGGTTCCGACGGGTCGCACGACGGCGAAACGGACGAGAGGTACCACGAAGACGAAGACGGCGACGGAGACGGAGACGACGAACCAGACCGCCCACGCCTCGAGTACCTCTCGCGACTCCGCCGGTACGACCCCCGCGAATACCTGCTACTCGACGCCGTCGCCGTCCGAAGCCTCGAACTCTTCGAACCGCGAGGCGTTCACGGCCGCGAAGAGGCAACCCTCGTCGGCGTCCTTGACCAGACGGCGAGCGCCCTCGGCGGTCGCAAACTCAGGGACTGGCTCCGGCGACCGCTGCTCGAGGCCGAGCGAATCGACGACCGTCTCGACGCCGTCGAGGAACTCTCCCGAGACCCCCGCACCCGAGAGGCGATCCAGGGCGCGCTGACGGGCGTGTACGACCTCGAGCGCCTCATCGGACGCATCTCCCGGGAGCGTGCCAACGCTCGCGACCTGCGCTCGTTGCGCGACACACTCGCCGTGGTCCCCGAGATCCGGGAGGCGCTCGAGGACGTCGAGGCCGCCCGCCTCGACCGAATCCGCGAGGCGCTCGACCCGCTCGAGGACGTCCGCCGACTGATCGACCGGGCGATCGTCACCGACCCGCCCCACGAGATCACCGAAGGCGGCATCGTCGCCGACGGCTACGACGAGCGCCTCGATACCCTCCGGGAGACCGCCAGAGACGGCAAGCAGTGGATCGACGCCCTCGAGGACCGCGAGCGCGAGCGGACGGGCGTCGACTCGCTCAAGGTGGGCTACAACTCGGTCCACGGCTACTACATCGAGGTGACGAACCCGAACCTCGAGGCCGTCCCGGAGGACTACCAGCGCCGACAGACGCTCAAGCGCTCCGAGCGCTTCGTCACGCCCGAGTTGAAGGAACGCGAGGACGAGATCGTCGGGGCCGAGAGCCGGGCCGACCAGCGCGAGTACGACCTGTTCTGTCGGGTTCGTCGCGACGTCGGCGCGGAGGTCGAGCGCGTCCAGACGCTCGCCGACGCCCTCGGGACACTCGACGCGCTGTGTTCCCTGGCGACCGTCGCCGCGGAGCACGATTACTGTCGGCCCGAGGTGCTCGAGCGTGGGAGCGGTGACGACGATGACGGCGGCGACAGCGACAGCGACGGCAATGCCCCCCGCATCGAAATCGAGACCGGCCGTCACCCCGTCGTCGAACGAACCCAGGAATCGTTCGTCCCCAACGACGCCCGCTTCGACGCTGAGGATCGACTGGCGATCATCACGGGACCCAACATGTCCGGAAAGTCGACGTACATGCGCCAGGTCGCCCAGATCGTCCTGCTGGCGCAGGTAGGGAGCTTCGTGCCCGCTCGAGGCGCGACGCTCACGCCGGTCGAGCGAATCTTCACCCGGGTCGGCGCCAGCGACGACATCGCGGGCGGGCGCTCGACGTTCATGGTCGAGATGGACGAACTCGCGACGATCCTCCGGGAGGCCGACGAGCGGTCGCTCGTCCTCCTCGACGAGGTTGGCCGGGGCACCTCGACGAGTGACGGTCTCGCCATCGCTCGCGCGATCACCGAACACCTCCACGACGAAATCGGGGCGATGACGCTCTTTGCGACCCACCACCATCCACTCACCGAACTGGCCAACGACCTCAAGGGCGCGTTCACTCGTCACTTCGAGACGACCCAGGAGGGCGGCGACGTCACCTTCGACCACGAAATCGCTCCTGGCGCGGCCGCTGGCTCGTACGGCGTCGAAGTGGCGACGTCGGCGGGCGTTCCCGACCCGGTCGTCGAGCGCGCCCGCGCGCTGGTTGACGGCGACAGCGACGGTGATTCCGGTGATCGGATCGACGCCCCCTCAGATTCCGCCTCGAGCCCTGCCGTGCCAGCTTCCACGTCGCCCGTGAGTTCAGACGGCGGCGACGACCCCAGCGACGTCGCGAGCGAACTCCGGGCGCTCGACCTGGCCCACCTGACTCCCGTCGAAGCGCTCACCGAACTCGACCGGTTGAAGCAGTTGCTCGAGGAGTGAGTAGGGGTCTACCGGTGAAGCGTACCACTGTGAGGACCGAAATGCAATCGATGATCGACAAACGAGAAGTGGCGCGATCACCGAGTCGATACCCGAAGAGTCGTTAGATCGTCTCCCGTCAGTTGTCGCCGGTTTTGCCCTGCCAGGCGTACGAGCGGCGTTTGGCCGATTTGCCGAAGCCACACGACGAGCAGACGCTCTTCTTGACGTGGTAGGATTTCTCACCGCAGCGCCGGCATTTGACGTGCGTCGTCTTGTTCTTCTTTCCTTGGCTCGGGGTTCCTGCGCCAGTCATGGAGTGATCGAAACGACGTTATCGCCGCGTATAATGGTTGTGTCTTGGACCGAGGGCTCGTCGGTCGGATCCGTTTCCTGGGAGACAGCGACGTCCTCGAGGACGAGATTCATGTGCTGGTCATAGCCGGCGAGATCGCCGACGTACTCCTCGCCGCTCTTGAGCCGAACGCTGACCCGGTCGCCGAGTGACGCTTCGAGGACATCTAGCGGTCGTCCACTCATACACGTGAAGGCAGTTGTTGGACACTTAACCGTACCGGTCCGGCGGCTCGAGTGGAACCCCTCCGAGGGCCACCAACCTCGAGTCGAACCCAGTCGAAGCGACGCGAGTATTTAAAGCATGAAAATTATTAAATACTAGTAATCGAAATCTGGGATCCAGAGCGACGAGTGAGGGTTTACCGCTGGCTACGTAATATAACCAGTGCCGGAGTGCCTCTGACAACCGGCGATTGCGGCGGGTCCCCGTGCCCGGGGGACGCGCCGTGGTGCTACCTTTTGACCGGCGTGATCAACAGCAGAGCGGTCACGTTCGATTCACTCGTACCCGAAGGTCTCGAGTGCCGGTTCTGGCCGCTCAACGAAGCGACTCGAGGTCGGCGTGGTCGGCGAGAAGCGCCTGCATGCGTTCGACGGTCGTCTCGTCGCGGGTTCGACCGCTGCGGACGATCTCCTCGGCCCGCTCGACGGTCGTGAGCGTGTCCGACTGGACCATCAGGACGGGGACGTGCTTTTCGGCCGCCTGGCCGAGGATCGCCCCGGACGGGCGGTGGCCGCCGGTCAGGATGAGACACTTCACGCCGCGTGCCTCGAGCGCCGCGGAGTGGATGTCCGCGCGGTCGCCACCCGTGATGACGGCGGCGTTTTTCGTCCGCCGGAAGTGCCTGAGCGCGCTGTCGGCACCCATCGCCCCGACGGAGAAACGCTCGACGTACTCGTCGAGGCCGTTCTCGGAGAGCACGCGCCCGCCGAGTTCGTCAGCCAGGTCCTGGACGGTGATGCCGGCCAGTGTCTGGTCCCGCGGCAGGACGCCGTGGACTGGTACGCCCCGCCCCTCGAGGAAGGGCGCGACGTCGGACTCGAGCTGGTCCCGGACGGAGTCGGCGACGGCGTTGAAGAGGACGCCGTCGAACTGGTCACCGAACGCCTCCGCCGCGGCCAGCACGTCGTCGACGTCCCCCGGGGTCTCGTAGGGAGCGATCACCAGCACGCGCGCGTCGACCAGCGACGCAATGTCCGCGTCGGTCAGGTCCACGATGGCCCCCTGCTCGAGTCGGCCCGCACCCTCGAGGAACATTCGGTCGCGGTCCGCCGCGAGGGCGTCGTAGGCCTCCGAGACGCGCTCGCGCAGTTCCTCCGGGTGTTCTCGTCCCCGAATCGCCTGTTCGATGAACGTCGGCGAGTAGACTACCGGCTCGAGGTCGTGCATCTCGGCGTCCAGGCCGAGGATTTCGCGTGCGAGCATCGGATCGGTGTCGAGGGTCTTGCCGACGTTGCTCTGGAGTCGGGTCCCCTTGGGTTTCATGTAGCCGACGTCGTCGCCGGCTTCCGCGGCGTGGTTGGCCAGCGCGAGCGTGATCGCCGTTTTGCCCGTGCTCTCCTCGAGGGAGGCGACCAGGATCGGCCGGGTGTCGTTCGTCTTCACATTCGCCGTGGTGTCGGTGTCGGTTTTGGTTTCGGTTTCCGTGTCTGAGTCGGTCATAGCTCCTCCGTGTCAACGGTCAGTCTGAGGTCGATCGCCTGTACGCCGTCGGATCCGGCGACGAGGGGGTTCACGTCGAGTTCGAGGATCGCCGGGAAGTCGGTCACCAGCTCTGAGAGCCGCTGGATCGACTCGACGACGGCGTCGACGTCGGCCGGGTCGCGCCCTCGAGCGCCGCGCAGGAGCGGCGCCGCCTTGATCTCGTCGACCATCTCCCGGGCCTCGCTCTCGCCGATCGGCGCGACCCGGAGCGAGGTGTCCTCGAGGATTTCGACGAAGATGCCGCCCAGGCCGAACAGGAGCAGGGGACCGAACTGCGGGTCCCGGTTCATCCCGATGATGGTCTCGGTCGAGGCCTCGAGGTCGAGCATCTCCTGGACCTGGACGCCGATGATCGTCGCGCCGGGCTGGTAATTTCGCGCCTTCGCGACGACGTCCTCGTAGGCGTCATAGACCTCGTCGTCTGCCACCCCCACGCGGACGCCGCCGATGTCGGACTTGTGGCTGATGTCCGGGCTGACGATCTTGAGGACGACGTCGCCGTCGATCGACTCCGCGACCGACCGCGCGTCCGCCGGATCGTCGACGATCTCGCCCCGCGGCGTCGGAATGCCGTAGGCCTCAAGCAACTCCATCGCCTCGACGCCGAGGCGGTTGTCCGCCCGGTCGCGGGCAGTCTCGAGGATCTCGCGGGCCCGCTCGCGGTCGACGTCGAAGGTCGCGGGCTTGTCGGACGTCGCCTCGCGAATCGAGCGATAGCGCTCGAGGGCGTCGAGCCCCGAGACGGCCCGGGCGGGGTCGAAGTAGTTGGGGATGCCGGCCTCCCGGAGGATCGCCTCCGCGTCGCGCGAGCGACTGCCGCCCATCAGGCTCGTGACGATGGGTTTCTTGTGCTCGTTTCGCTTCTCGATCACGATTTCGCTCAGGTCATCGTACGCGAGCACGGCCGTTGGGGCGCTGACGACGACGGCGCTGCCGACGTTGGGATCCGATAGGGCGATGTCGAGCGCCGTCTCGAACCGCTCGACGTCGGCGTCGCCGATCACGTCGATCGGGTTGTAGACGTTCGCCTCCTCGGGCATCGTCTCGGCCAGTCGGTCGATCGTCTCGTCGGTGAAGCCGGCCATCGACAGCGTCGAGTCGCCGACGGCGTCGGTGGTGAGCACGCCTGGCCCGCCGGCGTTCGTGACGACGGCGACGCCGTCGGTCTCGGGCGTCGGCAGTCCGGAGAGCGCTCGCGCCCAGTCGAACAGTTCCTGGACCGATCGCGCCCGGAGGACGCCCGCCTGCTCGAGGCCGGTCTCGTAGGCGGCCTCACTGCCGGCGATGGCGCCCGTGTGCGAGGAGGCCGCCTGGGCCCCCGCGTCCGTGCGACCGGACTTGACCAGCACGATCGGCGTGTCGTCGCTGACCTCGCGGGCGACCTCGAGGAACTCGTCGCCGTGGTCGATTCCCTCGAGGTAGCCGATGACGACGTCCGTCTCGGGGTCGTCGCCCCACTCGCTGACGAAGTCGGTCTCGTCGAGTACCGACTTGTTGCCCAGCGAGACGACGTCCCGGAAACCGATCCCCTGCTCGTTCGCCCAGTCGAGGACGGCGGTGATGAACGCGCCCGACTGGCTCATGAACGACACCGAGCCCTCGAGGGCGTTCTCGGGACCGAACGTGGCGTTCATCCCGGTCTGTGTGTTCATAATCCCCAGACTGTTCGGGCCGACCAGATTCAGGTCGTACGACGCGGCGAGGTCGCGCAACTCGCGCTCGCGAGCGGCGCCCTCGCTACCGGTCTCGGCAAACCCGGCCGTGATGACGACGACGTTCTCGACACCCGCCTCGGCGCTCTCCTCGATCGCTTCGAGGACGATCGACGGCGGAACGACGATCACCGACAGGTCGACCGGCGGCGCGCTCGCGACGTCCGGGTAACTCTCGAGACCCAGCACGGACTCCCGGTTGGGGTTGACGGGGACGACGTCGCCCCGAAAGTCCGCCTGCAGATTCTCGAGAATCGCCCGTCCGACGGCGCCATCGCGGTCGGTCGCGCCGACGACGGCGACGGTCTCGGGTGCGAATAGATCGCGTAACCTTCCCATCGAATGTACTGTTCCCCGGGAAGGGAGTTAAACGTGGGGCCGTTCCCTGCGGGTGGGATTCACCGGAGACTAGTGGGTCGAAATCGCCGCGACCGACCGACTCGAGAGCGCGATCACCAGCAGGTAGACGGCGATGGCGACGACGATGATCGAGCCGCCGGAAGGGAGCCGCTGCGAGATGGCCAGGCCGAATCCGCCGGCGATCGAGAGTTCTCCGAACAGGACCGAGAGGACCACCGTTTCCCGGAATCCGCGGGCGATCTGGGAGGCGGCTGCCACGGGGATGACGAGCATCCCGGCGACGAGGATGACGCCCAGGACCTGGATCGAGCCGACGACCACGACTGCGGTCATCACGACCAACAGCGTGTTGTACGCAGTGACGTTCAGTCGCGCGACGCGGGCGGCCTGCTCGTCGAACGTGATGAGCAGGAGTTGTTTGTACGTGTAAGCGACGACCGCGACGACCGCGACGCTGAGGACGGCCATCAACCGGGCGCTCGAGGCCGTGACGATCGAGAGGTCGCCGAAGAGGTAATCCTCGATGCTGATGCCGCGCCGGCCCCGGCCCCAGCTGACGACGAGCGTCCCGACGGCGAAACTGCCCGTGAGCATGATCGCGACGGGGACGTCGCCGTAGGCGTTCGTCCGCTCGGAGAGCCACTGGACGCCCAGCGCACCCAGAATCGCGACGACGAGAGCCGCGTACATCGGCGAGCCGGCCCAGCCGACCAGCGAGGCCGCGGCGAAGCCGATGGCGACGCCGGCGAAGGCCGTGTGCGCGAGCGTCTCGCCGATCAGCGCCATCTCGCGGTGGACGAGAAAGCTGCCGATGAGCGGGCCGACGACGCCGATCAGGACGCCGGTGGCCATCGACTGCCACATGAACGACCACTTGAAGACGTTCGTCCCGAGGTAGTAATCGAGCCACTGGCCGGCGATCATGAACTGTTCGTAGGCGCCGGCGGCCAGCGGATACTCCCGAAGCCAGTAGAGGACGACGAAGCCGATCATGACGGCGGCGACGAGGCCGGTGACGGCGAGGCCGACGGCCTCGAGTCCCCGGCGAAGACCGGCGTCGCGGCTCGTGGGGGCGTCGGTCGCCGTGGCAGTGTCTGTCCCTTCGGTCATCTCAGTGATCGTGGTGGACGATCTGTCCCGTTGCCCCGTAGGCCTCGGCGAGCGCGTCGCTCTCGACGAACGACTCGGTGTCGCCGTGGTGGTACAGTTCCGTGTTGATGCAGGCGATGCGCGAGGCGCGGTCCGTGACGACGCCGATGTCGTGCTCGATGAGGATGATCGTGATTCCCGACTCGTTGAGTGACTCGAGCAACTGGTAGAACGCGTCCCGGGACTCGGCGTCGACGCCGACGGTCGGCTCGTCCAGGGCGAGCAGGTCGGCCTCGCTCGCGAGCGCACGAGCGATGAACGCCCGCTGGCGCTGGCCGCCCGACAACTGGGTGACGCGCCGGTCTGCGATGTCGGTGATGTCGACCGTCTCGAGTGCGTCTTCGACGATGGCGCGGTCTTCGTCGGTCAGTCGCGCGTGGCCCGCGTGGGCGAACCGCCCCATGGTCACCGCCTCTCGGACCGTGACGGGCATCGACCCGCCCTGCTCGGTGGACTGCTGAGAAACGTAGCCGATGCGCTCGCCGTCGGCGAACTGATCGACCGGTTCGCCGAAGAGGTCGATCGAACCGCTGTCGGGCTCGAGCAGGCCGAGCATCAGGTGCAAGAGCGTCGTCTTGCCGGAGCCGTTGGGGCCGATCAATCCAAGGAACTCGCCTTCCTCGATAGTCAGCGAGACGTCTTTTACGACCGGCGTCTCGCCGTAGGCGAACGACACGTCGCGAACGTCGACCGCGGAAGTCACTGTCGACTCTCCGCCCGCGAGGGAGTTAGTTCTTGCACTTTTGTGCTGGTACTCGAGAGACATCACTCGGATTTGAGGGCCGCCCGAAGCGACGGCAGGTTCACTTCCGTCATCTGTTCGACCCAGCCCCAGTCGCGGTCGTTCCACTCGGCCATCGTGCCTCCGACGGGCGTCAGTGGCGCCGTCTCAGTCGCCTGGCTGTCCTGGACGATGGTCTCGGCGAGCGGCGATACGTCGCCCTCGGGAACCTCGAACGGATCGTAGAGGATCGTGTCGATGGCGCGTTCGTCGACGAGTTCGATCGTCTCGGCGATTTCGCCCGCGCTCGGCGATTCGTCGGGGGAGACCCCGACCGGCGAGTGGAGTTCGAAGCCGTAGCGGCGCTCGAGGTACCGGAACGAGTCGTGGCCGGCGAGGACGGCGACCTCGAGGTCGGCCTCGTCGACGAGCGCCCGGAACTGCTCGTCGACCTCGGCGAGGCGCTCGGCGTACGCCTCGGCGTTGGCTTCGAAGGTGTCTGCATCGTCGGGCGCGACCTCGCCGAGTCCGTCGGCGATGGTGTGAACGACGTCCGCGGCGAGCACGGGGTCGAGCCAGACGTGCGGGTCGTGGAACGCGGTCATCCCCGATCCGGCGTCGGCGGCGACCTCGACGCGGAGCGGGTCGGCGCTCGAGTCCCAGACGCGTTCGTCGTCGCGCCGGAGTTCGAAGATCACGCGCGTCTGCCCGCTCTCACGGCCACGTATTTCGACGGCGTCACCGTGGGACTCGATCTCGAGGACGTCTGTCGATCCGTCGTCGGCGACTCGAGCCCCGAGTTGGTGGGATTCGTTCGCGCCGAGCGCGAGGTCCTCGCCGTCGACCTGGACGGCTGCCTCGAGTTCGATCGATCCGTCGGCGGGGACTGGCGGAACGCCGCCGTCCCAGTGGTCGTCGTGCCAGGTTGCGGTTACGTCGCCCGAGGAGGTCAGTAGCTCGAACTCGTCGACGGAGAGCGACTCCGAGTCGTCGTCGTGTTCGCTCTCGTTGTCGTCGTTGTCGTGCTCACTCTCGTGATCATCGCCGTCGTCGTGTTCACCCTCGTGATCGTCACCGTGACTATGGTCGTCCTCGTCGTCGTGGCTCCCATCGTCACCTTCGTGTCCGTCGTCGGAAAACGAGAGGAAGCGGTCCTCGCTAATCCCCTCGAGTGCGTCGATGACGACGACGTCGGTCGAGTTGGATTCAGCCTCGAGCTGGCCAGCGATGTCCTGGGCCCAGGTGAATTCGGGACTGTCGAAGTAGACGAACACGTCGGTTTCGGCGACGGTTCGAACCAGATCGCCCTCCGGGCTCCACCCGTGTCCGAGCTGGCCGGTGTCGACGGGGTTCTCGAAAGACCCCGCGTCGCCAACCACCTGGTTCGTCCAGTCCCAGAGCGGGAAGAAGGCGGCGTACCCGGAGAGGTCGCCGGCATCGCCGCCGTCGCCGTCGGCGCCCGGTTCACTCAGGCACCCTGCGAGCGCGCCGACGCCGAGAGCCGATGCCCCGTGGCCGAGCACGCGGCGTCGTGTCAGGTTCATATGCTCCCCCAGCGGCGTCACCGATAAAAGTGTTATTATCTCGGGCGCACTAATTATTAACTCGAGCCAGTCTAGGGGGGGTGAATTATTATCGAGACGATCCGTCGACCAACGAAACCACCCGGGCGTTCGTCAGGTCCTCGAGTTCTGTCGGATCGATCGGAAACACCGCCGTAGGCGTTCCGGCCGCCGCCCAGACCGTCTCGAACTCGAGCAGCGTTTCGTCGAGGTACATTGGGACGGGCCGGTCGTGACAGAACGGCGGGACGCCGCCGATCGACCAGCCCAGCCGAGATTTGATTCGCTCCGGATCGGCCATCTCGATGGTATCGGGCGCGACGCCGACGGCCTCGGCCAGTGCACCTTCGTCGACCCGATTCGCGCCGCTCGTGACCGCCACCACGAGGTCGCCGTCGGCGTCGAATGCCAGCGAACTCGCGATCTGGACGACGTCGCAGCCGACGGCCTCGGCGGCGTCGGCAGCCGTCTTCGTCCCTTCCGGAAACTCCTCGACGGCCGGATCGAACCCGTACTCCTCTCGAGCCTGTGCGACGAAGGTCGCTGCACGCGGATGCATTAGCCTGAGACTCACACGCACGGGTTTAATAGGTAGCGGTCGCCCACCCAGTCTCGTAGCGGTCGCCCGGCTTTCGTGACTGCCTCGGCGATCCGAGCGAGCACCGCAATCAGTGCAGTTCGACAGCCACTGAGACGGACTCGAGCCGACGGTACGCCGGCCCTGAATCTCGTTCGTGTTCGCACTCGTACTCGTACTCGTACTCGTGCTCACGCTCGCGCTCGAGGCCGAAGACGTCGAGGCGAACGACGAGTCGTCCCGGTTCGACGGTCGCCCGGAGCACCGGACCGCGACTCGTCACGACGACGTACGGCGGGGCCGCAACCGGTCGTGCAGGCAGGGCGTACCCCGCCGATTCGACCAGGTCGACGAGGATCGGCGGAAAGGCCCACAGGAGTCCAGCCGCCTCGAGTTCGGCTTGCAAGGGCTCGACGACGGCCACTCGTTCGGTGACTGTCTCGGCTGGCCATGCCTCGGAGACGGCATCCGCAGACGCCTCGAGACGCCGCAGAACCCCTCCGTGCTCGTCGCAGAGCCGTCTCTCGATCGCTCGCGTCGTGGCTCGGCGGTTCAAGGACGACCACCCGCCGTTGCTGTGAGTCGGGGCGTCACGAGTCCGCAGCGTCCAGCCACTGCCTAACCTCGTCCCGGGTCGGGAGCGCCGTCATTGCCCCCGGCTCGGTCGTCGCCCGGGCGGCCACCGCGCTGGCGAACGCCAGGGTCTCTTCGAGTCCCCGCCCCTCGCGAAGTGAGGCAACGAGTCCGGCGACGAACGCGTCGCCCGCGCCGGTGGTGTCGACGACGTCGGCCTCGAAGCCGGGATGCTCGAAGACGGCCTCGGGCGTCGGTGCCGTCGCGTCCGTGACGACTATCGCGCCCTCGCTCCCACGCGTGAGGAAGACGGTGTGGGGGCCGTAGTCGAGGGCGTCGCGGGCGACGGCTTCCGGCGTCTCGCCTGCACAGCCGAGGGCCTCGAGTTCCTCGACGGTGGCTTTACAAACGTCGGTCGCCGCGAGTGCCTCTCGGCCGATTCCCTCGAACGTCTTCGAGTCCGGCCAGAGTTCGGGTCGGTGGTTCGGGTCGAAGGAGGTCGTACAGCCCGATTCCTGGGCGCGCTCGAGTAACTCGAGGGTCGCCTCGCGCGAGCGGCCGCTCGAGAGGGTGACGCCGCCGGTGTGGACCCACTCGAGCGAACCGAGGGTCTCGTCGTCGACGGCCCCCGGTGCGAGGCGCGTGTCTGCGGTCCCGTCGCGGTAGAACGAGAATGTGCGATCGCCTGACTCGTCGTGGGTGACGAACGCGAGCGTCGTCTGTGCGTCGGGATCGACCTCGACGAAGTCGTCGGGGAGGCCGTGATCAGCGAGGACGTTCACCAGGTAACGCCCGAAGGGGTCGTCGCCGACGCGCGTCCAGAGAGCGGGGTCGTGCTCGAGACGAGCAAGCGCGACGGCAACGTTCGCCGGCGCGCCGCCTGGTCGTCGTTCGAACTGGCCGACAGCCGAGAGCAGTCCCGGCCGGTCGGGGAGGAAGTCGACCAGCGTTTCGCCGGCGACGAGGACGGATGCGTTCATACGGGCGGATCGGTGGGCCTCGAGTATAGTGTTCCGGGTTCGAGCGATTGGCCGGCGCTTGAGCGGCAGGTGGGAATCCGGGGCCAAAAATTCGATCTTGAGCAATAATTTTCTCGAAGTCGTAAAAACTGGTTCTGACTCGAGAAGAATTATTTTCTAATGGAAAGGCTTTAAGAGGGATGACGACGTAGTTGGACGTGAGATGAGCACCCAAAAGACCGTCCGTCAGCAGGCCGACACCGTCGAGGAGAACGCACTGCGACTCGACCAGGAGAAGGCCGAGCAGGTCGTCGACGCGCTGAACACGGAGCTCGCGAACTCGTACGTGCTGTACCACCAGCTCAAGAAGCACCACTGGGTCGTCGAGGGCGCGGAGTTCCGCGACCTGCACCTCTTCTTCGAGGAGGCCTACGAGCACGCCGAGGTGGGCGCCGACCTGATCGCCGAACGCGCACAGGCGCTGGGCGGCGTCCCGGTTTCGGGTCCCTCGAACCTCGAGGATCGAGCGACCGTCGAGTTCGAGGGCGAGGACGTCTACGACCTACGCACGATGATGGAGAACGACCTCGAGATCTACGGGGAGATCATCGAGTCGATGCGCGACAGCATCGAACTCGCGACGAACCTCGGAGATCACGCGACCGGCCAGATCCTCCGGGAAATCCTCGTCGACGTCGAGGACGACGCCCACCACTTCGAGCACTACCTCGAGGACGAAACCCTCGTGCTCGAGGACGCGACCCACTGAGGCAGTCGCGAGGCTGAACCGGCGAACGATCTCGTCGACGACCACTTTCTCATCGTTTTTCGCTTCTCGTGAGCCTCGGGACTCGAGGCTCAACGCACGAGGCTCGACACACGAATATCCCCAGGAATTCTACGTCTACGGATGAGTCGGGTTCTCGGCCGTGAACCGGGATTCACCCACCGGCCGTCGTAGTACCGCTGACGACCTGGTTCAGACTTCGAGTACCGCTGACGACCTGGTTCAGACTTCGAGTACCGCTGACGCCCCGCCTCAGGCTTCGCGTAGTTCGCGCAGTTTTTCGCGACCCGGCGCGATCAACTCGTCCAGGTAGCTCGCGAGCGTTCCCTTCGCGTCGGCGGGGTGGAGTTCGCCCGACTCGAGGTCGCTCGCCAGGTCCTCGTAGCTCCCGTACTTGAGGTCGCCGCCGTACTTCTCGGGGCGTTCGACGAGCACGGTCTCGAATCGCGGGAAAACGTGGTACTCGAACAGTTCGAGGACGGGGTTCTCGAGGTCGCCCTCCGGGTCGCGGGTCGGCGGACAGAATGCCGAGTTCACCTTGTCATCGAGGTCGTCAGCCGAGTCCTCCATCGAGATGGTGACGCCCTGGCTCGAGGACATCTTGCCCTCGCCGGTCGTGAGGTCGGCAACGATGGGCGTATGGAGACACGGACGGGCCTCGTAGCCCAGCTCGGGAAGCTCCTCGCGCATCAGCATGTGGACCTTGCGCTGGTCCATCCCGCCGACGGCGAGGTCGAGGTCGAGGTACTCGATGTCCAGCGCCTGCATCAACGGGTAGACGACGTGGCTCACTTTTGCCGTCTCCCCCGACTGCAGCTCGGCCATCGCTCGCTGGGCGCGATTCAGCGTCGTCGAGAGCTCGAGTTCGTGGAGGTCCAGCACGTAGTCGTCCTCGAGCTGGTAGCTCGAGCCGTAGACGAACTCGGTCTGGGACTCGTCGAGCCCGTAGGCGAGGAACTGCGCGCGCATCTGCTCGGCGGTGTCCCGAATTTCCTCGAAGGTTCCCTTCCCGTTGAGGTAGGCGTGGACGTCCGCGAGCAGGACGACGACCTCCATGCCGGCGTCCTGAAGGTCGATGAGCTTGTTCGCGGTGAGCAGGTGTCCCAGGTGCAAGACGCCGGAGGGCTCGTAGCCGACGTAGACGCGCTTGCCAGCCGGGTCGGCGGCGAGTTCACGTACCTCCTCGTCGGTGACGACCTCGTCGACGTTCCGCGTAATCAGGTCGTAGGTGTCCATACGTGGACGGTACCGGAGCAGGGATTTATGCGTTCTTGAACGATGCGAACGCGACTCGAGACGTGCTACAGTTCTTATAGTAATATCTGGGGGCTCGAGTGCTTACCCTGGCGTGCTCGCCTGCCGATTACGAAGCGGCGTGCTCGCCTGCCGAATACGAAGCGACGTGCTCACTTGTCGAACACGAAACGAAGCGGCAACCCGATCGCGAAACAGAGCGCGGCCAGGATCATCCCGACCGGTGGGATCGGCGCGATCACGAACACGATACCGAGCAGGATGAGCACCGTTGAGAGGCGAACCATACCAGTATACTCGAGCGACAGCCGTGTAGGGGTGATGCCGGCAAACGCAGCGTCCACCAGCACGAGGTCCGTCAATCGGCCGTCGTCGCGTCGGTCCCTGCACTCGCTGGCGACGACCGCCAGTAGGCCTGGGCGTACGCACCGACGAACATGCCGGCGATACCCCAGAGAATCGCGTAGTTGCCAATTCCCAGGCTGGCGTAGGCTGCACCGGGACAGATTCCGGACAGTCCCCAGCCGACCCCGAATATGCCGCCGCCCAGCAGGACGTTCCTGTCGAGGGACTTGAGCCGCCGCCCGTAGCGCACGCCGGTCAACGGGGCCATCCCGAGGAATCGAGGCGCGCCGAAGAAGGCGAGGCCGGTGACGGCGGCGCCGCCGAACATGACGAACAGGAGGCCGAAGTCCTCGAACTGGAGGAACGAGAGGACGACCTCCGGTTTCGCCATCTCGCTCAGCGCGAGGCCGACGCCGAAGACGAGGCCACCGAGGAAGACGACGGGCAGAAACAGCGGATGCTGCTCGTGGTCCTGGACGACCGCGGCTGGCTCGGGGCTGGTGCTCACGGCGACACCCCCGCGGCCATCGCCAGTTGCGCGGTCACGATTGCGACGAGGAGGAACGAAAGCACGCCGACGAACGACGTGCTCGAGGCGGAGCCGACACCGCAGACGCCGTGACCGGAAGTACACCCCTTTCCGAGACGGGTACCGACGCCGATGAGCACGCCGCCGACCAGGAGTCGCCAGGGCGCGACCGCCGTCACCCAGGCTCCGCCGCCGGTCGCGAGCGTGTAGAGCGCTGCCCCGGAGACGATGCCGAGGGTGAAGACGACCCGCCAGTCTCGAGAGGCGCGATAGCGGTCGAGTCTCGAGAGTGACGAGCCGTAGGATAGCGTCGACTCGAGGAAGGTGCTCGCGCCGGGAGCGATGGCGGTCGCGAGGTAGATGGTAACGACGCCGAGACCGACGAGGACGCCGCCGAGGGCGTAGTGATCGATCCCATTGGGAAACGGTGCGGCCGGGAGGAGCGACTCGAGTGGCATTGGTGTACTCCTCGAAAGGGGGCGGCCCCAGATCAATGTTTCAACTGGACCGCCCTCACGAGCCTACTCAGTGCTCGAGGTTCTCGAGGGCCTCGTTCAACACGTCGTCGACGACCGCGGCGACGGGCAGGTGTTCCTCGAACGCGGTCGAGAGCGTCGCGAAGTAACTTTCTGGAAGTCCAGACTGATCGACATCGTAGGTCTTGGCCGTAATGTCCCGCTTGTTCCCCTTGTTGGTGATGTTGCGCTCCGCCAGGAGGGGTTTGAGCGTCTGCTGCCACCGCTCGCTATTATACACGTGGTAGAACTCGTCACGAAGCGGGACGTTCGTCGGGCAGACCAGGTAGTAGGTGAGTTCTCCACGGGTGAACGAACGGTTCTTTCTGATCGGGTGGCCGAAGTGAAGCCTGAATCCCGTCTCACCCCACGTCGCTTCGTTGTCGGTCGTCGGTTCGAGGTTCTCGTCTCTGTACCAGCCGTGGCGGAAGAGACAGCCGTATTTGCCGGGATCGTCCCGCATCTGCCACTCCTCGGTCCACAGGTCGTCTTCCAGCTGATCCCGGAACAGGGTGGGCCAGTCCTCGAGCGCCCGCTGACGGAGCGCTTCGGCTGCCTCGAGTAACTCGTCGATGTCGTCTCGGTACTCACTGAGCAATCGTACTTTCTCTTTTTGAATCATAGTGAAGTCGTCTTCGTCCGTTCGCGTGACGGCCGTAATCGTCGAGAGGAAATCCTCGAGTTGGGCGACGCTCCGATCCGGATACCTCCCGTGAGACCGCCGAAGCCGCTCTCGAAACGCGTCGGCCACGTGCTGCCATGAGATGGCTCGAAATTCCGTCGCGCTCGCGTCGGCAGCGTACTGCTTCGAGAGGAAGACGTAGTGTTGTCCATCCTCGGGATATTCGTCCTTCTCCTCGGTGCCGACGTGCGTGTCTTCGACGTAGCGTTCCGTCTGTCGTCGCCCTTCCGACGCGTCGACCTTCGACTCGATCCAGAGGAACCACTCCTGTGGGGCCCGGATCAGGATGTCGAGTCGATTGTTCTGTGGCGACGTGAGTTCGGTCTCGACCGTGACGTTCTGAATGTCACGGTGGTAATACTCGAGATCGGTCGTCGTCTCCCGACGTACCGTCTCGAGGAAGCTCTTCAGTAGGTCCGCTCCGAACCCGTGCGGCTGGGAGGGGTCGAGGAAGTACGCCAGGAACGTATTCCAGTGCTGCTCCGAGCGTGCCGAGCCGAGAATCCTGAACGTCGATTTCGGCGGTTCGGGGACCTCGGGCAGGGCGTCGAGCGAGAGCCGAAGTTCCCGAAACCGGTCCGCTAGCTGGTCGTTCGTCGCCATCGGTCACGCTTACTCACGAACCGGCATAAATTCCGGCCGCGCATACTGTTACCGACGACGGGCCGTGCTCGGGGTACGGAGCCTTTCTCCAGCGACCGAAACGGATCGCTCACTCGGCGACCGTCGACGCGGTCAGCGTCTCGAGTTTGCGTGCGGTGTACCCGAAGACGTTGCGGTAGCCGTAGGGGGACAGCAAGACGGGATAGAAGGACTCGGTGGCGACCTGCTTCTCGCCGTCTGCGGCCGCGAACGCCGCGCCCTCCTCGACGCGCTCGAAGTTGTCGACGAACACCTCGTAGGTGTCGGCGGCCGCCTTGTCGATCCGGTCGACGAGCTGGTAGACCGGGAGGTCCCGCCGAACCGTATCGCCCGGGAGCGCCTCGACGGCCGTCAGGAACGCCCGCGTCAGGCGGTCGGCGTTCTCGGCTGCGGCGTCGCTGCCCTGCAGTCCGCACTCGACCTCAATCGCGTCGGCTCCGCTGAACAGCCGCCCGCCAGCGAAGGGCCCGGTTTCGACGAGCGCCGTTACCGGCAGTTGCGGACACAGGTCCCTGGTCGTCTCGCTCAGTTCGTCGACGATGGCGAACGGGTCGGCGTGGCTCTGCGTGGAGTGCATCGAGAACGTGAGACAGCCCTCGAGTTCCGCCCCGAGTTCGTGGGCGAGTCGCCCCTCGTGGGTCTCCGCCTCTGGATGGCCCGGAAAGGCCCGGTTGAGGTCCTCGTCGACGTACCTGACGCCGCGCTCGAGGGCCTCCTCGTTCGCGACGACGAGCTTCACTGGGCGTTTGACCGACGGTTCCTCCTCGATCAGCCGTTCCACGGCGCGGACGCCGCAGGGCTCGTCGCCATGAATGGCGGCGACGACCGCGAGTTCCGGCGTCCCGGTCCCGAGCTGTACGACTCTCATCGGGCCGTCCTACGCTCGTCGGCCCCAAAGGGGATTCGGTTGACGACAGTCCGCGAGAGTGACCTGTTGCCATCGTCGACGGCGGGCGAATATTCAAGACGCGGCCGTCCCTGCACTCACCTATGAACGACCTCGCCGATGCGGATGCGGGCATCTACGCGTTCGAGTCGACCTATCTCGAGCGGTTCGTCCAGGTCGGGATCGCCAGCGGTCGAGTGGTGTCGGTCTCGTTCCCGGACCAGCCGGAGGAGAACGCCACCGTCGGGGACCACCCCGTGCTGGATCGCTTCGCCGAGTACCTCGAGGGCCTCTCCGAGGTCGACTTCGCCGACCTCGAGGTGGCCCTGACCGTACCGACTGACCAGCGTTCGGTGCTCGAACAGATTCGTGGGATTCCCTACGGAGAGAACGTCGACGTCGCTACGGTAGCCCGGATGGCGGGGCTCGATCCCGACGACGAGGACGACACCATCCTCGTGCGCACGGCGCTCGACGAGAATCCGATCCCCATTGTCTTCCCCGACCACCGGGTTCGGGACGGCCCGAGCGCCGCTCCACCGCAGGTCGAACAGAAGTTGCGCTCGCTCGAGGAACTGTAGTCGCTGGCCCCAATTTCTACGAGTGCCGGTCCGCCGACGAGCACTCACGAGCGACTGTCCGTGACCGATCCTGTTTTCGGAGCGACGACTATCGGGGATGGGGTAACTGAATGTGGTTTCTTGAGACAGGATAAGATACCATGCATGGTTATTATTACCCCTCGAGTGGACCAACGGACTATGCTCGACGACGTCGTTTCGCGATCGGCTCTCCAGGCTCGAAAACGAGCCATCGCGAAGACCCTCTGTTACCGCCTGTTCATGATCCTCATCACGACGGTCGTCGCCTGGGTCGTCGTCGGTGACGTGGGCGCGGCACTCAACATCGGGATCGCGACGAACGTCGTGAAAACGGGGACGTACTACCTCTACGAGCGGACGTGGGACCACATCACCTGGGGTGTCTCCGCGTCGGCGTAGCTCGCGATCACGAGGCTGTCCAGATCGCGTAGACATAGAGTCCGATCCCGACGAAGACCGCGATCGATGCGATAGAATCGATCAAAATGTCGACGACGACGACCGCGACGAGCTGGGCGATGCCGCCGACGACGAGGCAGATGCCGGCGCCCCCGAGCGGGGAAAACGTCTCCCTGGCGTTGGAGAGGAACACGGCACCGACGCCCAGGGCGACGAATCCAAATACGGCGTTCGCAGCACGTCGAACGACGAAAACGTCGGTGACCTCGGCGTAGAAAAACAGCGCGAAGTAGAGCACGATCCCGACGACGATCGCTCGCTGGACGGTGTCCGAAACGGCCTCGAGTTGCTTCATACGCGTTCGAGGACAGCCAGGTGTTTAGATTCTTAGCTTCCGGTGATCGTCTCGAGCACCGATTCGACGGGCTCGAGTCCCAGTCCCTCGTGGACGACGAACTCGAGGGCGTTGACGAGGTAGTGAGCGACGACGACGGCGAGCAGGTTCCCCGTGACGATGAACAGCGCCGCGAGGACGAATCCCAGGAGGCCGGTGACGACGACGCCGGCGGGCCCTTGCATCCCGTGGCCGATCGCGAACGCGACCGACGAACCCGCGGCGAGCAGCCAGACCGGCACGTCGAAGCCGGCATCGAGGGCGCCGATCAGGGCCGCGCGGAAGAGAAACTCCTCGAAGAACGCGACGACCGGCAAGACGGCGACGAGCAGGACGACCCACCCGCGAGCGTCGTCTGGGGCCAGCAGTCCGCGAAGCGCCTCGTCGTGGTCGACGCCCAGGCGCGTCGCCAGCGCGGCCCCGACTTCGTTCGCCGCGTAGAGGGCGACGCCGGCGACGGCACCGACGAGCAGGCCGCTTCGCAGGTAGCTCGAGTCGAACTCGATTCCGAGCGCCTCGAGCGGGATCGCGGTGTAGACGGCGGCTCCGAGCAGAACCACGGCGAACAGCCCCTGCGAGAGGGCGACGTTTGCGAGCAAGGCTCCAGTCGAGATGTCGCGGGGATCGGTTCCAGTCTCCGACCGTGTGGGCTCTCGAGTTCTCGTCGGCTGGCGGGGTGTCCCCGCATCCGAGACGGGTGGGATGTCGTCGGACGCCGGCCCGTCCTCCACGACTGTGGACGCAGACGCTTCCTCCGGCGACGCATCTCGAGACGCTGCGTCGGTCGCCTGGTCTCTCGAGTCGGTCCGCTCGAGGGGACGGTCGAGGCGACGGTCGGTCGGCCGTTGGGACTCGGCCTCAGGCGGGTTTCGACGGCTGGCCCTCGAGCCGTTCGGCTCCTCGAACGCGCGCTGGGTGAGTACCGAGAGAACGAGAAGTGTGACGAGGACGACGCCGGAGAGTCCCGCGAACGCCGCCCACTGGGCCATTCGATTACTGCGGGCTCGGGTTTGAGCCGCCGGTTCCGGTTCCGGTCCCGGTTCCGGTGTTGACTTGGCTCTCGAACGCCGAACCGGTGATCTGCTTGAGCCGGTCGACCAGCGAGTCCTTCTTCGGTTCGCCCATCAGGGCGACGTCGAGGACCTCGCTGATGTTCGAGCACGGGATGATCTCGATCATCTCCTCGTACTCGTCCTCGATCATGACGTCCTGCTCGTTGGTCTTCGGGATGATGACCTTCGTGCAGCCGGCTTTCGCAGCGGCCTCGATCTTGTGGGTGACGCCGCCGACCGGGAGGACGTCACCGCGCACGGAGAGCGACCCCGTCATCGCGACCGACTGATCGACCGGGATGTCCTCGAGCGCCGAGATGACGGCGGTTGCCACCGTGATGGAGGCGGAGTCGCCGTCGACGCCCTGCTGGCCGGCCTGGACGAACTGGATGTGAACGTCTTTCTCCGAGAGGTTCACGTCCGAGAACTTCTTGATGATCGCGGAGACGTTCTGGACCGACTCCTCGGCCATCTCCTTGAGCTTCCCGGTGGCGATGACCTGCCCCTGGCCCTGTGCCGGAGCGATCTCGGCCATGACGGGGAGCATGATCCCGCTATCCTCGCCCATGACGGCGAGGCCGTTGACACGGCCTTCGACGCCGCCTTCGTTGACCTGCAGTTCGTAGTCCTTGCGGCGCTCGATGTAGTCGTCGGCGAGTTGCTGTTCGATCGATCGCGAGCGGCTCTTCGCCTGCAGGACGTGGTCGCGCGAGGTGAACTCGGCGTCCTCGGCCCGCGCGATGTCGCCGGCGACCCGGACGAGTCCGCCCAGGTTCCGGAACAGCAGGGTGAGGTGTTCCTTTCGCCCCGCCCGGCGCTTTGCCTCGAGGATGACCTCCTCGACGGCTTCGTGGGTGAAGTGGGGTAGGCGGCCGTCGCGTTCGACCTCCTGGGCGACAAAGCGCGCGTACTTGCGGCGCATCTCGGGGGTGTCCTCGATGGTGTCGTCCATGTAGACCTCGTATCCGTAGCCCTTGATTCGGCTGCGGAGCGCGGGGTGCATGTTCTCCATCGCGTCGAGGTTCCCCGCGGCGATCATGACGAAGTCACAGGGGACGGGTTCGGTCTGGACCATCGCGCCCGAGGAGCGCTCGGACTGGCCCGTGATGGCGAACTCGCCCTCCTGGATCGCCGTCATCAGCTTCTGCTGGGTGCGGACGTCGAGGGTGTTAATCTCGTCGACGAACAGCACGCCTTTGTTGGACTTGTGGATCGAGCCAGGTTCGACGCGGTCGTGACTCGGGGTTTCCATGCCGCCGGACTGGAACGGGTCGTGGCGAACGTCGCCGAGCAGTGCGCCGGCGTGGGCGCCGGTGGCGTCCTCGAAGGGCGCCGTGCGCTGCTCGCCGTTGTTGACGATCATGTTCGGCACCATCGCGTCCATGCCGCGGGAGGTGTATCGGAAGATCAGCCAGATGATACCCGCGGCGAGGATACCGAGGAGAATCTGTCCCGCGAAGAGCGCGTAGACGACGACGATCGCGATGATGATCCACATCAGGATCGACCGCATCTGGTTGCGCTTTCGGGCCTCCTCCTTGTGGGCCTCGATGATCTGTTCGCCCTTGCCCGCCGGCACCGTTCGAACCTTCGGTTCGTTGCCGTCGTCGGGGTTGTGATAGACGAGTACGTCCTGCAGGTCCTCCTTCGGGAGGAGCTGGCTCATCGCCTTCGCGAGCATCGACTTCCCAGTCCCGGGCGAGCCGATCATCATCACGTGGCGGCGCTGTTTGGCCGCCTTGATGATGATGTCACGGGCTTCGTCCTGCCCGATGACCTGGTCGACCAGCCGATCGGGGACCTCGATGTCGGCGGTCGAGTCGATCTGGAGGCCGCCGAGCAGATCGTCTTCGGCGATCTCCTCGTCGATCTCGACGCCCGGGTCGACCTCGACCGTACTGCCGAGGTCCTCGACGGTCTCGATCTCGTCGTCTTCGTCTGCATCGTGTGCGTCGACGGCCGCCGCGTCGGCGTCCTCGATCCCGTCCTCGAGTTTCTCGAGCGATCGCTCGAGGGGATCCTCGGGATCGGCGTCGGGTCCTGGCCCGGAGTCACCGCCGGCGTCGTCCGCATCGACCGGCGATTCGACGGCGTCCGAGTCCGTCTCGGCGTCCGTCTCGTCGGACCCACCACTGGGGGAGTCGGCGGTCGCACCGTCGTCGGCCGGGGGAACCGCGTCCGTGGACGAGTCCTCCTCGTCGGGAGGGGTTCCATCGTCGTCCGGCGACGGGCCGTCAACGTTCGTATCGTTGCTCATAAATGGCTATTCGGTATCCGAACCGAAGGGATTGCGACTGATATACTTTCTCCCTTCTCCCGATTCGTGGCCACTACTGATGAGTCGTGAGACGGCCGATTTCGCCGGTTTCGCTCCCAGGGGAACCTCGCCACCCTTAAGAGTCCGACCCTCGAGGTGTCAGGTATGACGCGGGGGTTCTACATCGGCCGGTTCCAGCCCTATCACAACGGTCACCACACCATGGTCGAACGCATCGCCGAGGACGTCGATGAGCTCGTCCTCGGGATCGGGAGCGCGGGCGACTCGCACTCGACGCGCAACCCGTTCACCGCGGGCGAGCGGATCATGATGCTCACCAAGGCGGTCCAGGAGTTCGATCTGACGACGTACGCAGTTCCAATCGAGGACTTAGAGCGCAACTCCGTCTGGGTGAGCCACGTCCAGAGCATGAGCCCGCACTTCGACGTGGCGTACTCCAACAACCCACTCGTCGTCCAGCTGTTTCGCGAGTCGGGGGTCGACATCCGCCAGTCCCCGATGTTCAACCGCGAGGTCCTCGAGGGAGCGTCCGTTCGCGAGCGGATGATCGACGATGGGGACTGGGAGTCGCTGGTTCCCGACGCCGTGGTCGAGGTCGTCGAGGAGATCGACGGCATCGAACGGATCCAGATGGTTTCGGAGGACGACTCGAACGGCGTGTGAGTGGCCCGGACGGTTGAACCCGACAGTCCGGGACGGCCACCCGAACGGAAACAGCCATAGTGACGGGACAAAACTGTGACAGTAATGGCTGGAGACGACGGTCCGCGGGTACTCACGGGCGAGATGGTCGGCCTGTTTTTCGTCCTCGCGTTCGACCTGCTGGTCGTCGTCGGCGTCCTCTGGTACGTCGGCCAGCTCTCGAGCGGGATCGCGGGTCTCATGTTCGGCGGCACCGTCGCCGTCTTTCTCGGGTGGATCTGCTATCGCTGGTGGTCGATTCGTCGGTCGAGGGTTGTCGAACCCGACGAGGACACGGCGGTGGAGCCCCTGGCGACGCTCCAGGACCGATACGCGGCCGGCGAGCTCTCGGAAGACGAGTTCGAACGCAAACTCGAGCGCATCATGGAATCGACCGAGGCAGTCGAAGACGCCGGCCGAGAGCCGAGAGGGGCCCGTGACAGAGGGACGAGCGGCCGACAGGACGTAACGACCCACGACCGGTCGGAGACGCGCCGGGATGAATTGCGCGAGTGAACCGGGCTGCCACTCCAGTGTCGTGAGCGAACCTCCCGGGTCCTGATCGGTCCTCGAGTCGCGATCAGTTTCGGCCACGAACCGGTCGCCCTCGAGACGGTCACCGGACGTACTGAGGTGAGAGACGAGTCGTATCGGCTTTGAGGGATCGACCCGTACCGACGTTCATGATCACGCTCGCTTCTGACTTCGGCTCGCCCTATCCCGCAGCGATGAAGGGGGTACTCTGTTCGCGAACCGACGCTCGACTGGTCGACGTCACCCACGACCTCCCCAGGGGCGATGTTCGCACGAGCGCGTTCTGGTTGCGCGAAACGCTGCCGTACTTCCCGCCGGCGACGCATCTCGTGGTCGTGGACCCAGGTGTCGGGACCGATCGGCGCGCGATCGTCCTCCGCGCCGGCGATCACGTTCTCGTCGGCCCGGACAACGGCGTGCTCCTCCCGGTCGCCCGTCGGTTGGCTGGCATCGAGGAGACGGCGCCGAGCGACGGTAGCAACCTCGGGACGACGAGTGACGACGGCGCCCTCGAGGAGACTGCGCCGAGCGACGACGCCAGCCTCGAGACGTTCGCCGTCGACGAATCGGGTCTCGAGACGCCCGTTCCGTCAGGTCACCACACGGCCCCGGGAAGCACGACCTTCCACGGTCGGGACGTCTTCGCCCCCGCCGCAGCGGCCGTCGAAACCTGGGACGGGGCGCTCGAGGCACTCCCCTGGCTCTCTCGACTGGCTGACCCAGTCGATTGCAGACTCCCAACGGCCGACGTCAGCGAACCGACCGCGGTGACCGGGGAGGTCCTCGCCGTCGACGACTTCGGCAACGTCATCACGAACGTTCCGGGCGGCGTTCTCGAGGAAGCCGAGAACGTTCGCGTGAATGGCGACCGCGTCCCCGTCGGCGAGACGTTCGCGGCGGTCACTCCCGGCGAACAGGTCGCGCTCGTCGGGAGCCACGGCTACGTCGAACTCGACGTCAACGACGGCCGCGGCGACAACGCCTTCGTCCTCGCGGTCGGTGACGCTGTCGTCCTCGAGCGGGTGCCCCACGTCGACGAGTAGCGACGGTGGGCCTCGTCATCTCCACTGGTGCGGATTCGCCACCCTCGCTGGCAAGGATTCGTTATCCCCGCTGGCGCGGGTCGATGACGATCTCGCCGCTTTCGTGGATTCGTATCCCGCACTCGGCGTACTCGAACGACACCACGAGCGCGTCCGTCCGGCCTCGAGATCGGGACTGAGACCGAGACCGGGACCGCGAACCCCGGGTGAAGAGGTCGTCGAGCGCTTCGGGATCGACCGCCGCCGCCAGCGGCTCGAGCGTCTCGAGGTCGGTTTCGAGGGCTTCCGAGACGGCCATCAGGACCGCGGTCGTAACCGGTTCGTATGTCCCCCCTTCGTACCAGGTGTGGTACGTCCCCCGACGGTCGTCGTAGTAGATCGGTCGGTCGGCCGTGCCCCCGGCTCGAACCAGCCGATCTGTCGGTGAGCGATGGGACATACATTCACGTATGGTATGTCACAACATAACACTATCGGCTGCCATCGGACGACGCGAACGGTCGCGAAAAACGGTAAAACGAACGCGAGGGCGTTATTCGGCGGCGATGACGTCGTCGATGCGGACGATCATGGTCGCGGCTTCGGTGGCACTTTCGACGGCTTCGCGCTTGACGTCGGCGGGGTCGACGACGCCGTGCTCGACGGGGTCACCGATGGTGACGGTCTCGCCGTCGGTAATCAGTCCGGCGCGGCCCTCGGCCTCGTGGGCGGCGCGGAGGTCGACCAGCGCGTCGATCGGGTCCTGTCCGGTGTTGCCCGCGAGCGTGCGCGGGACGATGTCGAGCGCGTCGGCGAAGGCCGTCACGGCGAGCTGCTTGCGGCCCTCAATGCCGGCCGCGGCCGAGCGGATTTCGTCGGCAATAGCGATCTCGGTCGCGCCGGCGCCGGGGACGACTTCGCCCGAGTCTAGCGCCGCGGTGACGACGTCCAGGGCGTCCTCGATGGCACGCTCGAGTTCGTCGACGACGTGGTCGGTGCCGCCGCGGACGAAGACGGTGACGGCCTCGGCGGCCGCGCCGCCCTCGACGAACGCGAGGTCGTCGTCGCCGTAGGTCTCGGTGCGGACGCGGTCGGCGTGGCCGAAGTCGTCCTCGGAGAGGTCCTCGAGGGCACCGACCCGGCGGGCACCCGTCGCGTTGGCGACCTTGCGAGCCTTCTTGTTGGTGATGTCCGCGAAGGTGAGGATGCCCTCGCTGGCGAGCAGCGAGGCGACGCGGTCGTCGACGTCGTCGGTCGTGAAGAGCACGTCGACGCCGCTGTCGATGACGTCCTGGGCGTACCGGCGGAGTTCGTCCTCCTCGGCGTCGAGCGCGGCGTTGAGCTGGTCGATCGAGTCGATCGAGTACTCGGCGTCGACCTCGCCCGTCCGGATACCGAGTTCGACGTCCAGGATGGCGACCGAGGCGTCCTCGACGCTCGTGGGCATCTCGTCGTGAGCCGGCTCCTCGTCGATGACGATTCCGTTGACCAGTTCGGTCGCGTTCGAGGATGCGCCGACCTGGGTGTGGATCTCGACGTTGTCGCGCTGGACACCCTCGTCGGAGTTGACCTGGCGGATTGCGCCGACGACGGTCTCAGCGAGCGTCTCCGTCTGGAGACCGCCGGTTCCCTTGCCGGTCATGCTCGAGACGGCGACCTGCTCGAGCAGTTCGTCGTCGACGTCGACGTCGAGAACCTGGTCCTCGATGGCCTCGAGGGCGATGCGGGCGGCCTCGTGGTAGCCTTCGACGATGGTCGTCGCGTGGACGTCCTGCTCGATGAGGTCCTCGGCCTCGGCGAGCAGGTTCCCGGCGAGAACGGCCGCCGTCGTCGTGCCGTCACCGACTTCCTCCTCCTGGGATTCGGCGACTTCGACGATCATCTGCGCGGCGGGGTGCTCGATGTCCATCTCGTTGAGGATGGTGGCGCCGTCGTTCGTGATGACGACGTTCCCACTCGAGTCGACGAGCATCTTGTCCATGCCGCGCGGGCCGAGTGTCGTGCGTACGGCCTCGGAGACCGCCTTCCCGGCCATGATGTTCGACGACTGCGCGTCGCGGCCCTGCGTTCGGTTGCTGTCCTCGCTCAAGATGAACATAGGCTGTCCGCCCATGCGTCGCTGTTGTGCCATGTGTGAAACCTCACTACTTGTATCGTCAGCACTTCTATAAAAGCGTTTCGGTGCCATCGCGCTTCCCTCTGGCGATTGTGTGACGGATGCACACGCCACCTCGCTGGATCGCTCCCATCTCACCTGACGATGAATTGCCTCGTCTCCTCAACGTTCGGTTACTCTCGTCTCTCCAACGTTCGGTTGTTCTCGCTCCGCCCGGCGGCGGAAGCCGGTACGCCCATGTGTGTCGACCGCAAACGCACGAGCGAATGCTCGAGCTGGAACACGACTTCCGCGTCGTCGACGTCCACGCTCGGCTGTCCCCGGACGGCAGGGGCGAGCCGTCGACTCGAGTCCCACCGGCGACGCCCGACCGAATGGAACGGGAGATGCACCAGGCCGGTATCGTTCGGGCGGTCGTCTTTCCCGGAACCAGGGCCGGGGAGTCCTACGTCGCCGCGAACAACGGCGTCGCCCGTCGGAGCGTCGAGCGGCCGTTCGTCGCCGTCGCCCGCATCAACGGCGTGAACGCGCTCGAGACCGACCGAACGGGGCGGTTCCGAAACGTCGTGAGCCGACGCCAGCCGTTCCACACGACCCCCGAAGACGTCGAGCAGTACGCCTACGACGACCGGTTCCACGGGTTCGTCCTCGACCCGGCGGTCGACGGCGTCCCCGACGAGGTCGTCCTCGCGGAACTCGAGGCCGCGTCCCTGCCGGTAATCGTCCGTGGCAGCGAGGACGCGCCGCCGTCGGCCCTCGTCGATCCCCTCCTCGACCGGGGGTTTCCGGCGATCGTCTCCCACGGCGGTGGCCCCTCGGTCAGTCGCCCGTCCGCCCACGCGTTCCTCGACTTGCTCGAGGCCGTCGACGACTGCTACCTCGAGACCAGCGGCGTCCGCTACCGGGAGGTCCTCGAGCGAGCGCTACTCGAGCATCCCGATCGCGTCCTCTTCGGGAGCGGGGCACCCGACTGGCACCCGAACGTGGCGATCATGGAGATTCTGACCCTCGACGTGTCGGCGGACAAACTGCGCCGCGCGTTCTCGAAGAACGCCTGCCGCGTGATCGACTCGTTGCGGCCCGAGTGACTCGAGGGCGGGACCTGCGACGAGCAAAACCAGGGGCGGCTTCAGCGCCGATTGAGCCGAACCAGCAGTCCACCGGAGAGCGCCATCATCACCGCTCCCCAGAGTATCCAGAGTACCGCGTTCTCGAGCTCGTAAACCAGCCAGAGCGTGACGACGAAACAGACGCTCAGCCCCAGGATCCGGCGATCGGCTGCCATCGTTCGCCACTCGCGTCTCGAGTATCGTGAGGGCGTCGGTTTCGCGTTCGTCCCGGACGGTCGTAATCGAGCAGCAGACGCTCGAGCACGAAACCGGCACACCGAACCCGTTCCCACGCACTTATGCGCATTCGGGCGACAGACTCGGACATGTCTCAACCGTTCGATCTCGAACTCCTGACCGAACTCACCGAGACCAGCGGGGTCCCGGGGTACGAAGACCGGATTCGCGCCCTCGTTGAGCGCGAGTTCGAGGACAGTGTCGACCGCGTACGCATCGACGCGATGGGCAACGTCGTCGGCACCATCGAAGGTGATAGCGACTACAGCGTCGCCGTCGCCGCCCACATGGACGAAATCGGCTTCATGGTCAAGCATATCGCCGGCGACGACGACGGCTTCGGCTTCCTCCAGCTCGACGCCCTCGGCGGCTGGGACGCCCGCGTTCTCAAGGCCCAGCGCGTGACGGTCCACACCGAGGACGGCGACCTCCCCGCCGTCATCGGCTCGCCACCGCCACACACCCTCAGCGACGAGGACCGCTCGAAGACCCCCGAGGTCGACGACGTCTACGTCGACACCGGCCTCCCGAAGGACGACCTCGAGGAGCGCGTCTCGGTCGGCGACCTCGTCACGATGGACCAGTCGACCGAGCGCGTCGGCGAGACCGTCACCGGAAAGGCGCTCGACGACCGCGTCTGTCTGTTCGCCATGCTCGAGGCCGCTCGCCGGATCGAAGAGCCGGACGTGACGATTCACTTCTGTGCAACGGTCCAGGAAGAGGTCGGCCTCCGCGGGGCGAAGGCCCTCGGCGTCGACGTCGACCCCGATCTCGCCATCGCCCTCGACGTCACCGTCGCCAACGACGTCCCGGGCTTCGAGGCCGCCGAACACGTCACCCGCCTCGGCGACGGCGCTGCGATCAAACTCAAGGACGGGAGCGTCATCACCAGCCCGAAGGTCCACCGCCGACTCACGCGCGTCGCCGAGGACGAGGACATCGACCACCAGTTCGAGATTCTGCCCGCGGGGGGCACCGACACCGCCGGCTTCCAGAACACCCGCGGCGCGAAGCCGGTCGGCGCGCTCTCCATCCCGACGCGGTACCTCCACACCGTGACCGAGATGGCCCACGTCGACGACGTCGCGGCGACCATCGACCTGCTCGCGGCGTTCCTCGAGTCCGAGACCGGCGAGCACGACTACCGCTACTGATCGGTTTTCGGTTCGATTCACGGGTCCTCATCTGTCAGTCGTCGCGTGCGGTTTCGAGTTGGTCTCTTGCATCGACTCGTTTTCTCGCCTCGAGAAAGCGGGCCCATTACTATATATTCTATACTTATGTTCGAATCGCGCCCTCCTCGAGCACACTGGGGGCGACAATCGTGGCGAGTGACAAACGATGGAATCGAAGATTTCAGTACCGGGCGTTGCTAACCCCCTGGTATGAGCCCATCCGAGGACGAGACACGACTCTCACGGCGACTCTTTCTCGCCGGCACGGCGGGGACGGCGGTCGCCACCGGCGTGAGTGCGAGCGCGCTCGCGCAGGAAGACAACGAAACGGATACCGGCGACGGCAACGAAACCGACTCCGGTGGCAACGAAACTGATACCGAGGACGGCAACGAAACGGCCGAGGATGGCGGTGGAGAGGGCAACGAATCTGAAGAGGGCGGAGAAGGGAACGAATCCGAAGGCGGTGGTGGCGGCGGCGCCACCGAAACCGTCGAGGTCGACGACAACGAGTTCGTCCCCGACAGCCTCTCTGTCGAACCCGGCTCCACCGTCATCTGGGAGTGGGTCGGCGAAGCCGACCACAACGTCGCCCCGAGCAGCGTTCCGGACGAGGCCAGCTGGGAGGGCCAGACGGACCTCCAGTCCGAGGGTACCTACGAACACACCTTCGACACCGAAGGTACCTACGAGTACATCTGTGAACCCCACGTCGGCGTCGGCATGACCGGCAGCATCGAGGTTGCCGAAGGAGCCGGTGGCGGCGAGGGGGGCGCCATCTCGGTGGTTCCGGACGCCGCCTGGACGCTCCTCGTCGCGACGTTGGCCGGCGTCCTCTCGACGCTCTCGCTCGTGTACGGATTCATGCGCTACGGCGGCGACTCGGGAGAGTAACTCGACACCCACGAACGCACACGTTTTCTCTCGCTCTTTCTTTCGCTCTCACGCTCGGGACCCTCGAAGCGACAGGCCCACGCTCTTCGACTCTCGGAACTCGAGTCCCCTACGGCCCCTCGTGAATGGTCAATTCAATCGATCGGTGCGTCCCCTCGACGTCCGCGACGAGGCGCTCGAGGACGCGACGGGCTTCGTTCATCAGTCGCGGACGTAGTTTGTCGATTACCCAGCCCATTGAGACGAATCGGGGGAGCGAGACGGCGTCTTCGCTGGCCGAGTGCGGGTCGTAGACGGCCTCGAAGTAGAGGCGGCTGGCCGTCTCTTCTTCCGGCGGTGCTGCGTCGGGTGCGGACTCGACGCGCCACTCGCCCTCGGCATCGAGATCCTTCGTCAGTCGCCACTGCAGTGACGTCGGCGCCGAAACGTCGGTGACCTCCGATCGCGCCGTGTAGCTGAGCTTCCACCACGCCAGCCGGAGGTCGTAGCGCGTTCCAGGACCGCCGTCGCCGTCGACGATGACCGACTCGAGGTGGTCGGCGTAGCGCGGGTACCGCGAGAAGTCCGCCAGGTACGGGAAGACCTCCCCGGGCGAGCGATAGACGACCGTGCTAACGAGGATTCGGTCCACACCTTGATTATCACGAACGGGACCGTAACTGTGACGGACCGTTCTGGGAGGTGTCACAGCCCTCGCGTTTCGTACTTCACCCCCACCCCCTCCCCAGGCCGCACGGAGACGACCATCGTCCGGTACGAATCGCCTCCCGACGGTCGCGACGAGTACGACGCCACAGCCGCTATTTTTATGCGAATGCCTCCCAATATCGTGATATCACCCCTAACCCTTCTCCCGACGCAAAGCGGTTGCGACCGCCATCGAACGGCCATCGACACGTCATCGAAAACGTCCCCAACGGTATTCTGGTACTATTCGACGACTCCCTCCGATACCGGATTGTGGGACCGCGCACCCTCCCGTTTTCAGGAAAACCGACGGCCGAGATGGTCGGTGAATCACTCGACGAGCTCTTCCCCGACGAAACCGGCTCTCGGCTCGAACCCGAACTTCGCGAAACGCTCGAGGGAACGTCCCGCTCCTTCGATATCGAGTACGACGGGCGCGTTCACCACGTCGAGACGAAACCGGTCACGATCGACGACGAGCTTTACGGCGTCTTGCTCACCCAGGAGGTCACAGAACCCCGCGAGACGGCGGCTGAACTCGAGGCACAGAACGAGCGACTCGACCAGTTCGCGAGCATGGTCTCTCACGACCTCCGAAATCCGCTGTCGATCGCGTTCGGCGAACTCGCGTTGTACCGCGAAACCGGCGACGAAGACAGCCTGGATCGCATTTCGGACGCGCTCGAACGGATCGACGATCTCCTCCTCGACCTGACGATACTGGCTCGCCCCGGCTTGCAATCGGTCGACCACGGTCCGGTTTCGATCGAGACGGTCGCCCGGGACTCCTGGACGATGGTCGAGACGAAAGACGCTACCCTCGAGGTCGACGACTGCACCGTGACCGGTAACGATGGACAGCTACAGGCGCTCTTCGAGAATCTGTTTCGAAACGCGATCGGCCACGGCGGAGCGGACGTGACGGTTCGGGTCGGTCCGTTGGCGGACGGATTTTACGTCGAGGACACCGGCTCAGGTATCGGCGCGTCGACGCGAGAGCGAATCTTCGAACACGGATTTACTACGGGATACAGCGGGTCGGGTATCGGCCTGACGATCGTCGCACGAGTCGCCGACGAGCACGGACTCGAGGTGGCACTCGTGGAGAGCGACGAAGGCGGTGCGCGCTTCGAATTTCGACCCTCGAGTGACTGAGTGAGGGAAGACGAGGATAGAGTGCTGGAAAGCACGAGCATTCGGGCATCCGATTCCCTTTGTTACGATGAGAGCCGAGCACTAGCCGTCAGCGGCCGTGATCGGTCCGGTGAGTAGCGTCACGACGGTTGCACGGGTGCCTTACAGCTCTCCGCCGCAGATGTGACACGAGTCGGGCTTCAGCGCCGACCGGTGGACGAACTCACAGTGTGTACAGCGGACGACGACGTAATCTTCTGAACAGGCCATTACTCACCCGTTTCGTATAGACAATCGTGTACGTTTGGAAGGGACACAAGAATTGCACCAATCGAGAACGAACCCGGCTCCGATTCCCGCCCGACCCACCACAGCGCCGAAGCGGACTCGAACCGCGTTTCAGTCCTTCTCAGTCCTCGAGTTCGGCCCGAAGCAATCCGTTGACGTCGCCCGGATCGGCGCTCCCGCCGGTCTTCTGCATGACTTGTCCGACGAGGAAGTTGATTGCGCCGCCCTCGCCGGCCTCGTAGTCGGCCACTGCATCGGGGTTCTCCTCGACAGCCTCGACGACGGCGGTCTGTACTTCGTCCTCGTCGGTCTTGCCCAGCCCTTCGCGCTCGACGATGGCGTCCGGATCGTCGCCGTCGTCGAGCATCCCGCGGAGGACGACCTCCTTCGCGTTCTTCGCCGTGATCTCGTCGGTCGCGACGAGTTCGACCAGTCGGGCGACCTCGTCGAGCCGTCTCTCGAGATCCGTCACGGACATGTCGCGGTAGTTGAGTTCACCGAGGAGTTCGTCGGCGACCCAGGTCGCCGCCAGATCGGGGTCGAACTCCGTGGCGACGTCTTCGTAGAAGTCGGCGACCTGCTTCGTGGAGGTGAGCTTCGAGGCCGCCTCCTCGCCCAGTCCGTACTCCTCGCTGAAGCGCTCGCGACGGGCCTTGGGAAGTTCCGGAATCGTAATCTCGTCCTTCCAGTGGGAGACTCGCAGCGGCGGGAGGTCGGCCTCCCGGAAGTACCGGTAGTCCTTCTCGGCTTCCTTCGAGCGCATCGAGACCGTGATCCCGCGGCTCTCGTCCCAGTGGCGGGTCTCCTGTTCGACCTCGCGACCGCGTCGAACCGCGTTCTTCTGTCGGGTCTCCTCGTAGGCCAGCGCCTTCTCGGCGCCCTTGTGACTCGAGATGTTCTTTACCTCGGTGCGGTTGGCCGTCTCGAGTGCCTCGCGGCCGATCGAGCCGTCGCCGTCGACCTCCTCGCCGTCGACGATCGAGAGGTTGGCGTCGATCCGCAGGCTGCCGTCGCGCTCGGCGTCGAAGACGCCCAGGTACTCCAGCACTTCCTCGAGTTCCGCGAGGAAGGCCCGAACCTCCTGAGGGCTGCGGAAGTCGGGGGCCGTGACGATTTCCATGAGCGGCGTGCCGGCGCGATTGTAGTCGACGAGCGTGTAGTCCGCAGTGTCGATGCTGCCGCCGACGTGCTGGAGGCTCCCCGGGTCTTCCTCGAGGTGGGCACGTTCGATCGTGATCTCCCGGCGCTCGCCCTCGACGGCGACCTCGAGGTCGCCGTCCTGGCAGATCGGCTCGTCGTACTGCGTTATTTGAAAGTTCTTGGGGAGGTCGGGGTAGTAGTAGTTCTTCCGGTGAAAGCGCGTCTCCTCGGGGATGTCGGCGTCGATGGCCTTGCCGATCTTGACGGCAGCTTCGACGGCAGCCTCGTTGAGGACGGGCAGGGCGCCGGGGAGGCCCAGGCAAACGGGGCAGACGTGCTCGTTGGGGCCGTCGGCGGGGTCGGTGGAACAGCCACAGAAGATCTTGGTGTTCGTCTCCAGCTGGACGTGCACCTCGAGGCCGATGACGGTGACGAGGTCCCCCTGCTGGACGGTTTGCGCGGTCATTGGAGGCGATTTGACCCGCGGGCGCTAAAGGATAACGGAGCCAGATTGGTGTCTAATGAGGACTTCTCGAGACGGAAGAGCGGCTCACGAATCCGAATATCACCCGGAACACTAACGTCCAGCATCATCCCGTGGCGGCGTGCCGCGTCTGCTGGCTAACCCTCGTGCCGGGCGTGTGCACGATTCCGATGAATCGCGACTTTTGGGACGGCGCGAGCCGTCGAACGACTGTCGCGTACCCGGGTTCGCCGAACGGTCATCGCACCCGAAGTGGGTCTACTCGGTCGGGGACTAAAGGTACGCACTCAAGCTAGGCGACGGCACTGCTTATATACTGCGGTCGGCCTTCATCTCTCGATTCTCCCTCGAGCATCCGTTGTGACGACGGCAATACTCAAGTCCTGATCAGAGATCTACCGAAAACGGCGTGAACTCGTGGGCCGAACTCGCGAACGAGCCCAGGAGGTCGGCGATGTCCTCGAGGTCCTCGGTATCGACCACCTCCACTGGGGTGTGCATGTATCGGTTAGGGACGCTCACGACTTGGGAGGGGATCGCCCCCGCGGCGGTGAAGAAGCTGTCGGCGTCCGTGCCGGTGCCGAGGCCGAGAGCTTCGACCTGGACGTCGATTTCCTCGTCGTCGGCCACCGTTTGGAGGGCGTCGAAGAGCACTGGATGGTTGGTGCTGCCGCGACCGAGTGCCGGTCCGCCGCCCAGTTCCATCTGGCTCGTCTTCTCGCTGGGTGCAGAGGGGTAGTCGACTGCGTGACCGACATCGACGACGACCACGGCGTCTGGCTCGAGGTCGAAACCGACCATCTTCGCCCCTTTCGTGCCCACCTCCTCCTGGACGGTCGAGACGGCATAGACGGTGGCGTCGGTCCCGTGCTCGACGGCCCGGCGGAACGCCTCGGCGGCGATCCAGGTGCCGACGCGGTTGTCCATGCCGCGGGCGGCCAGTCGGGTCTCGGAGAGCCAGGCGACGCTCGAGGAGAAGGTGATCGGGTCGCCGACGGCGACGCGCTCGGCTGCTTCCTCCTCGTCCTCGGCGCCGATGTCGATCCAGAGGTCCGAAATTTCGGGCTCGTCGTCGTCCTCGCGCAGGTGAATCGCTGTCTGGCCGATCACGCCCTCGACGGGCCCGTCCTCGGCGTGGACCGTCACGTGCTGGCCGCGGGCGACGGAGGGGTCGCTGCCGCCGATGCGACCGACGTTGAGGAAGCCGTCGTCGTCGATCGAGCGCACGATGAAGCCGATCTCGTCGGCGTGGCCCGTCAGAGCGATTTCGGGACCGTCGGGGTCGCCCTCGTGGACGGCGATCGCGTTGCCGTAGGCGTCGGTCCTGACCTCGTCTGCGAACTGCGAGACGTAGTCGATCCAGACGCGCTGGCCGCGGGTTTCGTATCCGGATGGGGATGGCGTCTCGAGAAGTGAAACGAGAACGTCGCGTGGCTGTGACTCCATAGTGGGTGGTTGGAGGGTCGTGGTTTGAATCTGTTGACTATCCGGTGTCGTCTGGTACTCGAGTGACGCTGTAGCCACGAACTCTCCAGCACACGGCGACGACCAGCACAACTGGTAAATGACCGCCCGTTGTGGGGCTCAGTATGGGCGATAAAAACATCACCCTCTTCGAGTTGCACCTCGACGGAGAAACCCAGTTCGGACCCAGGAGCCTCAGCGAGAAACTCCCGTTTGGCGACGAGGGAAGTCTCGAGACCGAATCGGAGTCGGAATCGGAATCGGAATCTGGACTCGAATCCGCGACTGACGACGAGGACGGAGCCGCGGCCGACGACGGCGGCAGGGGAAGCGCCCTCGGCGTCGTCGTCGCGCTCGTCGTCTTGGTCGGTATCGCCGTCGCGGTCAAGAAGTTCCGCGGCGGCGACGAGGAGGAGACGGTCGAGCCGGAAGACGAGCCGGACGTCATCGTCACGTAGGCGAACCGCTTTCGTCGGTCGTCGACTCGATCGATCCACACGCTCGTCGGTTCGATCGATCGCCAGCCCACCAGCGACTCGGCTCGAGCCAGTCGCCCCCGACCATGGCGATCACTCGAACGAAATCGACTGACCGCGAGACGCCACGCGACAGAACGCTTTTTGCTCCCGTCCGCTTACTCGAGGTGTGAATCTCTATCGCAGCGTTCGCGCCGTCGCCGGCGCTTCCGGTGACGACGCGGTCGACTGGCGCGCCGCGGCAGAGGCCGCGAAGGCCTCGACCGAACCCGGATCGCTCGAACTCGAGCCCGACGAGGAAGCCGCCTACGCTCGGGACGTCCGGGACGCCCGGGCAGGCGTCCAGGAGGCCGCGGGCCTCGAGTTCGACGTCCCCGAGGTCGTCGAGATCCAGAATCGGCACCACTGGATCGACGCCAACATCGCCACCTTCGAGCGAGTGATGGCGCCCATGGAGTCCCAGCTGGGGGCGTTCCCCGGCGCCGCCCGGACGATCAACACCGGGACGATGACCGTCCTGCTCGCCTTTCTCGGACGGAACGTCCTCGGCCAGTACGACCCGCTGTTGCTCGCGGAGACGCCCGACGAGGACCACGCGCTGTACTTCGTTCGCCCGAACATCCTCAAGGCCGCGGAGGTCCTCGACGTCGATTCTGACCGGTTCCGCCGATGGATCGCCTTCCACGAGGTAACCCACGCCGCCGAGTTCGGCGCCGCTCCCTGGCTGTCGACCCACCTCGAGTCGCGCATGCAGGAGGGAATCGACGCTCTCGCGGAGGGCTCGTTCAATCGGGACGCGTTCCGCGAACTGGACGTCACGATGACGGTCGTCGAGGGCTACGCCGAGTTGCTGATGGATCACGCCTTCGACGACGAGTACGCGGACCTCCGGCGGAAACTCGACGCCCGTCGACAGGGGCGCGGACCGATCCAGCGGCTGTTCAGGCGCTTGCTGGGCCTGGGTCTCAAACAGCGCCAGTACGAGCGCGGCAAGTCGTTCTTCGAGGGGGTCACCGACGCTCGAGACGTCGCGTTCGCGAGTCGAGTGTGGGACCATCCGGACAACCTGCCGACCGGCGAGGAACTCGACGATCCCCGGCGCTGGGTTCGTCGGCTCGAGCGCGCGTAACCATCGGCTCCTCGAACTGTTCTTCTCTCCAAGGGATCGACAGACTGAACCGTTCACACGGGCGGCGAGAACTGATAACGCTTTTCCGCGCAGCCAGAGTGTCGTCGACTATGACAGCCGCCGATTCCGTCACGGTGGGGGTACTGAGTCTGCACACGAGCAAGGAGTCGAAGGCGATTCTCAACGCGGTCGAGGAACTGGGTCACGAGACGGCGTGGCTTCGCGAGGAAAACACGGCGATCAGCGTCGACGCCGGCTCGGTCACCCTCGAGCCCGACGTCGACGTCATCGCGAACCGAATGCTGCTCTCGAACACCGAACAGCCCTGCGAGGAACTCGGGCTGGCGGACACGCTCAGTCGGCTGGTTCCGATGCTCAACGAACCGTCGGCCACGTTGACGGCGTCACACAAGCTGGCGACGGCGGCCGCGCTCGCGTCGGCCGACATCCAGGTGCCCGACGTCTTCCTCTCGCTCAGCACTGAGCGATTGAACGCGAACCGGGATCGGTTCGGCGAGGAGGCGGTCTACAAGACGGCGATTGGGACCCACGGGGGTGGGACCTGGAAGGTCGGCCCCAACGACCCCGTCAACTCGAAGGTCGGGAACCGCTACGCCTTCCTCCAGAAGCTGATCGACCGTGACGGCGAACGCCACCGCGACATCCGCGTCTACGTCGTCGGCGACGAGGTCGTCGGTGCGATGTACCGCTACGCACCCGACAACGACTGGCGGACGAACGTCGCCGTCGGCGGCTCGGTCGAGGACGCCACCGACGAACTTCCCGAAGAAGTCACCGACATCGCCGTCGACTCTGCCCAAATCGTTGGCCTCGACTACGCCGGCGTCGACATCGTCGAGGGGGACGACGGCTGGTTCGTCCTCGAGGTCAATCCGACGGCCGGATTCAAGGGCCTCTACCAGGCGACCCACGTCAGCCCGGCCCCCTACATCGCGAAACTCGCTATCGAGCGGGCGGGCGGCGAGGTCGACGACGGGCGCGTCTGGGAACTCTCGGCGAACCTGGACGACTCGACGCCCTCTGCGATGCCCGAGAGGCTCACCACGACGGACGGCGAGGCCGCGATCATCGGCTACACCGAGGAGGTCGTCCTCTCCGGTACCAGCGGCTCGAAGTCCGTCTACGCCAAGTCCGACACGGGGGCGACGCGGACCAGCATCGACACGCGCCTGGCCGCCGACATCGGCGCCGGCCCGATCAAGTCGATCACGCGGGTGAAGTCGGGCAGTAGCAAGACTTCGAAGAGTCGGCCCGTCGTCGACGTGGTCGTTGGCGTCGGCGGCAATCAGCACACCGTCACCGCGAGCGTCGAGGACCGCAGCCACATGGACTACCCGGTCATCCTCGGCCGCGACATCCTCGGGAACTACCAGGTCGACGTGAGTCGGCGCGTCGACGGCGACGTGCCCGATAGCCCGGAGGAGGAAGAAGAGAGCCTCGAGTAGTCGCGAGGGAAGGAACCTCGAGCAGTCGCCGGAAAAGAGCGGTCGAACAGCGCCACAACTCACTCTCGAGTCGACTCTGCCGGGGCGACGGTCACCTTCTCGTCGGTCACGTCCAGAACTTGCGACCGGTCGATCGAAACTGTGCCCCCTTCCTGGCGTCCCCAGCCGAGTCGCGCCCTGAGCCGATCTGTGAGCCCGGCCCCGGATTCGACGAGAAGGTGCTCGTCGGTGACGCCGGCGACGGTGCCGAGTCGCTCCCCGGCGGTATCGACGACCGGCTTTCCTTCGTCGGTTGCGCTGAGTCGGTCGCCACCCTCCGAACGTTCCGTTCGCCGGCCTGCTCGAGGCGTCGAGCGCGCGCCGCCACCCATAGCTGCCTGTTCTTCGCGAACGACGACGCCGCCACCCATCGCCTCTTCGTGGTCGACTGACTCGGCGCCACCGCCCATCGGAACGATTTCGTCCGGATACTCCTCGCGAGCGGGTTCCGAGGGATCGATCTCGATCTTCAGCGCCTCCTCGTCGGCGAGCGCCTGCTCGAGCGCCGGTTGATCGATGCCGGTTCGTCGAGCCACGCGCGCTCGAGACGTGAGCGCGAAGTACCCGATTTCCTGCGGGTTCGGATCGTCCTCGAGGTGGACGAACGCCAGGTCGTACCGATCGAGGACGTCCGCGAACGCGCCCCACTCGAGTTCGCGGTGGTTCCCGTTTGGCGAAACGTCCTCCCGGTGTACGAAGGTGTACGTCCGCTCGCCGCCCTCCTCGACGACGACGGGGCGGGCGTGGCGGTCAGTAGCCCAACGTTCGATGCGGTCGGGGTCGGTCGTCACCCAGGCGGTCGCGTGGTTGTCGGCCATACGGGCCCGCCGTCGCCCACCATCCCAAATCGTCCGGACCGTTTCGGTCGACAGGCGGTGATTGCCCTGTGACCGACGCCGCGTCGGTCTCCAACTCACCGTCTCGTTTCGTTTCCAGACGGCAGACAGGGCCGCTCAGTCGGGCGGTCCGCGCACATAGTGCGATTACGAGCGAGATGCAGTGAGTAACCGTGGCTTTCCCGGGACATCGGAGACGGGTTTGCCGGAGTGCCTCGAGCAACGACCTTTTGCCCGCTCCATGCGTTATTCCGCCAATGTCGACGCAGGCAGCAGCCGAAGACGTCCTTCGACGCGATTCGATCATGGCCGGTCTCGTCGAACGGTACGACCTCGCACCGATCGACTCCTCGATGGGCGAGTTCGAACGACTCCTCGTTTCGATCATCAACCAGCAGTTGTCGACGGCCTCCGCGATGGCCGTCCGCGAGCGCACCTTCGACGTCCTGGACCAGGAGATTACGCCGAGGCGCGTCCTCGAGACCGAGGACGAACCGCTCCTCGAGGCGGGACTGAGCCGGTCGAAGGTCGAGTACGCCCGCAACGCCGCCGAGGTGTTTCTCGAGCGCGACCTCACCAGGGAGGGGCTGGCCGACCACACGAACGACGAGGTGCGAGAGGAGCTGACGGCCATCCGGGGCGTCGGCGACTGGACGGCCCGCATGTACCTCCTGTTCGTCCTCGAGCGTCCCGACGTGCTCCCACTCGGCGACCTCGCCGTCCGGCGGGGCATCGAAGCGCTGTACAACGACGGAGAGGACCTCTCTCGAGGGAAAATGCGCGAGATCGCCGAACCGTGGCGACCCCATCGGAGTCTGGCGACGCGGTACATCTGGGCAGCCTACGAATCGGACGACTAACGAGAGTAGGCGAACTGGCGCGATCGGCCGGCGCTCGAGGACGTGACGGAACGACTAGCTATATTATTTGAAGTGAATAACTACAATAGATAGAGTATAGATCCGCAAAATCGAGGCCGACCACCGTTCGACGAAAGGTGTTGACGCGTTTGTCAAAACGCACTAAAGGCGTTCCATGGTACCACGGCTCGCAGGGATACGATGCCAGCACGTGACACACCCGAGAGCGAGACCAGACGAGCGGTTCTCCGCGCGGCCGCCGGGGCGATGGGCGTGGCGGCGGTCGGCGGAACCACGGGGGCGCACAAGGAGTCGACCAACGGGGGCACCGGCGAGCAGTTCGACGGCGAGCGACGGGACGCGGCGGCAAACACGGAGGTCGTCGGCTACCACAGCGCCGGCGGCGTCGGGCCGGCTTCCCTCTCCGGACAGCCAGCGGATCCTCACTACGGCGGATTCAGCGAATTCCGGGTCCACGACGACCTGGCATTTGCGTCCGTCTTCTCCTCGCGAGACGAGACGCCCGACAGGGGGCTGGCGATCTTCGACGTGAGCGACTTCACGCGCGCCGAATCCCGTGACGACCTCGAGACGGCCGAAATCGGCTGTCTCGCCTTCTACCGGAACGAGAACGACGCGGCCGCGGTGATGGACGTCAAACTCAGCGACGACGGGCAGTACGCGTTCTGTTCGAAACAGCCGGTCAACGCGCTGTTCGACGAGTCCGACGGCTCGACCGGGACGGACGACCACGACGGCGGGGCCGACGGCGCGGTCCTTGAGGTCGTCGACGTCTCCGATCCGGGGAACCCGGAACTCGTCACCCAGACGACGCTGTCGGTGTGGGTGCTCGGCCCCCACAACGCCTGGTACCACCAGATCGGCGGTCGCGAGTACGTCTTCACCGCCCACGGCGAGGACGGCGTCACCGGCGGGATCAACGTCTTCGAGTTCGACCGCGAGCTCGGCACACTCGAGCACGTCAACTGGTGGAACTACGACAGCGAACTCGGCGAGCCCGAAACTGGCACCGAGGGCGGGGCCTACTACACCCACGACGTCGTCGTCCAGGACGATCCGCGATACGGGATCCCGATCCTCTACGACGCCAACTGGAACGCCGGCGTGCGGATCCTCGACGCGAGCGATCCGTCGGACCTCGAAGAACTGGGCGTCTTCGAGATGGACCGCGCCCACCACGCCATCCCCGCCCCGGCCCTTCTCGGCGGCAAGCGTGTGTTCGTCGCGGGTCACGAGACGCCCGCGAGTCACGAGGACCAGGGGTACGTCCGTACCGACGGCGAGTCCGGCCACTACTACCTCGTCGACGCCGACCCGCTCGACGCGGTGATCGATGGCGACGCCGATTCCGCTTACCTCGGTATTTCGACGACGCTCCTCGAAGACGGCGTCGAACCCGCGAGCAGGGAGGCATTCGAGATGTACGGCGGCGGCGTCGAGGGCGATGGACCGACCACCGAACTCGACCACTGGATCCTCTTCGAGTCGACCGACCAGACGTTCGAAGAGACGCCAGGTTTCGAACACGAAGCCGCCGACGACGTCTGGACCTACGAGGGCTTCGACGACTTCAACCTGAGCGCGCACAACTTCGACATCGATACCGACGGAACCGTCGTGGCGGGCCACTACCACTCCGGAACCCGATTCCTGCAGATTACCGACGACTTCGAACTCGAGGAGACCGGCTACTCCCGCGTCGGTCCCGACGTGCCCGAGGACGCGACACTCGCGGATTTGACCACGGGAACGCCGTTTCACTGGTCCGCCGTGATTCGAAACGGCGTCACCTTCTCGGGCGGAATCAACGCGGGTCCACAGGCAATCGCCCACGACGGTATCGATGTGGGCGGCGACACGCCGATCGACCTCGAGATCGAGCGGGAGGCCGACGCCTCGCTGTTCACCGCCGGCCAGACGAGCCAGGTTCGCGTCCACGTCGACGCCGACGAACCAGTCCGCGTTCGGGATCGGATCCCCGTCGACTGGGAGGTCGTCGCCGGCGACGTGACCGTCGAGCAACTCGACGGGTACCGCAAGGTCGTGACCTTCGACGACACCGTCGAGGAGGGCACGCTTCGATACTACGTCGAGGTTCCGGACGACGCGACGGACAGCTACGCCGTCGGCCCGCTCGAGTACGCCCGACCGACCGTCGAAGGTGACTACGGCGGCGGTGTTTCGGCGAACAACCGGCTCTGGCGGAAGGCGAACGGCGAAGTCGATATCTCGACGGTGGTCGGACTCGAGACCTGATCGGCGCGCGCGGCGGAGACGGAACGACGAGCATGCGGGCGGACCATCTTTGAACGGTCGCAGAGAAGGTCGATACGTGCAGCCCGTCGTCCACCCCGTCGTCGGCTACCTCTGTTACGCGGCGTACGCCCGATGGCGCCGCGGTGAGCCACCGCACGACGGACCGGCGCTCGTCGCCGTTCTCGCCGCTAGCCTCACCGATCTGATCGACAAGCCGCTCGCCGCCGCGGGCGTCGTTGACGTCGGCCGAACGGTCGGTCACTCCCTCCTGTTCGCCGTTCCGTTCGTGGCCGTTTCCTGGATCATCGCCACTCGAGCCGACCGCCGAGACCTCGGGGTCGCCGCCGCCATCGGGTACGGTTCGCACGTTCTCGCGGACGTCCCCTGGCACGTGCTGTCCGGGGACTACGACGAACTCGGGTTCCTGTTGTGGCCGGTGACCCACATGCCTGCGTACACGGGAGTCAAGCCACTCGGCCTCGGTGCCGTCGCGGGTCTCGAGGCGACGACGCTGTGGCTCGAGGCGGTCATCCTGGTCGCGGGAATCGTCCGCTGGTGGATCGACGGGCGACCGGGCGTTGGGGCCGTCGTGACTGCCATTGGCCGACTACACGAGCGCGGATAACCGCGCGATTCAGGCGGACGAAGCGTCCTCGTCCGGCGTCTCCGGTTCCACTCGCGAGAGGCGCAGGGCGTTGCCCGTCACGGCGAGGCTCATCCCCATGTCACCGATCACGACGGCGTGGATGATCGTCACCAGCCCGAACGGGGCCCCCGCAGCCAGCACCGCCTTCACGGCGAGGCTCGACCCGATGTTCTGGCGGATCACGCCGTTGGCCGTTCCCGAGAGCCGGTAGAGGTACGGTAGTCGGGTGAGGTCGTCGCCCATCAGGGCCACGTCGGCGGTCTCGAGGGCGGTGTCGGTCCCGGCGGCGCCCATCGCGATGCCGACGCTCGCGGTGGCCAGGGCGGGGGCGTCGTTGATGCCGTCGCCGACCATCGCGACGGTCCGTTCGGAATCGGGCGAATCGCGTCCCTCGAGGTCGCGGATCGCCTCGAGTTTCTCCTCTGGGAGCAGTTCGGCGTGGTACTCGTCGATGCCTACCTGCTCGGCGATAGCGCGGGCAGTCCCCTCGTTGTCGCCAGTGAGCATGACGACGCGAACGCTCTGCTCTTGGAGTTTCGAAACGGCCCACGCGGCCTCCGGACGAACGCGGTCGGCCACGGCGACCAGCCCCAGGAGGCGGTCGTCGGTGCCGACCAGCACGACCGTCTTCCCCTCGGACTCGAAACGGGGAACGAGCGTCTGCAGGAGGTCGAGGCAGTCCTCACGGCTACACTGAGGCTGGGTATCGACCTCTTCGGGGGACACCACGCCGACGCCCGCGCCGCCGTCAGTTCGGGTGTGCGTGTGCTCGAGGTCCAGCCCCAGGCCGTCGAACAGGTCCGGCTTGCCCACGTAGTGGCGCTCGCCGTCGAGGTCGCCTTGGACGCCGCGGCCGGTGAGCGCCTCGAAGTCCGTCACCGTCGCGTCGTCGCCGGTTCTGTCGACCCCTTGTTCGTCCGCGTAGCCGACGATGGCCTCGCCGACCGGGTGCTCGCTCCGCCGCTCGAGGGCCGCTGCCCTGGCCAGTACGTCGTCCTCGTCGGCCCCCTCGAGGGCGACCACGTCGGTCACCGAGAGCTCGCCGGTCGTCAGCGTCCCCGTCTTGTCGACGGCGAGGACGTCGCTCTCGCCCACGGCCTCGAGGTACCGACCGCCCTTGATCAGCACGCCGTTTTTCGCGGCGCTCGTGATTCCCGAGACGACGCTGACGGGCGTCGAAATGACGAACGCACAGGGACAGGCGATCACCAGCAGGGTGAGTCCACGGAGGAACCACGTGTTCCAGTCGGCGCCGACGAGCAGCGGCGGGCCGACCGCCAACGCGACTGCGGACGCCACGACGATCGGCGTGTAGACGGACGCGAACCGGTCGACCATCCGCTCGCGATTCGTTCGCTCGCGCTCGGCGTCGGCGACGAGGTCGACGATCCGGGAGAGCGTCGACTCTTCGGCCTCGCTCGTCACCTCGACCTCGAGATAGCCCGACTCGGCGATGGTCCCCGCGTAGACCTCGTCGCCGCTCGAGCGGTCGACGGGGACGCTCTCGCCGGTGATCGGCGACTGGTCGACCGCGCTGGTGCCCGCGCGGACGACGCCGTCGGCGGGGATCTTCTCACCGGGTCGGACGACGACGGTGTCCCCCGGCTCGAGGACGTCGGCGGGAACGGTCTCCTCCTCGCCGTCCGCGTGCTTGACAGTTGCCGTCTCCGGCGAGAGTTCCATCAACTCCCGCAGGGAGTCGCGGGCGCGGTCCATCGAGAACCGCTCGAGCAACTCCGCGACGCTGAACAGGACGGCGAGCATCGCCCCCTCGAAGGGGTGGTGGGCTGCGACGCTGGCCAGGATCCCGGCGCTCATCAGGAAGTCGATGTCGAGGCTCTGCGCTCGCAGGGAGTAGTATCCGCTTCGCAGCACTGGCGTCCCGGCGACGGCCGCGCCTGCGATGAACAGCAGGTGGGAGACGGCGAACTCCCGGCCCAGCACGGTGGCGACGGTCGGGTTTGCACTCGTGAGGACGAACGCCAGGGCCATCCCGACCGCGAGGAACACGGCGCCGATCGCCGTCGTCAGGGCTCGCCGGGTTCGCCAGATCGGCGTCGACTCCTCGTATTCGGTGCTCCCGTCGTCACTCGAGAGCGGGCGAGCGTCGTAGCCGGCGCCTTCGATCGCGTCGACGACGGTTTCGTCGACGTCGGACGCCGACTGAGCGATCGATCCTGCGGTGCCCGCGTTGGATGCGGACCGGGTGTCCGTCCTCGAGGCCCTCGCGTCGGCCCCTTTCACCGTCACCGTCACGCGCCCCGATCCAGGGAGCGTTTCGACCGACTCCAGACCCTCGAGGTCTTCGAGCGCTCGTTCGACCTTGCTAGCACACGAGGTACAGTCCATCCCCGGGACCGCGTAGGCTCGTTCGCTGGACCCGTCGGGGTGACTGCCGTCGTCTCGGCGGGTCGACGCCACTACGTCGTAGCCGACGCTCTCGATCCGTGCGCGAATCGCGCTCTCGTCGGTTCGCTCCGGATCGTACCGCACGAGGAGGCGGCCGCTGGCGACGGCTGGATCGACCTCGGCGATGCCGTCGACTGCCGCCAGGCTCCGTTCGATTTTCGTCGCACACGACGAACAGTCCATCTCCGGCACCCGAACCTCGAGTTCGGCCACTCGGGTGCCATCGACGGCTCGATCACTCATTACTGACGAGTACGGTCCCGGCACCTATACCGCTTATTTGGCGCACGCCAACTTTTGGTTTCGTCATGATTTGGGTCGCCCACGATACGAATGCGGGCGACAGCTCCTCGACGGACGGTTATCGAGCCGGCAACACGGCCTCGAGCGAGTCGTCGCTCGAGACCACTGACTGCGCGAGAGCGGCCTCGGCTCGACGGAGGCGATAAGAGAGCGTCGACCGCGGAATTTCGAGGTCCTCGGCTAGCTCCGAGAGTTCGACTGCCCGCGGCGTCTCGTAGTACCCGGCCTCGACGGCCGCCCGGAGGGCCTCGAGCTGGTCGGTCGACAGTCCCAGCCCGTCGTCGGGACTGGCATCGAGCGACCGGTCGGGATCGACGTCGGTCAGGCGCAACATCTCGATCCCGGTACACTCGCCGACCTCGGCGTCGAGCGCGTCGAAGAAGTCGTGGATCGGTGCCTCGTCGCCGAGGACGATCCGCCAGCGGTGGCGCCGGCCCTCGCGGTCGGTCTCGAACAGCAGTCCGGGCCCGAAGTGCTCGAGCGCCAGATGGGGAACCGAGGTACACTCCTCTGTCCGCTCCCAGAACGTGTAGACGATGCGCGTGTCGCTCGAGCGGTCCAGGATCTGGGTCTCACAGGAGGCGCCGCAGTCGTCCCTGACGAGGCAGTCCGCGAAGTAGGCGGCGTCCTGGTAGGCGGCCTCGAGGGCCTCGAGGGCCTCGGTTGGGCCGGTTGCGTGGTCGACTCGCCAGAGGCTGTCGGGGGTGACGTGACACGACAGCGACCGAATCCGCGCGTCGGGGTGGTCCGCGAGTACGTCCGCCACGGGGTTGGTCCCGGGGTCGTACTCGAGGGCGAAGACGAACTCTCTCATTGGGAGGAGTACGGGGCAGCGGACAAAAAGGGTTCCTGCGGTGTTGTGAGACTACGGAATCGAGTCCGTCCGCTCGCGGAGTTCGGATTCAGACGACCACTCGAGGAGCCGTCCGTCTTCGTCCAGCAACTCGAAGAAGTGGGCGATCATCGCGTCGAACGCCTCGTACTCGGCCTCTCGATTCTCGTACGCGCGCTTCAGCGCCCACGTCTTCTCTCGCAACGGCGGGTGCGACAGCGCTCCAGCTTCCCACTCGTGACCACCGCGATTGTGTTCGAAGACGCCGACGACAGTGTCGACCCGGCGAACGAGGACGTGAAACTTGAGTGCGAAGTTCGTCGTGAACTCGGGGACCTCCTTCATCAGGAACGCGTGATCGTTGGACCGACGCTCGTCCAGAACGTCTCGAACCGCGACCAGTCGCGTCTCTTCTTCGTCGCCGTAGCTCCCGATGACGAAGTAGGATCGGTCGCTGTAGAGCACGCGGATGAACGCGTTGTGATCCTCGAAGACGGCCCGCTTCAGGGCCTGTACGTCTTCCGGCGTCAGCGACCGGTCGGCCGTCGTCTCGAGGGTGTCGAGCACGTCGTCGACGGCCTCGAGTCGGTCGTCTCCGTCCATTGTCGTATTTATCGGACGAAATGCCGTGGAATAGTGGTGTCGATTCGTTCAGCGAGCGACGTTGCAGTGATCGATTCAGTTACAATCGTTCCAGTTGTAATCGATTCAGTCGTAACCAGTGTAGTCACAACCAATCCAGTTACGACTGTCACAGTCTGGACCCAAACGATTAAACCGGCGGTCCACGTAGCTATCGATAGCTATGTCCCACGACGCCCACGCACCAGACCCGATGACGGCGGACGGACGCGCCGAGAGCACGGAGTGGGACCGTCTGCGGCTCATCACCCAGCCGACGCGAGCGGCGCTGCTCAGCGACATCCTCGGCCACCCGAAGGAGTCTCCCAGCGTTCGCGAGTTCGACTACCGCAATCCGGACGTCAAACGGAGCACCATCGAGTACCACCTCCTGGAGCTGGTCGAGGCCGGCGTCGTCGAGAAGATCACGCTCCCGAAAGGCGAGCGGAAACGGGACCTCCCGTCGACGTTCTACGGGTTGACCGACGAGGGCTACGACCTGCTCGAGCGTCACGGCCTCCTCGAGGAACAACCGGTCTGGAAGGCGGTCGACGAACGGCTCGAGAAACCCCCCGAGATCCGGGCGGCGGAGGAACTCGAGCGACACGCGGACAGAGCGTAATCCACGACGCCGTTTTCGTGGCGCTAACTCGAGGGGATCAGCTTCTAGCCCGGTGAACCCAGTCGAGTTGAGCCGAGCGCGAGAACGGGGGCCGCCCAAGTTATTTCGACGTCGGCCGAGAATCAAACGGTATGTCCTCGTTCTTCGATCCCGACGCGGTCGAGGCGGTCGCGTTCGATTCGTACGGCACGCTCGTGGACGTCTCGGGGGTCGCCGACGCCCTCGAGCCGCACCTCGAGGACGCCGACCCAGTCCTCGTCGCGACGATCTGGCGGCAGCGCTCGCTGGCGTACGCGATGGTCGGGAACGCCATCGGCGAGTACGACACGTTCTACGCGATGAACCGTCACGCCCTGCGATTCGCGCTCGAGACGGTCGGCGTCGACCTCGAGGAAGCCGAGCGCGAGGCCGTGCTCTCGACGTACCACGAACTGCCGGTGTTCGACGACGTTCGCGACGGGATCGAGCGCGTCCGCGACCTCGGGTACGACTGTTACGTCGTCTCGAACGGTAACGAGGCGATGCTCAAGTCGCTGGTCGACCACGCAGATCTGGAGGACCTGCTCGTCGAAACGATCAGCGCGGACGAGGTCGAGCGGTTCAAGCCGGAATCGGAACTGTATCGCCACGCCGCCGACCGAATCGGTGCTCCGGTAGAATCGATCGCGTTCGTCGGCGCGGGCTGGTGGGACGTGCCGGGCGCGATGAATGCCGGGATGCAGGGCGTCTGGATCAACCGACAGGACACGCTCTGGGGGCCATACGACGTCGAACCCGACCTGACGATCGAGACCATCCACGATCTCGCAGCCGAACTCGAGAACGCGTAACTTCGGAGAACTCGTGTCCGCCCCTGTCCTCGTCGTCTGTGGCCGTCCCCTTCCGTGCGGAAGCAAGCTAAAGCACTATCCACAGTGGTGTGGCAGCGCGACACAGTATGAGGTACGAACGCTGGACGACCGAGCAGCGGGCGGAAACGGTCTCCGTCGACGGACACGACCTCGAGGTCGCCTACTACGACGAGGGCGACGGCGAGCCGATAGTGTTCTGCCACGGCATCCCGACGTCCTCGTTCCTCTGGCGCGAAACCGCCCCGCCGCTCGCCGACGACTACCGCGTGATCGCCCCCGACATGGTGGGGTACGGGAACTCGGCGATGCACGACGGGTTCGACCGCTCGATCAGGGCCCAAGAGGAGATGATCGACGGACTGATCGACGAACTGGGCGTCGACCCCGTTACGTTCGTCGGTCACGACCTCGGCGGGGGCGTCGGACTCCGGTACGCCGTCCACGAACTCGAGGCGGTCGATCGACTCGTTCTCTCGAACGCGGTCAGCTACGACTCCTGGCCGATCGAAACGATCGTCGAGCTCGGGATTCCGTCGACCATCGACGAGATGAGCGTCGACGACGTACAGGAGATGGTCGAGAAAATCTTCCGCAACACCCTCGCTGGCGAGTCCGACGAAGCGTTCCTGGAGGGAATGCTCGCGCCGTGGAACGCCGAGGAAGGGATCGTCTCGCTCTCGCGAAACGCCATCGCGACGAACACGAGCCACACGACCGAGATCGATCCCGGCGAGGTTACCGCGCGGACGCTGCTGCTGTGGGGTGGCGACGACGAATTTCAGCCGATGGAGTACGCGGAGCGACTCGAGTCGGACGTCTCTGACGCGGAACTCGTCGGCCTCGACGGGGCGAACCACTGGGTGATGGTCGACCGGCCGGAGGCGTACCTCGGTCGGCTTCGCTCGTTCCTCGAGGGTGCCTGAAAGCGCCCGGACGACTACATCTCGTCCCGGTGTTCCTCCTGGTTGTGTTCCTGTAGCTGTTCTTCGCTATCGAACGTTGCTCCACAGAGGTTGCATTCGTGTTCGTCTGCCATGGTGCGGGGTAACTGGCACCACTCAACATTATGTAATACCGGCCGTCGGTCGCAAGCACGACCGTCGTCGATTCCGTAGACGGGTACTCGACCTTTTCGTTGCATCCGCGACTACCGTCGCGCTGGTTCCCTCGTTGTAGTCGGAAAGTTGAGCCACCACACCGCGTCGCGATACGACAGTGGCGGCCGTCCAGAGCGGACTGATCGGTTCTCTCGTCGAGAGGCGAGTTTGATTGGGTGACGGGGGTCGGTAGCGGGTGATCGTAGCGGACCGCCCCTCGAAAGAGGGTTGTCGCTGGTTCACGTAGGACACACGGACGCATGAGCGATCGTGAATGGTTCCGGGGACTGTGGACGTTCTACCTCGAGTACACCAGAACGGGGATGCACACGGCGACCGCGGCGGCGTTCGCCATCTTCGCGCTCCTGGTGTTCGTCGATTCGCTGTTTGCGGTGCTCGCGATCGGCGTCTACGTCGTGCCGCCCGTGGTGTTCTACGTGCTCGAGCGGGATCCGTCGATAGCCGGTGACGTGGGCGAGAACGAGAGGGAGATACCGCGTGAAATGGTCGCAGACAGCGGTGTTGATAACCGGACCAGGGGTGATGGCGATACTGACAGCGACTCGGATTCGGATACGGACAGCGACGGTGGTGATACGGATACCGACTCTGATTCGGATAGCGACGACGGCGACACAGACACGGATTCGGATAGTGACGATGGTGATACGGACACGGATTCAGATAGTGACGACGGTGATTCGGACTCCGATTTCGATACGTCCTCACTGGAGTAATCGAACGTTCCCGACTCCCGGCTCGAGAGGCGATGCAATCGTAACCGGACGAGACGGTAGTGGCCGAGCGTGCGTCTCGAGCGACAGCGAGAGGCGGGCGCTCCGGGGAAGGGCAGGCAATTACAGTATTACTACCGCGAGCGAACGCAGTGAGCGAGCGGGCCGACGACTGATGTGAAGTGAACGGAGTGAACGAAACGGAAGGAAGAGTGCTTTTGGTCTCTTGGCGAGCGTAGCGAGCCAACGGTCAGCGAGCACGTGTGCTCGCCAGACAGCTTTTGCCGAGTGCCAGCGCGTCGTGCGCCAGCTATGCTGGCGTCGACGCGTCACAAATGCAGTGCAAAAGGTGGGTTTCTAGAACCCTTTCCCGAGCATCTCGCGGGCGATGATGTTCTTCTGGATCTCCGTCGTCCCCTCGTAGATCTGGGTGATCTTCGCGTCGCGGTAGAGCCGCTCGACGGGGAAGTCGTTGACGTAGCCGGCGCCGCCGTGGATCTGGACGGCCTCGTCGGCGACGTCGACGGCGACGCGGGAGGCGTACTCCTTGGCCATCGAGGCCAGTTGGGTGATGTCTTCGCCCTGGTCGACGTTCCAGGCGGCCTTGTAGGTCAGGTTGCGGGCAGCCTCGGTCTTGGTCGCCATGTCGGCGAGTTTGTGCTGGATGGCCTGGAACTCAGAGATGGACTTGCCGAACTGTTCGCGATCCTGGGCGTACTCGAGGGCGGCCTCGGTGGCCCCTTTGGCGATGCCGACGCCCTGTGCCGCGACGGCGGTACGGGTCTCGTCGAAGAACTGCATCTGCTGGAGGAAGGCGGCGTCTTTCGTGCCGACGAGGTTCTCCTCGGGGACGCGCACGTCGTCCAGGATCACTTCGGCGGTGTCCGACGCGCGAATGCCGAGCTTGCCGGTGATCTTCTCGGTCGAGACGCCGTCGCGGTCGGTCTCGACGATGAACTGGCTGAAGCCGTTGTAGCGCCCCTCGGCGTCGGGATTCGTCTTCGTGAGGACGACCAGGAAGTCGGCGACCGTGCCGTTGGTGATCCACATCTTGTTGCCGTTGATGACCCACTCGTCGCCGTCCTTCTCGGCGCGCGTGGAGACGGAGGAGACGTCCGAGCCGGTGTCGGGTTCCGAAATCGCGGCGCCCGAAACCGCTTCACCCAGCGCAACGGGCTCTAAGTACTCCTCTTTCTGTTCCTCGGTCCCAAAGTTCATGATCGCCTCACAGCCGAAGGAGGTGGCGACGATCGAGAGCGCGATGCCGGGATCGACGGCGAACAGTTCCTCGGTGATGATGGCGGTGTCCAGGATCGAGTAGCCCGCGCCGCCGTACTCCATCGGGATGTAGGCGCCGGTTAGGCCCATCTCGGCAGCCTTCTCGACGACGTCGTGGGGGTACTTCTCCTCGACGTCGTACTCGGTCGCGACCGGTTTGATCTCGTTTTCGGCGAAGCGCCTGACTTCCTCGCGGATCTGTTGTTGTTCGTCGGTGAGTCCAAAGTCCATGGCCCTAGGTTCCTGCCTGAACGATAAAGAACTTTGTAACCGGAACTAAACTCGAGAACAGTTGTTCCTGTCGAGAGGGAAACGTTGAAACGGGTGCCAGACGCATACGTTCCCATGGAACTGGAGGATATCAACACCATCGCAGTTCTCGGAGCGGGGAACATGGGCCACGGGATCGCCGAAGTGGCGGCGCTCGCGGGCTACGACGTCAACCTGCGTGACATAAAAGAGGAGTTCGTCCAGAACGGCTACGACCAGATCGAGTGGTCGCTCGGAAAGCTGGCCGAAAACGACCAGATCACCGACGAGGTCGCCGACGATACCCTCGAGCGGATCACGCCGCTGGTCGACGTGGAGGAGTCGGTCGCCGACGCAGACGTCGTCATCGAGGCCGTTCCCGAGAAGATGGACATCAAGAAGGACGTCTACGGCGAGGTCGAGCAGTACGCACCCGACCACGCCATCTTCGCGACGAACACCTCCTCGCTGTCGATCACGGAACTCTCGGAGGTCACCGATCGACCCGAGCAGTTCTGCGGGATGCATTTCTTCAATCCGCCGATCCGCATGCCGCTGGTTGAGGTCATCTCCGGGGCTCAAACCGCCGACGAAACGCTCGACCTGATCGAGGCACTCGCCGAGGACGTCGACAAGTCGCCGGTTCGGGTCCACAAGGACAGCCCCGGCTTCATCGTGAATCGTGTGCTCGTCCCGCTGATGAACGAGGCCGCGTGGATGGTCTACGAGGACGAGGCCACCGTCGCCGAGGTCGACTCGACCGCGAAGTTCGATATGGGTCTCCCGATGGGTCTGTTCGAACTCACCGACCAGGTCGGCCTCGACGTCGGCTTGCACGTTCAGGAGTACATGCACGAGACCCTCGGCGAGGCGTACGCGCCGTGCCCGATGACCGAGGAGAAAGTCGAGGCCGAGGAACTCGGCAAGAAGACCGGCAAGGGCGTCTACGACTACGAGGACGGCGAGGGCGTCCAGATCCCGACCGATGAAGGGAAGGAGTGGATCGCCGACCGCCTGCTCGCCGTGATGGCCGACGAGGTCGCTCAGCTGATCGACGACGACGTGGCCGGCCCGGACGCCATCGACGAGGCGATGAAACTCGGCGCGGGCTTCCCGGACGGCCCGGCGAAGATGAGCGACCAGCGCGGCCTCGCCGACCTGTTCGAGGCCCTCGAGGACGCCTACGACGAGAGCGGTGCGGCCCGACACGAACCCTCGGATGCCCTCCGGGAATCCGCCGACGAAGGCGGCTTTTACGGCTCCGACGAGGACGACGGCGAACTCGAGTTCGAGACCATCCGCCTCGAGTACCCCGGCAACATGGTCGGCCACGTCGTCATCGACCGGCCCCACCGGATGAACACGATCAGTTCGGAACTCCTCTCGGAACTGAGCGAGGCCATCGACGTCCTCGGGGACGACGACGAGGTACGAGCGATCCTCATCACCGGCGAGGGCGAGAAGGCCTTCTCCGCGGGTGCGGACGTCCAGAGCATGGCCGCGGGCGGGGCCGACCCGCTCGGCGCCATCGAGCTCTCGAAACAGGGTCAGGATACCTTCGGAAAGCTCGAGTCCTGTGACATGCCCGTCGTCGCCGGTATCGACGGCTACTGTCTCGGTGGCGGGATGGAACTGGCGACCTGCGCTGATATCCGGATCGCCTCCGAGCGCTCGGAACTCGGTCAGCCAGAACTCAACCTCGGGTTGATCCCCGGCTGGGGCGGCACCCAGCGACTCAAGCACATCGTTGGCGAGGGTCGGGCGAAGGAGATCATCCTCACCGCCGACCGCTACGAGGCCGAGACGATGGAAGACTACGGTTTCGTCAACGAGGTCGTGGGTAACGACGAATTGCTTGAGGAGGCCCTCGACCTCGCCGAGAAACTCGCTGGCGGTCCGCCGATCGCCCAGCGCTTCACCAAGCGCGCGATGCTCGCCGGCCGTGACGACACCGACGCGGGACTCGAACTCGAGGCCGCGGCGTTCGGTCACCTGATGGCCACCGACGACCTCATGACGGGGATCACCGCGTTCATGAGCGGCGACGACGCGGAGTTCGAAGGCAAGTAAGCCGTCGAAACGGCGTTCGAGCGATTCGTATTTTATCGGCGCTTCGGGCGATTCGCGTTTTATCGGCACTTCGGAACCGTGCTCGAGCGACCGTGAACAGTCAATCATCCAGAAAATATTTATCGCTAAATAGTTACTATTACAACATGAGTTCCCGCCCTCCACCCGCCCGCTCCACTCGTTCGTCGACGGCAACATCGTACGCGAGCGGACAGTCTCGACCGCTCGGTGTCTCAATCATCTGCGTCCTCGGCGGCCTCGGATTCCTGTTCGCCTGGATCCCGATCCTCCAACTGCTCGCCTACGGCGGCGTCGGTACGTTCCTCGCGTTCGTGTTCACCGTCGTCAACGTCGGCATGCTGGCCGTCCTCGTCGGCCTCTGGAACATGCAGGGATGGGCGCTGACGTGGGCACTCGTCCTCTACGGACTCAGCGCGCTCCTGGACCTGGTGACGTTCAACCTCATCGGCCTGCTCATTTCCCTCGTGATTCTGGCCTACCTGCTGAGCGTGAGCGATCAGTTCGCGTAACGCTCGAGGAGTCGCCGGAGGTCGGATTCCATCGGCACCTCGTCCAGTGCCGTGGGCTCGAGCCAGACGTACTCGGAAATGGGTTCCTCGTCGTTCGGGTTCGCCTCGATATCTACCGTCCCACTGACTACCGCACACTCGAAGACCACCGAGACGGTTCCCTGCTCACCGTCAGCCCAGGTGTAGGCGAACGCCTCGAGCGGGTCGCCGACGTCGACCTCGAGGCGCGTCTCCTCGTACACCTCGCGCACGAGGGCGTCTCGCGGGTCCTCGCCGATTCGCGCTCGGCCGCCGGGGACGCCCCAGATCGGTCCGCTCGGCATGTCGTGTTTGAGGAGGAGGTAGGCGCCCTCGTCTGCGATCAGGCCGCGGACGGAGGCATCCGCGTGGGCGTGGTCGTCGTTGCCAGGAGCGTCGCTGTCAGCGTCGACGTCGAGGTCGACGTCGATGGGGTCGTCAGCAGTCGTAGAGCCGTCTGCGGTAGCAGGGTCGCCGACGCCGCGACGGTCGCTTTCGGAGTCACCTGAATCACGGAAACCGTCCTCTCGCATACTCGAGGACGACGCGGCGTGGACAAAATTCTGCTGATCGCTGATTCTCGCTCCCAACCGACTACTGCTCGCCCCCGATCGCTCACTGCTCGCTCGACTGCAGTCGCTTGGTCGTCTCCACCAGCGGATGTCTCGCGTAATCGACTACTTCGATGTCGCAGATGGATTTGAGCCCCTCCTTTTTCGCCGTTTTGGCCATCCCCAGGTCGAGGCGCTGATCGACCACGATCACGTAGGCGTCCATCTCCTCGAGGTCGATCCGATCGGCGGCCATCACCCGGTGGTGGCCGTCGGCGAGCAACAACTCGCCAGCGTTGTCGATTACGACGAGAGGTTCGGCCAGTCCCCGCTCGAGTTCGTACTTCCGCCCCTCGAGTTCGTCCGCGTAGACCCGACCCTGGGTCGGCGTCAAGTCGGACAGTTCGATCATCCGGCGTTCCTGGCGCAATTCGACCTCGTGGATGTTCTCGAGGGTCCGCATGAGCTTGCCGACCTTCTCGGGAGTCGCGCGTTCGATCTGGCTCCGGATCACGTCAGCGTTTGCGATGATCCCCACGAGGTTGCCGGCGTCGTCGACGACCGGGAGCTTCTGGATACCCGACCGGAGGATCACCCTGGCGGCGTCGATCACCTTCATGTCGGGGTGGGCGACGATCAATTCGCGGGACATCACCCGGAAAATGGGCGCGTCGTCGTCGGCGAGCAGGAGGTCGCGTGCGCTCACGAATCCCTCGACTCGACGGCGATCACAGACGGGGAAGCCGCTGTGTTCTTCGCTCTCGGCGATCCGTTCGGCGACCGAAGCCACCGTCTGGTCGGGCGAGACCGTCACCACGTCTCGCGTCATGTAGTCCTTTACGCGGGGTTTGCTGTCGGTGACGATGTCCATGCTCGTTCCATCGTCGGTGGCCGTAAAAAACGCTCCTCTCTGCGGTTCGTCGCGTCAGTTCGACTCGTCGACTCGTTGGCTCGTCGGCTCGCGCGCTGGCTCCGTCGATGCAAGCCTCGAGCCCCGCTCACCCGTCGCGTTCGGCGTCGGCTTCGAGCTGTTCGTCCAGAAGGGCGCTCGAGCCGAACAGCATCTCGCTGGTCTGGCTGTAGATGCCGACCGGGGTCCCCGGCTGGGTATCCACCGCCTCGAAGAAACGGTCCGTGATGACTTCCTCGACGATGTTCAGGATGGACTCGCGTTCTGTGCCCTCCTCCATGTCGCCGAGGACACCCATCTCGAGTTGGGCCCCGGCCATGTCGGCGTGCCCGCCGGCGCTTCCAATCTGGTCGAATGCGTCGCGAAGCGTCTCACCGAGGTCGAGGTCGTTTCCACGTGAACGAGCCGAGACGAACACCATCTCGTCACGAAAGCCGAATACCAGGGTCGTGTCGACGCCATCCATCGCGAGCAGTTGGTCGGCTGCCTGGGGCAGCGCGTCGCGGTCGGTGATGCGACCGGCGCTGGCGGCGATCACGGATCCACGCTGGACGCGGTTCTTGATCGCTCGCGCGACGGTATCGAGGGTATCGCCTTCGACGGTCGGATACTCGATCTTTCGGAGCGTCGCGAAGTCGACGACATCCCAGAGCGTCGCGGCCGCCTCGAAGTCGGGTGGTGAAATCTCCCGGGTGAAGTCCCTGGTATCGACGCGAATCCCGTAGAGCAACGCCGTCGCAATCTGGCTGTCGATATCGATCCCGAAGTACTCGAGGTACTCGGTGAGGACCGTACTCGTCGCGCCGACGCGCTGGCGGAGGTCGTAGAACTCGCCCGGGACCGGGCCGCGCGGCGGGTGGTGGTCGATCACGATGTCGATATCGAGATCCGCCGGAAGCTGGTCGTTCACGCCGGGCCGGGAGTGGTCGACGAGCGCGAACGCGTCGTACGCCTCGAGAGAGTCCGTCGGCTCGAGCGTGCGAAGGTCAAGGTCCAGCAAGTTGACCATCGCCCGGTTCTCCTGGTGGGAAATCTCGCCGTAGTAACAGGCCTCGGCCTCGACGCCGACGCTCTCGGCGAGTTCGACCAGCGCGACGGCGCTCGCGATGGCGTCCGGGTCGGGGTTATCGTGCGCGATGACGGCGAGCGTCCCCGTGATCTGAGAGAGATGCGCCCGCAGTTCGATCGCCTTCTGGGCCCCCTGCGAGACCGTACGCTCGGCGACCCACTCGACGACGGTTTCGATCGAGTCGACGACGTGGGTCGCCTGACGCTCGATGGCCTGCCTGTCGGCCTGACGGTCCGCTTCGGACTCGCTCTCTCCCACGTACGCCACGAATATCGCGTCGGGAAATACCTCACGCGCCGTCTCGAGCGTCCGCCGGTTCTCGCCACTGTCGTCACCGGCGACGAACACGAGGTCCGGCGAGCCGGATTCGAACTCCAGCTCGAGACCTTCGAGAAGCGACCGCTCCGACGGCTCGCCCTGCCGAGCCCGCACGTTCTCCTCCCGAAGCGTCTCGACGACGTCTTCGTCCCTCGAGACGACGAACAGTTTCTCGCGGTCGCGCGCCCTCGTGGCGGAGCCGGCCGTCGATCGAAGGGGTGGCGGTGCCGAGTCCGGCTGCCGCTCGACGACGCGTTGTCCGACGTCCCCACATCCGAGGACGAGCCGGGAGATCATACCGCGGATTTCCACCGAACAGGGTAAAAGCTACCGGGTATTCAGGAGACGACGACCGCACTCGCCGCGTCAATCGCGAGGTCCGCGACCGGCCCAAAGCCGGGCAACAGGACGAGCGTCATCACGGCCGCGAAGACGATGGCCGCGTACAGTCCCGTCGGCGAGCCGCCGAAGTCCCGGTCGACGCCCGAGACGGGGTCGTCGATCCAGACGGCCTTCACGAGCCGCGAGTAGTAGTACAGCGACAGCGCGCTGTTGACCACCAGCGCGGCCGCGACGATCAACATCGCAGGGTTGGCCGACGCCGCCTCGAGCGAGCCCGTGAACAGGAAGTACTTGCTCCAGAAGCCGCCGAAGGGCGGGATGCCAGCGAGGCTGAACATGAACACGGCCAGGGCGGCACAGGCGACGGGCGCCCGGGCCGCGAGGCCGTTGTAGTCCTCGAACGTCCGGCCGACGCCCCAGTACTCCGCCAGGGCGACGAACAGGAACGCGCCGGTGTTCATGAAGCCGTAGACCAGCAGGTGCATCATCGCGGCGCCGAGGACGAGTTCGCCGCCGTCGACGGTGAGCCCCGCCAGTCCGATCAGTGCGTAGCCCGCGTGTCCGACCGAGGAGTACGCGAGCATTCGCTTGACGTTCTCCTGTGTGGCCGCCGCGAAGTTCCCAACCGTCATCGTGGCGATGGCCAGGATGATGAACGCGTGGGTCCACTCGAGGCCGATGATCTCGGCCGTCGCCTCGAGCGGGAACGCCGTCGTGAACACACGAAAGAGGATTACGAAGCCAGCGGCCTTCGAGGCCGAGGAGAGGAACGCCGAGATCGGTGCCGGCGCCCCCTCGTAGGCTTCCGGCGCCCAGAAGTGGAACGGTACGCTCGAGGTCTTGTACGCGAAGCCGCCGATGAGCATCAGGAGCCCGAGTCCGAGCAGGCCGCCCATCTCGGAGACGTCGTGGCCCGACCCTGGCTCGGCCTCGCCCGTGACGACATCCGCGATGGCCTCGAGTTGCAGGTGGCCGGTGACGCCGTAGACGAGGCTGATCCCGAAGACGAAGATGGCCGAGGAAAACGCGCCGATCAGGAAGTACTTCAGACCGGCCTCGACGCTCCCGCGGTTGGTCTTGAGGATGGACACGAGCGCGTAAGAGGGGAGACTCGCCAGCTCGAGGGCGAGGAAGATGGTGACGAGGCTGTTTGCCGCGGCCATCGTCGACATCCCGGTCGCCGCGAGCAAGAGCAGCGAGTAGTACTCGGCCTGGTAGGTGTGTCCGGCCATGTAGTCGTAGCTCGCGATTGCCACCATCGCGGTGACGACGGCGACGACGATCATGAAGAACAGCGCCATCTGGTCGACGACCATCTGGCCGCCGAAGAGGTTGATGGCGCCGGACCCGGCCTGGGACTCGCCGACAACGAACCAGAGGTCGTAGCCGGCGTCGGCGTTCTCGGAGCCGGTTCCCGCGACGGCGAACCAGACCGCGATGGCGAGCGAGACGATCGCGCCGATGGCGGCGATGCCGGCGAGTGCCGGACGGTTCGTCGACCGCGGGCTGATGCTGTCGAAGACGAACAATACCATGGCGGTCAGGGCCAGCACGAGCGTCGGTGCGAGTGCGAGCCACTCCGCCGGCACGAGTGCGTTAACCATCAGGCACCACCTCCCTGTTCGAGGATCGGATCGACTGCGTCAAGGATCATGTCGAAGATCAACTCCGGTGCGACGCCGAGGGCGATGATCAGTCCCAGCAACACGAACATCGGTGCGACGTCGTGGAACGGCGCGCGACCGATCTCGTAGTCGGTCTCGAGCCGGAAGGGGCCAAACAGCGTCCGCTGCATCGCGAACAGCAGGTAGCCGGCGACGATGACGATGCCGAACATCGCCAGGCCGGTAAACAGCGGTGCGTACGTCAGCACCTCGGAACCGAAGGTCCCGAAGAAGATGAAGTACTCCGCCGCGAAGCCACTCATCAGCGGCAGGCCCATGTAGCCGAACGCGCCGGCGATGAGGATGCCGACGGCGATGGGCATCTTGTCGGCCATCCCGGACATGTCGGTGACCATCCGGGTGTGAGTGGCGTTGTAAATCACGCCGACGGCCATGAACATCAAGCCGGAGATCAGGCCGTGGGAAACCATCTGGAAGGTCGCGCCGCCCACGCCGAAGTGGGTGAACGCGATCAGGCCGAGGATCACGTAGCCCATCGACGAGACCGAGGAGTAGGCGACGATGCGCTTGAGGTCCGTCTGGGCCAGCGCCAACATCGCGCCGTAGATGACGCTGATGACGGCGATGGCCGCGATGGGAATCGCGTACATCTCGACCTGCTCGGGGAACATCGTGAAGTTGAATCGGAGCAGGGCGTAGGTCCCCATCTTCAGCAGGACGCCCGCCAGGAGCACCGACGCCGGCGTCGGTGCCTCGACGTGAGCGTCGGGCAGCCAGGTGTGGAACGGCACCACGGGGACCTTCACGGCGAAGCCGATGAACATCGCGATGAACACCAGCGAGGCGACCGTGCTACCGGCGACGCCGGCAAAGCCCTCGGGGCCACCCGCGAGCATCGCCTGCGTGATCTCCGTGAGCGCGAACGACGAGACGTCGAGACTGAAGACGAGCGTCATGAACGCCCCGAACATCAGCAGCGAGGCGACGTTCGTGTAGACGAAGAACTTGATCGCGGCGTACTTCCGGCGCGGGCCGCCCCAGACCCCGATCAGCAAGTACATCGGGATGAGGACGGCCTCCCAGAAGATGAACCAGACGAAGAAGTCCAGCGCAGCGAAGACGCCGATCAGGTTCGCCTCGATGAACAGGATCAGGCCGTAGAACTGCGACTGGCGCGTGTCGATCGGCGTCCACGAACTCAAGATCGCGAGCGTCGAGAGGACCGTCGTCAGGACGACCAGCGGCAGGCTGATGCCGTCGAGCCCGACGTACCACGAAATCTCGTAGGCGCCGAGTTCGATCCAGGTCGTTCGGGACTCGAACGCGAGCGTGCCGCCGTCGACTAACGCGTTCCCGCTGCCGTCGAAGGCAGTGAACAGCCAGACTGACAGCGCGACCGGCACGAGGCTGATCGCAAAGGCTAGTTTTCCGGCGATACGGTTGGGCGCCAGGAACGTCACCAGCGCGCCCACAAACGTGACTGCGAGTAGCGTCTCGATCATCATACGAACCACCCTCCGAGCACGCCGAGCACCACAAGCAACGCGATGAACCCGACGATGATCAGTGCCGCGTAGTTCGTCACGACACCGGTCTGCAACCGCTTCACGCGGCTTCCGCTAAAGAGACTCACGCTCGAGACGCCGTTGACGACCCCGTCGATGACCGTCTGGTCGAACCGGTCGGCGGCGCGAGCCACCGGGAGCGTGAACTTCTCCGCGAGCCAGACCTGGTACTCGTCCTGGTAGTAGTTGCTGCGCAGGACGGTCCGTGCGCTGCCCAGGTTCTGGGTGTGCGGGACCGGGTCAGGCACGTTGTACAGGATGTATGCGAGTCCGGCGCCCGCGAGCGCGAGGCCGAGCGAGAGGCCGGCGCCGAGCAAGAGCGTGATCGTCTCGGAGCCGATGTAGCCCTCCTCGAACGCCACGGCGTCGTGGTAGGCGTGGTAGGTCAGGTCGGAGAACCCGCCGTACTCGCCGTCGAGCCAGAACTCGAGGAACGTGATCTCGGCGCCGGTGAGCTTGTAAATCGGCGCGAGGTTGGCGGCGCCGGCGACAAGCGCCAGTACGCCCAGCGTCGCGAGCGGAATCTTGATCGGCAACCCGACCGGATGTGGGTTGCGCGCGGTCTCCGTCCGGGGCTCACCGTGGAAGGTCAGGAAGACCATCCGGAAGGTGTAGAAGCCGGTGAAGAACACGGCGACCAGGCCCATCGCGTAGGCCACGAGGAAGACGGGTTGCTCGAGGCCGACGATGAGCGCGTCGTAGAGGATCTCGTCTTTCGACCAGAAGCCCGAGAACGGAACGATGCCTGCGAGCGCGAGTGCGCCCGCGAGGAACGTGTAGTAGACGACCGGGGCTCTGTCCTTGAGTCCACCCATCTTCCACATGTCCTGTTCGTGGTGCATGAGGACGATGACGGCCCCGGCGCCGAGGAACAGGAGCGCCTTGAAGAAGGCGTGGTTCATCAGGTGGAAGACGCCGGCGACGTAGCCGCCGACGCCCAGTCCGAGCATCATGTAGCCGTACTGGCTGATGGTCGAGTACGCGAGCACCTGCTTGATGTCGTCTTTGACGACGCCCATCGTCGCGGCGAAGAGCGCGGTGAAGCCGCCGGTGAAGGCGATGACCGCGAGCGCCGTCGTCGACTGGGCGTAGAAGCCGAACATGCGGGCGACGAGGTAGACGCCGGCGGCGACCATCGTCGCGGCGTGAATCAGGGCCGACACCGTGGTCGGACCCTCCATCGCGTCGGGCAGCCAGGTGTGCAGCGGGAACTGTGCGGACTTCCCGATGACCCCGCCCAGGACGAGCAGGCCGGTGATCGTCACCCAGGTCTCGGCGTCGAATCCGAACAGGGTTTCCTCGTTGCTAATCGCTTCCTCGGCGGCCGCGACGAACGAGCCGTCGCCCTGGAAGGCGAGGGTGCCGAAGGTCGCGCCGATGGCGACGACGCCGATGAGGAAGAAGTAGTCCCCGAAACGGGTCACCAGGAACGCCTTCTTCGCGGCCGACGGCGCGGATTCGGTGCGGAACCAGAAGCCGATGAGCAGGTACGAACAGAGTCCGACCAGCTCGAAGAACATGAACGCCATCAGCAGGTTGTCCGCGACGACGAACGCGAGCATGCTGAACGTAAACAGTCCCAGCTCGGCGTAGTAGCGTCGGAGCCCCGTTTCGCCCTCGGCGTTCATGTAGCCGAGACTGAACAGGTGGACGAGGAACGCGATGAGCGTCACGATGACGAGCATCAGCGCCGACAGCGGGTCGAGCAGGATGCCGAACGTGAACTCGATTGCCTCCTCGCCGGTCTGACTCAGCGCGTCGCCGGCCACCCACGTGAAGTACGTCTCCTGTCGCTGGCCGCCGGTCGCGACGCCTGCCAGCACGAAAAGCGACAGGACCAGCGACCCGGCGGTCGCGACGATGCCGGCGAGCGCGCCCTTCTTCGGCATGTAGTCGCCGAAGAGCAACGCGACGACGAACGCCGCGAGCGGCAGGAGGACGATTGCCGGCGCCAGATCGAATGCAGTTTCCATAGAATTACCACCTCATTGCCGACGGAACCGTGACGTCGACGTCACGGAAGTTTCGATACAGCACCAGGATGATCCCGAGGCCGACGGCGACCTCCGCGGCGGCCAGCGCCATCGTAAACAGGGCGAACACTTGCCCCGTGAGGTTGCCGTGGTAGGACGAGAACGCGATCAGATTGACGTTGGCCGCGTTCAGCATCAGCTCGACGGACATCAGGAACATCAGTGCGTTGCGACGCGTCAGGACGCCGAACAGCCCGATACAGAACAGGGCTATCGCCAGCAGGACGTAGGACGTGACCGCGACGGTCACCGGTCCTCACCTCCGTCGGTGGCTGCCTCGGGGCTCGTCCCCGCACCCGCACTCGAGTCGGCCGATTGGCTCTGACTCTGCGTCGAGAGCGCGGTGACGGGTTCGCCAGCCTCTTCGCGCTTTGCGAGCACGAGCGAGGCGTCGAGGGCGGCATCGAGGACGACGGCGATCAGCAGGAACGAAAAGAGGAACGGTTCGGTGTTGCCCATTCCCAGCTCGCTCGACTGCAACGCCGTGTAATCGAACATCGCGTAGCCGATCTCGGCGGTGATCGACACGCCCTCGGGGAAGCCGACCATGTTGCCGAGGCCGGCGTTCCACGTGATCAGCGCCATCATCGCAAAGAGTACCACGGCGAGCACGCCGGGTACCAGGCTCGTTCCGAGTCGGAGCTTCGGGCCCGTCGTCATGCCCGCGGCACCTCCTCGTCCGGTTCCGATTCCTTCTCCGCCTGCGTGAGCATCACGGCGAACGTAATGAGGATGAGAACCCCGCCCACGTAGACGAGAATCTGCATCATGGCGACGAACTCCGCCGCCAACATCACGTAGTAGACCGCGACGCTCGTCAGCGACACGCCCAGCAGGAGCGCCGAATGCCACGGATCCTGCATGAGCACGACGCCAACCGCACTGCCCAGCGTGACGAACGCGAACAGTGCGAACGCGATCAGCTCGTATGTCATTGGTGTTGTCTGGTGTTGTATGCCCTTTGTAGATTTCGAGATGGGCTGGTCTCTAACTGGTGTTACTGGTAGTCGACCTCTCCTTCACCCTCGCCGATCCAGCCGCCGCGGTCGGGTTCCCGGGACTCGAGCGGATCGATGTCCTTGTACCACGGGACGGCCTTCAGCTGCTCTTTGTTGTAGACGAGGTCGTGTTTCGTGTCGCCCGTGAACTCGAAGTTCTGGGTGAGCAAGATGGCGTCGACGGGACAGACCTCCTCACAGAGTCGGCAGTAGACGCACTGGCCGATGTGGAGGTTGTACTGTTCGCCGTTTCGCTGGGCGTCCGTGACAATCTGGATCGTGTCGTTCGGGCAGACGTTCTCACACTGGCGACACCAGATACAGCGCTCCTGGCTGAACTTGTGGACGCCGCGGAACCGCGGCGAGACGTCCGGTGTCGTCTCGGGGTACTCCACCGTGAAGGTGTTGCCGTCCAGTGCGTGTTTCATCGTCGTGGCCATGGATTTGAGGAGTCCGATCATGGGAAGATCACCATCGCGAGGGCGAGATCGGTCTCGAGGAGACCCACGATGATCGCCGTGAACACCAGGTTGGCGAAGGCGAGCACGAGCATCCCCTTCCAGCCGATCTCGATGAGCTGATCGATTCTGACGCGCGGAAGCGCCGAGCGGAGCCACTGGGTGAACAGGAAGACGCCCCAGATCTTGATGGTGAACCAGACGATACCCGGCAGCACCGGGCCGGCCGGACCACCGAGGAAGATCGTCGCGATGATCGCCCCACCGAGGAAGATGTGGATGAATTCCCCGAGGTAGATCAGGACGAAGTAGACGCTCGAGTACTCGGTCTGGTAGCCAGCGACGAGTTCGGTCGGTGCCTCGGGCGTGTCGAACGGGTTACGGCCGACCTCCGCCACGTTCGCCGCCACGAAGAGGACGAACGCGAACGGGTTGACGAACGCGTACCACATCGGGATGTCGAGGCCGCCGAGGCTGACCAGCGTCTCGGCCTGTGCGGCCACGATCTCGCTCATCTGCAGGGTGCCGGCGAAGATGACGACGGACATCCCCGTGACGACGAGCGGAATCTCGTAGGCGACGTTCTGGGCGACTGCGCGCAGGCCGCCGAGCATCGAGTACTTGTTCGCGGAGGCGTAGCCGGCCATCACGAGGCCGACGCTGGCGATGCCGGCGACGGCGAAGACGTACGCCAGCCCGACCTCGGGGTCCGCGAGGTGGATGCCAGATCCCATCGGGATGACGGCGAAGCCGAGCAGCGCGGACCCGGCGATGAGGATCGGTGCGAGGTCGAAAGCTGGCCGGTCGGCGTTCTCGGGAATGATGAGTTCCTTCGAGAGCAAACGAACGGCGTCGGCGACGATGATCAACAGGCCGAACGGACCGACTCGGTTGACCGCGATTCGGTCGGTGAACGCGGCCGTGATCTTTCGTTTCGCCCACGGACCGGCGAAGGCCGTCATCGTGAGCATCAGCGTGCCGACGAGGGCCGCCGCGAGTAACGTCGCGATCAGCTCGCCGCCGAATCCGAGGTTGTTGAGCCCGGTCAGGTCCCCGAGCCGCTCGGGGAGCAAGGCGCCGCTGTCGCTCTGGAGCGGTGGCAGGCCCGCCGCGGTCATCGATCCACCTCCCCGAGCACGATGTCGAGGCTCCCGAGCGAGGCGATCAGGTCCGGGATGTACTCGCCGCGCGTCATCTCGGGCAGCGCCGAGAGGTTGTGGAAACACGGACTGCGGATCTTGAAGCGGCCGGGTTTGTCCGTTCCGTCCGAACGGATGTAGATGCCGAGTTCACCCTTGGCCGCTTCGACGCCGCGGTAGACTTCCGTGTCCGCCGGCGGCTTGAGCGTCCGGGGGACGTTGCTCTGGATCTCCCGGTCGTCCTCGGGCCAGTCCTCGAGTATGTCGACACACTGTTCGATGATCTTCGCGCTCTCCTCGACTTCCTGCATGCGCACGAGCACGCGCGAGTAGTTGTCCATTCCGTCCTCGGTGATGACGTTCCACTCGAGGTTCTCGTAGTAGCCGTAGGGGTCGTCCCGCCGGAGGTCGATGTCGACCCCGGAGCCGCGAGCGGTCGGGCCGGTCGCGCCGTAGGATTTGGCGACCTCTGGCTCGAGGATGCCGGTGTCGACGCAACGAATCTGGAAGATCTCGTTGGTGACGATCAGGTCTTCGTACTCCGAGACCTTCTGAGGGAGGTCGTCGAGGAAGTCCCGCGTCTTCTCGAAGAACTCCTCGCGTGGTTCCGGCAGGTCCCAGGCGACGCCGCCCAGGCGGAAGTAATTGAACATGAGCCGCTGGCCCGTGAGGTCCTCGAGGATGTCCTGGACGACCTCGCGGTCGCGGAAGGCGTACTGGAAGACGGCGGTGAAGTCGCCGAAGACGTCCAGCGCGAAGGTGCCGAGCGCCAGCATGTGCGCGGCGATCCGGCACAGTTCTGCGCCCATCGTCCGGATGACCTGGGCGTACTCGGGGACCTTGATGTCCGCGAGGTCCTCGACGGCCCGGGCGTAGGCCCACTCGTTGAGCAGGCCGGCCGAGACGTAGTCCCAGCGGTCGGGGTAGGGCATGATCTGGTGGCGGTACGTTCCCTGCTGGCACATCTGCTCCTCACAGCGGTGGAGGTAACCGATGTCGGGGTCGACGTCGACGACCGTCTCGCCGTCGAGGACGGTCTTGACGTGTAACACGCCGTGGGTCGCCGGGTGGTGAGGCCCGACGTTCAGGAACATCGTGTCCGTGTCCGAGTCCTGATGGTCGGGCAGGAGCGGGTTGGCGTGTTCTGACAGCGTTACGACCTGTGGTTTCTCCTGGTTGTAATCGTTCGAGAGCGGGTGTCCTTGCCAGGTCTCGGGCAGGAGAATCCGTCGCGGATCGGGGTGGCCCTCGTAGTCGATGCCGACGAGGTCGAAGTTCTCGCGTTCGGCCCAGTCGGCCGCCCGGAAGACGGGTTCGGCCGTCTGGCTGACGGGGTCGTCAGTCGACGTCGGAACGACGACACTGACCTCCTGGGTCGGGTCGTCGTACTTTTTGAGGTGGTAGATAGACTCGTAACGGTCCGCGTACTGCTGGGCCGTCACGCAGGAGAGGTAGTCGAAGCCGGCCTCGTCGCGGAGGTCGAAGAGCACGTCCTGGACGGCGTCCGGTCGAATAACGAAGCCGGGCGCGTTCATGTGGTCGTCTCGCGCGAGCGCGCGATCACCGATCAGCGCCTCGAGTTCGTCCTCGGTGACCTCGAGGCCTCCTCGGGGTTCGAGTCCGGTGCTCATGGCGAGTCACCCCAGTTGTACCGCATGACGAGGTCCTCCTCGTCGATCTCGGCGGCCAGTTTCTCGACGAGTTCGTCCCGTGGCAGGTCGCCGAACTCCTCGAGTTCGTAGGGTTTGACGACGACCGGCGAGGACTCGCCGTTGGCGATGCGCTCCTGGAGTTTGGCGACGCCGTAGATGAGCGCCTCCGGGCGCGGTGGGCAGCCTGGAACGTGGATGTCGACCGGAATGATCTCCTCGGCGCCTTTCACGACGTTGTACCCTTCCTGGAACGGGCCGCCGGAGATCGTACACGAGCCCATGCCGACGACGAACTTGGGTTCAGGCATCTGGTCGTAGACGCGCTTCATGCGCGGTCCGAACTTCGAGACGATGGTCCCGGGGACGATCATGACGTCTGCCTGTCGCGGCGACGCGCGCGGGACGCCGGCCCCGAATCGGTCGAGGTCGTGTTTGATCGCGTACGTGTGAATCATCTCGATGCTGCAGCAGGCGATTCCGAACTGCAGCATGAACATCGACGACCCTCGGACCCAGTTCATGAACTGGTCGAACTTGGTGAGAATGAACGGCGATGCTCCGAATGCCTCCCGGAGCTTCGAATTCATCCTGGCGTCGACGCCGGCACCCATGCGGGCGTCGCGATCCGCCGTCGAGGGAGCGGTACTTTCGTAGATCTGTTGGGTTGGTTGGTTACTCATGGTCGATCGACCTCGGATTCGACCTGCTGGGGCGATTTCGCCCACTGTACGGCACCGTTGCGCCAGGCCCACGCGAGTCCGACGACGAGGATGGCGACGAAGAGCAACATCGGACCCAGTGTAGACGCGAGTCCGTACTCCTCGGCTCCGAGCGCATCGGCGTAGGTGACTGCCCAGGGGAACAGCAGGACGGTCTCGATGTCGAAAACGAGGAAAAGCATCGCAACCATGTAGTACTGGATGTTGAACCGAATGCGCGTCCCGCCGGTCGGCACCTCGCCACTCTCGTAGGTGGCACGTTTACTCGTCTCGGGGACGGTCGGCCGCAAGAGGTACGATGCCGCCATCATGCTGAGCGGAATCAGTAGCCCCACGAGCGCCAGCGCCCCGATAGCTATCCAATCGTTCATCTCCGTAACGTTCGGGGGTTGGAAACGCACCCATATAAGGGTTGATTCTTTATTTTTCGCCCGATTTCGACCCGCTGGAGCCCCCTGTGAACGGATCGCTCGAGTGAGAGTCAGACGCCCCGAACGGTCCTCGCCGTCGAGGCGCGAAAAAACGGCGGAATGCGGCCGGTGTGCCGTCGCTCGAGGTGCGGCTTCGGTGCGGTTCGACGAGCGGCCACCCATCGGTGTCGAGGCGCGGCCTCGGTCCGGTCCGACGAGTGGCCACCCGACGGTCGCCGGCTACTCCTCCCGGTAGGCCCTCACGCCGCCGTCGTGGAGCCGCTTCGAGACGGCACCGACCTCGAGCTGCAGGTTCTCGTGGTAGGCCACCAGCCGCTCGCGAATCTCGTCGTGCTGGCGGGCGAGTATCTGGGCGGCCGACAGCGCCGCGTTGAACGACTTGCCCGCGTCGACGGCCGTGAGCGGGGCGCCCGTCGGCATCCCGATCACGCTGTCGACGGACTTCTCCTGAACGGGGACGCCGATGACGGGCAGGGGGTAGGCGATGGAGGCCGTCATGTTCGGCAGGTCCGCGGACTTCCCGCCCGCGCCAGCGATGAGCACCTCGAGGCCGCGGTCCTCGGCCGTCTCGGCGTAGGCCGCCATCAGGTCGGGCGTGCGGTGGGCGGAGGTGACGTAGGTCTCGAAGGTGAAGCGCTCGTCGGGCGGGTTCTCGTAGTCGGTCTGTTCGCCGAAGTCGAGTTCGCCGACGAGGGCGTCGTAGGCGCCGGGTCGCCGGCCGCCGGTCAGCATGACCTCGAGGTCGGAGTCGCTGCCCATGACGATGCCCACGTCGGGGGTCTCCTCGGTGGGTTGGTCCTGGTCGGCTTCGCGGTGCAGTCGGTCGATGAGGTCGGATACGGTGTCTGCCATTTGTGTGGTGTTTCTGTTCCAGTTCCTGTTAGGCGTTCACTGACTTTCGAACGTCACTGTGTCTCGAAGCCCGCGGGCGCGCTCGAGCAGGTCCTCGCGCGTCTCGTCTTCGTGGGTCTCGTCTTCGCGCGTCTCGTCGCCGTCGGCGGTCACCGTGACGTGGCCCATCTTGCGCAGCGGGCGGGCCTCCCGTTTGCCGTACCAGTGGAGGCTCGCGGCGGGCGCCTCGAGGATTCGCTCGACGTTGGCGAGGGCGGCCGGTCGCGACTCCTCGACGTCGGCGAGCAGGTTCGTCGAGACCGTCGGTGCCCGAAGGGCGGTCGAACCGAGGGGCCACCCCAGCACCGCCCGAACGTGCTGTTCGAACTGCGAGGTGCGGGCGCCCTCGATGGTCCAGTGGCCCGAATTGTGCGGACGGGGGGCGATTTCGTTCAGTAGAATCTCCCCCTCCCGGGTTTCGAACAACTCGATCCCGTAGATGCCGCGCCCCTCCATCACCTCGAGTACGTCCTCGGCGACCCCGCGGGCGCGTTCGAGCACGGCGTCGCTCGAGCGGGCAGGAACGACGGTCTCTCGCAGGATCTCGTCCTCGTGGACGTTCTCCCCGACGGGGAATGTCGCCGTCTCGCCGTAGCCTTTAGCCGCGATGACCGAAATCTCGCGCTCGAAGTCGACGAAGGACTCGACCATCGCCGGACCGGCCACGGCCTCGAGGGCGGCTTCGGCGTCGGCTTTCGACTCGACGGGGACGTTGCCGCGCCCGTCGTACCCACCGGTTCGGGCCTTGAGCATCACTGGGGCGCCGTAGTCGTCGATGGCCTCGCGAACGTCGGCGGCGTCTCCGACTGCCCGAAACGGCGGCACCGGCACTCCGGCGGCCTCGAGTTCGCGCTTCTGGATCAGTTTGTCGTGAATCGTCCGCAGCGTCGCCGGATCGGGGTGGACGGGGACGCCGGTTTCCTCGCGGACGCGCTCAAGGGCGTCCTGGTCGGCGAGTTCGATCTCGAAGGTGAGGACGTCGGCGCGTTCGGCGAGCTCCTGAATGCGGGCCTCGTCGTCGAAGTCCCCCACGAGCTGGTCGCGGCTGACGCCCGCGGCCGGGCAGTCGGGTGTCGGATCGAGGACGATCACGTCGACGCCGAGGGGCGAGGCGGCCTCGGCGAGCATCCGGCCGAGTTGCCCGCCACCGACGACGCCAATCGTTGGGCCAGGTGACTCGAGAGTCGTCATGTCCGGCGATTCTCAGCGGTCAGGTATAAGGATTCTCACTCCGTACGCGGCGCCGGCTCGCCCGTCTCGGTCACTCCGGAGCGGCGTCCGGATTCTCGCCGTCGCTGGACCGGCGGTCGTAGACGCGGACGGCTCGATCGTGGCGCGTCGAGACCCCGTTCGGGTTCCGTCTCGGGGTCCGGTCGTCGTAGCGGGCTCGGAATCCGTCGACGAGGCCGCGGGCCGACCCCTGGAGTACGTCGACACCGTTCCCGAGCCAGTTCGTCGGCGTCCCCTCACCCGCGAGGATGCCGCGAGCACTGGCCGCAGCGTCGGCGATCGCCCGACAGACGAGGCGACCGAGTGCGGTCGGCCTGGGCCCGTAGTTCTTGGTCAGTCGGTAGCCGAGCGACTGGTACCGATCGCCCCAGTCCCGGTCGGGCGTGCCGCCGTCGGTTCCGACCTCGCTTCGGACCGCCATCTCGGGGAGCCAGGTCACGTCGAAGCCCAGTCCGGCGAGTCGATGTGAGCAGTCCTGGGCGCCCGCGGTCGGCACGTACTCGTCGAACCCGTCGAGGTCCTCGAGCACCGTTCGATCGAACGCGACGTTGGCGCCCTCGAAGAGGGTGACCGATCGGCCGACGATCGACGTCGAGTCGGTCCCTCGCGGGCCGCGATCCGTTTGACCCCGGATCGGGCCCGTAACGACCTCCGCGTGACCGGTGATGGCCGTCTCGAGGGCGTCGTACCATCCGGGTTCGACGACGTACTCGCCGGTGAGGAAGACGATCACGTCCCCGGTCGCCGCTTCGAGGCCCGCGTTCCGCGAGACGTTGAGGGCGCGATCCGAAATCTCGACGAGCACGTCGACGTCGTCGCGCTCGCGGACGGCCCCCGTCGTCCCGTCCGAGGACGGTCCGTTGACGACGATCACTTCGCTCGAGGCCGGAAGCCGGTCGGCGAGGGCGTCCAGGCACGAGAGCAACCGCTCTCGGTCGTTCAGCGTCGAGACGACCACCGAGAGCGTCGCGTCCATACGAACGTGTAAACGACACCGATACTAAAAATAGACCGGGTTCGCGTCGATACAGTCAGTTCAGCCGACACGACGGATGGCGCTGTCTCAAAGCCTGACGTTCCAGTAGGAGACTGACATCAGGTGGTCGCTCAGTGGAAGTCGACCGATCGCCCGGTCGATCGTTCGAATCGGCGAGGCGAACGCGTTCGGGATCGCCCGATAGAGTCCGTAGGGGACGAGGAAGTCGTCCTCGACGTCGACCAGTTCGAGAGCGTTTTTCGCCAGCAAGACGCTCACTTCGCTCTTCGAGTACAGTCGCGACCCCATCGGCAGCGCCCAGTTGTAGACGCTTCGCGTGCTGAACCGGTTGAACGTGTCGAAGACGATCCGCTCTCGTGAGACGCGTTTCATTTCGCTCAGGAACGCCGCCGGATCGTTCGCGAGGTGGAAAAAGCGCATCGCGACGACGGTATCGAAGTGATCGTCCGGAAACGGAAGCCGGCCCGCGTCGCCGCGGAGAAACTCGAGCGTTCCCGAGACGTCGGCGACTTTCGCTTTTCGGCGTCCCTGCTGTAACATCGCTGCGGAGATGTCGAGCCCGACGACGTTTGCCCCCTCCTGGGCCAGCATCACCGTGAATCGCCCGGTACCACAGGCGATTTCGAGTACGTCCTGATCCTCGAGCGGGCCGAGCGCGTCGAGGACGGCGGCTTTCTCCCGGCGATCGATCAACTGACCGCCACGCGAGAAGCGCTTCTCGTCGTACTCCTGGGCGATATCGTCGGCCTGGTACCATTCCTGTCCTTTCACACTGGGCGAATCTACACGGGCGGGAGGATAAAACGATACTGGAGTCAGTTCGACAGAACGAGTTTTGTGCCGTGGTACCGTAGTACATAGTATGCCAACGTGCCCGTACTGCAAGCGAACGGTCGAAACGTCGGCGCTCGTTCGTCACGAAACTGGCGACCTCCTGATCGTGCACTGTCCCGACTGCCACGGTGCCCTCGGCACCTACCGGGAACCAGGACGGTTCTGAAATCGCAGCGGGCGACTCGAGCGCGTCTCGGGTCAGTCACCGTTCGTGACCACGCGATCGGGTCGAATCCGCAGAATAACGCGTTCGCCCACTTCCTCGCCGTGGTGCGGGTATTCCTCGCGTTCGAAGTACCGTCGGGTCAACTCGTCGATGTGCTCGACAGCCCCCTCGGCCGTCACGTCCTCGACTTTCCCCCGAATCGAGAGGTACCGGTACGGATCCTCGGGATCGGGAATGGAGACGCCGACCTTTTCGTTCTGGCGAACGTTTCGCTCTTTCTGGCGATTTCGGGCCGTGTTCACGAGGACGTAGCCGTCTTCGTCACGGTCGATCCAGACCGGCGTCACCTGCAGCGTGCCGTCTGGCATGATGGTGGCGAGATGGGCGACGGTTTTCCGTTCGAAGAGGTCCGCGAACGCCGCTGGAATGGACTCCATACGCTCGACTCGAGGCGCCAGGAAAAAGGTCCTCGGGCGCCGGATAGGTATGTGCCTTAAACACCTATTATAATCTCAATTGTTCGTATCCCCATATAGGGAAGGTTTACCACTGCGTCTCGGATCGTGTGTGGTATGAGCATGAGTACCGCTGACGACCATGCCGTAGCCGCCGAGGAGGTTCTCTCCGAGGCCGAATACCGCGACCGCCTCCGCGATCTGCCACCGAGTGCGAAACTCGTCGCGAAGGTCCTCGAATCCGATTCCCCGCTCTCGCAGGGACAACTCGCCGACGAATCGCTCCTGCCCGACCGGACCGTCCGGTACGCGCTCAACCGCCTCGAGGAAGTCGACCTGGTGGACTCGCGGTACAGTTTCCGCGACGCGCGCAAGCAGGTCTACTACCTCCAGCACTGATCGCGAACCCCACTTACGTACCGACTGCGAACTCCACCCTGCCATACTCCCGGTGTCGCTCGCCGACACCGCCATTTTCAGCATCTCCGAGTGCCAACCGTGAATCGATGACGATTACGCGCCACCAGATCCCGGTCTCGACGCAGGCACCCGGCGGCCACACGAACGCCTACGTCGTCGGCGAGGACCCGGCTATTCTCGTCGATCCGGCCGGTCGAACGCCTGACCTCGACCGAACCGTTCGCGAGCGCGGAGTCGGGCACGTCGCGGTCACCCACACTCACCCCGACCACGTCGGCGCCGTCTCGTCGTACGCCGCCGAGCTCGAGGCGACGGTCTGGGCGCGCTACGGACGAGACTCTCGATTCGAGGACGCGACGGGCGTTCGAGCGGACGCCGCCCTCACTCCCGGGGACGTTCTCGAGGTCGGTGGCGGCGCCCTCGAGGTTCTCGACGCCCCCGGCCACGCCTCGGACCATCTCGCGTTCGTCGAGCGAGAAACGGGTGCGGTGATCGTCGGCGACTGCGCCGTCGCTGAAGGGAGCGTCGCCGTCGGCGCCCCCGAGGGCGATATGCGCGCGTATCTGAGTACGCTTCGACGGCTCTATGCTCGAGACCCCTCGCGACTCTATCCGGGACACGGCCCGCCCGTCGAGAACCCGCGCGAACGGCTCGCTGACCTCCTCGAGCGCCGGAAACAGCGCGAGCGGCGCGTCCTCGCGGCCGTCGACGGGGGCGCCCGGGCTATCGACGCGATTCTCGAGGCGGCGTACGACAAACCGCTCGACGGCGTCCAGGATCTCGCTGGCGCGACGGTCGAGGCTCACCTCGAGAAACTCGCCGTCGAGGGGGTGGTGACCTGGGACGGTGAACGGGCCGGTGTGCTGGGTGGAGCTGGAGAGGGAGGGGCAGGGACAGGAAGCCGGGACGCGCGTGACGAGTGACTTATCCCCCGCTGGCGCCACCGACGACACGTATCCGTGAGCAGCGAATCACCGTCGGCGTCGCTCGAGGACGAACTCGAGCGTGCCCGCGCATTGTCGGTCGACGACCTGGCGACGGCCATCGAGTCCATCGGCTTCGAGTGTACTCGCTGTGGCGCGTGTTGTCGAGGACACGGGGAGGACGAACACACTGCGACGGTGTTTCCCGACGAAGTGCGCGAACTCGGCGAATCGAATGACGCATCCCGAGATGCGTTGAGCGACGGTGACGGCGACGACAGCAGCTACGACTGGCGCGACGTCGCCCGCCCGATGCCCTACGGCCTGACCGAGGGGCTGGACGGACTCGAGGGCGAGACCTTCGAGTGGGCGCTCCAGACCGACGACTGCGGAGACTGTACGTTCTACACCGAGGACAACGGCGTCGGCGCCTGTACCGTCCACGAGGATCGCCCGTTGATCTGTCAGACATACCCGTTCAGCGTTGCACTCGCGGGAACCAGCCAGCCGATGGGCGACGCCGTCGACGAGGCCGGGATCGTCCGTGCGCACGAGTGCGAAGGGCTCGGTCGCGATATTTCGAGGGGCGAGGCCGAAGACCTCGCTCGCGCGCTGAAAACTCGGGCCGTTCGCGAACTCGAGGAGGCGATTGCGGTCGTCGAGAACTACGCGCCCGCGGACGCAGACGCTGACCAGGCAGTCGTCGTCCACGATTCGGAGGGGGCGAAACGGCCGGACGGGAGCCGACTCGAGGACGAGTAACCGGAACCACGGTAGGACGGTGTCGCTCGATGCCGAGTGCGATCCGCTGACGGCAGGTCATTGGCAATCGCTCGCCGATGTTAATCGATATTTGACGGTGATAACCGATAACTGGTGGCCAGCAGCTGGTAGCCGGCGGCTGGTAGGCAATAGCTGGTAGCCGACCGGAACCTTGAACGGGACGTGATCTCGAGAAAAGCGATCAGAAGGTCTCCTCGATAATCTCGCCGACGGCGAAATTCGACTTGACTTCGCTGACCTCGATCTTCACGCGGTCACCAACGTCTGCACCGGGGACGATGATGACGTACCCGCGTTCGACGCGAGCGATTCCGTCGCCTTGCTTGCCGATGTCTTCGATTTCGACGTAGCGGGTTTCGCCGACGTCGACCGGTGGTTGTGGTTCCGACGGCGAGGTCGTTCGTGACGACGCCGTCCCCGAGCCGTTTGCACCAGTCCCGGTTCCGGTTCCAGTTCCGGTCCCACTCGCGCCGCTCGCGGTTCCAGCGTCGGTATCGACGCTCGAGGCCGCGCGTTCGCGCGAGATAAGTGCGACGCGGAACACCTCTCCGGGTTCGACGTCCCCCGTTTCGATTTCCTGACGCGGTATTTCGATGACGTAGCGGTCGTCCTCTTCCGATACTTCTGTGCTAAACAGACACAGGAGTTTTTCAGATATTTCCACAGGTAGACCCTCGATTTCAGTCTGCATCGCATGTGTAATAGTACTACCGACCGATATTGCCCAATTACGGACTCGATTGGCCCGAAATGCCCTCGATTCGGGCTGACCGTCAGTCCAGTGCCGGGGGCTGAGAGAGGGTCGCGAACATCGAGACGTCGACCGCTGACTCGAGGTCGGGCATCGATTCGTGCGGTCGATCGACGATGATGTCGCCCGCGGTGCGGTCGCCGATGCCGGGGATCGCCGTCAGTTCGTCCATCGACGCCGCGTTGAGGTCGAGCGGGTACGGGACGCCCGTGACGGATCGGTAGCCGTGATCGACGACAGCCACGTCGATCGTCGATCCCAGCGGGCGCTCGCCGGGAATGCCGACCAGGAGGGGATAGGTCCCCAGCTGGCGGCCGAACGTGTGGCCGTCCTGGTGGTACTCGAGGTGGACGTCCGACAGCACGGTGCCGGCCGGCGCGACGCGCTCGAGCATCGGGTTGTCGACGGTCTCGCGGACCTCGCGCTTGTACCGCTTGAACAGCTTCTTGTGCTCCCTGGCAATCGAAGCCCCGGTGTCTGACATCTCGGTGCCGTCGAAGGCCATTACCTGTCTGATGTTCACTCGTCGGAGCATCAGCCCCTCGTCGTAGACCTGCCGGAGGAACTCGAGGTTGTGTTCGTAGGTCTCCTCGCGTTCCTCCAGCAGACCGTGGAGCAAGTTGATGCCGGGGAGAAGTTTCGGAAGGTGGGGCGGCTTCGCGTCGAGGTCGGCCGGCAGCGAGGGGCCGCTCCCCGGCTGTTCGCCGGGCCGCCAGCCGCCTTCCTCGTTGACGACGCGAACGGCCTCGAGACACTCCTCGGCAGTGACGTTGAGGTTGTTCGCCTCCTGGACCACCGGGTCCGCGGACTCGAGACCGAACGCGGCCGTGTCGCCGGGTGTGTTGTGCTCGGCGATGATCCGAATCCCCTCCCGCGAGGCCTCGGGCCAGTTCGCGATGGTGATCGGATTCATGTTGTCGAGGTGGAGTGTCTCGAGGTCAGGAGCCACTTCCCGGATCCCACCGTAGAGCGCCCGGAGGGCGTCGGGGTTCGGGGCCTCCCCGTCGCCGCCGTAGGCGAGGATGTCGGCCTGCCGGCCGAGGCGGAAGTGTTTCACGCCGTAGTCGGAGAGCGCGTCGACCTCGTCGACCACGGAGTCGGGCGGCCGGAACGAGGGGTTGCCGTACAGCGGCTCCGTGCAGAACGAACACCGGTAGGCACAGCCCCGTGAAGTCTCGAGTTCGCAGATGAGGTAGTTGGGATGGTTCGGGTGCTGTTCGACGATGAACGCACCTTTCCGGGCCCACCGCGTGACTTCCGGGACGTCGCGCATCCGGTTGTTGAAGCCCTCGAGGCCGCTCTCGAGGAGGTCGTAGACGGCGGCCTCGACGTCGCCTTTGGCCACGAAGTCGAAGTCCAGGTCCTGGCGCTCGGTCTCGGTCGCCCCCTCGTTGGCGTCGCCGACGCCGAATTTGACGGGGCCGCCCATCAGGCTCGTGCCGCCGGCCGTCCAGGCCAGTTTCCGGACCTCGTCGGGTTCGGCGGGCGTTCCGCCGACGTACTTGCCGGGGACGGTCATCCCGCCGAGGTAGATCAGGAGGTCGGCCTCGTCGACGTCCCGCCAGCGGTCGGGAACCTCGCGCAGGCCGTCGATCGTGTGGTAGGTGATGTGCTCGGGCGGAACGCCGGCGTCGACGAGCGCCCCGGCCGTGTACCGCGGGTACGTCGACACGTACGGCGGGACCCCGAAGTGAGCCGGTTCGTCGACGTAGCCGTCGACGATGGTCACCGCGAGCGTTTCGGGGTCGGTCATGGCTCGAGGTAGCGCCTCGAGGCGTAAAACCGTGACTGTCCGCGGGTCGCGTTCGGCTGCGGCGTCCGTGATCGCCCGAACGCGACGGTGACCGTTCCGGCGTTCGTGATCCCCCCGACGAGAGGGTAGCTCACTCGCCTCCGGTGCCGCGAACCGTGCTTTGATACCGCTGCCCGCGCTACCGTGGCGTATGCCACCGACGAAGGAGATCGCGTGCACGGACGAGGACTGCTTCCTCGACATGTTCGAGAACCACTACACCTACGACGTCCCCGAAGACCACGGCGTTGGCGACCTTTCGTGTCCGGTCTGTGGGGGGACCGACTGTCTCGAGGAGATCGAACTATAATCACTCTCAGAGTTTCTCGTCACGTCAACGACCCGGACACTGTCTGACGTTTATTTAGCAAATCCAAAAAGAATAACAAGGTGGACGTGGTAGCGGTATACAGGGGAGCCCTCCCACCCGTACAGGCCGCCCATCCCACTCCCCGCGAGGTGACAACAAGTGAGTCTCAGATCGCTGCGCGAAACCGTCGGTGACACGCTCTACCGTCAGGTCGGTCGCGCACGCAGCCACGTCCAGAAGCACCGTTCGCTACCCGTCGACGTCCTCGAGAGCGAGGAGTCGTATCTCGTCGTCTTCGACGCCGCCGGTGCCGAACCCGGGGACCTGCAGGTCCGGTACATCGACGGCACCGTCAAGGTACGAGTCGAGCGCTATCGAGCGTACCACGACGGCTTCGAGATGCGCTTTCCCGGTCGCGGGATGACCCTCGACGGCGAAACGACCCTGCCCGACGACGCGCTCGTCAACCCCGACGCCGGTACCGCGACGCTCACCGACGTCGGCACCCTGCAGATCACGATTCCGAAGGAGGGCTCTATCGACAGCGACGGGGCCGAGGAAGCCCCGGCGGACGCCGAAGACGACTCGCTCGAGGGGAATCCCGACACTATGGCGCCGTCGGATCTCAAGCCGGGCGCCGAGCAGGTCGTCGTCGACGACTAACGCGCTCGTCCGAACGCAGGTATCGAAGCTGCCCGCTGCCGTTTTTCACTGCATCGATCGAGAACCGTCCTCGACCGCAGTAGTCACGATCGTCGACTCGGCTTTCCGGAGGTGCTCGGCCGCGGTGCTCGGCGCACACTCGAGCGCCGCGGCTATCTTTCGGTGATCGGTTTCGCGCGGGACCTCGTAGTAGCCGAGTTCGATCGCGGTTCGAATCGCTTCGCGCTGCCGTTCGCTGAGTCGCGTTTCGACGGCCGGAGCAGTCGCGCGCAACCCACCGATCCCCCCGACGGTTACGTCGATCGGATCGGGGACGGCCTCGATGGCCGCCTGTATCTCGGCGTCCGGGCCGAATATCGAGAACGCCACCGAGCCGTCTTCGCGATAGCGGATCGGCGGGATGACGACCAGTCCACCCTGCGTCACGGGGTCGAACAACTCGCCAAGCGCGTCGGTCGTGTCGTCTCTGACGTAGACGTAGAACGCGTCGACGCCGTCGCGCACGAGGTCGTAATCAAGGACCTCCGGAACGTCCGCGACCGTCGCCTCGAAGGCGTCGGCATCGCCCAGGGCGTAGTGAAGGATGCCCAGCGCGTCGCCCGTAAAATTCCACTGGAGGGCGACTGCCCGATCGACGAAGGGGGCGTTGGCCCACAGGTCGTACATTGGATGGATCTCCCCCTCGCGGCCGTGGGCGGTGATGCGGACGCGAACGTGCTTCATGCGACGCTATCGACCGACGCTCGACTTAAACCCCCCGTGCGCATCCGGCGACAGCGTTTCGTCTCGCCGGCGCGACCGTTCGTCTCATGAAGGTGTTTATCACGGGTGCCACGGGCGTTCTCGGTCGTCGGCTCGTCGAACGGTTCGCGGAGCGCGATCACGAGGTCGTCGGGCTGGCCAGGGACGGCGCTGGCGAACGCATCGTCGAGCGTCGCGGAGGAACCCCACGACGGGGGGACGTCCTCGAGCCAAAGTCGCTCGAGCGTGCCATCGACGACGACGTCGAGGTGCTCATTCACGCCGCGACGGCTATCCCAGGTTCGACCAGGCCGACCGACGAGGAGTGGGCCAGAAACGACCGCGTGCGACTCGAGGGAGTGAGGAACCTGCTCGAGGCCAGCCCGTCCTCGCTTCGGCAGGTGCTCTTTCCAAGCGTCGTCTGGGTCGCTCGACAGCCCGACGGCTCTCAGTTCGACGAGACGGCCGACCGCCACCCCGACCGAGCGACCCGATCGGCCGCCGAGGTGGAGGACCTCCTCGAGCGACGCGCCAATACGGACGGCTTCGACGTGGCAATCCTCCGGTGCGGGTTCTTCTACGCCCCCGATGCGAGGGATACGCGCTCCTGGGCCGAAGGTCTGCTCGAGGGCAGGCTCCCGATCGTCGGCGGCGGTTTGCTCGGTCGACGGGACGCCGAACTCTCGTTCGTCCACGCCGACGATGCGGCTGCGGCGTTCGTCGCGGCCGTCGCCGCCGAAGCGAGCGGGCGCTACCACGTCGTCGACGACGAACCGGCCACCGGCGCCGCGTTCTTCGAGACGTTTGCGGCGCTGTTGGGAGCCGGGAAGCCGCGTCGAATTCCGGGGTGGCTCGCCCGAGTGTTCGTCGGGGAGGTCACCGTCAGAATGATGACCAGTCCGATGCCGACGACGAACGCGAAGGCGAAGCGCGAACTCGGCTGGGAGCCGGAGCATTCAACCCACCGAGACGGCCTGAAGCAGGTCATCGAGACCTGGGAGTCCGACGGAACGCTCGCCGAACTCGGTGTGGAACTCGGGGCGAAACCAGGACCGAGGGGCGAGAAGGTCGCCTGAGAACTCCTACCTGCAGTCCGAGAAACGGGTTAGTCCTCGTCGAATTACCGCGGTTCGTCCTCGATGGTCATTCCCTCGACGACGTCGAACAATTCGGTTCCCGAAAATCGGGTGGGATCGAACGCGTCGATTCCCTCGCCACCGAGGATTTCGTCCGCGATTCTGGCGCCGATGTCCGGCGCGCGCATGAAGCCGTGACCCTGGAACCCCGTCGCCACGTACAGGCCGTCGTGGCGTTCGCCCACGAGCGGGTCCCCATCGGGCGTCGCGGTGCAGACGCCGGCCCAGGCGCGAGTGGTCTTCGCCCCATCCAGTTCGGCCTCGGGAAACCGGTGGGCGACGCGCTCGCACAGTTCGTCGGCGAATCCGGGGTTCGCTCCTCGCTCGTAGTCGTCGGGATCGATCTCGCGTTCCTCGGTGCCGTTGCCCGCGAGGAGTCCGTCCGGATGCGGGCGGGCGTAGAAGCCATTCGTCGCGTCGTAACACATCGGCTCCGGGAGGTCCCCGGTCGCCGTCATCGCCTGGACGCGGTAGGGCTTCATCGCGATGGGGAGTCCCGCCGCCTCGAGGATGGCCTTCGTGTGCCCGCCGGCGGCGACCAGGACGGCGTCGAACTCGCGTTCCGTGCCCTCTCCCTCGGGAACCACACGCGGCGGATCGACGCGAACCTCGACCGGGGTGTCCGTCTCGATGGACGCGCCGGCGCCGCTGGCCGCGGCGGCGAGACAGGCCGTGTACCGAGCCGGATCAGTGTAGCCCGCGGCCCCGGCGATGCCGGCGACGGCGACGTCGTCGGTTCGCAGGTTCGGGAAGCGCTCGGCGAGTTCGTCGGAGCCGACCTCGAGGGCCACCACCCCTCGAGACTGCATCGCCTCGATCCCCTCCCGGATGTGTGCTGCTCGCCGCTCGTCGCCCTGGCGGGCGAGCCAGACGTACGGACACTCCACGAAGGGGAAGGTGTCGTCGCTCGAGAGCGACCGGAAGCGCTCGATCGCCGCCGCGCCGATTTCGGCGTCGAGGTCGTCGGCGAACGCGTTGTAACAGACGCCGGCGGCGCGGCCGCTCGAGCCGCTGGCGACCTGTCCCTTCTCGTACAGGGTGACGTCGGCGCCCTCGCTTGCCAGGTCGTAGGCGGCCGTCACGCCCACGGCGCCGGCGCCGACGACGGCGACCTCGAGGCCGGCGCCGCGGTCGACGAAGGCGTCGGCGCCGACGGCGAGTTCGGGGGTCGTTTCAGGTACCTCGTTTTTCGCGTTACCGCGTCCGTTCCCCCTCATACGTGATCCGCGGGCCAGCAGTCCTCGAGCGACCGCTCGGCCAGCCAGTCGATCAGCGCGTGGAGTTCGTCGCTGGCGGCCTCGAACAGCCGTTCGCCCTTCTCTGGGTCGGCCTGGGTCGGCTTCCCAACGGCGCCCGTTTCCGAGAAGTCGATGGTGTCGAAGCCGACGTTCGCGCCGTGGACCGCCTCGCCCCAGCCCTCGCTGGCGCCCGATTCGGCCTCCTCGAGTCGGTTCGGTCGGATCAGGTCCTCGCGGACGTGCCAGAGGACGCTCGACTCCATGGCATCGGCGTGGCCGCCGTTCTCGTCGAAGAGGTCGTCGGCGAGGTCGCCCACGCCGTCCCACCAGTTCCACGGCGGCGTGAAGGCCGTCTCCTGGTCTCGGAGCGTGCGGGCGACCCGGTTTAGCGCCGCCGAGTTCCCGCCGTGGCCGTTGACCACGACGGCCTTCCGGACGCCGTGTTCGGCGACGCTCGAAAGCGTTTCCCGAACGTAGCGCTCGAAGGTTTCCTCGGCGACGTAGAGCGTCCCGTCGAACTGGCGGTGATGGACGGAGACGCCGACCGGTACGGTCGGGAGTACGACGGCGTCCTCGCGGTCGGCGGCCGTCCGGGCGAACGCTTGCGCGGCCATGTGGTCCATGCCCAGCGGCAGGGCCGGGCCGTGCTGTTCGGTGCTCCCGGTCGGGAGGACGGCGACCTCGGCGGCCTCGAGCGCGTCGGCGGCCACCGTGGTCGTCTGTTCGGCGAGCAGTGTCATGTGCCACCGTGGGCGTCCGGGACACTTACGTGTAGGTGGTTTCTCGCTGAAACGTCGGCTCGTGCCGAACCGTCGAAAGTGGATTTGGGCCGAGAATCACTCGAGCAGCGACTCGAGTCCCTGGGCCGGATAGCCGACGACCGTGGTCGCGCCCGCCTCCCGGAGCGCGTCCGTCCGCTGGGCAACCTCGCGTTCGGTTCCCACGAGGGCGTAGTCGTCGGCGGCGGCCAGCAGCACTTCCCGCGCTCGACCGCTCGCCGTCGAATCGACGGATGCGCCCTCGGGCAGCGCTCGCGAGACGGGCCGGCGCCTCGAGATGTAGGCCCCGACCGCGTCCAGGACGGCGTCCTCGTCGTCGGTGAGGACCGTCGGCGCGTAGACGGCGATTTCGCCCGCAAAGCCGGCCGCGCGGATGGCCCGGAGCTCGCGCTCGGTCGTCCGCGAGAGCAGGTCGTACTGGGTCGCGCCGGTCGCCATCGCGACGCGCTCGACGCTCTCGGTGCCGACCCAGGCCTCCGGTGTGGCCTGAAGGGCGGCCCCGAGACGTGGGGCGACCGCCCGCTCGCGTTCGGCTTCGGTCAGGTAGGCCGGGTGACCGGCGACGAAGACGCGGCCGACGGTTTCCGGTAGCGCCGAGAGCAGGGAGTCATCCCCCAGCGGGTCGAACCCGTCGGCTCGGACCGGCGCCGTGACCCGCACGTCGGCCGTCCGGGCGAGTGCCTCGAGGGCCTCGGCACTCGGCAGGTGGTCTCGTCCCTCGTAGTCGACGGCGATCGTGTCGACGGGGACGTCTCGGGCGTCCAGGACGTCACACTCGGCGGGTTTGACGGCGATGCCGTCGAGGCCCGCTCGCGCGACGGCGGCGCTGCTCGTCAGCATCGGCGATCACCCTGTTCGACGGCGCAGTAACTAGAATACACGCGGAACTCGATCCATCGTCTGTGCGACCATGTGCTCGGTCCTGGGCGGTACGCGAGCAAAAAGGTGGCGCTCCGCGCAATTGCGACCGCGAACCCGCGCGCCAACGTGAGTGGACGCTGCGGAGATTTTGGTGCCGGGCTCGAGCCGCCTCGAGAGGCAGATCCGACGACGAACTTATTACTATGAAATATATAGTATAGTACGAGACAGACTGCTAGAGCAGAGTCGTTGGGCGTCGAGAATCGAGAGAAGCAGACGGCCCCCGAGAAAGGGCAAGACAGATACGAAACGCGTCCAAACCTCCGACAATGGCCACCGCAACCGCGACCGCGAAACGGCGGATCAGGAACAACCCGCTCCGGGCGACGATCCTCCTGACGGTCGTCGGCTACGGGCTCGTCCTGGGAACGTTCCTGCTCGACCTCCCCATCTACCCCGACCTGACGAATGCACAGGTGAACGTCTTCTCGAGCGTCATTGCACTTATCAACGCGACGACGACGGTGTTTCTCGCCGCTGGCTGGTACTGGATTCGTAACGGCGAGGTCGAGAAGCACCGCCTGGCGATGATGACCGCGTTCGCGCTCATCCTCCTCTTCCTCGTGGTCTACCTGATCCGGGTGGGCGGCGGCGGGACCAAGTCTTTCGTCGGTCCAGACCTCGTGCGGACCGTCTACCTGCTCATGCTCGCGATCCACATCCTGCTGTCGATCGTCGCCGTGCCGCTGGTGCTCTACGCGCTGTTACTCGGGTTGACGCACACCCCCGCGGAACTGCGCCGGACGGCCCACGCTCGAGTCGGACGATTCGCCGCCGGCTCGTGGCTCCTGAGCCTCGTTCTCGGCGTTGTCACCTACCTATTGCTCGACCACGTCTACAGTTACGAGTTTAGCTGGCTGGTCGTCGGTTGATCGCCGACTGACCGCTGACAGTCGGTTCGCGCACTCGAGTCGTCGCCTCGAGCAATCGTCGACCGGATAGCGGGTTCGACAGTGGGCATTGTCACGCGATCCTTTGACGGATGTCGGCGTTGTGAAAGGAGGTATGCAATGGCTGTACCTCGGTCTCGGCGCCGCTCTCCTGATCGCGGTTATCGTCGACATCATCTGGACGACCCTCTGGGTCGACGGCGGCGCCGGCCCGCTCTCAAGGCATCTGACGACGGGCACCTGGCGGATACTTCGCGTCGTGGGTCGGAGCCGGCCGCGAGCACTCAGCACGGCCGGTCCGCTAATCCTCACGCTCACGCTCGCCATGTGGATCGGCCTCCTCTGGGCCGGCTGGACGTTTCTCTTCGCCGGCGGCGACGTCGCCCTCGTGAGTACACGCAACGGGAATCCGGCGGACTGGGCGGGGCGGCTCTACTACGTCGCCTACACGATGTTCACCAGCGGCAACGGCGACTACGCGCCGACCTCGAGTACCTGGGAGATCGCGAGTTCGTTCACGACGGCGACGGGGATGGCGCTCGTCACCCTCGGCGTCTCCTACGTGATCACGGTTCTGGGCGCCGTCTCCTCAAAGCGATCGTTCGCCAGCGACGTCACGGGGCTGGGGAACAGCAGCGAGGAATTCGTCAGGGCGGGGTGGGACGGCGACTCCTTCGAGGGTCTCGAGCGCCCCCTCGAGTCGCTCGCGACGCAGTTGAGTCTGCTGGCCGAACAGCACAAGTCCTACCCGATCTTACACTACTACCACAGCGAGCAGGGAGGTCGGGCTTCCGCGATGGCAGTGCCGATTCTGGACGAGGCGCTCACGCTGCTTCGCCACGCCGTCGAGGCGGAGAACCGACCAAACCAGACGGTTCTCACTCACGCCCGCTCGAGTACGGACGACTACCTCGAGACGCTCGACTCGGCGTTCATCGAGCCAACGGAGGAACTCCCGCCGCCGCCGGATCTCGACCGCCTGCGCGAGGCTGGGATCGACACGGTCTCGAACGACGACTTCGAGCAAACCCTCGAGGAATCCGAAACGCGGCGCCGGCACCTTCTGGGTGTCGTCAGGGCCGACGCCTGGTACTGGCCGCCGGTCGAAGGAGAGGAGGAGTGACTCGAGGCGCTCGGAAGTGCCGCCGCTCCCTCCGCGGTGGAGACTCACGTCCGGTGGCGACTTTTTGTCCCGGCTCGTCGAGGGGGACTCCATGAAGATCCGTGGCTCGCTCTCGAGGGCGGAAATCGACGACTATCTCGACGAAGAGACGATTCCGCTTCGCCTCGCCTGTCACACGCCTGCAGATCGTCTCTGGATGCTCTCGCTGTGGTTCCAGTACCGCGACGGCGTCTTGCAGTGTGCGACCGGCGCGGACGCCGACGTCGTCCGGTACCTCGAGCACGATTCGAGCGTCGCGTTCGAGGTTTCGACCAACGATCCCCCGTACGCCGGCGTCCGCGGGTCGGGGACGGCGACGATCGACCCGAATCCCCAGAAAGCGGTCCTACGCGAACTGCTCGAGCGATACCTCGGCGGGACGGACTCGAAACTCGCGCGTTCGTTGCTCGAAAAAGATCGTAACGAGGTGACGATTACCGTCGATCCCGACGTCGTCTACGGCTGGGACTTCAGCGAGCGGATGGCCGACGCGGTCGAGTAGTTTTCACCTCCCGTCAGTCCGTCCGCGGAATGGACCGAGCCCCCAGTGTGAACGCCAGGACGGCGAGGGCGGCGAGGACTGCGAGGTTCCCCAGCGCGGGATCGACCCCGGCGACGCCCGCGGTGCCTGACGCCGCCTCGGGGTACGTGACCGCGCGGACGCCGCGAGCGAAGTACGTCAGCGGTGAGAGGTTCACGACCGGCTCGAACCAACCGGGAAGTTGCTCGAGCGGGACGAACGTCTCGGAGAGAAAGAGCAACGGCAGACCGAGCGCGTTACTCGCGGTGATGGCGCCGTCCTGGGAGTCGGTGTAGCTACCGATCATGGCGCCGATGCCACAGAAGCAGACGACGCCGACGAACACGTACGGAACGATCAGCGGCGAGTAGACGATGTCGGCGCCCGTGAGGAGAACGACGAGCGCGAGGATCAGCAGGCTCGCCAGGCCGATGATGATCGCGTTGACGACAGTCTGGCCGATCAGCCACTCGGTGCGCGAAAGCGGCGTCGTCGCCAGCTTCTCGAAGCGGTTCCCCTCGCGCTGGCGGGCGACCTCGCTCCCGAGCCGCGAGAACGGCGTGAAGAGGACGACGACGGCGAGGTAGCCGGGGACGTAGTAGGCCGCCGGCTCGGCGAAGAGGCCGCCGCCCGTCGGATCGGTGCGGACGAGGGCGCCGAAGATGACGATCAGGATGACGGGGAAGAAGAACGTGAAAAACACGGCGGTCCGCCGTCGGGTGAACGATCGCCAGTCGGCGCCGGTTTCGGCCCGGAGGCGGGCGAGGCGGCTCATCGAGGGTCACCTCCTCGGCCGGGGGTCTCGTGATCCCTCTCGTCGGTTGCGGCGGCGGACGCGTCGTCGACCGTCTGGAGGGAGCCATCAACACGCTCGAGGCGCCCTCCGCCAAACCTCCCCGGGGAGCCACCGTCGGTCGCCACCTCGTCGCGCGCTCGTCCGTCCCGTCCCGGTTCGCCTCCGTCGCTCACCGAGCCACCCTCGAGGTTGCCCGCCAGCGCCAGGTAAACGTCCTCGAGGCTCGGTTCGCTCCACTCGAGACCGGTGTAGCTCACGCCCGCGGCCTCGAGGGCGTTGACCACGCGGCCGATATCGGTTGGCGGGAGGTCCTGGACAATGACTTCACCGGGTCTCGAGTCGACGGGGTGGGGCAGCGACTCGAGGGCGTCGGTCGCTGCGGGGACGTCGCTATCGGCTCCGGTGTCGGCGGGCTGCCGATCGGCGCTAGTGTCGGCGTCCCGCCGGTTGGGCTCGTCGCCGTCGTCGCCACCGTCGCCGTCGTTGCCACCATCGCCAGTCGACTCGAGTTCGATTTTCAAACGGCTCGAGCCGCCGTGTTCGGCGACGAGTTCGAGGGGCGCTCCCTCCGCGAGGAGCGACCCGTTCGCGAGCAGGCCGACCCGGTCGGCGAGGCGCTCGGCCTCGGCCATGTCGTGAGTCGTGAGGACGATGGTCGTCCCGCCTGCCGCGAGGCCCTCGAGCAGGCGCCACACGGTTCGTCGACCCGCGGGGTCGATGCCGGTCGTCGGCTCGTCGAGAAAGAGCAGGTCTGGGTCGTTGACCAGAGCCGCGCCGACGCAGACCCGCCGTTGCTGGCCGCCGGAGAGGTTCTCGTACCACGTGTCGCCAGCGGTTTCGAGCCCGACGTCCTCGAGGACGGCTTCGGGGTCGCGCGCGTCGTCGTACAACCCGGCGTAGTACGCAAGCAGTTCGCGCGCGGTGAGTCGATCCGGCGGCGAGAAGTCCTGTGGCAGGACGGACAGCCGGTTTCGGTCGACGGTCGACGGCTCGGCGCCGAGGATGGTTACGGATCCCGAGTCCGGGACGGTCGTGCCGGTCAGCGCCCGGACGAGCGTCGTCTTTCCGGCCCCGTTGGGCCCGATGAGGCCGACGACCTCGCCCGGATCGACGGTCAGCGAGACGCCCGAGAGCGCGACAGTTTCCCCGTAGGATTTCTCGAGGTCGTCGGCGTCGACGTCGACGATTGGCTCTCTCCCGTCGCTCTGCCTCCCGTCCGTCCTGAACCGGCTCATACGAGCGCGTAGCCAGCGGTCGGGGGTAAGCGGTTCGATTGTGGGCTCGAAGTGCGGGTTTGATTACGGCCTCGAGTGCGTCCCGAGTGCGTCTCGACCCGGCCGTACGACACGTCGTCTACTCGCCGTCCCTGGTTGCTTCGGACGCTGAAAACACCGAATCGAAGAACTTCTGCTCGGCCGCTCGCAGGTGCTGGGTGAACGTCGCCGGCGAGATGTCGAGGCGCTCGGCGACCTCCTCGCCCGTGCTCGTTCGCGGCCACTCGAAAAAGCCCGACAGGTAGGCCGTCTCGAGGGCCTCGTACTGTCGGTCGGTCAGCTTCGTCTCGAGCAAGCCCGGGCTGGGAATCGACGGACTCGAGCGGTCGGCCGTCCGCTGGGCGGCGTAGGTCGCCCCCGGGCAGATCGACTCGACGGTCTCGATGACGCGCGCCGTCTCGCTCTGCTGGGAGAGTTCGATGACCAGCCGAAACGTGCCGTCGTCGATCCGGGCGGACTTGACGCGGCCGCCCCGGGAGGCGACCGTCTCGAACAGCTCGATATCGCCCGTCTTCGTGAGTTCGAAGTCGTACTCGTTTCGCCCGGGTGTGAGGACGCGAAACTCCTCCAGGTCGTCCGTGCGGTCGATCGCTGAACCCAGCTCCTCGTGAGCGATTCCCTCGGCGGAGCCGTAGGCCAGAATGCGACCGCCGGATCGGATGAACTGCTCGATCGAGACCTCGGCTGACTCCCTGGCCGTCGCCTCGACGAGCGGTTCGATCGCGCCCTCGACCCGGAACTCGAGTTCGAGGACGGCGTCCGAGAGGAGCGCGTCCTTTCGCTCGAGCGCCGCGATCGCGTGTCCGATGACGTCGCCGAGCCGACCGAGGAGCGTCTGCTCGTACTCGGTAAACGCGTGTGGTCGAGACGAGTACACGTTCAGGATGCCGTACCGGACGTTGTCGTGGAGGATCGGGATCGCCGCCGACGATCGGAACGAGCGCTCTCGTGCCGACTCCCGCCAGGGTTCGTAGGACGAGTCGCGCTCGATGTCTCGAACGACCTGAATCTCCTCCGTCTCGATCGCGAGGGCGGTCGGTCCGCTGCCGTGTTCGCCGTCGTCGGTAATCGTGATCTCGTCCAGGTAGCCGTCTTCGACGCCGGCGGCCGCCCTGGGAACGACCTGGGGGCCGCCGGGGCTGACGTCGCCGATCCAGACGAATCGGTAGGCGTCGTCGGCGGCGAGCCGATCGCAGACCGCCTGCTCGAGCGCCTCGCGGCTGCTGGTCGTGATCGCGTCGCGGGTAATCTCTTGGCCGATCCGGTTGAGTCGGTTGAGCGCCTCGAGTTCCTCGCGTCGGCGCTCGCGCTCAATGAGTTGCTCGTGGCGCTTGATGGCGTGGGCGATCGTCCGGACGAGCATCGGGCTAGTTACCTCGTCTTTCACGAGGTACTCCTGGGCACCTCGCGAGATGGCTTCGATCCCCGCGTCGCTGTCTTGCAGTCCGGTCAGGACGATGACCGGGGCCGTCGCGTCACTCTCGAGAACCGCCGTCAGCGTCTCGAGTCCGGCGCTGTCGGGGAGGTTCAGATCGAGGAGGACGACGTTGATCGGGGTGGCCGATGCGGATGCGGACTCGGATGCGGACGCAGGGCCGGTCGGAAGCGTGGCCCCGGAACCGTCCCCGTCGGTCGACGACGTGGCGTCGGCGTCAGGGGAGTCGAGATACGCGAGGCCGTCCTCGAGTCGCGTCTCGTGGTGAACGACCGGTGTCTCGCCGCTCGAGGGGTCCGATCCGAGTCGACGGTTCAACTCCTCGACACCCGAGAGCATCTCCTCGATGAGACGGGCGTCGCCCGGATTGTCCTCGATGAGCAGAATTTCGAGAGGGCCGTCTCCGCTCATTGTTCCTCCGCTGGCGGTAGATTGACGACCGACAGCCAGAAGCTCTCGAACGACCGGACGATCTCGATGAACTCGTCGGGGTCGATTGGTTTCGTGAGGTAGGCGTTCGCGTACTTCTCGTAGGACCTGACCACGTCCTCTTCGGCCTCGGAACTCGTCAGGACGACCGTGGGAATGCGCCTGAGCGTAGGGTCGTCCTTGAGTTCCTCGAGCACCTCTTCGCCGTTTTTTCGGGGCAGATTCAGATCGAGCAGGATCAGATCGGGACGGGGGGCGTCCTCGTAGCCCTCTCGCCGGTAGAGGAACGACAGCGCGTCGACGCCGTTACGGGCGACGTGAATCGTGTTATCGATTCGGCCCTCCTTGAACGCTTCCTTGGTGAGTCGGACGTCGCCGGGGTTGTCCTCGACGAGCAGTATGTCGATCGGGTCAGAGTGCATGAGTAGTGTCCTCGTGTGTATCGTCGTTCTCGTGGTCCCGTTTCCGTTCGTCGTGGTCGGCGGCCGGGAGCGTGAACTGGACCGTCGATCCCGTCTCGAGCGTCGTCTCGATCCCGGTATCGCTCACCGAGATGGTCCACGCGTGTCCGTTCCGCGTCGCGTCACTATGAATTCTCGGTGTCTCGGTTTCGACGTCCGTGATCGCGGTGTCGATCGGGTTCGTCAGGAGGCGTCGCGGCCGGCGTTCGTCACTGGCCACCGTCGGCAGTGATGCGACCGCCGGCAGCGACGCGACCGTCACCGCCCCATCGCGCTCCCCGGTCATCACTTCCGGTTCGACGACAGTCTCCCGTCGATCCAGGTGAGCGCCCGGTCGCCGAATGCCTGCTCCCTGCTCGCCATCGCTAGCGTCGAAAAGGTGATCTGCTCGGGTAAATGTAGCGGTCGAGACAGTCTACTGGTCGCTCATCGGGAAAATACCGACAGCGAAACCGTCCGCTCGTCCTCGAGGGCGCGCCGGATCCGCGATCGATCCCAGCCCAGGGCGCCGGTGACGCTCTCGGCCGCGCGGATCAGCAGGGTCGCGTAGTAGTCGACGTCGTATCCGTATCGCTCCTCCCCGGTGGAGTCCGCTACTGCACGCTCACGGCGTGTATCCGCATTCTCGAAGGCGAGGCGTACGCACTCTTCGGTTCGCGTCGCATCGTCATCGACGACGACGTACTCGACGGTCTGCCCCGGCCGACGGGGGACGTCGTGACGTTCGTACCGGCGCAACGCCCCCACGACGTGCGTCTCCTGGCTGTACGCCTCGAGCCGTCTCGAGCCGCGTTTCGCGATCACCAGGTCGTCGCGGTCGACCGCGCCGCGACGGAGGTCGCCCAACCGACGGGCGAGGTGGTCACAGACGGCGGCCGGGTCGCGGGTCTCGTCGAGCACCTCGAGAAACTCGCGCTGGCAGTCGGCCACGAACGCCGGCGTGTGGCGCTGCCGGCACTCGAGGCCGCGGACTTTGAACTCGCCGGTCGTCCGTTTGCCGACGTACTTCGTGAGTGCGCCGGCGCCGGCACTAGCGCCAGCCCCAGCGCCGGCGGCAGCACCGATCGTGGTTCCTGAACTGCTTCTGCTCCCACTCCGGCTTCCGCGCTCGCGCTCGCCACCGCTCGACCCCCGCAACGGCACGAAACACACCCACTCGTAGCGTCCGTCGTGCTCGATGTCGATGCCAACGTCGCGGCTAATCTCGGCGATCACACCCTCGAGCGGATCGGGCTCGTCGACTCGCGGCGTCACCCAGAGGCTGTCGACGATGCCGTGGACGATCCGCCAGCCGGCGTCCTCGAGGCGTTCCTTGGCCCGGAGGGCGATCTCGCGGGCGTGTGCGTTGATCGCTTCGTGGCACTCGATGCGCCCGAACTTCGCGTTGCGGTAGCCCTGGTAGCCGAAACAGGAGACGAGCACCCACTTGATCGCGCCGGATTCAGCACGCAGCCGAGCAGCCTCGTCCTCGCTAGGATCGTCGCGCAGTCGGCGCTTGCAGGCCGCCCGACGGTCGAGCAGGGGGCGCAACACCGTCGGGAGGAAGCCGTCGGTCCCGCAGACGTCGTACTCGAGTTCGGGAACCTCTTCGTCCTCGCGGCCAGTTCCGAGGGTCGGACGGACGTCCCAGCAGGTACCGTCGCAGCCGACCGTCTCCGGGCTCACGTTGTGTCGGCAGATGATCCGTGGGTACAGCGACGCGAAGTCGAGTTCGTGGACGTCCTCGTGGAGGCCGACCTCGGGGGCGAACGTAAATCCGCCGCGGTCGGCCGCGTGGAGCGTTGAGACGTCCTTGAACGCTTCGGGCTCCCACTTGTTGAGCGGGGCCGGGACGTCCCACGCCCGCGCCTCGCGGATCTGGATCGCCGTCAGCACTGACCCGATACTCGCCCAGGCAGCTTCCTGGAGGGGTTTTCGAGACCGCTGGACCAGGTATTCGAGGCCGGCGAGCCCGGACTGGTGCCACAGGAAGCTGTTCGACCGGTCGACGATCGCCCGGCCCGGAACCCGGTATCGCGCCGGGGAGTGGCCGACCTGCCCGTAACTCGCGTACGTGCTCTCGCCCGCTAGCTTCGTCCAGCCAGGGAGTCGTCCGAGGTGGACGCCCTCGAGGCCCGCGTCGGCCGCCGCCCGCTCGACGGTCGGTACGAGGTCGCCGTGGCTCACCACGAGCACGTCGGGGTCGCGGCGCTCGAGTCGCCGCCCGAGCGACCAGAGGACGTCCGCTGGATCGCCCGTCACCGACTCGCCGTCGATCTCGAGGCTCGAGAGGTCGCCCGACGCGAGCGCCCGGTCGTCGATTCCGATCTCGAGGGTCCGGAGGGACCGGTTCGGCGCGGGGTCGACTCCCTCGTCGACGCAGTACCGAAAGCCGGGCGTGAGGTCGACGTCGAACAGGCGGAGCGTCCCGGGGGCGTGGTGCTCGCGACCGTAGACGCCTCGAATTTCCGCGGCCAGCGTCCGAACCTCGTCGACGCGCTCGAGGCCGACGCGGAGCATCCTCGAGCGATCGTCGGCGTGGTGAGCGTGCAGGCTCGGGTACCGATCCTCGAACGTCGTCTCGCACACTTTGGGATCCGAGGCGAGGGCGTCTCGGAGCTCCTCGAGGGCCTCGAACGAGCCGTCGACGAACAGCGCGGGGACGTAGTCAGTACGTTCCTCGAAGGTCGCGCCAGGAAGGTCGTCGTCCGAATCGCCGTCCTCGCCCTCGAGCGTCCACTCCCTGACGAGGTCGTCCTCGAACTCGAGAGTGAAGGTCACGGCCGGTCGCCCTCTCCGGTGGCGACGCTCGATTCGGTGTCAGTGTCACTGTCAACCTCGCCCTCGAGCGCATCTAGTGCCGACTCGAGCGTCGCCACCCGCGCCTCGAGCCGCCGGATCGCCGTCTCGTGGGCCACCAGCAGCGACAGCACCAGCGCTCGTTCCGGGTCCGCCGCGTTCGCGTACCCCGCCGCGTCGGCCACGTTCCGCGCCCGCTCGAAGAGCCGATCGAAGTCGGCCTGGCGCTCCCGGCGCAACGCACGACGCATCGGCTTCCAGTCGGCCTCCAGCCGCCGGAGCGCGTCGCGGTAGGTAGGGTTGGTTCGCCCCATCAGGTGAGCACCCCCTCGAGCGGGTCGATCGACGGGTGGTCGGTCCCCGTCCCGCACTCCCACGGCCGCTCGAGCGCTTCGGCCCCGAAGAGCTCGACCCAGTAGGGAATCGTCGTCTGCCAGACGGGACCGTGCCAGTAGCCCATCGTCTCGAACCCCTCCCCCTCGAACCGCAACCCCTCGCGGGTGCGCGTACACTCGATGACCGAGTCCGCCGCGGCCTCGAGGCGCTCGAGGGTCGCCCCGGGGACGTCCGGTCCCGCCGTGATCACGACAGGGCACTCGAGGCCGCGACCGAGTTCGCCCAGGACGGCGAGCGTCGACGCGAGCAGATCCGTCCGCTCCCACTCGCGGAGGTCGCCGTCCTGGTAGAGCGAGGCGACGTTCGGCGCGACCACGAGCGGGGTGTCGGCGTCGGCTCGTCGCACGACAGCCCTGACCAGCGAGTGGTGCTGGTAGACGGTGAACGCCCGCGCGATCCGCAGTCGCTCGAGCGCCCGGCCGGAGCCCGGTGCGCACTCGTAGAGCGCGTGGGTCGAGGCGACGTTGCCGGCGTCGATCCAGTAGGCTCGACCGCGGAGGCCGTCCCCGGTCGCTGATTTCTCGGCCGGGCGGTCCGTCCGCCCGGGAGACGCACGGACGTCGGCCAGATACTCACAGACGAGTCGGTGAACCGCGGCCGACCGTCGTGACGGCGTTCGAAGCAGCGTGAGTCCGGACTCGAGCGTCGAATCGTGTGTGATTACCGTCATGGCTATCCGATCGGTCGAGAGCGGCCGGGATAACCATCGGGGGGTCGTTTCCGAAATTTCCGATAACTGGTGAAGTGCTCATATCGCCTCTTCCGAGGGTTCAAACGCGGGAAACGGAGTTTCCAAAATCGTTTCCGAAACTCGAGGGCAGTCGTCGACGAACCGGCGTAACGGCTAACTGGGAAACCAGCGTAACGGCGAAACGGCGCTTTGTGGACCTGACGCCCCGACGACGAACTCGAGGCGCCCGGCGAACCGGCACCCGTCGACCGCCGATTCCGGCGCCGTTTTGTGACCGTAGCGGCTACCCTCGAGCATGCCAGACGAGACCGACCCCGAACCCACGGTGAACATCAGCGGCGGCGCCGACGGCGGCGGTACGGCAGCCACCTTCGATCCCGCGACCGCGGACACGCGGGCCGAACTCGTCGTCGACCGGTTGGGGGAGCGATACTGGCAGAAGACCTACGGCGGACAGGACGCCTTCGAGTGTCTCGTCCGGACGATCCTGAGCCAGAACACGAGCGACGTGGCGAGCCAGCCTGCCCACGACGCCCTGCTCGAGCGATACGGTGGTCTGGAGACGGACCTCGCGGCCGCGCTCGCCGACGCCGAACGCTCGGAACTCGCGGAGACCATCCAGCCGGCCGGGCTGTACAATCAAAAGTCGGAGGTCATCCAGACCGCCGCCGACTGGGTCCTCGAGCGCTGGGGCTCGGCCGCCGCCTTCGATGCGTTCGTTCGCGAGAGCGACCCCGCCGAGGTCAGGCAGACGCTGCTCGAGGTCTCGGGCGTCGGCCCGAAGACGGCCGACTGTGTGCTCCTATTTGCCGGCGGCCGGAACGGCGTCTTCCCCGTCGACACGCACGTCCACCGCATCTACCGTCGGCTCGGGATCGCCCCCGCCGATGCCGACCACGAGGGGGTTCGCGAGGTGCTCGAGCGGGACGTGCCGGCGGAAAAGTGCGGCTTCGGCCACACCGCCAGCATCCAGTTCGGTCGGGAGTTCTGTACGGCGCGCAAGCTGGCATGCCTCGAGGACCCCGAGGCGTGCCCGATGGCCGACGTCTGCGACCAGGTCGGCGTCTACCCCGAGACGGGCGAGGTCGTCGACCCGGCGGACGCTCCGGAGGCAGCGGACGAGGGACCCTGACGTCCGACCGTTGCTCGAGTCTGCGGTGTAATTCGTACATTCCCATTGGTTTGGTCGGGATAATAATTAGGTGTCGTTCACTTCAGTATGTGAATCGAGAGAGGGAACGCCGTAAGACAACGTCCCCAGGGCCGTCGCCCGCACGCCCCCCGTTCGGACTTTATTTTGTAGGACAAATTCGTGTAACGCGTCTCACAAGCCTTTATTGTCTATTCCAGCATAGCAACTGGTCCGTCACACGATGTGACTGTCTCCACAGCTGATACACATGACCGCACCATCATCAACCCACCCCGGTACGCCCGCTGCAACCGTTCCACGAACGACCTCGTTCACCCACGACTGGGCGGACGGCGACGACGACCTCGCGACCAGGGTCGTTGAGGCCGTCGCCGAGATCACCGACCAGGACGAAACCCACGTCGAGCGCCTCTACGACCGACTCGATCCGGACTCGCTCAACAGCCTCTTTTCCCGGACCGACACGAATCGGTACGCCGCAGACGGCCTGGTGATGTTCACGCTCGAGGGGTGTACCGTCACCGTCTACGGCTCCGGGCTGGTCGTCGTCCAGCGGGCCTGAGAGACGAGCGACTCGTCGCTCTCGTCACGAGCGTGAGCAGCCCGCTCGAGGCAGGGGAGAGGACGTCAATTCGCGAGCAAGACGACGGCGAGGACGGCGAACCCGATCCCGGCCACGTTCTGGACCGTCAGAGATTCGCCCAGAGCGACGACGCCGATGATCGCCGCGACGACGAAGTACAGCGCCGAAATGGTGGCGACGACGCCGACCCGCCCGGCGCTCAGGCCCGCGTAGAACGCGACGGCACCGACCCCGGCGAAGACGCCGGCCGCGAGCGCGTAGGTGACGCCCGTTCGTTCGAGCGCCAGCGGTTCGTTCTGGACGGCGACGTAGCCGAGAGCGACGAGAACGCTCGCGGCGTAGGAGAGGATCATCGCGAGTTTCGGGTCGATCGTCCGGGTCGCTTCGTTCGCGAGGACCGTCCAGAGGCCCCAGGCGCACATGGCGAGGACGGCGAGGGTGATCGCGTGCTGGCTCATGGTCGTAGGGGGAACGGGGCAGCACCAGTAGTTTGCTGTCCGACGTCGCTCGAGCGATCTGGCGTCGAAGCCCCTCGATCGGTCTGCCATCGACATCTTCGAGCACGTCCGAAATCGACGTCCTTCGGGGGTCCAGTATAGACTTTCTCGAGCATCCGGCATCGACGCCACGACACGACGTTCGGGCCGGTTCCCAGTCGGTGGGAATCTGCCGTTCGTTCATGGGTCGCTCCGAAATAGCGCTAGACAACCACAGACGGCCCGGCGGTCTACCGACCGCCGACCGTCGACGATCCACCGATGAACGAGACACTCGTCACCCAGACCGACCAGGAAGCGACCGACCAGCGCGACAGGACCGGGCAGACCGACCGGACGACCAGCGACGCTCGAGTTCGGACGTGTCCGGAGTGCGACGGGCGAATCGCACACGACGCGGAGCACGGCGAACGCGCGTGTGCCGAATGCGGGCTGGTCCTCGACGACGACGAGATCGACCGCGGCCCCGAGTGGCGGTCGTTCTCCGACGCGGAGTCGAACGCGCGAAGCCGCGTCGGCGCGCCGACCAGCGATCTCGTGCACGACAAGGGACTCAGCACCGTCATCGACTGGCGTAACGAGGACGCCTACGGCAATCGTCTCTCGTCTCAGAAGCGGGCACAGCTCCAGCGGCTACGAACCTGGGACGAACGCTTCCGGACGAAGAGCGCTCAGGAGCGAAACCTCAAACAGGCGTTCGGGGAACTCGAGCGCATGGCGTCGGCGCTCGGGTTGCCGGACCCGTGTCGCGAGACGGCTGGCGTCCTCTACCGGCGGGCCGTCCAGGAGGAACTGCTCCCCGGGCGATCGATCGAGGCGATGACGACCGCGTGCCTGTACGCCGCGGCTCGACAGCACGACACCCCGCGCACGCTGGTCGAGTTCGAGACGGTCAGCCGGGTCGAGAAATTGCCGATCCAGCGGGCCTACCGGTACGTCTCTCAGGAACTTGGGCTCGCGATGGAGCCGGCCGATCCGGTTCACTACCTCCGTCAGTACGCCTCGGACCTCGAGGTCAGCAGCGACGCCGAGCGCCTCGCCCGCGAGATGCTCGAGACGGCGAAGGAACGCGGCGTCCACAGCGGGAAGAGTCCGGCGGGGCTCGCGGCCGCGGCCGTCTACTCCGCGTCGCGTCTGGCGAACGAGACAGTCACCCAGTCGACCGTCAGCGACGCCGCGAACGTGAGCGAGGTCACCATCCGGAACCGGTACCAGGAACTGCTCGAGGTTTACGGCGAACACGATGACGGATAGATGCACCAGGCACACCTCGAGCGACCGATCCTGCGTGCCCTCGAGGAGGGGTCGTCAATGCACGTGATCGACCTCGCCGAGCGTCTCGAGGCGCACCCGGTAACAGTGGACCTGGCGTGTGATCGCCTCTACGAGGAGGGCTGTTTGGCTCCGTCCACCCAGGGAACGTACGCGGTTACCGACCGCGGACGGCGGCGACTCGAGGCGAGCGTCGATGGATGAAACGGCGCTCGAGGGAGTGTGTGGTTGTTCTCGCTCACTTCCTCGTACCGAGTCGTGAACCGAAAACGAGCCCAGGCGAGCCACTTATACTCTTCCGCCGGCAGATGCAACTATGGGTAGCCGCCCCTCGCCCCCCACCGAAGCGCAACTATTGCTGGTCGAAGACAATCCCGGAGACGTGCGTCTCATCGAGGAAGCCTTCCGTGACGGCCACATCGCCAATAACCTCCACACCGTCACCGACGGTCAGGCAGCGCTGGACTTCATCCACCGCCGCGGTGAGTACGAAGATGCACCTCGTCCGGACCTCATCTTGCTGGACCTCCATCTGCCGCGAGTGGACGGCGAAGACGTGCTTCACGAGATCAAATACCACGAAGAACTGGAAGACGTCCCGGTCGTTATTCTGTCGGGAATGGACGAAGACCTCGTCAAGTCGCGCGACCTCGACCACGATGCGGACGAGGATGCGGTCCTCGAGAAGCCGGTCGATCCGGGCGAGTTCGTCGACGTGATTCGCGAGTTCGACGACTTTCACCTGTCCGTCGTTCGTACCGACGAGAACTGAGACGTCGAGAGAGTATCGTCGAACGCTCGAGCAGATCGCTGCTTACCACGCGCCGTCTTCGGTGTCGTCTCTCGAGCGTCGAGGAAACCGACGGAATCCCTCTTCCCTCGAGACGCCATCACTCCCTGAGCGACCGAACCGAGTCCGGCGCCTCGTCGACGGTCGCCGTCATGCGCTCCTCGACCGTCGAGAGCCCGTACCGGTCGACGTACTCGACCAGCGCGGGGTGACATCGGCCGTGGACGTCGACGACGCGGTCTGGCCCGAGCGGGTCGAACAGCCGGTGCTCGAACGCGAACGCCGGTGCCGCCACGATGTACGTCGCCGTCGCCTCCACAGAATCCCCGCCAACCGTCGCCGACTCGAACTCGAGGTCGCGGTCGGTTCGACGCCAGCGAACGCGCCCGCCGCTGAGGTGGCCGAAAACCTCGAGGTCGGGGCCGGGTGTCGCCAGGCTCTCGAGCAGGGTGGTGACCTCCTCACCGTCCAGTTGGGCGGTTCGGATCTCGTTGTCGAAGGGGACGGCCGATCGGAGGTCGCCGACGGTTACGTCGCCGGATAGCGGTGGCCCGGCCCGCAGAGACATCGCGTTGTACACCGCGAGATCGGCGCCCGCGGCCCAGCGGATGGCGTCGCCGACGGTGTTGCCGACCGCGCTCTCGGGGTAGCACTCGGCGACGGTCCGGGGAATCGGCGCCTGCGCCTCGGCGACCGGTTGCTCGAGGCCGAGGTTGGCCCGCAGGTCACGGTAGGCGTCGGCCACGTCGGTCGCGACCGGGACGTCGGTCACGTCGTGGAGGTCGGCTGTCGGGCCTTCGGGAGTCAGCTGCACCTCGGCCAGCAGGCCCCCACGCTGGCCGGGACGGACCACGAGGGTGCCGTCGACGCGCTCGGCTCGAACGTCGTGGATGTGCCCGCCGAGCACGAGGTCGACGCCCTCGAGTCGGGCGATATCGTCGTCGGCGTGGCCGGCGTGGGAGAGGACAACGACGGTCTCCGCGCTGCGGTCTGCCAGCGCGTCGACCGCCCGCTCGACCGCCGGAACCGGGTCCTCGGCCGTCAGCGACTGGGTGCACGGGTGCGGCCGAACGGTCTCCGGATCAGTGACGCCGACGAAGCCGATTGGAGTGCCTCCGACGGATCGAAGGGCGGTCCGTTCGACGCCCCGCTCGCTGGCGAACCGCTCGCCGGTCGCCGACTCGAGGAGATTCGCCGTGAGCCACGTCTGCGGGGAGTTCGCGACGACGGACTCGAGGGCGTCCCGGCCGTTGTCGAAGTCGTGGTTGCCGAAGGTCGCCAGGTCGGGTTCGACGGCCTCGTAGAATCGTTCGACGTGGCGTCCGCGCGTCTCCATCGAGAGCAGTCCCGGCGCGGTGGTGTCGCCGGTGTCACAGAGCAGGGTCTCGTCGTCTCGGTGCTCGCGGATCAGGTGCGCGAGTCGGCCGAGGCGAGTGGGGTCGTCGTAGGCGTTCTCGAGGTCGGAGTAGTGGAGCAGTCGGGGAGCCATCGCTTCGGGGTCGCTCGAGGTTCGTCCTTCGGAAGGGTAATTCTACCGGCGTGTTTCGGTTTTCGGTACTCGGTATCCAGCACTCGGCGCTGACACCCGAGCGTCGAGTTCCTAGCCGCTCCAGCGCGCGTCCGCGAGCGTCCGCTGGACCACGTCGTTGCCGACCGCCTCACCCAGCGTCTCGAACCCGGCCCGCTCGCTCCGGTCCTCGGCGTTAGCCACCAGTCGCGAGACGATGAACTCCGGCGTCGACCGGCCCACCGTCCCGAATCGGGGCTGGTAATCGACCAGCAACTCGAGGTCGGGGTTCAGCCCCTCGGCGAAGATGCCGTCCACCCTGGCCTCGGGCGGCAGGGGCTCGAGGTCGTCCGCGAGGTGGGTGACGAAGACGCCCAGGGCGTCGCGCTCGACGGTCAGCCGGACGAGCCCGTGGAGCAAGTCGGCGGCACTTCCGGGTTCGGTGATCGCCTCGAACTCGTCGACGAGCATGAGCGTTCGGCCGCCGCTCGAGAGCGGCGGGACGATCGATCGCAGCGTCGACTCGAGGACGCCGGCGTTGAAACTGGCGTGCCGGCGGTGGAAGACGAGCGCGTCGACGGGCGTCACCTCGGCGCGGTCGGCCGGGACGGGCAGCCCCATCGTCGCCAGCAGGACGACCTGGCACAGCGTCTCGAGCAGCGTCGTCTTCCCGCCGCTGTTGGCGCCGGTGAGGACCGCAACGCGTTCGTCAGCCGGCAGTTCCTCTGCCGTGACGGGGTTGCTCCTGGCCTCGAGTTCGATCCGGGTCGCGGCGTCGGTATCGCCGTCGGCATCGAGTTGCTCGACCCCCTCGGCCTCGAGCGCGTCGCCCGTCACACCGTGCTCGCCCAGCGCGTACGTCACCGGCTGTACCGACTCGCCTCGAGCGGCCAGCGCGACGTTCGTCGCCCGAACGACGGAAACCGCGGCCTCGTCGCCCGTCCGGAACGTCGGCCGGGTGCAGTCGTACGCCAGCGCGAACCGGGCCAGCGAGAGGTGGAAGGCGATGTCGTCGACGGCCCCGACCGCCTGGTCGACCGCCTCGCGGGCGTCATCGAGCGTGGCCTCGAGGTCGCTTCGAACGGTCGCCTCGCGCTCGTCGACGGCGCTCGTGAGATCGGATCGCAGGCTCCGGAGGGTGCCGCCGACGAAGTCCGTTGCGTCCGTCGCCTCGGTCGGCATGGCCTCTCGGACCTGGTCGATCGTGACCTGCGTCTCGGAGAGCAGTCGATCCTCGAACGCGTCCTGGAAGGCGGTCACGTCGCCGACGCCGTCCGAGCGCAGGTCCTCGATCACCTGGAGGGCGTTGGCGTCCATGTCCTCGACGGCGCCGAGCGCCGAGCGAAGCCGGTCGAGTTCCTCGTCCGCCCCCTCCTGGACGCGGTCGTCCTCCCCTTCGAGCGCGCCCAGCGCCGCGGCGGCCGCCTCGAGCGCGTCCGTCTCGAGGTCGGCGATGGTCTCGAAGGGGCCGGTCTCGACCCCGGAGTCACACAGCGCGAGCGCGGCCTCGACGGCGGCTCGCTCGCTCCCGTCGCGGTCGTCGTAGCGGGCGTAGGCTTCAAGGACGGTCTCGCGGTCGTCGTCCGCGAGCGATTCCCAGGCGTCTCGGGCCGCGAGCACGTCGTCGAGTCGGGCCTCCATCGCCTCGACGCTCGTCAGGGGCGTGAGCACGCGGATGCGGTCGGCCGCCCGGTCGGTCACGGCGTGGTCGACCGCCAGGTCGAGGAGCTCCTTGTACGCCGCCCGGGCGTCGCTCGTCGCGAGCGTGTCCATGCCGTCCCCGCCGGTCGCTCGTCGAAGGATTCGCGTCGCTCGCCCCCTGGAGAGGCCGGCGTCGGTCAGCGCCCGCACGTCGCCGCCCTCGATCGCCCTGATCGCCCGCTCGGTCCCCAGCGTTTCGGTGAGGGCTTCGCGGGTCTTCGGCCCGACGCCCCAGTACGCCTCGAGTCGCATACCTCTCGGTTCGAAGCGAGGACCGTAAAGACTGCGCTCGCCGGCGGGTATGCAACTGACGCTCGCCGGCAGGTGTGCAACCGACGCTCGTCACCGGGTATCCAACCAACGCTCACCGCCCAGTATCGCAACCGGCGGGATCGACCGTTGGGACAAAGTATACAACCGCCATCCCGCTAGCCCTACTGTGGAGTCCCCGTTCGACGTCCTGCGAATCGAACCCGGCGCGGACGACGCGGCAATCGAACGCGCGTTCCGCCAGCGGGTGAAGGAAGCCCACCCGGACCACGGCGGGTCGACCGTCGAGTTCAGGAAAGTCCACGCGGCCCGCGAGCAACTGCTCGTGGGCGATACCGGGCCGCTCGAGCGAAGCGATTTCGACGTAGACCCCGGGACGAACGGCGCGGCAGAATCCGACGACGACTCGAACACCGCCGAGGTCACCTACCTCAACTACGACGCCCTCACCGACCACGGCTGGGCCCTCGAGGACGACGCTCTCCTGGAGAAGGCGGCCGAGGCCGACCTCGCCTCGAGCGACTACGGACGCGTCCAGGTCGACCCCAGCGAGACGTTGCTCGAGGCCGCCGAGGACGAGGGATTCGACTGGCCCTACGCCTGTCGGGGCGGCGCCTGTGCGAACTGCGCCGTGGCGATGCTCGAGGGCGACCTGTCGACGCCGGTCGATCACATCCTGCCCGAGGAGATGGTCGACCGCGGCATCCGCCTCTCCTGTGTCGGCCGGCCGCTCACCGACGACGCGACCGTCGTCTTCAACGTCAAGCACCTCCCCGAACTCGACGAACTCAGGTTGCCGCCGCGGCCCTTCGAGTGACCGGCGATCGTCTGCGGTTCGTGGTCGCTCGTTCGTCTGCTCGGCTGACACTATAGATTATATAGTCTATAGCAAATGGCCCCGACGTGATTGCAGGCACAGCGACGCGCTCGAGAACAAATCTGAACTCCTCCCCACCACATCCGACGATCACGTGTTCGAACGGTCGGTCCCCTTCCCCGGCGTCGCCGTCACCGCAGTCGATCCTGGAGCCGATTCTTCGCTTCCGTCCGGCGTTTCTGAGAGAACTGTGGGCGCTCGGAGGAGAAATCGACCTCGATTTCGTCGAGCGTTCGCCGGTAGATATTCGTCCGGCGCCCCTCGTTCGAGAGCTGTCGTCCCTCGCACTCGAGCAAGCCGGCGTCGACGAGTTCCTCGATCCGGCGATAGCAGGTCGCGATCGGGACCTCGATGTCCTCGCTCAGGGCCTGTGCGGATTTGGGGGTGCCCGCTGCACAGAGAATTTCCGCGCTGTACTTGCTGCCGAGGGCCGACAGAAGCGCATCTGATTCGCTATTCCGTTGTTCCGTCCAGCCACCACGTGTCATCATTGTCTTCGCTATGTGAATTATAAGAATTGAATCTTGTGGCTGTTTCTACCCATACAGTTATATACTTGGGTGCGAGGTGACGAGCAACCTTTCCACCAGCGGTCCCAACCACGGGTATGAACGTCGCGGTCGTCACAGTTGGAGACGAACTGCTCGCCGGACGGACGGCGAACACGAACGCCACCTGGCTCTGTACCCGGTTCGACGAACGAGGAATCGACGTCGAGCGCGTGACGACGCTTCCGGACCGCGTCGGCGACATCGCCCGCGTCGTCAACGAGTACCGGGCCGAGTACGACGCGGTCGTCGTCACCGGCGGACTCGGCCCCACCCACGACGACCTCACGATGGAGGGCGTCGCCGCTGCCTTCGGCCGGTCACTCGAGCGCAACGACGAGGCCCTCGCCTGGCTCGAGTCCGAGGGCGGGTACGCACGCGAGGACCTGACCGCGGGGACGGCCGACCTGCCACGTGGTGCTCGTCCCCTCCACAATGTCGAGGGGGTCGCACCCGGGTGCGTCGTCGGGTCGGTGTACGTTCTCCCGGGGGTGCCCGCGGAGATGAAGGCGATGTTCGCGGCTGTCGTCGACGAGTTCGACGGAGAGCCTCGGCACCGCGAGGTCGTCGTCGCCGACGAACCGGAGAGCGCACTCGTCGGGCGACTCGAGGCGGTCCAGGAGGAGTTCGACGTGGTCGTCGGCAGTTACCCCGGCGAGTCCGTTCGGATCACTGTCCAGAGCCCCGACCCGGCAGTCGTCGAGGCGGCGACGGCGTGGCTCCGCGAGCGCGTTCAGGAAGTCGAGGAAGTCGAGGAGTGATCAGCGATACAGGTACAGTGCCCAGAACGCCGTGATCAGGAGACTGACGACGAGAACGGTCCAGCCGGCGATCTCGATCGGAAAGTCGCTCGAGGCGAGTACGACGTGCGTGAGGTCGACCATGCGCATACCTGTGTCGTCGCCCTTCTTAACTGTTCAGAAAGCGTCCGGGGTCTCGAGTGACAGCACAGGTCGTCGACAGCCGAGTCGCACGGCTTTTTTGCCGCGCCGTCGATGACCGACCATGGACACGCTCGGGGTCGTCGTCAATCCGATCGCCGGCATGGGCGGCCGCGTCGGACTCAAGGGAACCGACGGGAAGATCGCAGAAGCGCGTCGTCGCGGGGCCGAACCTCGCGCGCCAGAGCGGGCGGTCGAAGCCCTCGAGGCGCTCGCACGCCGCCGGCCCGATCTGACGCTCTACACCGCTGCGGGCCCCATGGGCGAGGACGCGGCTCGAGCAGCGGGGTACGACCCAGAGGTGGTCTACGAGCCGTCGGGCGTTCTCGGTGGGGGCAGTGAGAGCGATGAAGACGATAGGGGCAATGAGGACAGTGAGACGAACGCCCACGGCGATTCGCCGGAGACGTCGGCCGACGACACGAAAGCCGCCGTCCACGCGTTCCTCGAGCGCGACGTCGACCTCGTCCTGTTCGTCGGCGGAGACGGGACGGCCGTCGACGTGGCCGAGGTGCTCTCCGAGGCCGACGAGAGAGAGACGCCCATGCTCGGCGTTCCCGCCGGCGTCAAGATTTACTCCTCCGTGTTCGGCGTCACGCCGGCCGACGCGGGGCGGATCGCCGCCGAGTTCGACCGCGTCGAGGACCGCGAGGTCAACGACATCGACGAGGACGCCTACCGCGAGGGCGAGGTCCGGGCCGAACTCCGGGCGGTCGTCCCCGTCCCCGTCGCGAGCGGCGTCCAGTCGAGCAAACAGCTCTCGAGCGGCAGCGTCGACGCGCTCGCGGAGGGGTTCGCCGACGAGGTCGACCCGGAAACGACCTACGTCTTCGGGCCCGGAAGCACCGTCGGCGCGATCGAGTCCGCCCTCGGAATCGACCCCTCGCCGCTGGGCGTCGACGTCTGGCGCGGCGGCGAGGTGCTGGCCCGCGACGCGAGCGAGTCAGAGATCCTGGCGGTGCTCGAGGAGCCCGCGGTGATCGTCGTCTCACCCATCGGCGGCCAGGGGTTCGTCTTCGGGCGAGGAAACCACCAGCTCTCCCCCGCGGTGATCGAACGAGCGGAAGTCGAGGTGGTCGCCAGCGACGACAAACTCGACGGCGTCGGTCAGCTACGGGTCGATACGGACGACGAGGCGATCGACGAGTCCCTCCGCGGGTGGATGCACGTTCGCACCGGTCGGTTCACGACGCGGTTGCTGAAGGTGGTCTGAGCGGGCGTCGGGTCCGAGTCGCTCGGCTCGACGAGGCGTATAAGGTCGCGCTCGAAGGGACCGAGAGACACTAGCACACATGGACAATCTGCAACGAATAATGGATGTATAGTCAGGACTAAGGTGAGACAGCGCCTACCTCGTGCCATGGAGACGCGGAAAGTTCAGCGGCTCGGGCCGTCGACCCTGGCGATGACCCTCCCGGCGGAGTGGGCCAGCGAGCACGGCGTCGAGAAAGGCGACGAAGTCTCGCTGCGGATGGGTGGCAAGGGAACGCTGACAGTGATGCCCGAATCGGCGAACTTCGGGGAGACCGAGGCCACCATCCGAACCGACAACCTCGACGCCGACGCGGTCGAGCGTGCCATCGTCGCCCAGTACGTCCTCGGGCGACGCGTCATTCGCATCGAGTGTACCGACGGCGCCCTCGAGTCCGCCCACATCAACGCGGTCTACCGGGCGGAGACCCAGCTCATGGGCCTGGGCGTCATCGAGGAAACGCCCGAGAGCATCTCGATCCGGTGTTCGGTCGACCCCGAGGACTTCACCCTCGACAACCTCTTAGAACGCCTCGAGCGAACCGGCCGGACGATGCGCGGAGAGGCGATCAAGGCGCTCGCTCACGGCAATCCCGACCTCGCCCAGCGGGCGCTCAATCGGGAGCGCCAGGCCAACAAGATCTTCGTCCTCCTCTTGCGTTTGATCTTCACGGCCTACCAGAATCCCACGCTCGCCCGTGCCGTCGGCCTCGAGTCGGGCTTCCCCCTGATCGGCTACCGGTCGATCGCGAAGAACCTCGAGTTGACGGCGGACAACGCCGAGGACATCGCCGACATCGTGATGGAAGCGGAGGGCCACACCCTCAACGTCGAGAAGTCGGTGATGCGCGAAATTCGAGAACTCACGGAGGCCGTCGACGAGATTACGGCCCTCGCCGTCGAGTCGGCCGTCGAGCGCAACTACGACAAGACGATCGAGGCCCGCAAACTGTTTCACGACATTTCCGACCGCGAGCGGGAGATCCTCGCGGACCTGCCCGAGATGCAAAACGAGGACCTCCTGCAGGTCAGGGAGGTGCTGGTCAGCCTCCAGCAGACGGCCCAGTACGCGATTCGGAACGTCGAGATTGCGGCGAACCTGGCGCTGAACGAGGAGTCCGAGCACACGACGATCACGTAGGCGAGTCTCGCGAGCGTTCGAGCCTCGCGTGTTCGAATCGCTCGAGTATCCGAGTCTCGTGAACCCCGCAGCCACTCGAGGGACGGCTACCGTTTGACCACCTCGAGCGGCCGCCGACTCACGAGTCGGCAGTTGAACGCCGGATGCTCGACGAAGTGGCGTACCAGCATGTGGCGCCTCGAGCCCGTGATTTTCGTCCCCTGGCACCCGACCACGTCGGCGTCGAACTGGTTCGGAAGGTCGGCGTACAAGGACTCGAGCGCCTCGAACGACTCGAACACCTGCTGGTTCCCAGTCGAATCGGCGCCGCGCCGGGAGACCACGTAAGAGCCGTCCTCGCGCCGGGTGCCGGCGGTGTGGACGTACTCGCGGCGATCGGTCAACGCGTCGCCGATCGCCGACTGGACCGCCAGGGCCTCCTCGCGAGTGAGTGTCCGAGTCGTTTCCTCGAGTTGGAGGGTGATTCCGCCGCCGTCGGGGCGAATGACGATCGAGTCGTCGGCGAACTCGCGGGGCTCGTTCTGGTCGTCGTCAGTAGCGAGGCTATGCGAGAAGAACGCGATCAGGAGCGGTTTGACTCCGTTGCATGAGAAGGGGTACAGGTGCCGGTGACAAAATCCTGTCGCTGGTCAGGAGCCGAGCAGGGAGTCGTCGTCTTCCTCGTCGTCCGTACTGTTCGTGTCGCCATCGTCGCTCCCGTCGCTTCCGCCGCTCCCGTCATCACCGGTACTGTCCGCATCCTCGCCAGTTCCGCCGTCGGTATCCTTCTCGGTACCGTCATCCGTCTCGTCGTCGGTCTCGGCACCCTCGACGTCCGACTCCGTCTCGTCGGTAGCGTTCGTCTCTCCGTCGCTCGAGTTCGAGGTCGAATTCGAGTCGCCGGCCGAACTCGAGTTCGAGCCCGTCTCACCAGCCTCGTCGTTCCCCCAGATGTCAGTCTCCATCGTCTCCTCGTAGGTCATCGACTCGAGGGGAATCGTGATCGTCGTGCCGGAGGCCAGTTCGAAGGTGGCATCGAATTCGATCCGGAGATCCGAGACCTGGTCGTTCTCGATGTGGGTGACCCACCAGTCGTCGAGGTTCTCGTTCTCGATGCGCGTCGTCGTCACGATCGTCGTCTCCTCGCCGGGCGGGAGGACGTACTCGCGGTCGCTCTCGCCGAGGCCGACGGAGACGTCGTTCATCGTGATCTCGTAGCCGAGCTGGCTCGCCGGGATCGCGTAGCTCTTGGGGTTGTAGACGTCGAACTCGAGCCGAAGTTCCGTGTGTTGCTGGTCGACGCCGGCCCACTCGCCTCGCGTAGCGTTGACGTAGAGGATCGGATCCTCGACGAGCGCCCGGTCGGCGTTGATCGGTCTGGTCTCCTCGGAGTTAAAGGCCGAGAGGAGGTCCGTCTCGACGGTCTGCTCGTTCGTTACCTCGGTCGACCGGCCGACGAGGCCGCTCGAGATGGTCGCATCGATCTCGACGTGGGTCTGCTCGCCGTTTTCGATGTGGGTGACCCACCAGTCGGGAATACGTTCGTTTCGCATCTCTGTCTGGAGCGATTCAGTCGACGTTCCCGGCTCGACGGTGATGTCCTCGCCGCTCCCGTTGGCCATCTCGACGCCGTTCATCGAGACGTCGTAGTTCGCGTCGACGTCGGCGGAACCCAGGCCGATCGGGTTCGGATTGTGAATCGTCAGGTCGGTCAGGATTTCGGTCCGTTCGTCGTCGACGTCGCCGAACTCGTTGTCCATCGACTCGAGCGTGGGGACGCCGAGTACCCCGGCACCGAACGCGCCGCCGATGGTGACGGCGATGGCGAGCACGAGGGTTCCCGCGATTCGAAAGGCGCTCCCGAAGAAGAGTGATCGGATCGTCTGGCGTACCATGCGTTCGTGATACTCGTTCGAACCTCGAGACTTAAACGTGCGGGATTGTCTGGAATAGGTATCGGCGGCTTCGTCGTCGCTCGAGGCGCCTGCGAAGTGGCGTGCTGGCTCGGCTGGAAGACGGCAATTTTGTCGCGAACGAACGGACTCGCTGACGCGAATGAATGCAATTAAGGAGGCCCCCACACAACGCGCCAGCATGGCAGACCACACGCAGACGACCGACAAGGGGGTCGGAGTGGGGCTGGTGTTCGGCGCCGTTGCGATCATCAGCGCACTCGTGATGCTTACGACGGCCCCGGAGATCGCGGCGGCCTGGGGCTTCGCCGCCGCCGTCACGTTCAGCGCGCTGGCGATCGTCGGCATGCACTTTTACTGGCACTAATCGCACGTTGCTCGAGACAGCCATGGAGTGTAGACGGCGGACGACGGACAGGCGGTTCTCTTCGACCACCATCGGCTGAAACCCCTCTCAAGAGTTAAGGCCACAGACGACCTATCTTACATACGGACGATGACGGACTACTCCGACGAAGAGCAGCGGATAATCTCGTACCTCCGTGAGAGCGCCGCCCGCGGCGAGCAGTACTTCCGTGCGAAAAACATCGCCAAAGCGATCGGCCTCTCCTCGAAACAGGTCGGCGTCCGCCTCCCCCACCTCGCCGAGAAGACCGAGGACATCGACATCGAAAAGTGGGGCCGCGCGCGCTCGACGACCTGGAAGGTCACGATGAGCTAACCGCTCGGTCTCGGATCGAACGGCCCTACGGCACCACGGCGGCACGGCCGAACCACCGACACACTCGGGAGTGTGTCGCCCGGCGGCGGTCGACCTATCGAGGCGTACGTGAACGATGGTTCGCTCGATTCACCGTCTTTTTACCAGTTACCCACCGACAAAGGAGTATGACTGTCCGGATCGATCGGTCGTTCGAGTTGCAGGCACCACCCGAGCGCGTCTGGGCGTTCATCGCCGATCCGGAGAAGCGCGCTCGAGCGATTAGCGTCGTCAAAGACTTCACGACGGACGACCCCGACGGCCGACGGGCGACCTGGCACGTCGAGATCCCGCTTCCGCTGGTGACGCGAACGGTCAGCGTCGACACCGAGGACGTCATCAGGCGCCCGCCCGAGTACGTCAAGTTCATCGGCCGATCGAAGCTGCTCGACGTCACGGGCGAACACGAGATCACTGAGACGGATGGGGGAAGCCGCGTCGACAATACCTTCGTCGTCGACGGACACCTGCCGGGCGTCGAACGCTTCTTCAAGCGCAACCTCGACGGTGAACTCGAGAACCTGCAGCGCGAACTCGAGCGCGAGGTCGAGTGATCGGGGCCGACAGGCGGGTCACGGGTACGGAGACGAGACACGCACGACGGACTCACACACCACCATGACCAAAAATACCGACGCGGCGGCGGAGGCGACGACAGACGAACACGGAGCGGCCGAGCACAACCTCGAGAATGAGGGTGAAGGCAAGGACGAGGACGTGGATGATGCCGAGAGCGAGGGAATCTCCCTCGCACTCGCCCAACTAGCAGTCGAGGCCGGCGACCTCGAGGGCAACCGCGACCGGGCGGTCGCCGCGATCGAACGAGCGGCCGCTCGCGGCGCCGACCTCGTCGCTTTACCCGAACTCTTCACGGTGGGGTACTTCGAGTTCGACCTGTACGCGCGCAGCGCGGAACCGCTCGAGGGGGAGACCTTACGCCGACTTCGCGACGCCGCCATCGAGAACGACGTCGCCGTCCTCACGGGCAGCTTCGTCGAGGACCTCGCGGCGACCGAGTCGGTGGAGACGCCCGCCGACGAAGGATACGCGAACACCACGGCGCTGCTCTCCGCGTCGGGAAACCTCGAGCTAGTCTACCGGAAACACCACCTGTTCGGGTACGAATCTGCCGAAACCGAACTCCTCGTCCCCGGGGAAGCCATCGAGACGGCAACGGTCTGCGGGCTCACCGTCGGCGTCAGCACCTGTTACGACCTGCGGTTCCCGGAACTGTACCGACGGCTGGTTGACCAGGGCGTCGAGTTGATCCTGGTCCCGAGCGCGTGGCCGTACCCGCGCCTCGAGCACTGGCAGACGCTCTCTCGAGCGCGAGCGATCGAGAACCAGTGTTACGTGGCGACGATCAACGGGTCGGGGTCGTTCGAGGAGGCCTCCCTGCTCGGACGGTCGACCGTCTACGACCCCTGGGGGACGGTGCTGGCCTCGAGCGGGGACGACCCCGCCCTCGTGATGGCCGACGTCGACGCGGGGACGGTTTCGGAGGTCCGGTCTCGGTTTCCGGCCCTGCGGGACCGACGGCTCTAGTCTACGCTGCCGAGACCACTGGCTTTTTATCCGCTCGCCTACCACCTACTGATGCCGGTTACAAGACGCTTTTCACGTCACGACCGGCATTGCGCGTCGTCTCGGCCCGTCGCGCCTCGTTCCCGGGAAACGAGGCCAACTCTCCGCCTCGCCCACTCCTTTCGCCACTCGATTTCGGACGCCAGTTCGAGCGTGCGGTCTCGAACGGAAGACGAACGACGAACGACGAACGGCACCTCGAGCCGGTCGAGGGACTCGCTTGAGACGATAGCATCTCCGCCAGACGACGATACTTCGAAAAGTATAGTTTGCCTATCGACCGTGACGCATGTGTTAGCAAGGATCACGGGTGGGGCAACGCTTTTTACTCCGCGTCCATCCACGCTCGTATGACGACGCTCTTTCCCGAGACGATCGAGACCGATCGGCTCCGTCTCGAGGCGCTCCACGTCGACGAGATTGACGCCGACCAGTTGTTCGACCTCTACGAGCTCTGCTCGTCGGACCCGGGGATCGAAGAGGTGACGAGGTACGTCACCTGGGACCCACACGAGACGCCGAAAGCGACCCTCGAGTTCCTCGAGTACGTCAGCGAGCAGTGGGACGACTCGAGCGGCGGCTCTTATGCCATTTATCTCCGCGACGGCGAGGACGAGGCGAGCGCGTTCGCCGGTGACGCCGGCTTCGGGATCGACTGGGAGAAACGAACCATGACGCTCGGGGTCTGGTTCCGCAAGCGCTTCTGGGGACGCGGGTACTCCGGGGAGCGCGCAGCCGCGTTCATGGAACTCGCGTTCGAGCGCCTGGACCTCGAGCTGGTGGCCGTCACGGCGCTGGTCGACAACGAGAAGTCGAATCGCGCGATCGAGCGCTACACCGAGGCCCACGGCGGCGGTCGCGACGGCCTCCTCCGCAACTGGCGCGTCCAGGACGGCGAGCCAATCGACCTGTATCGCTACAGCGTCTCCCGCGAGGAGTACCGCGAGTGCGAGGATCGGCCGGACGTGGACGTCTCGTTTTCGGACGAGGCTCGAGGGCAACTCGACACGGGAGTACGGGAAGAACGAGCGGACGAGGGCACTGATCAGGCCCGATGAGCCACCTCTTTCCCGACACCATCGAAACCGACCGCCTCCGCCTGAAGCGACTCTCGAGCGAGACGGTCGATCCGCTTGCTTACTACCGGATCTGTGGCTCGGATCCGGCCATCGACGACGTGACGAGGTACACGCCCTGGGACCCACACGAGACGCCGGGCGAGACGCTCGAGTTCCTCGAGAATCGTGAGAATTCCTGGAACGAGTCGCGGTCGGCGGACTACGTGATTCGACCGGCGGACGGGGAAGACGGGGCCGACGAAATCGCCGGCACCTGCGGCCTCGGCGTCGATTGGGCGAAGCGAATCGGCGACCTGGGGATCTGGCTCCGCGAGCGCTTCTGGGGCCGGGGCTACTCGGGCGAGCGGGCCGACGCACTCGTGACCCTCGCGTTCGACCGCCTCGACCTCGAGGTCGTCTCGGTGCTCGTCCGGGCGGACAACGAACGCTCGCTGCGAGCCTGTGACCGGTACGTCGAGCGCCTCGGCGGGAGCCGAGACTGTCGGCTCCGGAACTGGTGGACGATGGCCGTCGACGAACCGGCCGACGCGATTCGGTACACGATCACGCGAGCGAACTACGACCCGACGAAGAGGCGGTCGGCGGTGTCCCTCGAGGCGAGTCGGTGAGCGGACCCCCGACTCGGGCCGTTGCTCTCACGCCACCGACTCAGAGAACCGACGAGATTAGATAGACGTTGAGCACCACGGCCGTCATCCACGGCAGCGCCAGCGCCGCCGGGATGATCGGCCGGTAGGTTCGTTCGAGGACGGTCCGGCAGGCTATCGCGACGACGACGGCGCCCGCTTTGAGGGCGAGCATCCCGAGGAGCCCCCAGTTGTCGATCACCCCGCGGGCGACGGGGTTGGACTCCGCGAGGCCGAGCTGGAGGCCGACGAACGTCGTGACGACGTCGCCGACGAGCGAGACGGCGACCACCAGCCAGAGGATGGTCTCGAGGCCGTCCATCCGGGCCGTCTCGAGTCGAAGGCGATGAGACTGCTGGACCCGGGCGCGGAGGCCGTCCGTGGACATACGCTCCCTGCCGGAATCGAACCGGCGCGAACCAGCGAGAGCGTCTCCCGCTACCGCGGAACCGGCTATTGTTATGGAGTCTCGAGGACAGTGTACGCTCGAGTTACTGGCGAGTAAGCGGACGCTACAGGCCGTAAGGCGGTCGGCGTCGGCTACACTCGCAGGAGATCGTAGTCGGTCGCACTCGCGGGCGATTGGCATCGCCCACACTCGCTCACGAGCGCGCTGAAATACGCCTCGAGCGACCGACTACCGGATCACAGAATGCGCCTATCGGCTCACAGAATCGTGCCGTGTTTCTTACTCGGCAGGTCCTTCTCGAGGCCCTCGTAGAACGCGAAGCGGTTGGCCAGTTCCTCCCGGAGCGAACTCGGAGGAACGATCTCGTCGACGACGACCTCGCTGGCCATGCGGTGGATGTCGATGTCCTCGCGGTACTCCTCGCGGAGCCGTGCCTCCTCTTCGGCGCGCTCGTCCTCGTCGTCGATCTCGGCCAGTTTTCGGGCGTAGACGGCGTTGATCGCCGCCTCGGGGCCCATGATGGCGATTTCGCCCGACGGGAGGCCGATGATGCTCTCGGGATCGTAGGCCGGGCCGCCCATCGCGTAGATGCCCGCGCCGTAGGCCTTCCGAACGATGACGGTCTGTTTGGGGACCGTCGCCGACGAGGTGGCGTAGATGAACTTCTTCCCCTTCTCGAGGATGGCGTCCTTCTCGACCTGGGAACCGGCCATGAAGCCGGGCGTGTCACACAGGTACAGCAGCGGAATGTTGAACGCGTCGGACTTCCAGATGAACTCGGCGGCCTTTTCGGCGGCGTCGGGGAAGATGGCTCCCGCGCGGTGGGCCGGCTGGTTGGCGACGATGCCGACGGGGCGGCCGTCGATCCGGGCGTAGGCGGTGATGATCTCCTTGCCGTAGTCGGGTCTTAGCTCGAAGTAACTGCCCGCGTCGACGACCCGCTCGATGACGTCGACCATGTCGTAGCCCCGGTTGGGGTGCTGGGGAACGATGGAGTCGATGCCGTTCGGGGACTTTTCGGGCGCTCGAGGCTCGCTTCGGGGCGGGTTCTCGTCGGCGTTGTCGGGCAGGTAGGTGACGAGCTGGGCGACGAGTTCCCGGGCGTGTTCTTCGTCCGTGGCGACCAGGTCGGCCGATCCAGACTCGCTCGCGTGGACGCGAGCGCCGCCGAGTTCTTGCATGCTGATCTTCTCGCCGGTGACCATTTCGACCATCCGCGGCGAGGCGATGGCCATCGCGGACATCCCCTCGACCATGATGGTGAAGTCGGCGAAGACGGGCGTGTAGGCTGCCCCGGCGATACAGGGTCCGTAGAGGACGCAGATCTGTGGCACGCGCCCCGAGAGCATCGAGTGGTTGTAGTAGTACTTGCCGATCCCCTCGCGATTGGCGAAGAAGCCGGTTTGCTGGTCGATTCGTCCCCCGGAGGAGTCCATCAGGTAGAGCACCGGCTGGCCGGTCTTCAGGGCGCGCTGTTGCATCCGCAGGAACTTCTCGACGCCCTTGGCGGCCATCGATCCGCGCTTGACGGTGTAGTCGTTGGCCATGAAGTGCAGGTCCCGGCCCTCGAAGGTGGCCGCGCCCGTGATCAGGGCGTCCGCCGGGAGGCGGTCGTCCGCGTCGAACTCCGCAAACTTGCCGTCCTCGAAGAGGAACTTGCTGTTCTCGCCGTCGAACCAGAGGTCAATCCGATCGCGAACGAACAGTTTCCCCTCCTCGGGCAACTGTTCCTTGTACTTCTCGTGGCCCCCCTCGAGGATCTCCTCGATTTCTGCGAGGAGTTTCTCCTCGCGTTCGGTCGGGCCGAGGTCGTCCTCCGTGGCGACAGTCTGATTGGTGGCTGGGGCGCCTGTGGTGCCGTCGCCGTCGCTCGAACCCGAACTCGAGGTCGAGGTCGAGGTCGAATCCGGCGGCGAGACGACGACGGCCGGTTCCTCCCCGTCCCCTACGTACACTTCGACTTCGTTCCCGACGTACTCGGCCAGCGCCGTCCCGATTGCCGACGCCTCCTCGTCGGACGCACCCGGTCCGATACGAACGTTCATGGCAAATTCTGCGAGGAGGGGGGAAAAACCGTTTTCCCTTTCGCCCGGTCGCGGGATCCGTGGTACCGTATCGCACCCCTCGAGACAGTCTCCTGATGTGCCGTATTGCACCCCTCGAGACAGTCTCTCGGCGCGTCGGCGAGTAGGGGAACCGAACGACTCAGAGATCGGCGAATGGACGGTGAGACGAGTGCGAACGAGTGGCGGTTCCGAGCGCCATCCCGGTAACTCCGCCACAGTAGTGCACGCTCGACGTGTATCCCGGACTCACGCAAGTACACCAGTTTAGTGGGTAAGTGTGGATTGTTCGATCTGTGCACTCGACCTGTCGATGTACGGGAGAATTAGCTTTCCCCGTAGGAGGGCCATCTACACTCGTCTCTCGAGCCACGATGAGTTCTGATACCGACGGGTCGACCGAACAGCGACTGGCGTCTCTCCGCGAGCGGGTCGCTCGCGGCATGGATCGACGCGAGTTCATCAGAACCCTCGTCGCGGCGGGGTACAGCCTCGGCTTGGCTCGCGTCCTCGGCGTCGACGACTTCCTCGCCGCAGCAGACGGCGAGGTTCCCGTCGTCACGGCCCTCGTTCGGACGGACCCCGACGACCCGTGGTCCGTCGACACCCGCACGCGATCGGTGCCGGCGTCGTGGTACGCGAGCGTCTCCAAAGCGTTCGAACTCAACGAACTCCTCGCGGAGTCGACGATCACCGGCTACCTCGGGAGCGCCGTCGTGCCGGGAACGTACGACGACGGTGGCGCGACGATCACGGTCGAGGTATCCGTCGAAGCCGACGCCGTTCGCGAGGTACTCGATCGAGCCGTCGACGGAGTGTCGATCAACGTCGATACCATTCGAAATCTGGACGGCCTCGAGGACGACGTCCAGCGCGAACCTCGTCGAGCGCGCGACCCGGCGTCGACGCTCGTTCCGGCCGGCATCTCCTGTGAGACCGATACGAGCATCGCCACGCTCGGACCAGCGCTGTACGAGCCCGGGACCAACTCCCGCTACTTCTCGACCGCCCACCACGCGTTCGACAGTGTCGAGGACGCGCGCGGGGCGACCGTCTCGCTCCCGTTCGAGAACGGCCAACGGACGGAACTCGGAACGGTCATCGAGAGCTATCCGGTTGCGGACGTCGTAACCATCGAATCGACGGGTGCGTACCGACCGAGCAGCACGATCGACGGAGACCGCCAGTACGACATTCAGGGACAGTTCACCCGGTACGGCCTGGCCGACCTGGTCGCCCGGGACGAGCCCCTCGAGAAAGTCGGCGCGCTCACTGGCCAGACGAGCGGCGAGATTCAGGGCATCGACGCCGTCTCCTGTCTCACCGGCTCGGTGTGTCGGCGCGGCCAGTTGCGATGGGGCGACGAGACGGACATGGCCGACGGCGACAGCGGGTCGGTGAGCTTTCACGCCGATCCGATCGGTGACGACGAGAGCGTCCTCATCGCGGGCTTCAACAACGCCCGAACCTGGTGGCCCGGTCAGAGTTACGTCTGGGGTATCGCGGCCTATCAGCTGACCGAACAGCACGGGTTTCACTTCTGAACGCACGTCAACGTCAACACCTGCCCACGAGAGCACCCAATACCAATGACCACCACATCACGACGACAGGACTCGACCGACAGCGCGCGAACGTATCGGACGCTCGTCCTCGGCTGGATTCGACTCCTCGCGGACCTCGCTATCCTCGCCCTCTGGACGATCTTCCTGACGCTCCTGTTCCTCGAGACGGCCTGGCCCAGGTGGGCGTTCTACGTGCTCCTCGTCGGCGGGGCAGCAGGGTACGTTGCCATCACCGCCCCCTGGATCCGCGCCGGTACGGTGACTCGACGGGCTGACGAGTAGGACAGGAGTTGCTGCCGTCGCTCGACGGTGGACGAATAGGACAGGAGTCGCCGTCACTCGCCAGGATAGTTCTCGGCGTACTCGAGTTTGTGCTTGAACGCCCGATACGCGTTTTCGCCCTGTTCGGTGAGCGTGATCACGCGGCGCCGACCCACCGACTCGATCTCGACGTAGCCGTCGGTCTCGAGCGGATCCAGGACGTGCGTGTCGAGGACGCGAAAGGCGCCCTTGTCCTCGCCGCCGGGGTGGGCCTCCGGCGGGGCGCGGTCGGCCATGAACGAGAGGCCGACGTCCCGGGCGAACTCGATGCAGTCTTTCTTCTTCGGTGGCGTCGTCCGGTCCTCGTGATAGCCGTCCCAGGCCGCGGGATCGGCGAGAAAGCCCATGATCGCGATCTGGTCGCGGGTGGGCGATTCGATCGGATAGGTCGGGAGACTGTAGACGTCCGCGGCCCCGTTCGAGATCGGTGCCATCGTCGGATCGTGCGCGTAGCCCTCGGGTTCGACGTAGTAGGCGGTCGCGTCGGTCGAGACGTCCATGCAGGCCATGGTCGCACCGATGGCCGCGATGGTGCCGCCGCCGGAGACGTTCACGGAGACGGAATCGGTCGCGTGCTCGTCGGCCAGCGTCGTCACCTCCCCGAGGACGGCGTAGACGTCCGTCAGATCACACTCGCGACGACGAACCGTGGCTGCGGCCGACTCGAGATCCGATACGAGTTCCTCACGGTAGTCGGGGGCGACTCGGTCCGGATCGTCCATCGGGTGCTCGAGGAGGTAGACGAGGTCGGCCCGCTGGTCGCAAATCGGCTCGAGGACGCGGTCGAACTCGTAGCCGAGGGGCACGATGTGTACGCGCTTGACGACGTCCATACGACGACCGCCCACGGCAGGTAAATAACTGTACGGGATTCCCTCGCCGTCCGCCGTCTGTCGAATATTGAACGCCGAGAACTGGGATCGAATTTTCCCTACCAATCGTCGCCGAGCGCGGCCTTCGCGCCGCCGTACTCGCTCGCGGTCGTCCAGCGCCGACCGCTCTCGGCGTGCTCGACAGCGTAGTCGCTCCCGCAGTTCCCACAGCGGTACCGTTCGGGCGTCGTCACCGGAGTCGACGCACGGTGGCGACGCGCCCGCCAGTCGCAGTCGTCGTTCAGACAGCGCAGCACGTACCGCGGGTCCGCGAACGAAGGGCAGTGACGCGGGGCCTCGAGTTCGGCGGCAACGCGGCAAAATCGCTCGCCGTGACCCGACTCGCCGAAGCGCTGGTACTCCCAGGCGTGGACCAGTTCGTGGCGAACGACCGCGGCGAAGGTCTCCCAGTCGTAGGCCTCGTACGCCCGCCGCGAGAGCACGATGGTCGTCATCCCCCGGTCGGCGTGCCAGCGACAGGCCCCCGCCCGGCGCTTCGCTCGCGTCGAGACGTCCCACTCGAGGCGGTCCCAGTCGACGTCGATGTCGACGTCTCGCGCGTGGATCCGGGCGCGAGCGAGGAGTTCGTCGTCGATGGTGAGCGACGGATCGGTGTCGCTCGAGTCGGCGTCGGACACGGGTTACCGACCGCGACGAATTCTCGAGACGTAATCGTTACGGTCGTGACTGCGTGTCCGCTCGAGGCTGTTATCGGTGGTCGGCGACTGGGCGTGTCACGCTAGGTATCGCGGTCGCCGTTGCCCTCGCCGTTACCGTCGGCGTCGCTGTCGCTGGTTGCACGATAGAGCGAAGAACCGAGAGGATCAGTTCGTGACGCCGTAATCGACGTGAACCGTCGGGACGCTCGTCGACTCGGGGGCGGTGTTTCCGTTCCAGTCGACGACGCGTACGTTCGCCATCTCCCCAGAGAATCGGAACCGCCTGACACCAGTGTCGACCGCACCTTCGGCGCCGCTTCCGGAGACGATGGTGGCCGACTCGGTGGGCTCGTCGTCGACCATCTCGATGTCGCCGTCGACCGTGATTTCGAAACTCGAGGGGACCCCGCGACCGACGATGGTCACGAGGTGTGGGAGGGTGGAGTGGTGTCGTGGTGTTTGTGCGTCGTCTGCTGCCGGAGTGTCACGTGCCATACCCGATAACCTGAGTAGCGCGTCATAAGCTTTCCTGTCGAAATATTGGTAGAACAGACGGACTGTGACAGCGGCGATAGTTTTCAGCCTGTTGAGGCGAGTACGCGAGCAGCGAGAACGGACCGAAGTAGAGTCAAACGAGATCGAGCGTCCAAGCGTACCAGACGGCAGCGGCGGGAACCACGGCCGAAATCGCGGTCGTGAACCAGCGATGGTACACGAACCAGTCAGCGCCGGCCTCGAAGGCGACGCTTTCGGGGACCGAAACGGCCCAGAGGGCCGTCATGGCCAACAGGACCAGTCCCAGGACGAGCGCCACGCCGGCGACCAGATCCGGTTCGGTCCTGGCCTGTCTCCCCGCCGCGAAGAGGACGACGGTGACGAGCGCGAACAGCGAGAGCAGGTTCGGGCCAGCGATCCCGGCGGCGAAGTACACCTCGAGGACGCTCGTGTCGACCTCGAGGAGGACGTACGGAGCGAGTGCGGCGAACACGTACGCGAGCGCCGCGACGACCCCGAGCGTGGGTGGTCGCTGGTGTGCGTGCATGCTCGAGGGATCGAAGGCGGATCGTTTAATTGCGGCGATTGTCGAGCCCTCACGCGAACCTGGAGGCGAGGACGAGTGGATACGCGCTACGAGATGGAAGACAACACTCAACCCGCTGGCGCTCGCATCGGCTGGTATGGGACTCGGCAGTACGGCCAAGAAGATCCAGAGCCTCTCGGATCGCGCGGAAGCCATGTATCGCCAGGTGCAGGAACTCCAGCAGCGAATCATCCACCTCGAGGAGGAAGTCGACGACACCCACAACACGGTGACGAAGCTCGACCACAACGTCACCGAACAGCGGGCGCTCCTGCTCGCGATCGCCGACGAGCACGGGATCGACGGCGAGCAGATCCTCGCCGATGCGGCGATCGACGACCCGGAGGGAACGGACGCCGTGGAATCGACGCAGACGGAAGGGGACGCGGAAGGAGACGCAGACACCGACGCGCCAGCCCAACCGAGCGAGTAACGACCGGCTTCGATCTGGCGTCGATATTCGATCCGGCGTTGGTATCGGCCACCACTGGAGTCAGGCGTTTCGGTCCAGTGCGGCTTTTTCTAGCGGTTCGCGCTCCGAACTGACGTCCGCGCCGGTGGTGATGAGAAGACCTAACAACAGGGGTAACATTTGCCAGCACGATGACGACCTACGAGCGACCGTTGGATTCGGTGCTCGAGACGATCGGTGAGACGCCGCTCGTGCGGATCCACGAGGGACCGACCGACGTCCCGATTTACGCGAAACTCGAGACGTTCAATCCGGGGGGAAGCGTCAAGGACCGTATCGGCCGCTACATGCTCGAACGGATGCTCGAGCGTGGCGACGTCGCACCCGGTGGGACGATCATCGAACCGACCGCCGGCAACACCGGCATCGGCATCACCGTCGCCGCCGGCCAGCTCGGGCTCGACGCGATTTTCGTCGTCCCCGAGCGCTTCAGCGTCGAGAAACAGCAGCTGATGACGGCGCTCGACGCCGAGATCATCAACACGCCAACCTCGGACGGGATGGACGGGGCGATCGAACGGGCCCATCAGCTGGCGGAGGAACTCGACGACGCCGTCGTTCCCCAGCAGTTCTCCAACCCGCTCAACACCGAAGCCCACTACGAGACGACCGCCCCCGAAATCTACGAGGCCCTCGACGGATCCGTCGGCGCCGTCGTCGCCGGCTGTGGGACGGCCGGGACGCTCATGGGTCTCGCTCGCTACGCCCGCGAACAGAACCCCGAAACCTACGTTGCCGCCGTCGAACCCGAGGGCTCTCTCTACGGCAAGTTCCTCGGTGAGGATCGCGAGGAGGGCGAGTACAAAATCGAAGGGATCGGTACGCACAACGTCGAGACGAACGAACTGTTCGACCCCGACCTCGTCGACGACGTTTTCGCGGTCGGCGACCGGGCAGCACACGATGAACTCACGCGTCTCGCCGCCGAGGAGGGCCACCTCGTCGCCTCGAGCGCCGGCGCGGCCAGCGTCGCCGCGCGACACGTCGCCGAGGGAATCGCCAGCGGCGAGATCGACGCCCCTCACGAGTCGGTCGTCACGGTGTTCCCCGACTCGAGCGAGCGCTACCTCTCGAAGGGGATCTATCGCTCGTTCGAGGAGTGGGAAGGGTGACGGAAAGCGGATTCGTTCGCTATTTTCTACTACTGGCCAAAACTACGCCATCAATCGCCGGTGCTCGACCTTCATACACCGATCCTGGACGACGGTTCGGCCCGCGTCCTCGGCTCGCTCGGTGGCGGCCTCGTCGACGATTCCCAATTGCGTCCAGATGACGTCGGCGTCCGCCCGCTCGAGAGCCGCGTCGACGATTCCCGACACCTCCTCGCTGGGTCGAAACACGCAGACGACGTCGATCTCCTCGTCGACGTCGGCGAGTTCGTCGACCGCCTCGCGACCGAGGAGCTCGTCGGCGTACGGGTTGACCGGGACCACGTCGTAACCGTGCTGGTGTAAGTACGTCGGGACATCGTGAGCCGCCTTTCCGGGCGTACCCGAGCAGCCGACGACGGCGATGGTCTCTCGCTCGAGAATCTCCCGCAGCGTGGCATCGTCGGTGACTGGCATAGCGTGGACTTCGTGCTGGAAGCGGGTCAACGTATCTATTTTCTGGTGCACGGGTGCCGGATAGGGTCGTGACGGGAACTTGACGGAGACTCGACGGGTACTCGAGTCGAAGACACCCCGGCAGTCTGTAGCCAAACGATGAGACTATCTGGAAAGGTGGCTCACTCGAGACGTACTCGCGATCAGGACAATCCAGCCGTCCGAATCGTCTGCTCGCCGTCGCCTCCCTCGTCGATCTCGACGACGCCGTCGAAGAGCTGTTTGAGCGTGTTCATCGTCTGGTCGTCGTGGGCCGTCGAGTCGATGACGTAGACGCCCAGGGCGTCGGCGCTCTGGATTCGGCCGGTAAAGACGTGGAGGAATCGAAACACGGTCTGGAGGTCCGAGTACATGAGCAGCGTCGAAATCGAGTGCAACAGGATTCGATTTTCGGTCAATCCGCGAACCTCGTAGAAGTCCTGGAGGAACTCCGAGAGTTTGATCCCGATTCCGGTCATGTCGACCGGCGAGGACGCGTACTTGATCCGCGGGTCGTCGTCGGCCGTACCGATCCCCCGCTGTTTGGTCACGCAGTCGACGACCCCCACGTCGGGATCGTCGTTCGTCGTTCGCGTCGTGAACTCGGTGAGAACTTTCTCGGCGCTATCTTTCGTCGTGACGATTATTGTCCCCTCTCCCCCGTCGGCGCCGCTCGCGAGCACGTCGAGCGCGAGGTTGCGCTTCCCCGTGAGCGGCGGCCCAGCAATCAGCACGTTCGTCCCCGGGGCGATCGACTCCTCCGGGCGGACGTCTGCGAGATCGTACATACCAGATACCCCGTCCGTCGGCAGCCACGGTCGACGGCACTCCCCGGTGACTGCACTGACGTATGGTATGTAGATGCAGCAACCGGGATATAGTACTTTTGATTATACAGTTGTCTACGGGTATTTCGCGTCGGAAACGAGGCTCATGGATGGCGAAGAGGACCGGAAACGCTGCACGCTCGACCGCCCCGGTCTCGAGGCGGCGTGACGGAGGACTACGTAAGGAGCAACGCGGCGCGACCGACGATGAACGCCAGCGCCGCGAGGAACATGCCATACTTGAGGTGTGATTGCCCCGCCGTTGGGTTCCGGTAACTCTCGACGGCCGCGTACAGCATGATGAGATCAGCGGGGACGACGGCGAGCAGGTACGCGAGGCCGAAATAGCCGTCCAGGTACGGAAACGGGCTCGCCACCACCGCGACGACGAGCAGGACGGTCGCTACGTGGAGCGCCGACCGTTCGCCGATCGCGATCGGCAACGTGTTGAGCCCCTCTTCGCGGTCGCCGTCGACGTCCTCGACGTCCTTGATGATCTCCCGCGTCAGCGTCGACACGCCAGCGAGCAGGAACAGGACAACCGCCGCTTGGACGTCGCCGACGGCGGCCGCACCGAACAGGAACGTACTTCCGACGAGGTAGGCCACGATCGCGTTGCCGATTCCGGGCAGGCCCTTGAAGTACTCCGTGTACGTGATCAGCGCGAGGAGGTTGATCACCGCGATGGCGATCGCAATCGGCGGTAACGTGATGGCGAACGCGACGGCCGCGAGGAACGCCACCAGGCTGAATGCCAGCGCCCCTCGTGGGGACACCGCGTCTCGAGGAATCGGGCGCTGTGGCTGGTTGATCCGGTCGATCTCCCGATCGAAGTAATCGTTGATCGCGTTGCCCGCCCCGACGGCGAACGCCGTCGCCCCGACCGCCGCGCCCAGGTGCAGCGGCGCCTCGCCGACTCCGCCGGCGACGAACCCGCCGATGAACGTCAGCACCGAGGCCGCGACGACGTTCATCGGCCGCGTCAGTTCGAGTAGCCCACGGATCGTCTCTCCCGTCGCCATGTGCTGGTGTGCTCATCGATTCCGTATAAACGGACCGATACGTCCAGCTGTGGGTGCTCGAGGACGCTCGAGTCGCTTCGAGTTTAGGTTCAGGCTCAGCCTCATTCGCTTGAGGACGAATTCGCTCGAGGGCGAATTCCCTCGAGAACGTCTGAAGACTCCACCGTCGCCACGAAAAATGCAGAGCGGACCTGGAGGACCCAGGTCTGGTATACGCCTCCGGTGTGATCAGCGCATCTCCTCGAGTTCACACAGCACGGCGCTATCGACGGAAATCCACTGGGTCATTCGCTCGTCACCGGTTGCACCCATAGGGACCATCGTCCAGGTGCCTTCCTCGTCGGTGAGCAACTCGAGTACGTCGGTTGATCGGTCGGTCGGTGACTCGACCGGGGTTTCGGAGACAGTCATGCTTACTTACGAGTTGGTTACCGTTACTGGTATCTATGCTGGTGATTATCACCACCTGGGAACAGGTGCCGGCGGCAGCCTCGAGGGTGATATCGGGTGACTCAGACGACCCGAATCGAGTGACTTATACCGAGTGGACGAAAAGCAGGTGGTGAGGGCGCTTAGCTCAGTCTGGACAGAGTGCTTGGCTTCGGACCAAGTTGTCACGGGTTCAAATCCTGTAGCGCCCATCACGAAATCTAACGTTTAGGAACCAACAGACGGCGTAGGGTTGTATATAAACAACCCCTCCTTCTCGCGGAAGAGTTCGTTATACTTCGTAACGGTGGTCTCCGCTGTCGTGCGATTCGCTAGTGCCAACGTCACAGTCTATCGATATAAACCCGCAGGTTTGGTTCAAACGCGCGGTGACTCACACGAGATGGATGAGTCAGCAAGCCCCGCGGCCACCGCGCGCGACGCGTCTTCTGCGGTAACGGGTGCTTCAGCGGGACACCCTATTGACGGTCTCCTCCTCCGGCACGAGATGACCGACCATTTTATGATTTAAATACGACGCCAGTGACATGAACCGGTCTGTCAAAGACTACCTCACCGGGATAAACGACTACATCTTCCTCCCCGGGCTTCAACGTGAATTCGTTTGGTCGCCTCCACAGATTGCCAACCTGTTCGAATCCGCCCGGGACTATATACCTGAGGTATCGAATCCCTTCTTGGACCGTGCGTCCGATAGAATGTCTTTCGAATTACTCGACATCTCTGATGAACGCTTGGAGTGCCTCTTCGAGCGAGATGTACTCTTGGGTACCACTCAATTCATTTTTGAATAAGAGGTCAACATGGTCGAGCATATCATAGGTGTGTTGCGTTTGGTTCGTTGGTCTCTCAATACGGTACGTGACCGAGTTTAGCGCGTAGAAATCCCCCTCAACGAGCACCAATGCATCCTCAAATTCATCCATATGTTCGCCTTCTTCAGCAAAATTCTGCTTCTCATTTAGCCAATCAAGGAGAGTCTCTCCAGTCGGTTCGCGGTCGGTCGTGTATATCATGCTATTCCTCTGGTTGAATGAGACTTCCAATTGCCTCCCTTCATTTTCTTCATCGGTCGCACAAAGGTCAATATCCAGCACCTCTAACTGAGGAGTAGTCATTTCAATATTCATTCGTACCTGCTGAATACGGTCTTGCAGGTCAATTTCAGGTTCAATCTGTCGCAGGGTCCAAAGTTCGACTCCCGAACCTTCAGGTCGGTCTATCGCACCCTGTTGAAAACCACTTTTGGCGATTACTACGCCTCTGTTGGCATCTGAGTGGTCTAACACCCCGATGAGACTATCGACTATTTCCTGTTCAACTGGCTCACTGTAGAACTTGCACTCAATTAGAGTCGTTGTAGTGTACCGTCCAGAGTGGTCCCATACAACGACATCAATTTCTTTCGACCCACCAGAATTCAGTTCATAATCGTGTTCGTGTTCGACTTCTACATCCTCGCTATCTAGAGCGTGAAGGCCCGCAGAAATTTTTTGGTATGTTTTCCAGTCTATGTCATCCCATCCCGTCTGCCCTTCATTTGACATATTTCAATATTGGCCATCACCAGACTTAATCATTCGTGAAGGCAACACAGGCCGCGCGGCAGAACACCGTGTGGGAACTCGGGTTGCCGCGCAACCTAGTTACTGATTATTTGACTGTTCGTATAGCCTTGTCTCCGGTGGGGTTTAGGGAGCACCTTTGCGTCATTAATGACAATATGGGAAGCATGTCGTGTGGGAACCTCAACATATCGGCTGATGAATCGCAGATGACTGTTCGCGAGAAGTTGGAGTCCGACGAGGCTTTGACTGACACTGACCGGGCATTTCTCGTGGAGCTTCTGAACGACCGAGACCTGTTGGAGAAGATGGTCGTCGGTCACGTTCAGGCCCTTCTCAGTGGAAGGGATGGCGTGGAAGTTGAGGAGGAAAACTCGTTCTCGTTCCCGCCGCGCCCTGATGACTGGGAGAGCGAGAGAGATGCCTTCGAGTTCCCTTCGCGCTCGGGAGAAACTGGTCACTGATGTCGGAGGGGGTTATCTGTCGGCTGTAAATAGCCCTGTTCCAACGTTCTCGCTTTTCGTAGTCGGATGATACTCCTTGAGTAGAGGTCGGGCTTCAAGGGCATGCTGGAGACCTCAAAATTGGTCCTGCTATAGCAGTATGACCCCTTGGCTCTCATAGAGGGGTCGGTCGGCTGTATCAGATGGTTCTGGCCCGTATCAGACCGTACTGGCGCGGCACGGGTGTCTATACGGTTATGATGGGTCGGGCAATTCCTTTGCATTCTTACCGACAAGATGGAGATATGAACCGAATCGAACTGGAGAACTGCCTCGACCGGAACGCCCGCCGCTTCCTTGCGGCAGTCCAGTACTACGGTGGTGACGCCACTACTACAGAGATTCGCGCTCGGACAGGCCTCTCCCGTACCGTGGTGAACCACCGCTTCGATGTCCTCGAAGAATGTGGCCTCATCAACGTGACGTATGCCGACTACGGCCACGGGCGACGTGACCCGCCGAAGGTCGCACACTTGACCGGCGCGGCACGGAGGGAAATCGAGAGAGGTATCCTCGGCGGCATTAACGACGAACTCTCCCGGGAGGGAGTCCACGACCTCGAAGCTGAAGTGCGCGCCGTTCGCGGTGAGAACGCCGAATTCCGCGAGATGGTCCACGCCTTCACCGATGCTCTCCGGCAACACGGGGACCGTCTTGACGACATCGAAGAGGACGTGGACGAGTTGTACGAATGGGGAGAAGAAGCAGAACGGGCGATTCGCACTCTATGGGCCGAGAGGGACGGATAGTCCGCAGGAGTTCCGGGGACTCTGAGAGGAGAAGGGTGTCATCCCCATCATAGCAGACTACGCCACACCGCCGACCTCGTGTGCCGGGACGTTCAGCTAGTCCGATAAGTTCATGCAGTGTGGGTTAACAGCTCATGCCATTAAATGGCGAGAGAAAACACGGATTTGCCGTTTGGGGACGCATTCTCTCCCGCTCAACTAGAGACCGGCGACGATGAGGAGTTAGTCGTCATTCTGGAACTGGTAGACGAGTACGAGGGCCGCCCAGACGAGTTCAATAGCGAGATTCAAGACCGATTCTATCCGTCGATGGACCGCGCGAAGAACGTACGGCTCGGTGTCGGACCAGCAGGATACCGTATCGTGGACGAGGATTTCCAGTTCACCGAGTTCGGAGAAGAACTCTACGACCTCCGCGACGACCCAGACGAACTCTACGACCGATTCGCGCAACACATTCTCCGCAACCTGCACGGGCTGAAGGGTATCGAAATCGTCGAAGACCTCGAAGCGCAGGGCCGTTCCACGACGAACGACGACCTGAAGCACGAGTTTCGAGAGCAGTACGGCTTCCACATCGACGAAACCTCGAACCACTGGTCGCAAATGCGGGCGTGGATGTCGAAGGCGGGCGTTGTCAACACGGGAACGCACATCTACAAAATCGACCGGACACGCATCGAGGAACTTATCGGCGTCGGTTCTGAGGACATCCTCGAACTTGACGGCCTGAGCGACCAGCAACAAGCATTCCTCCGCGCTCTCGCACTCATCAATCCGAAGGGGCGCATCCAGAACAGCGTCGTGAAGCAGGTTGCGGAGAGGGCCTACGGCGTCGATATATCCCAAAGCAACATCAGCCGACGTACGCTTGACCCACTTGAAGAAGCGGGCTATATCGAGTGGGAACACGTCTCTGGGAAAGCGAATTGGATTGAGACGACTGATAAGTTCGACGCCGAGGTACTCAAACCGATTCTCGACGACCTCGCGGGGCGTACTGGCGTTCCACGACACGTTCTCCGCCTCTCCTTTGACGAGCTACTTGACGACCTCAACGCCGATAGTACGCACGAGAAGGGGGTCGCCCTCGAAACGCTGGCCGTCAAGATTGGTCGGCTCCTCGGCCTGACGTTCGTCGGGTGGCGAGTGCGCGGTCGGAGGACCGGCGGCTCCGAAGTGGACGTGGTAATGGACGACATCGGGGAGCTATACAACCGGGCTCAAGTACAGTGTAAGAACACACAAAGCCAGATTCAGACGAAGCACATCGCCCGAGAGGTCGGAATCTCGCGGATGCTACAAACGAATACGATTCTGATGATTGCCCGGAGCGGCATATCTGGTGATGCTCGTCAGTTCGCGAACCGAGTGATGCGTCACGAGAACATCGCAGTGATGTTCCTCACAGGAGACGACCTTGAGGAGCTTGACCAGAACACTACCCACCTCCACCACGTCTTACAAGGCGAGTCTCGACGGATTAGTAACCTCAAGCGGCTCGGGGAGGCCGAGTACGTCGAAGATGAGGACGAAGAGGTTGTTTCGAGTAGGGAAGAAGAGGCGTTAAACGAGTATCAGGAAGAACTCGAAAAGTTCCAAGAGTCGGTGGAAGACGCTTCGTTAGGCGACTTTGGGTAATCGGTTGTCATTCTGTTTGTCACTCGCGAAGCCTCCAAAGTCGGACTGCTCGTCGTCTAGTATCTGATTGATAGCCGCTAACTCGATGAGGCGGAACTGCGAGGTATAGACGTGTCGTTCAAACGCCAGTACGGACCTCACGCTCGCCGCGACGGTCGGGTAGTCCGATAGGTTCATGATGTGTGGATTTTCAGCTCATGGTATTCGATGGAGCGGGAAAAGACGGACTTAGTATATGGCGATTTGTTTGGCCCGGGGCAACTCGACACCGACGGAGATAGGTCGGAGCTTCCGGTCGTACTGGAGATGGTCAAGGAGTACGAGGGAGACCCGTACGAGTTCGATGATGCGGTGGTTGAGCAGTTTCTGGCCGACAGTACAAATCCTGATAAAAGGAAAGGGAGTCTCCGATACGGTCTCGGCGTTGACTCGGGATACGGCCTCGTTGATGAGGACTTCTACTTGACTGACATTGGGGAGGAGTTGTACGACCTACGTGACGATGAGCGGGTACTCTTCGAACAGTTTGCTGAGTACATCCTGTTGGATTGTGATGGCCTCAAGCTGGTCGAGATAGTGGATGATATGCACGCAAACGGCGAGAAGCCAACTCTCCCTAAAATCAGCGACGCATTCAGAGAGCATTACGGCATTTACACCCACGAGACAAATTCCGATGTCAGTCAGATGCGCGGCTGGTTGAACAAGGCAGGAGTCATCGGCACCGGGCTAAACTACGATGTAGGCTGGGATGTCATCGAGGACCTAATCGGTGTGGATTCTGAGGGTCTACTTGACCTCTCTGAGCTAGCCGACGAGCAACGGGCATTCTTGAAGGCACTCGCCCGAATTGACCCCGAGAAACCGATGCCCAACAGCATAATCGGGGACATCGCGGAGAATGCGTACGGTGTCTCAATCCCCAAGAAAAGCATCGTCAAGGACGTGCTGAAGCCGCTTCAGGAAGCTGGTTACATCGAGTACAAAAACCCGTCTGACGTGTCCGGCAAACCAAATTTGGTCATCTCCACAGATAAGTTCGAGAACGAGGTTCTCGCACCACTACTGGAGGACGTTAGCGAGCGAGTCGGCGTCCCCCGCCACATCCTCCGCACGTCGTTCGAAGAGGTTCGTGAGCAAATGGACGCAGATTCGAATCACGAGCGCGGGCTCGCACTCGAAGTGCTAGCCGTTAAAATGGGCCATCTCCTCGGATTGGAATTCGAGGGCTGGCACGTTCGCGGGCGGAACACGGGTGGCGCAGAGGTGGACGTTGTGATGGACTCGACCGATGTTTCCTTCTCCCGGTGGCAAATTCAGTGTAAGAACACGAAGAATAACCTCCGTACCAGCCACGTCAAGGAGGAGGTCGGCGTCGCGCGAATGCTTCAGTCGAACGTTATCTTGATGGTCGCGCGGTCTGGCGTCACATCTGACGCCCGGCAGTATGCCAGTCGAGTAATGTATCGAGATAACCTTACCATCATGTTCATCAGCGGCGATGACCTGCTGACGCTCGACGAAGACCCCTCTCACTTGCTGACGGTGCTTCGACGGGAGACCCGCCGTATCGAGCGACTAAAGCAACTCACCGAGCGGGACATGGTGGAAGTTGAGGAAGATGAAGAACGGGTAAACCGCGAGGAGGAGACACTGGACGAATATCAGGAAGTCATCGAAGAGTACCAGAACCCCGACGAAGAGGAGCAGGGTCAGCTAACTGATTTTGACGAGAGTTAGTCGTCGTTAGGTTCGACTGTCGAGAAGTCTCCAAAATCAGATTGCTCGTCGTCAACCATCTGCTCGATGGCCGCCATCTCCATAAATCGGAACTGAGAAGTCTGAACGTACTGTTCCTGACGTTCGAACGCCATCCAGTTGCGACCGAGGTCGGCGGCCACCCGTCCAGTCAGATTACTTCCGGCGAAGATGTCCAATACGACCGGGCAGTCGTCATCCTCTTCATATGGCGGATTCTCCGTAAGGAACTTGACGAAGAACTCGGGGAGTGCCCTCGGGAAGCGCGCCGGGTGAGAGTCCACATCGAGTTCGCGACATGCCCTCAAGTAGTGAGTATTCGACGCCGTATTCGCGGCTTCGATGAGATTGTCAGGGATACTCCCGCCGCCGTTCTCGGGCTTGTCGAACTTGTCGCTGATGTCGTGACCAGAGGGTCGCTTCTTGTCTTTGTAACCGTTCTCCATCAATTCTTTCTGTGAGTCACTATACTCGTTCAAGACACGAGTGTTGTCGGCTTCTGGCCGCTCGCCATCCTCACCCTTCGAGAACCACCAGACATGGTTAATGGCGTCGGTCACACGGATTCGTTCGATAGTGACCCACTGCGCGGGCGTCGGGAGCTTTGCGGGATTGTGCCAATAAAAATCTTGGGCGAGTTCGAACAGGCCGTCCGAGCCCGCGAGAGCGGTTAGGAGTTCGAAGTGGTAGAGGTCCCGATACGGCTCTCCCTTCGTCCACGAGCCGCCGATGTCCACTACGAATGACCCATCGGGTTTGAGAACTCTCTTAACTTTCTCCGCAAATTCCAGAAACCACTCGTTGTAGTCCTCGGCGTCCTTATTCCCATACTCTTTCTTCCTCTTGAGAGCAAACGGCGGCGAGGTCATCACGAGGTCGATAGATTCGTCAGGGAGTTCGTCGAGAAGTTCACGGCTATCGCCGTGATAGCAGGCTCCCCCCTCGCCGGTATAATACGGTTCAGAGGTCATCAAATTCGTTACGGCGGGTACTTCCTCCATCAAACTGGTCCTCGTGGGCTCTGTAGTAGATTGTGCCATGTCTAACTTAAGGTTTCTACCTTGGGCTCGTCGCATCGTTGTCTTGTGATTCCATGCGAATTACCCGTATTCGGTATGTCCATCCCGATGAGCTGTCCCTAGTTAAATATTTCTCACTTGAGTTGGTACGGCACTCAATTGACACTATACTGAGATGATTTTGCCTGAATTGTAGATGCCGAAGATATCGCCTCTTCAGCGCTTAAAGTCGCAGATTCTGCTATAAATCGACCCGTTTATATCAGCGTAAAGATAGCATCCTTTTCTACTCCATCAAAGTATAATCGTTCTGATGCTCGAACTCGCATACGTATTCGTCGTCGGCGTAATCGGCGTGTTCTTTATCGGATACTGCACGCCCAAATTCGCGCTCTGGGGGTCTATCGGGACCGCGATGATGTGGATGACTGCGTTCCTCGTCCCCTCCTTCTCGCCGGGTGAGGTCATCGATACCGTAGGGCCGCACATCCTCAACCTGTTTATGGTCTACCCGAAGGCAGTCGGATTGGCGTGGGACTCGCAGACCGCCGATGCAGGTCTCCTTGGAGGTTTGGCCGTCCTCGTATGGGCAGTCATCCTGCTCGTTCCCTACATTTACGGGCTGATTCTCGGCGTCACGACGTGGCCGGAGTTGTTCGTATTCAGGGTGTTATTGTAACCATGAGAGACGACATCGAAACCACTCACTGGGAGCATACGGCGTGGATGTGCCAGCGCTGTGGCGACGGCGACGGACATCCGTCGCGTCTGCAACTGGTAGATTCCCGCGACTTGTCGATTTCGTCCCGGGATGTCTGGGAAGATGACTACGACCGCGAGTTGTACCAGCGGCGGGAGGTTACTGAGACAGCGGTTGTCTGTCCCGACTGCGAGACTGTGTTCGACGTGGAGTTCGTGCCGCGCGAGGACGCTGAAGAGTAGGCCGGGCGACGGTACTCCTATAGGAGTATTCTCGATTATCTGATATACGGCGACAGTAGCCTACGAACAGTGTGGTAAATGCGATTCTCTACTCATCGACCACGGCGATGACGTGTTCTCGTGCCCCGAGTGCAACACTCGGTTCCCCAAGACGACGATGCGGATTCCCTCCGGTGGTACGGTGGCTAGGATGGGGTCTCGATGAAGCTAAAGTCAACCCCCATCTCGCTCTTGATGCTGAAAACGAGAGCCAGACACTCGTCTTCCCGAACCGGGAGCGTTGAGAAGTTGATAGTGGAGTGGTTGCCATTCTTGTCGAGTAGCGACCCTCGGATGTCGTCATCACGGTCAGGGTCAAAACGACTTCGCGCGATAGGTCGAATTTTCTGTTCGTCCTCTATCCCGCCGATTAGCAAGGTCGTATCGTTCTGTATCTCCTTAGTGATTTTATCGGCTAACTCGTCGTTGTCGATTCCGCTGAACCAGTCTCGGGATTTGTACTCGATGATGTTCCCCTCCTCAGGGATTACCACTCCTTCTGCGTCGAAGTTCTCGACGCATTTCTCGCCCAACTGGTCGAAAAAGAGTGACTCGGGGCCGTCGAACCATTCGGAAGCGGTGTCGAATATGACGTACGACACGATATTCGCCATCGTATCCCCGGTGTTGAAGTTCGAGATTATCTGGTAGAGTTCGTTCAGGCGCTCAAAGTCACCATCGGCCTCGTTGTACACGAGGAACGGCCCGACGGCATTCGGCTCCTCAGTGAAACCCGACCCCACGTGGTAAAGCCGAGTCTCTTCGCCGCCGATAAACTTCGAGAGGAGTTCCAGTCGCCACCCTGCTGAGAGGTTGATGAGCTTGTCCGCGAAGACGATATTGAATTCATCGTGTTCTTTCTTCAGGACGATTTCACCGTCCAGCCCATTCGTTACCTTCGATTTGTGGTCGATGATATTGCTGTTCCACGGTCCCCAAGATTCGGTGAGGTTCCCGTACTTGGTCCGGTAGGTCTGTAGGTCGTAGTAGATGTTGTAGAACCCTTGGAGGAACTCGTCCACAGTCTCATACGAGCGGCGTCCGAGTTTCACTTGGTCAACCGGGAACTCCTCACCGTCGGGAAATCGCAGAATTCCTGAGACCAGAGTGTGTGACTCCTCCAGTAGGAACTTGTCCACGAATTCGTCGCGAGGATACTGGAAGATGCTCGTTGCGTCCTTCTGGCGGCAGTATATTTTCACATCGCCCGCTTCCTCAAAGGCGATTTCCTCCGGTTGGAGGCCGAGCCAATCAGAGAAAGATTTCGTGTTCCGATTCCGCTCGAAGTGATAGGCGTTGATACCGTCTCGCTCCCTTTTGAACCGGACGTACTTATCTACGTTGTCCGTGTCCAAGAGACGTTCAAGCACGTCCGCCTCCGTCGTAATCGTCTTCTCCTTAGAGTCGGTGTGGCAGATAATGACCGAGTTAGCCACCACAAGGAGTGCGGCGTATTTCCCGGGTTGGCGGGCCGAAGTGTAGAGGCTGTCGCAAAAATTGTTGATGAGCGAGGAGTCGAACACCTCCGGCGGGTCGGGATAATTATCGAGGAGGTGCGAAATCCACATATCGGGATTTGCGTCCAGTTCGAGGTCGGATTCGACGGAACTGGTCTTCGTTTGACGGTCCAGACCCTTGATGACATCAAGAACGTTCCGAACCTTCGCCTCGCTGGTGAGTGTTTGCTCGGTCAGTTCAGTCCCTTGCACCTCCTTGTAGCGGAGGTACACGGGGTCTGGGTCGGTATCGACGATGTGGGTCTGACCCATAGATTGTATTTGACAAGTCATGGTCGCACCATAATGCTTTCTGATTATCGTATCTGGGCGAATCACGGCACCTGAGGAAGAATCTTGGCGAAGGTCGTCGATACAGCTACGGCGGGCCGAGCCACGCGACTGTCACTCGAGAGGTCTCGGCGCGGGTCAAGTGCCCGGCGCGCAGACTGTAGTTTCACTTTCACTCCGTTTGCCCAACCCTTACTTGCTTTTGAGATAACTGGTATCGTATGTCGGTGTATTCAATCAACTACGACCTCCACCGTCCCGGTCAGGAGTACGATGAGTTGTACGAGGCGATTAAGGACCTCGGAGCTTGGTGGCACTGCCTAGAGTCTGTCTGGCTGGTGGACACCTCCAGTTCCGCGACTGACATCCGTGACGAGTTGAAGCAGTACTTGGATTCGAACGACGAGATACTGGTCATCCGATTGTCTGGAAGCTGGGCGTCAAGAGGCCTCAGTGATGAATGTAGTGACTGGTTGTACGACCGTTTGTAGCACAGACGTTGACCAACCAGTGTCGCATTTTGGGGTAGTTCGCGATGGGCCGAGACGCGCGACCATCGCCCGGAAGGTCTCGCCGTAGGTCGAGCGCCCGGCGTGCCGCAATCGATGTCGGGAACGCCGACCATCGGTGGAAGCCCGCTGTGCAGACCCGTTTCCTTCGCTGTGACGCATCAACCCCTACCCTCTGGTGTGTCACAGGACGCCGTAATCGAGTTGAGGGACAAGTCGCTTACTCATTTTCCCGGGAACGCTCAGACATCGAAATCCGGGCGATTTCCAACCAGTGCTCCTAGCAAATGACAGATATACTATACTTCTATAAGCGTATAGTCCTAACAACTCGATTATGGTACGCATCGATGACTCCGGCGGCCACACCAAGTGCTGGCTCTCCTTCCCGGACGAGAAGGACGAACTGATTTCGACGGCCCGCTCGCGAGACTGGGAGCGCGCCATCGCAATGCGCTTCATGGTTGAGGTCGGTTGCCGCGCGAGCGGCGTCCTGTCGGCCACCCCCTCCGGCATCGAGTACAATTCTGACGGCGGGTATTGGCAGATTGAAATCAAAGGCAAGAACACGAAGGGAGGGGAGAAGACGACGAGAGACGCCTACCTCCCCGATTCAGTGAAGCAGACGCTCAACATCTACGCCGACGAACGCGGCATCCCAGACGACGAACCCTTCGTCGCCAAGTCCGAGAGTACAGTCCGCCGTTGGGTGGACGAGGCCTCCGCCAACCTCGCGGACGAGACCGGAAACGTCCGTTGGCGTCACGTCTCCAGCCACGACCTCCGGCGCTCGTGGGCGTCGCACTACCTCGTAGACAAACAGGTGGCCGTACGTGTGATGATGGAAATCGGCGGCTGGTCATCGTACGACGCCATCGAGCCCTACCTCCGCAAGCCGTCGCCTGAGGTCATCGGGGAGGAGATGGCATCCGCGAGTCTCGTCTGACCCAAAAACATGCTTTTATGCCTATTTCAAGGTCAAAGTTATGTCTATGACCATCGTTTTGGGGATGAGTATTTATACTACCCCTCCTATGGTATGTGTATGGAAGTCAACACGACTGCCAACGACGAATCGAACGGAGGTGAGAACAACTACAGAGAAATCCAGACGGCAGACGACGCACGGTACGTTGAGGTCGGAGACACCGTGAGCGTCGAAATCAACGCACGTCCCGAGCGCGAGGACCACGACGAAGCGGTCTGGATAGACCCGCTTGTGGACAGTTATGAGGCAGAGGTTACTGCCGTGGCCAAGGGAGACCTCGTTATCGGCGGCGAGGTAGTGACGCTCACTCTCGCAACCGGAGACAAGCTCACCGTCACGACTCGGGGTGCGCGCGACATGGAGCGCGACTACGAATATTACAGCAATCGCGACTCCCACAATCCTCGAAACCGTGTCCGCATCGCGGTTGTGGCCGACGACGAGGATGATGAGGACGGCGACGAACTCGTCACCGACGGCGGCACCTGTTTTGGCGATGGCGGGTATCGCCGGACCCACCCGGTCGGTGCAGTCGAGTGTTCGGTCTGTGACCGGCGGGCGAGGAGCGGGTCTCAGGTCACTGAGCGAGATTGCCGATACGATGTCGAGAGTGAGCGGACTTACCTCGCCTGCGACGCCTGTCTCAAGCGGCTGGAGGGTGATTCGGCATGAGTGACGAAGCGACTCCCCGCGACCGGGCGTGGCTCGCGGTCATCGACCTGCTCGCTGATGCTCACCCGATGACCGTTAAGGACATCGCGGACGGTGGGAACGTCTCTACGGACACCGCGCGGGCTGTCCTCCACGTTGCGGAGGACTACGGTCTGCTCACCCGAGACAAACCGCAAGCACACACCTATCGCCCCAATATCGGTCCGCTCGCTCACGTGGACGACCCTGAGTACCGGCGCGCGATTGCTACGCTCATCGGGGAAGCGAACATGGAGGACTGACCTCTGACCGCTGTTTTTCTTTCACTGACAGAGACGACGCCCGAACATATTGTTACCAGCGAAGACGAGCGCGCGCTCTGCGGAGCAGTCTGTCAGGAAGCAGACGCCCGAGTCGTCCCCGCCGACCGAGACCCCGTGGCCGACGCCTCACTCCATCTCTGCCCGGACTGCGCCGACGGGTGGGCGCGCATCGCGGATGAGACCGAACGCGAACCTACGGTTCGGTGTGTATGCGACCGCGCTGGCGACGGACACCTGTGGAAGTGCGCCGAGGTCGTCCCCACGACGGTCGCCCGGGCGCTCAAACATCCTGCCGCCGACGGGCTCGCACCTGTCTGCCTGTCGTGCTACGAGTGGATTCTCAACCATCCGCTGAACGATATGGGCACGCCGGTCGAGGATGCACCGACGTGGGCCAGCCTCAGATGTCCCCGCGAGTGAGGCGCTCAAACGCTTCGATGGTTTCCCGGGCTTTCTTGATTTTCTCCTCTGCTTCCTCAGCCTTCTCCTCTGCGCGATAATAGAGATTTGACGCCGTTTTGAGTGCGATACCCATCTCTTCTCCGACCTCGCGCCATGAGAGACCAGCGGACCGGAGGAGGATGGCTTCAACCTCGCGCTCCGTTAAATGACCAGACAGGCTCGAAAGCTCCTTCATCGACATTCCTACAGAATCTGTGGGAAGTCTGCTCGGCTCTCCCAACGACTCCAGCAGTGCCCGCCCGATGTATTCCGCGAGCTTCGGCGGGACTGCGTTGCCGACCTGCTTCGAGGCACTCCCCATTCCTCCAGCGAAATGATACCACCGAGGGAACGACTGGAGCGATGCTTCTTCGCGCGGAGTTAGTGCGCGCGGTTTCGCCGGGTGGAAGTGCTGATTTCCCGCTGTTATTGTCCACGAGGGTTCGTCTGGATGGAGGCGAATCTGGTGTTGTAAATCACTATACGGGTCGTTTTTGTAACCACCTTCACGCCAGTTCTCGACGATGTGGGGTTGGTGGGACGATTCCTCGGAGTTTGGCCATCCGTCTCCGGGTGACGCCCCTCCCCAGAGAACCGAGCGTGCGGTCGGCGGGTTGTCCTCCGTCGTCGGGGTCGGCCACTCGAACTCACCGCCCTCCGACCCGTGGAAGCCGACGACGAATATACGGTCACGGCCCTGCGGGACGCCGTAATCCGATGCGGTCAGCACCCGATAATCGACATCATAGCCGAGGTCGTCCGCGCGGTCGAGAACCGCATCGAGGTACTCGCGGTGGCGACTCGGGAGGCCTTTGACATTCTCCATCACGAACGCACGAGGTTCGATGGCCTTAACGTAATCGAGATACGTCTGCAACAACGAGCGGAGGGCGTCAGGGTCGTCCTCTGGGGCCAGCGGCGAGAACCTCGTACAGGGAGGCCCGCCGATGATAACGTCTACGTCGTCCGGGCCGATGTCGATGAGTTCAAGGATTTCGTTCGCTGGGTACGCTCCAAGGTCCAAGCAGTATGCGAGGTCTTGGAGATTGTATCGATAAGTTGCGAGGGCGTCCTCGTCGTTATCGATAGCCGCGACCGTGCGGAAGCCTGCCCGGGAGAACCCGAGTGAAAATCCGCCCGCACCGCAGAAGAGGTCCAAAACCTTCAGGCTCATAGGAGTTATCGGGAGGTCGGTATCTTAGGCGTTCCGGGGATGACGAGAAATGATGTCTGCCGAAGGACTCTCCGACGTGGTGCGATATTGTCTATTCAGCGTCCGAAGTGGTTAAAATCGGCACCGAGAGCAATATACGAGAGTATATGTGCTGGTATTTCGTCGTCTCGGCTGATGTCAATCAGCCACGAGAAATCCGACATCTGGAGCGTGGTCATCGGAGCACTCCAGCGAGGTGGAGGAACGGACGAGGATACCGCGAACGCACTCGGAGTAAGCATCGACGAGGTTCGCCAGACGCTCGAAGAGATGGACGAAATGGAGTGGGTGGAGTGGCCCGACGACGATGATGGGACGTTCCGCCCGGGCGATAAGGCAGAGGAGTACCTGCGCATGCCGGACGACGAGAACAACCACTCAGACGAGTAGAACGAGAACGACGGTCGAGGTGAGAAAATAATTCTTCCTGCCGATGTCGCCGCGAAGGTCTAGGAGGGGTGTCCGACGCCGAACCCTATCCTGACGATTCAGCCCCTCTCTCGGCGGTTCCCCGCCTCGCTCTCAGCGGTCAACCGCTTTCCAGCCACGAGAATCCAATATTAATAATATACGAATTAACACTTACACTACTGTTTACATAGGGGTTCAACCGCCAATTCAGGGGAGGACACCCTTATTCTGACAAATGGCAAAATCTCCCCGAAGACCACACATCTCTCGAGTGGCCGAGGACTCGCCAATATCTCCCTCAGACCGCCGAATCTCCGCTTGCTCAGACCCCTCGTCAGCACCCCATACACACCTTCGGAGCGATTTCGGATTGAAGAATAATTTTCTGTATCGGTCGGGGCCAACTCCTCGGACTGGCATCGATTCTGGCTCTCCGCGCTCTCCGGCACACTCAAATCAGGGTCAAAGTGTGGAAAGGTATATAGTTCACTAAGATAAAATATTTGATATGATAGTCTCCGATACCGTCCTCCGTGACGAGCCCTCCGAGCGAACCCAACGAACAGTCCCGGGATACGTCTCGTGGGCGCTCTCCCGAACTGGAATCGACCGAATGAGCAAGGGACTTGTAGCGTATGAGGTTTTGCACCTTGCGTACGACGAATACGAAGACGCTCTCTCTCGACACGAGGCCGCTCTCTTCGAACAGCTTGACGACGAGGCCGGTACGGATACTCGTGAGATGCTGGACTACATCGTGATGTCGCGCGAGTCTACGGCACGGACAGACCTCATCAAGGAGTGTGAGTTCGAGCCCCCAGAGGAATCCATGCCAGCCGACCTCCACTTCCCTGCCGAGTTCGTAGATGCTTTGCCCTCGTACGCCCTCGCTGACCACCTCGAACACGCCATCGTGTATGCGGCGGCCTCTCCGTGGACCAGTCGTCTGGACCGGATGGACGACCTCCAAGACCTCCTCCTCTGGACACGAGGTGTTTCCCCCAACGAGCCATCGCACTTCGTCGAGGAGGTCGTCTCGGGTGAGTCGCGGAAGTGGGATGTCGAGCGTCTGCACGACCGACTGTCACCGGATGTGGAGCGGTACGAACGGTCGGACTTGACCATCGACGACCTCCGCCACTGGGGCGAGGACATCAAGCAAGTCCCATCGGCGCGGGCTCAGGCACTGGAGACTGCACTCTCCAACGAGGATACTGGTATCCCATATCAGCCAAAGGGTGTCCGAGTCAGAGCTACCGAAATCTATGGTGACGTTACCGACGAAACAGCCCACAGATACGCCGCACTCGTCGATTTGGAGACGGTAAACGAGAACGTCGAGACCATCGACCTCGACGTGGACGCCCTCATCGAACGGCTTGAGGATGAGGCATACGACGGGGCGTCAGTTGACTCCATCCGTAAGATGAAGGACATGGAGGACTGGGAGATTGCTGGCTTCGAGGATGACCCGCGCGACCACGGTGGGCTGACTCTCGTGGAGATGGCTGACGACGAGTTGGATAAACTCGACAACCTGCGAGCGGATGGTGCTGGCCCGATGAGTGGCACTATCAAAGTCGCGGGGGACAACTCGCGGAAGGTCGGTGACTGGATTCGCGAGAAACGCGCCGAAGTCGAAGAACGAACTAAGAATTAGTCGCTGACAGGGGTGACCCGCCGCTCGAAGTGGTGGAACATCTCGGCCTCGCGAACGTGCCGACACTTCTGCTCGTCCGCTGTCTCCAACGTTACGGCGCGCTGGAGCTTCGCGAACTCCTCGCATTCGCACTCGCACTCGACGGGCACTCCGTTTTCAACGGTCATCGTCACGGTCATCGCGCCGACGGTGTAACGTTCCTCAGTCATCGTTCACTTCGACGCCACGGGCCGTTATCAAGCGCGCATCTTGTTCCACCCGCAACTCCTTTGCACGGAACCGGGACGGTTGGGGCCGGTCGGCGTCTCCTCGGTATGGACACGACGCTTGACCTTGCGGCCCTCCACTACGAGCCCTGCCCAGACGACCCGGGATGGGTGCGATGCGAGTATTGTCTCGCAAAGGTGTACGCTGGTCGCGGAGAGAAGCTCGTTGACCTTGCGCGTCACAACGACCGATGCGAACATCGATGAGAGCCACCGTCACTCGTCAGCGAGTACCTGCGCACGCATTGAGAGGTTCAGGTCCTCCCTCGCCTTCGGTCCTGCACGCCAAATCTGGGCCCGGTTGTGGTCACGCGTCAGGAACTGTACTTCATCGCTCTCCATAAAACGAAGGACGCGCCGAGCAGTGTGGCGTTTCCCTTCATCTATATCGAGTTCACCGATGCGGAACTTGCCGTCCTCGATAATTCGCTCAATAACAGCTATCCATACCTCGTCACGTACTGCCATCGGTCTAAATCGTGTGAACGACTATATACCATTTTACATATAGAAGGCGGCATATATGACAATATTGGTAGTTTATTTTTCACACCGCTACTCTCACGACCATCCACCCGCCCAACTACCATATCCTCGTTGTCAGTAGTAGGAACGCGCCACAGGGCCCGACGCGCCGACCACAAAACAAAATATGAGCGATTCGAACCTTACCGAACGTGACCTCCGGGCGGCGTTGGCCGAACTGCTAGCCGAAATGGACACCGAGAGCGTTGAGAACGACTTAGACCCCCTCACCCCGAGCGAGGCAGTCGAGAAGTACTTCGAGGCGAGGGACGGCGAACTCGGGACGAGTACGGTCAATTCGCACAAGTCCAGTCTCGGATTCTTCATCCGCTGGTGTGAGATGCTGGACATCGAGAACGTAAACGACCTCACAGGGAAGACGCTTCACAACTACCGCGTCTGGCGTCGCGAAGAAGCCCCCGTGACGGTGAACCGGCTCGCGAAGAAGAGCGAGAAGACCCAGCAGGACATCCTGCGCAAGTTCATCGAGACTCTCGAAGGTCTCGACGCTGTGACCACCGGCCTCCACGAGAAGGTGCAGTCCCCCACGCTCAAGGAGGGTGAAGATGTCCGCGACGAAATGCTGGCGACCGATGCCGCCCGGGGCATCATGGACTGGCTCAGCAAGTACGAGTACGCGTCTGCTGACCACGTAGTTTGGACCCTTCTGACCTCCACTGGGATGCGGACGGGGGCGCTTCACTCGCTCGATGTCGATGACTTCCACGGAGACAGGGACGACCCGTACCTCGACCTTCACCACCGCCCTAAGACGGGAACTGAACTCAAGAACGACGAGCGGAGCGAACGGAAGGTCTCTATCCCCCCGGAGACCGCTACGGTCATCGAGGACTACCTCGAAGACGTGCGCCCCGACGTGACCGACGACTACGGTCGCCGTCCGCTTCTCGCCTCGACGCACGGGCGCTTGGCAACGTCCACGATTCGCATCTACGTTTACAAGTGGACCCGTCCCTGCAAGTACCTCGGTTCGTGCCCGCACGACCGCAACCCCGATGGCCCGGGCGGTTGCGTGGCGGCAGGGCGTGCGTGCGATGCGTCGAAGTGTCCGTCCAGCCTCTCGGGACACCCGGTTCGTCGCGGCTACATCACGCAGGAACTGCGGTCGGAGGTTCCGATGGCCGTCGTGAGTGCTCGGTGCGACGTTTCGGAGGACGTTATCGAGAAGCACTACGACAGGCGCACCTCTGAGGAGAAGATGCAGGCCCGGAAGAAGCTGATGGAGTTGGCCCACAGCGTGAAGCCGGGCTACGCGCAGGCCTAAATATCGTCCAAGAACTCGCGGCGCTGTTCCATCTTGTCGCGTTCGCTCCGCCGGTCGTAATGCTGGTCGAGCACTTCCTGTGAGACGTTAGCGCGGTCACCGACCGCTTTCTCTGGCATGCCCGATTCCAGATAGAACGTAATCGCCCCGCGCCGGATGGCGTGCGGTGAGACGCTCGACGGACACTTGGATGCGCTGTCCCGCCGTGCCCCCTCACAATCGTCGGGGTTGCGGTCGTGCGGGCACACCGTGTAGATGCAGGGGCGGGTGAAGCGATACACGTACTGCTGGACCGTAGTGACGTGAATCCGGCCCTGTGCCGTAGTAATCAGAGGTTCGCGTCCGTGCTCGTCCATCACGTCGGGCCGTACCGTCGCTATCCAGTCGTCCAGCAACTCGCACATCTGGTCCGAGAGCGCGACCATCCGTTCACCCTCGGTCTTGTTCTTGATGGGCGTTCCCGTCTCGGGCCGATGCAGGACTTCGATGTACTGCTCGTCGGGATGGTAGTCCCGCAGGTCCAAGGCCCGGACAGCGCCGCGCCGCATCATCGAGTGCCAGAGCAACGCCAGCGTAACGTGCTCGCGAGAGGCGTATTGGTACTTTTCGAGGTGCGTCAGTACTGCCTCGGCACGGTCGGTACGAAGAATCTCATCGCGCGTGTTCTCGTCCGGCGTCACGTTGGGCGACTGTACCTTCGTGTGGAGGTCCGTCGTCACGGCGTCGATGGTTTCGAGGAACCGGACGAACACGCGTAACGTGTCCATCTGGGTCTTCTCGGTGACCTTCGAGATACCGTTCAAATTCCGCCGCCAGATGCGGAACTTGTGGAGACGCCGCCCGGTGAGGTCGTTCAGGTTGTCGAGGTCTTCTTGCTCGCACCAGCGGACGAAGTGGCCGAGACGCGATTTGTGCGACCGCAGAGTGGCCGCCGAGACCTCATTCCGCCTGTATTCGATGTACAATTCGAGCGCTTCTGTCGGGGTGATGGGTTCGAGATTATCCATCGGATTTGTCCCACGAAGCGCACGTACAGCGGGTTCCACCGGAACTAGGTACCCGAGTACGTGTCCGTTAGTTCGTCTGTGTTAGACCCGTTTGCGGACGCCTGTAGCGCCCATCCTTCTTTGGGTCAACGCGAATCCAACCGGTGGAGTCGAGGCGGTTATAAACCACCTCAGCCGCGTGACCAGTGAGTTGAACACGGCCCGTGTTCCGGGTGCTTCCTATCTACCGATTTACAGATGCCAGTTCCCTCTAAGAGGATATAATTCTACTACCTACCTTTCAATAACGCGGGATTTGCGCTGATAGCAAAACTTGACAGAGGTATCAGCCGCCCCTGTTCGGAACGTTTGGTTTGGCTGGCGAGCTAATCCGTATCTGTTAACCTATAATATATCATTCCACCTGTGTAGAACCATTGTAGTGGGGATAACGGCTGGATATGGAGCCCGCAGACATCAACGTCGGGCTCAGCCAGCGGCCGGGCCACGAGGTCCGAAGTTCGAGGTGCCAACGAGGGAACGATATATAGAACCGTCAGAATATAACCACTATCCAGTTTATCGTGAAACTGCTATATGTTGCTCGTCAACGGTATCCTCCAATATGTGGCGCAGGCAACTAATGGAGGCGGGGGGCAGTCTACTGGTTGCTTCCTTGACATCCAAAATAAAGCGGCAACATTCTCAGTACCAACGGAGTAGAGGAATAGCCATTGAGCAGGCCGTATCCGACGCGTATGACGAGCCGGGTCTCACTACTGCACTTTCCGCGTCAGGTGAGCTCGCTCTATTCGGTTTCGATGACGGGAACGTGATGGTCTTCGATGGTGACCGGGATGGTAATCTCGTCTCAATCGATGTTGATCAAAGTGTCACCCACATTCTAGTGCATGAAGAGACCAACACAGCCGTTCTCGGGTGGAGGGATGCTGATCTGTTCGGCCTACTGGACCTCGAGGGTGAGACTAACTCACTGATCGAACACCCGGGTATGTGGGACATCGATTCCTCAGAGAATGCCGAGTTGATAGCCTCCGTTTCGTCCCCGATCGCCACTACGGGGAGCGTTGAACTCGTTGACAACGAAGGCGCAGTGTTATGGGAATCGAATTTTGACGACGCGACTGGTTTCACTGTTGCCATCACAGATGAAGGGGAGTATGTTACCATTGGGACAGCCCGTTATTGGGGTGGCGGCATCGAGCCCACTGGACAGCCCGGCATCCGACTGTACGACAATAGCGGCACCAATCTATGGCGTTACGATCACGACGAAAACGTCATCTCCATCGGTATTAGCTCTGAACACGAACTCGTGGTTGCAGGAACTGACGATGGCACTCTTATTGTCCTCGATATCGATGGTAACGTTCTCTGGGAGACGACCGAGTACGGTGGTTGGGTAGTGCTTTCCAATGATGGCGAGACAATTCTCACTTCGGAACCCGATGGTATGCTCTACGCAATCGACTCGAGAAATGGTGACCAGCGTTGGGAAACAGATCTTGGGATGTGGGTCGATGAAGACATCAGCGTTTCTGATGATGGATCACGGGCCTTTGTTGCCGATCGAGGCGAAGCCGAGTTTGCGGTCATCGATGAAGGCGAGACGATCTGGACTGAGTCACACGACATCGGGCCCGGACTTGGGTCAATGGCTGGAAACAAGAGTGCGTGGAGCACGATTGTAACGGATCTCGACGAAGAGTCGAGCCACGTCTATACGTATCGAGATCCCGAGGCGGTCGCTGAACCTACCTCCTCTATCGGAGAAGAGCGCACGTCTAGCGGTGAAGACGAGCCGTCTCAAGATAGCGACGAATCTACTGATACGGATGATTCCTCTGAAGGACGAGACGGTTCTGCTGATGGAGACGATGAAACGATCGATGAGAGTGGTGAGTCGACCGATGCCGACACGAGTTCCGTTTCGCTCGAGTTGGTAGGATACCACATCCTCGGTAACGACGCCAATGAAGAACAGATCACTCTACGGAATACGAGTGACGGAACTGTTGATGCCTCTTATTGGCGTATTGAGGATGCTCACATGGTGCCAGCGCAAAATCTCAGCCCATACGAATTCCCGAGGGGATTCACACTCGAACGGGGAGCAGAAGTGACGATCGTCACTGGTGAGGGCGAGAACACGCCCGATCGGCTCTATTGGGGGAAGGATCGACATGTTTGGAATGAAGAGGGCGACGTTGTCTACGTCCGTGACGGAGAAGGTGAGATCATCCTCGAGCAGCCGATCGCCGCAGACCCAAATCAAGAGGCAGAGGATCAAGATAACCCACTCGATGGACCAGTGACGGTTGCTATCAACCAAACTAATTCCCCGGTTACGGGTGGTGATCAACTGAGAGTAGAGGCAACTCTCTCGAACGGTAGTAGCGCGAGGATGGCCACGACAGTCGAACTCGTTGTTGGTGACGAAGTAGTTGATTCACGTCAAGAAACGATCCTCGGGGATGAAACGCAACGTATCGAATTAGGATACACCACATATCCCGTTGAACAAGATGTATCGTTCGGCATAACAGTTCGAACAGGGGATGATAGTGCGTCGACGACGGTAGAGGTGCTTAGCTCTCGGGATGAGACGGGTGATGAAAGCGAGCCAGAGCAGGACACGGAGGCTGAAGACCCTGACTCCGAGGCCAATAACCCAGACGAGTCAGAAGACGAGTCTGAATCAGAGGAGGCAGCAGAGCCAGCAGAAGACGAACCCGAGGAGCCAACTGAAGGCAACGATGAAGCGGACGAGGAAACTGGAAATAACGAAGATACGAATACCAGCAATAGCACAGAAGAAGAGTAGCCGTGCTTTGACTGTATTGGACGTTTAGGAGACGAATCAGTACAATAGGACTCACGACATTCGGCCAGCACCCAGATTGGGTGGTCAATTTGAATCATTTCTCTAGTATATAGCAGTTCGACTTTACCGGCTCTGTTGAACCCCTCAGAAACTGATAGGAAGTCCGTGCTAAATATAGAGCGCATATGCAGCACGAAGAGGGTCCCTGCGCTCTGTCCGGAGTGAAGGAAACTGGGCGAGGTTATCGTTATATTCGAGGATGACGCCGGGCAGGCAACCGGTGATGAGCGGGATTCCGTGCTCTATAGAGTCGAACTAGCCGAGAGTGGGAAGCGCGTGGATGTTCGGTGGCGTGATCTACGGCCAGAATAGCCCCATTCGTTATCCGAACAGTCTATCTTCAGACCCCTGCAACGCAGCTCGAGCCTCTTTCGGAGCCTTAAGTAACGCTATCTCGTAATACTGCTCGATAGAGAACCGGACTATGTCGTGGCGGACGCGTTCAGAAATGACTTGGTCCACTTCCTCCCATGGCAGTTCCATCAGTTCGTCGACCGTCATCTCCTCAGCATCTTCCATCCGCCGGTCGGCTTCCTTCTCAAAAGCATCTATAATTTCCTCTGCTTCCTTCGTGCTGATGTCGAAATCCTCGGGCTGGCTTATCTCCCCGATAATCTCCAGTACATCGCCCATCTCGACGTCAGTCTCCACATCTAACTCTTGAAGGAGTTTGTACTGGTGGCGCATCACACCTGCAATCGAATCGGCGTCTTGGTCCGGTGCCGGGAGGTGAGCGAGATGATACGCGAGCCCGGCAGCGCGTCGCGTTTTCGCGAACGTGTCGCGGTCAACCATCGACAGCACACCGGATGGAGGCGTGTTTACACGTGCATCCATGGCAGTTGTAGCTGGAATTAGTTCCTCAATCTTGTCGAGGTCTATTTTCCGGTCGTTTTGGACACGACGGCCAACGGAGCGTACGTCCGAGAGGTAATCTTGCAGTTCTCGGTGCCAGTCGTGGACTCGTTCTCTGCGACTGGAACGGCGGTCTCTCCACCAGTCGACAAGTTTTGATCCGCCGATTTTGACGGCGGCGAGAGCCACGCCGGCGACGGTGATTTCTCCCAGAGTGATGCCGAACGGGAGCGTCATTTATTCTGATAATTGTGGATGAAGTATATAAACTACTGCACACCTCGCTTCATCACTGTGCCCATATCCTCAAACCGAAGTGGATGGTTCTGTTGAAATCTTCAACAGTTGATGGGAATCGGCTGCTGAATATAGAGGGTGCATTCACCGGAGGTTCCCGTTATTCAATATACGTTCCAGAGGAAACAGCCGATGAGTAGAAGCCCGAGTCTACCACTAGGCGTTGCATTGCCACTGAGCATGCGCATCACGGGCTTGCTGTTCGTGATTTTTGTGCCAGTCGGGGACGGTATCGAGTGCCCAGTACTGTAGGTCCTCACCTTCACGTGAGATTTCAAGCGTCCCACCAGTGGCCGTACAGAGATAAACGTGAATCACTAGACAGTGAGGCCCGAATTCTCCCGGCTTTCGCGTAAAGACTCCCGCAAGGGAGTCTACTTCGACACTAAGGCCTGTTTCCTCCCTCGTTTCTCGGACAGCGGTCTCGTGGGGTGCTTCGTTCGGCTCTGTGTACCCGCCCGGAAGACACCACGTCCCATCGTCGGCGCGCTTTTGCAAGAGTACGTGGCCAGTCTCATTGAAGACCGCCGCGTCGGCACTGAGTTTTGGCGTAACTCGCCCTACCTCCTCAGCGAACCGAGAGCGAACCTCCTCTGGAGGGAGATTCACAGATTGTCCATAGAACTCACTAACGCGTGTCAGAATCTGCTCGTAGCGTTCTTCATCGTAGGGGTCGTCTGTGTACTCCAACCCGACCTGTGCGAGGATACGAAGTTCGTCCAGAAACGCATAGAAGTCAGATTCCATACCCTGCGCTTCGATAGCCAGCGTGAAAATCCCCAATGAAGTCTTACTCCTAAGCGACACGAAGGGGTCTCGCTGACCCACCCGGTAGATTCACACTCTATCCGTACCACCGAGCGGGGAACGTCGCGTGACCGACTTGCGCACTGTATTCAGCAGGGACTGAACGCTTTATTCAGGTTCTGTCAGAAAATATCTGCTGAATACAGAGGATGAGTGCAGCACGGTGGCGCTATTTATTTCACCAAATCTGGGAAGAACCAACCGATACACACAGCTGCGTACTGATCAAAAGCACTCGACGAGAGCACCATCTTCGACCGGATCGGGCATCTCCTCATCACTCACACTGTACTTGGTTCCTGCACGGACAATGCCTGTCTCGTCAACGCCGTACGCGGCAGCTCCAGCACCATCACCGGCAGCGGGGTACTTCCCATCCGTGATAGTGCCCGTACCGTTAAAAAATCGGATATAAATGATGGTAATGCCATCTTCTGTCTTTTCTATCCGTGTCTCGTCCTCCTCAACACGGAGTCCAGCATGCGTTAACTCATCCCGGTATTTTTCCACCATCGAGTTGTGGAAATACGTACCCTCATACCTATAGACGTATGATACGAGCGTGTCCTGATCGAATGAGTCCGGTGGATCCGGGTATGGTTCAACGCCATCGCTGTGAATCGTGCGTTCTTCACCACTTATTACGGGTGTGAATGTCGTACAGACATCTCCAGGTGGCTCTGGGCGCCGAGCACTCGAACAATCATAGCGACCTGCAATAGATGTTGGATCTGGATTCTTCGGACCTTTGTCAATATCGTTATTCCATTCATCCTTTTGCATGCAGTCCGGGACATCATCTTCACTGTTACCAGAGTTATCTCCTAGCCACGAATTGCCAGTTTCAAGACAGCCACCAACCCCGAGAAAAGCACTCGTGCTGATTCCCGTTAAGAGCTTCCGGCGGTTCATTATTTGATTTCTAGTTAGTATATTTATATATCTTTGCCTCCAGCAGAATCGGGATTTCTCACCCTCAAGACCTTCCTTCCCGATACTGAGCGATACACGATTCCCCCGGACTGAGCGATCACCCCTTACGCAAATCGAGCAAGATTGCGTGCCACATTCGCGCTGTGTATTCAGCACAGCTACTCGAAGTTATCAAGATTCGATGATTTCAACAAAGCCACTTTGCCGAATTTTGCACCTCACTGAGAATGCTGACCGGGTTCACCGTCAAGATTCTCTCGTCATTTTCCACCTTTCTGAAAACATGATACCGAAAGTACTTATTGAATAACCTTAATATCAGACGTAAGCATGAGTCTCCAGCAGAGAGAGGCCTTCTCATACGAAGGGCAGCTTGTTTTCAATGGCCTCCATCGAACTACAATCCTCGACCCGAGTTTTGATTTTGACCATGTTATTGAGGAGGAACTGACCGACTTTACGAAAGGCTCAATTACGCCCCGGACGTGGCTATCGAACGCTCCCGTTCGCGGACCAGCTCGCGACTGAATCAGTAGTCGACCGACAGATCGAATCCCTACTGGGTGACGTGCACGCATCTCGATATCTCGAGGAGGCGGCGACGCGTGGACCGTGAATTAGTCATACCTCCGAGAATCACTCGAACGTATTAACTTTTCAGAATTTCAAGTAGTAACGTCACTACCAGGAATGGTGGTTTGCGGGAGTGACAGAGAACAGCCACTACGATACCACAGGGTCTTGCGACCAGCCTCGCACTGTCCTCCCTCGAGGTGGTACCCACTCCTTTTGCAACAATACTGCGGTATTGGTTGTCGCCGAACGAGCTACCTCCTCCAGAAGAAGTCGGTTTGAGTTACCTCGGGCGTTCTCGAGGTCGCCTGTGTTGGTCCAGCTTCTCCCGTTTGGTTCGCTGATCGTAGTGATTCTCGACCTAGAGGGCGTCCCGGATCTCCTCGAGCACGACGACTGTCCGGTAGAGAAGGTGGGTTGCGATCAACCCGAGTCCCATCCAGAACAACACGACAAAGACACCAGGGTCATACATCGGATCACTCACGATATAGGTGATGAACAGGAAGAGGACGACTGCAACGATCAGCCCTTCTTTGTATCCTGGTTCTTGAAGTGACATGTCGGTCAGTTCTTGTTTGATTGTGATTATGTTTTCGATATTTCCACGTCGATTCGAGCGGTAACCACTGTGCACGACAGCGGGGAGTGACCGATCGAAGAGCGAGCGAGGAAGCCCGGTCGCGACGTGCTTCGGTGTACCGTCCCTGACTGTGGATGGGAAACAGTGGCCGCCGTCCTGGTGGGCCGAGGTGTTCGGAACCCGTCACTGAACTCGAGGGACCTTCGACTCGCGGAATCGACGAGCGCCAGTTGGCGAACGAGGTGTTCTACGCTCGAGCGGTGCGTTACTGGCTCGAGCACGTTATCGAGTAGGTCTATTCCATCCTCCCAGCACGATTCGTCGGGAACCACGTTCTGTATATCTCGACACAAGAGTTATTACTTTCTCACATATCGTGTCAGAGTGAAACGACGAACTGCAGCCGCCATCGTTGGACTGCTGGTGGTTATCTGTCTGGTACTTCTTCTATCGGTGGCGTATCCGTTCAGTACGTCAGAACCACATGCGGTAAAAGACGAGCAGTTCACTGCTGGCGAAGGCGACGAGTACCACGTTTCTGGCGCGATAACCATCGACGGAGATGAGTATGTGGTATTAGAGGAGGCCGTCGTCGAAGACGGTGCACGATATCAGTCTCTCACCGTGGAGAATGTGCAAAGTGTTTTATATCAGGCTGGACCTTGCGAAGCGGTCTATACGCGAAGTGAATATCCTGACGAGCTCGACGTCGATCAAATCCTCGAGAGAATCGAAGAGCGTGAGGGCCAACACATTCTTCGCGTCGACCGCGACGGAGAGGGCGTCGTTTTCGTCACTCGGGAGGAGAACACTGACGATTGCGAAATCACTGTCAAAATGACTGCTCCGGTTGTCATGGATAACCTTCGAAGCACCAACTATGAACGTGTGCAGGAATCACCTGAGGAATATATCTACGAACCCCGGAATGGATGGTCCGACGGTGGATACCGAATCACGGACTCGAGTGGACAGGTACACGTCGATCCAGATTCGTACACCGTCACCGCTGCCGACGTCTCGTACACCGTCACTCCCGAAGCGGAAACCTACGTAGAGTATCTCCATACGAGCTGGACTACCGATGAATCGTTTACGAGGGGAATCTCGTACGACTATACGTCGAATAATGTCTCTCTCGAGACGCCACAGTGGGTCGAAGAGATACAGGATGCGGACTAACGTCTCGACAACTCTGCCACTCTCGAGCGAGTTCACTACCGATCACAGCCAGGTAACCTATTCACGTCATCACTGCTGAACTTCTGCCGATTACGTCATCACTCGAGCAACGACCGAGTACGTGTTCGTGATCGAGAAGTTTCTGGCACGCATCCTCGAGGGCGAGATCGGCGAGGACACCGCCGAAAACGCCGAGAATCGGATGGTCGGCCCACCAACAACCTCTGCGGCGGTATCGCTACACTGTCGGTACTGGGGGCTCGAGCGGGTGTGAAGATGGGCCAACTCGGCCGATATGATTACGACGCTCGAGGATAACTATCTATCAGCGCGGGGAGGGGGTTTGTCGTTGCCAACGTCGCCCTCACTGCGGACCAGCTACCACATCATTGTTAGCCCCGCGCTGCTTCTTTAGCCGAGTAGACCGCTTCTGGATCGACTGAGCTCGTCTCGTTCCTCGACGAGGCCCACCATCACCACCTGCGACGAGTCCAGCCCACCGCAGGCGACCGGAAAGAAACCTGGCATCTCGCCCCCGTGGAGGACCCTCGACGCTCGAGTACGTTCACGGTCGCGCTGCACCGATTCGATGCGGACGCCAGCGTGGTCGACGCGCCCGCCTGATCCGGAACCGAGTCACAGCCGTTCGAGGGTGGTGTACTCTGTTCGTAGTCGAGAGCGTGGGCGAGCGCGAGTGTGTGTCGCAGCGAACGGGCAACACTCAGTTGGTGACGGGCTCGACTTCGGTGACGTTCTCGAACTCGAATCGAGCGCCGCCGGATTCGCTGTCGGTCACCGAACACTCCCAGTCGTAGGCGTCGACCAGCTCCTGGACGAACGTGAGCCCGAGGCCCATCCCACCGTGGTCGCCGGCCGTCGTGTACCCCGTCTTGAAGATTTCCTCGCGCTCGCTCTCGGTGATGCCGACCCCGTCGTCGGCGACGTAAAACCCGGTCGGAAGATTACCGACCGTAATCGTGACGTCGCTACCGCCGTGCTCGATGGCGTTTTCGAAGAGGTTGCGAAAGAGGTGCTGGACGTACGTCTCGTCGATTACCGCCGTCCGGTCGGTCTCGATGTCGATGGTCGCCTCGCCGCCATCGACCTCGTCCCACGCCTCGTGGGCGACCGCCGCGAGTTCCATGGGCGTGCGCTCGGCGTGGACGCTTCGGCCCTGGGTGAGCACGAGCATGATCTCGATGATGTCCTCGATGCGGTCGAAGGCCTCGGTGACGTAGGCGTGGGCCTCCGGATTCTCGTCCGCCGAAAGCTCGCGGCTGTAGATCTGCCCGATCGAGACGGGATTGCGGAGTTCGTGTGCGACCATCCCCGCGAAACTCTCGAGGCGCTCGTTCTGTTTCTCGAGTTGTCGCTTCCGGCGGTTTCGTTCGGTGACGTCACGGACGACGCCGGCGAGGTCCTGGTCGGCGTTCTCGCCCGGAAGCGGTGAAATCGTCCACTCGACGTCGACTATCTCTCCGGAGGCAGTCTCGAGCGCCATCTCGTAGGAGAGTCGGTCGTCCGATTCGTCCTCGACGTCCCGCTTCGCCCGTTCCATCAGGACCTCCGGGTCCACGTCCGAGTCCTCTATGAGCATCGAGGAGTGCGACCCAACGAGTTCGTCGCGGGAGTACCCGACCATCTTGGCGTAGGTGTCGTTGACCAGCAGGAAGTACCCGTCGTCGTCGACGACGAAGATACCATCGTTGACGGTTTCGACGATCGTCTTGTAGCGCTCGAGTTCCTGGCTGTAGCGTTCGGCTTCGCGTCGGCGTTCCCGCGCGTCCAGCGTTCGGGTCTTCGCCCGTCCATCGTGGTATCCCATCCCGAGACCGGCGGTCGCGGCGAGCGAGGTGAGGATGAGGAGGTTCGCGACGACGTCGCTGAGGCCCGAAACGACGTGGACGAACAGCAAGATTGCGAGCATCGCCCCGATCGCGCGAAGACACCATTTGGCCACGCTTCCGTACGCGTCGGGCCTGATGTCGGTGTTCGGCAGCTGGTACCCACCGTAGAGAAGCGTCAACCCGGCCAACCCTGACAGGATCGAGATGATGGTCACGTCGTCGAGCGTTCGTAACTCGAAAGCGTACGCCAGCGGAAATCCGGCGGCCACCACTGCGTAGAATCCGCCGAGATACAGGATCGTCCGCCGGCCGCCGACCCTGGAGATCAGTTTGGAAACGATTCGCATTACGTAGAGGGCTACACTGAGTCCTATTGATAGTTCGTGTTTTTGTGCACTGGAGGAGAGTGAATCAGACGGAAACCCTGGATAGAGCGTGACAGCGGGGTCGCTACTAGAGAGGGTGGTACCAATGGGGGTAGACGAGGAGAAGGGGAGAGAGGAGCGGATGGCGACAACTGCGAACGGAGAACGAGAAGAACGGACTCGACCGGGCGAACACACAAACGCAGGAACCAAATCGCTGGCTTTCCCACTCGAGGGTATGACTGCGTCCTACGACGACATCGCCACCGTTCTGCAGGGGTACATCGACCAGAACCACGAGTTCCTCTCGTGGCTGGGAACGACGGTCGAGGACGTCTCCGAGGGGCGGATGTGCATGGCCATCCCCTACGACGAGAAGCTGACGAATACGCGCCCGTCGCGGGCCGACGGAAGCGACCGCCGCCCGGACATTCACGGCGGCGTCGCCGCGACGCTCGTCGACACCGTCGGCGGCCTCGTCTTTCACACTACCTTCGAGAAGCCACTCGAGGCGGGTTCAGCGACCATCAATCTCAACGTGAATTACCTCCGGCCGGCGACGGGCGACCTCGAGGCGACCGCGACAATCGTCAGAGCGGGAAGCAGCGTCGGCGTGAGCGAAGTGACCGTCGAGAGCACGACGCCGGACGGAGAGACGCGAGAAGTCGCGACCGGCCAGGGATCCTATCGGCTCTTTCGGCCGGAGTAACTCCCTTCCTGTGGCTGTGATCAGTGATCAGTGGTAAGGATTCGCGGTTCGCCCCCGCGAATCAGGAGTGCCGGTTCGCGATTCACGAGTGTTGGCTCACGAGCCACGAGTCACGACCCACGACCACCACTGGACCGCTACTCGCTCGAGGGCTGCATCGACCACGAGGCTGACGAGAGCCACTGTGCGTCGTCTTCGGTTCGAACCAGAACGTCCGCGAGGCGAACGCGTCCGGCGTCCGCCCCCACCGCCGCATCGACACAGATCGTGGTCCCGACGGCGATTGACTCACCGCTGCCGATCGGTCGCTCTCGAGGCTCGAGTCCGATCCCCGACACCTGGACGTCGATTGCGTCCGACTCGCCGAACCCGAACGCGCGAATCTCCGCCTCGAGGTCGGCCTCGAGGGCGGAGACCGTGTGCTCGCCGGCGCTGGCCATCGTCCGGACCGACCGGAAGGCGTGGGTGAGCGCGACGTGTGCTCGCCGTTCGGCCCCGCCGTCCGGGTCGACGACGAGGGTTCGAACGAGACGGCCGTGGTAGCCCGACGGCGTCCGAACCAGGGTGTCTATCTCGATCGGTCGGTCGGCCGCTAGCCGATCCTCACCCGTTACGGTCGTCGATACCGGTCGGCATCTGGCGTCGAGAACGGCCCGGTCGACGGCGCTGGAGATGTCGGCTGGTGTGAAGGGGTTAGCCTCACTCTCGCCCTTCCCTTCTCCTTCGACCCCATCCTCGCCTTCACCCTCGACCTCGACTTCGGCCCTGGCCTCGAGCGAGCGCGTTCTGGTTTCCGTCTCCGTTTCCGATCGCACGTCGGCGCGTTTCAGGTCGGAATCATTATCCCCATCCACGACTGTCGCCGCCGCCAGCATCGACCTCGCTCGCTCGAGGCCGTCGCCAGCGGCGGTCTGGGCGCGCTCGAGCGCCGCCAGTTCGACGTCGTCTTTGGTCGCTCGCAGTGTCGACAGGACGTCGCTCGAGGCGAGGGTGAACCCGGCCCGTTCGAGGTAGCAGGCGGCATCGTGTGGGATCGTGGCTGGTGTCAGGACGCGTTCGCCACTCTCGCCGTCTCCGTGTGTCTCCGAAATCGCCTTCGCCACGGCTTCCGTGGGGTGGGTCGCTCCGTTCGCTCGCTGTTTCTGGGTCGCCGTCTCGAGGTACCAGCGCTCGTGTTCGCGGTCGACGGCGAACGCGACGGCGACCGTCGTTCCGGCAGCAATCGGTGCGTTCGCTGTTAGCGTCGAGTCGGCAGGCTTCGCCCTCCCGTTCGCATCGGCGTTCGAGTTCGCGTTCGCGTTCGCGTCCGCTTCTCGAGCGCCGTCACCGTCGGCAAGTAGACTGTATCGGATCAAAGGGTCGCGAACCGGCCCGCAGTGAACGAACGCCCTCGCCGATCGGTCCTCGAGGCGCGTTCGAATCGTCTCTCGAACCCGCGTTCGCATCGTCTCGCCGGTCGCCGTCGGGTGTGACGCCCGCTCGGTCACGGCGCTTCGACTTCGGCTTCGTCGGCGTCGACGCCGGTATCGGCATCGGCGTCGACGTCACCCTCGCCCTCGCCCTCGAGTCGCTCCGCCTCGGGTAGCTGGGCCTGCTCGACGAGTTCCTCGAGGTCGGCCCCAGTCTGGCGATTGTTGAGCAGGACGTCGATCGAGAGCGTCGGTGCGCCGTCGACGAGGTTCTCGAGGAGGACGAGGCGTTCCCGGGCGCGGGACATGCCGACGTAGAAGACGCGGCGCTCGTTGTCCGTCAGGACGGGCACGGGCGAACTGGTCTTGGTGAACTCCTCGACGCCGGGGACGTCCTCGGGGTCGTCGACCGTGGCGACCATCTGCTCGACCACTTTCTCGGTGAGGTCGGTGCCGACGAAGACGTGATCGGCCTCGCGCCCCTTCGCGGAGTGGATCGTACCGACGCGAACCTGATCGGTGGCCATCCCCTCGTAGGTGCCGATGGCGAAGTAGGCCTTGATCGACTTCTTCTGGAAGTTCGTCACCTTCCGGACCATGTCCGAGGCCGAGGCCGGACCGGGGAGGAACGGCGCGTAGTCTTTGATCACGTCGACCGGGATCATGAGTTCCTCGAGGTCGTCGATGCCCGACTCTTCCTGACGCTCGTCGATTTCGTCGAAGAGGGCGTCGCGCTCGTTGGTGCCGAACGCCGAGTCCATGAGCATGTCGGCGAGACGGCGGGCCTGGAGACCGGTGACGTCTTCGTCAGCGTCGATCGCCTCGATGGCGCGGACGTACTGGGTGAGTCGATCGGTCCACATTCGTTGGTCGGTCAGCGCGGTGAAGGGGATCCCCTCGGTGATGAACTCGTCGATGAACTGGAACATCTGGTAGCGCGCCCGGAAGAGCAGCATGATCGTCCCGTCGTCTTCGACCAGCGTCTGGCGGACCATCCGAACCAGGTCGAGCATCGACCGGTTCTGGTAGGCCTCGACGAGGCCGCCCTCCTTGCGCGGGTTGAGGTCCTTGTCCTGGCGAACCTCGATGTGGCGAATCTCCTGGTTGACTGCGTTGAGGACGTTCGACGGCAGTCGGTAGGAGTTCGGGAGGATGATGTCCTCGTCGACCTCCTCGTCGAGCAAGAGCGCGGGGTCGGCCCCCTGCCAGGAGTAGACGACCTGGTCGTCGTCGCCGGCGATCAGGACGCGCTCGACGTGGGGTTTCCACTCCTCGTAGACGTCGTACTGGAGGGTCGTGATGTCCTGGAACTCGTCGATGATCAGGTAGTCGACGTTCGGGATGAGCGAGCGCTGTTTGACCCGCTCGAGCATGTCCGCGAAGCCGATTTTCCCCTCCTGTCCCTTGTAGTTGCGCCAGGCGCGGATCGCCTCGGGGACGTCGATCCGGTCGTCGTCGGAGGGCCACGTCGGCGTGTACTTGTTCCCCTCCTGGGCGTTCGGGTCGATTTCGGGCGGGAGTCGAACTTCCTCGACGTCCCACTGGAAGGGTACGTCGTACCAGTCGGCGACGTCCCGGCGGGTGCGCTGGAGCCACTGACTCGTCGCGATGATCTTGTTCCCGATGGTCGTCGACCGCGCGGTACGTCGTCCTGCGCCGCTGTACTCGTCCTCGTACTCGAGGCCGTAGTCCTCGCAGAACTCCTCTTTGTCCTTCTCGCCGATGACGTCGCCGCGAGAGAGGTCGAGCAGGTTGTACGCCTTGGCGTGCATCGTACAGACGTTGCCCTGGAGGGCGCGTGGGCTCTCGTCGAGGCGCTCGGCCAGCCGTTCTCGAATTTCCTGGGCGGCCGCTCGCGTGTAGGAGACGACGAGGATGTCACGAAATGTCACGTCGTCTGCCTCGAGGATCTCTTCGACGTGATCGAGGAGTGCCGTCGTCTTCCCGCTGCCGGGGCCGCCGAACAGCCGAGTGACGTGTGCCCCCGCCTCAGCATCCGCGTCCGTCTCCGTTGTAGCCATTGTACCATATCAGGGACGCAACTCCTATAAGTCACGTGGGTTTCATCCGACGAACGGGCGAATAATTGACGAGTCAGGGAACCACGGTACGTTCGCTTTCTCGTCGAACTCGAGACTACAGATTCTCGGTGCGGTTCGCCGCCAGGATCCTCCGGGAAATTCCGGTAGTTGTTCCGGGGGAGGGAGTAGAGAGGGCGATTCCGGGGACGATCTCGGAAACGTAATTCAATTATTCCGGGGCGACCGTGCCCGACGAATCTCCGCACCGTCGCGTATCTTGTCCGTACACTCCGGACAGACGCGCGGGTTGTCGACGTTCCGAGGGGTAAACACTCTCGCATAGGCGTCCGTCACGAACGCACCGCAGTTCTGGCATTTCGGCATTGATGATCCCTCGTCTCTCCGTCAGCGACACGCCGTAATAATTCTATCGACTACGAATATATGAAATTATGAGGGTGAGGTGGGAATAGCGAGAGGTTGGGGCGTTGCGCCGCCGCAGCACCGCGACGTGTATCGCGGGTATCGTCCCTGCGCCACTGTTCGTCCGGTCGCGGTACGCACACCAGGCGGTGGCAGTCGCTATGGTCGATTCGAAAGCGGCGAAAAAGCGATGCGAACCTGTCCCTGGCTACGATCGCGGATCCCACCCACAGACGGTACAGGTCGTCGCGGACGTATCGTGGAGGCCGCCGCAGTCCGGACACTGTTTCTTGTTGTAGTCACGTTTCCAGCCTGTTCGCTCAGTAGAGTGGCCGTTGTCGGCGAGGAACTGGTCGAAAACGTCGTCTCCGGCACCGTTGGGTGATGATGCCATAGTCATGCTACAACACACCACACACGCACATAAAGCATCGGGTAGTGACAGTCATTATCAGTCACACTCGAGTGACGACGCGTGCGGGCCCCGCGGACTTTTCTCGCTCCCGTTCGAAGTGGGGAGCATGAGCGACCTTCGCCTCGATCCCACCCAGCTAGATCGTTACTCGAGACACGTCATTATGGACGAAGTCGGCCCCGAAGGCCAGCAACGGCTGCTCGAGGGGTCGGTCCTGGTCGTCGGGGCGGGTGGCCTCGGATCGCCAGCGATCCAGTACCTCGCCGCGGCGGGCGTCGGCCGGCTCGGCATCGTCGACGACGACGTCGTCGAGCGGTCGAATCTCCAGCGCCAGATTATCCACGGCGACGACGACGTGGGCCGGCCGAAGGTGGACAGCGCGGCCGACTACGTCGCGCAGCTCAACCCAGACGTCACCGTCGAGAAACACGAGCAGCGCCTCACCCAGACGAACGTCGCGGATCTGGTCGCCGACTACGACGTCGTCCTCGACGCCAGCGACAACTTCGCGACCCGGTACCTCCTCAACGACCACTGCGTCCTGACGGGGACGCCGCTCTCTCACGGCGCAATTTACCGGTTCGAGGGGCAGATCACGACGTTCGACAACCGGAACCGCGAGGCAGAGTCGGAATCGACGCCGCCGTGTTACCGCTGTCTCTTCCCGGAAGCCCCCGAACCCGGTACGGTTCCCGACTGCGCGACGACCGGCGTGCTCGGCGTCCTTCCCGGAACCGTCGGCTGCATACAGGCGACCGAGGTCGTGAAACTCCTCCTCGAGACAGGCGAGACGCTCGAGGGTCGGCTCATGCTGTACGATGCGATGGGAATGACCTTCGAAACCGTCGAAATCAGGCACAACCCGGACTGTCCAGTCTGTGGCGAAGAGCCCGTTATCGAGTCGGTTCGTGACGCGAGCTACGAAGAAACCTGCTCGCTACCGGCCGAGTAACCGCCACCGACGCGGCGCCTACACTTCCATCAGGTACTCTGGACAGGCGACCCAGTCGCAATCGTCACACGCGAAGCCGCGCTGTTCGAGGTCGAGCGAACTGGAACCGCACTTCGGGCAGGCGCTGACTGTTGCCATACTACTCAATTAGTTATACTCGTACATAAAACCCGGTCACACCGGTCACCGTTGCTGACAGCGCCGTTCTCGAACTCGGTTTCGAGTAAACAGCATCTTCGGAACCGCAGGTTACTCGAGCGTCGCTCGAAAGCGCCGCCCGGCGTCGTCGTCGGCCTCGAGGGCTCGCCGAATCGTCGGCGAGAGCCACGCTCGACCGTCAGCGACGCTCGCCTGTTGCGTTCCCCTGCTGACGCCGTCGACGCCGTCGGCCAGAACCCCATCGAAATCGGCGCTTCGTAGCCCGGCAGGGAGGAATCGCTCGTAGATCGGTAGCCGCTCGCGGAGCGGAACGTCGGCGTGCTCGGCGACGGCCTCGAGTTCGTCCAGTGCGGGCCAGGCGTAGTCGGGGTTGATGTGGTCGTCGGTCACCGGCGAGACACCGCCGAGGTCGTCGATGCCGCAGTCGACTAGATCCCGGGCAGGCGCGAGGTTCGGGGGCACCTGGACCGACACCTCCCTGGGGAGCGCGACCCGCGCCATCGCCGTCACCCGACGCATCGTCTCGAGGCCGGGCGATCCGTCCGTCCAGCGCTCGTTGTTCGCGACGGGCTGGACGATCACCTCCTGGACGTGATCGTAGCGCTCGTGCAACTCGCGAATCGCGAGCAGGCTCTCGGCGCGGTCGCGCCAGGACTCCCCGATGCCGACCAGAATCCCGGTCGTGAACGCCACGTCGAGTTCGCCGGCGTTCCGAATCGTCCGCAGGCGCTGGCCGGCTTCCTTCCGACGCGGCCCTGCGTGGGCGTCCACGTCGGCCGTCGTCTCGAGCATCACGCCCATGCTGGCGTTCACGTCCGCCACCTCGGCCATCTGCTCGAGCGTCTGATCGCCGGGGTTCGAGTGCGGGAGCAGTCCCTCCTCGAGGGCGACCTCGCAGGCCGCCCGCAGGTACTCGTGGATCGAGTCGTAGCCCCAGTCGGCGAGCTGGTCGTGAATCCGCGTGTACCGGTCGTCGGGGTCGTCGCCGAACGTGAACAGCGCCTCAGTACAGCCGGCGTCGGCGCCCCGTCGGCAGATGTCGCGGACCTCCTCGAGCGAGAGGAGCGAGGCCTGGCCCGGCGGATCGAAGTACGTGCAGTAGGTGCAGGTGTACCGGCAGGCCGTCGTGAGCGGGACGAACACGTTCCGGCAGAACGAGAGTTCGGCGGCGGGGTCGACGTCGCTCGGCGTCACCTCGAGCAGGCGCTCGACCTCGGATTCGGCGATGGACACCTCGACGTCGTACTCCGCAGCACCCGGTATCATCGGCTCTCGTCTGGAGGGAGTCGTCCCCGGCCTAAAACGCTTCACTTTGTCGATGACCAGGCGACGCCGATCGAAGCGAGCACCCACTCGATCTACCGGACCAGTCGAACCCGCCCCTCGGTCGTCTCGAGGTCGAAGCCGAACGCCTCGAGCGCCGCTCGCGTGTGGCCGCCGCCGTGGAGCCATCCCTCGACCAGGTCCGCTGGCTCGTCGACGTCGGTCGCGAGCCGGAAGGAGTCGACCGTCTCGAGGCTGGCGCCGATCTCGCGGGCCTTCCGCCGGTGGTCGAGAATAGACGCGCCGTGGTAGTCCGTGCGGAACTCGGGGTGGCGAACGACGAGCGCGTTGGTGCCGCCGCCGCGTCCAGGCGCGACGACCACGTCGCCGAGCGTCTCGAATAGCATCTCGAGCGCCGCGGGCGTCGCGAGCGCGAGATCCGCCATGACGATTGCGACCGTTTCGTCAACGGACTCGAGGACGGCGTTGACCGCCGGTGTGAGCGCCCGGTCGTCGACGATCACGTTCACGTCGGGATCCTCGAGCGCGTTCAGCGTCGATTCCGAAAGCGGCTCCGTCGCGAGAATCGTCGGGTTGCGATCCACCGCCCGGAGCGCCGAGCAGACGTCGGCGAGCATCGCTCGGGCGAGTCGCCGCCGCTCCTCGCGCTCGAGAGTGGGTGCGAGACGGGATTTGGGGGATTCCTCGGCGAACGGGACGACGACCTGCATTCGTCGTTCCTTTCGAACCGGAGAGCAAAAGCGCCTCGGAGTCGGCGTCGAGTCGCGCAATTCTTCTGTCGATCAGTTGGACCCGACTCGAGGCGACCGCGGTCGGTCGTCGAAGGGAACGAAAGACTGGAGTGAGAGATCGACGACCGTCGCTCGAGGTCGATCCGAACGCGTCGAAGCTGTCGCCCAAAAACGAAGGACGGGGGCCGGTCAGCTCAGAACAGCGGCTCGAGTTCGTCCTCGTCGTCCTCGACGAGGGTCTCGAGATTCTCCTTGCTCTGGGACTCGATGTCCTCCATGTTGTCCTGGGCCTCGATGGCCACCTGCTGGAGGCGCTTGATTCGCGGGACGTTCGTCACGCCCGAGAGCAAGATCGCCGCCGACACTTCGGGGACGTTCTGGGGGTAGTCCCCGCCGCGGACCTCCATGCTGCCGGTTTCCTCCTCGAGCCACTTCCGCCCGCGCTCGATGCCTTTCCGGTTCAGGTACTCGCTGGGGCCGGAGAGAACGAGCAGGGCGCGCTCGGCGCCTTCGATCTCGCAGGGCAGGGTCAGGCGGCCGAGGGCGGCCTTGCGGACGAGGCTCGTGATGCGGTTGGTCGTGTTGGCCGCGTCGAGGCCGTCGTCGGCGCCGGCGCCACCGCCGGTAAATCGGGAGAGGAGCCCACCACTGGTGTTGAGTTCGACGTCCTCGGAGGCGTATCCGACCGTCGAGACGCCGCCACCCGAGAGGGTGTTGATGATCTCTGAGGAGTCGACGACGCTCTCGGCGACTTCCTGACCCTCACCGACCTCGCCGGCACCGAAGAGGATGCCGAAGCGACGGACGATCTCCTCGTTGATCTGGTCGTAGCCGCCCTCAACGGACTCGCCGGTCTGTCGCCAGGAGTCGTTGTCGAAGACGAGCAGGTTGTCGACCTCGCGGACGAACGTCTGGAACGAACGGGCGGCGTTCAGCGTGTAAATGCCACCCTCGTCCGTGCCGGGCAGGATGCCCAGTCCGTAGACGGGTATCGTGTAGATGCGTTTGAGGTGCTTCGCGAGGACGGGCGCGCCGCCCGAACCCGTGCCGCCGCCCATGCCCGAGACGACGAGGAACGCGTCGACCTCGTGAGTCGGGATGGCGTCGACGGCGTTTTGCACCTCGTCGATGTCTTCCTCGGCGATTTCCGCGCCGAGTTCGTTGTCTGCGCCCACGCCGTGGCCCTTTACCCGGGCCTGGCCGATGAGCACGCGATTCTCCTGGGGTATATTCTCGAGTCCGATGAGGTCCGCCTTCGCGGAGTTTACAGCGATCGCCGCACGGACGATTCCGCTGTTGGTCCGGTCGTCGAAATCGAGAAATCGATCGACGACCTTCCCACCGGCCTGTCCGAATCCAATCATCGCCAACTTCATTGTTAGTAGGGGGCTCCGTTGACTCGAAAACAGTGCGATGAGGGATATAAACTTTGTGTTAGTCTGAAAGTCTCACACCCCTGAAAGTCGCCGAAAATTGGAAGACGGCGTCGGTGTGGGTGCGTCGAGAACGTCGCCGCGAAACTTCTATACTGGTCGATTATTTGAACTGAGGGGAGAGTCGCTCCGCACGTCGAAACCCGCCTCACGTCGCCGCAGTCTGCTGTTCCCAGCACGTAACAATCAACCACCTATGTTACCGCTTTGGCTGATCGAGTAGTCCCTATGGCCAGTACGGATCCACAGTTCGAAGCGATACCCAGCGACGCCGAAATCTCCAACGCCGCGACGTATCGACCCATCGAAGGCGTCGCCGCGGACCTTGGCCTCGAGCCGGCGGATTTCGAGCGCATCGGGGCGCACAAGGCGAAGATTACCCACGAGGCGTTCCATCGGGGTGGACGCTGACGGTTCGCCGGCTCTACCCCGCCGCGGGGCCGGGCTTCGTCGTCGTGCTCACCGGCGACGTGATGAAGATGCCGGGACTCCCGGCCGAACCGGCGGCGAAAACACTCGACGTCGGGCCCGACAGGACGATTACCGGGCTGTGACTACGCTGGTGGCTGGTGCCCATCAGGCGGCTTCCGATTGGTGACTCGAGGGTGACGATTCCGATCCTGACCCCGACCCCGAGAGCCCGAGGTAGTCCTCGAGCGTCCGAAGGTCGTCCTCGGTCCGGCCGAAGGCTGTCACGTCGTTGTCAGCGACGGTATTATCGATTTTGAGCGAGCGAATCTGATCCGGGCCGAACGGAACGAACGGGACGGGTCCGGCGAGAATGCCACCGAGTTTCGCCATCGCCATCGGAATCGGAAGAACGGTGACCGGGCGTCCCTCGGCTTCGTAGGCCAGTTCCGTCACCTGCTTCATCGTGAGTACTTCCGGCCCGCCGATCTGGTAGCGCTTGCCGACGTGGCGGTCGTCCTCGACCGCGTCCGCCATCATCGCGGCCAGGTCTTCGACCCAGATCGGCTGGAAGGGATTCTCACCGCCGCCGGGCAGGGCAGTTAGGTATGGGGTCGTCAGCAGTTTCGTGAATTCGATGAATTCGTCGCCTTCTCCGAAGACTACCGACGGGCAGAAGATTGTCCACTCGAGGTCGGATTCGCGCACGACGTTCTCGGCTTTTCCTTTGGTCCGGAAGTAGGCGAGTTCACTGTCGGGGTCCGCACTGAGGTTGCTCATCTGGACGAATCGAATTACGCCACCCTCTTCGGCCGCACGCACGAGGTTCTCCGTCCCGCGGAGATGGACTTCCTCGTGACTGGTCCCGCTCGGCGGTTCGAACAGCGGCGACAGCGCGACGAGGTTGACGACGGCGTCCTGAGCGGCAACCGTCTTGACGATCGAGTCGTACGCGCTCACGTCGCCCACCGCGGTTTCGACGCCCTCCGGGACCGAGTCGGGGTTCGGATCTCGAGCGAGTGTGGTCACGTCGTGGCCGCGGTCTCGCAATTCGCGACACAGGTTCGTGCCGATGAAGCCGGTTCCGCCGGCGACCAGTACGTTCATGGTTCGAAAAAGGATGTCGGACGGCTTATAAGTACGGCCTTACAGCGGACCGTCGGCGTGCGGCGCGGTCTCGAGCGACGACCCTCCGTCGACACATAATTGTACCCCACGGCAGGATATCCGTGTATGTTGGTCACGCTCGAGGGACTGGACGGCACCGGCAAGACGACGGTCTGGGAGGCGCTCCACGACGTCTATCCCGACGCGACGTTCACCCGGGAACCGACGTCGGGCGAAACCGGATCCTGGTACGGCGAGGCCGTCTACCGCTCCATCGAGGACGACGAGGCCGACTCCCTCGCCGAACTCTTCCTGTACACCGCTGACCACGCCGACCACCTCTCGCGCGTGATCGAACCGGCCCTCGAGCGCGGCGACCTGGTCATCTCCGATCGCTACTCTGACTCGCGGTACGCCTACCAGGGCGCGACCCTCGATGGGCGGATCACCCGTCCGATGGAGTACATCGTGGGCATCCACCGGGCGTTCACGATCGACCCCGACCTGACGATCTATCTCGACCTCGATCCGGAGACGGCCGCCGCTCGTGCGGGCGCGACGAACAAGTTCGAACACGCCGCCTACCTCTCGCAGGTGCGGGCGAACTACGAACGCCTGCTCGAGAACGAACCCGACCGATTCGTCCGGGTCGACGCCAGCCAGCCCCCAGAGGACGTCCTCGAGGCCGTCGAGTCAGTGCTGGCGGATCGCCTCGAGGCGGACACGGATACGGACCCGGACACAGACGCGCGCTGATCGCGCCGCGAGTTCGACGATTCGACGGGGACGTCACTTCGCGGTGTCCGGGAGCTCGACCTCCTCCGGGTGTGGCATCCAGAACACGTCGATCGTGTACCCCAGCATGATCGGCAGGGCGATGGCGACGACGAACGCCGTCACCGCCGAGCCGAGGTTCGGCCCAAGTCCCAGCGGGCCGGAGAGAACCAGCAGCGAGACGAACAGCACGACGGGAATCACGAGCGCGACGTAGACGAGCGTCCCCCAGTCGGTCTCGAGTCGAATCCTGAAGAACCGGGTCGAGACGGCGGCAAACAGCGTGTGGACGCCGACGATGACGAGGAGCCCGATCGCGTCGAGGGGCGACACCATACCTCGAGTATCGGCTGGGGGCTCTTTTCCCTGTCGAACCTGGATCCGGACTCGCGGCGAACGGGTCGGAACCAGAACCACTTTCACTTCTCCGAGTGACGCACCCGCCATGCACCGAATCATCGGGGAGTACGACCTCGAGGAGACGCCGTTTGGGGAGACGGAGGCGCTTGCGTGTTACCGGGACCTGGTCCGGACGCGACGCTTCGACGAGCGGGCGCTGGCCCTCCAGCGCCGGGGCTGGATGAGCGGCTACCCGCCCTACAAGGGCCAAGAGGCCTCGCAGGTGGGGGCCGCCCACGCCCTCGACGAGGACGACTGGGTCGTTCCCACCTACCGCTCGAACGCGCTCCAGATCGCTCACGGCGTCCCGATGAGCGACATCTTCCTCTTTCGGCGGGGCCACCCCGAGTACGCCTCGAATCACGATCTCAACGTGTTCCCGCAGGCGGTCCCCATCGCGACCCAGATCCCCCACGCGGCAGGGCTGGGAATGGCCGCGAACTACCGCACGTCCGACGAGGCCGTCCTCTGTTACTTCGGCGACGGCGCCACGAGCGAGGGCGACTTCCACGAGGGACTCAACTTCGCGGGCGTCTTCGACGCGCCAACGGTTTTCTTCTGTGAGAACAACGACTGGGCGATTTCGCTCCCCCGGGAGAAACAGACCGCGAGCGCCACCATTGCCCAGAAGGCCGAAGCCTACGGCTTCGCCAGCGTCCAGGTCGACGGGAACGACCCGCTGGCCGTCCTCGGCGTCACGAAGCGCGCCCTCGAGCGCGCCCGCGACGGCGAACCGATCCTCGTCGAGAGCCTGACCTACCGCCAGGGTGCCCACACGACCAGCGATGACCCCTCGCGCTACCGCGAGGACCGCGAGGACCTCCCCGAGTGGCGCACCGCTGACCCGCTCGAGCGCTACGAAACGTATCTCCGCGAGCAGGGCGTCCTCGACGACGACGTCGTCGAGTCGGTCCGCGAGGATGTCGAAGCCGAAGTGGAGGCGGCCGTCGAGACGGCCGAGGAGGCGCCAGCCCCCGACCCGTCGGACGTGTTCGAACCCGTCTACGACGAGCCGACGCCCCGACTCGAGGACCAGCGTGCCTGGCTCGAGCGCTTCCTCGCCGACTACGACGTGCAGGAACTCGAGCACTGACGCTCGAGCGACTTCGAGTCTCGAAAATGCGGTCTCTGTGATTGCTTCTCGAGAGCTGTCACTCGGCGGATACGGGCGTCAGTGCTGGTGGTCGGGGTCGTGCTGGTGATCGTCGCCGTGATCGTGCTGGTGATCGGGTTGGGCGTCGTGATCGTGGCTGTCACCCCGGGTGAACTGCCCGGTAAACGCGCGCTGGACGACCTCGGGGAGCGCCGGGTGAACGTGGACCGCACTCCGAACGTCCTGGACCGTCCCCGAACCGGACTTCATCGCGACGACGACCTCCTGGATCAGCGTCGAGGCGTCCGGCCCCACGATGTGACACCCCAGGATCGTTCCCTCGGGATCGATGAGCACCTTCACGAACCCCTCGGCTTTCATCGCCGCGCCGCGGGCGGTGTTCTCGTAGCGGTACGTGTTCGTCGCGTATTCTCGACCGTCGTCCCGGAGGTCGGCCTCGTGAGCGTCAACACCGGCGACTTCGGGGGATGTGAAGACGGCGAACGGCATCGCGTCGTAATCGACCGGCTGGAGCTCGTCCCCGAAGAGGTTGCGGGCGACCGCCTGGGCTTCGTGGTTCGCGCTGTGTTTCAGCAGGTACTCGCCGACGATGTCGCCGAGCGCCCAGACGCCCTCGGCGTCCGTCCGCAGGTACTCGTCGGTCTCGACGAAGCCTCGAGCATCCGTCTCGACGCCCGTCTCCTCGAGGTTCAGGGTGTCCGTGTTCGGGCGGCGACCGGCGGCGACCAACAGCGCGTCGCCGGTGGCGGTCACCGGCTGAGCGTCCTCGAGGAGTCCATCGCCGTACTCGTAGGGCTTCGCCTCGACGGTGACCTGGCCGCCGGAAGCAGAGACGGCGGTCGCCTCGTGGCCGGTGTAGACGGTGAACCGGTCGGCGAATCGGTCGGTGAACGCCTCGGCGACCTCGTCGTCGGCCTCGGGGAGGAGCGACGGCCGCCTCCCGACGATCGTCACGTCGCTGCCGAACGTGCCGAAGAAGTGCCCCAGTTCGGCCGCGACGTACCCGCCTCCAATGATCACCAGGTGTTCCGGTGGACTCTCGAGGCGTAGCGCCTCGGTACTGGTCAGGTACTCGACGTCCTGGATGCCCTCGATTGGCGGGATTGTCGGGCGAGTCCCTGCCGCGATGAGGATCGTGTCGGCCCGGAGCTGTACGCCGTCGTCCTCGCCGCCGGAGACCTCGAGCGTTCTGTCGTTGACGAACCGTCCTTCGGCCTCGAATAGGGCGTGATCAGACGAGGAGCGCAGACCGCGGCGGATCGATTCGGCGTCCGCTTTCACGTCTTCGTTGACTTCGCGGACGATACCGGCGAAGTCAACGTCGTCGACGGTCGCGTCGATCCCGAACTCGTCGGCGGACTCGATCGTCTCGAGGACATCGGCGTGATAGAGCAACATCTTCGAGGGGATGCAACCACGATTGAGACACGTCCCGCCGAGACGCCCCTTTTCGACCACGGCAACGGACTGTCCCTGGTTGACGGCCGCGTTCGCCACGTCGAGGCCCGAACCCGATCCGATGACGAGAAAGTCGAACTCCTGCATACGGGTTTCACGCGACAAAACAGTATAAATCACCGAGGTCGAACCGATCCCCTGGCGGTGAGTGGGTCGATCAGTCCATCGCGATGTACGTCTGGGTGTCCTCGACGCCCTGAATGCCCTGGATCCGCGTCGCCGAAATCTCCTTCACTGCAGCGGGCGTCTCGACGCGCGCCTTCGCGATGATGTCGACGTCGCCCGCGACGATGTGCGCCGATTCGACGCCCTCGATCGCTTCGACGCTGTCCCTGAGTCGATCCGCCTCGCCCGTATTCGCCTTGATCATGATGAACGCAGTGACCATACTGATACCTCCGTCGTGTTCGCCGTCGTTCGCTGTACCCGAGATTTGGTCGACAATTCCGCCATCGGCCGACACCGCCCGGTCCGGTGACTCACCCACGAGAATCTGTCTGACGTCGCTCAGCACGTCGAAATCCGCCAGGACGACCAGGCGGTCGCCGGTCTCGAGCGACTCGTCCTCGGTCGGAATCGCGAGCTGGTGGCCTGCCTTGCCGAACGCGAGCAGGGTTGCGTTGGCCGGCGGCTGGAGTTCGCTGATCGTGTACCCCCGAACCGGGGCTTCGTCGGTAATCGTCAACTCGACGACCTGGAGGTGCTGGGCGATGTCCGCGATGGCCCGGATCGTCCCGCCCAGAAGCGCGTTCTTCGCGCCCATCGCGCCTAGCCGCTCGGGGTAGATCACGTCGTCGACCTCGTCGGCATACTTGCGGTAGATCTCCTCGCGGTAGTCCTCGTCGATGCGCATGATCGTCCGACAGCCGTGGTGTTTGGCGATCATACAGGCCGCGAAGTTGACGTTCAGGTCGCCCGTCAATGCGCCGAGGGCGTCGGCTCGACGGACCCCCGCTTCCTCGAGGACCTCCTCGCGGGAGCCGTCGCCCTGGACGACCTCGAAGTCTTGCCCGCGCGCACGGCGGACCTTCGCCTCGTCGTACTCGACCAGTGTTACCTCGTGGCCCTCCTCACGTAAGACGCGCGCAGTGCGGAGGCCGACCCGACCGGCGCCGATGATGACGAACCGCATGGAGTGGGCTACGCCGGCAGCCGTGAATAATGTTACCCCGGTTCACGGATGTGCGGGGTGCGGATAAGCGCGGTGATTCATCAGTCTGCTTGGATTGAACCGTGAGCCGCTCGTTAGTCCGACGAAATTTTGGCTACCGCGTCGTCGCTTCGAAGCGGCGAACTCAGCGCGAGCAGTGCCGCTGAGCCAGCTACGAGGGTGACGCCGGCCAGTGAGAGGGCGATCAGCGGGCTGGCCAAATCGGAGATGACCCCACTTCCAAGCTGGAAGGGGATCACGGTGACCGAACTAACCATCGCCATCGCGCTCAATACGGAGGCGCGGCCTATTGTTCCGACGTGTATATTGACGTGCTGAATCGCGAGCGAGCGGGACGTCTCGACCACGCTCCGCGCGCCCAGAAGAACTGGAATGGCGAGCACGGGTACGAACCAGAGCACTACCAACCCCGTACCGACGAGAAACGGGACTGTGGCGAACCAGCCTTTGACGCCGATAGACTCGTAGATCCGGCCGGTGTGATAGCTCAACCCGGCAGAGACGAGGCTCACGATAGCGTAAAACCAGCCGAGAAGCGGCTCAACGGCTGACGGTGACGCTCCCAACTCGAGGACGGCCGTTTCGAAGACTGGCTGGAGAAAGATCGAGGTGACGTAGAGGACCGCCGCAAACAGGACGAAGTAGTACAGGACGAACGCTCTGATCCGCCTGGTTCCGAGGGTCCGTTTGATCACGTTCACCGATTCCCGAAACCGTAGCCGATCAGTGGTAGCGCGCCGATAGCTCCTCGGTTCGGGCATCGTATACACGACCCCGACGCCGACGGCCATCACTCCCGCGGCGAGAAAGAACGGATAGGCGAGATCGATTCCGCCGACGTAGCCCCCGATGACCGACGCGCCGGCACCGATGGCGAGCGCGAGCGCTTCGCCGCGACCACGAACGTGAGGGAAGTGATCGCTTCGATCCAGGTCTGTCAGGCTGTCGTACAGCCAGGCGTCTTCGCTGCCCGAGCGGAAATTGTATCCCATCGACCAGGTAACGAACAAAACCAGTAATTCGCGAAATGAGTTCGCGAATCCGATGGCGATCAGCGTGGTCGTGATGAGCACTGAACCGATCAACAATGACGGCCGCCGGCCGAAGCGGTCGCTCACGTACCCTGTCGGCACCTCGCCTAATAGGGTGGTTAGGTTGTACGCGGCCTCGAGGATGACGACCTGCGTAAACGAGAGCCCCTGTGAGAGAAAGTAGAGGTACATGATGGGGCGGTAGAACTCGACAGCTTTTGTCGATTTGTAGAGATAGTACTTTAGAATCGTAGGCGAAATAGACAAATTACTTTTGGTACCCATCGTAGGTAACGAGAGCGGCTACCGAGCATTAATCTTGTTATGACGGAACACGAGACAGCGTAATACTTCAGTTACCGTCGCTCGCGACGCGGTGAACGAGTCGTTACGAACAGGTCCGTCTCAGGATTCGGATTGCGGGCGTAATCGGTCGCGGCGTTCAGTAAAGTGATTCTCGCAGGAGGTACAGCAGAACTGTTTCAGCTCACCATCGACCCGCGTTACGACGCCCTCGCTGGTGACGGTGTTGCCGCACTCGGTACAGGAGAGGGCGAACTCGGTCCCGCTAAGCGTGAACGAGCGGTCGGTTTCCGTCAGCAGCGTCACTTCGTACTCGAGGATCATCGACTGATCGAACTGTGTGACGATCCACTCTCGTGGGTTGTTCTCCGGCGCGTTCGCGTAAAAGACGAAGTCGGAACTGATCGTCGAGTAGATGTGTTCCACCTCGGGGACCGTCACCAACTGCTGTTTGATGATGTCAAAGCATTCCGGACGAACGGAAAGAGTGACGAGAATCGGGAGGCTTCGCCGTAGCTGTGAGCGGTCGATGTCGATGGTAAACTGGCGAATGATCCCTTGTTCCTCAAGCTTGCTGACCCGGTCGGAAACAGCGGGAGCCGAGGGGTCAACCGCGTTTGCGACTTCGTTAAATGGGCGTCGACCGTCTTCGGCCAGTAGGCGAAGAATCTCGAGGTCCGTCTCATCGAAGTTTCTCATACTAAAGAAATTTCTAACCGACCATTATATAATTTACTTCGGTTTCATCGTTCCTGTTGATCTTAACCTGATCGGGAACGCCAGGGAGTTGGGAAGCGTACACCGAATGAACTTTTCGGCGGATATCGTGATTGTATTCACCTAATCCGTCGTCAGCAGACCAGGCTAGAAGTCACGGTGGATGGAGACGCGAACATAGATCGTTTGATTTTCATTATTCGAACTTATTGGAGTTATGCTAAATGTAATATATGCCCTGGTAAGTAAACCGTAACCAGTAATCTTGCATTGATATTGCCTCAATTTAAAAATTCAGATTATATATTAAATCTCAACTCCCTCTAAAACACGAGACTATATAAATAACCAGCCGTGCGGACATACAAGACTTATGTTTGGAGGGGCCAGATGGATGGTATCGATTCCGAGAGTGTTAGAACATGACACGCAATATGCAATTGAACGATAGACGGACAGTACTAAAGGCTCTGGGTGGCGCTGGTATTGTCTCCTTAGCCGGATGTCTTGGTGGCGATTCGGATGACGGTAACGGAAACGGGAATGGCAACCCGAACGACCAGGATCGGAATGAACAGGAGCAACTTCCGGGCGCGACGATCGCACTGAACGACGATCCGACGCGAGACGACTGGAACCACTATGGCGGAGTAATCCCCTACTGGACGAACATTCTCGAACCACTAGTCTGGGTCTCGGCGGACATGGAACTGGAACCGTGGCTCGCGACCGACTGGGAACAGGTTGAAGACACAGTGTGGGAGTTCTCACTCCGCGAAGGCGTCACGTTCCACAACGGCGAGGAAATGACCGCCGACGACGTCGTCTTCTCGTTCGAGGCTGTCCTCGAGGAGTGGGCGTGGGCCCCGGGGTGGATCCACGTCGAGTCGGGTGACATCGTGGCGCTCGACGACTACACGGTCGAGTTCACGACGACGGACCCGTTCCCGACGTTCCCGGGGACGATCGCACACAACTTGGTCGCGATACAGCACCCCGATCGAGATCACGAGTCCGGCACCGTTATCGGCACCGGACCATTCCAGGTCGACGAGATCGAGAAACAGCAGGAGGTCAGGACAACGGCCTTCGAGGACTACTGGAACGACGAACCGATCCTCGAGGAACTCACGTTCCGCGTGATCGAGGATCCCAACACCCGAACGCTCGCGCTGGAAAATCGCGAGATCGACCTCGCGCTCGCGCCGCCCCGCACGCGAGTCTCGTCGATTGAGGACGACGACTCGCTCTATCTCGAGCGCCAGAACCGCCCCGGTGCCGGGTACGTCGGCATCAACCTCTACAAGTCGCCGACCGACGATGCGGACCTCCGTCGCGCGCTGAACCACGCCGTCTCACAGGAGACGATCGTCGAGACGATCCTCGAGGAAGTCGGCCAACCCGCCCGCGGCCCGATCTCACCGGTCATTTACTGGTCCGCCCACGACGACATCGACGGGTACGAGAAAGACGACGACCGCGCTGCCGACCTCGTTTCGGATTCGAGTTACGACGGCGAGGAACTGTCGATCCTCGTGGCGAACGACATGGTCGACGGTCGCGAAATCGCTCAGGTCGTCCAGGGAGCGCTCGACGGGATCGGCGTCGACTCAGAGATTCAGGTCCTCGAGCGGGCCGCCTTTTCGGAAGCCGAACGAGACGGAGAGGCCCATCTCATCCTGAAAGAGAGCGGATCGAACAGCGGCGACGCTGACTACATCATCTACGAGGGATTCCACTCGGAGGGCGACGTCAACCAGCGCCTCTACGGGGAGGAGGGGACGGGGCTTCACAACCTCGGTGGAGAGGTCGATGAACTGATCGAACAGGGATTCCAGACGGGCGATGAGGAGGAGAAGGCGTCGGCCTACAAGGAGGCCCAGCAGCACATCGCCGACCAGGCCGTGACGATTCCGCTCTACTACAGCGAGTTCATCGCAGCGGCCCACGCGAATATCGACGGCGCCGAATTGGGTGCGATTCCTCAGTTTTCGCGCTGGACGGAACTCGAGCATTGGGAGTAGTTCACGAGTCTCTTCCAGAATAGATATACGATGTGGAAATTCATCCTCAGACGGTCAATAACGTCCTTGTTCGTCCTCTTCGGAGTGTCAGTCCTGACCTTCCTCATGGTGTTTTTCACGCCGGGAGATCCCGCGGAGACGATTCTCCGCCAGCAGATGGGTGGACGGACGCCCCCGGATGCAGCGATCGAGCAGTTTCGAATAGAACAGGGGCTGAACGACCCGATACTTGTTCAGTACGGAGACTGGGTCGCGGACATCCTGCAGGGGAACCTCGGACAGTCCTACCACAACGACGCCTCCGTCGTCCAGTTGATTCTCGAAAACCTCTGGCCGACGTTCGAACTGGCTCTCGCCGGACTGTTCGTTGCCCTTCTTATCGCCGTCCCGACGGGCGTCGTCAGCGCCGTTCACAAGGGTGGCCGACTCGACTACGGGAGCCAGCTTGCCGCGCTTCTCGGACTATCGATGCCGAATTTCTGGCTGGGTTACCTGCTCATGCTCGTCTTCGCGATTCAGTTGGGGGTGTTACCAACGTCCGGGTACGGCACGGCCGATCAACTCGTCTTGCCGGCGATCACGCTCGGTACTGGCATGGCGGCGATCGTCACCCGCCTGCTCCGGTCGTCCATGCTCGAGGTGCTCGACGAGGAGTACATCCGCACGGCGCGATCGAAGGGATTGCGCGAGCGCATCGTGGTCTACAAACACGCCCTGCGCAATGCGCTCATTCCTGTGATCACGATCGTGGGCCTCCAGTTCGGCTACCTCCTGAACGGAGCGGTCATCATCGAAATGGTCTTTCAGCGACCCGGACTCGGTCGGCTGTTAATCGACTCGATCTTCGCTCGTGACTATCCGATCGTCCAGGGGCTCGTCCTCGTGATCGCTGTCTTCTTCGTCGTAACGAACCTCCTCGTCGACGTCACCTACCGGTACGTCGACCCGCGCATTTCGTTCGAAGGTGCATCCAAATGACCGACGCTAATCTCGATGAACAAACGTCGCTCGAGGGACCGACCCGGCGCGAGCGGATTCGATCGCTGTACGACTCACGAAAGATGCGACAGTTTCGGTCGAACACGCTGAACGTCGTCGGGCTGGTGATCGTTCTAGTTATCCTCTTCAGCGCCCTGCTCGCCCCGTTTCTGACTCCGTACGAGCCGGCCGAACAGGACCTCGAGAACCGCCTCGAGTCCCCATCGGTCGACCACCCGCTGGGGACTGACCAGCTTGGCCGTGACATCCTGACGCGATTGCTATACGGCGCTCGCATCTCACTGCGAATCGGGCTTGCCGTCGTCGGTATCTCGCTGGCGATCGGCACGGCGGTGGGAGTGACGGCGGGGTACGCCGGCGGCTACGTAGACGAAGCGCTGATGCGGTTCGTCGACGTCCTGCTGGCCTTCCCCGGGCTCTTGCTCGCGCTCGTCATCGCCGGCATCCTCGGGCCCAGTCTGACGAACATCATGATCGCGCTCGCCGTCGTCGGCTGGACCAGATACGCTCGCGTGATACGCGGGAGCGTACTCTCGGTCAAAGAACAGGAGTTCGTCAAGGCCAGCCAGTTGATGGGTGTCGGTCGCCTCAGGATCGTCGGTCGCCACATCGTGCCGAACGTCATCGGCCCGGTAGTCGTCCTCGCGACGATCGACATGGCCGGCGTGATCCTCGGGACCGCCGGACTATCGTTCCTGGGTCTCGGCGCTCAGCCGCCGACGCCAGAGTGGGGAACGATGATATCCGAAGGACGAAACTACCTGCAGGACGCCTGGTGGGTCGTGAACTTCCCCGGCCTGGCGATCATGCTCGCGGTTCTCGGATTCAACTTGCTCGGTGACGGGCTTCGCGACGTCCTCGATCCCCGGGAAACGGATACGGTACAGAACGAGGGATTCTAAGCATGACAGAACCACTGCTCTCGGTCGAAAATTTACACACCTGTTTCGATACGTACGAAGGAACCGTTCACGCCGTCAACGGCGTGAGTTTCGACGTCGACAGGGGAGAGATTCTTGGCATCGTCGGCGAGAGCGGAAGCGGGAAATCCGTCACCGCGCTTTCGACGATGCGACTCGAAGACCCCGGACGAATCGCCGATGGATCAATACGGTTCAGGGACACCGAGTTGACGACGGCAAACGACCGCGAGATCCGCCGGATCCGCGGCGACGGTCTCTCGATGGTGTTTCAAGATCCGATGACGACGCTCAACCCGGTCTTTACGGTCGGCGAACAGATCGTCGAATCGCTGAAGATCCACGACGATCCGACGTCACAAAAGCTTCGAGAGTACCTACGCGTTCCCCTCTTGCACGACCGCTCCGACTGGCGAGAAAAGCGTGGGCGAGTCGTCGATCTGATGGAAGAGGTCGGCATTCCGAACCCGACCGAACGACTCGACGCCTACCCCCACGAGTTCTCCGGCGGGATGCGCCAGCGAGCGATGCTCGCGATCGCACTCGCGAGTGAGCCTGACCTCCTGATCGCCGACGAACCGACGACGGCCCTCGACGTCACGATTCAGGCGCAGATCCTTCGAATCATCGCCAGGCTCAGAGACGAACGCGATATGTCTGTCGTCATGATCACCCACGACCTTGGCGTCGTCGCCGATATCTGTGACCGCGTGATCGTGATGTACGGCGGCGAGGTCATGGAGAGCGGACCGGTCGAAGAGATCCTGCAAGAACCGAAACATCCCTACACACAGGCGTTGCTCGAGTGCATGCCCCAGGAAACCGCGCGGAAGGAGCAGTTAGAGACGATCGAGGGGCAGGTTCCGGATCAACTCGGCGACGTCACGGGGTGTCCGTTCGCGTCGCGGTGTGACTACGCTCGCGAGGCGTGTCGGTCGGGACCGATGCCGACGGTAGACTGCGGCGAGAACCACCGAGCGAAGTGCTGTGAAATTCGTCGGGTGAACGACGATCTCTCGCTGGCCTCAACCCTCGACACGGAGGGAGAACGATGAGCACGCCAGTCGAATCGGCGGAGGAACGCGAACACGAACGTGATGCGACCACGGTCGTCGAACTCGAGAACGTCACGAAGGAGTTCGCCCTCGAAGACTCCCTGATCGATCGCCTGTTCGGCACTCGGACGACGATCACCGCCGTCTCGGGCGTCTCACTGAACGTGTACGAAGGCGAGACGCTCGGCATCGTCGGCGAGAGCGGGAGCGGGAAGTCGACGCTCGCGAACCTCGTTACGGGACTTCACACGCCGACGGCAGGTGACGTCCGAATCGATGGTCGGGCCGTTCGATCCGTCAGCGGTCGCTCGAACCAACTGCTCGCGGACTTCGGAGTCATCTTCCAGAACGCCAAATCGAGCATCGATCCGCGAATGACGGTCGCGCAGGCGATCGCCGAACCGCTAAAGACGCAGGGTTGGTCGCGGGTCGAACGAAAGGACCGTATCACCGAGTTGCTTGAACAGGTAAACCTCTCAGCGCGCTACGTCGATCGATACGCCCACGAACTTTCAGGTGGTCAAGCCCAGCGAGTCGCGATTGCCAGGGCGATTGCGACGGAGCCACGGGTGCTCATCCTCGACGAACCAGTGTCGGCGCTCGACGCCTCGGTGAAAGGGAGCATTATCAACCTCCTGTTGCGCCTCCAGCGGGAACTCGATCTCACCTACGTCCTCATCAGCCACGACCTGAGCGTCGTCAAGCACATCGCCGATCGTATCGCGGTTATGTACCTCGGCGAGTTGATGGAGGTCGGCGAGGCAGAGCGACTGTTCACGTCGCCCGGTCACCCCTACACGGAGGCATTGCTCGCGTCGATTCCTGATCTCGATCCCACCACGTCGGTGCTCGACGCGACCATTCTCGAGGGTGACATCCCGAGTCCAGTGGATCCGCCGAGCGGGTGCGTCTTCCACACGCGATGTCCAATCGCCGAGGACCAGTGCCGAACGGACGTCCCCAACGTGGTCGACCTCGAGGGGACAGTTTCGAAGTGCCACTTCGCAGAGCGTGTCGCTCGAGCGAGCGACCAGGAGGACTATGGACCATGACTCGAGATAGCGACGAGAGAATGGACGGCGACTCCTCGGCGGAAACGGACGACGAAACGGAAGAAGTGTGCGATGCGACACCAGTGGACCCGTCGAACGCCGAAGCGACCGTCCGGTCGGCGATCAGCGACGAACTGGGCGTCCCCGAAACCCCGCCGGACCCGGAAACGAGTTCTCACGTCCTCCCCGACGAGAAACTCGCCTACCCCGACTTCGCGTTCGAATCGGGGTCGATGGACGCAGACGGCGGGTTCGACCTCGAGCAACCGCTCGACCGCGAGTCGATGCGCGCGTGGCTCGAGGGCCTCTCGAGCGGACTCGCCAGTCACGACGTGGGCGTCTCGACGCCGACCGATCGGGCCATCTTCGGCGTCGGCGCCGGCGACGTCTCGATGCGGTTCGACCCCGACGAAAACCACACGGGCACGCTCGAGGTCACGTTTTCGGTGAAGGCGAAGCTCATGACCTTCTCCGACGATCCCGACGAGCGCGAGGCGGGGGCTCGCGGCGGCGAGGGGTTCATCCCCCTCGAGATGCTCACGAGCGAAAAGCGGCCGGAGCACTTTCGCTGTTACAACTGGATCGACGATCCGATCGACCGGTAAAACGTGTAGAACGAGCGGGCGTTCGCGAGTGGGCCGATTTCAGGCGGAGGCGTCGTAGCCCGCGTTCTGGATCGCTTCGACGAGCGTGTCGACGTTGGCGTCACCCTCGACGGTGACGGCGTCCGATTCGTTGTCCGCCGACGCCTCGACGACGCCGTCGACGTCCTCGAGCGCCGATTCGACCGTGTCCTCGCAGCCGCCACAGCTCATGCCAGTTACCGTGATGGTTCGTGCCATACACTCACTTCGGGCTCCAGGTTTTTGCCAGTTACTGCTTCGACCTCTCGTTGTAACCACCGCGGGACTTTTGATACGAAAGTTTCGACGGGTTCTCGAGACGTCGGCGTCCGTGGCCGGGCAAACACTTTAGTCGTGCCAAGGAGTACCACACGAAAGTAATGGTTCACGCGTTCATCATGGTGAAGACCGCTGCCGGCAAATCCGAAGGGCTCCTGGCGGGCATCCGCGACCTCGAGAGCGTTTCGGACGCCCACATCGTCGCCGGAAATTACGACATCATCGCCGAGGTCGACGCCGACGAGGTGTACGGCGTCCTGAAGGCGGCTTCGGGCGATATCCAGAGTCTCGATGGGGTTTCGGATACGAAGACCTACATCGCGATGGACTGAAACGACGTTTGCGAGATTGCGTACTGCGCGGCAGGTCCGTCGCTCGAGTGGACCGGATCAAACGCGCCGGAGGAATCTATCGCTCGAGTTCGTAGGAACGAGAGATGGGGCAGTACGTCTCGAGCCACTACCACTAATGCGGACGCATCCGTTCAGCGTGAGTCGAGGCAAGTAAGCGTGATTAAAACGGGCTGTCGTACTCGTCGCCATGGTCGCCAGCAGCGCCTTCGGCAGCCCGCTCTCCCGCGGTCTGGGCGTTCTCGACCAGCGTCGCTGCGGGCCCTTCGTACTCGTACCCCGGAATGATGCCCTGCGCGTAGGTTCCCTCGACGTATTCGATCAGCGCCTTGGCGTCGTCGACCCCCCCCTGGCGTCCCAGGCGACGTACTCGAGGGTGACCGTCACGACGCCCTCGTCGCGGTCGATTCGCGGCGCGTCGTGCGTGCCGGTTTCGGCGACCGTGAACACGTCCGCGAGTCGACGCTCGAACGTCTCGAACCAGCCGTCTTCGACCACCGGGGCAACGCGGTCGGCGGTCGCCGCGTCGAGCGTCGGCAATCGGACGACGACGGTAAACGAGCCGTCTCGCCGCCCCTCGGCGGCGGTCACGCTCACGCGCGCCTCGAAGACCGTGGTCTCGAGCGCGTACGTCGCGTCGTCGAGCGGCGAAAACGCCTCGTGCGCCTCGAGTGTGTCAGCGACGGCCGTCGGTAGCTTCGTCATACGTGGGCGAAGGGTGGGTGCGAAAATGGGTGTTACGACAGCGGCACGGCCTGGGCTTGCGATGTCAGGGTTCAATAGAATCGTCCCATCATTTTTCTAACCATTTTACTGGCGTTCGATCGGTTCCCGTCCGTTTCGCCGTAAACAACGGTGGGAAACAGCGTTAATGTCGTGCATAACTACACGTGGGTCGACCGTTCGTCGGAAGCATGGCACTCGATAAGTACGCTGCGGAGAAACGACGGTTCGCTCGACTGCTCGGCACCGACGGGGAACTCGGCTCGGGATTACCGATCGGCTCCCCCGACGGACCGGGCGAGTCAGGCGACGACGACGAGCGGTCGGAAGCGTGTTAACGGCGCTTACTCGCGGTTGCGCTCGCCTAAGAACGACTCGAGACCGGTTGCGACTTCTTCGAAGTCCTTGACCGTCAGCCCGTCGGTCGTCGCGAAGACGCCCTCCCGATCGGTCGTCACGCGGATGAGAAAGCCGTTTTCGAATACGCGGATGGTGTACTCGTAGTCGCCCAGTTCGGAGCCCTCGTAGGCGGTCTGGGCGGTCTTGAAGCCGCGCCACTCGTGACCGATGAAGCTCGTGAGGTCGGCGTCGCGCTCGAGGTCGTCGCGGAGGTACAGCTGTTCGAAGTCGTCCCGGGTGAAGTACGTCACCGACCGGAGGCTGTCGCCGACGGCGGTTCGACAGGTGGTGACGATCTGATCGGCTCGTTCGTCCGTGAGCAGACCCGTGGCCATACCGGGAAAGGGAACCCCGGCCGCTTAAATGGCGCGGGCAGCGACAGACGGCCGACGGGTGCCGGGCCCGAGCCGTGGACGTTCGCCGGCGAACCGGGGCCGCGTCGATATCCTCACCGGGACCCAAAGGCAGATGTACCGTCGGCAGTTATGCTCGGTCGTCAGGATGTCTCGAAGTCCCTCGCTCCCCGACACACCGAGTCGGGAGATCGATCCCGATCTCCCGGACGAAGAACGACTCGAAGCGCTCCACGACCACTTTCTGCAGCTGACAGCGGCCAGCGAGCAGCTGTCAGAGCAACTCGACGCCGCCCGCGACCGGCGAACGCGACTCAAAGAACAGGTCGACCGCACCAAACGCGAAAACGAGGTCCTCAAGAGTTCGTCGCTGTACCTCGCGACCGTCGAAGACCACCTGGGCGACGAGGTGATCGTCAAGCAACACGGGAACAACCAGGAGGTACTCACCGAAATCGGCCCCGACTTCGCCGAGGAACTCGAGTACGGGGACCGCGTCGCCGTCAACGATTCCTTTGGTATCCAGCGGATCCTCTCGGCGGAGACGGACGCCCGTGCGCAGACGATGGAGATTACGGAAAAACCCGACGTCAGCTACGAGGACATCGGGGGGATCGACGACCAGGTTCGCGAAGTCAGGGAGGCCGTCGAGCAACCGCTCGCCCAGCCCGAACTCTTCGAGAACGTGGGGATCGAACCACCGGCCGGCGTCCTGCTCTACGGGCCGCCGGGCACGGGGAAGACGATGCTCGCCAAAGCCGTCGCCACCCAGACCGACGCGACCTTCATCAAGATGGCCGGCTCCGAACTCGTCCGCAAGTTCATCGGCGAGGGCTCCCGACTGGTTCGGGACCTCTTCGAGATGGCCCGCGAGCGCGAACCTGCCGTTATCTTCATCGACGAGATCGATGCCATCGCCGCTACGCGTACCGAGTCGAAGACCTCCGGCGACGCCGAGGTCCAGCGAACGATGATGCAGCTCCTGAGCGAGATGGACGGGTTCGACGAGCGCGGTGACATCCGCATCATCGCCGCCACGAACCGTTTCGACATGCTCGACGACGCGATCCTCCGTCCAGGTCGGTTCGATCGCCTCATCGAGGTTCCAGAACCAGACGGCGAGGGACGACAGCAGATCTTCGAGATTCACACGCGAGCCATGAACGTCGACGACGAGGTCGACTTCGAGGACCTCGCCGAACAGACGGTCGGCTTCACGGGCGCGGAAATCGAATCCGTCACGACCGAAGCCGGGATGTTCGCCATCCGCGACGACCGGACGACCGTCGGGCAGTCGGACTTCGAGGCCGCCCTCGAGAAGATCGAGGCCGGTGATCGGGAAGTCGTCACGTCGGCGAACTACTTCTTCGACTGAGCTACGCCTTCGAGCGACACACTCCCCGCAATTTACGTACCGGCACGACGACAGCGAAATCGCAAGCCCTTACGCCGTCGGTCCCCGACTCCCGCTCATGAGCACGATCCGCGTCGCCTGGGGATCGGCGACCGCCTCGACGGAGATGGCCTCCTACGACGCCGCCCTGGCCGACGCTGGCGTCGAAAACTACAACCTCGTGACGGTCTCGTCGGTGATTCCCGCAGCTGCCGACGTCGAAGCGGTCGGCACGGCGCCCGACCTCGGCCCCGCCGGGGAACGACTCACCGTGGTACAGGCCCGCGCGACCGTTCGCGGCGAAGGACGCGCCAGTTCCGCGCTCGCCTGGGCCCAGTCCGATTCGGGGAACGGTCCCGGCCTGTTCTACGAGAACGCGGGCGAGGCCGATCCGGCCACCGTCGAGTCCCGGGTGCTCGAGGGCCTGGCGGGCGGACAGACCCTGCGCGAGTGGGTGTTCGACGAACCCGAGACGCGAATCGAGACGGTTCGGGGGGAACCGGACGGCTACGCGACGGCCGTGGTGCTGGCGGTGTACGGCGAGAGCGAGCCGATCTGCTGGGGTTTTAGCCGAGTCTCGAGGCGCAGATGGAGTCAGCGAGCCGGCTGAACGCCGCTCGAGTGGGTCGATTCGCGTCGAAAAATGGCCGGTGATCGGAAACGAGTCGGCCTGGCAATCAGTCGTCCGCCGGAGCCGGCGAGTCGCCGAGCGAGACGCCGGTACCGGGGCCCATGTCGATGCCCAGTTCGTCGAGTTTCTCGTCGGGAACGACGCCGTCGACCCAGCCGCGGTGCTCGTAGTACTCTTCTTTCATCTCATCGAGCTCGCAGTACTCACCCTCGCTGGCGCCCTGGCCGCGGATGCCGTCCTCGAGGAAGCGCGCCGGCAGGGAGTCGTCCGAGCCGTCGAAGCCGGCGAGGTTGTTGTAGTAGCGCTCGAGGTTGTAGATGCGCTCGCCGGCTTCCATGAGTTCGTCTTCGCTCACGTCGAGGCCGGTCATGCCGTTGTACTGGTCGACGTACTCCTCGATGCCCTCCGCGAAAGCGTTGAACTTGCAGATGTCGAAGCTGTCGGAGATGGCGTGGAGGTCCTGGAAGGCGGCGGTCAGCTCGCCCTTGCCCTCCCACTCGTAAGGATCGACCTTCTCGGGAATGCCGAGAATTTCGGCGGCGGGCGTGTACCCGCGCAGGTGACACGCGCCCCGGTTCGAGGTGGCGTAGCCGATGCCCATCCCCTTCATACAGCGCGGGTCGTAGGCGGCGATGGTCTGGCCCTTGACCGCGAGCGAGTTGTCCTGGGCGTCCTTGCGGTCGGCGACCCGGCGCGGCCCCTCCGCGAGCAGGTCGGCGAGGTCGTCCTCGCGGCGGCCGATTCGGTCGATCATGTCGATCATCGTCTCGTAGTCGCCCCACTCGAGGTCGCCCTCCTCGAGTTTGCCTTGCTCGGACATCTCCATGGCCATCGCCATCATGTTCCCCGTTTCGATGGTGTCGACGCCCACGTCGTTACAGCGCTCGATCATGAGGGCGACGGCGTCGCGGTCGGTGTGCCCCGAGTTCGGGCCGAGCGCGTAGGCCGACTCGTACTCGTAGGACTCCGTCCGGACGTTCATCTCCTCGCCCTTGTGCATCGTCTGCACCTCGACTTCCTTCTTGCAGGCGACCGGACAGGAGTGACAGGTCGGTTCGTCGACGAGGATGTTCTCGCGAACATTCTCCCCGGAGACGCGCTCGGCGTCGATGTCGGCGCCCTCGGCCTCGCGCATGCTCTCGGTCGAGGTGTACTGAGCGTTCTTCGTCGGGAGGCCGTCCATCTCCTCGCCGATGTTCATCAGGACGTTCGTCCCGTACATCGAGAGGCCGCCCTCGTTGGGCGCGGTGACGTCCGACTCCTGGATCGCCTTCATCGCCTGCTGGTGGCCCTCCCTGAACGTCTCCTGGTCTGCGGGCTTGGGCATCTTCGTCGTCGACTTGACGACGACCGCCTTGAGGTTCTTCGACCCCATCACGCAACCGGTACCGCCCCGACCGGAGGCTCGGTCGTCCTCGTTCATGATGCAGGCGTACTTCACGCCGTTCTCGCCGCCCGTCCCGATGGCCATCAACGAGAGGTTCTTCCCGTAGGAGCCGTCTACTTCCTCCTCGGCTGGTCGCGCGTCTCGTGGACGCCGCTTCCCCAGAGGTGAGAGGCGTCACGGAGTTCGACCTCGCCGTCCTCGACGACGGCGTAGACGGGTTCGTCGGCCTTGCCTTCGAACAGCAGGCCGTCGAAGCCGGCCCACTTGAGCCGCGCGCCGGACCAGCCGCCGTGGTGGCTGTCGGTGACGGTCCCGGTCAGCGGCGATTTGGTACAGACCGCGATTCGACCGGACATCGGGACCTGCGAGCCAGTGAGCGGACCGTTCATGAACGCGAGCAGGTTCTCGGGTCCCTCCGGGTCGACGTCCGGGCCGTTCTCGAAGACGTACTTCACGCCGAGGCCGCGAGCCCCGATGTACTTCCTGGCGTCCTCGTCGTCGATCGGCTCGTAGTCGACCGACCCCGAGGAGAGATCGATGCGAGCAACCCTGTCGTGAAAACCGCCGAGTTCTGTCATGGTAAACCCTGTTCGTTATATTCGTGGTGAAGCCTGTTAGGCGTTCCCACAGGCACGTAACCGGATCCACTTACGTCGCGAAGAAGACGACGGACTCGGCCGGTGGCGAGTCCGTACACTGGCGTCGCTTCTCTGATTTTCTCTCTCTGATTTCCGGTCTCCTCTCTCCAGCCTCTTCTTTCTGGTTTCCGGCCTCGAGTCTCGGTTTCTCCGTACCGACATTCGAGGGCGGCTACAGTAACAGGGCGACGACCGCGAGGATGATGAAGATCAACACGAAGATCCGTGCGATCTCCATACTCACCCCGGCGACGCCGCGAGACCCGACCGCCGCGGCGATAATCGCCAGGACGAAGAAGATGATCGCCCAGTACAGGAAGCCGCCGCCACCGATCTGGAGTGGAATCTCGAGCATGTGTGCCTTGCCACCACAAACGAGTATATAAACGCTGGTGACTGTCCTACTCGATTTTCGACCCTAAGGGCCGACTACGGCGCAGTAAGCGAGTATAGGGTGATCTTTCTTCGCCTCGCTCGCCTTCGACGAACGTTCGCCTCACTTGCCTTCGAAAAACGCCTGACAGAGTTTCGCTTCAGCATTCCGCAGGTGTTCGTGGAACGTCGGTCGCGAGACGTCCATCGAACTGGCGAGTTCCTCGCCAGTGGTCGGACGGGGCCACTCGAAGTAGCCGCCGAGGTACGCCCGTTGCAGAGAGGCGAACTGGCGCTCGGTGAGTTCGTCCTCGAGTCTGGCGGCAAACTCCTCGCGCGTCTCGTCGCCACGTTCGTGCTGGCGAAAGGAGATGACGTCCGTTCCGTCGTACCGTGCCTGAACCGACTCGACGACGCTGCGGACGTTCGTCGAGTGCGGAATCTCGAGGGTCACGCGGGCACGGCCGTCCTCGGCCTCGATCGACTGGACGAGAATGCCGCGTTCGGAGAGCCACTCGACGAGGTCGTTCTCGGCGTCGAGTTCGATTAACATGCGGTCCGCCCGCTCGACGAGAACTGCGAGGTCGACTCCCTCGAGACCCTCGGCGACCGCGGCCAGCTCCTCGGCACCAGCGTTCGTGACCGTAAACAGCGACGCCGTGTCGTCACCCGAACCGTGAACCGACCGGCGGTACTCGAGGCGACCGCCCGTCTCGGCGCTGACCCCAACTGGTGGGAGGTCGCGGTCGGTCATCTCGAGTTCGACGGCGACGACGGCGTCGGTCGCGAGCATGCGACTGGTCTCGCGAGCGTTGATCCCGCTGGCGACCGCCCGTGCGAGCGCCGAGAGGATGATCGTCTCGCGGTCGTCGACCTCGTGTGAGTCGTCGCTGCAGACCGTCAGCGTCCCGTACTCGACGCCGTTGTAGACGAGCGGGAAGGAGGCGTGAGTCCACCCCTCGACCGTGTCGACGACGACGGACTCCGAGGCGAGGCTGGTCGTCGCGGGGTGATCGGCGTCAATCGACAAATCGTCAGGGTCGACGCCGACGCTCGCTCGCACCTCGAGCGTGTCTGTTGCGGGATTGCGTTCGCCGATCCAGGCGCCCTCGTAGGCGGCTTCCTCGGCGATTCGGCTACACACTGTGGTCTCGAGGTCGCTCCGGGAGGTCGATCCAGCGACGACGCTGGTCACGTCCTGGATCAATCCCTCGACGCGCTCGAGGATATACTCGAGTTCCTCGGTTCGTTCCTCGAGGGCAAACTCGGCTGCCTTTCTGGCCGTGACGTCGTTCTGGAAGCCGACGTAGTGCGTGACGGTTCCCGTCTCGTCGCGAACGGGAGCGATCGTCACCTCGTTCCAGAACTCGGTGCCGTCATCTCGGTAGTTCCGGAGTTCGACTGTCGTCGGCCGTTCGTCCTCGATAGCGGCCCGCATTTCCGCGACGACTTCGGGGCTCGAGTCCGGCCCCTGGAGGAATCGACAGTTTCGTCCGAGAACCGCCTCGTCGTCGTAGCCGGTGAGTCGCTTGAAGGCCGGATTGATGTACACCAGCGGGTTGTCCTCGCGTGACGGATCGGAGAGCGAGACGCCGATCGGTGCCTCGTCGACCGCCCTCGCCTTCACGGCTCGATCGACGTCGCCCTCCCCGTCTCGTCCGTCGGTGTCGTCCATGTTCACTCTGGGGCCGGTCATAAAACGCCAGTCCCTGTCGTGGTGGTGAACATTCTTCGTTCGTGACTGATGCGGACAATTATACGACCTCGAGTTGTATGTTAACACATGTCTATACAGCGAAGTCGGTCTCCGTTCGAAAGGCTGCGCCAGCGACTCGATCGAACCAGCGCCCGGTGCCGAGAGTGCGGCTACGACGGCGACGACGCGGGCTGGCACGTGACGACGTCCGGACGGTCCATCCACTACCGGTTCGTCTGTCCTTCCTGTGCCGGCGTCGAGACGAGGGAGGTCAGGCTCGAGACACCGCGCCGGTGAGTTCTGCGCTCATGAGGAAGTGACGTGTGACGGGCGACGTGAAGGACGTGTGACGGGCGACACGAATAACGTGGGAAATCGGCGAACCGAGAGCGACGGCGCTCGCGGCGACACACACTTATAAGCGGGACGACTACTGGTAGCTCCACATGGTCTCGGAGTACGACTTCTGGCTCCTCGATCTCGACGGAACCCTGGTCGACGTCGAGTGGTCCTACACCCGCGAGGTGTTCGACCGCGTCGGTGACCGACTCAGCCGGGAGTTCACCGACCGGGAGGCCGACATCCTCTGGAACGGCCTCACCGGCTCCCGCGACGCCCAGCTCAGGGCCTGGGGCATCGAGCCGTCGGCGTTCTGGGACGCCTTCCACGCCGAGGAGGATCCGCTCGTCCGCGCCGAACAGACGTACCTCCACGAGGACGCCGCCTTCGTCGGCGACCTCGAGACGCCGGTCGGCCTCGTCACCCACTGCCAGCAGTTCCTGGCCGATCCAGTCCTCGACCACGTCGGGATTCGCGACTGGTTCGACGACGTGCTGTGCTGTACCCCGGAGACGGGCTGGAAGCCCGACCCCACGCCCGTCGAACGGGTGATGACGAACCTGGGCGTCGCGAAAAACGGACACCGGGGCGTCCTCGCTGGCGACGGTGCTGGCGACGTCGGCGCTGCCTGGAACGCGGGTCTCGACGCGATCCACGTCGAACGCGTCGGCCACGACAGGCGCGGACGCTGCGTGCTCGGCGACTACCGCGTCCAATCGTTCGAGGAACTGTTCTAGTCGGTCGTCTGCTCGTTCACCGGCTGTACCTCCGCGTCGACCAGCGTCCCGTACGCGCGACGCAACCGTTCCGAGAGTGCCTGGTGGGAGATGCCGAGGTCGCTCGCGAGTTCCTCCATCGAAATCTGGCGCGGAATCTTGAAGTACCCCTTCTCGAACGCGGCCGTCAACGCCTCGTGTTGCTCCGGCGTGAGCCGCGTGTTCCCCGTCGACACCGTCGTGACGTCGGTGACGCGGATCAAATCGACCACGATGTCCTGGCTCTCGAGCGTCTCGTGGGTGTCGACGAGGTGTTCGCGCGTCCGAAACCGCATCTTGAACTGCCACCAGGAATCGACGCCGCTCGCCTCGAGCAACGAGCCGCCAGAGGATAGCAACTCGTCGTAGAGGTACTGCGCGCGCTCGGAGTCGACGTCGTAGAGGAGTCGGTCTTCGGCACTCGCGACCAGTTCGAATCGCTCGATCGTGTCGTCGGCGGCGAAGGCGTTCTCGATCACCTCGCAGGTCGTCCCCGAGACCCAAATCGACGGGAGCGTCTTCGACACCGAGGACTCGAGTTCGAGCCTGGCCTGTGGGGCGCGCTCGAACGTCGTCTCCATCGCCGTATCCGAGGCCGGGATCCGAAACTCGGCAATCGTCGACATCACGCACACTACACCGCTCGGGCGTAAAACTGCTACTTCGAAGATCCTGACTACCGGGGCCCTGAGACTGTCTCCGTGCGTTATTCGAGTTTCTCGTGGAGAGCCGACTCGAGTTCCCGAACGCCCGGTTTGTCCACGCGGTCGGCCGCCGCCCAGACCCGGACGGGTTGCTCGCCGCAGGAAACGAATCCGAGGCTCAATCGCTCCGCGGTCTCCTGGAGTCCGAGCGCGACGTCCGCTTCCCCGGCGATGACCCGTCGAGCAGGGCTCTCGTGGGCGCGTAGTCCCAAATCGAAGCCGTCGATGGCCGCGGTGAGGTCATGGCGGTCCCGGCCGCGTTCGTCCGCGAGTTCCGCGAGGGCGACGCTCAGGCTCGTTCGCAACCCCGAATCGGTCGTCCGGTTGACGAACCGCAGGTCGCGGTCGACGAGCGACTCGAGCCCTTCGACCTCGACCGGGTTCCCCGCAGGTACGATCAGCCCCCACTCTCGATTCCAGGAGCCGAGTTCGATACCTTCGGGTTCGCGATCCGGCTCGACCGGCCCGGCGACCACGGCCACGTCAGGAGCTCCCGTCCGAAGCCGCCGCAGTGCGGGGCGCGATCCGATCGGGAGGTATCGTGGTCGCTCGAGGCGATCCAGGACGCGGTTGAGGGTCGGATCGTCCTCGCCGACGCCGAACAGCGTCGGGAGCCGACGATCGGGCGAGAACAGCCGGACCTCGAGTGTTGCGCCGACCTCGAGGTAGTCCGTGTCGGCGTCGATTTCGACGACGCCGTCGGCCTCGACGAGGCTGGTCGTCGCCCCGCTCCCCTTGTCGACGGGGTAGACCAGGTACTCGCCGTCGCCGTCGGTCGTGACGCCGACCGGAAGCAGGCGATGACGGCCCTGCTCGGATCGCTCCTCTCGAGCCAGGCGGCCGGTCAACGTCGCCGTCTCGGGTTCGGGAACGCCAGCCGCCTCGCGGATGGCGGGCGCGACGAACGTCCGGAAGACCATCATCGCCGAGACGGGGTAGCCGGGGAGGCCGACGTAGGCGGACTGTCCCGCCGAATCCGACCGCTCGAGACGCCCGATCAGCATCGGCTTCCCGGGTTTGACGCTCACGCCGTGCAGCAGCAACTCGCCCTGTTCCTCGATCACGCGGTAAATCACGTCGACCGCGCTCGCACTCGTCGATCCAGACGAGAGCACGAGATCGCACTCCTCGGCCGCCTCCCGAAGCACGCGCTCCATCTCGGCGGGGTCGTCGCCAGCGTGCGAGTAGAGTACCGCCTCGCCGCCTGCCTCCTCGACGCCCGCCGCGACCGTGTAGCTGTTGACGTCGTAGATCTGCCCGCGGGCACTCTCGAGGTCGCCGCCCGGGCGAACGAGTTCGTCGCCGGTCGAGACGATTCCTACGCGGGGACGGGAACGAACGGGGACCTCGTCGACGCCCAGCGCCGAGAGTAGGCCGATCTCCCGCGGCGTCAGCTGCGTCCCCGGCCCCAGCGCGCGCTCGCCGGCGGCGACGTCAGCCCCGGCGAACATGACGTTGTCTCCCGGCGCGACGCTCGTGCGGACCAGGACCGTCTCATCCTCGATGTCCGTCCGCTCGACGGGAACCATCGCGTCGGCCCCGGGCGGCATCACCGCCCCGGTCGAGATTTCGACCGCTTCGCCGGATCCGACCTCGAGTCCCGGCCTCTCGCCAGCGTGGACCTCCCCAACCAGTTCGAGGCGAGCCGGGTCGGCCTCGTCCGCGCCGAACGTATCACTCGCGCGGAGGGCGTAGCCGTCCAGACTCGAGCGATCGAACCCGGGGACGTCCAGTTCGGCGTCGACGCGCGTCACCAGTACCCGGCCGCGCGCCTCTGACAGGGGAACGCGGTCGATGCCGCCCTCGAGCGACAGCGACCGAATCGCCTCGTGGGCTTGCTCGGGTGTCGCGAGATCCCGAAATTCCTTGCGGGCCATGGGCGTTCTTGGAAGCGATGCGGTAAAAACCTCGAGTGTCCGTCGGCGCGCTCGGCTCACTGCGCTCCGATCACTGTGAGGAGGTTTATATACGAAGGAGCGGCCAACCTCGGCGTGAACTGACTCGAGACGCGATCCGCGCGGCGGTCGTGCGACACGACGGATCGCGGTCGCAGTGTGTCGCCTGTTCGCCACAGTCCGACGCCTCGTCGATCAGTCCTTCAGAACCAGGGCTCCCAGTTCTCCACCGCCACCATCTCACCCGCCGGGATCCCCTCTCGGTCCTCTGGAACGACGACCCAGCCGTCGGCGAGCGCGACGCTCGAGAGCACGCCCGACCCGCTCGCTCGCGTGGGGGTCGCGACCAGCTCCCGCCTTCTTTCCTCTCCTCGTGTCCGTCTTCCGTCTCCTCGACTGCCTCGTCCGCCTCCTCGAGTCCCTCATTCCCCTCGAGCGATACCCGAGCGAACGTTCGCGTTCCCGGTTCCGAGGCAATCTTTCGCTCAAGACGTGCCGCCACCGTCGGATGCGGGGTCGCCTCGGTTCCCTGGAGCCACGCGAGCGTCGGCCGCAGGAACTGGACCGCGTTGATGAGACACGCTACCGGGTACCCCGGCAACGCGAGCACCGGTGTCTCCTCGACGATTCCGAGACAGACCGGGTGACCGGGTTTCAGCGCGACGCCGTGAACCAGCACCTCGCCGAGGTCGTCGATCACCTCCGGCAGGAGATCCCGCTGGCCGACCGAAGAGCCGCCGGTCGTGACGACGATGTCCTTCGTCAGATCGCGCTGGATCGCCACGCGAAGCGCCTCGGCGTCGTCCGTCACGACCTCGCGGTGGGTCGCGCGACCGCCCCAGCGCCCGACCAGTCGCGAGACCGTCAGCCCGTTGGTCTCGATCACCTCGCCGGGGTCGGGATCGGCCTGGACGACCTCCTCGCCGGTCGGCACGACGCCGACGGTCGGTCGACTCGAGACGAGCGACCGGTCGGTCCCCGCCGACCGGAGGAGGCCGAGGTCCGAGGGGCGCAGTCGATGGCCCGGTTCGTACAGTTTCTGGCCAGCCTCGACGTCCTCCCCGACGGGCGCGACGTTCTCGCCCTCGGCGACCGCGTCGAGCACCTCGAGTTCGCCCGTCGCCCCGAGCGATTCGGCGTGCTCGAGCATGACGACCGCGTCGGCGTCGGCGGGGACAGCGCTCCCGGTGTGGACCCGACGGGCCGTTTCCGGGGGGAGCGCGGTTTCGGGGTCGGGCTGATCCTCGAGGGCCAAGACCGCGGGTGAGCGTTCACTCGCACCGAACGTGACGGCCGCTCGCAGGGCGTAGCCGTCCATCGCCGCTCGCTCGTAGTGGGGGACGTCGACGTCGGCGGTGATTGGCTCGGCCAGGACGCGGCCGTCGGCGCGTGAGAGCGCCACGCGTTCCTGATCACACCGGACGCTTCGCTCCTCGAGCGCCGCCTCGAGGGTCGATCGGGCGTCGTCGACGCGGGTTCTCACTCGGAACCCCGACTCCGTGCGGTCGTGGTCGGCACCCTTCATACCGCAAAGAGGGACGGCCGACGATGAAAAACGTGCGGGTCGGCCGCGAACCCGACGACTTTTACTCTCGCCGACAAATTGGAATCCGAACATGTCCGTCCTGGTCCTCTCTCTGGCCGCCCTCGGTATGCTCCTCGGTGTCGCCCTTCTGGGCTACGGGCTCCGCGAACTGGGCTTCGCCTATCGGCTCTTCGCACGCGAGCCGCACACGGTACTAGACACGCCGAACGGCGGGTCCGTCGAACTGTCTGGAACCGTGCTCGCCTGGGACGACGTCCTCGAGTCGCCGTTCACCGAAACGGCCTGTGTCGCCGTCGAGTACGCCGTCGAGGAGAAACGCCGGAAGTCGACCAACACGGGGAGCACCACGAAGTGGGTCGAAATCGACGGCGGGACTCAGGTCGTGCCGTTCCGCCTCGAGGACGAGTCGGGGAACGTCCTGGTCAATCCGCGAGGGGCGGACCTGCGTCTTACGGCAGACGCGCGGATTCGCGTCGAGGGAGGCGAGACGCCACCGACACCGATCGCCCACTACATCGAGCGCGACGAGGATGTCTCTGACGAGAACACGAGCCTCTCGCTGGGCCCGCTCGAGATTTCGACCGGGCGGGACCGGCGCTACCTGGAGCGGCGACTGGACGTCGGGGAGTCGGTTCACCTGCTCGGGACGGCCCGGCGAGACACGACGGCCTCTCGAGAGACGGGACAGGTGAACGCCGTCGTCGAGCGGTCGGTCCCACCAGAGTCGGGACTCCTAGCTCGCGTTCGCCAACGCCTGCTCGGCCCGCCGTTTCTGCTCTTCGACGTGACCGAGCGCCGTGCGGCACGCCGCGTCGCGGTCCGGGGACTGCTCTCGGCGTTCGCGGGCGTCCTGTTCCTCGTCATCTCTCTCGCCGTCGGCGTCGGCGGTATCTGACCCGCCCGGTGGCCCGAGAACGACCGGTCGGGACCGCGGCCTTTTTCGTCGCGGCGTTCGAACCGGTCACTATGTCAGCGCTGCGCGACGCCCTCCGGGACCTCTCCGACGCCGCGTTCTTCGATCTCCTCGAGAGCGACGATTCTTACCTCCTCGTGCTCGACGTGCCAGGGGTCGCTGCCGAGACTGTGGACGTCGCCGTCGAAGACGGCCGCATTCGGATCGAGGCCCGCCGCCAGAAGGATCTCCCCGAGGAGTACCACTACCTCGAGGAGAACCGTCCGCTCTTTGTCGACGTCGACCTCCCCCTGCCCGACGACGCGACGGAGTCGAACGCCGAGGCGAGCGTCGATAGGGGGGTACTCGAACTCGCCCTGCCGAAACGGGAGGGATCCGATAGGACGCCGATCGACGTCGTGAGCGACCCCGAGGACTCGACTGCCGAAGACGCCGATGGAGACGCCGACGGGGACGTCTAACCCGGGTGACCTGACCTGGGCATCCTTCGCGCGTATCGACGGTTCGTCGTCGTCGCGTGGCACTTCCTGCCGCTGTTGCTGGCGTACGCCCGCGACCGCCGCCGCTGGCTCGTCTTCGGACGGCCACGCCGCGTCGGCTCGGAGACCCATCGCGAGCGCGCGGAAGTCCTGCTCGAGTCGTTGCTCACCCTCGGTCCGACGTTCATCAAACTCGGGCAGTTGCTCTCGACGCGCCCGGACGTCCTCCCCGGCGTACATCGACGTGCTCTCGGCCCTCCAGGACGAGGTACCCCCGGCCGACTGGGCCGACGCGCGAGTCGTGCTCGAGGAGGACCTCGGCCCGGTCGAAACCCGCTTTCAGGACTTCGATACCGACGCAATCAGCGGCGCCAGTCTGGGGCAGGTGTACCGTGCCTCGATCGACGGCGACGACGTCGCCGTCAAGATTCGGCGGCCGGGAATCGAGACGCTCGTCGAGGCCGACCTCCGGGTGATCCGGTGGTCGCTTCCGGTACTGATTCGGTTCGTCGACGAATCCCGGTCGTTCTCCCTCGAGAACCTGGCCGACGAGTTCGCGAAAACGATTCGCGAGGAGATGGACTACCATCGCGAGGCCCGGATGCTCGCCGAGATTCGCTCGAATTTCGCCGACGACGACCGGTTTCTCATTCCGGAGGTGTACGAGGCCTACTCGAGCGATCGGGTCCTGACGATGGCCTACATCGACGGGACGAAGATCAATCAGGTCGGCGAACTCGACGCGAAGGGAATCGACCGCCAGCAGGTCGCGGAGAACCTCCAGCGATCGTACCTCCAGATGATCATCGACGACGGGGTCTTTCACGCCGATCCCCACCCCGGAAACCTGGCGGTGACCGACGACGGACGGATCGTCTTCTACGACTTCGGGATGAGCGGCCGCGTCGACGAATTCGTCCAGGACAGGATCGTCGAGTTCTACATTGCGATTGCCAACCAGGACATCGACGCGATCCTCGACTCCCTCATCGCGATCGGAACGCTGAGTCCCGAGGCCGACCGGGCCGTGATGGCCGACGTGATGGAACTCGCTATCGCCGACGCGCGCGGCGAGGACATCGAGCAGTACCGCGTCCAGCAGATCGTCGGCCAGATCGAGGACTCGATCTACGAGTTCCCGTTCCGTCTCCCGAAGAACCTTGCGCTCGTGCTCCGGGTGGCGACCGTCGTCGAGGGCGTCTGCGTGACCCTCGATCCCGACTTCGACTTCATCGCTACCGCGACGGACTACCTCACCGAGCAGGGCTACCGCGAGGAGTCGATACAGCGGGTCCTCGAGGACACTGCGGGCGAGGTCAGGGACGCCAGTCGATCCGCCGTCAGGATCCCGCCGAAACTCGAGCGGATGCTCGACCGATTCGAACGGGACGACCAGTTCGTCCGGGTCGGGGTCGAGGACAGCGATCAGGTATTCGCCACCCTGGCGAAACGGCTCGTTTACGGCATGTTGTTGACCATGTCGCTGTTCTCTATGGGGGTGCTCTACGCGCTCGACGCACCCATCGCGGCGGTCGTCGCGGCAATCTTTTCGGCCGTCCTCTCGATCGTCCTCTACTGGTCGTTCCGGACGCCGAGTTCCATCTCGACGAAACCGCAGTTCACGCGCCAGAATCTCAGACAGCGTCGGGAGCAGGAGTAATCGAGGCCAGTCAGTGGCGATCGGCCGGGCTCGAGCGCCACGAGCGCACGAACGTTCATCGGTCTGGCAACCCAACGAGACGTATGGATACGGACTTCGACCGTCTCGCCGACCTCGAGGTACACGTCGCCGACGTCGAACTCGAGCGACTCGAGCGGGACACGTCGAGCGATTTTACGCGGGTGACGACCGAGGTCGCGCTCTCGGGACCGCACTCGAGTAGTGAGCAAGTCACGGGACGCGGCGAAGACGTCACCTACGACGCCGAGGAACACGACGCCCTCCATCAGGTCGGGTTGCCGACCGACGGCCTCGAGGGCGAGTTCACGCTGGCATCGTTCTCGGATCGACTCGAGGACCTGAACCTGTTTCCGGCGGGCCCACCCGACCGCAAGGACTTCCGGGATTACCGTCGCTGGGCGCTCGAGAGCGCGGCGCTCGACCTGGCGCTGCGCCAGGCCGGAACCTCGCTTGGGGACGCACTCGACCGCGAACCGAAACCGCTCCGCTTCGTCGCGAGCACCCGCCTCGGGGAGCCGCCGTCGACCGATCGGGTCGAGCACCTTCGCGATGCCGTTCCGTCCCTCGAGTTTAAACTCGATCCAACGCCCGAGTGGACCGACGCCGTGGTCGACGACCTGGTGGCGACCGACGCCGTCCGAATCCTCGACCTGAAGGGGCAGTACGAGGGGACCGAGGTGGACGTCCCGTCGGATCCGGACTTCTACGAGCGCATCCTCGAGTCGTTCCCGGAGGCCGTGATCGAGGATCCGGGTGTAACCGAGGAGACGCGCCCGCTGCTCGAGGTGCCCGACGTTCGGAACCGGCTCTCCTGGGACGCCCCGATTCACAGTGTCGAGGACGTCGGGTCATTGCCGTGGGAGCCGCGGTGGTTGAACGTCAAGCCCTCCCGATTCGGCTCGCTCGAGTCGTTGCTCGAGACGATCGCCTACTGCGAGGAGCGCGGGATTCGGTGTTACGGCGGCGGGCAGTTCGAACTCGGCGTCGGTCGCGGGCAAATTCAGTTGCTGGCCGCGCTGTACTATCCCGACGGCCCCAACGACGTCGCCCCCGGCGTCTACAACGACCCCGAGGTTGCCACCGAGTTGCCGCCGAGTCCGCTCGAGCCGCCGGCGGACGACAAGCGGGTCGGATTCCGGTGGTAGGCGAGTCGGATTCCGGTGGTAGCAAGTCGGGTTTCTCTGCGAACGAGTCGGTGCCTCTTTGCCGTCTCGTCCCTCTCATTTTGGCATGCACATCGAACCCTTCGGCCTCGAGCGCTGGTTCGCCGAGTACGAACACGAGGCGGATATCATGCTCGCCGAGAGCGGGATTCGAAGCCTGCCGGCAAGTCGATTCGACACCGATCCCGGCGACCTGGGATACGTGATTCCGACCGATGGCGATCCCGATCTCCGGGCCGACATCGCGGACCGCTACGACCGGGAGGCCGACGAGGTGCTCTTCACCGTCGGCACCCAGGAGGCGAACTTCCTGGCGTTTCTGTCGCTACTCGGCGCCGACGGGTCGGCGAGGTCGTCGCGAGCCGCAGGCGACGGCCACGCCGTCGTCGTCACGCCCACCTACCAGGCGCTCCACGCGGTTCCCGAGGCCGTCGGTGAGGTCACGAGAGTGTCGCTCGAGCCGCCGACGTGGGAACTCGAGGTCGACGCGGTCGCCGACGCGATCCGTCCCGACACCCGGGTCATCGTCCTCAACAACCCGAACAATCCCACGGGGCGGTACCATCCGCTCGAGCGAGTCGAGGCGCTCTACGACCTGGCGGCGGACAACGACGCCTACCTGCTCTGTGACGAGGTCTATCGCCTGCTCGCCGACGATCCACTGCCGCCGGTCGCCAGTCTCGGCCCTCGCGGGCTCTCGACCACCAGCCTCACGAAAGCCTACGGCCTCGCCGGCACCCGATTCGGCTGGCTCGTCGGCGACCGCGAGGTGATCGAGGCCGCCTGGACCTGGAAGGATTACACCACCATCTCGCCCTCCATCTTCGGCCAGCACGTCGCGAAACAGACCCTCGGTGAGCAAGAAGACGACATCCTCGAGGAGAACCGCGCTCTCGCGGCGACCCACCGCGACCGCGTTCGCGAGTTCGTCGACGCCCACGGCCTCGAGTGGTACGACCCCGTCGGCGTCAACGGATTCGTGACGATTCCCGACGGGTTCGAGAACGGGACCGAGTTCTGCCGGACGGTCGTCGAGGAAGAGAGCGTCGTGCTCGCGCCGGGCGACCTCTTCGGCTTCGAGGATTACTTCCGCATCGGCTTCGGCTTGCCGACCGAGGAACTCGAGGAGGGTCTCGAGCGGGTGAGCCGCGTGATCAGGTGAGTCAAAAGCTCGTCACCTTCGACTGGATTCGTCCGTCGTCGATCTCGTCCACGTCGACGTCGGAGAAGTACCGCGCCAGTTCGTCCCGTCGAATCTCCTCGCTGTCGTGGAGATAGGCGATTTCGGTGAGCGAGAGGGGTTCGCCTCGCTTCAGTTTGTGTCGCAACTGATCGACGGTGAGCGACTGGTAGGTCACGTCCAGCGAAACCGTTGCGGCGCGGTCCCGGCGCGCTTCGGCGAGGTTGATCCCCTCCGTCAACAGGGTCTGGAACTCGAGGTCGGTGTCGTCCGCGGCCAGGTAGAGGAAGGCCACGGCCGAGACCATCGCGTCGAACGCCTCGGTGCCGTCGATTTCGCCGAACCGTTTCTCGAAGACGAGTTTCCGGTCGTCGTCGGAGAGCGATTCGACGAGCAGTTCGAAGTCGCGAACGCCGTGGTAGAGTCGTTCGCGGATGCGAGCCCGCGTATTTCGCTCGGACTGGACGCTCGCGAGGTCGGACTCGCCGCGCAGGAACGCGCGGTCGGCGCTGCTCAGGATTCCGCGGGGACGACTGTCGTCTTTCATACTCGGATATGGGTTATCTACTATTCTATACACATATATAGATAACCTATTATGAGGTATCTATCAAATTCATCTAGGAACACTTATCCTTCCCATTCGAGGTTGAGGTGGTATGGTCGAGCAAACAGTTCAGGAGTCGAACTCGAGCGCTACCACGACGTTTTGTGGCGTGATCGACGCCGAAACGATCAAACGAACCGTCGACGTCGCGCACGCCGTCTTCGACGAGTGTCACCTGTACGTCGATCCCGACGGGCTCCGCCTCGCGGCGATCGACGCGGCGACCGTCGTCCGAGCGGACGTCACGCTCGAGCGAACCGCCTTCGAATCGTTCGAGGGGGCTCCCGATCACCTCGGAATCGACCTCGAGCGACTTCGCAACGTCGTCGGAATCGCTGACCGCGACCAGCTCGTCGCCCTCGAGGTGAAAGCCGAAAGCCGGACGCTGTCGATTCGCATCGACGAACTCGAGTACACGCTCGCGCTCCTCGATCCGGAGACGATTCGCTCCCCGCGAGAGGGGTCGAGCGACGCGTTCGACCTCGCGGGAGCGGTGGTCGCCAGTGCCGAGACCTTCGATCGCTCGGTGCGGGCCGCCGAGATGGTCTCGACGCACCTCGAGTTCGAACTCGACGCCGCCGACGAGGTGTTCGAGGTCCGCGCCGACGGCGATACGGACGACGTCTCGCTGACTCTGTCGGCGGCCGACCTGGTGGATCTCGAACCAGCCGACGCCGTCTCCCTGTTCTCCGTCGATTACCTCGCCTCGATCAACCGGGCGATGCCGGGCGGCGTCGACGTCGGTCTCGGGCTGGGAACCGAGAAACCGCTGTCGATCCGCTACGAGTTCGCCGAGGGAGGCGGCGACGTGGAGTACCTCGTGGCACCCCGGATCAGCGCGACCTGAACGACGCGATTCGCGGTCCCCACTATTCCGGGCCGATCGACCGCTCGAGGCCGTCGATTCGACACAGAGCGCGATTCAATCCCTTTATCACGTTCGATTGATTACCCCGCTGTATGGCGAAGCAACAGAAAGAAGTTCGCGACCTCGGAGAAGGCGGCTACGTCCTGATCGACGACGCAGCGTGTAAAATCGACTCCTACTCGACGGCAAAGCCCGGCAAACACGGCAGCGCCAAGGCCCGAATCGAGGCTCGAGGCGTCTTCGACGGCAAGCGACGGTCGCTGTCCCAGCCTGTCGACGCGAAGATCTGGGTCCCGATCATCAACCGCAAACAGGGTCAGATCGTCTCCGTCGACGGCAACGACATGCAGGTCATGGACCTCGAGACCTACGAGACCATCACGATGCGCATTCCCGAGGACGTCGACGCGTCCCCCGACGACAACATCGAGTACCTCGAGATGGAAGGCCAGCGCAAGATCGTCTGATGTACCCGGGGGCGACCGCCGATCGAACGGAGGCGAACTTCGTTGTCGTCGGTGCGCCCCTCGACGCATCGACGACCTTCGCGCCGGGGACTCGCTTCGGTCCCCGACGCATCCGCCATTTTTCGGAGACGTTCGACGACTACGACTACCGGACGGGCCGGCGATTCACCGACTGCGGCGTCCACGACGCGGGCGATATTCGAGCGTGGGACGCGGTGGACGAGTACCTCGAGTTTCTCGAGGGTACCCTGCGCGACGTCCACTGGGACGACGCCGTCCCCCTACTGCTAGGCGGCGAGCACACCGTCTCGGCGGCGGGCGCGGGCGCGGTTGACCCGGACGTGTTCGTCTGTCTGGACGCCCACCTCGACTTGCGGAGCGAGTACGACGGCAATCCGCTCAGTCACGCCTGCGTGACTCGCCGGATTCTCGATCCCGGCGACTACGAAGACGCACCCGACATCGACGTCCAGGAGGCGATCATCCTCGGCGCGCGGACAGGGAGCGAGGAGGAGTGGCAGCGGGCGAGCGAGGACGACGTGACCGTCGTTCCTCCCGAGGAGGCCGCGGCGTTCGTCCCCGAACTCGAGGACCGCCTCGAGGGTCGAGAGGCGTACCTCAGCGTCGACATCGACGGCGCCGACCCGGCCTACGCGCCGGGCACGGGGACGATGGAGCCGTTCGGCCTCGAGCCCCGGACGATGCGCGACGTCGTACGGACTGTCGCACCACACGCCACCGGGTTCGACGCGGTAGAAGTCAACGACCGCGACGATGGCCAGGCCGCTTCGCTGGCCGGGAAGTTGTTGCGAGAGTTCGTCTTCTCGCGCGTCGACGCGCTCGAGTAATGCTTACACTTCAGTTTGTGCTGCAATGGCCGCCGACCGGTGTAGATCCCCTGCTACCGTCGGCACTACGCTTCGTTGACAACTCGAATCCGAACCGATCACTCCGTTGAGGGATTCCAACGGGGTGACGACGTTCAATCGGGGCGCGGTGTCGACGTCGACGATTCTGCGCGCACCGTAATTACGTGGATAGCGACCGTTCCGAACGGTATGGAACACCACTCCGATCACGACGGTCATGACGATTCTCGAAACTCAACTCGAGAAATGGACGCCGCCGGACACGCCGTGCCGGCCGGCCTCTCGCTCGCCGCGAACGGTCTCCGACTCGTTCCGTCAGAGACGCGATTCGATCCGGGAGAGCGGACGAACTGGTCGTTCCAAATCGTCGAGGACGGGTCGGTCGTGACCGACTTCGAGACCGCCCATGGGCAGCGCGCTCACCTCATCGTGGTGCGTCGAGATTTGACCCGGTTTCAGCACCGCCACCCCGAACTGGAGTCGGACGGAACCTGGCGACTCGAGCGGCTCACGTTTCCCGACCCAGGCGTCTATCGTGCGTTTGTGGACGTGGTCGTCGACGGGCGGGCGACGACGCTCGGGTACGACCTGTTCGCCTCCGGCGACGATGGTGTCGAGCCGCGACCCGGATCGTCGCGACGCGATGCCGCGGACGGGTACGAAGTCGAACTCCTGGCGGACGACGTCGAAGCCGGCGAAACCGCCGAGCTGGAGTTCGAGGTCCTGACGGAGGACGGGGCCGTCGCCCGCTTAGACCGATACCTTGGTGCGCTCGGTCATCTCGTCGCGCTACGGGAAGGCGATCTGGCATACCTCCACGTTCACCCGGAGGAGACAGCTGCCGAGAGCGGTCACGCGGCGTTCCGCGTACGATTTCCAACGCCCGGTCGGTACCGGCTGTTCCTCCAGACCAAACCCGCTGGAACCCTGATCACGACGCGATTCGACGTTCGCGTCGAAGCGTAACGGGTACCGGAGTCTCGCCGCAGGCCTACCCCGTCGCTGGTCGAGTCCAATCGCGACTCGGGTCCCGTCCCCGTGACGCAACGCAAAAATAGCGGACCCCCGTACGTCGAGGTGATACGAGGATGACGCTCTCCGAGGAGGCTCGCGATCGACTGGCGGACGTGGTGGAGCTACAGCCGACGAAAAACAGCGAGTTGCAGGATCGATGGAACCTCGAGAGCGGGAGCGAGGTCCACCAGTTCCTCGAGAACGAGCTGGGTGACTACTACTTTCGGGACGACAACAGCCTGATCCGGGCGACCCCCGAGGCGGCAGACCTGGTCGACGTCGAACCCGGCGTCGTCAGCGAGGAAGGCGAGGGACCGCCCTCGCGGATCCGCGTCCCCGAACTCCAGGCGCAAATCGTCGAGGTACTCGCCGGACCCGAGGAGCGTTCCCAGAGCGTCGTCGCCGTCCTCCACGCCCTCCGGGACGCGTTCGACGTCGACCCCGACGTCGAGGACGTCCGATCCGGTCTCCAGAGTCTCCGGCGCAAGGACGTCGTCGACGTCGAGTATCGGACGGTTCCCACGTTCCGACTCGCCGTCGAGCGCGACGACCTCGAGGTCGACGTCTCGAGGTGACTGCCCGCGAGTTCGAGGTCTTGTACCGATTGCCGGCGAACGCGAGGTCGCCGTCTCGAGGTAACTGCCACGACCGTCGGTCCGGAGACCGCACACTACCGGGCGTCTTTTTATCCCACGAGCGAGTCGGGCCGGTATGGACCGCAGCGAACTCGCACCCCTGATCGACCACACCGTCCTCGGCCCCGAGACGACGCCGTCCGACGTCGAACGCGTCCTGGACGAGGCTGCAGAACACGGGATGAACGCCTGCATTCCGCCGTACGCGGTCGAAGGTGCCGCCGAAACCCACCCGAACGTCACGCTCGCGACCGTCATCGGCTTCCCACACGGCCAGCACGACCACGAGGTGAAACACCTCGAGGGCGAACTCGCCTGGAAGGCCGGTGCCGACGAACTCGACGTGGTAATCAACGTCGGTCTCCTGCAAGCCGGCGAGACGGACGCTGTCGAGGCCGAACTCGAGGAACTGGTCGCGGCCGTCCCAATCCCCGTCAAGGTGATCATCGAGACGGCGCTGCTGACCGACGAGGAGAAGCGCGCGGCCTGCGAGGCGGCGAAGGCGGCAGACGCGACGATGGTCAAGACGTCGACCGGGTTCGCCGACGGCGGGGCCACCGTCGCGGACGTGGAACTGATGAGCGAGTACCTCCCCGTCAAGGCGAGCGGCGGCGTCGGGAGTTACGAAGAAGCCCTGGACATGATCGACGCCGGCGCCGAGCGAATCGGCGCCTCGAGCGGGGTGGTGATTCTCGAGGGGGCCCCGGACGCCTGATCGGTGTCAGTAACCGGTCTCGAGGGAGCGTCCCGTTCAATCCCAGGCGCGAGGCCAGGTATCCGACGCGCGCATTCCCGGTTCGTAGTGCTGTTCTCGAAACGCCTCCCGGAGATCCGCGCCGTCGATTCGGGGCGGGGTTCGCCTCGAGAGTTTGCGAACCAGGGCTGCCGCGAGCATCGCGTGCGTTCGGACGTTTCGCGGATCGACCTTGTCACGAGTGTCGGCGGCCGTGTGTCCCCAGCCACGCCCTCGTTCGCCGCCGCCGGCCGGTTCGCTGTGTAACTGGAGGGCGGGCACGCCGGCCCGGAGGAACGGCCAGTGGTCGCTGAACGGATGCGGATCGGGTTCGTGAACGACGAGCTGACCGTAGCGTTCCCCGATTTCGGTCGCTAGCGCCCGCATCTCTTCTGAGGCGTGGGAGCACGCCTGCAAATTCCGAAACCGGCCCGCCCCGTCGACGTTCACGACGGCGCGGACGGACTCGAGGTCGAGGCGCTCGGCCAGGGCTTCGGCGCCCAGTAGCCCAATTTCCTCGCAGCCAACGGCGGCGACGCGGACCCGACACCCGAGGTCCGACTCGACAGCGTCAAGGATCGAGGCTGCCCCGAGGACCGTCGCGACGCCACAACCGTTGTCGAGGGCTCCTTCGGCGACGTCGTGGGCGTCGTAGTGAGCCAGCAGGAGGAGTTCGTCGTCAGTGTCCGGGCCGAGGGTGCCGACGACGTTCTGGCTCGAGCCGTCCGTGGTCGTCGCCTCGACGCGCAGGCTGGCCCGGGTGTTTTCGGATTCGTCCGCGTCAACCGCCGGCGAATCGGCGTACTCCGTCAACCAGTCGTGGGTCTCCGCACTGACGCCGATTCCGGGGATGGCTGCCTCGCGGTCGAACCGTAACGACCCGGTCGGTGGTAGTTGTCCGGGAACGTGGTTGGCGAAGACGAACCCGCGCGCTCCGGCGTCGACGGCGTGGCCGAACTTCTCCATGCGGTGGACGAAACGCTGGCCGGCCGGGGTGGTGGTACTCGCGACGACGATGGCTCCCTCGACGGCCTCGCCCGCGTCGTCGATTTCCTCCGGGGTCCCGTAGCCGACGTCGACCAGCGGCGCCTCGAGGTCCGCCGCCGGGGCGTACGGGAGCGCGAGCGCCTCGAACTCGCGTTCGACGGGCTCGGTAACGGTGAACGTCGTCTCCCCGCGCTCCCAGTACTGGATCGGGAACGACTCGAGACCGACGTTCGCCACGCTGACGCGTTCGAACGCCTCGGCGACGAGGTCGGCCGCTGCCCGTTCGCCCGGCGACCCGCCCATGCGGCTCTCGAGCTGGGTGAGTTTGGTCAACAGCGCCCACGGTCGGTCGTCGGACCAGGCCCGCCCGAGTGCCCGTTCGAGCCGACCCGAGTCGTCCGGTTCCGTCGGTGTGGTCATGCTCGACACCTGGATTCGAATCGAGAAAGTCGTTGGGTTGGCTCGAGAGATGGGTAGTGCCCAACTATCCAAATCCTTACACAAAAGTTGCTCGATTCACTCGACCGTGTCATGCCTCCCCAACCCCGTGAGACGGTCACAGACGCACGATACTGTCCCCCATGAGTCGTGTATTCACGCAAGTACTATCACAATCTCGAGCGTATCAGTAAATATGAACACAGGACTCGTCGTCGTCGACGACACGGACCGACATCGATCGCTGCTCGAGACCGCGGGCGAACTCGCCGCCGGGGCGGACGCCGAACTCGTCTTACTTCCCATGACCACGACGGACGAGGTCAACGCCGAACGCGAGGCAATCGGCCAGGTCAGCGACGCTCACGTCGCCGCCTACGGTACGGATACGATCGAAAACCGCCTCTCCCACAATACTGGCCAGCTGGCACGGGAAGCACTCGAAACCGTCGAGGGCGAGATCGACTTCACCGTCGTCCCGAAAATCGTCGACGCGAACACGGAGGCGACGGCGATTCTCGACGCCGCCGAGGAACACGGCTGCGATCACATCTTCCTCGTCGGCCGCAAGCGCTCCCGGACCGGAAAGGCCCTCTTCGGCAGTCTCGCCCAGACGATCATGCTCACCTTCGACGGGCAAGTGACCGTCGAACTCGAGTAAGCCACGCCAGCCTACGATTTTCGCGTCCCGGCGTTCGACCCGTATCGACAGCCTCTTTCACCCGCCGCGCTCGAGTGTGGATATGACCGACTACTTCGAAGTCCACGCGCGCGACGGGGCCGCGCGCCTGGGCGAACTCCGCCTCGAGACGCCGCGGACGACCCCGGCGCTCGTCGGCGACCTGCTCGAGGACGGCGGCTCGCTGTGGGCGGCCGACCGCGGCGTTCCGAACGGCGACGAGTCTTCGCTGACCGTCCTGCCCCACCGTGGCTTTCCCGGTGGGACGGCCGACCCCGTTCGCGAATCGTTCGCCGTCGACTACCCCGACGTCTCCTATCCGAGCGTCGCCGTCATCTCGAGCGCCAGCCCCGCCGACGAGGGAACCGACGCCTACGCCGTCTCCGACGTGCAGTCGGTCGTCGGCCACGGGGCCGCGCTCGTCGAGGCCGTGGTGTCGGTCCGGGAGGCCATCCCGTCCGACACCGCACTGGTCTTCTCGGGCGTCGCGACCCCCCGAAACGTCGGCCTGCTCGCCTACGCGGGCGTCGACTGCTTCGACGCCGCCAGAGCGACGATCAAGGGCACCCAGGGCAAGTACCTCACCACCGAGAGCGAGTACTTCCTCGAGGACCTCGAGGAGTTGCCGTGTTCGTGCCCGGCCTGCCAGGGTCCTCGCGAGGAGTTCACGCGAGCGGACTGCGCCGAGCACAATCGGAACGCCCTGGCCGCGGAACTCGCGATCGTTCGCCAGCGGATCCGGGACGGCCGCCTGCGCGACTACGTCGAAGGCCAGGCTCGCCAGGAACAGTGGCTCACCGCCGCGATGCGCGAACTCGACGCGCAGTGGACCTACCTCGAGGAGCGAACGCCCATCCTCCGGGAGGCGGACCTCGACGCCGCGACCGGAGACACCCTCCGGCGCGTCGAGATCCAGCGCTTCGCCGACCGCGTGACCAGTCGCTACCGCAACCGGTTCGACGCGCCGCTCGTGCTCGTTCCCTGTTCGGCCCGGAAACCCTACAGCGAGTCCCAGAGCCACAGCCAGTTCCACCGGGCAATCCAGTGGCGTGCCCACCTCGTCTCGATGACCTCGCCCATCGGCGTCGTCCCCCAGGAACTCGAGACGACCTACCCGGCCCAGCACTACGACACCGTCGTCACGGGGCGGTGGTCAGAGGACGAGAAAGGGTTCGTCGCCCGCGTCCTCCGGCGCTACCTCGAGCGCAACCCGTACCCGCGAATCGTCGCCCACGTGCCCGACGAGGGCTATCGCGACATCGTCGAGCGCGTCCAGGACGAACTCGACCTTGAGGTGACCTACACGGTCGACCGAGGCGCCCATCCGACCGACGACGAGTCCCTGGCAAATCTGAGCGACGCCCTCTCGGGCGAGTCCGCCTATCAGAAGCGCGAACGCGAGCACAACACCGTCCGGGCGCTCGCGGACTATCTACTCGGCGACGGCGCCGGCGACGACCTCTTCGAGGAGTTCCGAACGACGAGTCACTATCCGCGCCTCCAGATTCGAGATACCGATTCCGAGGAGACGCAACTGGCGACGATGGTCCCCCAGTACGGCACCCTGTCGTTCACGCTCGAGGGCGCGAGACGCTGGGCCGAGAGCGACGCGCCGACGAAGCACCTCGAGATCGACGGCTTCGTTCCGCAGGGAAGCGTCCTGGCGCCGGGGGTCGTCGACGCCGACGAGGACATCCGCGTGGGCGACGAGGTCGTCGTCGAGGGTCCGAAGGCCTTCGGCGTCGGCCGCGCCGAGATGTTCGGCCGCGAGATGGTCGAGAGCACACGGGGCGTGGCCTGTGAGATTCGCCACGTCGAGGAGAAATAAAAATCGGTAACTCGACGGTTCTCGAGGCAACAACACTGAAGAAACCACCCTTCGTAGCCACTCGTAGATGGCCTACTATCGGGCGACCGTGTTCGGCGAGGTCACGCTCACCGAAGGCGTCGACGAACTGATCCGCGGCGAGTGGGCGTTCGAGAGCCGCTACAATAATTCGACGGAGGCGTGACCCGCTCGCCGCGATGAGCACGCTCGCGTTTCTCACGTTCGGCTGTTTCGCCCTCGGGGCGAGTGCACTCGTATTCGTGCTCGTGGCCAATCTCGAGCCACAGCCGGAGTATCCGCCAATCATGACGACCACGATGCGGATTATCGGCGGGCTCATCGCCCTGTCTGGCGGCGTGCTGGGGTTCGTCTTCCTGGGGTACGCGTTCCTCTCGTACACTGGTCTGTGAGTCGTTCCGGTACGTTTGCATTTTGAAACCACCGCGACATCTCGAATGCTCGGCATGACGTTTCGATGTCCACGGTAGCCGCCAGGTCGTCGCGACGCTTGCTCGAGTTATGGTAGCTGTCGGATCGTCGCAATACTCGCTCGAGCCACGGGTACGCCGTCAGGTCGTCCCCGGGAGACCGTCACGTAGACCATAACTATTCATTTCTGCCCGTCGAACTTAGCCCGATGGACCGCTCTCCGGAGAATCGACCGGTACTGGTCGCGGTCGCGAATCCCGAACACGCCGAGCAACTTGTTCGGACCGCCAGCGACCTCGCCCGCCTCCTCGAGAGCTACGTCACCATCGTTTCGGTCGCCGTCAAACCCAGTTCCTCGCCGTTCTCGGTATACAAGGACGAAACGATCGTCGAACGCTTCGCCCAGGATACCCAGGAACTCCTCGACGCGGCAATCACGGTGGCCCCCGAGGACGTCCCGATCGAACGCGAGATCGTCGTCGGTCGGACGATCGCCGACGGCGTGCTCAAGGCGATTAGACGCACCGACGCGCGCGCGCTCGTCATCGGGTGGCACGACAGTCGGAGTCGAACCGACGCGATCCTCGGCACGAACCTCGACCAACTCATCGAGAACGCACAGTGTGACCTCTACGTCGAGCGAATCGGCTACGAAGCGAACGGTGTCGATTCGATCCTGGTGCCGGTGGCCGGCGGTCCCCACGTTCGACCGGCGACGCTCGCGGCGAAGGCCATCGCCGCCCGCAACGACGCGACGGTGCACCTCCTCTCGGTCGTCGAACCGGACGTCGACGAGGACGCCGCGCGCGACCACCTCGAGGCAGGGGTGCAGTTGCTCGAGGATGCGCCCGATTCCGTCTTCGGTCCCGATATCCGGGTCGAGACGGCGGTTCGAACCGGCGAGGACGTTCCCGTGACGATAGCGGAACTGGCACCCGATCACGACGTGATCGTCTTCGGCGTGACGCGCCAGGGGGCGATTCAGCGGCGACTCGTCGGATCGATTCCTCAGCGGGTCATCCCTCGAATCGACGAGACGGTCATCCTCGCGCGTTCGGGTGCCGTCGTTAGCCCGTCTCGTCTCGAGAAACTCAGGGGATTCTGGAGACGAGGGTAACGGTGGCGACGATGCTGGAACTGACGGTCGTACCGGCGGCGACGTTGACGTTCTGGACGTTCGTCGGACTCGCGACGATCGCGTGCCTGTTCATGGCGTGGTCACTCGGTGCGAACAGCAATTCGCCCCCGTTCGCGCCGGCGATCGGTGCCAACGCGGTTTCGACGCTCCGATCCGCCTTCCTGATTGGAATTCTCGCTGCAGCGGGTGCCGTCACGCAGGGCGGAAGCATCTCCGAGACGGTCGGCGCCGAACTCATCCGCGGCGTCGCGATCACGCCGCTGGCCGCGACGACGGGACTGCTGGTCGCAGCGACGTTCATGTCGTTCGGCGTCTACTCCGGCTATCCGGTTCCGGCCGCTTTCGCGACGACTGGCGCGATGGTCGGCGTCGGCCTCTCGCTTGGCGGCGACCCGGCGTTCGGCACGTACCGACGAATCATTACGTTCTGGTTGTTCGTCCCACCGTCGTCGGGCGGTATCGCGTTCTTGACGGCGAAACTCCTCCGCAGAGACGACATCCCGGAAACCGTCGGCGTTCCGGTGCTGGCGGCCGTCGTCGCGGGTATTCTCGCCAACATTCGACTCGGGGTGATCCCCCACCCCGACCGCTCGCAGGGGTCGGTCGCGGAACTGGTCTCACACGCGCTCGGGAGCCCGACCGTCCTCGGCGTCGATCCGTCCGTCGTCGGTGCGACCGTCGTGTTCGCCGCCCTCGGCTTTCAGTTCATCCGTCGGAAGGTGGTCGCGTCGGTCGAACGGGGTATTCGGTCCTTCCTGCTCGTCCTGGGCGCCATCGTCGCGTTCAGCAGCGGCGGAAGCCAGGTCGGTCTGGCGACCGGGCCGCTCGAGGCGCTCTACGGGACCGAACTCGGGCTCCCGAGCGTCGTGTTACTCGTCATCGGAGCGTCGGGAATTCTGGCGGGGGCGTGGATGGGGGCGCCGCGATTGCTGCAGGCGACGTCGCGAGAGTACGCCCAGCTGGGGGTTCGGCGCTCGATTGCGGCGCTCGTACCGGGGTTCGTCATCGCCCAGACGGCGATCGCGCTGGGCATTCCGATTTCGTTCAACAACATCATCATATCGGGGGTGATCGGCGGTGGACTGGCCGCCGGATCTGCCGGCGTCTCCCGGCGAAAAATCGGGGTGACGGTGCTCTTCTGGGTGCTCACGCTGGTCACGTCTATTGGGATTGGATTCGGACTCTATCGGCTGTTGTCGTCGCTTCTCGGGACGAGTTGAGGAGACGGAAGGGGCGTTCACCGTCGCCAGTCGACCGTCACCGAACGACCGTCACCGACACGGGCGCCTCGCCGACCACGGTCGTCGCCACGGTGCCGAGCAGGCGGCGAACGGCGCCCATCCTGGGGCCGCCGTGACCGCCCAGCACGACGTGATCGATGTCTTCGGCATCGACGAATGCGAGGATCGTTTCGGCCGGTTCGCCGGTCTCGACGACCGTTTCGATCGTCCGCTCCTTCGGCGAAACCTGGCGACGAGCGCGCCGAATCGCCTCCTCGGCATGGGTGCGTGCCGCCTCGAGTCGCTCCTCGTCGGCCTCCAGTACGCCGCCTTCGCTCATGGTCGCGTCGAGCGGGGTGACGACGTTCAATACAGTGACGGGGCAGTCGAAGGTCTCGAGGGCGTGTGCGAGCGCATCGTCGGCTAACGGTGAGCCATCCAGCGGGACGAGCACGTGTTCCGGAGCCACGCGTTCTCGTTCGGGGGCCACCGGCTTGTATATCCCCCTGGTTGATGCGACCGGATTCCGGGTAAACGAAAGCGACCGTTCCGCGAGCCGAACACCGTCACCCGGCCCGAAAGCGTGCTTTCAAGTCCGACGACGCGAAAGCGACCACCATGAGTCAGACCCCAGCCCCCGGCGATCGAATCCGCGTCGATCGTGCGGGCCGGACGTACGAGGGCGTACTGCTCCCCTCGAGCACCGACGAGCACGTCGTGGTGAAACTCGAGGGCGGGTACAACGTCGGTATCGACCGCGAGGAGGCAGCCCTCGAGGTGCTCGCCGAGGACGTCTACGACGTCGAGAGCGCGCAAGCGGAGTCCGATGCCACCTCCGAGATCGAGTTCGACGAGGACCTCCCCACCATCGCGCTCATCTCGACCGGTGGCACCATCGCCTCGACGGTCGACTACCGGACGGGTGCCGTCACGGCCCAGTTCGACGCCGAGGACGTCCTCCGGGCGGTCCCCGACCTGGCGGGCCGAGCGAACTACCGCGGCCGGGTCGTCGCCAACATTCTCTCGGAGAACATGGAACCGCCGATCTGGCAGGACCTCGCCGAGGCCGTCGCCGAGGAGATCGAAGACGGCGCCGACGGCGTCGTCGTCATGCACGGGACTGACACGATGCAGTACTCCGCGTCGGCGCTCGCGTTCATGCTCGAGACGCCGGTCCCCGTCGTCTTCACCGGTAGCCAGCGCTCGGCCGACCGGCCGTCCTCGGACAACGTGATGAACGCCGTCTGCGCCGTCGAGGCCGCCAAGAGCGACTGCGCGGAGGTACTCGTCTGCATGCACGCGAACGAGAGCGACACGACCTGCGCGCTTCACCGCGGAACTCGGGTCCGAAAGAACCACACGTCGCGCCGGGACGCCTTCGAAACCGTCGGCGCCGAACCGGTCGGCGAGGTCGACTACGACAGCGAGTCGGTCACCTTCCGTGGCGAGTACCGCGAACGCGACGCGGTCGACCTCGCCGTTGAGGCCGACCTCGAGGAGGACGTCGAACTGGTCAAGTTCACTCCCGGCATGGACCCCGCCTTCCTCGACGTCGCCGCAGGGTCGGCGGGTCTGGTCCTCGAGGGAACCGGGCTCGGCCACGTCCACACCGACCTGATTCCGAAGGTCGAGGAACTGGTCGACGAGGGCACGACGGTCGTCGTGACCAGCCAGTGTCTCGAGGGGCGAGTCTGTGACCGCGTCTACGACACGGGCCGGGACCTGCTCGCGGCGGGCGTCCTCGAGGGCGAGGACATGCTGCCGGGCACCGCGAAAGTGAAGCTGATGTGGGCACTGGCGAACGCCGAGGACCCCGAAGAAGCGATGCGAACCTCGCTCGCGGGGGAGATCCAGGAGCGATCCGTCCCGTGGGAGAGCCAGCGGTGAGCCATGCACGACAGTCACACCAAACCTGGCGATGGGGCCGACGCTGACGACACAGACGACGCCCTCGAGATCCGGCAGGCGACGCTCGAGGACCAGGACGCGGTCGTCGAACTGACGAGCGACATCTGGACCGACCGCGGCGGGGACTACCTCCAGTACGTGTACCCGGACTGGCTCGAGGACCTCGACGACGACCACAAGCGGACGTTCCTCGTGGATGCGAGCAGGAGCGACGCCGGCGACGTCTCCGTTGCCGGACTCGTCCAGGCGGTCATGCTCTCGCCCGACGAGGCCTGGTTCCAGGGATTGCGCATTCATCGCGACTACCGCCGTCGTGGCCTCAGCCGACGCCTCAACCGGGCGTGTTTCGACTGGGCGCGCGAAGGTGGGGCGACCGTCGGCCGACTGATGATCTTCTCCTGGAACGCGCCAGCGCTCGGAGCGTCCCGGTCGGCCGGGTACGAACCCGCGACGGAGTTCCGCTGGGCCCACCCCGCCCCCGACCCCGATGCGTCCGGTCCCGATCCGGTGTCGACCGCCGACAACGCGGCCCGGGCGTGGCACTACTGGAACCAGAGCGCGGCTCGAGACCACCTCCAGGGACTGGCGCTCGACCCGGACGAGTCGTGGGCCCTGCGCGAGCTTACTCCTGCCGACTTCGAGCGATTCGCCGCCGACGAGGGCGTGTTCACGGTCGATCGGCCGAGCGGCGTCGCCGGCGTGAGTTACCGCAATCGAACCTACGACCGGGAAACGGAGGCGGGCGAGACCGAACACTGGGTCGAATACGGCGTCAGCGCCTGGGACGACGTGGACGCCGCCCGCTCGCTGTTCGTCGCGATTGCCAGGGACGCCGCTTGCCTCGAGGCCGACCGGACGCGCGTCCTGATCCCTGAAACGGTCGAAACCGTCAGCGACGCCTCGTTCGCGGGTGCGCCGATTTCAGACGAACCGGATTTCGTCCTCGAGATAGATCTCAGCGGCTCTCACGGACGGGTCGAGTGAAGGCACGACTCGATACGGACGCGCGCTCGAGTCGGCGTTCGAATCGGAATCCACCATTTCTACCTCCGAAACACAACTTACCGTCTCCACCGCGACACGACGAAAGGGTTAACTGTCGAGACTCGGAGCCTCGAGTATGTCGCTCGGAGACACTCTGTTTACCTACGAGGAGAAACAGCTTCCACCGATCGTCGTGATTACGACGGTGCTGTTGATCGTCACGCTCGTCGCTGGAGCGGCGATTCGACTGGTGTTGACGCTCCTGTTGTGACTTGCGGGTATTCCGCAGCAGTGACTGTGACCGAAACCTCGGCTGCGACTAAAACTGCAACCGCAACCGAAACTGAAAGATCCCGGCCCCGATCAGCCGCCGCTAACCGGCGGAAACAGCGCCAGTTCGTCTCCCGCCTCGAGTTCCGTCTCGAGTCCCTCCTCCTGTGACCTGACGTCGGCACCGTTGCGAAGGAGGTTGATCTGGGAGCGCAACTCGCCGTCTTCCAGGACGCGCTCGGCCAGCGCCGGTCGGTCCTCGAGCAGGGCGTCGAGGGCGTCCCCGACAGTGTCGCCGGGTTCGGCGGCCACGGACACCTCGCGGTCACCCGCGTGCTCGGCGAGATCGGCGAACAGCTTCCATTCCATGGACGTGGATGTGGACGTGGTCATACTCGCGGCTATCGTCGCTGGAGGCAAGTAGCTACCGCTCCTGTTCCCGTTCCCGCTCTCGTACCCTGGACCGGGCCAGGGCCAGTTCGTCTGGCCGACCCATGACGTAGCAGGCGTCACCGACCTCGAGGCGCCGGTCGCTTTCGGGGAACGGTACCAGCGCAGGAGTCGTCTCCGCACGATTGCCTTCCGACGATTCGAGCACGAGCGGGAGCCCAGGCAGTGTGTCGACTCGAGCGTCGACGAGGGGGTCGTCGGCCTCGACGGAAACCGTCGCGACGGTCGCGTCGGCCGTTCGCAACAGTGCCCGAAGCCCCCGACTCGCGTCGGCCGTGCTTGGTCGCGTCACGAGTCGGAACTCGCGATCGGGTTCGAGGCCGGCGGCGTCGTCTTCGCCGATCGCGAGCGTAACGACGTCCCCCGCGGTCGCCCGGAGGTCGGCCGTCGCGAGTCGGCGACTGTCAGAGCCGTCGGCGGACCAGACCTCGACGACGTCGCCGGGGCTGGCGTCCGGGGCCGGATCGGCGCGGACCGCCATGGCGACCGACCCCGGCGCGAGGGTCGGCCCGATGCCCGACGGAACGCTCCCGACCGCGAGGTGGTCGACCGTCCCGTCCTGGCTCACCTCGAGGTCGACGTGGCCGATGCCGTAATCGGCCTCGAGGCGGTCGACGAGGCGCTCTCGCAGGGCAGCGACGGTGAGTCCGCGGGGAAACAGCAGCGTCTCACCGGCGACGGCCGCTTTCGTGTCGTCGTCGACCGGATCGTAGCCCTCGGCGTCCTCGATCTCGTCGGGGAGGTCGACGGTGATGACCCGCCCGGCTGACCTGACCAGCTGGCTCACGTCGTCGATGGTTCGGGCGGTGGCGACGGTGCCGACGTCGGCCGCCAGTCCATCGCCCGTTCGGCGGCCGCCGTCGGCTGCAATCGCGCTCGCGACGAACGACGCGATGGTAAAGGTCGCCGTCAACGGGTCGAGCACGTCCGCATCCCCCAGGATCGCGGACTGGAGCGCGGTCTGGGTGTTCAGCCACAGGGCGACCGCGACGAGCCCTGACAGAACTGCGACGCCGTCCGGGATGCCGTCGCCACTGTACCATCGGTAGACGAACGCCACGCCGGCGCCGATGGCCCCCGAGAGGACGACGAACCCGAGAATCCGCACGACCGCGTCGAGGACGAGTTCCGACGTTCCCGTCGACACGAGGGGGATTCCGTCGACGAGGAGGTCCGGGTTCGTGAGCGTGGCGTCGATCATCGTACCCCCTCGGTGACGGTCGCTCGCGTGTCGGGCTCGAGGAACGCCTCGACGTCGGGTTCGCGACCGGCGACGTACACCTCGTCGCCGGCCTCGAGCGGTCTCTCGACGTCGGTACCGAACTGCCAGTCTCGCGCGGTGCCAGCGTCGCCCGCGTCCGGCCGCCTGCGGGCGAGACAGACGAGGTCGCTCCCGTCGGAATCGAGTCGACGAGCCGTATCGGCGGTTCGGAGTACGGCCCGTCTAATCGCGTACCCAGCCTCTCGGAGGCGCGCAAACGCCTCGAACGCGTCTTCGGTCGCTCGAGCGCTCACCGTGAGGCGGACCGACTCGGCGCCGAGGACGGTTCTCGCACGTCGTCGTGGCAGGGAGACCGTGATTCGGCCGGTACCCCCGGCGGTGGCGAGTCGGGATGCGTTCGCTGTAGGCGGGGAAACGGGTTCGTCGTCGCTCGAGTGTGCGTCATTCGCGTCATCGGTCGCGGGAGCCTCAGTCGCGTCGTCGGCCGAAAGCGACTCGTCGACCTCCGTCCGAACACTACAGACAGTGCCTCGAACGAGTTCGCCATCGGCGTCGACGACGACTTCGTCGCCGCGAGCCGTCCCGGTCGGGACAAGCGTCGTGAGCGAAACCGCCCGGTGGCCGTCGGGAATCCGTTTCGAGAGGCCGCTCGAGGGCGGCGCGGCGGAGATCGTCGCCTGGCCGCGTTCATCGATGGAGACCTCGACGTCGGCGAGGTCGTGATCCGTCCGGAGGCGTTCCTCGAGGCGAACCGCCAGTTCCGAGAGCGGGAGGTCGGCGGGGAATCGCCACGAACCGGTTTTCAGTGTCGATCGGAGTGCCGGGGACAGCGGCGGGTACCCCTCGAGATCGTGAATCTCGCCGGTGGGTCGGACGGTCACCTGGCCCACGCTGCCAACGAACTCGACGACGTCCGCTGAGAGCGTTCGCTGGCGGAGCGCCGTCAGCGAGAGGTGTCGAGGGAGTTCGGCGCCGAGTTTGTCTCCCTGGTTGTGGGCGTACAGCGCGAGCATCAACACGACCAGAACGGCAACGAGCAGGCGGGGCGACTGGGCGATGTCGGGTTCCACCAGTCCGAGGAGACCGCCCTGGACGCTCGCGATGGACAGGGCCATCACCACGACACCGAAGCCGGGGAGGCCGACGCCGGTGAAGTACCGGACCAGGAAGCCGAGCGAACCGGCGGCGAACGCGGGCACGATGCCGGTCAGCAGTCCCAGGTACAGGCCGAGGAGTATCTCGAGCGGGAGCGTTGCCATGCGTTGTGACAGTCACGGATCGGATAAACCAGTACCGACCGCGGCGAGCGCCTCGAGTCGCCGCGGGCGACGAGCGGTCGGAGCAATCGGTACCGAAACCGTGTTCGTTTAATCGCTGGCCGACGACACCTCGAGTATGGTCGGCGAGCGCGTGGCCCGGCGACTGCCACAGAACTGGACCTGGATCGTCGGGACGCGAGCGGCAGTGCTTCTCTCGCTGGCCGTTGCCCTATTGTCGGTCGCGACCGGCATCGTCAACATCGAGCAACCGGCCGCGGATTTCGGGCCCGTCGCTACCTACGTTCCGTCGATCGTCCAGCAGGGCGTCGGCTTCACCGGCGCGCTGACGGGGTTTCTGATGGTCGCGAGCGCGCTCGCGCTCCGGCGCGGCCTGCGGGTCGGTTGGTACGCAACCGTCGTCTTGCTCCCGATGACGGCGATCCAGGGGCTCCTCCAGGCGAGCCCCTATTCGATTCCGCTGGTCGTCCTCTCGCTGATTTCGCTCCCGACGGTGCTCGTCACTCGCCGACAGTTCGACCGCGAACTCGGGCTGACGACGACCCAGCTAGCAGCGGGCGGGGCGCTCGTCGGCGTCCAGGCCTACGGCACCTTCGGCGCGTTCGCCCTCCGGGAGGACTTCGACGGCATCTCGAACCTCCTCGATGCCTTTTACTTCACGCTCGTCACCTCGAGCACCGTCGGCTACGGCGACATCGGCCCGACCTCGCCGGACGCACAGCTGTTCACCATGTCCGTCGTCGTCCTCGGCGTCGCCAGCTTCGGTATCGCCATCGGGGCGCTGGTCGGCCCGGCGATTCAGGCGCGGATCACGAAAACACTCGGAAAGATGACAGAATCACAGCTCGAACTCCTCGAGAACCACATCCTCGTCCTCGGTTACGGCGAGTTGACCGAACCGATCGTCGACGAACTCAACGCGGCCGGCCGCTCGTTCGTCATCGTCACGAAGGACCGCGAGGCGGCGACCGAGCTCGCCGAACGGGACATCCCCGTCGTGACGGGTGACCCGAGCGACGAAGCACCCCTCGAGCGCGCCCACATCGAGCGCGCAGTCGCCGCCGTCGTCGCGACGAACCACGACGCCGAAGACGCGCTCTCGGTACTCACTGCGCGCGAACTCGCCTCAGACCTGCGAATCGTCGCGGCGGCGACCGATCGGGAGAACACGACCAAACTCGAGCGCGCCGGTGCGGACGCCGTGATCAGCCCGGCTGTCCTGGGCGGGAGTCTGCTGGTTCGCTCGGCCCTCGGGAGCGACAATTCGGCGCTGATCGATCGGATACTCGAAGACGAGGAGTCGTGACTCGGCGCTGATCGATTACGTTCTCGAGGACGAGTGGCGACGTCGAAAAGCGAACGCCAACTACGCGTTCGAAAGTCGGTTCGGGCTCAGTGTCTGGCCGGGCGAAGTCGGTATCGACGCTTCGTTCCCGGCAGCCGGACCGTCTCGAGGGTCCGTACCATACGCACGAGTCGAGCGGCCGTGAGCGCCCCGACGGCGCCACCGATCGCCGCCAGTGCCGGAATCGGGTACGACAGCGCGACCAGGAACCCGACGAACCCGACCAGCACGGCCAGGGAGACGACGAAATGCGGGACCGACGCGACGTGGACGCGTTCGATGTGGGGGTAGTGTGGCATCATACAGGTACTGGTAGGATCGACACCCGCATAAGTGTAATCTAAAGATCATTTCTGTAACGCGGGTTACTGAAATTCGCTTCGGTAACGGGCAGTGAACGTCGTCACCTGCCCTGGACGCCCGTAAATTCGAAGCGAGCGCCGCCAGTAGCGCTCTCGGCGACCGCGACGTCCCAGCCGTGGGCGTCGGCGATGGCGCGAACGATGGCGAGCCCGAGTCCGGAGCCGTCGGCCGTGGAGGAGACGCCCTGCTCGAGGACGGACTCGCGGCGGTCCGCGGAGATGCCCGGGCCGTCGTCCTCGACGTAGAAGCCGTTTTTGAGCGCGCCGATTCGAACCACGGTCTCCGGTCCGGCGTGCTCGATCGCATTGCGGAAGAGGTTCTCGAGGAGCCGTTTCGCTCGCGCCGGATCGGCACGAATCGTCCGGTTCCCCGAGAGTTCGTAGCTCGAGTCGACCGTCTCGACGACGGCCCACGCCTCCGAGACGAGGTCCACGAGTTGAACCGCCTCTCGGTCGGTGACCTGCGTGCCGTTTCGGGCGACCGACAGGGAATCCTCGATCAACTCGTCCATCCGCTCGAGGGAGTGATCGACCGCCTCGAGGTGGCTCGGGTCGCCCGTCCGATAGGTCTCCTGGAGCCGGCCCTGGGCCACGCTCAGCGGGTTTCGCAGGTCATGGGAGACGACGCTCGCGAACTCCTCGAGGCGTGCGTGCTGTCGTCTGGCCTCGCGGACGGCCGACCGCTGGCGGATTTCGTACAGCCCGGCGACGGTTCCGGCGGCGACCCCGACGGTGCCGCTCATGAGGGTCAGGTACAGCGGCGTCGTGACGCCGGCTCCGTCGAGGCGGAGGACGTGCAGGTGGAGCGCAGTGACGAGTGCAGCGGCCAGGAAGCCGCCGAGGCCGTAGGCGAAGACGGTGAGGCGGTCGCGGACGCCAACGCCGCCCGCGACCAGTCGTCGGTCGGCGAGGACGACGGCCGTCGCCGCGAGCAGCGGGAACGCACTCTCGAGGAGCGCCCGGCTCGAGGCGTTCTCGACGGCGATTCGAAAGCCGATGGTCGCTGCGAGCAGGAGTCCGAGTGCCGAGAGCGGCGACACGGGTAGGCGTTCGCCGAGGTCGGCCACCCAGTCGTCGTCGGCTACGACGCGTTGCACGATGTGGACCTACCCCCAGGAGTGCATCAATCTACGGGATAATCGCGGGCTCGAGTCGATCGAAGAAATCGGTCCGGACGACGGTCAGACGAACAGGAACCGGACGAACACGGCGTACGAAATGACGAGGACGGCCCCGTCGACCCGCGTCAGGCGACGGCCGCGCCACATCATCCCGACGAGTACGAGCGTGAACGCGACCACGAGCGGGAGTTCGAATCGGAGCATGGAGTCCGTGACCGTAATCGGCACGGCGACGGCGAGCAGCCCCAGCACGGCGACGATGTTGTAGATGTTCGAACCGACGACGTTGCCGACGGTGAACTCGGTTTCCCCGCGAGCGGCCCCGACGGCCGAGGCGGCGAGTTCCGGCAGGGACGTCCCAAGCGCGAGGACCGTCACCCCGACGACGAACTCGGAGACGCCCATCGCCAGCAGGAGCGAGGAGCCACCGGAGATCAACCACCGAGAGCCGACGAGCAGGGTGACCAGTCCGGCGAGGACGAAGGCGACGTCGCGCGCGGCGACGCCGTCCCGGCCCCCGTCGGGCATTTCGGCGGCCGCGGGGCTCGAGTTCACGGTGTGGAGGAGATACCCGGTGAACCCGGCCAGCACGGCCAGCAGTATTCCCCCCTCGAGTTTCCCGATCCGTCCGTCGAGGGCGAGCACGGGGAGCAAGACGGCCGCGAGGACCATGAACGGGACGTGGCGGCGCATCATCGCGTCGCTGATCGAGAGCGGTCGGATGAGCGCGGAGATCCCCAGGACGAGGGCGATGTTGGCGATGTTCGACCCGACGACAGTCCCGAAGCCGACGTCCGACGAGACGTCGAGGGCACCCAAGATGGCGACGAACAGTTCGGGGGCAGTCGTCGCGAAGGCGATCACGGTGACGCCGACGGTGGCCGCCCGGAGGCCGAGGCCGAGCGCGAGGTTGCCGGCGCCCTTGACGAGGAGTTCGGCGCCGCCGAAGAGCGCACCGGCGCCGAGAACGAGCAAGAGCGTGGAGAGGAGGGTTCCGTCGACCATCGATACGGGAGTGGTACTCGAGACGGTGGTATAAGGCGTGTGAAACGCGGTCGGTGCGGGTCACCCGATCGCCGGATCGCCAGGAAAGCCTGCCGGAGTCACACCCGTTATACCCGCCCGGGAACCACTCACGCGCATGCAGGTCTTCGGTCTCCTCGGGAATCCGGTCGGCCACTCGCTCTCGCCGCCGATGCACGAAGCCGCCTACGACGCGCTCGACATCGACGCCCAGTACGTCACGTTCGAGCCGGACCCGAACCCGGACGCGCTCGAGCGGGCCATCGACGGGGCGCGGGCGCTCGGAATCGCCGGCTGTAACGTCACGATTCCGTTCAAGCAGGACGCGCTGACGCTCGTCGAACCAGACCCGCTGGCGGTGCGGATCGGCGCGGTGAACACGATCGACTTCTCGCCGGACGGGCCGCCTGCGGGGTACAACACCGACGCCGTGGGCGCCGTCCGCGCGCTCCGCGAACACGACGTCGCCCTCGAGGGAGCGTCGGCGGTCGTGGTCGGCGCCGGCGGGGCCGGTCGGGCCATCGCGTTCGGACTCGCCGACGAAGGGGCTGAGGTGACGGTGGTGAACCGGACAGTGTCGCGCGCCCAGGAACTCGCCGCAGTCGTCCCTGGCGCAACCGCCGGCGGACTCGACAGTCTCCCCGACGTGGTCCCGGATACCGACGTGCTGGTCAACGCGACCAGCGTCGGGATGGACGAGGACGTGTCGCCGGTCCCGGTGGACGCCCTCCACGGCGAACTGACGGTAATGGACGCGGTGTACAGCCCACTGGAGACGCGCCTCCTCCAGGAGGCGAGTGACGCCGGCGCGGCGACCGTCGACGGCGCATGGATGTTGCTCTACCAGGGCATCGAGGCGTTCGAGCAGTGGACGGGACGCGAGGCGCCGGTTGATCGGATGAACGAGGCGCTTCGGTCGCGCCTCTAACTGTCGCAATCCGTGTGCGTAACGGCAACTGTCCGATATCAGACGACTTTAAGTAGCGGTGGTAACTACCCTCCGATAATGGGACTCCTGCAGAAGCTACAGTCGCTTCTCGGCATCGGTGACAGCGACGCCGACGGTCGGCCGGCGGAGAGCCGTGACGGTGGCGTCACAATCGAACGCGAACGAGGCCAGGATTCGGCGACGACGTCGACCGATCTCGGGACGCCGACGGAGGAGGAGACGGCCGAATCGACGACTGGTCCGTCCGACGAAGACGCTGATGAGGACGAAGACGCCGAGACGGACGACGTCGCGGACGAACCGATCGTCGAAGCGGAAAGCGAACTCGCCGACGAAGCCGACGAAGCCGACGAAGCCGACGAAGCCGAAGACGCCACAGCCGAATCGGACGATACAGCCGAATCGAGCGACACGGACGAGGCCGCGGAAACTGCCGCCGCCGGCACCGACGCCTCGAGTTCGACCAACGCGATGACCGAGGTTCCCGACGGCGCCGAGGAAGCCGCCGAACCGGCCGAAGCCACGGGACCGACCAGCGATGACGCGACCCCAGAGGCCAGCAAGGTGCCGGACGATCACAGCCAGGAACCGGTCGACGTCATCAAGGGCATCGGCCCCGCCTACGCCGACCGACTCGAGGGCGCCGGCGTCGAAACCGTCGCCGACCTCGCGACGGCAGACGCCGACTCGCTCTCGGAGGATACGGACATCTCCGCGAAGCGACTCCAGGGCTGGATCGACCGGGCGGAAGTCCGATAACTCGACTCGTTGTTCGGTTTTCCTTTCTGCTTCGAGCGACGCCGACAGTGCAGAGATGCCGTGAAGCTGAGCCGACCCGAGAGTGAGACACCGGGAGGGTGAGACGATACGGACTCGAGCCGCCGCGAGAACCGCAAAAGCGTTAGGCCACCCGCACATCGACTCGAGCATGAACAAGCCGCGCGTCGTCACGGACGAGGAGGCGTTTCTCGAGGCCGCCAGGACGGCCCGTACCGATGCCGGCGACGGTCGCTCACCCGGACTGCGGAGAGCGGGCCGGATTCGTCTCCCCGTCGAAGTCGCGGTCATCGTCGACGACCCCTTTCTCGCCTATCGTCGCGCCCGGCGCGAGTCGGCTCCCGGCGCCTTCCTCGAGACGACCGGCGGCCAATCGGGCTGGGGCTACTTCGGGGTCGACCCCGTCGAGCGCCTGACGGTCGGGCCGGATGCAGCGGTGCGTCGCGGTCGGTCGGCATCGGGTTCGGAGCGCCTCGACTCGCCGGAAATCGGCGAGGAGCCCGTTACGACGGCGGCGTCACAGTCACAGTCGCCGACGCTCGCCGCCCTCGAGGGACTGCTCGAGGACACATTGCTCGTCCGCGGTGACTGTGACGTTCCCTATCCCTGCGGCATCGTCGGCTGGCTCTCCTACGATATCGCGCGCGAACTCGAGGACCTGCCGGGAACCGCTGTCGACGACCGCGGGCTACCCAGACTCGAGGTGGGCGTGTACGACCGACTCGCGGCGTGGGAGTGTCCGGTCGACGCGGACGAAGGGGTCCGACTCAGGGTGACGGCCTGTCCGTCGATCGACGCGTCGACGCTCGAGGATGGGGATTCGGCGGGTGATATAGAGGCGCTCGAAGCGACCTACGAGCGCGCTCGTTCGCGGGCGCTCGAACTTGCCCGACGAGCGCTCGAGGGCGACCCCACCGTTGGTCCGCCACCGGTCGACGCGACGGAGGCGACCTTCGAGAGCACCTGCGGCCGGGACGCGTTCGCCGACCGCGTTCGGCGGGTCAAGCAGTACGTTCGCGACGGCGACACCTTCCAGGCGAACATTTCGCAGCGCCTCGTCGCCCCCGCAGCGGTGCATCCCGTCGCCGCCTACGAGGCGCTTCGGGCCGTGAATCCGGCCCCGTACTCCTGTTTGCTCGAGGGCCGATCCACGGACCTGGTGAGCGCGAGCCCCGAGTTGCTCCTCGAGCGCGACGGCGCGTTCGTCCGCACCGAACCCATCGCCGGGACCCGTCCCCGAGGTGAGGACCCGGCGGCGGACGCGACGCTCGAGGCCGACCTCCGCGGTGACGAGAAGGAGCGCGCCGAACACGCAATGCTGGTCGACCTCGAACGAAACGACCTCGGGAAGGTCTGTACCTACGGAAGCGTCGAGGTCGAGGAGTACCGTCGTGTCGACCGCTACTCCGAGGTCATGCACCTCGTCTCGAACGTCACCGGGCGCCTCCGACCCAACGCGACCCTCGGCGACGCGATCGCGGCGACGTTCCCCGGCGGGACGATCACGGGGGCGCCCAAGCCCCGGACGATGGCGATCATCGACGAACTCGAGGCGACCCGGCGCGGGCCGTACACCGGCGGTGTCGGCATCTTTGGGTTCGACGGTCGGGCGACGATCAACATCGTCATCCGAACGCTCGTCCGCCACGCCGAGGCGTACCACCTCCGAGTGGGCGCCGGGATCGTCCACGACTCCGACCCCGAGCGCGAGTACGACGAGACGCTCGCGAAGGCCCAGGCCTTGCTGAACGCGATCGACGCGGCGCTGGGCGAGCGGGCAGCGATGACGCTCGAGGCCGGTGGCGGTAGCGACGTCGGCGGTGATCGCGATGACTGATTCCGATCACCCGACTCGCATCCTCGTCGTCGACAACTACGACTCCTTCGTCTACAACCTCGTCCAGTACGTCGGACAGGCCGCAGACGAGGTCGTAGTCCGCCGAAACGACGCGATCACCCTCGAGGACGTCCGCGCGCTCGACCCGACCGGCATCGTCGTCTCGCCGGGACCCGGAACGCCCGCCGACGCGGGCGTCACGACCGACCTGTTCGCCGACCTCGCGTACCCCACCCTCGGGGTCTGTCTGGGCCACCAGGCGCTGTGTGCGGCCAACGGCGCGCCGGTCGTCCACGCCCCGGAGGTGGTCCACGGAAAGCCCTCGACGATCGAGCACACGGGCGACGGAATCTTCGAGGGGCTCCCGGCGCGACTCCGGGTCGGTCGGTACCACTCGCTGGCCGTCGAGCGGGAGTCGCTCCCGGACGACCTGCTCGAGACGGCGTGGACGACGGACGAGCGCGACGTGTTGATGGCCGTTCGCCACCGCGACCGCCCGCACCTGGGCGTCCAGTTCCACCCCGAGAGCATCCTGACGGGGACAGCCGATAGCGAACCCGGCGACGAGTCGAACGAGGAATCGGATCACTCGAGTCGCGCGTACGCGAGCGGCGACCGCATTTCCCTCGAGGTCGGCACGCAGATGATCCGGACGTTCTGCGCCTTCGCCGCCGAGTACGACGCCGGTTGGGGGAGGGGATAACGATGCCTAAAGACAAATCCGGGGGCAACGATGACTGAGGGCGAACCCGCGAGCGAGCGCCTGTACCACCTCGACGGCGAACTCGTTCCCGCCTCCGAGGCGACCGTCAGCGTCGACGACCGTGGGTTTCGTTACGGCGACGGCGCGTTCGAGACTCTGCGTGCCTACGGCGGTTCGATCTTCGAGTGGGAGGCCCACGCCGACCGCCTCGAGCGAACCTGCGAGTCTATCGGGCTCGAGCACGGCCTCTCGCGCCAGGAACTGGCCGACAGAATCGAGGCGACCCTGGCTGCCAACGACCTCGCGAACGCCTACGTCCGGCTGTCGATCACCCGCGGCGTCCAGCCCGGCACGCTCGCCCCCCGACCCGAGGTCGACCCGACGGTCGTGGTGTACGTCAAACCGCTCCCGAGGGGTGGCCTCGAGGGTGAGCCAGTGTGGGACGGTCCGGCGACGCTCCAGACGGTCAAAGTGCGCCGAATCCCAGACGCCGCGCTGCCTGCAGGCGCAAAAACGCACAACTACCTGAACGGCATCCTCGCGAGACAGGAACTCCACGACGCCGACGAGGCGCTCGTTCGCGACCTCGAGGGGGACGTCGCCGAGGGGGCGACGAGTAACGTCTTCTTCGTGGACGACGGCGGGTTACACACGCCGACGACGGAGGGGCCGGTCCTCCCCGGCATCACCCGTCGTGTCGTCCTCGACCTCGCGGCCGACGCCGGGATTCCGATCGACGAGGGCCGATTCCGGCCCGAGGACGTCCGCCAGGCTGACGAGGTCTTTCTGACGAACACGACGTGGGAGGTGCGTCCAGTCGATCGAGTCGACGGGATCGCCCTCGGTGAGGGCGACGACCGTGAGCGGCCGGTGACGTCGCTCCTGGCCAGGCTGTTCGACGAGCGAGTCGAACGGGCGCACTCCGAGTGACCGGCGGCGCACTCCGAGTGACTGGCGCGATTCGACGCACACCGACCGTTCGCTTCTCGAGTTTTCGAAACGTTGACCTCCCGGGGCTCGCAACGCCCGATCGATGTCGACGAGAACCCGGGTCGCATCCCTCGAGGACGTGCTGACGGACTCGACCGCGATTTTCAGGGTGCGCGCCGCCGACGGGATCGAGCGGGAGGCGATCTGTCATCGACGGGACGGCGAGGTGTTCGGGTGGCTCAACGCCTGCCAGCACTTTACGCACATCCCGATCGACAAGGGCGACGGCGCCGCGATGCGAAACGGCGAATTCGTCTGTGAGAACCACGGTGTGTACTTCGAGGCCGACAGCGGCCGGTGTACCTTCGGGCCGTGCCAGGGCGCCTACCTCGAGACCGTCGACCTGGCCGTGACGGACGGAACCGTCTACCTGACCGACGACGAGTACACCTACGCCGGGCCGGGGCCGCTCGAGGGCGACGAGGCGGACCTTACCTCGACCTCGAACGTGAAGTTCTGACGTGCAGTTCCAGTGACGCGGAACGGACGTCCACCTCGTCACGCACCCGCGCAACGACGGACTCAAAACGAGGCCGGCGCGACCAGATCGCGCTCCTGGTCGTACTCGAGCAACCCGGCGTCGACCAGACGGGGCAGGTGGTCGTGATACAGCGAGATGTAGACGTTGGCAACGCGTTCGGCCGACAGTTCGGTGATCGGCTTGCCGGTTTCACACTGGGCGACCTCCTCGGCGGCGTCTGGAAGCGTTAGCTCCTGCCCGTGTTCGTCGAGCACGGAGAGCAACAGCCGCCTGCGCTCTGCGGCCACCGCCCGGAGCGTTTCGTCGATCGCTGCCGCCGACTCCTGGTGCCCGTCCAGCCACTCGAGGAGGTCGAACGCCAGCTCCGAACAGGCCCCGGGCGGTCCGGATTCGAGGTCTGATTCGGGTTCGGGGCCAGTATTGGGTCCGGAATCAGGAGGCTGTGTCATCGAACCCCTCCGTAAATCGCATCAGTTCGCGTCCGTGAGCGCCACCGGCGTGAGTATTGACCGAAGGGGGAACGGAATCGAGAACGAACATGGGAACGCGATCGGGCCTGAACTCGAGCGACGGGAGGCCTGCGGGATCGAAGACGAAACGGGTGCCGGTGGCCCTGATCGACGCCTATCGCAGACGCTCGATAGTCGTTCACTCGATCGTTCATATCCCGATTGTCGGTACGACGACTGATATCCGTATCGACTTGGCCATACGCCAGCGCGAGTCGACTCGCCAGCGCTACAGCCCGAATACGCCGGGTACGCCGCTCGAGCGGCCGACTACTCGATGGTGAACGTCGGTTCGTCGACAGCTTCGCTCTTGCACTCGGGGCACCGAGAGGGGAGATTCAACAGGTCGTCGTACGCGTCGAAGCCGCACTCTCGACAGGCGGGCGGGGCCACGAGAAACTGCTCGTCGGTCCCGTCGACCGAGCGGGCGACGTGTTCGGCGTGGCGGAGCACGGCCCCCGCCGTCAGGTCGAGTCGGGTCGCGAGCGCGCTCGGGGTCGCCGGTTCGTCCCGGAGCGCGTCGGCGAGGCGTTGACGCGTCGTTTCGTCGGCTTCTCGCATGGCGGTTCGTCGTGACTGAACGCCCCATCGGTTATAGGGTTTCTCTTTTGCCCCCTTCGATCCGACACGCTCGAGTGGGTGCCGTTCGACGTCCGGCGTATGCCGCGTATCTACGACAAACTGGTCCGCGACGAAATCCCGACAGTAGTCGAGGCCAACGGCGAGCGACCGATCACCCACGTCGCCGACGACGAGGAGTATGACCGCCGGTTGCTCGCGAAACTCGAAGAGGAGTGCGCAGAATACCGCGAGGACCGAAGTCTGGACGAACTCGCCGACGTCCTCGAGGTGGTTCGAGCGTGTTGCGTCAACGAGGGCTGGTCGATCGAGGAACTCGAGGAACGCCGTCGGGAGAAGGCGGCCGAACGGGGCGGATTCGAAGCGAGGGTCGTGCTCGAGGCGGTCGTCGAAAGTTAATCTCAGTCGACGCCCGACGAAAACTGAGAATTGCAGGGCAACTGTGAGGCCCGAGCATTCCGTTGCTCGAGAAAGGGCAAGTGTCTTACACCCTGCTGGTGAATTGCGAGTGTATGAAGGCCGTCGTTCTCGCCGGAGGGTACGCGACTCGGCTGTGGCCGATCACCAAACATCGACCGAAGATGTTTCTCCCGATCGGCGACTCGACCGTCATCGACCGGATCTTCGCCGACCTCGAGGCCGACGAGCGGATCGACGAGGTGTTCGTCAGCACGAACGAGCGCTTCGAAGCGGAGTTCGAGGCCCACCTCGCGGCGTCGGACTTCGAGAAACCGCGCCTGTCCGTCGAGGACACCGCAGCAGAGGACGAGAAGTTCGGCGTCGTCGGCGCGCTCGCCCAGCTCATCGAGCGCGAGAACGTCGACGACGACCTGGTGGTCATCGCCGGGGACAACCTCATCAGTTTCGACGTCGCCGACTTCGTCGACTACTTCGAGGCGCAGGGGACGCCGACGCTCGCGGCCTACGACGTCGGGTCGCGCGAGAAGGCAAAATCCTACGGCCTCGTCGAACTCGAGGGCGAACGTGTCGTCGACTTCCAGGAGAAACCGGACGATCCGAAGAGCACGCTGGTCTCGATCGCCTGTTACGCGTTCCCTCGCGAGGATCTCTCCTTGCTCCCGACGTACCTCGAGGAGGGGAACAACCCGGACGAACCCGGCTGGTTCATCCAGTGGCTGCAGAACCGCCAGCCGACCCACGCGTTCACGTTCGAGGGCGCCTGGTTCGACATCGGCACCCCCGACAGTTACCTCGACGCCGTCGCCTGGTTCCTCGACGGCGACAACTACGTTGCGGAGTCGGCGGTCCTCGAGGAGACGACCCTCGGCGAGAACGTCCACGTGATGGACGACGCGGTCCTCGAGAACACCACGCTCGATCACGCGGTCATCTTCCCGCAGGCGGAGATTCGCCACGCCGATATTCGCCGTTCGATCATCGACGAGCAGACGCGCCTCGAGAACATGGACCTCGCGGGGGCGCTCATAGGGGCGCACACGACGATTACGAACGGCGCACCCGAGGAGCCGTAGGCGTCGAAGGGGTAGCGTGGGCGGTACACCTATTTATCCCGGCTGTGTTGTCGCTGACGAGAATTATGGCCTCCCCTCAGGCGGTGCTCGATCGGTTCGCCGACGGCGTCCCGTGTGCAACGCTGGCCGATTCGTTTCGCTCGCTCGAGCGACCGGCCGGCGACGAGCCGATGTTAGCCCTCACGGCAGCGACGGCGGCCACGGGTGGCGGATCCGAGACGAGATCTGTCGTCGAAACCGCCGAGGAGCGTCTCCTCGAGCGCGGCGAGATCACGTCTTTTTCGGACGTCGCCGACCTCGAACCCGACGACGAGCGGCTCCAGGAGGTCTTTCACGCCGACCGAAAATGCCGCGTGTTCTGTGAGGTGGCTCGCGTCCTCGCGAACCGACCGGAACGATCCGACACCGAGGCGCTGTGCTCGTGGGCCGCCGAAGCCGACGTCTATCGGTACGACCGGGATCCAGTCGGCGACGTCTCGGGCGTCGGCCCGACTTCGTTCCAGTATCTTCGCCAGCTCGCCGGGATCGACACGGCCAGGCCGAACGCCGCACTCGAGTCGCTGCTCGAGTCCGTCGCGGACGAGTCCCGGACGGCCGTAATCGAGACGAGCGAGCCGCTGCGGACGCTGGCGTCGTGTGAGTGGCTCTCGCTGACGACCACCTATCGCGCACTCGAGATCGATCGACTCGCGTGGTGGCTCGAGGCGAGCGACGACGAACGAGCGCGGGCGGTCGATCCAGCCCCCGAGTGAGCGGAGGCACTTGCTTGCACCTACTCGTCTCCGCCCGTCGATTCGTTATCTCCGCCTTCCGTCGAATCGCTCGCGGAACTCCAGCCGACGCCTCGCTGGCCGCCCTGCCCGTCGGTAATCGTCGCCTTGCCGCTGGAGGGTGCCTCGCCGTCGTAGCTGACCCGGACCAGCAGGCCCAGGTTGGTGATCTGTTGGGTGCACATCTCGTCCTCGCCACCGGTATCGACCACCGCCGCGGTCATCGAAATGCCGCTCTCGGCCGTCACCTCGAGTGACTTCAACTGGAGTTCGGCGCAACCGTCGTTCCCCTGAGCCTCGAGTGCGACGAGCGAGTCCGTCTCGAAGTCCGTCGCCTCGAGGAGATCCACGATGGCGCTGCGTTCGTCGTCCTGTCGGGACTCGACCTCGAGGTAGGACTCGGCCTCCTCACGGCTCGAAAACGGCACGGCCGTCGTCTCTCCGTCGTTCCCCTCGTACTGGACGGTTTCGTAGCCGGAAACCTCGTTGCCGACGTCGGCCGATTCGTTCCCGTCGTCGCTCGAGCCGTTCTCCGTGTCGTCGTCTCCGTTACCGCTTTTCGCGTCGTCGCCGTTTCCGTTCTCGGTGTCGTTCGATCCGTTCCCGGTGTCGTTCGAACCGTTCCCTGTTTCGGTTTCGTTCTCGTCGTCGGTGTCGTTGTCATCGCCGTTGCCATTTCCATTTCCAGCGCCCAGGTCGCCACTCTCTCCAAGGCAGCCAGCAATCGCCGAGACGCTTGCGATGCCCGCTGCGGTCAACATCCGTCGTCGAGTGATCTGCATATGCAGGGGTTGTATTCGGACTCCCCTATAAATCACGGAAGGTGAAATGCGTATTTTACCGAGCGAGATAGTGCTCGAATTGGACCCGAGACGGCGGTGGATCCGGTTCTCGAGGAGTGTAACGTCAGAATCGTCAGATAGCGGCTGGCATCACGGACCTGCCACGTCGTCAGAAACGGTTCGGCCAGGTGTCACACCACCACCCGATCCGCTGTCTGGCGATGGCTCGTGGGAGTAGGTTGGGTCGAAACCGGGCGGGGGCGGGGAGCCCGCCCTGGTGAGAGACATGAGCGTACTCGAAGCGGGGGCGAGTCCACGTTCGAGTTACGGGCACGGACACAGCACTCGACTGTCAGCGCGTCGTCCCGTCGACCGCGACGTCCGAGCGAACGTCGAGTCGGCGACGGGTTTTGCACCGATCGCGCACCCGACGGGGCGTGTGTTCCCCGCATCGTCACCGAGTACCGTTTACCCCTTTGTTATTCAGTGGCACACGAGTGCGTAGTTCGTGACGACTGACGACAGGCACCGGCTACCATCGTCGTAGTCGGTTCTTACGGCCCTCGAGTCGGTCAGGCGAGCGTTCGATCGACGTACTCGAGGATGTTGTCCGATTCGGCCATCGTGACCCCGCGATCATCGTCGACGAGCACCGGAACGCCGCGCTGACCGGAGATGCGCTTGACCTCGTCGCGTCCGGAGTGCATCGCCTCCGTCCACACCGTTTCGTAGCTGACCTGGGCGTCGTCGAGCGCGTCGGCGACCTTTTCACAGAACGGGCAGCCCTCGAGCTGGTAGAGCGTGATCGACATGAGTGAGGGTTCGTGTGGCTCACCAAAAACGTCGCGGGTGACGGCGGAACCGTCCGGTTTTGCGTCCGGCCAAACACCCATATCGGTCGACGGTGTGGAGACCTCTGTGACGACTGTTAGTACCCACACACCCCTTCGCATCGGTATCGTCGGCCTCGGCTACATCGGGTCGTACGTCGGCGATCAGTTCAACCGCCACCCAGACGCCGAGGTCGCCGCCGTCTGTGACCTCGACGCCGACCGGCTGGCGTCCGTCGGCAACCAGTTCGCCGTCGACGATTCTCACCGGTACGAGTCCTACACGGCCATGCTCGAGGACGCGCCGCTGGACGCCGTCCTGGTCGGGACGCCCCACACGCTCCACTACGAACAGGTGGTCGCCGCCCTCGACCGGGGACTCCACGTCTACTGCGACAAACCGCTCACAACGGATCTCGAGCGCGCACGGGACCTCGCCGACCGGAGCGAGGCGGGCGAGGAAGTGTTGATGGTCGGCTACCAGCGCCACCTCCAGACGGCGTTTCGGACGGCTCGAGACCGGTTCGCTCCGGACGACGGCGGCGGCGGAACCGACCCCACCTGGCTCACCGCCTCGATCACCCAGGGCTGGATCGACGACTCCGCGGGCACCTGGCGGCTCGACCCCGACCTCTCGGGCGGCGGCTTCCTTTACGACACCGGCAGCCACGTGCTCGACGGCGTCCTCTGGTCGACGGGTCTGGAGCCCGAATCCGTCCAGGCCAGCATGGACTTCCACGACGACGATCAGCGGATCGACCGACGGGCACACCTCGACGTTCGGTTCACCAACGGCGCCACCGGCACGTTCTCGTTCCTCGGCGACGCTCCGGCGGTCCGCGAGCACATCCACGTCTGGGACGACGAGGGCGCCGTCTATCTCGAGGGCAAGCAGTGGCGATCCCGACGCGTCTTCGAGATCGACACCGAGAGCGCGGAGTACCACCCCTACATCGACCCGCGCCGCGAGCGCTCGCGCGCGGATGCGTTCCTCGAGAGCGTCCTGGAGGGGCGCGAACCGCCGGCGACCGCTCGGGACGCCCTCGCCGTGACGGCGCTGACCGAGGCCGCCTACACCTCGACGCGTCGCGGTGAGCGAATTCCGGTCGAAATCTGAGTCGACGGTCGATTTTTTGGCTCGAGTCGCGAGTAGCGACCTCCCGGTAAACGACCGCCTTCGCTCGAGTAGGGGCGGCTAACGGCGAGGAGACGGCTCGAGTCCTCGGTCTGCTCGAGCGGCGACGGCTTCGCACGGGTGATCAAGCAAACCTCACCCGACGATCGAGAATATCTGCCGTCGACGGTAGCGAGCGCATAGCGAGCGCGTCGAATGCGGTACCCGCTGGATAACTACGAGTGATCTCAGTGTGTCGCCAGCTATGATAGAATGTACCAACTGTGAGACCGCGCAGTTCCTGCAGATCACCCAGAGCCGCGTCTTCTTTGAGGACGGGGAGCTAATCAACGAGATCATGGAGACGTACCAGTGTACGCTCTGTGACTCGACCGGCCAGTACACCTACAGCGAGGACGCCGAGGATCCGATCGTCGACGGCTCGATCCAGGTCACTGGCGAGCGGCCGAAGTACGCCTGACCTCGAGGGCAGCCGAGGCCCTCGAGCCGATCGGTTCACTCGTCGTGCCAGCCCCAGCCCTGAGCGAATCGCTTCGTGAGCGTCGCCAGCACGAGCAACGTGACGAGCAACCCGCCGAACGCCAGCGGCCGGTAGCCAAACCGGATCTGGGCGAGTCCGTACGTAATCGTCACGACGCCCATGAGCAGGGCGGTCGTCCCCGCTCGACGCGAGACGTAGGCGGGGTCGACGCTGTCATCGTAGTGGACGTGGAGGTCGGCCCGACCGCGGACGGCAATGAACCAGGCGGGGATCAGGATGACGATCCCACACCCGACCCAGAAGAGTCCCATGGCGACGTCGAACGAGACCATCGACGTCCGTTCTGTCGCCAGGGCGGATAAGTCCGCCGGTCGACACGTCGGCCCAAACTCGGCTTTTCAGATACAAAAGATATTTTTCCGCCCGAGCAAAAGAAGGGGTATGAGCACTCGCCCGACGGAAGATCGCATTCTCGAGGTCCTCGAGGAGGACGCCCAGGCGTCCTACGCCGAGATCGCCTCGCGAGCCGAGGTCTCGAAGCCCACCGTTCGAAAGTACATCAACCAGCTCGAGGAAGACGGCGTCATCGTCGGCTACTCCGCGGACGTCGACCCCAAGAAACTCTCGAGCCAGACCATCGCGCTGGTCGGCATCGACGTGGCCAGCGAGCGCTACGTCGAGGCGACCCGGGCGCTCAAGGCCCTCGAGGAGGTCGAATCGCTGTACACCTCGAGCGGCGACCACATGCTGATGGCCGAAGTACGCGCGGCCAACGGCGACGAACTCGGGGACGTGATTGCGACGGAGATTCTCGAGGTCGAGGGCGTGACCGCAGCCCATCCATCGTTTTTGCAGGAACGGCTGAAGTGAGTGGCCTCGAGGTCCCTACACGGCTCTACCCGGACGCTTCTCGAGAACTGGTGGCGACCTACTCTCTGTGGCCTTTCGAGAATCGTTGACGAGTGGACGGCTGTCGGTTTTCGAGATAGTTCGCAATCGTCCCCCATCGATAGTCGTACTATTTTCCCTCGAGGCGTCGTATCCCCCACCATGCCAACCTACGAGCGATCGATCCGCATCGACGCACCCCTCGAGGAGGTCTGGGACTTTCACTCACGCGTCTCGGGACTCGAGGCCGTGACGCCGCCGTGGCTGAACCTGCGAGTCGAGGCGGTGATGGGGCCCGATGGCGAACGAGATCCTGACATCTTGGAGGAAGATGTGGAGATTTCGATGTCGATTCGCCCGTTTAGCGTGGGTCCGCGCGTTCACTGGACGTCGGTCATCCTCGAGCGAGATTCTCGCCCAGGACGAGCGTACTTCAGCGACGAGATGGTTCACGGCCCGTTCGCGAATTGGGTGCACACCCACTCGTTTTTCGCCGACGGCGAGCAGACGGTCCTCCGGGACAAGATCGAGTACGCCCTGCCGGGTGGCGGACTCGGCGAGGCAGTAACGCCGTTTTCGCGATTCGGCTTCGAGGGGATGTTTCGGGACCGTCACAGGCGAACGAGACGCGCGCTCGAGTGACGTATCGTGTACTGACCCGCGTCTTCGCCTCTTGCACTGACCCGCGTCTCCCCTGCTGTCCGGTTTCGCTACCCCTATAGGACTCCCCTCGAATCTGAGCCACGTGATTCCAGACGTCCGTTCCGGCGGCGACCTCGAGGTCGTTCCGGGGGTTGCGCTCGCGTTCGCCGTCCTCGCGGCGAGTACGAGCGCGATCCTGATCCGCTGGAGTGCCGCCCCGAGTTCGGTCGCGGCGTTTTACCGCGTGCTGTTCACGACGGTGATCGTCGCCCCGATCGCGGTGGGGTGGCATCGCGAGGAGTTCGGTCGACTCTCGAGACGCGACCTCCTCGGCGCGACCGTCGCGGGGATCGCCCTCGCGGCCCACTTCGCGTCGTGGTTCGAGAGCCTGTCGTACACGAGCGTGGCCGCGAGCGTCACGCTCGTCCAGACCCAACCGCTCTTCGTCGCCGCCGGCGCCGCGCTCGTCCTGCACGAACGGGTGACGAGAACTACGGTCGTCGGCATCGTCGTCGCTATCGCCGGCGCGGCCGTCATGTCGTTCGGCGACGCCGGGCAGGCCCCGGTCGCGGACGCGACGCTCTACGGGAACGCGCTCGCGCTCTTCGGCGCGGTGACGGTCGCCGGCTACGTCCTCGCGGGGCGCTCGATCCGCCAGCGCGTCTCGCTGTTTCCCTACGTCACCGTCGTCTACGCCGCCTGCGCGATCACGCTCTTCGTTCTCGTCGGCGTCCAGGGCCACGACTACGTCGCCTACCCGCCTCGAGAGTGGGCGCTCTTCCTGGCGATGGCCGTCGGGCCCGGCGTGCTCGGTCACACCGTCTCGAACTGGGCGCTGAAGTACCTCGAGTCGGTTGTCGTGAGCGTCGCCTGGCTCGGCGAGCCGATCGGCTCGACGGTGCTGGCGCTCGCTCTCCTCGGCGAGATTCCCGACATCGCGACGGTACTCGGTGGATTCGTCGTTCTCGCCGGAATCGGCTGGACCACGGTCGACCGCCGTCGTCGGAAGGTGCGACTCGAAGAGGAAGGACAGGCTTAATACCGGGACTCGGGAACGTGGGAATACGTATGGGGTCGGGGGAAGACAGCATGGTTTCGTCGTTTCAGACAGCGCCCAGCCTCGCCGTCGTCGAGGCGGTGGCTCACGCGGAGAACGTCCCTGTCGAGGAACTCGCTCCACCGGCCTACCCGCCGCTTCACGAAGCGATCGATCCGCAGGCGCTCGATCAGTTGGTCGAACCAACGTCACCGACCCGGCAGCAAAACGAGGTCACCGTACAGTTTCAGTACTGTGGCCGCCAGGTCACCGTCGATAGCACCGGTGAGATAGCCCTCGAGTCCCTCGTGGACTGATATCACGAGCTCGTCCTACCAACGAGGCGGACGGAACACTCTTTTTACCGAGTGACTTCCAGTGTGGTATATGGAGAGCCACTACGAGGTCCTCGGGGTGTCGCCGGAGGCCGACACCGAGGAGGTTCGACGGGCCTACCGGACTCTCCTCAAACGGCACCATCCCGACCAGGGTGGCTCTCGAGCGCGGTTTCTGCGAATCAAGCGCGCCTACGAGACGATCATGGGCGAGCAAGACGCCACACCGGACGGCGTGCACGTCGAGTACTACGACCCGACGACTCGAGACGGCACGCCACCGGTCGGTCCGACGGTCGACGGCTCGTTCCTGACGCTGTCGCTCGTCGGCCTCGTCGACGACGTCGGCCTCGGGGCGCTCCTCGAGCACCCCATCGAGTTCGGGACGAGGGTGACGGCCGCGTTTTTCACCGCACACAACACCGGGGATCGGCCCCTCTCGTGGCGCGGACGCTCGAACACCAGTTTCGTCGGCGACGACGGATTTCTCTATCAGGGGTCGAACGTCCTTCGCCCACACGCCGCGAACCTCCACTCGCGCTGGTGTGGTACCGACGCTGAGATTCCGCCGAATCTGGCACTCGACGCGGTCGTCGTCACCCAGACCGTCCCCGAGGGCGTCTCCATCGAAAAGGTGGTCTACACCCAGCCGGGGCCCGACGGCGAGAGCACGGAGCGATACCTGTTCGATATCCGCCCGCGACTTCGCGAGACGCTCGATCGGGTGCCCTACGAACGCGATCGGGAGGAACACCGGGAGTAGTTACGCCCGGTCAGCGGCCCCCCGAAGCCGCTCGAGGACCGCCGGACGGCCCGTACATTCCAGGACGATCGTTTCGTCGCGATACGTGACGTCCTCGACGGCCGTCCGATCGTAGGCTCGCGAGACCAGCGCCATGGCGTCGTCGCCCGCGGGCAGCTCGAGGCGAAGTCGTTCCGTCGGCAGGTGGTCTTCGATCCGTTCTCGAAGCCCCTCGAGGTTCGTCCCCTCGCGAACGCTGACCGGAACCGGGTCCAGGCCTGCTTCGTTGGCGAGGGCGACGCGAGCCTCCCGTTCACCGGCCTCGAGGCGGTCGATCTTGTTCAGAGCAGTGACGATCCGGTCGGGGTCGACGTCCTGTTCGGCGAGCACGTCGAGAGACACCCGCAACCGTTCCTCGACGGTCTCGAGCTCGTCGCTCGCGTCGACCACCAGGACGACGACGTCGGCTGCGGCCGCCTCCGAGAGGGTCGCGCTGAACGAGGCGACGAGGTCGTGGGGCAGCTCGTCGACGTAGCCGACGGTGTCCGTGACGAGCACGGGTCGGTCGCTGATCGTGGCTCGCCGGGTCGTGGTCTCGAGCGTCTCGAACAGGCGGTCCGCGACGCTGGCGGTGGCGTGTTTGTTCGAACCGTCGATGGGGTCGTCATCGGCGACGCCGGCAGACTCGGACGGCTCGACCGACAGGTCGTCCGCCAGCCGGTGCAACAACGTCGACTTCCCGGCGTTCGTGTAGCCGGCGATGGTCACGAGGTCGAAGCCCTCCTCGCGGCGACGCTCGCGGAACTGCTCGGCCGGATCCGGGAGTTCGGACAATTGTCGCTCGAGCCGCGAGATTCGGTCGCGGACGTCGTAGACCGGCGTCCCGCTCTCGGTCACTCGATTGAGCATCCCTTCGTCATTGGCGGCGATCAACCGAGGCAGGTCGTAGCGAAGTTGGGCGAGTTCGACCTGGAGACTCGCCCGGCGGGAACTCGCACCCGCCTCGAAGATGTCGAGGACGAGTCGGTAGCGATCGAGGACGTTCGTCTCGTCGGGAAGCGTCGATTCGATCGCGTGGTGTTGACCCGGTGTGAGCCGGTCGTCGAGGACCACCGTCGACGCGTCGCTCGAGGCGACCGTTTCGGCGAGGTCCTCGAGCCGACCCGCCCCGAGGTACGTCCCGGAATCGGGGTGGCCGGGCTGGGTGATCGTGTCGACGACGCCGTAGCCGGCGCTTCGGGCGAGCGATTCGATTTCGGCCGTTTCGACCGGTGTCGTCGGTTCGCGGGCGACGACGACGGCGGATTTTGGCGGGCGGTTCGTGGACGTGTTTGAACTCGGTCGTGACATACGTTGACGGTGGGTAACCGGGTCGTGGCGACCCGGCCGGAAACGGTTCGGCAGCGATAGATTCGTCGCAATCTGCGCGAACGGGAGCGCCGCCGCTCGAGACCTCCTCGAGTCCGGGGCTCTCGACGCGAATGAGTTCGCAAATGGGCGGGGAACTGGTTAGCAATCTACGGCTAGCGATCAGCGATCAGCGACTGGTCAACAGCTGACCACCGACCGATGGCACTACGGACGGTGCCGATCAGCGCCGCAGCGGCCCCGTCGGGCGAGAATCCCGGTTCAGTGAAAAGAAAGGGTCTCCATTCGTCTCGACTCGAGCCTCGACGGGTACCGTAAAAACCGTTGGGGTGGTGTGTAATCAGTTCGCACGCTCTGGTCGGGGTTCACCGTCAAAAATTCGCTCGAGGCGCCGCTCACTCGCCGAACAGGTCGTCGACCGCCGACCGGGCAGCGAGGGCCGCCTCGTCCGCGACGGCATCCGGGTTCCGTTCGCCCGCGTCGTCCGGCACGTTCAGGTAGACGTCGACCTCGAGGACGCCTTCTTCGAAGACGACGGTGACGTCGTAGTCGCGAACGGCCGACTGCTTGTACGCCGAGAAGATGACGTCTTCGGCGGCGTCAGCGGCGGTCTGGACGACCGCCTCGTCCTCGGGTTCCGATTCGCTGGTCGGCATCTACGCGCCGCCGGCGCCCGGGCCGCCCGGACCGGCGGGCCCGCCCATGCCGCCACCGCCCAGCAAGTTCTGGAGTTCCTCCTGGAGGCTCTCGAACTGCGTCTGGACGCGCTCTTCTTGCTTCTCGAGGGTTTCGAGACGAATCTCGAGGGTGTCGGTTTTCTCCTCGAGCTGGTCCTGGGCCTCGTCGTACTCGGTCTGGACGAACAGTTCGCCGACCTGACGGTACATCGTGGTGTCGTCGTCGACGTCCTCGAGTTCCTCGAGGGCGGCCTGCGCGTCGTCGAGCGAGGACTCGGCTTCCTGCTTCTGGACGGCGACGGTCTGTGCCGTCTCCTGCAGGTCCTGGAGCTGTTCGATTTTCTCCTGTGCCTCCGGTGGCAGATTGCCTTGCATGTCTCGACGGTTGCCCTCCGCACTGATAAAGCCAAGCTTTGCGTCCCGTGAGTCGATTCACCTCCCGTTGTCGCGTTCGACGGGAGACACGTCACCCCTCGAGACGGTCGCGAACGGACGGTGGGACGGCCGCGACGACGGACGCGGATCGACCGCGGTCGAGCCACACGAGTGTCGTCTCGCCCAGCGACCGCGCCTGAACCCGTTGGATCGACGCCCGATCGATCTTGAGCGTCGTCTCGAGCGCGCCGAACCAGCGACTGCCGGCAGTCCCTTCGCGGGGAAACGACGTCACGAAGAGCACGTCGTCAGTGAGGCGACCGGCGGTTGGCAGCCACCAGCGAACGGCGACGAGGATTGCATACACGCCGCCGCCGGGGAGCAGGTACCAGAACGAGGATCGCTCGAGGCCGAGAACTAGTGCGAAGCCGCCAGCGTGGGCCGCGGCGCCGATGCCGGCGAATGCGACGAGCGACCGGATCGGCACGTGTTCGACGACGGATCGGGTCGGATCGCTCGGTTCCGGCGCGCGAAGCCGAAGGAAGGTGCGGCCGTGTCGCCAGCGAACGAGTCGCGCGAGGAGCCAGCCAAATCCGGCGAGGGTGACGACGAGGACGACGACCACGCCGACTGCCAACTCTGGTGTCGAACCTGCCCACGAAGGAACCGCCGCCTCGAGAGCGAGAAACGTGGCGAGCGCGGCGAGCAGGACGACGAACCCGCCCGAAATCGTCCAGGAGGCGTACAGCAACGCGCGGAGGAGACTCGAATTCGTCGGCGTCAACTGCCAGGTTTCGATGGGCTGGGACGTCGAGTCCTCGTTCGGGGATGGATCGAACGGTGAGCGGGTGGCGTCGTCAGCCATCGCCGTCGTCGCTGTCGTGGCTATCGTGGCTGTCGTCGCCACCCGAACGATCCGTCTCGCCCGCCTCGCCCGTCTCGAGGCTCCGGCTCTGGTACCGGTACCGCTCCCCGACCGCCGTCGCTCGCTCCGCGACGTCGACCAGCGAGAACCAGGTGTTGAGTGCCGCCCGGAGCGCCGTCAGGTCGCGGGCGACGACCGAAACCGTCACCGTCTCTGTATCGCGGTCGATCGTCGTCCGCGAGCGGTCGTCGTCGATCTCGCCGACTTCGCGGGCGACGGCCTCGGCGATAGTCGTCGCTCGAGTCGGCGACTCGTACTCGAACTCGAGGGTGGCGTCGTGGGGAAACACCGGAAAATGCCTAGTTGACGTCGACAGTCTTGACGTCTCGACTGCGCTCTTTGAGGAGCACGCGGTGACCGCAGTAGGGACAGCGGACGCCCCCGTACTCGTCGAGCTGTACGTCGCGTTTGCAGCGGGAGCACTTGTAACTCATGTGAGGTGGTGTGGTCTGGGTTTCCGGACTACTCGTCGGATTCCTCGCCGAGGGCGGCCCGGATCGAGCGACGGACGGTCTCGCCGGCCGGGGTCTGGGGGCGGTAAGCGCCGCCGGTGAAGACCTCGCCGGTCTCCTCGTTCTCCCAGATGCCGGGGCCGAGGCGTTTGACGTCGTCGCCGTCGACCTTCGAGGACTGCATGTCGTGTTCGATCTCCGAGACGCGTCGCCGAGCGACGCGTCCGTATCGCGCTCCGAATCGGCCGGCACTCCCGACCTTGCCTCGCTTCTTTTCGGCCATAGTATCGGTTTCTATCCCCCTCGTTCTGATAAAGGTGTTGAGTTGGGTTCGCCGCTCTCCGACGACCGGGGGCGAATCGGCCTCGAGGGGACACAGTTTCCGATTGGTTCGACTCTTCTCTTCGAGCGCGAAGTCGCTACTGCCGTGTTCTGGAGTCGGTCGATGCGATTAATTGTTGCGTATGACGGGACATGATTGTCAGGGTCCCGAAAATATTATGCTGTTCGGTAACATGTAACATACATGTTCTCCTCGTTGCGACCACATCGACGGGCGGGGATTCGTAGGAGGGGAGAACTGGCTCAAAACACGGTAAGTACAGCGCTATCGACCGATCGAATTGTGTGAAAGACGAAACGAAACACGTACACATGCTCTTCCTCACGTACTGGAAGCTCAACGAAGGACTATCCGCACGAGAAACGAACGAAATCGCGAGATCGCTCACTGAGGAGGGGCTGTTTCCGCCCGAAAACGCCGACATCGTTCGCTGGGACGCGACCCCGGACGGATGGGGTATCGTCATCTGGGAGGCCAGCGACTACGCTGCGGTGAACGACGGACTCAATATGTGGCGCGTGGCCGCAGACGAGACGGCATTCTTCGAAGAGACGAAGACCGCACCGGCAGCGCCCGTCGAAGAGATCATCCCGCAGCAAGCCGCACTGCTCGAACGACTGGAATAAGCGACTACGGGAGCACCGCTCCCGTCCGCTTCGAATCTTTGGTCCGCCTCGAGTCCCGGAACGCTCGTCGTCTCGTCGATGAGCGCGATCGCAGGCGGGAGAGTCTCGAATTCCATTACGTGGGACCCATACTCTGGGTCTCGGTGATCGCCTTCGGACGCCTCGTTAAACGCTTTCGTCGGTAATGCGGTCGACGCCGCAGTGGACGTCGTGGACCGCCACCCGTCCGTTTCCCAGCTCTGAGGCCTTCGCTCGTAGCTGGCGGACGAGTTCGTCGTCCAGGTGGCCGTACACGTCGATTGATTCCATGTCCACGAACTCCCCGATCGGCGGGAACTTCGGTCCGGCGACCTCCATGTGTCGCTCTAGCGAGCTCTGGTCGTCGTGCACGTGAATTACCGTCATCTGCTCTTCGTCCCCGCTGAAGTAGACGTTGTAGGCCAGAATATCCGGCACGTTCGTCTCGACGAAGTCGGCCAGCTCCGCCATCGCCGGCTCGAGGTCGTCCATCGCTCCCTCCCGTACCGCCGAGCGGTCGACGTACACGATGAGATCACGTTCGGCCATTTCTCCCCTCTGGGTGACCGCGACCGAACTCCTCCATCGCGCGGGTTGTCGCAATTGCATTCGGTCTCGTTTCTGGTATAATCGCGTTCGGTCTCATTTTTGGTCTCATATCCCCACTCCTGCGCCCGACTCGGCGCCATCTCGTTCGGTAATGGTTTCTTCCAACGGGCGCGCTATCTCGCTACACGTCACCCCTTGTTAATTGTTACCACTCCTTGGTCGCGACTGACCGAGAGTCCCTTGATCGCCCCGAGCGACTCGGCCTATCACTCCTCTCGCAGGCCCGCCTCGAGCAACGCTTCGTTCAGATCGTCGCGGACGACCTCGCCCAGTTCGCGGTCCCGGGCAGTCGTCACGATCCGGTTCTCCTGGACGCTCGAGCCGTCGCGCAGGAGCATCCGGACGTTGCCGCCGTCGTCGGCCCGCGTGACCTTCGCCCGGAGCCCCGACTGCGAGCCGGTGCCGCCGGCGTCGATGGGGCCGGGAATCACCTTCTTGACGTGGGGATGGCCTGCGACGGTCTGGATCGCCCGCATGCCCGCTCGCCCGCCGATGAGGGTCGTGTGGCTCCCGCCGAGTTTGTCCGCCGGCGCCGTCTCGACCACGTCGAGCGCCCGGTCGCCGCGTCGCTCGAGGACGGCCGCGACGGGGTCGTCGTCCTCGACGCGGTAGAACGCGTAGTGGGTGTCCTCGCGAACCCCCTGGATCACGTCCCGGTCGCCCGCGGCGTAGACCTCCTCGGGACGCTTTCGGCGGAGTTCGTCCCCGAGCAGGCTCGCGAAATTCCTGAACTCGACGACCTCGAGGTCCCCCTCCTCGGGCGCCGTCGTGATCGTCGTCTCCCCCAGTCGCGTCTCGTCGTCGAGCATCGTCAGCGTCGCCCGGTCGCGCGCGGCCTCGAGGACCACCGTGTCGGTGTTCCCGGTGCGACAGACCAGACAGAAGTCGCCGGGTTTCTCGAGGGGCGATCCGCAGTGGCGACACTCCATGGGCGTGGTTGCCGGCGAGCGCCTAAAACTGCGGTGTTTCGAGGCTGGGGTCGCGAGCGGTGTTCGGAGCGGATCGCCGGCCCGGAGGGCGCCACCTGTACGGGTCGCGTCTACCGCATTCGCGGACGATGCCGGGGGAACAGGTATCAGTGACCGCCCCGTTTACGAACCCATGCCACCGGAGTCCGGCGAGGTACGCGCGTGGCTCGTCGAGCGCGGCTACACCGATCGCGACCTCGTGATCCTCAAGTACGCGACGCTCGAGGGGAACCGGGTCTACCGAAGAGAAATCGCCTCGCAGGCGCTGGGTGCGGTGACGGCCGCCAAAGACGTCTCGGCCGAGGACCTCGGCACCGTCGAGGAGCCCGACCTGCAGGAACGGTACGCCGCCGAGGCGAAACGGATGGAATCGACGCACGACCCTGACGACGAGGTCTGACCGCCGGCTTCGAGGGTGTCTTGACGCCGTTTCACGAGTCACGAGTCACGATTAGTGAGTCGTGAATCAGCCTGGTGGGACCAATCTCACCCGAGTGCGAGCGGGTCGCTCTTGAGGTACTCGCGCATCACGACCGTCGCGTACGAGCCCTTCGGTAGCGAGAACGAGAACGTCAGCGGATCCGCGTCAACGGCGAGCGTCGTCCGAACGAGGATCGCTCGCCTGGTTCCGGTCGAGTCGAACTCACCCGGCAGCTCGAAATCAGCCGGCTCGAGGTCGAGATCCGCGAGCACGCGACGTTCGATCTCGCCCGGTTCCCCGTCGGCCAGCGTCGTCTCCGTGCCGACCAGCGGCGCAGTGACGAACGCCCGGCCGCGCTCGCAGTGACGAGTCACCGACCGAACCCGGCGTTTGTCGACGCGCTGACTCCGATCGACGTCGGGTAACTCGAGCCCCTCCGGCGCGTCGCGATCGGCGAAACAGACGACGTCCCCGGCGACCGGTCTGTCGAACGGGAGGCCAGCCTCGAGGCGCTCGCTCAGGATGCGGTTGAAGACGTACGACTGGGCGGCGTGGACGAACAGCCGCTGGAGGTTCGTGGGGAGACGCTCGAGGGCGTTTCGGAACGTTTCGGGGGACGGGTTCTCGCTGCCGTCGCCGTCTCCGCTCTCACCCTCCCTGCTCCCGTCATCGCCGCCACTCTCGGCGAGCTCGTGGAGCATCGAGCGCTCGTACTGGAGGCGATTCGGAAAGCGCTCGAGCGCTTCCTGCCAGTCGCGAGTCTCCTCAACGAACGCCCGCGCCGTCTGGGTGTCTTCGGGTTCCGCGTCGGTCGGCCGGCCGAGGTAGGCCATGACGGCGCCCTCCCAGTCGCCGCGGACGATCTCGAGGCCGACCTCGTGGGTGATGGGGCGCTTGCTGCCGAAGCGCTGCTGGCCGAAGACGTTGGGGACGCCGATGGTTGGTTCACCGTCGTCGCTCTCGACCACGCCCTCGCCCTCGAGCCCCGCAAACGCCGCCAGCTCGTCCGTGATCGCCTCGGCCCGCTCGAGTGCGCCCTCATCGGGGTCGCTCACGACCAGTTCGAACGCGTTGCCCGCCAGGTCGCCGAACTCGAGGGAGCGCCCGGCTCGTCCGAGCACGTCGATTTCGGCGCGGTTGAGGTCGGGGAGGTCCGCGGGGTCGGCGCCGTAGACCGAGAACAGCTGCGTCGTGATCGCCCGCTTGTCCTTCGTTCCGGCCCAGAACACCCGCTCGCGGGAGACGCCGAGTTCGTTCGAGAGTCGGCGCGCGAAGTCGTTCGTGTCCCAGCCACGGAGCGTCGCCCGGAAGACAAGGTGGGGGTAGGCGTCGGTCGAGGCGTCGACCGGCTCCGTGGCGAACCGCTCGAGTTCACGGACCCGAAAGTGCTCGTCGCGGTCGCGGAGGTGGCCGCCGATGCCGTCGGTCTCGGAGACGTAGTGCTCGATGCCGACGGCCTGCTCTATGGGATGGGCCTGGCGCATTCGTGCGTCGTTCCGTGGCGGCGGCGCAAAGTTGCCACGGTTTTCGTCGGTTTCTCGCTCGCACCGAGACGTCACCGCAAGAGCAATTTAGTATCGCAACGCACGAGGTACCAATACCGTGAGGAGTCTCGCCAGTGGCATCCGGCCAACCCCGTTCGCCGTCGATATCAGTCTCACATCGAGCACAGGGACTCTTCTCCAATGACCGCCGACGACCGATCCCCTCGAGACCGCCCCCGCGTACTCTGTGTGAGCGGCGACCTGGAAACGCGAGCCGGCCTCACTCGAGCGCTAGCCGACGCGAGCGTCAACGTCGTGCTCGCCCGGACGAACATCGCAGCAGTCGAGCGACTTGAGCACGAACGGGTCGGCGTCGTCGTCCTCGACGTGGAGACCGTCTCACAGGTGGCGTCGCTGCTCGAGACCGTCGAGATGCGGTGGCCGGGGACGCCCGTGTTTGGTTACCGTGGCGGGGTCGACGCTCCGGGCGGCGGCGATCATGACGACGATCACCTCGAGGGCGTCGACGACATCACCGACCTACCGACGTTCGAGCAGCCAGGTACGCTCACCAGCGCGGTCGCGACACACCTCGAGGACGACGCCGCCCAGGTCGCACTCGTCACCAATCGGGTGAAACGGCGACTCGCGGACGCCCGGACCGCGAGCGAGATCGAGCAGGCGATTCGAGAGCCGTTTACGACCCGTGATCGCTACCTGTTCGCCTGGGTCGGCGAGTACGACCCCGGTGAGCGGGCGATTCTCCCCTGGATACCCACCGGTGCGACCGTCGACTGGCCGCTCCAGCGAAGTTTTTCGATCGGCGACGGCACGCACCCGCTGCTCGAGTACGTGCTCCGATCGCGAACGTCCACCGTCCGCCGCGGACTCGACGAACTGTCGACGGTGACGGCGATTCCGTTCGGAGAGGTCGCCGTCGAACGCGGAGCAACCTCCGTTGCGGTCGCCCCGCTGGCGGCCGAGGACGACCGGTACGGTGTCCTCGTCGTATACGCTGACGTCCCGTTGAGCGAACGCGAACGCGAGGCGATCGATTCGGTGGCCGAAACCGCGTCATACGCTCTCGAGTCGATCGCGATCCGAGGGCAACTCTCCCAGCAAACGCAGTCGCTTCGCCGGTACGAACGACTGGTCGAGACGGCTGGTGACGGGATGTACGTCGTCGACGCCGACGGCCACTTCACGACGATCAACGACGCGCTCGTCGAGATGACCGGCCACACCAGGGAAGGGCTCCTCGGGGAGCACCACTCGCTCCTGTTCGAGGAGCCAGACGACGAGCGCCAGGGCCAGGACGGTTCGTCCCTTCACCCGCTCGAGCGATTGCCCGACTCGGACGAAGCGGCGACGACCTTCGAGACGATCCTCGAGACGAAGGCTGGCGAGCGGATTCCCTGCGAGACGCAGGCGGCGATCGTCGGCGACGACGACACCTTCCGCGGCACGGTCGGAGTAGTTCGCGACATCACCGACCGAAAGCGACGCGAACGCAAACTCCGCGAGCAAAACGAGCGCCTCGACGCGTTCGCCCAGATCGTCAGCCACGACCTTCGCAACCCGCTCGGCGTCGCCCAGGGGTATCTCTCCCTCGCCGAGGAGACGGGCGCCCCGGAAGATTTCACACAGGTCCGCGACGGACTCGAGCGCATCGAGGCGATCATCGCCGACGTGCTCACCGTCGCGCGCGAAGGCGAGTGGGCGAGCGACCTCGAACCGATCGACCTCGGGGCCGTCACCAGGGAGGCCTGGGAGAACGTCACCGCTGAGAACGCGACCCTGACAGTCGAATCGTCGGTGACGCTCGAGGCGGATCGGTCGCCGATGCTCCGGTTGCTCGAGAACCTGTTTCGCAACGCGATCGAACACGGGTCGACCGACGACGCGAGTCCACTCACGATCCGCGTCGGCCGACTCGACCGCGACGGCGCAGTCGATGGCTTCTACGTCGCCGACGACGGCCACGGAATACCCGAATCGATCCGCAACGAGGTCTTCGATTCGTCCGTCTCGACCGGTTCGGAGGGGATCGGTCTGGGCCTCTGGGTCGTTAGGGAGGTCGCCCACGGCCACGGCTGGTCGGTCAGCGCGGTCGAGAGCGAGGAGGGTGGCGCGAGGTTCGAGTTCGAGTTCGCAGTCGAGGCGTAACAGACGGTACCGTTCCGCTTCGCTTAGAAAGCGACGCGTTCAGTTTTCGGTCTGGAGGTCCTGGAACGCGCCAACGAAGTCGTCGTGGGTAGACATTCCGGAAATCGTCTCGTCGACTTGCTCTCGGAGCGTATCGACGCGGCTATTGAGTTCCTGGTACTCCTCGTGATCTGCGAGTTCGCGATCCGCCTTCTCGGACTCGAGGAGCGCTTTCTTCGAGACCAGGGCGTAGTACTCCTGGATGTCGGTCTTGTACTCGGATCGGGTCGATACCTCCTGGACCATCTCGAGGAGTTCGTCTTTCGAGACCGGCTTGACCAGATAGTCGTCGAAGCCCATCTCGATGATGTCGAAGTCGGGGTCGACGGCCGTAACCATCACGACGCGACAGTCGTATCCATCGTCGCGGATCTGCTGGAGGACTTCGTCACCGGAGAGCCCCGGCATGCGACGGTCGAGGAGTACGACCTCGACAGAGTCGGCCATCTTCTCGAGGGCTTCCTCGCCGTCGTAGGCGGTGGCGACGGGACGGTCCGCTCCGAGCCAGGCCGCAAAGAGATCGGCGAGACGAGACTCGTCGTCGACGACGAGAACCTCGGGCTCGTCGCTCACGGAAAGACCACTCCGTTCTCGTCTTCGATTGCAGGCACGCGTCACAAATGGTGGCTCTAGTTGATAAATCTCGCGACCACTAATCAAGAATCTGATAAATATCGGCGATCTCGAGAGTGCCTGCCGAAATCCGTTTCCAGTAGGGGGCCGTGCGGTCCTCACCCGCGAGCACCGCCGTTTCCGTTCGCTTCGTCGACCAAATCGATTCTAGCGGACGAAGCCATCGATAGAACCGCTTTCAGCGCGAGCAGCGAAGAATGGTGACACACCGTGCGTCTCTGATTCCCTGCAAGCCTCTCATTATCGGCATTCCTCAAAACTTAATGGCCAACATATTTTGGATTCTCCCTCCGGTAGCGCCATCGACGCTCCGGGAATGGTGGTCGACTCGGCGCGGCGAACGTGATTGACATTGATTCCGTACGACGGATGCGACCAGCAGCAGATCGTCAGCGGTGTAGTGAGCGACATCGGCCCGCCCGACCGACGTCACGCCGCGATGTGCTACAGTCGCTCCAGATCGACTTTGGGAAATAGTTACAACAACCGGCGACGGATATGATGTCAATGAGCCAACCACTAGATCGTCTCGAGCCGTCGCCGGGAGCCGATTGCGACCCTCGAGCGAGTCGGTCCTCGAGCGACGAATCGACGGCCGATTCTCGGTCGACCGAGCCGATACTCACGGCGACCGGCCTCACGAAGACGTACGGCGATGGTGACGCCGCCGTCAGGGCCGTCGACGGGATCGACCTCGAGATCGAGCGTGGGACTGTCGTTGGCCTGCTGGGGCCGAACGGGGCCGGCAAGACCACGACCATCAAGCTCTTGCTTGGACTGATCATCCCCGATGCGGGGACGGTTCGGGTCGACGGCACCGATCCCGTCGACGACCCCCGCGCGAGCTATCGCTCCGTCAGCGCCATGCTCGAGGGGGCGCGAAACAGTTACTGGCGGCTCACCGTCCGGGAGAATCTCCGGTTTTTCGCCCGACTGGCCGATCGACCGGCTGACACCGAACGGATCGACGCCCTCATCGAGCAGGTCGGGCTCACCGCGAAAGCGGACACTACGGTCAACGAGCTCTCCCGCGGGATGAAACAGCAGGTCTCGCTCGCCTGTACCCTGATCCGGGACACCCCGATCGCGTTCCTCGACGAGCCGACGCTGGGTCTCGACGTCGAGCATTCACTCGAGTTGCGGCGCCAACTCCGGGACCTCGTCGAACGAGAGTCCCGAACCGTCGTCCTCTCGAGTCACGACATGGACGTGATCGAGGCCGTCTGCGACCGGGTGATCATCATGAACGACGGCCGGATCGTGGCCGACGGGACGGTCGACGAACTGGTCGACGTGTTTCAGACTCGCTCCTACCGCTTCACGCTCGAGGCCCCGGTTCCGGACGTGGCGAAGCGGACTCTCGCGGAACGGTTCGGCGTCGACGAGTGGACCGAACGCGGTCCGGAACGGTCGTTCGAGGTGGCGCTCCAGGGCGACGCGTTCTACGACCTGGTGGCCGTCCTCGAACGGACGAACTGTACGTTCCTCGGCGTCGAGACCGTCGAGTCCGACCTCGCGGACGTGTTCCTCGCGGTGACCAGCGGCGGGGTCGCTACCGACGATGTCGGATCGGAACGAGGCGGTGCGGGACGAAGCGGCGCGACCGAGGGAAGCGGAACCGAACGGCCCGAGGAGTCCGACGGAGAGCCGCGGGTCGGACAGGAGGGGAATCGATGAGCTCCGCAACCGGCTACGTCGGGCTGACGCGAGCCATCTTCGAGAAACAGCTCATCCTCTTGCGTCGATACTGGATCAACACGACGATGATGCTGGTCGGCTTCTACCTGTTTTTCGCCGTGATCTTCTTCGGCGGCCAGGCCGCCGCCGGGCCGGCCTTCGACGGCACCCTCGACGGACTCGTGGTCGGCTTCTTCCTCTTCTTGGTGGTGACGGCCGCCTACTTCGACGTCGCCGGCAACGTGATGCGGGAAGCCCAGTGGGGCACCCTCGAGCAGCTGTTCATGTCGCCGTTCGGGATCGGCCGGGTGTTGCTCGCCAAGACGCTCTTCAACGTGGTATTCAGCACCACTATTGCGATGGCGCTGCTCGCGATCATGCTGCTGACGACCGACCGGACGCTCACCGTCGACCCGCTGACCATCGTCCCGCTCGTGCTCGTGACGATCCTCCCGGCGATCGGGCTGGGCTTTCTCTTCGCCGGACTCTCCCTGCTGTACAAGCGAATCGAGAACGTCCAGCAGCTCCTCCAGTTCGCCTTCATCGGCCTGATCGCCGCACCCGGCGCGCTAGACTCGAGCGGCCTGCTGGTCGTCCCGTTCAGCCTCGGAAGCGACCTGCTCTACCGGGCGATGGTCGACGGCGTGCCCCTCTGGGCGATGCCCGGACTCGAACTCGTCGCGCTGGCACTCAACGGGGTCGCCTACCTGCTGGCTGGCTTCGCGGTCTTTCACCTTCTGGTTCGTCGGGCCCGGCGGCTCGGGGTGATGGGACACTACTGACGTCGTCTCGTCGAGAAGAGTGAATCGAGCGGCAGACGTCACGACTAAACTGACCGGTTTCAGAGCGGTCGTCTCAGGCCGCCGTCTGCCAGGTCCGGACGCGGTCCTCGCTCACGCCCTCGACCGCGCTGGCGAGCGACTCCGGATCGGCCTCGAGCAGGTCGTCGATCGACTCGATCCCGGCCGCGGTGAGTTTTTCGACGGTCTTCGCGCCGATTCCCTCGATCGACTCCAGGGCCGACCCGCTCTCGGCCTCTCGAGCCTGGAACTCGCGGTAGTTACAGATGGGACAGCCCAGTTCCCAGGGCTCGTCGCCGTTGTGGACGACGAGTTCGGGCAGGTCGTGTTCGTCACACCGTTCGTCGGTGACCTCGATGTCGCCTCGGCGCGGGAGGGGCAGCGAGTACTCGCAATCGGGGTAGCGGGTACAGCCGACTAGGCGCGAGCCGTTCTGGAGCGTCTTGATCGCGAGTTCGCCGCCGTGTTCGTCACCACAGTCGGGACACGCACCCAGAACGGGCCCCTCGCCGGCCTCCTCGGCCTTGCAGAGCGGACAGCCGTGAACGAACGTCTGGCGCCCGGCGAGCATCTTCACCTCGTGGAGGTCGTGGTCGTCGCAGGTCTCCTCCAGGATCAGCGGCTTACCCGTAGAGGGCAACGGCAGGGTGAACTCGCATTCGGGGTAGCCGTCGCAGCCGACGAAGTACGAGCCGTAGCGACTCCGGCGAACGAGCAGGTCCTCGCCACAGTCGGGGCACGGACCCAGTCGCTTGTCGGCCTTCAGCGACTTGCGCAGGTGATCGCCAACCTCGTCGCGGGAGGCCCGCAACTGCTCGAAGACGGCTTCGAGCATCTCGCGGGATTCGTCGGTGACGTCCTCGAGGGTGGCCTCGCCGGTGGCGATGGCGTCCATGTCGGCCTCGAGCTGGGCCGTCATCTCCTCGCTGACGACGCGGTCGGCGTAGTTCTCCGCGGCGTCGACGACCGCCATCGCCAGCTGGGTCGGCCGCGGCGGGTCGTTCTCGATGTACCCCCGGTCGTACAGTTTCTCGAGGGTGTTGTGTCGGGTACTCTTCGTTCCGATGCCGAGGTCCTCCATGGTCTCGATGAGCCGGGACTGGCCGTATCGTCGCGGCGGTTGTGTCTCCTTCTCCTCGAGTTCGACGTCGCCGATGGCGAGTTCTTCGCCCTCCTCGACGGCCGGGACGTAGTTCTCGGAGGTGTTGAAGTACGGGTAGACGTCGTGGTAGCCCGCTTCGACGAGTCGCTTGCCGTTGGCCTTGAGTTGGCAGCCGTCGGCCTCGGCGACCACCTTGAGGTGCTCCCAGATCGCCGGCTCGGCGACCGTCGCGTAGTAGCGGCGGACGACCAGTTCGTAGACCCGCCACTCGTCCTCGTCGACGTCTCCGCCGCGGGCCGGAATCTCGCCGGTCGGGTGGATCGGCGGGTGGTCAGTCGTCTCCTCGTCGCCCTCCGTGGGCACGAGGTCGCCGTCTCCCTCGAGCAAGTCTTCGGCGGACTCGCCCAGGACGGGGTGACCGACGAACGAATCGAGCAGTTCCTCGGCCTCGAGGTCGTCGGGGTAGACCGTGTTGTCCGTCCGCGGATAGGTGATGTAGCCGGCGGTGTAGAGGTCCTCGGCGATGGACATGGCCCGCTTCGCAGAGAAGCCGATGGCGCTCGCCGCGCGGATGAACTGCGTCGTGTTGAACGGCGCCGGCGGGGTGTCCGTCCGCGTTCGTGCGTTGACCGACGTGACTGTCGCCGAATCGGCACTCGAGAGCGTCTCGTAGGCGCTGTCGGCCGCCGATTCCTCCCAGACGCGTTCGGCCTCGTTGTCGTCCTCGTCGCGGTAGAAGTACTGGGCCTCGAACGGGTCGTCATCCTTGATCAGGTCGGCGAACAGCTCCCAGTAGGTCTCGGAATCGAAGGCCTCGATTTCCCGCTCGCGGTCGACGATTAGCTTGAGGGTGGGACTCTGGACCCGCCCGACGGAGATAAAGTCGTTGCCGAGCTGGCCCGACGACAACGAGAGAAACCGGGTGAGCGCGGCCCCCCAGACCAGGTCGATGATCTGACGGGCCTCGCCCGCCGCGGCCAGGTCGAAGTCGATCTCGTCGGGTTCGGCGAAGGCGCTCTGGACTTCGTTTTCGGTGATCGAGGAGAAGCGTACGCGGTCGATCGGCACCGCCTCGTTGACCTCGCGAACGATCTCGTAGGCCTCCTTGCCGATGAGTTCGCCTTCGCGGTCGTAGTCGGTCGCGATGGTCACGCGGTCGGCCTGGCGGGCCAGGATGCGAAGCGTCGCGACGATGTTCTCCTTCGTGGGGGTCTTCTCGATCGAGGCGTCGACGAGTTCGACGGGTTCGACGTCACGCCAGTCGGAGTACTCCGGCGGGAAGTCGACGCCGACGACGTGGCCCGACAGCCCAACGCAACGCTTGCCGCCCCACTCGTAGACGTTCACGCCGTTCTCGCGGGTCGCGTCGGCAGACTCGCCGCTCAGAATGTCCGCGATACGTCTCGCCGCGTTGTCCTTCTCCGTGATAATTAGCTCCACGGCGTCTCACCTCCCGGTCCTCGAGGCACGATCATTGGGCCCCGGTACGACCGAGCCCCGGATAACCCTTTCGGGGAAACCGACGGACGTCGCGGCTGTGCGTGCCCGCGAGCACGCAACGCGTCAGTCCTCAGTCATCGTCGAGGGATCAGTCGTCCGCCGGGGCCGGAGGCGACGCTGGGTCGCTCGAGTCGGCATCGGCCTCGGTCTCGAGTAGGGCCGACCTGGCGTCCTCGGAGAGTCGATTGCGGACGGCCCGGCCATCTCGCTCGCGGACGACGAAGCCCGCCTCCTCGAGCGTCGTGAGGTGGTGGGAGACGGTGCTCGGATCGAGGTCGAGCGCCTCGGCGAGGCGTCCGTTGGACGCGTGCTCGAGTGCGGCCAGCTCCTCGAGCACCCGTCGGCGGGCCGGTTCGGCGAGGATGGCGTATCGCTCGTGGTCGGCCCCGTCCGTCCCGCCCACTCCGTCCATCCCGTCTACCCCGTCCGCCTCGATCGGGAAGTAGCGTCGCTTGCCGCCGACTTTGACCGAGGTGAGCAGGTTCTCGTCCTCGAGCACCCGGACGTGGTGGCGAACGGTCGACAGGGCAACGCCGCTCCGGTCACTGAGCGCCGAGAGGTACAGTCCCGGCTCCTCGGTGATCGTCTCGAAGACGGTTCGCCGGTGGTCGTTCTCGAGCGGATCCGAGTCGTCGTAGCGGCTGTACCGGAGAAGAGCCAGCGCCTCGATCGGGAGGGCCTCCCGAAGCAGAGCCAGCCATCGACGAGGTTGTCGGCCTGTCCAGCTGGCGACCGCGCTCGGTGCGCTCGACGCCGCTCCTGCTCCCGCTCCGGCACCGGCACCGGCGCTAGCTCCCATTCCCGATACGGCTACTGCGCCGAGTAACCCAACGAGCACCCCGTTGACGGCATTTTGCGTCTCGGGGCTCGAGGGAGAGCCGAATCCGAACCCGCCATCGTCGGTGGTCGTGGAGTCGCCGTCTCGATTCTCGCCACCTTCGTCGGCTTCGTTCCCGACAGATTCTTCGTCGACCTCGGTCTCAGTTCCCTCGAGCGATCCGTCAGTGGATTCGTCGGCTTCTGCGTCCCCGACGGACGCGGCGACGCTCACGTCGGCGTCGAGTTGCGTCTCGAGCAGGGGAGTGCCCGTGAGCGTGGTCGTGGTCTCGAGTTCGATCACCGGGTCGGTGGTCGTGGTGTCATCAATCGCGTCGGTAGTCTCATTGGTCGTTTCCTCGATTGAGTCGGTCGCCTCGTTAGTCGTCTCCTCGATTACGTCGGTGGTCTCGTCGGCCGCGTCCTCGATCGCGCCGGTCGTCTCGTTAGTCGTCTTCTCGATCGCGTCGGTGGTGTTTTCTGCCGTATCGACGACCGTTTCTGTCGAGTCGGTCGTATCGTTGATCGTGTCGCCGGATTCGTTGGCTACATCAGTGGTCCCGTCGGTCGTGTTTTCGACAGTATCAGTAGTATCGTTGGTCGTCTCTTCTGTCGTATTTTCGACGGAGTCGGTGGTATTGTCAGTACTCTCGGTTACGTTTTCGCCGTCATCAGTCGTGTCGTTGACCGTCTCGTTGGTCGTCTCTTCGGGCTCGTCGTCCAAATCGTCGTCCAGGTATTCGACTGACAGGGTCGCCGAGTCAAGGTGCGTACCCACGCTCGAGTCATCGCTACTATCGTCTCCCGTGGCAATCGCCGCGGTAGCGGCGACGAATCCCGTGACACTGGCTACAGTCACGACGAAGACGAGAAGAACGCTGATGACGAGACGGGTGCTCGACGAAACCATACTTTCAGATAGCCAGTTATTCGCTACCCACTATATGTTTTCTCTAGCGGCCACGCAAACGGATCACGCGGGAACGATGTTCTCGAGGCTCGAGGGTCGCACGACGGGTGCACTGATGGCGAACGCGGTAAACAGGCCCGCAACGAGACTCGCGGCCAGCGCGGGCACCCGGGTAAACGTCACGACGGCGAGGAGTGCCGCGCCCAGCGACAGCGCCGCGATCATCGCGCGACTCGAGACGGGGCGACCGAACGGAGTCATCCGGATCCGGCTGCCGTCGATACGGGTCGCCTGCCAGCCGACGAACGCGCCGAGGGTGGCCCCGGTCAGGAGTATCGCGTCCGGTTCGGCGGCGCTGGTGTACAGGTAGAACCCGCTACACAGGATGGCCAGCCCGAAGGTCGCCGCGGGTTCGTCGGTGTCGACGCGAGAGAGGACGAGGTGCGTCCCGGCCAGCAGCGTCAACCCGAGGGCAACGCCGGCGACGACGTCCTGGAGGTAGTGGACACGGAGGACGACGCGAGTCGCCGAGACGGTGGCGACGAGGGCGGCGGCAGCGGCGTATCGCGTCCGCCGGCTTCCGACGGCGAGGACGCCCGCCAGGCCGAAGTAGAGGATCGTGCTCGTCGTGGCGTGCCCGCTCGGGAAGCCGTACCCGGTCGCGGTCGCGGTCGCCTCGTACAGCGGCTGGACCATCGTCGAGACCGTCTCCGGGTCCCGAAGCGGCTCATCCGGCCGCGGAATCGCGAAGAGTGCCTTGAAGCCGCGGTAGATACCGATACCCGAGAGCATCACCCCGGCGAGCGTGGCGACTTCGCGGCGTTTCGACGGGTGAAACCAGTACAGCCCCAGGAGGACAGCGACGACGAACCAGACGTCGCCGAGCTGGGTGAGCAGGGCGACCACGATGGCCTGCCAGTCCGGAATCGCTGACTGGATCGGATCGAGAGTATCGATTCCGAGGCTCATTGGTTCCTCCTTCTCGATGGAGCCTATAAACGCTTGTTCCAACCGGAACGACGGAGGCCCCTTCTCACACGAGCCCCATCACGCCGAGGGCGAGAAACAGCGCACCGAAGCCCGCGAGAACGAGGCCGCTCACGAGGGCAACCGCCGGGGCGAAGGCATCGACGCGTCGACCGGCCCGGGCCAGGGCCGCGGGGTAGGTCGTGATCCAGAGGACGATCCCACCGAAAAAGCCGACCAGGAGGGCGAAACTACCGGTCTCCACGACGAACGACCCGGCGAGCGCATCGCCGATTCCGGGCACGTGGGCGAGCACGTCGAGCGTGCCCGGTTTGATGAGGCCGACGCCGACGGTGAGCCAGAACCCGATCTGGAACGGGTTCGTCGCGGCGAGGACGAACGCCTTTTGAAAGCCGGTCGCTCCCGACTCGAGGTCGTCGGTGAACGACGCGGCGCCGCGGGCCTCCCGCCAGGCGCCGACCGCGAAGATGAGCATGAGGACGCCTCCGAGGAGGTAGAGCGCCGACTGGAGGGCGCCGTAGCGTTCGACGACGGCGACGACGCCGACGAACGCGAGGACGAGGAAGAGCACGTCGGCGATCATCGCCCCGAGGCCGGCCCTGAATCCGGCGCCCCAGCCTCGAAGCACGCTTTCTTCGGCGATAATCGCGTTCATCGGGCCGGGCGGTGCGGCGAGGGCGATTCCGAAGACGACGCCCGCAGCGAGTGAGGTGAGAGTCGGCGACACAGCTACCGTCTCTCGTGTCGGCAGCGATAAAAGTTCGTCGGGGTCGTCCGCTTTTCGCCTCGAGTCCGTCCTCGCCTGCCTCGAGTCCGTCCTCACACGCCCGAATCCTCTTCGCTCGGGTCCGTCCTCGCTCGAGCGATTCCACACAGCGCGACAAACCGTCGATACTTAGGCCCCCTCGCTCGAATCACTCTCCTATGACGAAGGCAGCGGCGGACGACGCAGACGGGGTGGCCACCGACGAGCCATCCGCCGACCGCGAGGGTATCGACCGGAGCACAGACGCGTCCCGTCCGGGGACGGACGAAGCCGCTCGAGACGCGGACGAGGGGTACACACGGAAGCGATGCGTCCTGATCACCGGCTGCTCGTCCGGAATCGGGAAGGCGACCGCCCGCGCGTTCCTGGACGAGAACTGGCGGGTCGTCGCGACCGCTCGCGACACGGCCGACATCGAGGACCTCGCCGACGCCGGGTGTGAGACGCTCGAACTGGACGTCACCGATCCCGACCAGGTCGCTCGCGTCGTCGAGCGAACGGTCGACATCGGCGGCGCGATCGACTGCCTGGTCAACAACGCCGGATACGCCCAGATGGGGCCGATCGAGGACACGTCGACGGCCGACCTCCACCACCAGTTCGACGTGAACGTCTACGGCCCGCACCGCCTCGGTCGCGCGGCACTTCCGCACATGCGAGCGCAAGGGTCCGGCCGGATCGTCAACGTCTCCTCCGTGCTCGGTCGCCTCTCCTTCGCCGGCACCGGCCCCTATTCGGGGTCGAAACACGCGCTCGAGGCGATGAGCGACGCGCTCCGCGCGGAGGTCGAGGATTTCGGGATCGACGTCGTGGTGATCGAACCCGGGCCGGTCGAGACCTCGTTCACCGAGCGGGTCGAGGAGGAAGTGCCGGAGGACCGAACGCCGGCGTACGAGTCGCTCTACGAGATTATCGAGGAGAGCCAGCTCGTCGGCGGTGGCGGGCCGCTCGCCTCCGAGCCCGAGGACGTGGCTGCGGCCATCGTCCACGCGGGAACGTGTCCCGAGCCGCCGGCCCGGTATCCGGTCGGCCCGCTCGCCGAGTACGGTCTCTACGCGCGTTTTCTCCCCGACAGCCTCCGGGACGCCGCCTACGGGCTCGTCAAGAAGCTGGTCTGAGCTGTGCTATTCTGAGTGCCCCAGCGCTCGCGTAGACTCCCGTGATGGTCGATCGTCGAACTCGACGAGCGCTCAACGTGGCGCCTCGAGTCCCCCGCCGACGCCGAGCCAGAGGACTCCACCCACCACTCCGAGCGCCGCGACGACCCGGTGGCCGACTTCGACCAGTACGCCCCGGTCAGCCGTCGGTTCGTGACGGAAGAGGAGCCAGTTCCCGTCGCCGTCAGCGAGTACGACGGCACCCGAATCGAAAGCGAGAGAGGCGAACACGAGGACGACGAGTCCTAGCGCGAGTACGACGACCGTCCCAACGGTCCCAACGAGAAAGGAGTGGACGACTCGAGCGGGCGGCCTCGATTGGGGGTCTGCGGAACGGCCGTAAATCGCGAGTGCTCCGTCCTCGTCCTCGTCCTCGTCCCCGTCCCCGTATTCGTCCCTATTCTCAGCCCCGTCTTCGTCGCCGTCTCCACCTTCGTTCCCGCCCCCATCGGCCGGCGGCGGCCCGACGCGAACGCACTCGGGGTACTGGAGCAATCGGCTGGCCATCCAGCAGTCCCCGACGGATCCCGCGACGTTGGCGGCGAGGAGGACGAGCGGCCATCGAGCGCCCAGGCCGACCGCGAGCGCGAATCCGACGATCGAGATGACGACGACGGGGGCGACCAGGATGGCGACCATCTGGTTGCGGCCGTAGTCGGTTCGCGTTTCGGCGTAGGCGTAGGGAATCCCGAACCGGGCCGTCCGAACGCCGTAGTGCGGTCGGCCGCCGAAGTGGCGCATGACCACGCCGTGGAGGAGCTCGTGGGGAACGGCGACGACGAAGAACGCGCCGACGACGAGCGCGACGACCTCGAGTCCGCTCGCCAGGGCCGACGGATCGATGACGACGCCGTCGAACGGACGGCCGAGAGCGGCGCCGTGGAGGTCGAGTGCGACGTACCAGCTGTACAGGAAGGCGACTGCCGAGCAGAGCGCCCAGCGGCCAGCAGCCGACCGCGGAGCCCGCAGGCTCGAGAGGTGCTGGTAGGCCCATCGGTCGTCGGTAGCGGTCACGGCTGCGAACAGGTGGCAGTTCGTGACGAACGAGTTAGGGGTATCGGTTCGGATGGCTGTCGCGTTCGACGAGACGGTGATCGACTCGAGCGCCTTCACGCTCGCTGTTCGTGCTCTCGTGTTCGTGTCTCCCTGTCCGTGTCCCTGTTTTCGCGGTCACCACGAGCCTCGAGAGCCGACTACGCGTCACCGCCGTCCGAAACGACGTCAATGGACCCGCGCTGGCCCCAGGAGGCGTGCAAATCGCAGACGTATGCCGCCGCATCCGCGGTCGCCTCGAACGTGAGCGACTGGGACTCGGCGTCCGTCGGTTCAGTTCGGTAGTCCTGGACGACGTCCTCGTTTTCGTCCCGAATTTCGACGTTGTGTACGTGTCCGTCCGCGTTGTGCCAGGTGATCGTGTACCGCTCCCCCTCGGTCAGCGAGAGCGTCGGATTCCGTTCGTCGGCGATGGCGGACGGCTCGAGCCCCGTAAAGTGAGACGTCCGGGCTTCGAAGACGAACTCGTCGACGTCCTTCGGGGCCGTCTCGTCGGAGCCATTCGTTTCCTCCGTTCTATCACTGTCGCCGTCCTCGGCATCACCGTTCGCGTCGGATTCGGAGTCCGACCGGCCGTCGTCCTCTGCCGTCTCGCCGTCGCTATCGGATTCGGGGTCGTCCGGTTCGCTCTCACCGATCTCAGAGTCGTCGTCGGAATCGGTCGATTCGGTCGTCGTGTCGTCGCGTTCGTCCTCCGGACCGTCGTCGGATTCTGGCTCTCTCTCTGCCAGACACCCGGCCACGAGTGACGAACCCGCAGTCGCTCCGAGGAGGGCCACGAACCGGCGTCGCGAAACGAGTCTCGAGTGCGTCATCGGATCGACACTCGAGAGCCGGTCGAATAAGTACGGGATCCATACTCTCGTCAAGGACTGATTATCACACGATTCGACACCACTGTCGAGACGAGTCGGTCGTCTGTTCAGGAGCCCGGAACCGATACCTTCGCGTACCCGGCCCCGGAATCGCGTCGTATGACCGACGAGCGAGCGGAAGGCGATGGCGACGGCGACGCTGACGCCGAAACACCTGCCGAGGCGAACGGAATCACCGCGACCTACAGCGAAACGGACGAGGAACGAGTGCTCGAGTTCGACCGCGATGGGACCACGGCGGCGGTCGCCCAGAACCGCGAGGGATACGCGATGCTCAAGGTTCGACCGACCGCGACGGGCGACGAACTCGAGCGCTACTACGGGTTCGACATGGCCCTCGATCACGTCGCCGAGCGTCTGGGGGTGGCGCCACACGAGCTACCGGTTCCGGAGCCTGCGGCAGACATGGGGATGTAGGCGTTCGAGTAGCCCGCTACCGAGTCGTCGACTCGAGCACTGCCTCGATCCGTCGCTCGAGCCAGGCGAACGCCTCGTCGCTGACGGCGTGGCCGGTGTCTGGCGTGGCCATTACCTCGACGTCACCGCCCGCTTCCTCGAGGATCGTTGCACTCGCTCGCGCGGCCGCCAGAGAGACGTACGGGTCGTCGTCGCCGAACGCGAGCAAGATTGGGGTGCGCTCGAGTGAGCCGTCGGGTAGCCGAGGTTGAGGACGAGGCCGGGATCGAGATCTCGACCGCGGTCGAGACCGGGACGGCGACTGTAACTGTCGATCCGACGGCTCGTCGGACTCGCTCGAGACGCCAGGAACCGTTCCAGCGAGGATGCCGGCACCGCCGTAACGTCGAGGGAACTGGCACAGAAATTCGGCTGCGACGCGAGCCCCCTGGGAGAAGCCGACGAGCACCGTTCGCTCGGCACCGACGCCGACAGCCGACGCTCGCTCGAGACACGTCTCGACGCGGTCGACGCTCGCCACGAGCCACGGGTCGTCCGGCTCGAGTTCTGTTTCAGGCGTCGGCGGATACCACCGGTCCCGGAACGCCTGCGGGGCGAAGACGGAGAGGCCGTGGCGCGAGAGCGGCTCGAAGAGGTTGATCGCCCCCTGTGCGGTCGCGCCCCGGCCGTGGACGACGACGAGGGCGGCCCGACTCGCTCCCGCTGGCGCTCCGGCCTGGAGTATCGACTCGGTTGCGTGCGAGGGGGCTCGATCCTCGGTCACGGCCGATCGCTCCGCTCGTTGGACCCCGATTTACCCTCGTCGCGATCGTCGACGCCGGGAACCGTCACCGGCGGTAACTGGCTCTCGATCAGCCCACGGTCGGCCTCGAACCGGGGTGGCAGGTACAGCGCGTCGGGGCTCGAGTCGGCGACGTCGAAGCCGGGCGACTCGGTCGCGAGTTCGAACAGGACGCCGCCTGGCCCGCGGACGTACAGCGAGTGATAGAAGTGGCGGTCTTTCACCCGGGAAGTTTCGTACCCCCGCTCACGAAACAGGTCGTGCCACTCGTAGAGTTCGTCGACGCTCGCGGCCCGGACGGCGACGTGGTGAATCGTCCCCGGCCCCTCGCGGCCGTACGGCAGGGATCGATCGAGGATGTCGATAACTCTCGCGTGTGTTCCGTTCGCGCGATAGCGAATTCGATCCCCCTCCTGGCCGACTCGCTCGAGCCCCAGGGTCTCGAGCGTGGCCGCGGTCGCGTAGGGGTCGACCGGCGTGAGCGTCACGCCATGGAGCCCGCGGATGCCGACGGCCGGTGGGACGGGGCCGTCTTCTCGGGCCTCGATCGGCGAGGACTCCGCGATCGGCGGCGACCGCTCGACGAGTTCGATCGGCGTTCCGTCGGGATCGGTGATCGAGAGCACGCGTTCGTCGAACCGGGTTTCCTCCGCGACCTCGTGTCCCCGGCCATCGAGTCGCCGCCGCCAGGACGAGATCGAATCCAGCGGGATCGCGAAGGCGACGGCGGTCGGCTGAGGCGCACCGAGGCGCCCCGGATCGACGTCGCCGTAGGGAAAGCACGTTAGTATTGCTCCCGGTGTCGCCGACGGGTCACCGAAGTAGAGGTGGTGAGCGAGGATGTCCTCGAAGTTGACCGTCCGACAGCACAGGGTCAACCCGAGCGTCTCGAGATAGAAGTCGAGCGTCGGCTGAGGCGGGCCCGTGATCGTCGTGACGTGGTGGAGTCCGGGAGTGTCGGTGAGCATCTTCGGGTTGGTTCGTCCAGTTGATTCGCGTTCGGATTCTACTCGAGTGCTATCGATTCGAGTGAACGCTGAATCAGGAATCCGTCCGTGGCAACTCCGCTGAGACGTACTCGAGGAACTTCTCGGGGTGTTCGGCGTGGGGCATCTGCGTCGCGTAGTCGATGACGACGAGGTCGAGGTCGGCGGCGTCGGCGAGTTCCCGGCCGTCCCGGAGCGGGACGAGTTCGGCGTCTCGCCCCCAGACAAGCGTAGTCGGGGTCTCGAGGGCCGCGAGTTCGGTCGCCAGGTCGAAGTCGGATTCGGGGTCGAGCGTGCCAGCGACGAACGACGCTGGCGCGTACTTCGCCCCGGGTTGGTGGGCACTCTGCCAGGCGTACTCGAGGGCTGCGGGGTCGATCCGGTCGGCGTCGTAGTACCCGTCGCGTTCGTAGAAGTACCGGGTCGAGGGCTTGCTCACGAGGACGTTGAACAGCGCGGTGCCGACGAGCGGGGTCCGGAACAGGGTCCGAATCCACGGCCGGCGCTCGGTGGTGTCGGCCAGCGGGCAGATCAGGATCAGGCGCTCGAGGTCGACCTCGGATGCGGCGTCGACGGCGAACGACGCCGAGAGCGAGGAAGTGACGACGATCGGGGTCTCGGTCTGGTCGCGGAGGAACTCCTCGAGGAACTCGGCGTAGAGTTCGGGCGAGTAGACGAGCGGCGGACGATCGGAGCGCCCGAATCCGGGGAGGTCGACGACCGTCACGCGGTAGGTGTCCGCGAGCTCCTCGACGACGTCGGCGAACTCCCGCCCGCTCGCTGCGGCGTGGATGCCGTGGACCAGCACCATGTCCGGGGCGTCCGGCTCGCCGGCGACCGTGTACCGGACGTCCATTCCTCGCCAGTGGTAGGTTCGCTCGACGCCGGGAACGGGGTTCTCGAGGGGGGCGGCGCGGGACGCCAGGAGGCGGTTCCCGAGTGCGGTCAGGCCGACGGTTCCGGCGGCCGCTCCGAGGGCGGATCGAAGCTTCATGGGGTATTCTTCGACGCGCGTGCCCTTATCGATGGGGTTTGTGTATCCCGGGTATCCCCTGTATAAGTAGCGTCCGAAAAGGGAACGCCCTTAAACCAGGGTGCCCAATAACCGGGTGCTTGCGTGGTTGGTCTAGCGGCTATGACCTCAGCCTTCCAAGCTGATGACCCGGGTTCAAATCCCGGACCGCGCATTACTGTCGCGAGCAAATTCGCGAGCGACGGCAATCGCACTGCGGGATTTGAACTACGCGAGACCGAACGGAGTGAGGTCTCGCCATCGAGTTCAAATCCCGGACCGCGCAGTCGGTGGACAACACAACTCTCAAGCAGTGGCCCTCTCTCGAGTGCGAGTGACACCTGAGAGTCCGGATCTCGAGTAATCGGGACTCGAGTAGCGCACGGATTTCGATTTCGATTTACCGGTCTTGTCGAACTCCTCTGACAGAGATACGTTTCAGCAGCCAGGCTGAATACACTCACGCAGAATCGGTTCTCGGGGTCGAACCGAATCGTTACGTCGTCAGGTCGTCGGCCCACTCCGCAGGGAGGATGCGTAGCAGTCCGTCAGTCGCGAGATCCTCGGTCGTAACGAAGAGAATGTCATCGCCACCGAGGACGGCAGTACCGCCGCCGAATACCTCGTCCCAGTGGTTGAGGACGGCGTCGGGGATCGGTAGCTCGCGGACGTCCTGGCCGATTTCACTGCTGGCAACGTACTGCATCCCGTCGCGGCCCTCGAGAGCATCGTAGTCGAGAGAGACCAACACCGCGTCGTCGTGCGCACGAATTCCCCAGAACGCCTCGGTCGAGTGGGCCAGATAGCCCTGGTTGAACGCTCGCTGTGGCGCCGGAACCTCCCGACTCTGCCTGTCGAAGGCCGCCTCGCCCAGACGATCGATATCGGCTGTTTCGGTGCTATCGCCGGCGTCAGTGTCCTCCTCGGTCGTCGTCTCGTCGCTCGTCTCTTCCTCGCCATCGGCATCCCCCGTTTCGCGTTCGGTCGCCTCCGATAGGTCCTCGCTCTCGACGCCGATGTCGACGACATCGCGCTGGCTGACCGATGCCGACTCGGCGTTAGATTCGGACTCGAGCCCCGACTCCACGTCGTCGATATCCGGGGACGTGTCAGCGACCTCCACGGCCGTTTCACCAGCGGCGTGGTCTTCCTCCGCGACGCCGCCGGCCTCATCAGCGATTGCATCGACGTCGGGCGGCGTGTCTACCACGTCGGTTTGCTCGACGTCAGGTACCTCGTCGCGGCTGCGGGACCGCCGCTGGTCGAGCGCAGCTGCTATAAACCCGGCTCCCAGGACGATTCTGGCGAGACCGCGCTCGCGCTCGCCGGCCAGGAGCGCTCGGGTGCCGCTGAGGAGGCCCGTTCCTCCGATAATCGCCGTTACTGTACCTGATTCGACGCCGTGCCGGAGATACGGTGCTGCTCTCGAGAGGTACTCACGGCCGCTTCTCGTCGCGGCCCGCACGGTATCGAGTTCTGGCTTCGACTCCGATCGTGCGCTGGTGTCGGTCTGATTCACACCGGACCGTTCGGTCGCGACACACAAATCCCCACCGTCATTCCCATCATAAATCTAACAGTAGTCACGCTCAGTTACCGCTCTGCTGAACTCATCCTCTGTATTCAGCAACCAAAGATCACTATCTACGAAGAGTTTCAACAAATCTGCTTTACCTGGTGAACAGTCTCGAGTCACAACTCTCGAGCGACGAATCGCAATTGACGGACGAGGTCACCACAAGTGACGAGGTCGCGGCTCTCGCACGGAACACTTTGTACGAGGCTCCCGTACGTCCCCTATGAACGTCCTCGTCACCGGCGCGAACGGTACCGTCGGCACCGCGATCCGCGAGCACCTCGAGTCCGAACTCGAGACCGACCTCGAGCCCACCTGGATCGACATCGAACCCCACCCCGAGTACGAGACGACGATGGGCGACGTCACCGACTACGCGACCGTCCGGGAGGCGATGGTCGGCCAGGACGCCGTCATCCACTTGGGGATGCCCGACTTCCTCGGCGGCCCGGGGTCGAACTCGCTCGCCTGGAGCGAGGGGTTCGCCGCGAGTTGCCAGGCGATCGGAAACGTCCTCGAGGCGGCAACCAACGAGGGAGTCGACACGGTCGTCTACGCGTCCTCGAATCACGCGGTCGGCATGTACGAGGTGCAGAACGCCCCCGAGATCTACGGACCGGACCACGACCTCTTGATCGATCACACCGCCCCGCTGCGGCCCGACTCTCGCTACGGCGTCGTCAAGGTCTTCGGCGAGGCGATGGGACAGCTGGCGGCGGACGCCCACGGCGTGAACTGCTACGCGATTCGGATCGGTTCGGTTCGCGACCCGGAGTACGACCACCCCTACGGGGACGCCGAGCGCGGCGTCGATCGGGGCGAGTACGAGCGAGACAGCGATGCCTACGAAGAGCAGGTCGCCCGTCAGAAGTGCATGTGGCAGTCGCGCCGAGACCTCGCCCGGGAGGTCGCTCGCTGTCTCGAGCGCGGGGCCGAGGTTGCTCGAGCCGAGGCTGACGACGAACGGGGCGAGTTCGACGTCTTCTACGGCCGTAGCGCGAGCGACCGAAGCTGGCTCGACCTCGAGCACGCACGCGAGGTCGTCGGCTACGACCCGGCCGACGACGCGACGGCGTGGCAGGGGCCGCCGGGGTGACGATCGAGGAGACCGACGGGCGGTGACGGACGCTACTCGTCCGCCGCCTCGGCCTCGAGCACGCGTCCGACCATCGACCAGCCCTCCTCGTCCCCCTCTTCCCTCGACGCCCGGCGACCGACGAGGACGGACTCGTTGTCGGCGCTCGAGACGAACCGGTACTCGATGTCGGGTTCGTCCTCGCGGCCTCCTTCGGCTTTGAACTCCTGCTGGAAGAACTCCACCCAGTCCATTTCGAACACGGCCTCGGTGCCGTCCTCGAGGGTGAGTCGAACCGGCTTGGGCGAGACGTTGTGGATGCGCTTCGCGATGGGATTCAGATCGGCCATGTGTGTCTCGAGACGGTGGGAGGGAGAAACGGTACCGGTTTCGCTCTCGACAGTCTCCGGGCCATCGCCGACCGGAGTCAGGAACGGGGGCGGACCACCGCGTAGCAGTTGCCGCTCGAGATCTCGAGGGATACGGTCTCGAGAGCACTCGTCTCGAGATCGGTCTCGAACTCGTCGGGGTCGTAGATGTGATAGAATCGGTCGACGCTCTCACCGCCGGGGAGCGTCCACTCGACGGTCGTGTCGAATCCCGCGGTCTCGTCGAAGGCGTCGTGGGCGGTGCTCCAGGCGCTCACGAGGGCCACGCTCCCGGGGGTGAGCACGCGAGCGAGTTCGTCGAGGCTCGCCACGCGCTCAGCTCTGGTCGGGAGGTGGTGAATCGTCGCGACGTAGACGGCAGCGTCCACGACGTCGCTTCGGAGCGGAAGGGATGCGGCCTCACCCTGCACGATATCCACCGAGAAGCCACGCTCGAGGGCGCGATCCCGACCGGTCTCGAGTAACCCGCGGCTGACGTCCAGGCCGACGACGCGCTGAACCCACTCGGCGAGCACCTCGGCGTGCCGGCAGTTGCCACAGCCCAGGTCGAGACCGATTTCCGGGCTGTCTGCACCGCCGACGTACTCGTCGACGAACGCCTCCACCTCCGGCCAGGCGTACTCGCGCGTGGACGCGAAGTGGATGGCGATCCGGTCGTACGTCTCCCGTACCTCGCTCCGTCTGTCCATCTGGCTCGAGGTCGGTGGCGTCGAACCAAAAACGTTCGTTCCTGCCGGTGATGGGGCCCGTTCGAACGCGTCGGTCGATGCGCAGCGTCGACACCGCCAGACGTCGTGGAACCCATCGACTACTTCAGCGGGTGGCTAACTGCTGCGTTGCAAGCACAATCCCTACACCCGCTCGTGGCGCACGTTCGCCCATGACCGACGCTGTCGACGACGACCTCGAGATCCAGCGCGATCTCGGCGAGGCCACGATCGTCTACGAAGACCCGGACGAGGGAACCGTCAGGAAGTCGATCCCGAACGAGCACGTCGCGTACTTCCAGGACCACTGGATCATCAAGACCAACGAGGACGAGGAGGGCCACGACATCGTCCGGCGGATCCCGACCCGTCGCGTCCACTACGTCGAACGATCCGTCGAGGAGTTCGAACAGGAAGTCGAGACGTTACTCGATCGGGTGCAGTCGTTCGCCAGCGAGTTGCAGACGAAGATTCCAGTCGGCGGGAGCAAGGGCGGGAACGACGAACCCGTCGAGCCACGGCAGATCACCGTCGACGATTCCGATTCCGACGGTCACACGAAAGAGGAGTGACTTGAGTACGTCGTCGTGGAGAGCGTGGAGAGGGTAACTCGAGTACGCTCCCGACGAACGGGAGGCGGTAGCGCCAGCTCCGGAATGACGTCCCTGATCGACTGTCGTTAGCTCCCGAGCGAACGCTACCTCAGATCACGACCACGAACAGCACGAACGAGAGCGCGACCATCGCCACGGCGTGTTTCACCCCGGCTTTCAGGTCTCCCGTACTCAATTGTCCAGCGATCAGCCCCGAGAACGCCCCCTGAATGAGCGTCGCGTGGTAGAACAGGAGTGTGTAGGTCGCGGCGTCGACGCTGTCGAGTCCCGACAGCCCCTCGACCTGGGACGACTCGAGCGACTCGCTGCCGCCCTCGACGGCGGCCGCCTGGAGCGTCGGGAGCATGTATCCCGCCAGGACGGCGATGATGAACAGGAAGACGAGAAACGAGATGTAGACGACGACCATGTACTCGAGCATCGCCTGCTGGCGGGCGCGCTTGAGCCGTCGGTCGGCCGCGGCCTGCCGGGCGGCGGTTCGCAACACGGTGGCGAGGTTTCCGCTGGCGTTCATTGCTTCCGTCAGGAGCGTCACGACGCGGGAGGCCGCCCGCGTCCGAACCCGGGTACCGAACCGGACGAGCGCCGTCTCGAGGTCGGCCCCCCACTGGACGTCCGCCCAGATGCGCTCGAGTTCGACGTCGAGCGCGCCGAGGTCCGAGTCGCGGAGGCGACCGATCGCCGAAACGAGCGCCACCCCGGCCTCGTTGACGCTCGCGAGGCGGTCGAGAAAGTCGGGGATAGCCGCTTCGACGGCGTCGACCCGCCGCCGGTGAATCGCGTACAGGACGGCGAACGTGGTTCCCACGAGGAGGCCGGCGACGACCAGGACGTCGTCGATGGCGGCCGCGTCGATTCCGGTCTCGGTCGTCGCCTCGGGGAGTCGCCAGGCGATCAACCCGAACGCGATCGGTCCCGTCACCAGGAGCGAGCGTGTCGGCCGGTCGAGCAGCGTCTCGAGCGGGGATCCCAGTCGGTCTCGAACCGCTCGGAGACGTCTGTAGATGTGGATTCGCTCGACGTTCGGCGGGGGTGAGGTGTCGTTTCGGAATCCACCGTCGGTTTGGGCGAGAGCCTGCTGGTCCGGTCCCGGGTCGTCGATGTCGCCCTCGTCGATCGTCCGGCCGGGGTTGACCGAGTCGGTGACCATGCTCAAGTAGACGATGAAGGCCAGATTGCCAAACGGCAGGATGACGTAGATCAACACCTGCAGGGGGCCGAGGGTGTCGCCGACGGAGATGCCGATGACGAACAGGATCGTGATGAGAAACAGCGGCCCGGCGACCAGGACGGTGACGTACGATTCCGCGAGCGTGCCGAGCAAGTCGAGCATGCGTTCTTGTTGGGACTCCGACTCCTCCTGGTAGTCGTGGTACTGGCGCTCGAGGAACGACGAGAGGCTGTGGCCGCTCTTGAGGACGCTGATCAGGTTCTCGGAGAACTCGCGGAACTGGGGGCTCGGGGAACGTCGGCTCATCGTCTGCAGCGCCGTGATCACGTCCGTCCCGAAGGTGTCCATGTTCCGGACGGCGACGCGAAATTCGCTGGCGGCCTCCCCGTAGGTGTCGTCGTGAGCGGCGACGATACGGACGACCGTGGGGAACTCCATCCCGCTCTGTGAGAGGGCGTAAATGAACGCGACGGTCGACGGCAGGGTGTACTCGATTCGTCGCGCCCGGTTGTCGGCGACGTAGCCCGGGTACCACCACCGGAACCAGTAGGTGCCGACGCCGGCGAGCACCCCGAGGGTCAGACAGGAGACGAGCAAGAGTCCGAATAGCTCGAGCGCCGAGAGCGTCGGGATGCCGGCGACGTTCGCGAGAAAGGAGAGAGCACCCGGTAGCTGCTCGCGCATCACTGCGGGTTCAATCGAGAGGACGAGCAGGAGTCCCCAGCTAACGTAGATGCCAAGAATACTGCCGACGATAGCGAGCAGGCCGGCGTAGAGGAGCGACTTCGCCCCGTACTCGCGATAGGTGGTCGGGATGTGTGCCGCTCGAAGCGCGTCCTGTCTCCCGGGGTGTTCGGACCTGAACTCCTCGACGTAGGGGCCGAAGAGCCGATCCGCTATTCGGGCGAAGAGCGTGTCGACCCCCCGGTTGACGGCCGCGAGCAGGATCGGCGAACAGAGGACGACCGCGAACGCGAGCGGGAGGAAGTTTGCGCGGGTCATGATTGTGGGTGCAGTCGATCTCTCCGCGTCACTTCGTCTCGAGCGAGTCGTCCACTCGCTTCGGCGGTGTCGCGTCCGTGTCGTTCGTGCTTTCGCCGGTCTCGTTTTCACTTGTCTCGAGTCCGTCGACTCCGTCGCTCTCGCTCGCGTCCTCGATCCGCTCGAGCACGCGCTCCTGGTCGGCGTAGTACTCGTTGACGAGCGCCGTGAATCGTCGGTAGTCCGAAATCTCGTGTTCGAGCGCGTACTCGAGGAATCGTTCCCGGTTGCGTCGTTCGGTCAGGAGTTCCCGCTGGGTCCAGCCGCGCTCGTGTTGAATCTCGGTCACGACGTGGCTGGTTTCGGCGGTGAACGTGTCCGTCTCGCCGTCCCAGGAGTAGGCGGTGGAGTAGTCCAACTCGCCCGTTCGCTGGTCGATGCCCTCGATCTCTGCGAGGACCTTGTTCCGCCGGACGCGCTCGCCGCCGAGCCTGGTGAGCGTCTGCACCGAGAGGATGTCCAGGCTCTGGACCATCGCCCGGGGCACGTTGATCGGCTCGTTCTCGAGGCGGTTGATGACCGTCTGCACGGAGTCGGCGTGCATCGTCGAGTAGGTCGTGTGGCCGGTGTTCATCGCCTGGAAGAGCGTGATGGCCTCCTCACCGCGAACCTCGCCCACGACGATGTACTCGGGGCGGTGGCGAAGCGCCGACCGCAGGAGGTCGTACATGGTGACGTTCTTCCCCTCGTGGATGCGCTCGCGGGTGACCGAGGAGAGCCAGTTGTCGTGGTGCAACTGGAGTTCGCGGGTGTCCTCGATGGTGAGGACCTTCGAGCGCGGCGGGACGAACATCGAGATGGCGTTCATGCTCGTCGTCTTCCCCGAGGCGGTCCCACCGGCGAAGAGCAGGCTCTTGTTGTGCTCGATGGCCAGCCAGAGATAAGCCATCTGCTCGACGCTGAACGTCCCGTACCGGACGAGGTCGACCGGCGTGAGCGGTTCGTCGGCGTACTTCCGGATGGTGAACGCGGACCCTCGCGGCGTGACCTCCGTCCCGAGGGCGAGTTCGGCCCGGGATCCGTCCTCGAGGGTCGTCTCGACCATCGGGTCGCCGATGGAGATGTGGCGCCCGGAGTGCTGGGCGAGGCGGACGACGAATCGATCGAGTTCGTCTTCGCCGAAGCTGACGTTGGTCTCGACGTCCGTGTACTGGTCGTGATAGACGAAAATGGGGAGGTCGTACCCGTCACAGGAGACGTCCTCGACGTGCGGGTCGTGCATGATCGGGTCGAGTCGTCCGTATCCCCGAAAGTCCCTGAAGATGTAGTAGAAGAGTCGGTAGAATGTCGCCATGTCGACCTCGCCACCGTAGCGCTCGAGGTACTCGCGGACGGTGGATCGAAGCAATTCCTCCACGTCTTCGTCGTCCGTCTGTCGGTAGAGGAGCGGATCGCGCACGTCCTCGAGCAGCGTCTCGAGCACGAGTCGTTCCTCGTCGGTGAGGGTGGGTTCGACCGTTCGATAGCGGTGGTGATTGGCGGCCTCGTCGTACTGGATCACGACGAACGAGAAGGGGGCGTTCACCCAGTAGCGGTCGACCTCCTCGAGGCCGTCAGCGTCGTCGAACGTGACGAGCGGGCCGTGTGCGGCGGGATCGTAGGCCGTCACGTCGATGTGAGAGCCCTGTAGTACGTCGACCACTCGACGTAGCGTGCGCCGAATCTGGTCGAACGTGGACTCGAGAGCCGAGTCTGGAGGGTGTGTTGCGTCGTCATCGACGTTCGAAGGGATTTCGTCGGTTTTGGCGTTCTCGGCGGTTCCGGCATCCTTGGCGTCTTCGGCGATTCCGGCGTCCTCGAGGTCCGCGACCGTCGCATCGTCGCCACCACTCTCTTCGTTCGCGTCGGTTGCCGACGACGTGTCGCTCGCGGGGGCATTCGCGTTCTCGGTAGTGTCCGCGGTGGTGTCGAGTTCGGCCCCTGCATCGGTGTCGCTGTGTGGTTCCATCGTCTCTGTTCGCAGTCTCTTCTAAGGAGAGACCGTATCGTCTTAAATCAGATGGCCATCTGCCGAGATCCGACGCGGGGATTCGACGGACGTCAGCACCGTTTCCCTGCTGGACTGTTTTGTCCGGATGTGCAGAAAACGCATAATGGGCGTTACGTTCATACCCCGTGAGTGCGAAGTCGTCGTTGCGTAATGAAGCGCGAGCACTTCACGCTAACTGCCAGCAACGTCGACTGGATCGAGACCGACAGTGATCCGAAGAAACCCGCCGTAACGATCGACTGTACCGGTCCAGCGACACTTCTCCAAGATCGTCTCACTGACCCCGATGGTGAGCCACTCGAGGCTAGCCAGACGGACGCCGCGCTTCGACTCCAGGGTCCGGTCGATGCCGGGGATACCGACGGCGTCGTCAGCGTCACGAACCGCGTGACCGGCGAGTTCGTCCTCGAGCTCAACGTCCCTGCCCAGGACGTCCTGCAGTTCATCCGGGCCGCTCGCGGCTACGGCGAGGGCACGACCGACGACGGCGGGCGCTACCACGTCACGATCACCCTCGACGGCGAGCCGTTCGTCGAGTACGACAAGCGCACGTTTCTCGTCTACGACGACGACGGCGACCTGCTCCGGCACCGGAGCCTGATCCCGAGCGGCGTCGAACTGTAGCCACTCGCAGGGGCTCAATTTCGACCTGTCGGGAACGGACCGGCAACTATAAGTGTTTTAGGGTGGCCTAAACTAACGAAGACAGCGGTTGCCAATGGCTCACGAATCCCTGCTCACGTCGACGGCCGACGACCGACTCGCGGACGCAACGCCCACCAGCGACGTCGTCCTCGAACTCGAGGGCGTCGCGAAACAGTATGGCTCTGAGGCGGTCATCGACGACCTCTCGCTCACCGTCCGCGAGGGCGAGATCCTGACTCTCCTCGGCCCGTCCGGCTGTGGCAAGACGACGACGCTTCGACTCATTGCTGGCCTCGAGCGACCGAACGGCGGCGAGATTCGTCTCGACGGAACGTCAGTGGCCGGAAACGGCTCGTTCATCCCACCGGAAGAACGCGGCGTCGGCATCGTGTTCCAGGAATTCGCGCTCTTTCCGCACCTGACGGCCAGGGAGAACGTCGCGTTCGGGCTCACCGACTGGCCCGCGGACGAACGGGAGGCCCGTGTCGACGAACTGCTCGCCCTGGTGAACCTGAGCGAGCACGGCGACGACTATCCCGAGGAACTTTCCGGCGGCCAGCAACAGCGGGTCGCGCTCGCTCGCTCGCTCGCCCCAGAACCCGAGATGTTGCTGCTGGACGAACCGTTCTCGAACCTCGACGTCGACCTCCGCGTCGAGATGCGCGAGGAGGTTCGGCGGATCATCAAGGAAACCGGCGTGACGGCCGTCTCGGTCACCCACGACCAGGAGGAGGCGCTCTCGGTGTCCGACCGCGTGGCCGTCATGAACGACGGCGACCTCGAGCAGATCGACGAACCCGAACGCGTCTTCCAGCACCCCAAATCGCGGTTCGTCGCCGGCTTTCTCGGGCACGCGAGTTTCCTGTCGGGAACCGTCCGCGGCGATCACGTCTCCACGCCCCTGGGTCGCGTCCTGCGAGCGGACGTCGACGGCCTCGTCGCCGAGTACGACGGGACCGACATCGACCTCCTCCTGCGCCCCGACGACGTGACGGCCTACCCCGCGGGCGGCCCCGAGGCCGACGGGACGGTCGTCTACCGGCGCTACCTCGGCCCGACGATTCTCTACCGCGTCGAACTCGACGACGGCGAGACCATCGAGTGCATGCACAACCACTCGGACCGGATCGACCTGGACGAGCGCGTCGCCGTCAGGGTGACCGCCGACCACGACCTGGCGTGGTTCCCCGCCGACCAGCGCGTCGACGCCGTCGAATCGGGCGTCGAGAGCGAGACGGCCTCGAGTTCGGCCGATTGAGCGTCTGTTTGGTTGTCTGACTTCTCTTACAGCGAATCAGTCTCGTGGCGAAACGTCTGAAACTCGAGCGTCCGTCCCTCCGGATCCTCGGCGAAGAACTGGTAGATTCGATAGCGGTCGTTCTCCACCGGTTCCCCGCGCGCCCGGTTTGCGAGGCGCTCGTACATCGCGTCGACTTCGCTCGCGGTGTCGAAGACGAACGTGATCGTGCCGTCCGTTTCGCCGCTCTCGCGAGCACAGAATCCGACCAGGAGATTGTCGTATGAGAGGATCGTACAATCGGGCTGTTCGAGCCACCGTTCCGCGCCGAGCTTCTCGACGTAAAAGTCGACGATCGACTCGAGCGATTCGGTGCCGAAGAAGACGATGCCGGCCATGGTCGATTCGAGTGCGGGTGACGGAAAAACCATTGGGGTGTCGGAGTATTTATGCGACGTCCATCGACAGTGACAGGTATGACGAAGTCGGGAGGGCGACGGATGGCGACGCTCGTCGTACTGTTGTCGGTGGTGCTCGCCGGCTGTGCGGCACCGATGGCCGACGCGGGCGGCGTCGACGGACCGACGGACGGCCGCGCGACCGGCGAACGCACCCTCGAGGTGCACGGGGACCTGCCCCTCGACGCGAACGCGACGTTCGAGCGCGTGCAGGCGCTCCTCGCGGTCGACCTCCGGCCGCCGACGGTGTACGTGGACGACCCTATCGAGCGGCCACCGCGGGCCATCCAGGACCCCTCGAGTTTCTACGCCGTGATGGGGATTCCGGCACCTGATCCGACCGACGGGGCCGAGGAACTGCGGGTTGGTGGCGTCTCGAGTGCGATGCAGGCGGTGTACCTCCTGCCCGAGACGGACGCCTCGCCGGCGGCAATCGAACAGGTGTTCGTCCACGAACTGGTCCACACCGCGCAGTTCCAGCGGGGAGCGCCGAGGCGAGTGCAGGCGACGATCCCGGCCGAACACCGCGGGACGACCGACGCCCGGCTGACGGTGACGAGCCTGATCGAGGGGAGCGCCGTCTACGTCTCGAGTGCGTACACCGAGGCCTACGACCTGCCCGTAACGCCCGAGGACGACCTGCTCGAGTCGCTGTATCCGAACGCGAATCCGGGAACCAGGCTCTCCTGGGGGCCGTACCACCACGGCGGTCGGTACGTCGCAACGGCCGCCGACTCGCCGGCGACACATTGGAGCGTCTACGAGACCCCGCCGGTGACGATGCAGGAGGTTCGCCGTGGCGAGCCCGCCATCGCTTCAGGCGAGGCCGAACTCGAGCCGTTCGGAATCGACGTCGACGCGGACGCCGAATCCGCTGACTGGGAGAGCGACCCCGCCAGGACGGACGTCGTGGGGTCGTTCGTCCTCGAACAGGTGCTCGCGACGGAACTCGCTCCGGACACGGCGAGGGACGCCGCCGCGGGCTGGTCGTACGATCGCGTGCGACGGTTCTCGAGTGAGGAAGTCGTGGCTGGCGACGGCGACAGCGACAGCGGCGATGGAGCTGACGGCTACGTCTGGGCGATCAGATTCGAGGACGAATCGAACACCTCGCTCGCGACGGACGCGATGGCCACGGCACTCGAGCGCCGGGCGACGAGCCTCGAGGTCGAGTCCGAAACCGACGCGGCGAATCGCACGGCGACGACGACGCGGTGGCGGACCGAGGTGTACGCCTTCAGCCTCGAGCAGGCCGACGACCGGACGCTCGTTCTGTTCGCTGGCGACGAGGCGTTCGTCGAGTCGGTGAGCCTCGAGGGGGTTTCGGCGACCGGCGACGTCCAGGTCGCGTTGGACGAGCGGGACTCGACGGCGTCGTCGGTCGACTCGAGTCGACGCCTATCCTCGAGCGGGTCGATCGAACCGGTCGAACCGGCGGTACGGCCGGCGCAGCCTTCGCCTGGCGATGCGCTGCAGGGCGTGCGCGAACTTGCTCGCGACGCCGTCCTCGCCGGAGGTGTGCGATGACCGATTGCCGAACGCTGGCGATCCGCTGTGGTATCGCCGCTCCGAACGTCGTGCTGGCCGGAATCGTCCTGTCGACGTTCGTCGCGACCCCCGAGACGTTCACCTGGCGAACGCGCGCACTTTCGGACATGGGTCGAGCCACCGCACGAACGTTCTGGCTCTTCAACGGCGGGCTGATCCTCGGCGGCCTACTCGGTACACCGTTCGTCGCCTTGCTCTGGACGCGTGCTCGCAACCGGCTCGAGCGGATCGGCATCGCGCTCACCGGCGTTGCCGTCCTCGGCATGGTCGGCGTGGGAATTTTCTTCCTCGGGCACACGGCGTACTACCTCGAGTCGAGCCTGCACGGTCTCGCCGCGCTGACGGTGTTCGGCGTGGCCCCGGTCGCCCAGCTGCTCGCCGGGACGGGACAGGTGCTGGCCGGCGATCGGTGGGTCGCGGTCGCGTCGATCTGGCTCGGCGTCGTCCACCTGGTCGGCTGGCTCGGCTGGCTCCTCGTTCGTTCCACGGCACCAGACCCGAGACACTGGTTCGCCGTTCCAGAGTTCGTCGCCGCCGTCGCCTTCGGCGCCTGGATACTTATCCTCGGAAAACGGCTGCTACTCGGTCGGGGACTCGAGGCGGGTCCTGAGGACGGCTCGAAAACGGCTACTGATTGGCGCCGAACCGGGTGAACAGCCCGGAGAACCCGATGCGATCGGCCCACGAGGACTGGTCGTCGCCGAGGGCGGCGATGCCGCCGGGGCCGGCGGTACACAGCAGGCCGCTCGCGACCGTCAGCCCCTCCAGGGCCGCCCCGGTTTCGGTGTCGTATCGCCATCGTGCCGCGCCGTCGGTCGCATCCAGTGCGTAGATGACACCCTCGTCGGTACCGACACAGCAGGTGCCGTCGACGACGGCCGGTGCGGTCGGCGTCGCTCCACCGGTGTCGAACCGGAACCGCTCGGCGCCCGAGGCCAGGTCGACTGCGTACACGCTCAGATCGCCGCTGGCGACGTAGACCGTGCCGTGGGCGACGGCCGGGGCCTCGAGGGCGCCACCGGTGTCGAATCGCCAGCGAATCGCGCCGTCGGCCGCCTCGAGGGCGTAGAGGCTGTCGCCATCCGTGGCGACGACGAGGTCGTCCGTGGCGGCTAGATAGCTGGTTCGCTCGTCGCCTGGGCCGGCGTCGCCGTCACAGTAACCGTCGCCGTCGCCCTCGACGTCGACCGCTACCTGGAGGTCGCGCGTCCACTCGAGCGAACCGGATTTGCCGTCGATGCACCGAACGACTCCGTCAGCCGTTCCGGCGAAGACGTCGCCGCTGGTGACGGCGACCTCCGCGACGGCCGCGGTCTCGTCGGTCGCGAGCGTCCACTCGACTCGTCCCGACTCGGCCTCGAGCGCGTACACCGATCCGTCGTCGTCGGCTGCGTAGACGGTTCCGTCGGCGACGACCGGAGCGACCCGACAGGTCTCGTCCAGCCGGTACTGCCAGCGTCGTTCGCCGGTCTCCCGGTCGAGCGCGCACACCGTCCCGTCCGCGCTCGCGGCGTAGACCTCGTCGGCGACGACCGCGGGCGACCCGGTTACGATGCCGTCGGTCTGGTACCCCCAGCGCTCGTCGCCGGTCTCGAGCGAGAGCGCCAGCACGCGACCGCTGTCGGTGCCGACGTACACGATGTCGCCGACGACGGTCGGTGCGGTCGTTCGCACGTCCGGATCGAACCGCCACTGGACGTCGACCGCCGACGAGAGCGGGTTGCCGTCGGGAACGGCCCCGGTCCGTGCGGCGTCGGCTCGAGCGGCGCTCCAGTCGGCCCACTCGTCGGGATCGTCGATGGGTTCGCGCGCATTCGTCGCCCGGTTCTGTGCCCGCACGGCCGCCTCGGCGACGGCCGGAACCGGATCGGATCCGAGGGGCTCGAGGATCGACGGCTCGACGCCCACGAACCCGAGAGTGTGACACGCCTGTTCCCTGACGCGGCTATCGGGATCGGCCAGTCGAGCGGCGAGGACGTCGACCGCCTCTGCGAGGTCTACGTCGCCGCGAGGCGCCAGTGCGGAGAGCGTGCGAGCCGCGAACGCTCGAACGCTGTCGTCCTCGTCCTCGAGCGCGTCGACGAGTGCCGAGACGCTGGAGTCGAACCCATTGGAGTTCTCTTCGGCGACCGCCGCGAGGGTTCGGGCCGCCGTAACCCGAACCACGGGCGAATCGACGGCGAGTCCGGCGGCGGTTTTCGAGATGGCCGTGGGTCGCAACCGCTCGGAACACTCGGCGAGCACCGACAGCGCCAGCACTGCGATTCCGGCCGCCCAGGGGTCGCCGTTGACGCGGCGGCCGAGACCCGAGAGCTGATTGTTGATCGCGTCCGTGTGCGTCGGCGTCTCCCCGCCGGCTACGAGCGACGCAGCGTCGACCAGTCGATCCTCGACGGCGTCGATCTCCGTCTCGAGCGTCGAGTCGTCCTCGAGGACGGCGACGGCCGCGAGCGAGAGCGTCGCGTAGCCGCGAACGGCCGCCGTTTCGTGTTCGAGGAGGTCGGCGACGGCATCTGCATCCTGGCTCACTGCCTCGGGCTCGCCCACGGCGAGCGTCGCGAGGTCGGCCGCGACTGCCTTCATCGGTCGATCACCTGGACGATCGAGGAGGAGCGCCACGACGGACCGACCCGACCCATCGGCGACGGCCGAGAGGGTTCGAAGGTGGGCCTGGCGTTCGAGTCGTCCAGCGTTCGCCAGTCGCTCGAGCAGGCTCGAGGCGAGCGGTTCCACGATGGCCGTATCGACGCGAGCGAGATCGGCCAGCGAACGGGCCAGGGCCGTCGTCCTCGCCGTCGACCCGTCGTCGAACTGGTCGAGGACGGCCTCGGTCGGCGTCGGGTCGGTCTCAATGGGTCTCGTGAGGAGGGTTTCGAGGGCCTCGAGCGCGGCACTCCGTTCGGCTGGTCGACAGTCGTCGGCCAATCGGTCGAGGATGGCGTCGACGACGGCGGTCGTCTCGTCGCCGGTCTCCGGGAGCAACACGCCGAGGGCCTCGAGTGCGCCGGTTCGAATCGTCGCGTCGCCGTCGGTTGTTTCGGCGACGGCCAGTGATCGGGCCGGCGAGCGAACCCGATCGCCGTCGGGACCAATCGTGGTGAGCGCGGCGACGACGTTCGTCCGGACAGTCCGGTCGGGATCGTCCACCGATCCGAACAGCGCGCCCAGCGCTGACCGAACGTCCTCGGGGTAGGCCTCTCCCAGTCTCCGGAGGGCGATCGCAGCGTTGTTGCGGACGCTCGCGTCGTCGTCCTCGAGTCGATCCGCCAGCGGTTCGACGGCCGAGCGGACGTCTCGCGGCCGTTCCGTGGCGACGCCGGCGAGGTCGCGAGAGGCCGCTCGCCGAACGGCGATGGCGTCGGCTGCGAGCCGGGTCGAGAGGGATCGAACGGCCGGATGGACGCCCGCGACCTGCGCCTCGGCGACCTCCGCCAGCGACCGGGCGGCGTGGCCCTGGCGCCACGCGTCGATTTCGTCGTCTCGCCCCGCCTCGAGCCGTGTGAGAGACCGTTCGACGACCGCCTGATCGACGGCGCCGTCGCGAGCAATGGCACCGAGCGCGTCGGCGGCCGGCCGTCTGACCGACTCGTTCGGCTCGTCCAGGCACGCGGTGAGGGAGGAAACCACGGCGCGAACGGCGTCGGGGTCGGCCACTGCGACGGCGGCCAGGGCTCGAGCGACGTTCGCCCGCACCGACGTCCCGTCTTCGTCTTCGTCCTCATCCTCGTCGTCGAGGCGAGCCGCGAGTTCCGCCACGACGGGCGCGACGGCGTCGGGGTGCTCCCCGGCGACGGCCTCGATTGCGGCGGCGGCGTGTTCGCGGGTTTCGATCGCGTCGTCCTCGAGCACGGCAGCAAGCGCGACGACCGACGACCGAACGGTGGCTGGCCGTTCGTCGGCGACGGCGCGCAGGGTCGCCGCCGCGTCGGTACGGACGGCCGTCTTGACGTCGGTCAGTCGATCGGTGACGGGCGGAACGGACGCCTCGAGACCCGCCAGCGCGGGGTCTGCAGTGGCGACGTGCCGGAGTGCGCGGGTGGTTGGTTCGCGAATCGAGGGAGCATCGGCGAGCGCCGCCGTGAGCGGATCGAGTGCGTTCGACGCTCGTGCCGGCGTCACGGTTGCGACCGCCAGCAGCGTGTGCGCGGCGTCCTCTCGGACGTCCCGGCGATGGTCGTCGAGTCGGTCTGCGACGGGTTCGACGGCGATCGGTGCGGGGTCGTCCTCTGCCGCGAGCGCGCGGAGTGCGGCCATCGCGTCGGCCCCGATTGCGCCGTCGTCGTCGAGTCGCTCGAGCAGGGGCGAGGCAGCGTCGGTCGTCTCGGCGAGCGCGGTCGGGTCCGATTCGGCGACGGCCCGCAGGGCTCGAACGGCGTGTTCGCGAACCGTCTCGTCCTCGTGGTCGGCGGCCGCGGCGATCGAGGCTGCCACGGGTCTGACCGCCTCGGGGTCGGCGTCGGCGACGGCCGCCAGTGCGGCGGTCGCTCGCCGGCAGACGAACGCGTCTTCGTGTCCGTGTCCGTGTCCGTGTTCGTCCTGGTCCTGGTCCTCGCCGGAGACGATCGCCGCGAGCGCGTCGACCGACTCGAGCAACGCCGTCGGTTCTGCGTCACCGATCGCCGCGAGCGCGTCGACGGCGTCGGCGCGGACGGCGGTCGATCCCTCGAGTCGATCGGTCAGCGCTGAAACGCCAGCCGTGACTTCCGCTGGGTGCTCGGCGGCGATTGCCGCGAGCGCCGCCGTCGCGTTGGCGCGAACCGACGGTTCGTCCTCGAGTCGGTCGATCAGTGCCGGAACTGCCGAGCAGACCTCGCGCGGTCGGTCGGCCGCCTCGCCGGCGAGCGTGCTGGCCGCGTACGTACGAACGTCGGGGTCGTCGGCCGAGAGAAAGCGCTGTAACTGGTCGATCCCGAGGGTGACCTCGAGGTCGTCGTCCGGCTCCCCGAGCACGGGGTCGTCCGGGTTCGAAGTGTCGTTTCGTGGCATAGATACGTGATGGACGCGGACCGTGCTGGTTCAGCACGGTCCACAACTGATTGTGAATCCGTCCGGGGGGAGTTAATTCTATCCCCGCCGTTTCGGTGCCTAAAACAGTCAGTCGGCGCTGTATCTCGAGTCTGGGGACGCGGTCGATCGTCTCGAAGTGCGGGTGTGTAAGTGTCAGTGGGGCGAACGCGTCAACTACCCCGTTGACGGCAGGAACGAGGCAAAAAACGGGCCGGAAACAGTCACTTCCGCCAGAACGGAGTAGGGAGGTCGCTGGCCGGGGAGGCCGTCTGCTGGTCGGCGCGCTCAACGTAGTTCCGGACCAGATAGTACGCCGCGACGTAGGCGAGGCCGGCGAGCATCACTGCGAGGATGAGGTTTCCGATGAGCAGGAGCTGAATCAACAGCAGGGCGGTCTCGAGGTGTGTCCACCTGGTCGCGATAATGGGATCGGTGCCGAAGAGGGTCGCACCGACGTAGAAACTTCCGAGGTAGACGGCGGGTTTGATGGCGGGATTCAGGACGGCCACGGAGGAGAAGATGGCGGGCTTCGAAATCCAGGACCACCAGTACGCGAACAGGAAAAACGAGCCGATTCCGAGCCCGCCGGTCGGCAGGGCCGTGACGAAGATGCCGATGGCGAAACTCGTCGCGACCTCGTGGGGCGTGTGTTCTTCTTCCCACGCCGTCCGGAGCGCGTGCCGGACCCGGTCCTGCACGCGTATCACTCGGTCACGAAACATACTGCCTATCAGCGCAACCTCATCTATCGAGAGAGAAAAGCGTGTCGACAGGTGTCAACCGTAAATACTGTATTGGAGGTCGAGTCGGGTTCACACGTTTGCACACCAACGCTCGAGCGAGCGAGTGAGAGTAGGTGATAGTGATAGCGAGGATGAGGAAGGCTGCAATCACGGTGCACGATTCCGACCGCGCCATCCGTGGTGCGGATCTTCTGATCCGCTCGTATGAGTATGCGAACGTACGAATTCGACGCTCTCCTCAGGCGTCGCTCTCCTCCCAGAGCGAATAGAGGTCGTCCATCACCGGGTCGGTGATCGATTCCCCGTCCAGGACGAGCGACGGTCGTTCGGTGTCGCCCTCGAGCGCCCTGACGCGACCGACGATCGCCGCCTCGAGGTCGGCCGCCGAAAGCGCGTCGAGACACGCCTCGAGGTCGTCGTCGGGAACCGTCGCGAGCAAGGCTCCTGAACCGAAGATCCGAAGCGGATCGACGCCGGCCGCTGCACAGAGGGTCGCCGTCTCCGACCGGACCGGAATCGCGTCGCGGTCGACCTCGAGTCGAACCCCCGAGGCCTGCGCGAGTTCGAGCAGGCCGGCCGTCACGCCGCCCTCGGTCGGGTCGTGCATCGCGGTCGCGTACTCCCGGAGGATTCGGGCGTCGGGGACGACGCTGACCTCCGCCAGGAACGCCTCGGCACTCGAGCGCGTCGCCTCGTCGACGCCGAGTTGCTCGCCGAAGTCCGCCGCCAGGATGGCCGTCCCCTCGATGGCGGCGGCCTTCGTCAGAAGCACGTGGTCGCCCGGCTTGGCACCGCCGGTCTCGAGGACGCGTTCGGCGGCGCCCATCGCCGTTAGCGAGACTAGCGGGCGCTCGAGGGCGTCGACGTACTCGGAGTGGCCGCCGACGATGGTCGCCCCCAGCGAGCGAGCGGCCGCGTCCAGGTCGCGGGTGACGGTTTCGAGAGTATCGTCGCCGTCGTCGGCCGCCGATGGAGGGAGCAGGATGACGGTCGTGAGCCAGCGGGGGTCGGCCCCGCTGGCGGCGACGTCGTTGCAGGCGACGTGAACGCCGAGGGTGCCGACTTCGCTGGCGGCGAGCGAGATGGGGTCGGAACTCACGACGAGGTGGCCGCCGGGCCAGTCGATGGCCGCCGCGTCCTCGCCCGTCGCCGGACCCTGCAAGACTGAGTCGTCGGCGTCGCCGGTCCGGCCGAAGACGTGCGCCACGAGGTCGTCGGGGTGGACTTTGCCGGGCATACGACGAACGTGGGCGATGGACGGCTTGTAGCTGTCGAAGGACTCGAGTCGGTCGTCAAATTCAGGATCAGCTTCTGTTGCAGTCCACAACGCGTACCTGTTTGATACTATCAATTATCAGTAGAGCGTGTTCAGCGAACGGTTGCCTATTCCAGCCCCGCTTTTAGGCCGTAGGATGCTGGAACAGTGAGTGATGGTGTTAACTCAAATCGACCACGTAGGTGAGAACGACCAGATGGGTGAGTGCATCGATACCTGTCTCGAAGCCGCGCAAGCGTGTGAATGGTGCGCTAATGAATGTGCTGGTGAAGGCGAAGGGATGGCCAAGTGCCTTCGTCTCTGTCGGGATGTCGCCGATCTCACGACGCTGCACGCACGCTTCATGGCACGGAACTCGAACTACAGCACGCAACTTGCAGAAGCCTGTGCTGGTGCATGCGAAGAGTGTGCGGACGAGTGCGAACAACACGATGAAGAACACTGTCAGGTCTGTGCTGACGTGCTTCGCAAGTGTGCCGAATCCTGCCGGGAGATGATGTCGACGTAGAACTCACAACCATTCCTGCCCGTCCACAAACCCCCTTTATTTTCGTCACCAGCGTATTGTCGGCCTGAATAACCCTGTACGATGCTAGAAATCATACGCTATGGCTCGTGAGACAGCACCACCCACCCGAGAGGAGATTGAAAGGCGCATTCAACAGATCGGAAAATACTCCCGCGCGGTCCGTATAGGATTGATAATCATCCTCACTGCGTTTCTGTTGGCCGTTGGTGTCGTCCTTCCCGCAAATCTCGACAGTCCCTCACAGGCAATCGAGTCGATACTGATGCCGCTTACGTTCGTCGGACTGGGGACCATCCTGTACGGAATTGGAATGCACCTTCACTTGATGCATTTGAATCTCGTCCGCCAGTTACAGCCAGAGCCCACGGACGACCAGCGGTCAGCCCCCGACTCAGATGACTGATTTCAGGCGAGAGGCAGTATCGAGTATGCACAGTTTACATTCACAGTGACCGGAAATCCACCCTGTGAAGCATCTACCGAGGAGAGTTTCGATGGAGCCCAAAATCTATCGAAGGTCGCGCTACGAGCGACGAACGGTCACTCGCTGATCGTCTCGAGTCCGTCGACCGGATTGACCGAGTAATCGACCGAGAGGACGTCCTTGGTCGCCCGGATCTTGCCGACGAACGTCGAGATGTCCTCGAGCGAGCCCTCCAGGACGAACAGTTCCATGCAGAAGTGGTCGCCGACGTGGCTGTGGAAGTTCGAGGCGACGAGCGACTCGTGTTCGTGGCGGAGGCGCATCATTCGCTCCTCGACGCTGGTCGTCTCGTAATCGAACATGACGGTGACGATGCCCATGAGTTCGCGACCCTCGAGTCGGGTGTCCTCGAACTCGCCGAGGAGGTTTCGCGAGGCTTCCCTGACGACTTCGCTCCGACCCGTGTATCCGTGATCATCGGCGAACTGATCGATTCGCTCGAGTAACGCATCCGGCATCGAGACGCTTACGACGGCCATGTAATAATTCGGTGCCATGAAATTGTTAAGCCTTATTATTCCGGCGTGATTCGTGTTCAGCGTCAGAGACAGGTCCGGATTGAGATTTGAATCCGGATTTGGATCGGGTAGTCGGCATTACCGCCCGAGTCGACGGGTCGACGACCAATGAACGACAATCGAGACCGATAATTGGCAACCGACGACCGAAAACTAGCAATCGACGACCGACGGTTCCGTAGTCCCAGAGAACCCCTCGTTACACTTCCTTGCTGAGGTCCAACGGTATCTTGCCCGGAAACCTGTCGACAGCGACGGGCGTCGACGAACGACGGAAGCCGAACACTCGTGGCGAAACGCGGGGTCGGAACCGTTCCATTCCGTCCTCGAATCGGCGTCTCTATCTCCCGATCGGTAACTCGAGATTACACGCCGGAAGCGTCGGGGCTGGGACGTGTATTCTCTCTATTACAATGGCCGGTCCCCGCACACGAGTGCACGTTATGTCTGGAAATCGGCCCCGAAACGCGCCACGCTCGCGGGTCTCCCGTCGGACGTTCGTCGCCGCGGCAGGTGCCTCCGGTGCGGTGGGGCTCGCCGGGTGCATCTACGGCAACGGCGGTGGCGGCGACTCCGAGGGAACGGTCTCGTTCGGCTTCGATCCGAGCGCCGCGAACGAAGTGGGCGACGACATCGAGAGCCTGTACCACGAGAACGGGCTGAGCGAGGACATCGAGATCGAGTTCCGACCCGGGGCGGACAACAGCGACGAACGCCGGGACAACTACCAGACGGCCCTCGACACCGGCGAGGCCGAACCCGATCTGATGCTGATGGACAACGGTTGGGTCAACGTCTTCATCCAGCAAGGACTCATCGCGAACCTGAACGAGGAACTCGAGGAGGAGGACGTCCAGCGCGTCAACGACGAGTACTTCGAGGGGTTCACCGCGACGGCTCGCGACCCCGAATCCGAGGACCTCTACGGCGTACCGCTCTTTCCGGACTTCCCGGTGATGATCTACCGAAAGGACTACGCCCGCGAGGCCGGCTACGAGGACGGCGACTTCGAGACCTGGGCCACCGAACCGATAACCTGGGAGGAGTGGTCGAACCTCGCGGAAGAAGTCGTCGACGCCTCCGGCGCCGAGTTCGGCCTCTCGACGCAGTGGGACGTTTACGAGGGGACGTCCTGTTGTACGTTCAACGAGGTGTTGAGTTCCTGGGGCGGCGCGTACTTCGGCGGGCCGGACAACCTGTTCGGTCCGGTCGGGGACCGGCCGGTCACCGTCGACGAACCGGAGTTCATCGACTCCCTCCGGATGATGCGAACCTTCGTCGATCCCGAGTACGGCGACGCGCTCGAGGGCTACGCGTCTGGCGTTGCCCCCTCCGACATCACCTCCTGGACCGAGGACGAGTCGCTACCGGAGTTCGAGAACGGAAACGCGGCGTTTCACCGCAACTGGCCGTACGCGATCCGGGCCGCCGCCGAGGAACACGGCGTCGACAACGTCGGCACGATGCCGATTCCCTACGCCGTCACCGAGGACGAGGCGAACCAGTCCGGGACCGGCGGGACGACCTCCGCCCTCGGCGGCTGGCACATCGTGCTCAACCCGAACTCGGACAACCTCGAGCAGGCCCGCGAGGTGTTGCGAGTGTCGATGGAGGACGACCTGCTCCTCGGCATCCTCGACATCTGGGGCTGGCTCCCGCCCAAGCCCGAGCTCTTCGAGTCCGAGGAGGCAGAGAGCATCGAACCGATGGGCGCGTACATGAACACGCTTCGCCTCGCCGGCGAGAACACGATGCCCCGCCCCGTTACGGAGGTCTGGGGCACCGAATCGACGCGGATCGCCGAGGAGGCCAACAGTGCGGTCTCCGGCTCGAAGGATCCCGAGGACGCCGCCGCGGACCTCCAGTCTGCGCTCGAGGATATCGAATCGGGGTGACGTGACTCATGAGCACCGAACAGGGATCGAGCGGCCCGACGCGCGAATCGAAGCGGTCGGGTCCGTTCGTCGCGATCACCAGGTGGATGGAGAACCTCGGCGAGACCGGGTTCGCCTACCTCCTGTTGACGCCCGTCTTCGTCCTTCTGGGGGCCATCGCGCTGTACCCGCTCTTGCGAACCCTCGAGATGTCGCTGTTCACGGACCTCATCGGCACGGGATCGGGGGAATTCGTCGGCCTCGATCACTACGTGAGTCTGTTCACCGGCGATGCGGATCGGTGGCTCCCCGGATCGTCGACGTTCCTGCCGACCGATCTCACCGGCAGCGCGATGTTCCGAAGCGCCCTGATGGTGACGCTCATCTTCACGTTCGTGAGCGTCTTCTTCGAGACGATCATCGGGTTCGGTCAGGCGCTCGTCCTGGACCAGGACTTCCGGGGCCGGAGCTGGGTTCGTGTGGCGATCATCATCCCGTGGGCGATCCCCATCGTCATCCAGGGGATGATCTTCTACCTGATGTTCCACCCGAGTACCGGCTTCGCCGCCGACCTCGTCGCCGCGCTCGGCATCGTCGCCCAGGAGAACACGCTGAACGACCCCTCGAGCGGACTGATCATAGTCACTGTCGCGGACATCTGGAAGACGTCGGCGTTCATGGCCTTGCTCATCCTCGCCGGCCTCCAGAGCATCGATCGGAACCTCTACGACGTTGCGAAGGTGGCGGGCGCCACGCGGTGGCAGCAGTTCAAGCTCATCACGTTCCCGCTCATCGTGCCGACGCTGGGCATCGCCATCCTCTTCCGGACGATCGACGCCATGCGCGTCTACGGCCTGATCGACTCGACTGCCGGCTGTACGGCCGTACCGTCGCTGACGTGCATGGTCGTCGCAACGTTTACGAACCAGCGCGGCCTCGCCTCGGCGATCGCGTTCGTCACGGCGGGCATCATCGGCGCGGTCGTGTTGATCGTCGTCTACCAGCAGTACAAGGAGGGATTGTAGATGGGGTCCGAATCAGGAACTGGAACGCCGGCGCGAGCCGAGTCCGGAACCCCCGACGCCGTGTCGGAAACCCGGCGCAGACAGGACGAAGATGGCGGAGGGGGGCCGCTCGAGCGATGGACGCGGTCGGTACTCACCGACTCGGGGAGCCGGGACCGCCTCTACCGGGCGCTGTTTTACGTCGTCGCGATCTTCTTCCTGGCGACGACGCTGTTCCCGTTCTACTGGTTGCTCGTGCTCGCGCTGACGCCCAACACGGACATCATCGCAGGCGACTGGACGCTCTCGTTCCTGGGCCTCGAGATCCCGTTCCCGACGCCGCAGGCGTTCCGCGTCGAGTCGTTCGTCGAGGTGTTCGAGGTGATCCCGTTTCACCTCTACGTCTTCAACAGCTTCGTGCTGGCGACGATCACGACCGTCATCGTCATCATGATCGCGAGCCTCGCCGGTTACGTCTTCGGCCGCCTCGAATTCCCTGGTCGGGGGGCGCTGATGCTCGGGATCCTGGCGATTTCGTACTTCCCGCCGGCGGCATTCCTGGTGCCGCTGTTCGAGGCGTTCACCGGCAACGCCGTCGTGATTCCGTTCCTGGGCGTCGAACTGTTCCAGTCGCCGCGGCTGGTCAACAGCCCGCCGTCGATGGTCCTGCCGTTCAGCGCGCTGTTCTTGCCGCTGGCAATCTTCATCCTGACGACGTTCTACGCCCAGATCCCCGATGGGCTCGAGGATGCCGCGCGCGTCGAGGGAACCACCAGACTGGGAGCGCTGTTCCGGGTGATCATGCCGCTGTCGGCGCCTGGCGTGGCGACGGCGGCCGTACTCACCTTTATCGCCGTCTACAACGAGTACTTCTTCAGTTCGATCATGGCCATCGGGAACGAGCCCCAGAACTGGTCGCCGCTGGTCGGCGGCATCCTGAGCTACCAGACCCAGTACTCGACGGAGTTCAACCTGATGGCAGCCGCGAGCATCATCGGGGTCCTCCCCGTCGTGATCCTCGTCGTCGTCGCCCAGGAACGCATCGTCAGCGGACTGACCGCCGGCGCACTCAAGGAGTAAATCATGGCACGCGTAACACTCGAACACGTCACGAAACGCTACGAAGACGTCACCGCAGTCGACGACATGAACCTCGAGATCGAAGACGGGGAGTTCGTCTGTCTCGTCGGTCCCTCGGGCTGTGGGAAGTCGACGACGATGGAAACGATCGCCGGTCTCACGAAGCCCACGGAGGGGACGATTCACATCGGCGACGTCGACGTCACGAACTTGCCGCCGAAGGATCGCGGGGTGTCGATGGTCTTCCAGAACATCGCGCTGTTCCCGCACATGGACGTCTACGAGAACATCTCGTTCGGCCTCCGACTCAGGAAGTACGACAAGGACGAGATCGACCGCCGGGTTGACCAGGCCGCCGACATCGTCCAGCTCGAGGGCATGCTCGACCGGATGCCCGACGAGATGTCCGGGGGACAGCGCCAGCGCGTCGCGATCGCGCGGGCGATCGTCCGCGAACCGGACGTCTTCCTGATGGACGAGCCGCTGGCGAACCTCGACGCCAAGCTCAGAGTCCACATGCGGACCGAACTCCAGCGCCTGCACAAGGAACTCGACACGACCATCGTGTACGTTACCCACGACCAGGCCGAGGCGATGACGATGTCCGATCGCATCGCCGTCATCAACGCGGGCGAACTCCAGCAGATCGATCCGCCGCTGATCTGTTACAACGAACCCGCTAACCTGTTCGTCGCCGGCTTCATTGGGTCGCCGTCGATGAACTTCGTCGAGGGCGAACTCGTCGAGGACGGCCTCCGAAGCGAGTGGTTCGACGTAGCGTTCGATCCGGCAGCGATCGAGGGCGTCACCGTCGGCGACCCCGTGACGCTCGGCGTCAGACCGGAGGACGTCCACCTGGCCGACCGAACCGAGTCGCTCTCGACCGCCACGCGGGAGATCCCCGTCACCACGGACGTCCTCGAGCCGATGGGCAACGAGGTGTTCGTCTACCTGCGCCTCGCGGACGGCCCGAGTCGAACGATGGACGAGGACGTCGCCGGCGCTTCGACGGGCGAGTTGCTCATGAGCCTCGACCCCGACACGCCGATCGAGGAAGACCAGGAGACCAGTGTCGTCCTCGATCGCTCGAGCATCCACCTCTTCGACACCAGGTCGGGCGAGGCGCTCGCCCACGGCATCGAGACGCTCGCCGAACAGCCCCGGGGCGACGACACGACGCCGACCGAGGCGGAATCCGACAGCTACTCATGAGCAACCTCGTCATCGCGATCTACTACGGCGGCCTGCTCGTCCTGTTTTTCTTCTGGATCTACGGCATCGTCTCGTTCGTCCTCGACGTGCGACACAAGATCGTCCCCGGAATCCGCCGATATCGCCGGGGACGTCGGCGTCTCGAAGACGACGCGATGGAACGAGACGAGCGGGACGAACGGGAACGACAACTGTACTGAGTCGGATTCGAACTCGACCGGGAGACGCACTCACCGCACATGACGTCACAACACGACCGAACGACGCTTCGAACCGGCCTCGTCGGCCTCGGTAACATCGGGCAGTACCACGCCGAGCGCCTGCTCGACCTGGGCGTCCCCCTCGTCGGCGGCATGGACATCTCCGCGGAGGCTCGAGAGAGCTTCGCGCGCCGCTACGACGTCGACGCGTACGACGACCACACCGACCTCTACGACGAGGTCGACGCCGTGATCGTCACCACGCCGAACAAGTTCCACGAGGAGTACACCGTCGCCGCGCTCGAGCAGGACGTGCACGTGCTGGTCGAGAAACCGCTCGCCCACTCCCTCGAGAGCGCCAGACGAATCGTCGACGCCGCGAAGGCGAGCGACGCCGTCTGCATGGTCGGGTTCAACAACCGCTTCCTGAACACCGTCCGAATCGTCCGCGACCGGATCGAACGCGGCGACCTCGGGCGAGTGAACCACATCGAGGCGAACTACGTCCGCCGGCGAGGGGTTCCAGGCCGGGGCTCCTGGTTCACCCGGCGAGCGGTCGCGGGCGGCGGCGCGTTGATCGACCTCGGCGTCCACGCCATTGACCTCGCGCTCTACCTGCACGAGTACCCCGACGTCGTCGAGGTCAACGGCGTGACGCGAACCGCGTTCGGCACCCAGGAGGAGTACGCCTACCTCGACATGTGGGGCGACGACGCCGGGCCGGAGGAGTTCGACGTGGACGACTCCGCCAGCGCCTTCATTCGCTGTGCGGACAACCGGACCATCTCGCTCGAGGTCGCCTGGGCGACGAACCGCCCGCCGACCCACGAGTTCTTCGTCCGCGGAACCGAGGCCGCCGCGCGGTTCGACTTCCTCGAGGGGGATCTCTCGTTTTATTCCGCGAGTGCAGCCGGGCCACACCACCTCGAGGATACGTCCGTGGAGACGGCTCACAACGACACCCATGCCGACGAACAGCGTGCGTTCTTCGACGCCATCGTCAGCGGCCGGTCGCTCGAGGACAGCGTCGACCAGGCGTTCGCGGTGCAGCAGGTGATCGACGCGATCTACCGCTCGAGCGACATGGGCAGGTGCGTGATGGATTTCGAGTCCCCTTGATCGCCTCAGGTCCCGTCGTCCCGCCGTCGAGACGTCGAGAACCGGATAACTGCGCGTACCCGCCCTTTTATTTCGCCGGCAGCCGTCGGTCGAGACGTATGGACATCGGCGTACACACCCCACCGCTGTACGGTGAATCGCTCGAGGACGCCGTCGCCTACCTCGCCGAGCGCGGCGTCGGTGCGATCGAACCCGGCGTCGGCGGCTACCCGGGCGACACCCACCTGCCTCGAGACGAGTACCTCGACGACGAGGACGCACAGGCGGACCTCCACGCACTGCTCGAGGACCACGAGATGCGAATCAGTGCGCTCGCGACCCACAACAATCCGCTCCACCCGGACGAGGAACGGGCCAGCGAGGCGGATACGGAACTCCGGGAGGCGATCGAGTTGGCCGACCAGCTCGACGTCGGCACCGTCACCTGCTTCTCGGGCCTCCCGGCGGGCGGGCCGGAGGACGAGGTTCCCAACTGGATCACGGCACCGTGGCCGAGCGAACACGCCGACGCCCACGAGTACCAGTGGGAGGTCGCCCGCGAATTCTGGGGCGACCTGGCCGCGTACGCGGACGAGCACGGCGTCGACCTGGCGATCGAGATGCACCCGAACATGCTGGTCTACGAACCCAGCGGCCTGCTCGAGTTGCGCGAGGCGACCAACGAGCGCGTCGGGGCGAACTTCGACCCCTCGCACCTCTACTGGCAAGGCATCTCGATCGCGGACGCGATTCGCCATCTCGGGAAACGTGACGCGATCCACCACGTCCACGCAAAGGACACCCGCATCTACGAGGAGGAGTCACGGGTGAAGGGTGTCCTCGACACGACGGCCTACGACGACGAGCCCAACCGGTCGTGGCTGTTCCGCTCGGTCGGCTACGGTCACGGCGAGGCCCACTGGAAGGACATCGTCTCGACGCTCCGGATGGTCGGCTACGACGACGTGCTGAGCATCGAACACGAGGACTCGCTCACGAGTTCGACGGAGGGCCTCGAGAAGGCCATCGAACTGCTCGAGCGGGCGGTCTTCACGGACCAGCCGGGCGAAGCCTACTGGGCAGAATAGCCAGTTTCGCCGTCACCGCCGATTGTGCTGATCTGGCGCTGTGCTATGCGCTACCCGCTGTCCGCCCGCCCCCACGTCCGGCGAGACACGGCCGTCAGGAGCGGCCCTCGGTACTTCTCGAGGTCGAAGTTGAGCCCGATGTAGACGCTCACGGCCGCGAGAACGACCCCGGCGGCGACGTCCGAGAACCAGTGGATGCCGAGGTACATCGTCGAGACGACGACGCTCAGCGCCAGGACGCCCGAGATAGGCACCCAGAGCGGATACTCGTCGCGAGTCGCCAGCGCGAGGAAGAAGACGCTCACCGACAGCGACGTGTGAAGCGAGGGGAAGACGTTCGTGTTCTGGTTGATCTCGTTGGTCAGGAACCGGGCCTGCGGATAGGACTCGTAGAGGAGCGGCACGACCTCAAGGGCGAGCAGATTTCGCGGTCCGTAGGCGATGAACAACACGTAACAGAGCAGGCCGATGGCGTAGTTCGCGGTAAACGCGAGCACCAGCGAGTTGAACCGGTCCATTCGCCGCAGCGAGAAGTACGCGACGAACGGGAACAGGAGCAAGAAGGCGTAGCCATAGAGGTAACTGAAGACGAAAAACGACGTCAGGAGGTCGCTCTCGAGCGACTGGAGTACGATGACGGGGTTCTCGGCGAACAGTTCCCGCTCGAACCGGTCGATCAGCGGCGTGATGTTTCGGCCGACGACGCGAAACTGTAACCACGACATGACGTCCTGGGAGGTCCACGGGACGCTCTGGGAGGACCCCCATCTGAGGAGCAACACGCCGAGGAGGGCGCCGAGAGTGAGGGATGCGTTTCGAAACCGCGAGCCGGCATCCCTGAGTGCGCGGGTGAATCGTGCCGGCCCGACCAGGACCAGCGTCGCAGAGCAGAGCATCACGCCGACGCCGAGCGCGAGGTCCAGCACGACTCCTTCGAGTGCCATACGCTCCCGGTACGTTCTCGACGGGGTTAAAACAATCTGCTCGCGGGCGAATTAGTGTACGGTGACCGACCGAAAGCCTGAGTGGGTTCTGTGACCGAGGGTATAGGTGGAGAAGTGGGCCAAAGCCCGAGTAAGCACTGTAACCGATGACTCGAGTGTGCAAAACTGACGCACTCGATCACTCGACGAGGTCGCCGTTGACGTAACTGTATCCGGCCTCCTCGAACAGCTCTCGTGCCTGCTCTTCGTCGAGTTCGCCCTCCTGGCCGGGAAATGCGTATCCCGAGGCGTAGCGGTCGGTGTCCCACCGGTCGTCGGGGATGCCGACGAAGGCGCTCTGGGTCTCTGGCGCCCTCGCATACCCGTGAAAAATCGTCTCGACGGCATTTTCGCGGTCGATCAACTGCGATATCACGCCCCTGAACCGTGGATTGCCGAGCGAAGAGTGAGTCAGGTTGTACCCAATCATGTAGAACGCCCCGGTGTCCTGGGTCGTCGTCCGTATGGATTCCTCGTCCTGGATTTCGTCGAGTTGGGCAGCCGGAATCTGATTGGCGATGAAGTCGAGGTCGCCGTCGATCAGCGCGTCGAGAGCGGCACCGGCGTTCGGCAGGACGCGAAACTCGAGGCCGTCGAATCTGGCGTCGGTCTCTGTGGACGTGTCTTCGTCGTCGAACTGCTCGTCTGTGCCCCCTTCCCCATCCCCGTTTCCATCCTCGATTCCGCTCCCGTCGTCCGTCTCGTTGGCGCCGCCGTCTGACTCGGGCTCTGTCTCGGGTTCGTCCGTCGCCGGTTCGTCTTCGTCCGCGGATTCGGACTCGTACAGAACGTGGTCCTCGAACAACTCGAGCGTGACCGACTCCCCGTCTTCGGACTCGACGAACGCGAACAGGCCGGAACCGATGGGTTCGGAGTTGTCCCACTCAAGGGCGTCGGTCCGGTGATCACCGACGAGTTCCGACCGCTCGTACCAGATGTGCTCGGGAAGGAGCGGGAGCGTGAGCGCCCATCGAGCCACTTCTCGGGAGACGTCGTCGAAGCGAACGCGGGCGGTTCGCTCGCCGACGACGGTGACCTCGTCGATCAGCGACTGCCGACCCCGTAACTGTGGTGCCGTGACGGGGCTCTCGGCTTCTCCGAGCGAGGTATCTGAGAGGAAATCGACCGTGAACCGGACGTCCTCGGCATCGATTGGCTCGCCGTCGTGCCAGAGGAGGCCGTCGTGGAGCGTCACCGTCGCCTCAAGCGCGCCGCCGGATTCATCCCACTCGATACGCTCGGCGAGCCAGTGGACGTACTCCTCGTCGAACTTTCGAACGAGCGGGTCGTACACTAGGTCCAGAATCGTCTGGACGTCGGTCAGGTCGACGACGAGCGGGTTCAGGCGTGACGTGCGCTGATAGCCGAACAGGCCGGCACGAAGCGGTCGGTCGATCTCGTCGCCGGGTGGGTTCGTGACGGCCTCGAGGTACTCCCGTGGGGTAAACGGGATCTGAAACAGCGAGAGGTCGGCGTCGACGGCGCCGAGGTGATCGTGGTGGGCGACGACGGTGTACGGAGCCGTATCGTCTTGCGTGAGGTAGGTAAACAGGGTATCGAAAATCTCACGTCGGTCGTCTCCCCTGGCCTCGCGCTGTGAATCGAGGTGGTCGTCAGTCGTGGGATCGGAGAATCGAAACGGGTTCTGCCAGCCCTGTTCGCCGACGAAGTCCGAGTGGAGGAGCGACCGGAGCGAGTCGACCTCGTCGAAACCGGGGTGGCGGATGATGAACACGTCGTAGTTTCGTTCGATTAGCACCTCTCGGTAGAGTTCGGCTTCCTCGAGCGGGGCGTGATCAGTGTCGATCCCGACCGTTCGGAGGTTGTTGGTCAACTGGTTCGCGATCTTCGGAGCGATGACGTCGTCGTCGGTCGGAACGGTCTTGATCTCGAGCGAGATTGGGTCGGGCGAGGTGCCATTGGTTCCCGACCAGATGTACTCCGAACAGCCGGCGAGGGACGTGCTGGCAGCGGCCCCGAGTGTAGCCAGGACGTCTCGCCGGCGTACCCGATTATCCATCACCTCACTGGTTACTTACGGCGCAGTATATGACTTTCTACTCAGTCGACATTGCGTGTCTTTGGCAGTTCGTCGCCCTCGAACGAAGGCGGTACCCCTTCGGTCACGTCGGAGAGGACACACCAAATATTACGAACACCAGCAGGTATCGTTCGGTCGTGCAACATGTGAGAGTTGGAAATCGAGGGTCAGACCAGAGTGATGATTCGAGCGTCGAGACTCGAGTTCTGGTTCGAGTGAAGCCTCGAGTAACCGCTCCCAAACGTGTCGTAGCGACTGGTTACTCGCTCACTCGAATCCCGGCGTTCGCAGTACGGCCGGCATAACAATGGACTCATAGGCAGCCCTGACTATACGGCTTCCAGATAGGTCTCCCGCGGCGATCGCCCACCGGGAACGGGCCGAGCGCTGTAAGGCGGGGATACCGGGCGGTAGCCGGCAGAAACAGAGCCATGAAACTCGCACTCATCGGTTTCGGTCAAGCAGGCGGAAAGGTCGTCGACGCCTTCTGTGCGTTCGACGAAACGATCGGCGGCCACGTCGTGGAGGCGGCGATCGCCGTCAACACCGCGACGGCCGACCTGCGCGGACTCGAGCACGTCACTCCCGAGAATCGCGTCCTGATCGGGCAGTCTCGCGTGAAGGGCCACGGCGTGGGCGCCGACAACGAACTGGGCGCCGAAGTCGCCGCAGCCGACGTCGACGAGATACAGACGGCGATCGACCGCGTCCCCGTCCACGACCTCGACGCCTTCCTGATCGTGGCCGGTCTGGGTGGCGGGACGGGATCGGGCGGCGCCCCCGTGCTCGCGACGCACCTCAGACGGATCTACAACGAGCCGGTGTACGGCCTCGGCATCCTCCCCGGGACGGACGAGGGCGGCATCTACACGCTCAACGCCGCCCGGTCGTTCCGGACTTTCACGCGCGAGGTCGATTCGCTGCTCGTCTTCGACAACGACGCCTGGCGCCAGACCGGCGAGTCGGTGGGGAGCGGGTTCGAACGGAGCAACCGGGAACTCGTCGAGCGAGTCGGTCGACTCTTCGCCGCGGGCGAAGTCTCGTCGGGCGACCACGTCGCCGAGAGCGTGGTCGACGCCTCCGAGATCATCAACACGCTCGAGACCGGCGTCGCCACGGTCGGCTACGCAACTCAGTCGGTCGAGTCGAGCACGTCCGGAATCCTCGAGCGCGTCTCCAGAACGTCCTCGAGCACCCACTTCGGCACCGAACACGAGGCGACGAACCGAATCACGAGTCTCGTCCGAAAGGCGACGCTGGGCCGACTGACGCTCCCCTGTTCGGTCGCGAGCGCCGACAAGGGACTCGTCGTGGCGACCGGTCCGCCGGACGAACTGAGTCGGAAGGGGATCGAGCGCGGACGAACCTGGCTCGAGGAGGAGACCGGGAGTATGGAGATCCGCGGCGGCGATTATCCGCGACCGGGCGCCGACGAGGTGGGGGCCATCGTGCTCCTCTCCGGAGTCACGGACGTACCCCGCATCGAGCAACTCCAGTCCGTCGCCGTCGAGACCAAGGAGACGACTTCGGCGATTCGAGCTGAACAGGCTGGCGACCTGGAGTCGCTGCTCGACACCGGTGGGGAACTCGACGCGCTGTTCTAAGCGCCGGACGTTCGAGAAGGCCGAGCGCCCATCCGTTTCGACGTTTCGCGACCGCCACCGCCCTCGAGTACCCACTCCCTTGGTTTTAGCACGGGTTCGAGAATCGTCCCCCGTCGATCGATCACGGGACATACAACGTTAAGAGAGTTGACTGTGTATTCGGCCACGAGCATGGGTACCACGAGACGGAGTGACCAGCGATGACGGTCGAACAGTTCCACGTCGACGGCGACGTCGCCATCGTGACCGGCGCCTCGAGCGGCATCGGCCGGACCATCGCCGAGCGATTCGCCGACGACGGCGTCGACGTCGTGATCTGTTCGCGCGAGCAGGAGAACGTCGGTCCCGTCGCCGACGCCATCGAGGACAGCGATCGACCTGGAAACGCACTCGCCGTCGAGTGCGACGTGACCGATAGCGAGGCCGTCGCGGCCCTCGTGGAGGCGACCGTCGAGACGTTCGGCGGACTAGATATCCTCGTGAACAACGCGGGTGCCAGCTTCATGGCCAACTTCGACGGTATCAGCGAGAACGGCTGGCGAACGATCCTGGACATCAATCTCACTGGAACCTACCTGTGTACCCACGCGGCCGCCGACCACCTCAAGGACGGCGGCGGCATCGTCGTCAACCTCTCGAGCGTCGCCGGGATCCAGGGCGCGCCGTACATGAGCCACTACGCGGCGGCGAAAGCCGGCGTCAACGCCCTCACGTCGTCGCTGGGCTTCGAGTGGGCAAGTGAGGGCGTCCGCGTGAACGCTGTCGCTCCCGGCTTCGTCGCGACGAAGGGCGTCGAGGCCCAGATGGGGATCGCCGCCGACGAGGTCGACCGCGACGAAATCGACCGACGGATGGGAACCGTCGAGGAAATCGCCGACATCGTCCAGTTCCTCGCCAGCCCCGCCTCGTCGTACCTCGTCGGCCAGACGCTCGAGGCTGCCGGCAAACCAGCGATTATGGAGACCCCCGACACCTGACACCAGGCATCTGAGATTTAACACCTGCTACCTACGATGACCCGAAAAACGCTTCACCTGCCGGTCGCCGCACAGCCCTCCGTCCAGTCGCTCGTCGACATCGCCAAACGGGGCGAGGATCGGGGATACGAACGCGCGTGGGTTCCCGAAACGTGGGGACGTGACGTCGTAACCGTCCTCACGCGAATCGCCACCGAAACCGACGAGATCGGCATTGGGCCGAGCATCGCCAACGTCTACTCGCGCTCCCCGGCGCTCCTGGGCCAGACGGCCGCCACACTTCAGGAGGTCTCCGACGGTCGCCTCCGCCTCGGCATCGGCCCCAGCGGCCCGGCCGTCATCGAAGGCTGGCACGGCGTCGACTTCGATCGCCCCCTCCGGCGCACACGCGAGTACCTCGAGATCGTCCGGGCGGTGACCAGCGGCGAGACGCTGTACTACGACGGCGACATCTTCTCGCTGGCCGGCTTCCGGTTGCGATGTGATTCGCCCGAGACGCGGATTCCCGTCGACGTGGCCGGCATGGGGCCGAAGTCCGTCGAACTCGCCGGGCGGTTCGCGGACGGCTGGCACGCCATCGTCTTCACGCCAGACGGCATGCGCGAACGTCTCGAGGACCTCGAGCGTGGCATCGACCTCGGTGACCGCGAGCGCGACGACGTTCGCGTGACGCTCTCGCTGACCGCTTGCGCGCTCGAGGACGGCGAGCGGGCCCGCGACCTCGCCCGTCAACACCTGGCGTTCTACGTCGGCGCGATGGGCACGTACTACCGGGAGTCCCTCGCCCGGCAGGGATACGAGGAAGAAGCGAACGACATCGCGGCTGCCTGGTCGAGCGGCGACCACGAGCGGGCGTGTTCGCTGATCCCCGACGACCTGCTCGATGACCTCGGCGCGTCAGGGACGCCCGAGAGAGCCCGCGCCGAACTCGAGAAGTTCGAGGCGATCGACGGCGTCGATTCGCTCGCTATCGGTTTCCCGCGGGGGGCCACGACCGAAGAGATCGAGGCGACGATCGACGTGCTCGCGCCCGAACGCTGAGCCGCGCTCGAGGTTCCGGGTAGGGACTTCGACGGACGAATCCGCTGATCTCCTTCGCCAGCTAACACGTGTGAGCGTTTAAGAGAACTCGTCACGAACTTCACCCATGAGCATGAGCTATCGGAAGGTCAACTACGAGGAGGTCGAGCAGGTCTCGGACGCGATGCACCTCCTGAGCGAACCGCTGGGCTGTCGCCAGGTCGGCGTCACGTTCTCTCGGTGTCCGCCGAACTGGAACAGCAAACCGCACGACCACACCGGCGACGACCACGAAGAGGTGTACGTCCTGGTTCGAGGCGCCGCGGAGGTTCGCGTCGACGACGAGTCGGTCCCCGTCGAGGAGGGGGACGCGGTCTGGATCGCCCCGGAGGCAGAAAGGCAGATCAGAAACGGCGACGAAGAGAGCGCGTTCGTGCTGATAAGCGCCCCCGAGTTCGATTCGGGGCAGGCCGACGACGACGATACCTGGTCGCTCACGGGTTTTCAGGGCTGAGTCGCGGTCACGGTCTCGCTCTCGCACGTACCCTCGTTCTCACTCTCACTCTCGAGCGTCAGTCGGGCGAATTGCGTTGTCGACAGCCTCCCGAAACCCGTCGCTCTCGCAGTACCAGAGCCACGTCCCGGTCAGGGCGGTCACGAGCGACATCGCGACGAGCGCGGCGACGGACGCGGTGTACGCGACCGAGCCGTCGCCCGTGACGGCGCCGACGTTCGCAGGGTTGTCGTGGACGAAGAAGAAGTAGACGACGAACCAGCAGGTCGTGGCGGTCGTTCCCACCAGCAGCGGCGCGCCGTAGCCGTAGTTCTTCACCCAGACGAACCCCATCGCGAGGAGCGGGCCGAGGTAGCCGACGAGCACGATGAACTCGACCTGGCTCTCCGTGTACGTCACGCCGGCTGCTGATTGGGCGATGGCGAATAGGGCGCCGCCGACGAGGTAGCCGGTGAACGCCATCGTGACGATGAGGCGTCGATCCACGTCTCTCACTGGCCGTGTGAGGGGCTTAATTGTTGTCGACGACTCGAGAGCTGAGTCGTCGCGACGGTTGCGGACGTCTCGAGCGTTTCGAATCGTCGGCTACGGGCGCCGCGAACCACTCGCGTTCGGAAACCGTTCGACTCAGGTACCGGACGGCCAAACGACACCCATGACCGTGGTTCGAATACCGGTCGGCGGCGGGACGCCCGAAGGAACCAACAGCGCCTACCTCGTCGACGAACGGGTTCTCGTCGATCCTGGACCGCCGACCGAGGCGGCGTGGTCGAATCTCCGAACGGGACTCGAGGCCGAACTCGAGGCGCTCGCGGACCTCGAGTACGTCGTCTGTACCCACTGGCACGCCGACCACGTCGGGCTGGCGCCGCGCCTCGCCGAGGCCACCGACGCGACGGTCGCGATGGGCGAGCACGACACGCCCCTGCTCGCAGAGTACGCCGCCGAGCGCGAGGCCCGACTCGAGCGAGACGCTGCAGCGATGACCGCCTGGGGCGTCCCAGAGGACGTCATTACCGCAGTCGTCGGGGGTGATCAGCCGTCACCGCTTCCCGACGCGACGCCCGTCGAGTCGCTGGTCGACGGGCAGACCGTCGCCGGCCTCGAGGTGCTCGAGACGCCCAGCCACACGGCGGGGCACATTTCGCTCGCGACCGACGAGGCGCTCGTCCTCGGGGACGCCGTACTGCCCACGTACACCCCGAACGTCGGCGGGAGCGACACGCGGACGCGCGGAACGGACCCGCTCGACACCTACCTGGAGACACTGGATCAGCTCCTCGCCCGTGAGGGCGTCGAATCGGGTGCGGTGACGCTCCGCCCAGGACACGGCGAAACCGTCGACCGCGTGCGGATCGAGGCGATTCGAAACCACCACGACGAGCGAACCCGGCGCGTCGAGACGGCCCTCGAGGCGCGTACGAAAGCGACACCGTGGGCCCTCGCCCAGGATCTGTTCGGCGAACTCGAGGGGATCCACGCCAAGTTCGGGGCCGGCGAGGCCGCGGCCCACCTGGAGCGACTCGAGCGAGACGGCGTCGTAGAGTGCGAGGAGGGCGGCCGCTACGCGCTCGCTGAGTAAGTTTTCTCAGTCCACGAGCGAGTCGTCCACGCCCTCGAGCGGAATCGCCCGTGCCGCGGTCGCCTTGAACGACGCGACGATGGGACGACCGGGTTCGAGACCGAGGGAGTCGACGCTCGCGCGCGTGACGAGCGCCTCGAGCCCGGCTCCGTCGGCCCCCGTTCGCGCCTGCGTTCCGTCTACGCCGACGCGAACCTGGGCGACCGCGGTTCCCTGCTCCACGCGCTCGACGGTGCTCTCGAACCGGTTGCGAAAACTCGTCAGTCCGGGTTTCGATCGGTCGTCCGGATCGGACAGGACGACCGCGTCCGATCGGACGCTCACCTGGACCGTCTCCGCCTCCACGGGAGCGACGGCAATGACCCGCCCGATTTCGGTCTCGACCGTCGCGAGTTCGCCCTCGCGCTCGACGACCGTCCCCGACAGCACCGACTCCGTGACGCTCGCGACGCCCTCGAGCGCCGTCTGGTGGCGCTCGAAGCGCCGTCGGAGGTCCCGCGCGGTCCCGGTGATGGTGGTGCCGCCGCCGTCGGCGCCACCACGGTGACGCTCGGTGAGTGGGCCGAGTTCGTCCTCGAGTTCGACGATCCGGCGCTGAAGGCGGGCGTAGGATCGCCCCAAGGCGTCGGCGGCCGCGTGCATCGAGCCGTGAGCGTCGATCGCCTCGAGCATCTCGACGTCGCGGCGGTCGACCGTCACCTCGCCGACGGTGAGTTCCGTTCGATACCCGCGCTCGATCGTCATGGATTCGTTTCAGTAGACCAGGTCCCCCCGGATAAACTGTCGCGTTCGGTCGTCGCTGGGGTCCTCGAAGATGGTCTCCGTCTCGTCGATCTCGACGATTCCGTCGTCCAGGAGGAGGCCGACGCGGTCGGCCACGCGCCGGGCCTGGTGCATGTCGTGGGTCGCGATCGCGACTCCGATGCCGTTCGTACGGGCTGTCCGGACAGCCTCCTCGAGGATCGCCGTGTTCCGTGGGTCGAGTTCCGACGTGGGTTCGTCGAGGACGAGGACGTCCGGATCGTACGCGAGCGCTCGAGCGAAGGCGACGCGCTGGGCCTCGCCACCCGAGAGCGAGTCGACGTCGCGGTCGGCGTACGACTCTAGGCCGACGACCTCGAGGGCCTGTGCGACGGCCGGTGACGTCGATTCGCGTCCGAGGACCGATGCGAAACTGATCCGGATCCGTTCGGGCCACCCCCGTCGAACGCGCAATCCGTAGGCGACGTTCTGCCGGACGGTCGCGTCGAAGAGGTTCGGTTCCTGGAACACCATGCCGACGCGGCGGCGGTGTTCGAGACGCTCGCCGTTACCGCTCGCCCAGACGTCCTCGCCGCCGTGACGAATCGTCCCGTCGTCGGGCCGCTCGAAGAGGGCGAGCAGTCGCAACAGCGTCGTCTTCCCGACGCCCGAGGGGCCGATGAGCGCGACGACCTCGCCGGGGTCGACCGAGAGGGTGACGTCCTCGAGGACGCGTTCGCGGCCGTAGCCGTGGGAGACGCTGCGAGCCTCGATGGGTGCCCTCGGTGCGTTCGTCGCGTTCGATCCGTCTGTCTCGTCCGTTCCACCCGTCGAACCCACTCCGTCTGTCGCCCTCATCGGTACCGCCCACCCCCGCTATCGCCCAGCCGAAGCACCAGCGCGTTCACGAGCAAGACGAGCGCGACCAGCACGCCCCCGAGGATCATCGCCGTCTCGTAGCGTCCCTGTCGGGCCTCGAGCTGGATCGCCGTCGTGAGCGTTCGCGTGTACGACTCCCCGGAGACCACGATGTTCCCGCCGACGATGAGCACCCCGCCGACCTCGCTGATCGCCCGACCGAAGCCGGCGAGGACGGCCGTCGCAATGCCGTAGCGGGCCTCCCTGATCGTCACGATGGCCACGTCGAGCCGGGTGCCGCCCATGGCGAACGCCGCGTCGCGAACGCCGTCGTCGACGCTCGAGACCGCCGCGAGGCTGACGCCGGTGATGACCGGCATCGCGAGGACGATTTGAGAGAGGATCATCGCCTCCGGCGTGAAGGCGAGCTCGAGCGAGCCGAGCGGCCCCTGGTTCGAGACCCCGAAAAGTACGACGAGTCCGACGACGACGCTCGGAAAGCCCATCCCGGTGGTGATGATCGAGGTGAGCAGCCCCTTCCCACGAAACGACGTAAATCCCAGCGCGAGCGCGATGGGCAGGCTGAGCAGCGTGCTCACGAGGACGGCGGCGGTGCTGACGTACAGGGAGACCTCGATGATGCTCCTGACGTAGGGCCACTCGAATGGAAACGCGACGGCCGGGATCGTCAGGGCCTCGAGTGGCAGTTCGCTCATCGTCCGCGTCATCTCCGTGGAACCATTGTAGCCGTTCCGAATAGTGATCACTCCTGGTCGGTCGACCCGTTAGACGAGCCGCTGGACGAGGTGCCGGACGACGGCTGCCAGGCCGTTGGCACGTACTGGTCGAAGTTCGGCTCCTCGGCGAGCGCCTCGGGGAAGAACAGCTGTTCGTCCGAGACGGTGTACCCCTCGATGATCTCCTGGCCCTCGAGGCTCGTGAGGAAGCCGATGTAGGCCATCGCGAGGTCGTAGGCCACGTTCTCGTGGACGGCCGGATTCACCGCGACGATCCCGTAGGGGTTCATCAGGGACTCCGGACCGCCTTCGACCGGGCCCTGGACGTGAATCTCGAGGTCGATCTCGGATCGCATCGAGAGGTAGGTCCCCCTGTCGGCCAGGGTGTACCCGCCCATCTCGTTCGTCCGGGTGAGTGCCTCGCCCATCCCCGACCCGGTTCCGACGTACCACTCGCCGCTCTCGGCGGGGTCGATGCCCGCGTCCGCCCACAGTTGCTGTTCTTTCGTGTGGGTGCCCGAGTTATCGCCTCGAGAGACGAACGTGGATTCGGTCTCGGCGATGGCGCCGAGGGCGCTCTCGACCTCGTTCCCGCCGTTGATCCCCGCCGGGTCGTCGCTCCCACCGACGATCACGAAGTCGTTGAACATGAGGTCCCGACGGTTCACCCCGTACCCGTCCTCGAGAAACTCGTCCTCGAGCGCGCGGGCGTGGACCATGACGACGTCGGCGTCGCCGTTTCGCGCCGTCTCGAGGGCCGCCCCGGTTCCCTTGGCGACGACGTGAACGGTCGCGCCGAAACGTTCCTCGAACGGTTCGTTCAGCGCGGCCAGGAGCCCCGTGTCGTCGGTACTGGTCGTCGTCGCCAGCGTGAGGGTTTCGCCGGCGATCTCGGCCCCGTCATTTTCCGAATCGCCGCTCGCGAAACAGCCAGCGACGCCGGCGGCCGCGGCGGATCCGGCAACGGCCAGGAACCGACGGCGTTGTATCGGCATGGATACCACGATACGCTCCAGTTGCAAATAACCGTCGATCGGGCGTAATTGGATGTGGTTACGAGTCGGTGAGTTCGGGACGACACGACGTTGCTTCGTACTGATTCACTCGAGCGGGAGTAATCGCGCGTCGATCGCGTCGCGGCGACCGTCGAGGACCGAAAAGCTCTCGCCGCGACGACGCTCGAGCCAGTAGAGCAACCGTTCGGCCCACGCAAGCTTTTTCGATTTCGTCGGGTCGACGGTGGGGTCGTCGAAATCCCAGCCGACGAATGCCAACCGACTGGCCCCGAGGTGGTCCGCGAGAAACGCCGCCCGGTCGCCGTCGGTGAATCCGCCGAAGTTTCGGACGAGCCCGGCGGGTTCGGCCTGCGTGGTTGGCAGGACGAAATCCTGGTCGCACTCGGGGACCACGGTCCGCAGAGCGGGAACGTTGTCGCCGTGTGCGTGGACGGCCACCGGGGTTCCGCGGCGGGTGAGCCGTTCGACGGTCTTCGGATTCTTGTCGAGGTCAGTCACCATGCAATCGACCTCGACGCCGGCGTCCTCGAGTGCGTCCACTGCCGTCGAGGCTGCGATTACGACCTCGGCCGCTCGAGCCGTCTCGAGGGCCGCGTCGGTCTCGAGCGACGGTCCCGCTCCGGCGACGACGACCCGGGCTCCGCGCACGAACGCGAGTCGCTCGAGGTCGAAGGGCGAGGTGAGGTCGGCGAGGACGTCTCGAGCGCGTTCGTCGGCTGCCCGGTCGAACCCGAAGTCGGCCAGGATTTCGTCGTACACCGGTTCCCACTCGTGGTAGTCCATCGTCGTCACTGTGGTAGTGTAGTTCCGACCGCAATAATCCGTTTGTGGGCCGAGCGTTGCCTCGCAAGTACCCCTACCCGTGAGGCCACCCGGCTTCCACTTCCCTCTTTCGAAGCGGATGCCATAAGCTTTCTCTTACTCGAGCACCCGTCTGACGGCGTTCCAGACGTCTTCGGTATCGTCGTCTGAGCCCTCGAGGCGCCGGAAAATCGTGGATATTTGATCTTCCGATGCACACAGCAGCATGCGTCCGTCAGACATTTCGGCCGGGGTTGCGCCCGTATCGCGGGCCAATTCGCCGACTCGTTCCCGTTTCGAGGGGTCGAAGCCGTCGATTTCGAGAACCTGATGGATCATTTCGTGGGCCAGCGAGGGATCGACCCCACCCTCGCGAAGGTGCGCTCTGAGGTCGCGCGCCGACTCGACCTCGAGCCGAGCGACACGAACACCGTCTTCCACAACCCGGTCGCGGTCGGTGAACGCCTTCCCGATGCGTGCGGCGTCGCGCGTCTCCGCCACGTCGTGCGTTCGGACGACGTGGGCCCCGCGCTCGACGGCCAGCGCGGTCGCCGCGAGGCTCGCGGGGAGTCGACCCTCCGTATCGCGCCCGATGAGGTCACCGAGGAAGTTCTTCCGGTTGATCGAGACCAGCATTGGCCTGCCGAGCGCGCGAAACTCACGAAGCCGGCGAAACGTCTCCCGGTCGTGTTCGAGCGTCTTCGCCTCGCTCCAGCCGCCGAAAGCGGGGTCGACGATGGTCTTCTCGGTCAGCCCGTTCTGCTTCAGCGCCTCGTAGACCTGGTCGACGTAGTCGGCCGACTCGGCCCACTCGGGTGACTTCCGTTCGCGCCAGTCGGTCTCCTCGACGGCACCGGGTCGCTCGAGGTCCGGCGGACTCGCCATCTTGACGACGGCGGCGTCGTGGTCCCGACAGACCGCGGGCATCTCTGGGTCGGCGAACCCGCAGATGTCGTTTACCATATCGAAGCCGCTCGCGAGGGCCTCGTCGGCGACCGCGGCGTAGCGCGTCTCGATCGAGAACACCGCGTCCCCGGAGACGCGATCGATCGTCTCGAGAGCGACGTGGAGGCGGTCGAGTTCTTCCGCTGCGGTGAGCACGTCGAAGCGCTTGTTCGCCGACTCGAGGCCGACGTCGACGATGTCCGCTCCCTCGCCGATCAGCTCGTCGTCGACGTACCGGGCCGCCTCCTCGGGGTCGTCGAACACGCTCGGGTCGTACGGCGACTCCTCGCTGACGTTGAGCACGCCCATGATCCGGGGCGGGTGCTCGTCTCCGATGCCCAGTCCCGCGGCGTCGACGCTGTCCATGAGGGTACTCGAGCGGGCGGCTACAAAGGGACCGTGATTCCGGCGAACAGTTCAGTCGTCGGGCCCAGAGTGCGTCCGTCACGAGGCGGTCTGTCGAGATGGTCACGAAAACGCCCCTCGAGTGAAACAAACGTTTCCTCGAGTGTCTATTTCCCATCGAACGGGAACCAGGACCCCTTCTTAGGTGGATAGACAGCCTACGATTACCTGTAAGAGGTGCCAGACAATGTCAACTAACACGTTCAACCGGCTCGAAAGCCGCTACGGCGGTATCACCCTCGAAGGCCACCCCCACGCCCTGTCGGCATGGTTCGTCGTCGCCCTTCGGTTCGTCATCGGCGGCATGATCCTGTTCGCCGGGATCGGCAAGGTCAGCGACTGGCCGTTCGACGCGAGCGGCTACCTCGTCCACGGCGTCGACGCGGCCAGCCCCGTCAGCGGGCTCTACGCCTCGATGGCAGCCAACGCCGCGCTGATGGACGTCATCAACGTCGCCATCCCGGTGACCCAGGTCCTGATCGGCCTCGCGCTCATCGCGGGGGCGTTCGTCCGACTGGCGGCCCTCGGCGGCGCGCTCCAGATGACCGCCTTCTACCTCGGCGGATGGGAAGGCGACGTGCTCGCGCTGTTCGACTCGACGCTGATCTACGCGGTCGTCTTCCTGGCGATCGCCGCCTTCGGCGCCGGCCGCATCCTCGGGATCGACCGCTACCTCGAGCAACTCGAGATTCGCGGCGAAGCGCTCGTCGAGCGGTACCCGGCGATGCGGTACCTGCTGGGCTGAGCCTTCGACCACCGAACAGTCTCTTTTTGTCTTCGCGGCCGAAACTCCGACCATGGGAAAAGTGAGCATCGGGATGCGCGGCTGGCGCTTCGACGAGGAAGACATCCTCGACGAAGACGGCGACTTTCTCCCGCTCGCGCAGATGCCCGAGGACGCCCGCAAACGGATGATCCGACTCGACGTCATCTACAACGCGCCGTGTCACGGCTGCTGGTTGATCCACGGCGACGACAACCTCGAGGCGTGCAACCGGGCGCGGTACGTCTACGGCGAACCCCTCTCGGAGGTCATCCTCTGTGAGGAACACGAACCCGACTTCGTCTACTGGTTCCGCGAGGAGGGTGGCGACGCCCACCGCGGCAGCGACGACTTCGCGGAGGCGTTCTACGAGTGGTTCCTCGAGGGCGGTCGCGCACCCGAGGGCTACGAGGGAATGGAGTACGTCGAGACGGACCCGACGGATCTGCCGAAGCCGCCGAAGGCCGATCCCAACGAGCACGGCGACCTGATGGGCGACGACATCAGCGACCGGGTCGGCCTGAGCGACGAGGACATCGCCAACGCGGACGTGGATTTCGGCGCCGAGTATCCGGGCCGGAAATGACCGACGACCCGCGAGCGTCTTCGCCGGAAACCGGTGACGAGCGTCGTCGAAATCCGCCCGCCGTCGCCGTCGTCGACGCCCAGACGCCCGGCAACGTCGGCACCATCGCTCGAGCGATGAAGAACTTCGGCTTCTCGGAGCTGCTGCTCGTCGACCCGCCCGAACTCGACCCCGACGGGGAGGCCTATGGCTTCGCCGGTCACGCGCGCGAGGACATCCTCCCGAACGCGCGGGAGGTCTCGTTCGAGCACCTGGTCGATACCTACCACACCGTCGGCACCACGGCGATCACGAACGAAGACGACCAGCACCACGTGCGCTTTCCGTTTTCCACGCCTGCCCAGCTCGCCGACCGCCTCGAGACCGTCGAGACCGACACCGTCGTCGTCTTCGGCCGGGAAGGCGTCGGCCTGACGAACGAGGAACTCGCCCGCATGGACGAGGTCTGCTCGATCCCCGCAAGCACCGAATACCCGGTGCTCAACCTCGGCCAGGCCGCGACCATCACGCTCTACGAACTCCGGACGCTCGCGCTCGGACCCGACGACGTCCAGCTTCCCGACCTCGAGCGCGTCCGAGCCGACGAACCGTCTCTCGAGCGGCTGTACGATCAGTGGGAGGCCCTGCTGGCGGAGATCAACCACCCCGAGGAGAAGCGAGCGAAGACGATGCGTATGCTTCGACGGCTCCACGGTCGAGCCGATCCAACGGTCCAGGAGGTCACCACCTTGCTCGGCGTGTTGCGCCGGGCGACCGAGCGCCCGGACCGCGAGGGGAACTGAGGAATACGAGTCGCTGCGAAGAGGTATCGATACTCCTGGAGTGGCCACCAGCGATATAGTCCTCGGCTCACGACCACGAGCAATGGATACACACCGCCGCCACGTTCTCGCGATGCTCGGCGCCGCCAGCACGCTTCTGGCCGGCTGTTCCGACCTCGCCGACGAGGGCGATCAGTCGCTCGAGCCCAACGATGTGGGGGACAACGAGGATTCGAACGCAGACGATGACACCGACGGGGCCGCCGAGGACGACGAAACCGACGAGGAGACGACGCCCGCCTGGCTCGAGGGCGGCGAACTCCCCAGTTACGCGTCAGTGCTACCGTCGGCCGACGCGCTAGCCGACGACGAAACGACGTCGCGAGAGTACTTCTTCACCGCCGTCGACCTCGCGACCATCGTCGGGACCCTCGACGACGACCCGGGCGAGGGAACGGTGCCCGACGACCCCCTCCTCCAGAATCCGATCGCCGTGGTGTCGCTCGGCATCTACGGACTGTTCGCACTCGGATCCTCGCCCGTCGCACAGGTACAGGCCGAGGCGGAGGGCGAATCCGACGACGCCGCCCTCGTCTACGTCGACGGCGCGTACGCCCTCTACGGGGCGTACGGCCTCGAGACGGCCCGCTCGGGGCTCGAGGCCGAGGGCTACGAACTGCAGGCCGAGGCGGAAGACGGCGCCGACGACTTCGTCGTCTTCGCGGACGGCGCCTCGAACGAGGTCGTCGGCGTCACCGACGACGCGTTCGTCTACGCGTTCGGCGCCGACCAGGCTCGGTCCCTGGCGGCCGTCTCCGCCATCGTCGAGACGAACGTCGGCTCGCAGTCGCCGGCCCACGAATCGGACGCGACACTCGAGACCCTGCTCCGTGCAGGGGCGAACACCGGAATCACATCGTGTCTCGCGGGCGGCGGCGAATCGCTCACCGACCTCGAACCGGGCGACCAGGTCCAGGAGGACGACGTCGCTTTCGACTTCTCGCCCTTCGAGGGGGCGACGGGAATCGTCCAGGAACTGCAGCTCGTGGAATCCGAGTCCAATGCTCGCGTAATCGTCACCTACGAGTCCGAAACCGCCGTCGACGCCGAGCGTCTCGAGTCGGGACTCGGCGGCGAGGCGCGTTCGTTAGACCTCGAGACGGGCGGGTCTGCAGCACTCGTCACCGCCGTCTACGGGACCGATCCGATCGAGGAGTGACGGCGGGCGGTGGCCGATCGGCTGGCTGTTATCACTACGATATCTATACTAATTCACTTCAAAAAATATAGTGAGTGGTTCGATTCGACTACTACGACCGCTCGAGGAAGAACAGGTCCAGAATCAGGCCCGTTTCTGAATCTCCTCGCGCAACACCTGGCTCACGAGGTCGCCGTCGGCCTTCCCACGCAGGGCGCCCATACACTCGCCCATGAGTCCCGAGAACGCCTGCATACCCTCGCTCTCGACCTGCTCGGCGTTTCGCTCGACGACCTCGAGGACGGCCTCGCGAACGTCGTCCTCGGCGGCGGATCCGAGTCCGGCCTCGTCGGCGATCGTCTGCGGATCCTGGTCGGGGTCTGCTGCCAGTTCGGTGAGGAGATCAGGCACGCCCTCCTTCGCGATGTCGCCGTCCTCGGCCATCGCGAAGACGGTCTCGAGGTGATCGTCACTCAAATTCTCGACCGGGACGTCGTCTCGGCGCAGTTCGGTGAGCGTCGACTCGAGCGTCGTCGCGGCGAATGTCGAATCGACGCCGTCGGCGACGACGCGCTCGAACAGCGGCATGTGGGTGCCGTAGGCGACCTGTTCGGCGAGGCCGGCGTCGAGGTCGTACTCGGCCTGGTAGCGCTCGACCTTCTCGGTCAGCAGTTCGGGTTCGGGAACCTCGCTCGGATCGGGTTCGACCGGGGGCACGTCCGTCTCGGGGTACATCCTGGCCGCACCCGGAAGCGGGCGGAGGTAACGTGTCGACCCGTCCTGGTTCGCGCCGCGGGTCTCCTCGGGAACGCCCTCGAGGGCCGTCCGTGCGCGGTCGGCGACGGCCTCGATCGCGGATTCGGCGACGTCGGTCGCGGCGGCGACGATGGCGACGGCGTCCTCGTCGGTCGCCCCCACGGCCTCCCGGAGCGCCGCCACCTCGTCGTCGGTGACGCCGTAGGCCGGGAGTTCGTCGGTGTGGAAGATGCCGCCCGCGCCGTGGCGCTTCGCGTGGTCGGAGAACTCGGTGCCGAGGCGCCGGTCGGGCGCGATTTCGCGACCGACGAGGTCGTCGAAGCCCTCGAGGCGGACCCCGAAGACCGACCCGCCGTCGTTCAGCGCGCTCGCGACGACCCCGCTGTCGGTGTCCTCGAAGACGATGGTGACGTCCTGGGGCTCGTGGACCGCAGCGCCGCGAGCCTCGAGTTCGTCACGGATCGAGACCAGTTCGGCCTGGCGCCCGACCTCGGTACGGACGATGTCGGCGATGTCGTCCAGACTCTGGACGCCTTTGATCTCGACGCGAGCGCCGTCGGCGATGGAGACGTTGACGTCCTGGCGGATGGTTCCCAGGCCGCGCTTGACCTTTCCGGTCGATCGCAACAGCATCCCGATGCGCTCGGCAGCCTCCTGGGCCTGTGCGGGCGTTCGAACGTCGGGTGCAGTGCCGATTTCGACCAGCGGGATGCCGAGGCGGTCGAGGCTGTAGGTCACGCCGTCGTCGGTCTCCTCGACGCGCTGGGCGCTCTCCTCCTCGAGCATCATGTCCTCGATGCCGACGTCGCCGTCGCTCGTCTCGATCGACCCACCGGTGGCGACGAGCGTCGACCGCTGGAAGCCCGAGGTGTTCGAGCCGTCGACGACGATTTTCCGCATCACGTTCGCCTGGTCGACCGGCGTCATGTCCATCAGCTGGGCGACCTCGAGCGCGGTCTCGAGGGCCTCCTCGTCGAGGCGGTGGGGTGGTTCGTCGTCCTCCTCGACGAGGCAGGTGCTGTCGTAGGCGAGGTAGGTGAACTCCCGTTCGACCCGACTTTCCTCGAGGGCGGCCTCGTCGAGTTCGCCCAGCTCGCTCCGCGTCGGGTGGAGGTAGCGGGTGAATCGGCGGGCCGACTCGTCGGGTTCGCGAAGGTCGGTCGGACACGCACAGAACAGTTTCGTCGCCGTGTCGAGTTGCTGGTGGATCTCGAGTCCGGCGACGAGACCGAGCGCCTCGTAGTCGTAATCCGCGGTCATTGGCGAGCACTCGGTGGCGGAGGGGTAAAAAACCGTCCAGTCCGTCACGGGGGCGCCGTCACGAAAGCCGACTCAGTCGTCGTCGCTCGAGGCGTCGTCGAAGGCGGTTTCGCGAACGTCAGCGTCTCGGCCGGCGATGGCTCTCGCCGCCACCTCGAGCACCGAGCCCTCGGTCGCCTCGAGCGCGTCCGCCTCGACCCGTCGGTATCGCTCCGTTCCAGCCTCACCGACGAAGTTCCGCTCGGACAGCGGCCGGGTTTCGAGGGCGACCAGCGACGCCGCGTCCTCGAGTGCCTCGAGCAGGAGTTGCGTTCCGGGCGCGAGGTCGAAGTCGACGAGCACCGTCGCGTCGGCCGCGCCAACGAGTTCGGCGACGCGTCTTCGAGCGGCGGCAGAGACCGGCGCGAACGGTTCGGTTCGCACACACTCGAGGCCGCGGTCGGTCGTGCGCTGGTCGACGATTCCCCCGGCCGGTGCGGGACCGGTCGTCACCTCGCTGCCCGCCCGCTCGAACCGCCCTATCACGTCGGCGGCGGCCTCTCCCGTTCCCACGACGTGAACGCGCCGCCCTTCGAGCCTCGCCGGAGTCGTCGATTCAATCTCCCGGTCGTCCACGATATCACGATCCCCCGACTCCGAGCGCGGAAACGCCGTCACGCTCGCCGCCCCCGTCACCGGATGTCGAGTGACCGTCGCGTTCGCGTCGAAGGCCGACTCGAGCACGTCGGCCGTCAGCACCTCGCCCGGCGGACCGTCGGCCTGGACCGTCCCACCCGCGAGGACGACCAGCCGGTCGCAGTACCGGGCCGCCAGGTCGAGGTCGTGGATCGCCGCGACGACGGCCCGCCCGTCCGCGGACAGCTCGCGGGCCAACTCGAGCGTTTCGACCTGATGGTTCACGTCCAGGCTCGCCGTCGGCTCGTCCAGCAACAGCAGCGGCGTGTCCTGGGCGAGCGCCCGCGCGATGAGCACTCGCTGACGCTCGCCGCCGCTGACCGCGTCGATCGGTCGATCGGCGAACCGGGTCGTTCGCGTCCGCTCGAGCGCCCGGTCGACCTGCTGCCGATCCGCCTCTGCGGGCGGAGAGAACCGCGAACGGTGGGGGTAGCGCCCCATCTCGACGACAGTGCGGACGTCGAAGGCGAACGACAGCGACGTGTTCTGTGGGACGACGCTCACGAGTCGACTCGCCTCGCGGGAAGCGAGCGTCGCAATGTCCTCGCCGTCGATCCGGACGTCGCCGCCCGCGGGCGTGATCTCGCCGCTGAGCGCTCGCAGGAGGGTGGTCTTCCCGGCACCGTTCGGACCCACAAGGCCGACGAACTCGCCGCGGTCGACCTCGAGCGAAACGGCCTCGAGGACCTCGAGGGTTCCGTAGGCGACCTCGAGATCCTCGATTTCCACGAGCGGTCGAGCAGGAGCGTCGGTCACAGCGAGTGCACCTCCCGTCGAACGAGCAGAAAGAGGAAGAACGGCGCGCCGAGAGCCGCCGTGACGATTCCGACCGGAACTTCCGCGGGGCCTGCTCGAGCGAGGGTGTCCGTCGCGACCAAAAACGACGCACCGGCGAGCGCGCTCGTCGGGAGCAGGATTCGGTGGTCGGGGCCGACGAGCAAGCGCATGACGTGCGGGACGACGAGACCGACGAAGCCGATGACGCCGGCGACGGCGACGCCCGCAGCGGTGACGACGGAGGCGATCACGAGCAAGAGAAGTTTGGTCCGCTCGACGTTCACCCCGAGGTGGTGGGCATCTTCCTCGCCGAGCAGGAGGACGTTCATCTCGCGAGTGTAGGCGCCGAGGACGCCGACGCCGACGAGGGCGACGGGGAGGGCGAAGCCGACGTCGCCCCAGTTGCTTCCGCCGAGGTGGCCCATCATCCAGACGACGGCCGCCCGAAGGCTGTCCCCGCTGTGGACGAGCATGTAGGAGATGAGCGCGCCCAGGAATGCCTGGACGGCGACGCCGGCGAGCAGGAGGGTCGCGACGGGGGTGCGTCCACCTTCGGTCGCGATGGCGTAGACGAGCATCGCGGTGGCGATGGCCCCGACGAACGCGGAGAGGTGCAGGCTCGTCAGGGGAACCAGCGCTGGGTACGCGATGGCGGCGACCGCTCCCGCCGCCGCACCGGTCGAGACGCCGATGATGGAAGGGTCGGCCAGCGGGTTCCTGAAGAAGCCCTGCATCACCGTCCCGGCGGCGGCCAGACCGAAGCCGACCGTGGCTGCCAGCGCGATTCGCGGCAGCCGGACGTCGCCGACGATCGTCTGGTGTGTCCTGGGAACGTCGAATGCGAAGAGGGAGGCGTAGGCGAGATTAGGTCGAGGGACCATCAGATCGAGCAGCGGAACCGCCGTCGCGGTCCACTTGAGGCCCGCAGGGACGACGAGCACGTTGAGCATCGCTTTCGTGACGACGAACGGGTCGATCCGGACTGGTCCGAGGGCGGCGCTCCCGATCATTACGAGAACGAGCAGGATTGACAGCCCAATCGACCACGAGAGTCCGGATCGCTTCACGTTGGCAAGCTCGCTTGCTTTAGATAAATATTTATTGGATAGCCGTGGAGCATCAGGCGATGCGACGACTACTCATCGCCACAATCGCGTTACTCACGCTTTCCGCGGGCATCGGTCCCGCGCTAGTTGCCGGGGACACCACGCTATCGGCTTCGAACGGGGCTCAAGCGCCGTCCCAGGCCGACTCTACGTGCGAGTATCCGGTCGAACTCGAGGACGCGACAGGCGAACAGTTGACGCTCGAGGAACCGCCCGAATCGATTGTCGCGCTCTACCCGAGCGACGCGCAACTGGTGTACAGCGTCGGCGCCGAAGGCCGGCTCGAGGGCATGCCGATTGGTCCGTATACCGAGGAGCTCGACACCGAGGGCAAGACCGACATCACCGCCGACGACGGCGTGACGCCGGTCGTCGAGGAGATCATCGCGCTCGAACCTGACGTCGTGCTCGCGGCGAACGTCGTCACGTTCGAGGAGGACAAGTTGAATCAGCTCCGAGATGCCGGCATCGACGTCTACGTATTCGAGTCCTCCAGTTCGCTCGAGGACGTACGCTCGGCGGTCGAAATCACCGGACAGCTCACCGGTGCCTGCGACGGCAGCGACGTCACGCTCGAGTGGATGGACGAGCGCCTCTCGATCATCGAGGACGTACTCGCGGACGAGCCGCGCCCATCGGCCCTCTATGCGATGGACGGCGAGGTCTACACCGCCGGAACGGGCACGTTCCAACACGAGATTCTGACGATCGCAGGCGTCGAAAACGTGGCCGCAAACGCCGGTATCGAGGGCTGGGGCATCATCAGTGACGAGACGATCGTCGACGAGGACCCCGAGTGGATCCTTTACGGCGACGACGCCTACGACGAACCGCCCATCTCCGACGCCGTCGGCGAGACGACGGCGATGCAGGAAGATCAGCACTTCGGCGTCGATGCGAACGCGATGAGTCAGCCCGCACCGAACGTCGTCTTCGCTATCGAGGACATCTTCGCAACCGTGCACGCCGACGCCCACGCTGAGGTCGAAGCGGACCTCGAGGCGGCCGATCAGTCCTACGAGGAGTCGCTGGCCGACCTGCAGACGACTGGTTCCGACGAAGAAGACGCCGATAGCGGGAACGAAAGCGAGGCGAATGAAAGCGAGGCGAACGACAACGAGAGCGAGACGGAAGACGAAGATGAGGACGCAAACGAATCCAACGACGAGGATTCGATTCCCGGCTTCGGCGTCCCCGTCGCACTCGCTGCTATCGCGGGTCTGCTCGCACTCCGTCGACTGTAGCGCTCCAGACACGACAGGTCTGGGCTGAACCACCGCGACACTCTCACGGTGACGTGTTTCGTTGTCCACCGTCTGGTCGACGAGTCAGCACTCACGCTCGAGTTTGTGGTGGCTAGGGAGGTGCTCGAGGGAACGCCAGTCCGATCGAACAATAGTCGAGAACGTACGTGAGGCAGATTCACCGCCCTGGTGTGTCGATTAGTCCCCGCGTTCACTCACATTTCTGTTGCGTTTTCGATTGCTCTTTGGCCTCTTCCTTTCGTTTTTCCTTTTTCGACTTTCCGTCCTGGTCGTCAGTGTCGTCGCTGCCATCGTCGCCGTCGTCAGTGTCGTCGCCGTCATCACCGTTGCCACTGTCATCATCGTCGTCGCCGTTATCGCCGTTACCGTCGTCATCGTCGCCACCGTCGTCACCTTCACTGCCATCGCCGTTATCACTATCTCCGTCATCACCGTCATCGCCATCATCTCCGTTACCGCCATCGCCGTCATCGCTGTTATCACCATCTCCGTCGTCACCGTCATCACCATCGTCTCCGTTACCGCCGTCACCGTTGCCTCCATCTTCGTCGTCGCCGTCATCGCTGTTATCACCATCTCCGTCGTCACCCTCGTCGCCACCGTCGTCCTCCTTGAGTTCACCACAGAATCGAATATTTGATATCCCGGCTTGCTGTCCACTCTGTCCCGCTTCGAGGTCCGTTTCAATTACCCCATCGGTTGCGCCGTCGCCGTAGTCGTAATCCTCGCAATCGTTACCGCCGTAGACGCGCACGGCGTACACGACGCAGTCGTCGTCGACGGCCCATTCGAAGCTGAACGCCTCACAGTCGTCGTCCTCGCCCTCCGATTCGGTCACTTCCACGGTGATCGCACAATCGCCCTCGGTCTGTTCGACGGAGCAGTCGTCGAACTCGTGTACCGCGATCAACTCGCCGTCGGGACAGTCGTACTGCCCCGGCGGTACGCACCCCTCTTGCCCACTGTCCTGTAGCGATCCGAGACACCCGCTCAGCGAACCCATGGCCACCCCGGTCGCCACCAGTACCGTTCGTCGTTTGATGGTGTTACCCATGGGCACACCGATACCGTCACCGGATATTGTTAGAGACAAGTTGAAAATGTGAAAAAAGACCAGGCTTGCGATCCGATTGTACCTTCTCTCTGTATGATCGCCTTATTTCCCGGCACACTGGGACTACATACCAGGTAGGGTCACCGAACGCCCGGTCTCCCACCACGGCGAGCAGCTCTCCAGTCGACCGCGTCGCAAGCGACCGAGGGCTGATCCTCACAAACCGCTATTCAAGACGAGGCGGCACTCGAGTCCCGATTCCACGTCCCATACCGATTCGAAACCGGATTCCGCTCTATCTGCGCGCCCCGTCTCGTTTTGAAAAGCGTTTACTCACCCGCCCGCCGAGTTGGTCCCATGGTCGAGAACGTCATCTGGCCCGCGTACCTGGATTCCACCCGCTCGCGGGCCGAGGGGCGACGCGTACCCCTCGAGCTGGCAGTCGAGGAGCCGACGGTCGAGGAAATCGCGAAGGCGGTCCAGCAGATAGGCTACGATGCGACCGTCGAACGCGACAAAGCCTACTCGAGAGAACACTGGGAGCCTCGTGGACGGGTCGTCGTCCGCGGAACCGAGGACTCGACGAAGAACGACCTCGTTCAGGCAGTCGCGGCGTACGTCGTCGCGCTGCGGGAGTGATGCGGCGGGTTGGAACGGTCGTCCGGACGGCTCAGGGGCTCGCGGTGTTGCGGGCTGAGCCTGTGGGCGATGGGGACGGCGACGACGGCGGGGACGGTACTAGCAACGATAGCGGACGAAACGCCATCGGCACGATGGTCCTGAACGACTCCCTCGAAACCGTCGGTCGCGTCGTCGACGTGTTCGGCCCGGTCGATCGACCGTATCTCGCGGTTACGCCGCAGTCGAGCGTTCACCTGCCGGGTCTCGTCGGGTCGACATTGTACGCACGATAACGCCGCGCGTTTCGTGCGTTGTGGTGGTACCTCGTCGTAGTGGCCGTCGTCGGCCTCAAGTCATTATTCTCGGGTCGACCTCGAGTCGTTACTCCTCGGATTCGTCTTCGTCGACTCGGCGCCGTAGCCACTCGAGGGCGAGTCCACCTCCGGCGAGCGCCCCAATGCCGGTGAATCCGGGGGTCGAGTCGTCCGCCTCGTCGGCCGCCGATCCGGTGTCGTTGGAGTCGTTGGAGCCGATGGTCTCGTTGGTCTCGTTCGTATCATCGGAACCGCTCGAGTTGTCGGTACTGTTGCTCTCGTTCCCTTCGCTGATGTCGCTCGATTCGTTCTCGGAACCACCGTCGTCAGTATCGCCATCTTCGTCGGAGCCGTTCTCTTCGTCGTCAGTATCGCCATCTTCGTCGGAGCCGTTCTCTTCGTCGTCGGTATCGTCGTCGATTTCGCTCCCTCCGTCGGACTCGTCGTTTCCGTCCTCGCCATTGTCGCCCTCGCCGTCGTCGCCCCCACCGTTCGGTCGCAACGCGGCCAGCGCCTCGCCGTTGACGCTCCCGACGTAGAGCGTTTCGTCGACGAGTGCGAGGGGATTCAGTACCGCCGTGGTGTCTCTCTCCCACTCGACGGAGCCGTCCCAGGCGTCGAACGCGAAAAAGCGCATCCAGGACCCCTCGTCTTCGTCTGTCGATTCTGAATCACTCTCGAGACCGGCATAGACGTGCTCTTCGTCGATGATGAGTGGACTGGCCCCTTCGCCGGACGGGTCCGGTTCCCACTCCTTCTCCCCCGTCTCGATATCGTGGCCCGTCGCGGTGTCGTTGTTCGTCCCGTCGACGGTGTAGACGAGCTCCGAGCCGATCACGGGTGGGTGGTTGTGCGCTCGACCGGCCACGCGAGCGATTCGGTCCCCGGATTCGACGTCGTGGTAGGAGAGCCCAGCGTCCGACTCGCCGTGGTAGCCAGCGGCCAGGATGCCGTAGTCCACGACCGGCGTGACCGCGCTGAACTGTCCATCGTCGTCGTTGGCCTCGAGGTCGAACGTCCAGCGTTCGGCACCGTCGCTGGCCTCGCGGGCGTACAGGCGCGTCTCGTCCACGACAAAAACGGCGCCATCGTCGACCGGGACCGGCGATTCGTGGAGTTCCCCGTCGTCCGGATCGAACTGCCACTGTTCTTCCCCACTCGAGGCGTCGAACGCGTAGAGGACGCCGTCGCCGACGACGAACACGACCCCATCGGCGACCTTCGGCGATCGAATCCCGTCGCTGTATTCGAGCTCGACCCGCCAGCGAATTTCGCCGTTCTCGGCGTCGACCGCGGTGAGCGCCTCGCCGCCGACGTAAACGGTTCCGTCGGCAACCGCCGGCGTTCGATCGGCGCCGAAGTCGTCGGTTTGCCACAGCTGTGACCCGTCCGCGGCTTCGTAGGCGTGTACGGAGCCGTCGTCCGCTCGGAGGTAGACCGTCTCGTCGACGACCGCGATATGGCCACCGCAGTCACACGACCAGGCGACCTCGAGGGACCCGGGATCACTGATTCCCGAGGCGACTCGCGCGTTGTTTCCCGGCCTCCCCCCGAGGGAGGGCCAGTCGCTCGGGTCGGCGGCCGTCGACGAGGTGGCGGCAGCCGTTCCACTCGCTGCGGCGAGGGTGCTTCCGGCGGTGATCGCCAGCCCGGTACGCCGGAGGAACGTTCGTCGGCTGTGGTCTGACATACGCGGGCCCTTTGGCGCTACCCAGTTATCTACTGTTTCGGTAACTCGATTTCGACATCGAAACGGTACCCGTGAGACGATTGCGCCGGGAGCAACGGACCACGTCCCTGGGTCGAAAATAACCGTTCACGAAACCGAGCTCCGCTTCGTTTCGCCGAAGTGACACGCGCGGTGGCTAATTCAGGGACATCGTGCGCTTGTCAGGGGCGCTCCTCTCACGAAGTGGCTTTCGGTCACCCGCCGGCACGGCCACTCGAGGGTGGATCCGCCGCCCGCGAACGCCTCGACGTTGGTGAACACGGGCGAAGGGTCGTCCGCCTCGAGAACGCAACACCAATACGACGGCCGCTCAAATCGCGACTCATGAACGAGCGGATTCGCTTGGGCAGTGCAGTCGGATTTACCTGTCTCCTCTTTATCGGCGTCCAGTTCGGCGCGCTCGCGCTCGTCGAACCCTTCACCGCCGCCGAGATGCAGGCCGTCGAGGACCCCTCCGACCCGACGAACAGCTTGGTCTACGTCGGGGCGATTCTCGTGATGACGGCGTTCATGCTCGCGGCGTTCAAGTACGATCTCCAGTGGATCATCCGCGGACTCATCGTCGGCGTCAGCGTCATGCTCTCGTGGTTCGTCTTCGCCGAGATTCTCCCGCCCGTCGCCACGGTCGGCTCGTTCGGTGTCTTCCCCCTCCTCGTCTCGCTGGGCGTCGGCGCCGCCCTCGTGATCTATCCAGAGTGGTACGTCATCGACCTCGCCGGCGTCGTCATGGGCGCGGGTGCGGCCGGCCTCTTCGGGATCAGCTTCGGCCTCTTGCCCGCTCTCGTCTTGCTCGTCGTGCTCGCCGTCTACGACGCGATTAGCGTCTACCGGACGGAACACATGCTCGACCTCGCTGAGGGCGTGATGGACCTGCACATTCCCGTCGTCCTCGTCGTCCCGACCTCGCTGTCGTACTCCTTCCTCGAGGCCGGCGACGTGCCCGGTGAGATCGAAAATCGAGACGCGGAATCGACGGTGACGACCAACGGCGGTTCCCCGGAAGCCGATGCGGACGATTCCGAAGGCCCCACCGTTGAGCCGACCGATTCCAAGGCTGTCAAGGACGAACACGAGCGAGAGCGGACTGATGCAGAGCGGACAGAGCCTGAGCAAACAGAGCCAGAACCGGACGCAGCACCCGAAGGCGTCCGTGACGCCCTCTTCATCGGCCTCGGTGACGCCGTCATCCCGACTATCTTGATCGCCAGCGCCGCCTCCTTCCTCGAGGTTGGCTCGTTCGACGTTCCGCTGATCACGCTCAACGCGCCCGCGCTGGGTGGCGTGCTGGGCACGCTCGCGGGGCTGCTGGTCCTGATGGCCATGGTCCTCAAGGGCCGACCGCACGCTGGACTGCCGCTGCTCAATTCGGGAGCGATCGGCGGCTACCTCGTCGGCGCGCTGTGGGCCGGCGTGCCAATCGCGACGGCGCTCGGCTTGTGAGTCGGCGACTCCCGATCACGCCGTTTCGTGCCCCGGGACGGTCTCGATGGCGTGGACGTGAAGGCTTATAGCTACCTAACCAGTTAGTTAACCTATGGATCGGTCGTTCTCGAAGAAGCGCCCGTGGCTCGCCGCGTTACTCGGGGTCCTCGTCACCGGCTTCGGTCACTGTTACCTCCGGCGCTGGCGGCGTGCGCTGGGCTGGATCGTCCTCCTGTTCGGCGTCAGTATCCTGTTCGTCGAGACGGCCACACTCGAGGCCCTCGCGGCCGGCGAGGGCGCAGATCTGGCGGAACTGTCTCCGCTCCTGTTCGTCGCGGTTATCAGCGTCGTCGACGCGTATCTGCTCGCGGTGGCGCACAATCAGGTCGTCAGGCGATCACCGGCGCCCGACGGGAGCCTCACACATTGCCCGTACTGTGGGAAGGAACTCGATACGGATCTCGAGTTCTGCCACTGGTGTACGAGCGATCTCTCGGACTTCTCTAATCTGGAAGCACAACAGGAGACGTCCACCGCGTCGGATCGGTAGTCCCCGGGACGGCTACCGTAACACGGTACAAAAATGGACGACGCAGTCTCGACCTATTCCTACGCGTCTCGCCGCCTCGTTCCCATCGCGAGAATAGACCCGCCGCGGTCGTTCCTGCCATCGCGACGAACACGAATCTCGAGTCCGTCACGAGCACTGACGACGTTCGAACCAGAAGGGGAGTGGTGAACAGCCGCCGTCACGGAAGCCGGAACGTCGGCCCCTCGTCCGTATCTTGCACCTCGACGCCGATCGCCTCGAGTTCGTCGCGCAACTCGTCGGCGCGCTCGTAGTTGCCCGCGTCTCGCTCCTGTTCGCGGATCTCGAGGACCAGGTCGACGACCTCGCCCGCGAGTTCGACGTCGCCGCTCGCGTCGGCACCGCCGAAGGTCAATCCGAGCACGCTGCCGAGGTCCTCGAGCGTCTCGACGGCTCGTTTCAGGCCCTGGTAGTCGTACGCCTCCGGTCCGTTCTCTCCCTCGGTGGCCTCGAGGTGACGATTCGCCGCGCTCGCAATTTCGAGCAGCGCCGACTGCGCCTCGCGGGTGTTGAAGTCGTCGTTCATCGCCTCGGCGAACGCCTCCCGAGCGGCGTCCACGGACTTGCGAAGCTCCTCCTCGACGAGTTTCGACTTCGCAGCGGGGGAATCGAGGGCGTCGACGGCGGCGTCGTAGGCGCGCTCGAGGCGTTCCCAGCGCTCTTCGGCCTCCGCGATGGTCTCGTCGCTGTAGAGTTGCTGGCTGTTGTACGCGCCCGCGGTGAGGAACGTCCGGAGGATGTTGGGTCCCCACCGCTCGACGGCCTCGTCGACGGTCACGAAGTTGCCCAGACTCGAGGACATCTTCGTCTCGCCCATCTGGAATAGCTCGCAGTGGAGCCAGTAGCGGGCGAACTGGTGGCCCGTCGCGGCCTCGCTCTGGGCGATCTCGTTCTCGTGGTGAGGGAAGACGAGGTCCCGGCCGCCGACGTGGACGTCGAGGGTCTCCCCGAGGTGGGTCATGCTCATCGCCGAGCACTCGATGTGCCATCCTGGCCGCCCCTCGCCCCACGGCGAGTCCCAGGTCTGGCCGGTCGGCGTCTCCTCCCAGGTCGCGCCCTTGCTGTGTTCGTGGACTGCCTCCTCCGATACGGGTCCCGCCTTCCAGAGGGCGAAGTCGGCCGGGTGGCGCTTCTCGGCCTGTTCGTCGGGTTCGCCCTGCGCTTCGATCGACTCGATGTCCTGGTTCGAGAGCGCCCCGTAGTCCTCGAAGGTCGTCACGTCGAAGTAGACCGATCCGTTAGATTCGTAGGCGTAGCCCGACTCGACGAGCGTCTCCACGAGGTCGATGATCTCGGGGATGTGCTCCGATACCCTGGGGTACACTTCCGCGCGCAGGAGGTTCAGCGAGCGCATGTCCTCGATCGTCCGCTGGACGTAGGTTTCGGCGACTGTGGCTTCGTCGTTGCCGAGGTCGTCCTGGCCGACGCGGGCGACAATCTTCTCGTTGACGTCGGTGAAGTTCTCGACGTGACGAACGCCGTAACCGAGGTGCTCGAGCCAGCGGTGCATCACGTCGACGTGCACCCACGAGCGGGCGTGCCCGAGGTGGGGCGGGTCAGAAACCGTCAGGCCACAGTAATAGAGGAGAACGTTCTCGGGGTCCTGTGGCTCGAACGGCTCTTTTTCGCCCGTCAACGTATTCGTCACGTGCAGGGTCATTACTCGAGTGTCCTCGCGGGCGTACCTTAAAGCGTCGGATGGGGTGTCGACCGTCGACACGGACTCACTCGACCGTCCGATGGATTGCGTTCCGTGCTCTCTACCCCAAGCTATTTTGGGCGAAGCGTTATCTGCGGATTTCGAAACGTTGAGACAATGCCCGAGCTACTGCTGATTTTTGCTATTCTCATCGCCGTCTTCGTCGGGTTCAACATCGGGGGCTCGACGACGGCGCCGGCGTTCGGACCCGCCGTCGGAGCGTCGCTGGTACCGAAGGTCGTCGCCGGGGGGCTGATGGCCGTCTTCTTCGGCCTCGGTGCCGCGACGATCGGCCGTCGCGTCGTCGACACGCTTGGACAACAGCTACTCAACGATTCGTCGCTCTTCACGCTCGAGTCGAGCATCGTCATTCTCGGCCTCATCGGTCTCGTGCTGTTCGCTGGGAACCGGACCGGCGTTCCGGCCTCGACTTCGATGACCACCGTCGGAGCGATCGCCGGTCTCGGCGTCGCCAGCGGCGAACTGCAGTGGGCGACGATGCGCGAGATCGTCTTCTGGTGGACCGTCGCCCCGATTGCTGGCTTCGCTGTCTCGGTTGCCGTCGGGTACTTCTACTACCAGCGGATCGACGACTGGATCTCGGAGTCGAGTTCGAACGAATCGCTGTTCGCCGTGGACCACTCGGGTACGATTCCCTCGATGACCGTCACCTCGAGCCAGCGCGACGAATTGCTGGCCGGGGGCGTGGTGGTCGTCGTCGGCTGTCTCATGGCGTTCAGTTCCGGCACCTCCAACATCGCGAACATCGTCGCGCCGCTGATCGGCGGTGGCGTTCTCGACATGCCAGTTGGCATCGTTCTGGGATCGGCCGCCGTCGCCCTGGGTGCAGTGACGATCGCTCGACGAACCCTCGAGACGCTGGGCAACGATATCGTCGAACTCCCCCTCCCTGCCGCGCTCGTCGCGTCGACGGTCAGTGCGTCCATCATCGTCACACTCTCGCTGCTCGGTATTCCCGCCAGTTTCGTGATCGTCGCGACGGTCTCCATCGCGGGACTCGGGTGGAGTCGGACGCTCCGCGGCGACCACGACGACGATTCCGGCGGCCGAATACGCGCACCCGTCGGCGATGGAGGCACCGATCCTGCCGAGGCCAGAGGGGCAATCGCGTCGAAGGACACGTCCGACCCCGAACCCGAACCCGAACTCGAGTTCGAGTTCGACCCGTTCGAGAGCGCCCGCGTGCTCACGCTCCAGCATCTGATCCCGGTCGTTGCGACCGTCGGCGCCTACGCCGTCTTCTCCGTCGCACCGGTGTACTGACGCGCGGTCCGCCTCGCTCGGAGTCCGACGCTCTCCTCCTCACTCGAGTGCCGTCTCCAGGGCGCTCTCGACCGCCCGAACGGCGTTCGCCCCGTCGAGGCGCTCGACCGCGACGACCAGGGTTTCGGGCTCGAATCCGGCAGCGATCACCTCGATACCCGCGATGTGCAGCGACGCGAGCGCCGTCGAAACCGCTCGGGCGCCCACCTCGCCCGTCGCGACGATGGCCGTGTACGCACTCGAGTCGGACCCGGTGCCGAGGACGGTAGAGCCGACCGCCAGGAGCACCTCGTCGGGGTCGTCGACCGGCCCGACGCCGCTTTGCATCCGGACGCGGACGGATCGGTTACTCGGACCGAGCGCCTCGAGTTCGTCGCTGTAGCGCCTGAGCGCCGTCGCGACCGCGTCGGTTTCGCCGTCCACCGCGAGGAAGCGGGCGGCGGCGGTGTAGTTGACCACGCCTGCACGAAGCGCGGCGTGGAGAAACGGGTGGGCGTCGACCGCCCGTCGCGTGTCGGCTGCGAGTGACATGTTCGGCGGTGTGGAGGCGACCAGTATAAACGCGCCGGCCGACGGCGACGACAACAGTGACGATGGCGACGATGTCGGCTACGGGGACCGTGACGAAGATGACGAGACCGGGGCGCTTTTGGGCACTTCGGACGATGAACCGGACATGGAACCCGAAGCCGTCGAATCTCTCATCGAATCCGAGCTCGAGGACGCCGACGTGACCGTCGGCCGTGCCCGCGGCGACCACGACGACGATCACCTGGCGGCAACGGTCGTCTCGCCGGCGTTCGAGGGTCTGCCCCTCGTCCAGCAACACCAGCGCGTCTACGACGCCCTCGAGGGCCACATGACGACGGACATCCACGCCCTCGAGTTGTCGACGTACACGCCCGCGGAGTACGCCGAGCGCGTCGACGACTGAGTGTTCGTCGGTACTGGTTGAGCGCTCGACGGCCACGACTCGAGATCGGACGACCCGAGACCGGACGCTCGACCGCAACGGTCCAGCAATTGAACGCTCGGCCGCAACGCATCGACGATCGAAGGCGCCACCAATCCTCACGTTTATCCGACCTACGTGTGAGGATTCGGCTATGGAATCGTTGCATCCGCGCATTCGCCTGGTGTGGATCGCTCGGTGGGTGCTGCTGGCGGTCCTCCTCGGCGTCGCCGTCAGCGCCGTCGACCAGTGGCTATTCTCGATCCCGGTCGCCGTGACGGTCACCGTCGTCGCGCTCGCACTCGTTCTCGGCGTCGTTTACGCGGTCTTGCTCTACGGGCGCTGGCACTTCGACCTCCAGGAGGACGCCCTCTACCTCGAGCGAGGCGTCGTGACGTTCGTCGAGACGGCCGTCCCGTTCGTCCGCGTCCAGCACGTCGACACGCAGTTCGGCCCCGTCGAGCGCGCGCTGGGCCTCTCGAGCGTCGTGATCTACACGGCCGGCTCGCGAAACGCGGACGTGCGGGTCCCGGGACTCACCCCCGAACGCGCCCGCCGACTTCAGGACACGCTCCGGGAACTGGCCGTCGAGAGCGAGGCCGACGACGGCGTATGACCGACTCGAATACTCATCGTCTCCACCCGTTGAGCGCGGTCACGACCACGCTCCGGTCAGCAGTCGTCGGGCTCTCGATGCCGTTCTTCCTCGTGAGCGTGCTGAGCGCGGTCTTCGACGCCGTCTCCGTCACCTGGGCCCTGTATCTGGCACCCGTCGGACTGCTCGTCGGCACCGCCTACGGCCTCGCGTACTACTACCGGTTCGAGTACGCACTCACCGACGACACGGTCGACGTCGCCTCCGGGGTCTTCTCCCGGCGCGCTCGAGAGATTCCCTACCGGCGCATCCAGAACGTCGACGTTCGTCAGGGCGTGTTCCACCGCGTGGTGGGCCTCGCCGTCGTCTCGATCGAAACCGCGGGCGGCGGCGAGACGGAAGCGGCGCTCGACTTCGTCGGCGAGGACGAAGCGAAGCGCCTGCAGCGCGAGATTCGGCGACGAACCGCGCGTCGACCCGACGAAGCCGAGGCCGACACCGATACATCCGCTCCAGCACCGCGGTCTACGAGCGCACCGCACGAAACCAACCAGCACGAGCGCGAAAGCGAGCGCGAGCACCCCTCGAGCGGCCAGGTCTCGGCCTCCACAGACTCGGGCCTCGAGGCCTCGACCACGGAGACGAAAGAGACGGAGACCGGGACAGAGGCACCGTTCGAGGACGACCGACCGACGCTACTCTTCGCGCTCGACGCCCGAGAGTTGCTGCTTTACGCGTTCACGACGGTTCGCCCGGCGGCGGCCGCCAGTGTCCTCGCGCTCGCGTTCTTCTTCACCAATCAGGTCGAGGCATTGTTGCTCGCGACGGCCCAACCGTTCGGCGGCCCGGCCTCGTTCACGGACGCGACGCCCTCGGGGTACGTCGCCCTGGGGCTCGCCTCGGCGATCAACGGCGTCGTCGTCACCTACGCCGTCAGCGTCGCGTACACGTTCGCTACCTACTACGACTTCCGACTCGGCCGGGCCGGCGACGACTTCGTCTACGAACGCGGCCTGCTCCAGCGCTACAGCGGCTCGGTGCCCTCCGAGAAGGTCCAGTCCGTGACGATCACCGACAATCCGCTCCAGCGCGCCCTCGGCTACGCCGGCCTCTGGGTCGAAACCGCCGGCTACGGCCCCGACTCGAGCGACGGGAGCACGTCTGCCGTCCCGCTGGCGAGGGTCGAGCGCGTCCAGACGTTCGCGGAGAACCTCACGGGCACTGAGCCCCCGCGATTCGAGTCGCCGCCAACAGTCGCCCGCCAGCGCTACCTCGTGCGCTACGCCCTCGTCGCGGCGGTTCTCGTCGCGCTCGCGTTCGGCGTCTCGAGCCTGACCGGTTTCGGGACGGGGTACTGGTACCTCTCGGCAGCCATCTTCCTCGCGGTACTCCCGGCAGCCCACCTCCGATACGTCAACCTCGGCTACTCCGTCGGCGACGACCACCTCGTGATCCGCCGGGGCTTCTGGCGACGCCGGACGACCGTGATTCCCTACTACCGGATCCAGACCGTCTCGAATCGCCGGTCGATCTTCCAGCGTCGACTCGGACTGACCTCGGTCGTCGTCGACACGGCCAGCTCTCAGACGTTCGTCTGGAAGACGCCGACGGTCTACGACGTCGACCTCGAGGACGGCCGTACCGTCGCTTCGACGGGTCGAAAACGGTTGCAGACCGCCCTGCGCGAGCGCCGCGAGGCGACGGACGAGGGGCCGCGGTTTTCGGTGGATTTTACCTGACGCCCGCGAACCGCTAGGGTATGGGAGACGAATTTCGCACGGAGCAGGACAGTCTCGGCGAGATGCAGGTCCCGGCCGACGCCTACTGGGGCGCACAGACCCAGCGCGCGGTCGAGAACTTCCCCATCTCGGGGATCACGTTCGGCCGCCGGTTCGTTCGCGCCCTCGGCGTCGTCAAGAAGGCCGCGGCTCAGGCCAACCGCGACCTCGAGTTGATCGACGAGGACGTCGCCGACGCTATCGTCGAGGCAGCCGACGAGGTCATCGCCGGCGAGCTGGACGACCAGTTCCCCGTCGACGTGTTCCAGACGGGCTCGGGCACCTCCTCGAACATGAACGCCAACGAGGTCATCGCCAACCGCGCCGCCGAGATTATGGGTTCGGAGATCGGCGACCGCGTCGTCCACCCGAACGACCACGTCAACTTCGGCCAGTCGAGCAACGACGTGATCCCGACGGCGATGCACGTCGCCGCCCTCGAGGCCGTCGAGAAGGACGTTATCCCCGCCCTCGACACGCTTCGCCAGGCGCTCGAGGCCAAGGAGGCGGAGTTCGACGACGTCGTCAAGACCGGACGGACGCACCTTCAGGACGCCACACCAGTCACCCTCGGCCAGGAGTTCGGCGGCTACCGAACCCAGGTCGCGAAGGGACTCGCCCGCGTCGACAAGACCCGCGAGCACCTCGCGGAACTCGCCCTCGGCGGGACCGCGGTCGGGACGGGGCTGAACACCCACCCCGAGTTCCCCGGGCGCGCCGCCGAGTACATCACCAAAGAGACCGGCGTCCAGTTCCGCGAGGCCGACGACCACTTCGAGGCCCAGGCCGCGCACGACGCCATGTCGGAGGCCCACGGTGCGCTTCGCGTCGTCGCTGGCTCGCTGAATAAGATCGCTAACGACCTGCGACTGCTCGCCTCCGGCCCGCGAAACGGACTCGGCGAGATCGAACAGCCCGAGAACCAGCCCGGGTCGTCGATCATGCCCGGCAAGATCAACCCGGTCGTCGCCGAGGCCGTGAATCAGGTCCACAAGCAGGTCGTCGGCAACGACGCCGCGGTCGCCGCTGGCGCTGCCGAGGGCCAGATCGACCTCAACCTCTACAAGCCCGTCCTGGCGCACAACTTCCTCGAGTCGGCGGAACTCCTCTCGAACGCGAGCACGGTGTTCGCCGACCGCTTCGTCCGCAAACTCGAGGCCAACCGCGAGTTCTGTGAACGGCAGGTCGAGCAGTCGATGGCGCTAGCGACCTCGCTCAACGTCCACATCGGCTACGACAAAGCCAGCGAGGTCGCGAAGACGGCGCTCAAGGAGGACAAGAGGGTCCGCGAGGTCGCCCTCGAGAAGGGCTACCTCACCGAGGACGAGGCCGACGAAGTGCTCAACCCGCGGAAGATGACCAAGCGTGGCATCCTCGGCGACGAGTAACTACCAGAAACTCGACATAGTTCGAGTAGCGTTTTTCCACCGCGGATTTCCCTCGTTTTCTCGAGTCGACCTGTAACCGAAACTGACCGGCTCACATCACGTTCATCGGATTGTGACGCTCATTTTTTCTCGAACCCGACGCCAAAATCGACCGAGAGCCGCCCAATCGGCGGCGTATACGGTGAAATAAACGAACCCACGTAATTTTTGGCCTGGGTTCACGTCACTTCTAGTATGCACACCTGTCGCAACTGCAACCAGTCGTTCCAGACGTCGCTCGCCCTCGAGATTCATCGGGACTCGTGTGAGAAAGGACAATTATACTGCCAGGTCTGTGGGGAGCGATTCCGGGAACGCGACGCGACTCGAGACGGGTGGCACTACGCGTGCCCGACGGAGGACTGTGACGGCGAGGGACTCCACGAGGACCTCTACGAAATCGACGCGATTCGCAAGGCAACCCACTGATCGACTGGATCGACTACTCCGCTGCCCTTCTGACTGGCTGCCCCTCTAATCGTTGCGGCCACAACTCTCAATTTCTGCCCGCTGTCAGACGCTTTATCGGGCTGACCGTCGAATCCCGACTCGATGGAACGACTCGAGCCGAGGATTCGCTGGGTCTGGATCGTCGCCGCCGTCGTTCGAACCGTGATCCTGGGCACCGTCCTGGGGGGCCTCCTGGTGGCGTTACAGACTCGCGAGGTGCTGGCGATCGGCACGGATCGGATTCTCCTGGGAACCGTCGTCCTCGTCGTCCTCGTCTCCCTCGTCCGGACCGCCATTGCCTGGCGACGATACGCCGTGTTCGGCTTCACGCTCCGCAACCAGTCGCTGTACATCGAGCGCGGCGTCTTCACCCGGATCAAGACCGTGGTTCCCTACGTTCGCGTCCAGCACGTCGACTCCAGACGGTCGCCGCTCGAGCGAGCCCTCGGACTCGGGACGCTCGTGGTCTACACGGCGGGGTCCAGGAACGCCGACGTGGCGATTCCCGGCCTCACGCCCGATCGGGCCGAGGCGTTACAGGAACGGCTCCGCGAACTCACGATCGAAACGAACGGTGAAGACGCCGTATGAAGCGCCTCCACCCGTCGTCGGTGGTCGTTCGCTCGCTCTCGCGGAGTCTTAACCTCGGCTTTTTCTTCTTCGTCATCGGCCTCGTCACGTCTCCCGGTGAGGCCGGGGCGAATCTCTTCGTCGTCGGCGTGTTCGTCCTGGGTGGGATCCTCGTCGGCGTTCTCTACGAACTGGCCTACTACGAGCGGTTTCGGTACGCCGTCACCGACGACACGTTCGACGTCGTCTCGGGAGTCGTCTCGCGACGCGACCGCGAGGTCCCCCTCCACCGGGTCCAAAACGTCGACGTTCGTCAGACGGCGCTCCACCGCCTGTTCGGCATCGCGGCGGTTCACGTCGAGACGGCCGGCGGGAGTCAGACCGAGATCACGCTCCGGTACGTCGACGAAGCGGAGGCTCGAGCGCTCACTCGCCGCCTCCGATCGGGTTCCGAGGCCGGGGTGGAGTCCGGTGACGTCGAACGCGATGGGGTGGCCGCCGGTCGCGACGGGCCGACGACCGCCGAGACGGACGCTGACCGCGCTCCTCGAGGACCCGGTGACGGACCCGGGGGCGCTCGAGAGGCGGACGCCGAACGGACGCTCTTTCGAATCAAGCCAACGGAACTCGCCATCCTCAGCGTCTTCACAATCGACCCCGGCGCGAGCCTCCTCGGGGGGCTCATCCTCTCGTTCGCCAGCGGGTTCGACCCGACGACGCTCGTCCCCATCGACCTCCTCGAGAGCGACCTCCCCGGAACGGGTCTGGTGGCCATACTCTGGGCGGGGTTCCTCTTCCTCCTCGCTGCCTGGATTCTGAGCGCGCTCCTCACGCTGACGCGCTACTACGGATTCCGGCTGACGCGAGTCGGCGACGAACTCTACTACGAACGCGGCCTGCTCCAGCGCTACAGCGGAACCATCCCGCTCGAGAAGGTCCAGACGCTCACGATTACCGAATCCGTCCCCTACCGGTGGTTCGGCTACGCCTCACTGGCGGTCGAGACTGCCGGCTACGGTCCCGAACAGTCCGGGTCTCGCGGGACCGAGTCGGCGATTCCGCTGGCCGAGTTCGGGCGCGTCGTCGCGCTGGCCAGGTCGATCGAGCCGTTCGAGACGAGCGAGGCAAGCGAGACGGGTGAGGCGACCGGGACGAGAGAGCGGGCCGAGACGGCTGATTCCACGGGGCCTGCCCTCGACGACGTCGGCGGCGTCGGCACTCCTGCCGACACCATCGACGCTCCTACCGACGCTATCGACGCCATCGACGCACCTACTGACGAATCGCACGACAGTGACCTCCCATCGCTCGAGCGACCGCCGCTCAGAGCTCGCGAACGGTACGCCGTCCGGTACATCGCCGTCATCACCGTGGTGCTTGCCGTCGGCTACGTCCTGGCCTCCCGAACCCAAATCGTACGCGACTGGCACGCGTTCGCGCCGCTGCTCTTCCTCGTCCCGCCCTCCGCCCACCTCAAATGGCGCAACCGCGGCTATCGGGTGGACGAGGCGTACTTTTACGCGCGAACCGGCTTCTGGCGGCGCTCGACCAAGATCGTCCCCGCTTACCGGGTGCAGTCCGTGCTGAACGCACAGACGGTGTTCCAGCGCCGGCGTCGCCTCGCGAGCGTGACGGCGGACACGGCCAGTTCGGCGACTCTCCTCGGACGGTCGGCGACAGCCCACGACATCGACGCCGAGCGGGCGCTCGAGATCCAGTGGACGCTCGAGCAGCGGTTACAGGAACAACGACGAGTTCGGTCTGGCGAGGGCAGTGGGTCGGCCAGCGACTGAGGCGAGGTGGACCTGAACAATTCGAGACCGCCGGATTCTCAGGTTACGGCATCGGGGTCGACCGCCTCGAGCGAATCCTCGTCGAACAGTGTCTCCACCACGTCTACGAAGGCCCACACGTCGTGAAAGCCCATATACAGCGGTGCGGGACAGACCCGGACGACGTTCGGCGGACGGACGTCGACGACGTAGTCGCGCTCCCGGAGGGCCGCGCCGAGAGCGTAGGCCTGCTCGTGCTCGAGGGCGACGTGGCCGCCGCGGCGGTCGGTCTCGCGAGGGGTCCCAACGTCGACGCCGTACTCGGCCAGTCGCTCGTCGGTGAGCGCGACGAGGTACTCGGTGAGCGCGACCGACTTCCGCCTGATGGCTTCGAGTCCGGCCTCCTCGAGGACCGACAGCGCGCCGTCGAGCGGCGCGGCCGAAAAGATCGGAATCGTGCCGATCTGCCAGGCGCCAGCCGAGCGAGCGGGCGTGTACTCGAGGTTCAGATCGAACTGGGTCTCCTTCTCGTGACCCCACCAGCCGGCGAGTCCGGGGCGCTTCCCGAAGTGACGCTCGGCGACGTAGAGACCGGCGACGGCGCCGGGGCCAGCGTTGCAGTACTTGTAGTGACACCAGACGGCGAAGTCCGCGCCGATTCCCGAGAGGTCGTGGGCCATCGCGCCGACCGAGTGGGCCAGGTCGAATCCCGCGAACGCGTCGTGCTCGTGGGCGATTTCGGTGAGTACCTCGAGGTCGAACAGCTGCCCGCTTCGGTAGAGCACCGAGGGGAAGAAGACGATGGCCGTCTCGTCGTCGACGACCTCGCGGATCGCGTCTTTCTCGATGGTTCGGCCGTCCTCGCTCTCGACGCATACGAGGTGCTCAGCGGGGTCCAACCCGCGCGCTCGAAGCTGGGAGGCGATGGCGTAGTGGTCGGTCGGGAAGTCGAGTTCGTTGACCACGACGGTGTCGCCGTCGGCCGCCTCGAGGAACGTTTCGATCAGCGTGTGGATGTTGACCGTCGTCGAGTTTCCGACGACGACTTCGTCGGGCTTCGCGCCGACCATCGGCGCCAGTCGCTCCCCGAGGCGCTCGCCGTACCAGAACCACGGCGGGTCGCCCTCGGTCCAGCCGCGCACTCCGAGGGTGCGCCACTCCTCGACGACGTGTTCGAGGGCGGCGACGGCCTCGTCGCTCGCCGGGCCGAGCGAGTTGCCGTCCAGGTAGCAGGTATCGGGTACGTCGAAGCGGTCGCGGAAGCCCGCGAGCGGATCGCTCGCGTCGAGTTCGCGGGCCGTCGACTCGGTGGCGTCGAACTCGCGGTCGCTATCCGGTCCGGATCCGCCCTCGGGGTCGCTCATGTCCTCCCCTTCGTGGCCACCCCCATTCATCTTTGTGCCGCGGCAAGGGGCCGTCATGGACGCTCGACGGACCGACCTCGACCCGCAGGTCGCGACGCTACTCGAGGAGCCGACCTACCAAACGCTTCCGCCGTGGCACGCCCTCTCGGTCGAGGCGGCCCGGCGACTCGAGGACGACGTCTTCGGCGGCGAACCGACGATTTCGCTCCTCGAGGTGACAGAGACCGCGATTCCCGGAGCCGACGCGGGAAGCGAGATTCCGATTCGTGTCTACCGCCCGCTCGAGGCTCACGACCTCCCGGTCCTCGTCTTCTACCACGGGGGTGGGTGGACGCTCGGCACGCTCGATTCCGCCGACGACCTCTGCCGGGCCTTCGCCGCAGAGACGGAGTCGCTGGTCGTCTCGGTCGACTATCGCCTCGCCCCCGAACACCCGTTTCCGGCTCCGCTCGAGGACGCCATCGCCGCCCTCGAGTGGGTCCACGAGCACGCGGCGGCCGTCGGCGGCGACCCGGATCGGATTGGGGTCTGTGGCTCGAGCGCGGGAGCCAATCTCGCGGCCGCGGTCGCCCGGTGGGACGCCGGAAGGGGAGCCGACGTACTGGCCCAGCAGGTGCTCTGCTATCCGATCACCGACCACGCGTTCGATACGCCGTCATACGCGGAGAACGCGGACGGCCCGCTGCTCACCCGCGCGGACATGCGCTGGTTCTGGGACCAGTATCTCCGCCACCCGGTCGACGGTGTGAACCCCTATGCGTCGGTCCTCCGGGCCCCCTCCTTCGATGGGCTTCCGCCCACTACTGTCGTCACCTGTGGTCACGACCCGCTTCGGGACGAAGGAATCGCCTACGTCGAGGCGCTCGAGGATGCGAGCGTGGCGACGACTCATCACCATTATCCGTCGTTACCCCACGGCGCGTTGAGCCTGGCCGATGAGGTAGAGCAGTCGGCCGAGGCGATGGAGAAGCTCACCGACCGGATCCGGTCGGCGTTTTGAGCTGGTTCCGATGGCGACGCGCACGCCGGCCCGCTGATCAGCCGAGTTCAGCCCTACTAGCTATAGATAGTATAGTATCAACTCAGGGGAGAATTCGAGGGGTACGCGCGTTCGCGAGTAGAACGATGCACAATGTTGGTTCGACGTCCAACATTTTAGGCGAGCGTCTCGAACACGTCCCGTATGTACGGACACACGACGACCGATTCGCGACAGCGACTCGAGAGGGCGGTTTCGGGATGACCTCGCGTGTTTCCATCAAGGACTACCACGCACTCGCCTCGAGCGAGCCGCGAACGGTCGCCCTGGACTGTCTGACCGCGGGTATCGACGCGGCCCACCCGCAACGGGTCGTATTCGACGCACTCACACTCGAGGGCGAACGACTCACCGTCACCCCGGTCGCCGGTCCCTCACAGACGTACGACCTCGAGGCGTACGACGATATCATTGTTCTCGGCGGCGGAAACGCCGCGGGCCACTTGGCCGCGGCGCTGGAATCCCTGCTGGGGGATCGAATCGACGGCGGCGTCGTGGTCACCGACGACCCCGTCGAGACCGACTGGATCGACGTGATGCCCGGCGATCACCCCGTCCCCTCGGAACGCGGAGTCGAAGGGGCAAACGCAGTCCTCGAACGGGCCGCCGCCGCCGGTTCGGACGACCTCGTCCTCGGCTGTCTCACCGGAGGTGGGAGCGCTCTCCTTCCGACACACGCCGAGAACATTTCGCTCGAGGACTTTCGGAAGACCACGGAGGCACTGCTCGCGAGCGGTGCGTCCATCGACGAGATCAACGCCGTCCGTAAACACCTCTCGAGGCTCAAGGGCGGGAACCTCGCCCGTGTCGCGGCTCCCGCGACCGTCGTCGGCCTGCTCGTCAGCGACGTCGCCGGAGATGACCCGAGCGTCATCGCCAGCGGGCCGCTCTCGCCCGACGAGACGACCTTCGCGGACGCACTCGACGTGATCGAACGTTACGGCATCGACGCTCCGGAGCCGATCCTCGAGCACCTCCGACGCGGGGCCGACGGCAACGAACGAGAGACGCCGACCGGCGACGATCCGGCGTTCGACGACGTCGACTGCTACGTCGTCGCCAATGCGAACACGGCACTTGAGGCAGCCCGCGAAGTCGCCGTCGACCACGGCTACGCGCCGCTCGTACTCTCCTCGTCCGTGCGAGGCGAAGCACGCGAGGCCGCGAAAACGCAGGTCGCCATTGCCGAGGAAATTGCCCGCACAGGGACGCCGGTCGAGCCACCGGTCGTCGTCCTCTCGGGCGGGGAAACCACTGTCACGCTCACAGACAATCACGGACGAGGCGGCCCGAACCAGGAGTTCGTCCTCGGTGGGGCGCTCGAACTCGCGGTCCCGGCGGTCGTCGCCAGCGTCGACACCGATGGCATCGACGGTGCGACGGACGCAGCGGGAGCCATCGCCGACCAGCGAACCGTCTCCCGAGACGGATCCCTCGATCCGCTGAAAGCGCGACGAGCGCTCGAGCGAAACGACGCCTATCCGACGCTCGAGACGGTGAACGCGCTGATTCGGACGGAAGCGACCGGAACGAACGTTAACGACCTTCGGGCTCTCGTCGTCGAACGAGGCGTCGCCGATCGGTAAAACCCGACCCAAGTTCGATATAGCAGGATACGATTTATTTGTCTGGTGTGGGTCGGGCAGTGTAGACAATAATTCGACATTTCTGGCACGATTTACGACTCGAAATTCCGCAAATCGCTCGTTCAGACTCCCAGCGAGTAGATGTTCGCTTCGTACACCGTTCGAACCTGATCCCCCCAGTCGTGGGTATACGTATCGATGACGTCGCTCGCGACGTCCCCACGCAGGTACTTGACGACCCCACGATCACCCGTTCGGTCGCGGAGGTGGGTCGTGAAAAAGTGCCGAAAGTAGTGGGGAGTTACGTTCTCACTTGCGCCGCCGCCGGTCCGATACCAGCCTCGTCCGCGGGCGTGTTCCTCGACGATGTAGCGCACGTCCGAGGGCTCGAGGCGCTGGCCCCAGCTGTCGCCGGTGTCGAGGAAGAGCGGTTCGGCCGTCGACCGTGCGTCGGGTCGAATCGCCAGCCACTCGGCGAGAACCGCCTGTAGCTCCGAATCGACCGGGATAACGGTCCCCCGCTTGCGCTTGTTCGACGCCGTCCGCTCCTCTCCGTTGACGACCGCACCGCGAACCGGCTTCTCGTCGACGTACAGCGAATCGGGACGGGCCTCGAGTTGGACTCGCGGCGTCCACTCGAGATCGACCGCTTCGATGTCGGCGTGGAGGTCGCGTAAATCTAGGTTACAGAGCTCGCCGACACGCATTCCCGTCTTGAGGAGAGTGACGACCACGGCACGCTCGAGAAGGTGTGCGAGGTCCCCGACGAACGACTGCATTTCGGGGATCGAGATCTCACGCCTGGTCGGGTTCGTGTCGATCGATTCGTTCATCTCCTCGACGACCAGCGTCATCGGATTCCCCTCGAAGGCGTCGACGCGGGTCATGTAGTCGTAAAACCGGTGGACGTAGGAGGCGTAGGTGGCGATCGTACTCGGCTCGAGGCGGCCGCGCAGGGAGTGAACCCAGGCCATACACTCCCGACGGGTCGCGTTCGCAGGCGAGACGCCGCTCTCGTCCTCGACGAACGCCTCGAACTGCCCGAGAACGCGCTCGTAGGCCTCGACTGTCCGCTCGCTCTTGCCGTGATAACGTTGCTCCTCGAGGAAGTAGGAAACTGGCTCTTCGATCGTGGCTGGTTCGCTCGTTCGATCAGTTGCCATCGATATCACCGCTCAGGGTGTATCCACCGTGGCGACCGCTGTATCGAACCTGGTTCGTCGCCTGGAGACGCTCGAGCGTTTCGTCGAGTTGAGACTCGATGTCGTCGCTCACTGCTTCGAGTAATTCTTCCCAAGAAGATGTCCCGGAACGAAGTAACTCGAGGACCTGGGTTTCGAGGCCGCTACCCCCAGGGGTGACGTCCGGAGAACGGGGTTGCTCTGACGGCGATTCGAACCCCTTTCGGCCGGCTTGTACCATACTTCTTACATACTCGCTCTGGTTCATGTCGAGTTCGTCGGCGTGGGCGGTCCAGTTCTCTTTCTGGTATCTGGGGACGTAGGTTCTGACGACGACAGTCTCGGAACCCGGATCGTCACTCATGAACGAGGGTCCGTACTCGAGGATAATCAATCTAGCTGTTACTCGAGATAAGAGACCTTATCTGAACTTGGATACCTGAATTACGCCTGTATCTAAGTATGTTATTCTAGATTTTCTGCTCTAATATACTACGAGTTGAGATTATAATCTATTCAATGTGGGTACGTGACTCGAGATTAATATCTACTCGATTGCCGCTTCATTTGGAGACTCGCCTGGTGAGTTGCGTATGACGAAACTGAACTAGGGGCGCTTCCTTCAGCGTCCGTGTCGTTTACATCCCAAATCTCTGGTTATCCAAAGGAGGACTTCACCGATTTTTGAGAGGTATTTCGACGGCTATCGAGCCAACGGAGGCTGGTAGCGACAACCGCTCCTGGCGAGTGACCGAACGATGGTCAAATGAGCTTCAGACGTTCGCTCAAGAGGCCGATGAATGCGTTCGTCTGACGTCGCGAGGATCCACCTCTGGGTGGCAAGCGACGGCGGGATAAGTTGCCTGTGCGAAGCCGCTGGTCTAGGAATTCGTGGGGCAGCCATTCCAGAAACCGGCCGAAGTATGCACATCACTCCGGTATCGAGTGGGCAGAGTCCATCCACCTAGCGGACTCGAGCGTCTAAGTGAGGACGGAAGGGAACCCACGGATGCGGATTGCGTATCACAACCAGGACGTTATCAGTCCGAGGTCATCCGAAGATCGGAAACGACTCGTTCTGCAGGATTGAGCTCGGCTGATGCCGTTCTAGAGGGGTTTCACCGGGATTTTGGTCGAGGGACCGGAGAAATCGTTCCCTCTACGAGGGACTCCGTCTGGAGGCGATTGCGACACTGAGACGGTACTGACAATGCTGTAGCAGCGTCGAGAAGCCTTCGTTTGGCTGGGGCGAGAATAGTGACTGTCCGGGACGGGAATTCGCCCCGTATTCGATAACGACCTCTATCGGTCGTCTGGCTAGACTATATTTTCGTGTCGCTGTACTCTCGGTGCTCCTGCATTCGTCGATTATAGCGAGTGAACTGCAACTGAACCGTAACTGAACCGCTTGAGGAGTACGCAGTCGAGGGCAGCTCTGATCGTTTTGTCAATGGGATTAGCGCGTCCTGGTCATGGAAAGAGCGCATTCCTTCGACTCGGCCAGGTCGCCTCGAGCCGTTCGAACCTGGCCTCGGTCCATACAGTACGTACGGACGTCAGTGTACGGGTGAGAGCTGATGGGTTGGGGCTCGAGCACCACTCTCTCGAGGGGCAGAGAACCGCTCACACGGCCTGTGAATGTGTTCAACGCCATGGTGAACTACTATACAGAGCTGCCCCGGTGATGTGCTGCGTCCAGCTACTGACGTTTTCGTCCGAACCTGGCACGCCGTTGTCTCACGCTAGCTTCGGAACTGGTGACGGGAGCGGTCGATGTACATCGTGGGACGGCGAGCGTGAATATCGATGGGGCCGTGGTCGGATCGTCCGATTCAGGCGTTCGATTGCTGCTCATCCTGGACCTTTCGTGCAATTTTCCGTCCAGCCCGTATTTCCGGGCTGGAATACACCGACGTTCGGTCCCTCGGTAATTCCTCTCAATCCCGACGAACCTGGGCTGAACTGGTGGTAGTTGCGGGTTACATATCAATAAAGCCATATAAATTCTGTCTAACTGAGGGCTGATGTACGACGGATAAATTCTATATTGCTATATCGAATTGGTGCCATTGAGAACAGTCACGAGAACTCGAGTATCGCCAGAAATATCGCCAGACGGCGTGGCCACCGCGATAATCGGAGTCGGTTTCTCGAGTGCGTTTCGTCCGGGTCACGAACTAATGGCTTCCGGACTGGTCCCGTTCGACCGTACCTATTTGTCACCACGTCGTGACTGTCCACCTATGTCTACGATCCTGCTGGCAGTCGATCGAGACGAGGACCGGGCGGTCGCACAGGCAGAGTCCATCGTCAATCTCGAACTCGAGTCGGCGTCGACCCGAGTCCGAGTCGTCCACATCTTCACCAATAACCCCGAAGGGGCGTCCGTCACACAGCTCGGCGCCGTCCGACGAGCGAAGGCGGTGCTCGAGGCCGCCGGGTTCGACGTCGGCGTCGAGGGCCGTAGTGGGGAACCCGTCGACGAAATCCTCGACGCCGCGGACGAACACGACGCGGACGTCATTACGATCGCCGGTCGAAAACGGTCGCCGGCCGGAAAGGCACTGTTCGGCAGCGTGGCCCAGGGTGTGTTCCTCAACACGAACCGGTCTGTCTTGCTGTGCAGTGAACGGGACGCCTGACCGTCGTCCGGGGCTAGTCAACTCAGTACGAGTAGCGGTTACTCGACTATACATTCTCGTGTTCCTGTGACCGTCGAGCGACTGCGGACCCCTGTCGCCATCTCGAATACAGGGTTATACAGCGTCGACTCAAACGGGACCGCCCGTGAGCGTATCCGCGCTCCCGACGATCGATTCCTCGGCATCGGATTCGACGACTGCGTAGAGGGCGACGCCGTGGCTGGGGAGCGTCCGTTCGATTCGCTCGGACGCCTCGATCTCACAGCCATCGAGACCGTCCCAGATGGCGACCGGTTCGTCGGCGTAACGCCGGGGATCGAGCGTAACGGTCCGCGGTTCGTCGGCCCAGTTGAAACACGCGACCGTGGTCGCACCGTCGCCGGGTCGCTCACAGACGACGCGATCCGGGAACTCGTCTTCGGCAACTCCCTCGACGACGCCACGCTCTGCGGGGGGTAGCGATCGCTCGAGCAGGCGCCTGCCCGTAGAATCGATTTCGGCGATGCGGTCGGAGAAGACGTTGACGCCCCCAGTCGTCGCGACGAGCGCGGCGAACGCCTCGCGTTCGGCGGTCGTCAACTCACTGGTTTCCCTGACGAGCTGGCAGTCGGGGTCGTTGAGCCACCAGCGTCGGTGGAGGAACTGGCGCGTGAGCGTATTTCTGACGGCGTTCTTGAGCGCGGGCTGGCTCGCGGCTTCACCCTCCGTCTCCCAGACCGGGTCCGTGTCGGGACCGATTCGCATGGCGTCGACGAGTCCGACGCTGGGGGCTAAGGGAGCACCACAGCCGAGAACGAAGACGTCTCGTCCGACCGTCTCGTCGATGATCTCGAGACCTTGCCGGTAGGCTTCGAAGCGGGTGGCTTCGTCGTCGTAGCGATCACCAGGGAGAGCCGCGGCGAAGAGGAAGTCGAGTTTGAGGTACCGAAAGCCCCAGTCGTCGACAACCGTCTCGAACGTCTCCCGGAGCCACGACTGGACCTCGGGGTGTGTCGTATCGAGCCCGTAGAGTCGGTCCCCGGCACGGAACCCGCCGTCGACAGGGTCGCCAGTGTCGGGGTCGGTGACGAACCACTCGGGATGGTCCGAGAACAGGTTCGACCCCGCCTCGGCGTAGAACGGGGCCAGCCACAGCCCCGGCGTGTATCCCGCCCCGTCGATGTCCTCCGCGAGGGTGCTCATGTCCGAAAAGTCATCGTCGATGGTCCGCCAGTCGCCGAACGCGTTCATGTAACCGTCGTCCAGCTGGACGAGGTCGACCGGGATTCCCCACTCCTGGAGTTCTGCGAGGTTCTCGCGCACGTCGTCCTCGGTGACGTCGGTGAAGTAGTGATACCAGGAACACCAGCCCGTCGGAACCTGTTCGGGGACCCGTGCGTTCATCTCGGCTCCGACGAGGTCGGCCAGTGTGGGAAGAGCGTCCTCGAGGCCCCGGTTCGCGTCGATCCAGAGCGTCGGCACGTCGAGCGTCTCGCCCGGTTCGATCGTTCTTCCTTCGAACGGACACACTGCCTCGACCCGGTGGATTCCGTCCGCGTCGTCGACGATATCGAACCGGGTGCAGTAGTGCTCGTGCTCGAGGTACCCCATCGTCAGCGTTCTCTCCTCGGCGACGAATCCCGTCAGGTAGTTGCTGGTGCGGCAGTCCGTCGGCGCCTTGAGGTCGAGCATCATCGGTGCGTTATCGGGCGTTTCGTCGGGGAACCGTTCCCCCACGGAACGCGTCGCCGTTGGGGACCACGACTGGTACCCGTGCTCGTAGATGCGACTTTCTGGACCGAATCCGTCCACCTCGCACTCGAGGACCACCGACTCGAGCGTGACCGATTCACCGCCGTCGTTCTCGACCGCGACCGAGAAGGCGACGCCATCGGCTTGTTCCTCGAGACGGGCGTGAATTGGGAGGTCGACTACACGTCCCGATTCGGCGACGACCTCGAGGTCAGCGCGCAGGAGTCTCCTCGCGCCGTCCGCTACTGCCAGCGTTCTGTCGTCGAAATCGTATCGAAGCGTCGTCTCGCCGGCGGCGCACTCGTCCATATGGTAGCGAACGAACGGGCAGTCCAAATAGCCAGCCATTGCTGCAGAAATCGTCGGATTCGACGCCTGGTTCGGCGTGGTCAAAGCGGCCGCTTTGAGAACGTTTAGGTTGCTGCCGTGTGACGGTTTGTTATGTCGATTGGCGTCTGTTACTTTCCGGAACACTGGCCCAGCGAACGCTGGGAGACCGACGTCGCGCAGATGGCCGACGCGGGCCTCGAGTACGTCCGCATGGCGGAGTTCTCCTGGGCCGTCTTCGAGCCCTCCCGCGGCGAGTTCGAGGTCGACTGGCTCGAGGAAGCCGTCGAGTTGATCGGCGAACACGGCATGCAGGCCGTCCTCTGTACGCCGACGGCCACCCCGCCGAAGTGGCTCATCAACGACCACCCCGAAATCCTCCAGGAGGAACGCGATCGCACGGTTCGAAACTTCGGGAGCCGACGCCACTACTGTTTCAACTCACCGGTCTACCGGGAGGAAACCGAGCGCATCGTCGGGAGACTGGCCGATCACTTCGCGGATGACCCTCACGTCGCCGGCTGGCAGACCGACAACGAGTTCGGCTGTCACGACACTGTCCGGTGTTACTGCGACGACTGCGCGGACGCGTTTCGCGACTGGCTCCGGGAGCGGTACGACTCGATCGACACGCTCAACAAGGCCTGGGGCAACACGTTCTGGAGCCAACGATACAGTTCATTCGGCGAGATTGACCCACCGCGGCACACCCCCGCCGATCACCATCCCTCGAGGCTGCTCGAGTACTACCGATTCGCGAACGAGTCGGTCGTCGACTACAACCGCCTCCACGCCGATTTGCTCCGGGAGCGAAACGACGACTGGTTCGTGACCCACAACTTCATGGGCCGGTTCGACTCCCTCGACGCCTACTCGGTCAGCGAGGACCTCGACCTCGTCTCGTGGGACTCTTACCCGACGGGGTTCGTCCAGGATCGCCTCGAAGCGGGGGGCGATCCGACGCCGGACCAGCTTCGAGCCGGCGACCCGGATCAGGTCGGGATGGACCACGACCTCTACCGTGGGGCGCTCGACCGACCGTTCTGGGTGATGGAACAGCAACCGGGCGACGTCAACTGGCCGCCTCACTGCCCACAGCCGGGTGAGGGCGCGATGCGACTCTGGGCCCACCACGCGACGGCCCACGGCGCCGATACCGTCCTGTACTTCCGGTGGCGACGGTGTCTCGAGGGCCAGGAGCAGTACCACGCGGGGTTGCGAAAGCAGGACGGTTCGCCCGACCGGGGGTACGAGGACGCCGTGACGGTGGCTGACGAACTCGCGAACCTGCCTGAGACGGGAACGGAACGCGAAGACGTCGGGGGACGCCCCGCGCTCGACCACGTCGACGCCCCCATCGCCCTCCTGCACGACTACGATGACCTGTGGGCCCTCTCCGAACAGCCTCACGCCCCCGACTTCGAGTACTGGAACCTCATGGATGCGTTCTACGCTGCCTGCCGTGCCCGCGGCGTTCAGGTCGACGTGGTCCACCCCTCCAGGGACCTCTCGAGTTACGAGGCCGTGGTCGCACCCGCCTTGCACCTCGTCACGGACGACCTGGCCGACAGATTGACCGCGTACGTCGAGCGCGGCGGCGAACTCCTGTTCGGACCGCGAACGGGGGTCAAGGACGAGTACAACAAGCTTCGGTCCGTCCAGCAGCCGGGCCCGCTCGGGGACCTCGTCGGCGCGAGCGTCGATCAACACGAGTCACTTCCCGGCTACCTCGAGACCCGCGTTCGATCGCTCGAAGACGGGAACGAGTACGCGTTTCGAACGTGGGCCGAGTGGCTTGAGGCCGACGCGGCCGAGCCTCTCTTCGCGTACGGGGGCGACAATGTCGCAGCCGACCGTCCCGCCGTCGTGCGCAACTCGGCGGGCGAGGGATCGGTCGTCTACTGCGGCGTCTGGCCCGAAACCGACCTGGCCGACGCCGTGATCGGAACCCTCCTCGATCGGGCCGAAATCGAGACGAGCGAGCGACTACCCGAGGGCGTTCACGTCGCCGCCAGGGGCGGGTATACGTGGGTGACGAACTTCTCGAGCGACGAAGTGCGTGTGACCAGTCCGGACGGGAACCTGACCGCCGTCGTCGGCTCCACGACAGTCGGACCGTTCGACGTGGCCGTCCTCGAGGGGCACGTGGTCGACGGACTGTCGGCGGCTCTCGAGTCCTGACGGTCAGAGGAACGGGTCGAGAAGGGGCGATTCGCAGACGGAACCGGTGGGTTCAGTTCTCTCGAGCCTCGTAGTCGGGAAGCACGTCGTCTTGCATCACCGCGCCGCGGCCGCCGTCGACCACTAGGGTCGTCCCGGTGACGAACGCGGCGTCCTCGCTCGCGAGAAACGAAATCGCGCCCGCGACGTCCGCCGGTACGCCGATGCGGCCGACGGGGTGAATGGACTCCACGTCCTCGAGGCGGCCCTCGGGCAGTTCCTCGCGTGTGCGCTCGATCTCGATCCAGCCCGGCGCGACGGTGTTCGTCCGAATTTTTGGGCCGAGGTCGAGCGCCATCGCCCGCGTCATCCCGTTGATTCCCGCCTTGACGGCGTTGTACGGGAAGTGGGCGGGCATCGTCTGTTGCGAGTGGTTCGAGGAGACGTTGACGATGGACCCGCGGTCCATGTGCTCGACGGCCGCCTTTGCCGCGAGCCAGTAGGCGCGGAAGTCGGTCTCGAGAACGAAGTCCCAGTCGTCCATCGACGCCTCGGCGACGTCGGTTTCGGTCTGGACGCCGGCGTTGTTCACGAGCACGTCGATGCTTCCGTACGTCTCGGCGGCCGCCTCCGCGAGCGCCGCGACGTCGTCCGGGTCGCGCACGTCCGCGCGAACGAAGACGGCCTCACCCTCCTCGTCTCGAATTTCCTCGACCACGCGGTCGCCCGCTCCGGCGGTACGCCCGGAGACGACCACGTTCGCTCCTTCGGCCGCGAGTCGTCTGGCGACGCCGGCGCCGATACCTCGAGTCGAACCGGTGACGATAGCGGTCTGCTCTTCGAAGCGGCCGGGGACGGCGTTCGCGGTCGGTGATGTCGGTCGCTTCGTCATCTCACCACTCCGCGACGCTGCCGTCGTCGTGACGCCAGATGGGGTTGTGCCAGTCGACGCCGCCGGCCCGTTCCCGGACGTGGTCCTCGTCGATTTCGATGCCCAGTCCCGGTCCGTCGGGGAGGTCGACGTAGCCGTCCCGGTACTCGAACACCGACGGATCGGCCAGGTAGTCGAGCACGTCGCTAGTCTCGTTGTAGTGAATGTCGAGGCTCTGTTCCTGGATCAGGGTGTTGGGGGAGCAGGCGTCGACCTGGATGCACGAGGCCAGCGCGATCGGCCCGAGCGGGCAGTGCGGAGCTACCGACACGTCGTAGGCCTCCGCCATCGCGGCGATTTTCTTGACCTCGGTGATGCCGCCTGCGTGGGAGAGGTCGGGCTGAATCACGTCGACCGCGTTAGACTCGAAGACTTCCTTGAAGTCCCACCGCGAGTACATTCGCTCGCCGGTGGCGATGGGCGTCGTCGTCGCCGCCCGAACGTCCGCGAGCGCGTCGTTGTGTTCGGGAAGCACGGGTTCTTCGATGAACATCGGGTCGTAGGGATCGAGCGCGCTGGCCAGCCGTCGAGCCATAGGTTTCGCGACCCGGCCGTGGAAGTCGACGCCGATGTCAACCTCGTCGCCGACGGCCTCGCGAACGGCCGCAATTCGGTCGACGGCGTCGGCGACGGCCCGTGGGTTGTCGACGGTCCGTAACTCCGGCGTCGCGTTCATCTTCAGGGCGGTGAACCCTTCGTCGACCTTCTCCTTCGCGGCGTCGCCTACGTCGCGGGGCCGGTCGCCACCGATCCACTGGTAGACCCGAACTCGATTCCTCGCCGGGCCGCCGAGTAGCTCGTAGACCGGCGCGTCGTAGGTCTTGCCCTTGATGTCCCACAGCGCCTGATCGACACCGGCGATTGCCGACATCAGGATGGGGCCGCCGCGGTAGAACCCGCCGCGGTACATGGCCTGCCAGTGGTCCTCGATTCGACTCGGATCCTCGCCGAGCAAGTAGTTGTCCAGCAGTTCTTCGACAGCCGTCCGGACGGTCTTCGCGCGGCCCTCGACGACCGGTTCACCCCAGCCGACTGTGCCGTCGCTGGTCGTCAGCTTCAGAAAGAGCCACCGCGGCGGTACCTCGAACAGTTCGTAGTCAGTGATTCGCATTTAGTTAGATGCCTCCGTGTGTAAATCGGGTGTCGTCTCGTCGGTTCTGGTCTTCAGGGCGTCGCCGCTCTCGAGGCCGAACAGGTAAAGCGCCCGCTCGTCGAACGTGAAGACGACCTCCTCGCCTGCGATAGGGCGCAGGGTCGGGTCGATCCGAGCGGTCATCTCGACGTCACCGAGATCCATGTAACAGAAGTTCTCGTTCCCCATCGGTTCCACGACGGTCACCTCGGCCCGGTTCGGACCGCTCTCGACGAGCGTGATGTCCTCGGGTCGGACGCCGACGCGTACGCGGTCGTGACCCTCGAGCGGTGAGGGATCCGCGAGTTCGTAGGAAAATCCGCCGGGGCCCGAGAGCGTCGATCCTGTTACCTCGGCAGTGAACAGGTTGATGCTCGGCGAGCCGATGAAGTTCGCGACGAACTCGTTTTCGGGGTGGCGATAGACTGTCTCGGGCGGCCCCACCTGCTGGAGGACGCCGCCGTTCATCACGGCGATTCGGTCGCCCATCGCCATCGCCTCCGTCTGGTCGTGGGTGACGTAGACGGTCGTCACGTCGAGGTTCTGCTGGAGTTCCTGAAGCTCGGTTCGCATCTCCGAACGAAGCTTGGCGTCGAGGTTCGAGAGGGGTTCGTCCATCAGAAACACCGCGGGTTCGCGGACGATCGCCCGCCCCAGCGCGACCCGCTGTTGTTGGCCACCGGAAAGCGCCTTCGGCTTGTCGCCAAGCAACTCGGTGATGCCGAGCATCTCGGCGACCCTCTCGACGCGCTCGGAAATCTCCGTCGAAGATAGACTCGTCGAGAGCTTGAGGCCGAAGCCGATGTTCTGGCGGACGGTCATGTGCGGGTACAGTGCGTAGTTCTGGAACACCATCGCGACGTCCCGTTCGCTTCCCCGGTAGTCGGTGACGTCTTCGTCGCCGAAGTGGACCGATCCCTCGGTGACGTCCTCGAGACCCGCCACACAGCGAAGCGTCGTGGACTTTCCACAGCCTGAGGGGCCGACGAGGACGAGGAACTCGCCGTCCCGGACCTCGAGGTCGAGGTCGTCGACGGCGACGACCGCTTCGCCGCTGGGGTCGTACACCTTGGTAAGGTTTGTGAGTGTTATGCCTGCCATGGGTCGTGTGTGTTGGTAGCGTTGTATACGTGCATGATTACTCCTTGAGCGATCCTGCCAGGATGCCGCTGACGAACTGCTTCTGGAGGACCAGAAACAGCACCGCCAGTGGGATGATCGCGAGGCTGGTCGCGACCATGATCTGATCGTAGTACACCCGCTGGGTGCCTTCGAGTCCGGAGAGGGCAACGGGGATCGTGTAGTTCGCCGAATCCTCCAGGATGACCAGCGGGTAGAGGAACAGGTCCCACTGGAACAGGAAGAGGATAATCGCGAGCGCGGCCAGCGAGGATCGCATCGCCGGAAGCGCGATTCGGTAGAACAGCTGGAACTCCGTGGCGCCGTCCATCCGCGCCGACTCGAGCAGCGCGTCGGGAATCGACTTCATGTTCTGGCGCATGAGGAAGATCCCGATCGGGTTGGCGAGCCACGGCAGGATGATCGCCCGGAACGTGTCCGTCCAGCCAACCTGTGACATCATCAGGAACAGTGGGATCACTAGCAGCTGGATCGGGAGGACGAGCGTCGCCAGGATCAGGTAGAAGATCGGCTCTTTGAACCGGAATTCGTACTTCGCGAAGGCGAATCCAGCCATCGAGCACAGGAGTACCGACAGCACGGTGTAGACGACGGCGATGAAGACGCTGTTCCAGATCGACCGTACGAAGTCGGTGCGTTCTTGCAGTGCCTCGAAGTTCTCGAAGAAGGCCGTACCCGGGTAGAGCCGCGGCGGGAACTGAATAAACTGCTCCTGAGGGAGCGTCGCCGAGACGATCATCCAGTAGAGGGGGACGAGCATGACGACCGCCATCACGAGGATGAACGCGTAGGTCAGGAACATCCAGACGGCGTCCTTGCGGCGCTGTTCGCGCATCAATCTTCACCTCCGATCTTGATCTGGACGATCGAGATGGCGCTGACGATCGAGACGAAGATGACCGTGAGCGCGCTGGCGTACCCGAGGTTCCAGTTCTGGAACGCCTCCTCGTAGATGTACTGGACGATGGTGATCGTGGCGTTAGTTGGTCCGCCGCCGGTGATCACGTACGGCTCGGCGAACAGCTTGAACGTCCCGATGGTCGAGAGAACGACGACGAACAGGAGGACGGGTTTGAGCTGGGGGAGCGTGACGTAGCGGAACTTTTCCCAGCGCTTAGCACCGTCTATCTCAGCGGCTTCGTACAGTTGCTGAGGGATATTTTGCAAGCCTGCCAGTAGGATAATCATGTTGTAGCCGGTCCACCGCCAGGTAACGGCGGCGATGATCGTCTTCCGTGCCCAGAACTCGCTTCTGAGCCAGGCGATCGGTTCGACGCCGACCGTCGTCAGGGCGTAGTTGATCAGTCCGAACTGTTCGTTGAACAGGAGGAGAAATACCGTCGAGTAGGCGACGATGTTCGCCGAGACCGGGATCGCGATGGCTGTCCGAAAGAAGCCCTTGAACCGAACGAACGACGCGTCGAGCGCGAGCGCGAGGGCCAGCGCCAGTCCGATCATGATCGGCACCTGGATCGCCAGGATGTACGTCGTGTTGAACATCGACTGCCAGAACAGCCCGTCACCGAGGATCCTGGCGTAATTCCCGAGGCCCACGAATTGGAGTTCGGCGATGCGAGGCACCTCGAGGTAGAGCGGTCCGACGTCGATCCAGAACAGCCGATCGCTACTGACGCTCTGGTATTCGAAGAACGACAGGTAGACGGTGTAGACGATCGGGAACGCCAGGAACAGCCCGAACAGGATGAAAAACGGTGCGATGAACAGGTACGCGACCGGCCCAATGCGGGGCATTCGAGCCGTGTACGCCTGCCTGAAAAACCGGAAGCGGTCCCAGGCACGCAGGTGGATCGGATCGGAGCCGCCGCTCGAGACGGCGTGCTCGTCGTCCGTATGTTTCGTTGACATGAAAGCGGGTGTCTCGTGATCAGGCGAGGTCGCGACCCGTTCGCTCGGAGACGGTCTCGGCGGCGGCCATCACGGCGTCTTCAGGTGCCACGTCGTCGCGGAGCATCCGTTCGAACTCGGTGTTAATCGCGTCGGTCACTTCGGGGGTGTCGACGGAGAACTGGTAGTCCGGGATTTCCTCGGCGACGTCGGCGAAGACGCGCCGAGCAGCCTGGCCGCCGAAGAAGTCGAGTTCCTCGTCGAAGACGTCGTCGTCGTAGGTGGTCTCGAGCGCCGGGAAGAGGCCGTACTCGTCGTACATGAGCAGTTGCATCTCCTCCGTGGCGAGCGACCACTGGATGTAATCCCAGGCCCGGTTTCGCTCCGCTTCCTCGATCTGAGAGGGGATCATCAGGCTCGACCCGCCCCAGTTCGAGGCGCGCGGGCCGCCGGACTCGTGAGCCGGAATTTTGTAGACACCCCAGTCGCCGGCGGTGCTCGGCAGTTCGTCGCGAAGTGTTCCCTCCATCCACGCCGCCGAGGGCAGCGAGGCGATTTCGCCGCTCTCGTAGGCGCCGAACCAGGCCGAGGACCAGCCCTCGAGTGTCGCGGCAATGCCGGCGTCGTAGAGGTCCTTTATCGTCTGAGCGATCATCACCGAGTCGTCGGCGTGGATGTTTACCGCACCATCCTCGGTGAACGGGTTGTTGCCGAGTTGACGGAACTGATAGCGCCAGACGCCGTCGAGGTCGTTCAGCGGGAGGTTCAACATGTAGACGTCGTCGGGAAGCTTCTCGCCCTCGGTGAGGACGTCGTCCCAGGTCTCGATAGCGTCGACGTCCAGACCGTGTTCGTCGTAGACGTCGCGACGGTAGAAGACTGCGGTTGGGCCGATGTCCCACGGAAGCGCGTAAATCGTGTCGTCGTCGCTGAGCGCGTCCCAGACGCCCGAAACGAAGTCCTCGCGCACGCCAGCGTCCTCGATGTGACTCGAGAGGTCGGTGAGCGACCCCGTGTCAATGTAGGACTGACCGTCGATCATCTCGAGCATCGACACGTCTGGAGCACCGGATCCGCTCGCGAGTCGCGTCTGCAGGTCGTCTTTCATCGCTTCGCGACCGAACTCCTCGACTTCGACTGTGGCGTCGTGTTCGGCGTTGTACTCGTCGGCCGTCAGCTGGAGGGACCGAGCTGCAACGTCCCAGCCCCAGCCAAGGATTTCGTCGGCCATCGGCGCGTCGCCGTTGCCGTTACTGTCGTTACCGTTGGCGCCATTGCCGTTGGCGCCATTGCCGTTGCCGCCGTTCCCATCCTCGGGATCGCCGGTTCCGATACATCCTGCGAGTGCTGCAGCCCCGAGTGCTCCAGCTCCCTTCACCATTCGCCGTCGACTGTAATTGCTAGTGCGTGGCATTGTCCCAGTGGCTATACCCACAAAAACGAGGGGCATTACTTAAATCTTTTGGCAGCGGTGGGAGAGAACGCGCTACTGCGTCCGATTTTGTGCTGTTTTCGAAGAGAAAACACCCCGCTTTTATATACTATTCTTGGGCAATATGGGCCTATTACCGGCAAATTTTGCCTCATTATTGAATATCGCATGTTATTTTCCCGGTAATAAAGGCGCGACTGTCACGGGCTGTTCACCAATGGAGAACAACAGTTTTGTACGAGGGGTTCCGTATATCAGAGACGAACGATGGGGGAACACAATGGGGTCTCCGTTCAGGCCACCGCGACCACGTTCGCGATCGTGGAGGCGCTCAGGGACCGCGACCAGGCCGGTGTCACCGAGTTAGCGAGCGAACTCGAGCTCTCGAAGAGCGCCGTCCACAACCACCTGTCGACGCTCTCGACGCTCGGATACGTCGCCAGCGAGAACGGACGCTACTCTTTGACGCATCGATTTCTCCGTCTCGGATTGACCACGCGAGAACGTAACCCCGTGTATCGGGCCGCACGGTCGGACCTGCGAACGCTGGCACAGACGACCGGCGAGAGCGTCAATCTCGTCGTTCCCGAGGACGATCACGGAGTCTACCTCTACCGCGTCGGCGACGGCGAGCATCCGATACCCGAGGGTGGCCGCGTCGCACTCCACGCCTCGGCCGCCGGAAAGGCGATCCTCGCCTACCGCGACCACGAAGCCGTCGACGCGTTCGTCGAGGGACATGGCCTTCCCCAGCTCACCGAGCGAACCGTGACCGATCCGGCAACTCTCCGAAGCCAGCTTCGATCGATCCGCGACCGCCGCGTGGCGTTTGACCGCGGCGAACAGACCCCCGACTGGCAGTGCGTCGCGAGCGCCATCGTCGTTGAGGGCGACCCCGTCGCCGCAATCAGCGTTTCCGGCCCGATCGAACGCATGCGCGGCAAACGGCTCGAGGAGGACGTCACCGGACTCGTCGTGAGCACCGCGAAGGCGATCGAACTCGAGTTGCTGACCGAGGGAGCGCCGACCTGACCGACGGGTCGACCTAATCGAGGAAGGCATCGACCACGTGGTGGAAATCGGCATCTAACAATGTGACCGTCTGTCTTCACTGCGGACATGACCGCCGATAGCGAGCACTCGATCGTCTACGTCGGGTGTACCGCGCCCGGGAACCAGGTGCTCGAGTCCCTCCTCGAGCACGACCTGCCCATCGACTCGGTCGTGACGATCGACCCCGAAATGGCCGCGGCGAACGACGTCTCCGGCTACGCGTCCCTCCGCCCGACCGCCGAGGCTCACGACCTCGAGGTGTACCACCCGCGAACGTACTCGATGACCGACGCGGCCGACCTGGATCATTTCCGGACAATCGATCCCGACCTCCTGATCGTCAACGGCTGGCAGCGACTGATCCCGGAATCGATTCTCGAGACGGCAACCCACGGTGCGCTCGGGAACCACGGTAGCGCGTTCGGCCTGCCGAAGGGTCGCGGCCGTTCGCCGCTCAACTGGTCGCTCATCGAGGACCGCGACCGATTCCTCCTCTCGGTGATTCGACTGGACCCCGGCGCCGACTCCGGGGACGTGGTGACGACCCGTAAGTTCGATATCACTGAGTTCGACACCATCGAGACACTATACTACAAGGTCTCGATGTGTCTCGAGGCGATGCTCCTCGAGGTCGCCGAGCCGATTCTCGAGGGCGAGCGGCTCTTCGAATCGCAGACCGGGGAGCCGACGTACTATCCGAAGCGCAATCCCGAAGACGGCGAGATGCACTGGGCGAACGGTACTCGAGAACTGTACAATCTCGTTCGAGCGGTAGCCGATCCCTACCCGGGTGCGTTCACCTACGTCGATGCCGACGGCGACGTTGGCTCCGATACGAACACCGACGCAACCAGCAACGACGACATCTCCCGAAACCGCCTCGAGCAGGTCATGATCTGGGACGCCATTCCGTTCTCGTCGGACCTCGCGAAGTCGGCTCCGCCCGGGACGATAGTCGAGGTCTTCTGGACCGACGAGTTCGTCGTCGCGACCGGTGACGGGACCTTGCTCGTCCGCGAGTGGGATGTGGACTCGAGCCCAGGCTCGGATTCGGGCTGGGAACCCGCCGTCGGCGATCGGTTCGAGTCTCGCGGTGAACCGGATCGTATGGACCGGCCTGGGCACCACGAAAATCTCTCGAGTTCGGGTTCGGGTTCGGGTTCGAACACAGATTCGGATTCAGATTCAGATCAGGGTGACCGGAATGCCTGAGCTCTCGACCCTCGAGCGCCTCGAGTACACCCTGGAGGAGTACGAACATCTCCTCCGTTCGTTGCTCGAAGACGGCGTCTCCTTCGTGGGCTTCGGCCGGTCCCTCGACCACGACGAGGTGATCCTGCGCCACGACGTCGACCTCTCGCCGGAATTGGCTCTCGAGATGGCACGACTCGAAGCCGCACTCGACATTTCGTCGACCTACTGCGTACTGGTGACGACGCCGATTTACAACTTGCTCGAGGTCGATCAGTCGAAAGCCCTGGCGGAGATCCAGGCACTGGGTCACGACGTGGCGGTCCACTTCAACACTCACCACTACTGGGACGACCGACCGAGCGACGACGAACTCCGAACGCAGGTGCGCGCCGAGTGCGACGTGCTGGGGACGATACTCAACCGTCACGTCGACGTCGTCTCGTTTCACCGCCCGCCCGAGTGGGTTCTCGACGTCGATTTCGACGGCTTCGAGAACACCTACCAGCCGGCGTACTTCTCGGAGGTAACCTACCGGTCGGACTCGAGCCAGAAGTGGCGCTCCGAACCGCCGTTCCCGGAGGGACGACCGGAGCGGATGCAACTGCTGGTTCACCCGGGGCTGTGGGGTGAATCTCCCAGACGGATGGCCGACATCGTCGCCGAGGTCGCGACGAGACAGCGCGCGCACGTCGACTCGTACCTGGATGGACTCGGCGTCTGAGGGGTGTGGCGTACCCGGAGACCCGGTGAGGTGTTACGACTACGAGAGCGCGACCTCGAGTTCCGTCTCCGTTTCGTCATCCGCGAGGAGTGACCGCACGGCGGCAACCTCGGGCGAGATTTCGGCTGCGTTTTCCATCAGCACCGTCTCGCTGGGGAACAGTTGCTCGCCCAGCACCAATCCGTGGTCCCTGGCGGTCGAGCCGGTGACGGTGAGGTAGACGCCGACGCCCGCCTCGGCGATGGCACGCTCCTCTTCGACGCCCTCGTCGGGGTATCGAAACCGGACGTTCTCGAGGCTGTCGGTACCGAGGACGGCCCGAACCAGCCGTTCGTAGCGCGGGGTGATACACAGCGGCCCCGCGTAGTCTCGCAGGAAGTCCCGATCGATCGGCTCGTTCGAGGGGGCCGCCTCGGGCGTCGCCATCAGCGTGTGGTAAACGGTGTCACCGAGACCCGAAACGACCTGGATGTCGGTGTTCGCGGGATCGATCCGCGCGTTGACGTCCGCGATGCGCTCGAGCGGTTCGGCGCGCAAGTCGACGACCTCCTCGAGGACGAGGTCGGCGCTGTCGAACCCGAGCGCGAACTCGTGGGTTCGGAGGGCGCGAAACGGCTCCTCGCGGCCAACGAGGACGAGTTCAGTTCCCTCGGAGATGCCGTCGACGCCCTCGAGCGGAATTGTGACGCTGTCGAAGACGATCCGCCGTGGCTTGCCGGCTCGATCGTCCCGGAGCAGAGTGTACTCGGGGGCCGTCGGATCGTCGACGGTGCTGTAGGTGGCGAGGCGATGGTAGACGTCGGGTTCGTCGGGCTCGACGGAGCCCTTGGTCACGGCCTTCTCGTGTCGAAGCGTCGTGATGACGTCGTCCGCGAGATCCGGTACGTCGAGTCGACGTGCCAGCAGGTCGAGGACCGACTCGAGCGGCCGACCCTTTCGCGGTATCGCGAGTGGAATGCGCTCGCCCATTGGCGTAGCTGTGAGACGGGCGGCTAAACCGGTTGCGTTTCAGGTGAGATTGTCGTGGCTATGGTGTCCGTGGCGGCTGTGGCGACGGTGGTGTCTGCGGTGGTCGTGGCCACCGTGGTGTCCATGGCGCCAACCGGAACTCGGATCGAAACGAGAGCACGGAACGACCGGCAGAACAGCACGATCGACGGAACAGAACGACCGATGGAATGAAACAGCTACTCCGAGAACATCGAACCCAGCTGGTTTCGCCACTCCGTGATGTCCGTGACCTCGTCTCGAACCTCCTCGAGGTCCTCCTCGAGGGTCTCGACGTCAGACTGGACGTCTTCGACCGACGATTCGACGTCGTCGATACCTTCCTGCAGATCTGTTTCGACCTCCTCGAGGTCACCTTCGACGCGCTCCAGATCGTTCTCGACGTCCTCCAGGTCGGCCTCGAGGTCGTCGACTGCCGAATCGGTATCAGCGAGTTCGGCCTCGAGGTTCTCGGTACGTTCGTCGACGGTTTCAACCGTCTCGCTGACCGCCTCGAGGTCGGCCTCGAACGAGTCGACCAGTTCCGTGAACTCGGTGATGAGCTGTTCGCCGGTTCCGTTCTCGTCGAGGAATTCCTCGAGGGCGCCGGTGTAGGCGGCGAGTTCTTCGACCCGGGACTGGAGGTGCTCGATCTTCGCGGCGTCACTTCCCGAGAGGGTGGCCGTCGGTGGTTCGGAGTCGACGTCGACATCCAGGGCCGACCGGATCGCCTCGCGGTCGTCCTCGTCGAGTTCACCGGAGCGGAGTTCCTCGGCGAGGGCCGCGCCGATGGATGTGGCGTCGGTCGGAAGCGGTTGGGCGTCGGCCGCCGCATCTGGGCTCTGCTCGTCGGTCACGTCAGTTTCGTCCGCGTCCGCGTCATCGTCTTCGTCCGTATCGCCGTCGGTGGGATCCTTGAGGTCCAGTTCCTCTGCCTCTGCCTCTGCCTCTGCCTCTGCCTCGGCGTCGGCGTCGGCGTCTTCGGCGTCGGCGCCTTCGGCGTCGGTATCTTCGGTATCGTCTACCGCATCGTCTGCGTCGTCCGCCTCAGCGGCCGCCGCCTCGAGGTCGAGTTCGATCGTCGGCGCGTCGTCGTCTTCCGCTTCGGCCTCGTCTGCGGGATCCGGCAGTTCCTCGCCGTCGAACCCGAGGTCGATGTCGGGGGCGTCCTCATCCTCGTCGGCTCCTTCGTCCTCGTCGACGGGAGTCGGGTCGGTGTCGACGTCGCCAAGGTCGAGGTCGAGTCCCTCGTCCTCGTCGAGGAAGCCGCCGGTGTCTTCGTCAGCGTCGCCAGCGTCGTCGGAAGTCGTGTCCTCGCTTTCCGATTCATCGAAGTCGAGGTCGATGGACTCGTCCTCGTTTTCAGCTTCTGTAGGCTCGTCGTCTTCGGCTTCTGCGGCTTCGTCCTCGTTCGCGGCTTCTGCAGTCGCTTCCGCGGATTTGTCCTCTGCTTCGCTCGATTCCTCATCGTCTCCATCGTCCACACCATCCTCGTCGTCCTCGAGGCCCGGCACGCTGTCGGCCTCTCCCGACAGCATGTCCTTGACCACCTGATTGCTGTCGTCGGCGATGATGTCGTCGATCATCGTCTCGTCGAGGTGGCCAGCCGCCTCGTCATCCGCCTCGGCTTCGTCCTCCAGCTCTCCGCCCCCATTCTCGTTCCCGTCTTCGTCCGTGGACACGCCCTCGATCGTCGGTTCAGTCAGGAAGTCGGTCTGATCCGTCTCCTCGTCGAGGCGGACGCCGTAGACTGTGACCAGCGGGTCGTCGGGCGAGACGACGCCGGAGAACTCGACGTGGTTGTCCTGGAACGCCGTCCAGTTCTCGCTGTGGTACTCCGGGTGAAAGCCGACGCTGTCCATCGGGAACGATTCGGGAATGTCCTCAGAGAGTCGGACTGTCGCCGGTTCATCTCGCGTCGATTCGAACTCGAACCGGACGGCCGGCACGGGGAACTCGTCTGCGGTGAACGACTTTCGCACCGTTATCCCACTGTCGGTCACCTCGACCACTTTCTCACCATCCGCGGTTTCGCTCATGCGAGCAACGTTAATTCAGCATTACCTTAAAACGAACGGGCGCTCGTTCGGGTGATCGAACGGGCTCTTTCTCAGGCGAGGTCGACCCGATCGCCGATCTCGACGACCTCGAGTCGCTCGGGGTAATCGAAACTCCGTGCGTGGTGGTGGAGCACTTTCGGGTCGGCGGTCAGCCCCTTCCACATGTCCCAGTGACTGGGGAGCAGGGTCTCGAGTTGCAGTGCCTCGGCGCACTCGATGATCTGATTCTCGTCGTTGTACCATCGTGTACGCTCGGGTTCGCCCGTCTCCTTGTCGGGGATGGTGCCGACCGTGCCGAACGCGAGGATGCCGAGGTCGAGGTCGTACGCCTCGCCGATAAGCTCGAACGAATCGTCCTCGGGGGGTTTGGTGTCGCCTCCGTGGAACACCGTGCCCGCCTCGTGTTCGATCACGTAGCTCACGGGATGGGTCGCGTCGGGGTCGTTGGCCGGCTCGACGTGGACCGTGAACTCGCCGACCTCGACGGTGTCTCCCTCCGTCACTTCCGCGAACTGGTCGTCCCTCACGTCCCAGTTGTCGGTCCACGCTTCGTCCTCGCGCGCGACCGCGAGGCTGTCGTCGGGGCCGTACAGCGTGGCGCTCGAGTTCGCCAGGATCGGTGCCTGACTCGGGCCGTGGACGTGGTCGGTGTGTTCGTGGGTGACCAGAACGGCGTCGGCGTGGTCGACGTCCTCGGGGTCGAAGGGCACTGGAACCATCCGTACCGTCCGCGGCGGATCGCCCAGTCCGACGTAGGGGTCGACGTAGATGGTCGTCCCCTCGCGTCCCTTCAGGACGAAGCCGTTACAGCCCAGATACCAGACCGCGACCCCGTCGGGGTCGGCCGATTCGATCGCGTTCGGGAGCCAGTCTCCCCAGTCGCTCGTTGCCATACTCGAGTCTGTGTGAGGACGGTGGGTAAGTGTTGTCGTTCGATTTTCGCTCGCAAATTCTGGGTTCTTCCGAACGTTTGCAGCTGCCAGGTATGCTATAGAATTTATAGAAATTGCTATAATTGGTATAGTGAACCCAGCTCGATCGCGTCTGTGCTCACCAGGTCCCGTGGAACGTGTCGAACTCGAGGCTCTCCAGAGGTTCGTTCCCGACGGCAATCTCGTACTCGCCGGGGGTCAGCATCGGTTTGTGGAATCGCGGCCCATCGTCGGTCGTGATCCGGGGACAGCCGGTGTTGACGAAGGCGTCCATGTCGAAGTTGCGCAGGCGGTCGGGGGTGACCTCGTCCATCGTGATGAGGTAGGCGTCGTCGTTGCCCTCGAGGATCTCCTGGGCCTTCTCCCAGCGGCCCTGCCCGATTTTGGTACAGAAGATGACGCCCCACTTCTCGGCGTCCATCGCGCGGTGGACGGCGCCGTAGCGCTGTTTCATGAACTTCTCGGTATCCGCCACGGTGACGACGTTGTTGACGGGGTCGGCGATGACGACGTGTTTGTCTGGATGTTCCATCGCGAGACCCAGCGGGTGGAACTTCCCGCCGCCGACGTAGAGCACCTGGTCGGCGGGCACGTCCGCGCTGGCGTAGTTGCATCCCAGTACCTGTCCCTCGTGGGTCAGGCGGTCGTCGCCGCGACGCGTCTTCACGTCGTAGCCCTGGTCCTCGAGGAAATCGCGCATCTCCTCGAACCGGTTCATGTGCTGGGCGGTGGTGACGAGTCCGACGTCCGGCGTCTCCTCGACCGGCTCGAGGGTCTCGAGGGCCTCCTCGATGATCGGCGTCACCTCGACGTTCGAGAATAGCGGGACGTAGATCACCTTGTCCGTGTCCTTCATCGGCGAGTGGCCGAAGTGGACGAACACGTCGGTGCGTTTCATCAGGTAGGTGTCGAGGTCACAGGCGCCGTAACAGGGTTGGCCCGAGAGCATGATCGTCACGTCCTCGGGGACCAGTTCCCGGAGGTCGTCGGCCACCTTCGGGCCGCGGCGTTTCAATCCCTCGGGAAACTGTAACCCGATCTTCTTCGCGTCCTTCTCCTCGACGGCGTCGACGATTCGCTCGAGTTCGTAGTCCCACTCGCGATCGTGTTTGAGGGACATACCCGTGTTCCGGAGGTCACCCTCGCTGTACTCCGACTCCTGGCTCATTGGACGATATTGCGGACGCGGACGTAAAACGACGCGGGTTTGCGGCGCCGACAGCGGATCCGGCACATACAAACGGCCCGCGTCCCAACCTGGGTTCATGAGCGTCGAAACCGCCCCCGACCCGACCGAGACCGACGTCGAATCGCTCGGCGAAGAACTCGGCGAAGCCATCACGACCCTGCCCGAGTACGAGGCCTTCGAGGAGGCCCAGCGCGCCGTCGAAGCGGACGACGAGGTCCAGGCGAAGATCGACGAGTTCGAACGCGTGCGCCAGGAGTTCATGATGGCCCGCCAGACGGGGACGGCCTCCCAGGAGGACTTACAACACCTTCAGGACACCCAGCAGGAATTGCACGCGATGGAACCGATGGCCGACTTCCTCGAGGCGAAGGGCGACCTGACGGCACGCCTCGAGTCGATCAATCGGGCGATTTCGGACCCGCTCGCGGTGGACTTCGGCGGCGAGGCTGGCGGCTGTTGTCACGACTGAGCGGCGTCGCACTGACCTGAACCGCCGTTTTGATCACTCACGTTCCGTTCGAATCGAGCGCAAACGGAGCGAGTATTTTTCGTCCCAACAGTCATAATACTGGAGGGTAAATGGAGGTCAATGGCAGCCGAAGACCCTGCAGATGGGTACCTGTTCGACCTCTACCGGCGCTACATCGGCGAACCGGACGACCGGACCGATGTGTACGTCGGGTTCGGACTGTTTCTCGGTGGTATCGGATTCGCGATCGTCGCGCTACTCATCTACCTGTGGAGTAGCACGCTCGAGCCTCGCTCCCCGGCGCACCTCGCGTGGGTAGAGCCGGCGTACTCCGTAGCGATGGTCTCGCTCCCCGTCCTGATGCTGGGGATCGTGGTCTTGCTCCCGTCGGAGCGACGGGTCCTGTTCACCTCGATCGCCGGGCTCGCCGTCACGGTCGTGGCCGTCGGTGGATTCCTGTACGCCTACCCCGATCACTGGAACGGGTACGGGAACGATTACACCGCCCAGATCGTCGCGGTCTACGCCGTTGGACTCGCCGGCGTCACCGCCTCGACGGGGGCGGCCCTGATCGCGCACTACCTCGAGATGGCCCGGGTCGTCGAAAACGTGAAAACGAACGACGACGGCGAGGAACTCACCTACTCCGACGAGGAGATCCGAGACGACATCGACGCCGCAATGGAGGGCGTCGAACTCTCCTGGGGTGGCGTCGAGAAGTCCGAGCACAAGCGACTGACCTTTTCGGACCACGAGTTCGACAGCGAGAACCTGAACACGAACATGGCGACGAAGACGACCCGCTCGAGCGGTGTCGACGCGCAGGTCGCGGGCCTCAAGGGGCTCAAGGGTGGAGAGAAGAAGACCGCCGTCTCCGAGTCGTCGGTCGACGACCAGACCCAGAAACTCAAGGAACTGCGCGAACAGCGACGCAAGGAACAGGCCGCTAAAGAGGCCGAGGGTCGTCGCATCGCGAACCCGTTCTCGGGGCTGCTCGAGCGCTTGCGTTCGCTAGTAAATCGTAATTAACGCACCCGTCGGTGGAGTAATCCGGGCTTATAACATCTAGCGGTACCGGAAATAAACGCACATAGATTTATAATCCGTCAGTGGAGTTGAGGAAACATGGCCAAAGGCCTAGACGTTGGAACAATGAACATCCTGTCGGCACAGCAGGATGGTTCCGATACCGTATTTGTGCAGCAGCGTAACTCCTTCGTGGAAATCGAATACTCCGATATGGCGGAGCAGATGCTCTCGCGGAGCGAAGTCCTTCACATCAGGAAGGACGACAAGGTGTACGTCGTCGGCGACGACGCCCTCAACTTCGCGAACATCTTCAACAAAGAAACCCGTCGGCCAATGAAACACGGCATCCTCTCGGCCGACGAAAAGAGCGCCATTCCGATGATGAAACTCATCATCGAGCAGGTCGTCGGTGAGCCATCCTATCCCGACGAGAAACTCTACTTCTCGACGCCTGCCGATCCGATCGACGACGATCTCTCGACGCTCTACCACCAGAAGACGATCGAGTCCTTCCTCAACGACATCGGCTACGACGCCGAACCGATCAACGAGGGGATGTCCGTCATCTACTCCGAACTCGCGGACAACAACTTCACCGGCCTCGGCATCAGTTTCGGTGCTGGGATGACGAACGTCTGTCTGGCGTACTACGCGGTTCCCGTCATGAAGTTCTCCGTCGCCCGCGGTGGCGACTGGATCGACGAGCAGGCCGCCCGTGCGACCGGAACCCCGGTCGACAAGGTCACCTCCATCAAGGAGGACAACTTCGAACTCGACTTCACGACCGATGTCGGCGGCGTCGAGGGTGCGCTCTCGATCTACTACGAGAACCTCCTCGACTACGTCATCGAGAACATCGTCAAGGAAGTCGACGACGAGGACGTCGAGGAAGGCCTCGACGTGCCCGTGGTCGTCACCGGCGGGACCTCGAGCCCCAACGGCTTCGAGGCCCTGTTCCGGGACCACCTTCAGGACGCGGCGATCCCGTTCTCGATCAGCGGTGTGAGCCACGCCGACGAACCGCTGTACAGCGTCGCTCGCGGCGGACTCGTCGCCGCTCGTTCGGACGAGGACGTCGATTACGAGGAAGAGGAAGCCGAAGCGACGGCTGCGAGCGAGTAACTCGTCCGTTTCCCGGTTCTCGGGTCCCGGTTCTCGAGTCCCAATTCGCGTATTTCTTCGATAGCGTTTCCCTCGAGTTCGACGGTCGTCAGCGACGCTACGTTTCGTAAAAGCGGTTGAACGCGTCTTGCCAGGATTCGAACGCCATCTCTCGGCTCTCGTGTTCGACGGGTACGTCCGCGAAACCGCATCGGCTACACGCGATCGTCGTGACCTCCCCCAGCGTGAGCCGCTCGAGTGGAGCCTGGCACCGTGGGCAGTCGTCCATGGCTACGGAATGACAGGCAGCTATCTTAAGTGTATGTTCTCGATCCGCTGGCGATGATACTGGCACTGGCGCTCACGGCGAACGGGCGTCGTCCGACCTCGACCTATATTACCACTAAGCATTTGAAAAACTATTTGTATGCGGCCTGTGTATGCCGTCGTATGAGCACCACTTCGTCCCCCCAGTTCGAGCGAACGATCGACCGCTGTCGGCCGACCGACGTCACTCCCGTGGCACTCGACGCCTCTGATCTCGACTCGACGGCCCCCGAGTACCTGCGCGACCTCAAGCGCGAGTTCACGCGAAACGACCTCTTCCCGGCCGGGTTGACGGTCGACGCCTGTTTCGCCGAGGACTGTTCGCTCGATACGCAAGCCGAAATCGATCGGGTGCGAAGCTACGTTCGCGCCGGCGCGTTCCTCGGCGTCGGCACCGTGACCGTCGATTGCGACGACGTCGCGAACGCCGAGAAGGTCCGTCCCGCGCTCGAGGCCTGCGCGGAACGCGCCGACCGCGAAGGGCTCGCGTTGGAACTCGACGCACCCATTACCCTCGACCGCGAAGCGTAGGCGATGCCCTCGGGGCTCTCCCGCCGACAACTCGCCCGCGTTCTCGAGTCAGTTGCTGATTTTCCCACGCCTGATATCGACCTCGAGCAGTACCTCACGCCCGCAGAGCTCGCCGCCCACCTCGTTCACCTCGCCGCCGTCCAGGGCGACCTCACCGGCGCGACGGTGCTCGACCTCGGAACCGGAACGGGGATGCTGGCGCTGGCTGCAGGCCAGTACGCCCCCGGCGTCGTCGTTGGCGTCGACGTTGACGCCGATGCCCTGGTCCAGGCGAGACGCAATCAGGGGCGCGTCGACGAGGTGGGCCGCGGGGTGGGCGCCACCTCGACCGTCGGACCGAGTTCGGGCTACGAGTGGATTCGCGCCGACGTGACTCGGCTCCCGCTCGGGCGGGGGAGATTCTCCGCGCCCGTCACCGTCCTCTCGAACCCGCCGTTCGGCGCCCAGCGCGGGAACCGCCACGCAGATCGACGGTTCCTCGAGGCCGCCGCCGACCTGGCCGACGTCTCCTACACCATTCACAACGAGGGGAGCCAGGCGTTCGTCGAGTCGTTCGCGGCCGACGAGGGTGGAACCGTCACCCACGCGTTCGGAGCCGAGTTTCCGGTCGACCACCGCTTTGCCTTCCACGACCGCGAGCGGGCGGTGCTCGAGGCCGAGGTGTTTCGGGTCGAGTGGCGGAAGAATGGGTCGCGGTCGTAGTTCGGATTCGGATCAAAGTCAGCGTAATTCAAGGTGGAGCCTCCGGCCTCAAGGAGCGACCGAAGTAAGCGAATAGGCCGGAGAGGAAACCGACATGGGACGACACAACCGGCATACCGCGACCGACTGACTCCCGAACGTACACGTACCGCCGAGTCTTCTCTGAAGTATGGACGTGCGTCGAACCGCCGTCGTGAAACTCGCCGTTTCCGACGAGCAACGCGACGCACTCCACCGAACCGCCGAGCAATACCTGTACTGCGCAAACCGAACCGCCGACTACTGTTGGTCTGAAACCTCGTACAGCGAGTGCAAGACCAACAAACGGCAGGTTCGTGACGCGCTCTACTCCGAACTTCGCGAAGAGACGGACCTCCAGGCACAACTCGTCCAAGCCGCGATACGTCGCGCCGTCGAAGCCATCAAAGGCGTTATCGAACGCTGGAAGAAGAGACAGCGCGTCGCTTGTCCGACGTTCACCGCCGAAACGATGGACTACGACACGCGAAGCGCCACCTTCTACCGATGCAAGGTGTCGTTAGCGACAATTGAGGGCCGGGTCGAACCCTCGTTCGTTCTTCCGGCAGACAGTCCAACGCCCTACGAGCGGTACGTCCTCTCCGAGGACTACGAGTTCCGCGAGAGTACGCTTCGGTACGACGCGGCAACAGACGAGTTCTACCTCAACATCTCGACGCGGCGGTGTGAGTCGGACGGTGACGACGTAGAGGTTCCGGTAGATACCGGGCACCTCGACCAAACGGTCCTCGGTATCGACCTCGGCGTCAACAGTCTCGCCGTCTCCTCGACCGGTACGTTCTGGCAGGGAGACGAGTACGACCACTGGTGTCGTGAGTTCGAGAAGCGACGTGGTGAGATGCAACAGCGCGGCACGCAGGCCGCACACAACGCCCTGCTTCGCCTCGGGAAACGCGAAGACGCGTGGCGCAAACAGTACATCCACACCGTTGCTAACGAACTTGTCGCGGAAGCTGTCGAACACGACTGCGACGCGATCGTGTTCGAGGACTTGACCGACATCCGCGAACGGCTTCCACACGCGAAGTGGCACCACCTGTGGGCGTTCCGACGCCTCTTCGAGTACGTGGAGTACAAAGCGCCCGATCGGGGTCTCTCCGTGGAGCAAGTCGCGCCGAACCACACGTCCCAACGCTGTTCTCGGACGGATTGTGGATTCACGCACGAGGACAACCGCCACGGAGAACGCTTCTGTTGCCAGAAGTGCGGGTACGAGGTGAACGCGGATTACAACGGCGCGAAGAACATCGGGCTCCGCTACGCCCGAAAGCGGACACACAGACTCCGTTCCTCGCCCACGTCGGGGGACGGAGATGCACCAGTAGACCTGCGTATACATGGTGGGACGGTGAACGGCGAGAGTCATCGGCCTATTGCCGGAGACTGATTGCCGGGAGTTCACATCAAAGCCCCACCCTCGAGGACCGAGGCGCGTCTGCGCCGAGGGAGTAGGGTGGGGTAGTTTACTTGTACGTCTCCTTGCTCGCGATCTGAACCGTCGTCTCGCCGGTGGTCACGAACAGGTCGTTCCTGAGGCGAGTGAACTCGAGGCCGTCGACGGTGACCGACTCGTCGGCGGCCGGAATATCGGCTCTGGCCGGGTCGGCCGATTCGTTCGCGCTGACCTCGAGGACGAACGCGCCGTCGTCGGGTACGATCGTGACGTTCTTGCCGTCGATTATCGCGTTAGCCGTCGACGGCTCCGAGGCGTGGGCGAGCACCCGCCGGTCGTCGTGCTCGAGCCAGACCTGGTAGACAGTGTCGTTCCCAACGGGGGTCCACCCCGCGCGAGTGGCGGTGATCGACTCCCGCCAGCCGGGGCCGCCGACGTGGACGGTTTCCGAGCCGCTGAAGGCCAGGCGCTGGGCGGAGACGGACTCCGACCAGATGTGACGGTCGGGACTCGAGACGATCACGCCGCTGCCCTCGACCCCTCCTGCGTCGAACGCCTCGAGGTCGACGACGGAGGCGATTGGGTTTTGCGCCTTCTCGGCGTACGTGATCGAGTAGTCCTCGACGGCGAGCGTGCCTTCCGTCGAGCCTGCGCCTTCCCCGTCGAGGACGAACAGGTTGACCGGAATCGCTGGCCCGCAAATCGCCGCGAGGACGACGAAGACGACCACGACCGCCGCGTACTGGCGCGACGTCTTCGCGAGCGACGGGACCCGGGATTTCGGCCGCGCGACGAGTTCGCGAATTCGCTCGTCGGTCGCCGCGTCGTCGGCCAGGAATCGGGAGAGGAGGCCGCCGTCCTCGAGTATCGGCGCGGTCGGCCGCGAGAGTCGGCGCTCGAGGCGAGCGGGGAGGATCGAGCGCTGGGAGCCAGCGACCGCGACGGTGATCACGAGCGCGAGCGCGATGACGACGACGACGCCGGGGCCCCGGAACAGGACGTACCGGTTCGCGCCGTCGAACCAGTAAATCGCCCAGAGCGACTTCGAGAAGCCGTAGATGAGGACGGCGAGCCAGATCGCGAGCGGGTCCGGCCGGTAGCTGTCGTCCCGCCGATCGAAAATCGCGAGTGCGATGACGAGACCGACGAAGAACCCAAGGGCGTGACCCTGGATGGCCGTCGACGCCCACCACGGGGCCGACGGCGGTCGGGGCTGGACGACGTACCACCCGATCGGCCGCTGGAGTGCGCCGTAGATCGTCGACAGGGTGCCGTGGACGCCGATGGCGCCGATCAACGTGACGATCGGATACCGAACGATCGCGAAGCCCGCGAAGGCGAAGACGACGCCCGAGAAGCCGATGACGGGGCCCAGCGCGAAGAGGCCGGTGATCACGCCGACGACGATGACGCCCGCGGGAAAGACGACGAAGGCGCGAAGGCACGGGTTCGTCAGGAGGCTCGAGGTGAGGCCGCTCGACGTGCTCGAGTTCGACTCGGCGGTTCGAGTTCGAGTTTGGCTCCCGTTCGCGTAGTGCCCCCACGCGTACTCGGCGATGGGCGCTACGACGACGGCGCCAGTGAGGTTCCCCGTGAGGTGGCCGGGGTAGGCGTGAGCGAACGGGGCGGTGAGGAGGCCCAGCGGATAGAAGAACGACCACGCGCGAAACGGCGTTACGACGGGGTTGTCGAAGTCGGTGATCCCGTCCTGGACGAAGAGGTAGACGGCGATCACGAAGCCGACGACGACCAGCGTTCCCCACGGCACGCCGAGGACGAACCGGTCCTCGAGGACGTCCCGCCAGCGGCGCTCTCTCGGATCGAGTCGGCTGACGACGAACAGCGAGCCGAGCACCGTCAGGACGACGAGTGCAGTGAGTCCGGTCGTCAGCCAGTTCATATCTGCTGGTAAGGGGGGAGCCGTATAGGGATTTCCCTCTTTACAGGGCTCGAGTGTTGTCTGGTTTGTGGCGAGGGGAATCGACGGCAGTCGACGAGTGAGGCCGAGTGCCAGCGGCTTCGAAAGGTACAAGCGGCCAACGGCCGGAGAGTGGGACATGGAACTGCGGGTCACCGAGAGCAGCGAGAACGAACTCTCGATCGAAATCGTCGGCGAGGATCACACGTTCATGAACGTACTCAAGGGTGCGCTGCTCGAGCACGACGACGTGAGCGCGGCAACGTACGACATGAACCCAGAACAGTCGGGCGGTCAGACCGATCCCATTCTGACGATCAAGACCGAGGGTGACGTCGCACCGCTCGACGCGCTCGAGGAGGCGGCCGGCGACGTCCGGTCGAAGACGGCGGCGTTCCGAGACGCGTTCGAAGCGGCGGTTTGAGGAGCTCGCTGCTGTTCTCGCCTGGTGTGACAGACGGATAGTACGTGGTCCGTCGTGAGTCGCACGTCTCGAGTCAGGCAAACCGTACGAGTCTACGAACAAAGTGAGCCCTACGAACTGGACCAGCGGGACGACCCAAGCGAGTAGTGCGAACGGCGTCGGCCGTCCTAGATCGCTCAACGAGGCACCGAGTGTGAGACTCGAAACGAATGCGATCGTTCAGTGGTGAGTGAGAGCTAGCGGCGAGCGGTCACAGCCTGACCGGCACGTCGCGCTCGTCGAGGTAGCGCTTGACCTCCTCGATCGAGTACTCCCCGAAGTGGAAGATGGAGGCGGCCAGCCCGGCGTCGGCGTCCGCCTCGGTGAACACCTCGTACATGTCCTCGGGGCCGCCACAGCCCGAGGAGGCGATGACCGGCGTGTCGACCGCCTCGGAAACGGCCTTCATCAGGTGCACGTCGTAGCCGTCTTTCGTCCCGTCGGCGTCGATCGAGTTGACGAACAGTTCACCGGCGCCCCGAGACTGTGCCTCCTGGGCCCACTCGACGACGTCGATGCCAGTCCCCTCGCGGCCGCCTTTCTTCGTGCACTCGAACCAGCAGGACTCGCCGTCGACGTCGACGTAGTGTTCGCCGCCTTCGTCGAACCGTCGCCGCGCGTCGACGCTGATGACGATGCACTGGCTGCCGAACGCGCGGGCCCCCTCGTTGATGAGTTCCGGACGCTCGAGGGCGCCCGTGGTGATCGAAACCTTGTCCGCCCCCGCGCGCAGGGTCTCCTTGATGTCGTCAACGGTTCGGATGCCGCCGCCGACGGTGAGCGGGATGAACACCTCGTCGGCGACTTGCTCGACGACCGAGAGCATGGTCTCGCGGCCCTCGGCGGAAGCGGTGATGTCGAGGAAGACGAACTCGTCGGCCCCGGCCTCGTTGTACGCGCGAGCCATCTCGACGGGGTCGCCGGTGTACTCGAGGTCCTCGAAGTGAACGCCGGTGTAGACCGCCGGGTTCCCGTCGTCGTCGACGTCGACGTCGATACACGGGATAATTCGCTTGGTGAGCATCTGACTCGAGGTTGGGCCGACCGGGGTTTGACGGTTTCGACCACGGCAGGTGTCCATGTCCGCGCCGTTTCGGATTGTGTGGCCGTCGCGTGTTATGGCCAGCCAATGGTGTTGGCCGTCTGTCGTCTGCCGTCAGTCGTTCGTGATCCGTCAACCGTCACTCGTCTTCCGTTGTCTAGTAGCGCTTAAGTGCTCGAGTCCGAAAGACTCGCGTATGACAGACGAGACGGAACCCACCCACGACGAGGATTCGGGAGCCACCGTCGGCCACGACCTCGAGGACGAGCGAACGACCGCGCCGATGAGTCCCTTCTCGCCGCGCGATGCGGCGTTCGGGTTCGTCGTGATGGTCATTGGCGTCGCGATCACCCTCGCAATCCCGATGGGTCTGTTCTAACCCTTCACTACCATCCGCGGTTTCGCCGTCGCTCGAGGCTCGCGGTTCGCTCGAGCACGCCACGTCGAACACATCACGCTGAGCACACCGCGCCGAATACGGGGAATTCCCGTGGCTCGACCGTGAGCGGACACGGTACTATAAAATAAAAAACGGCGTCGGAGGCCACCACAGCCACCAGAGAGCGTCAGAAAACGTACTCGTCGTCGTGGCCCATCATCCCGTCGTTCTCGAGGCCCGGCTCCTCCTCGTCCATCGGGCCGCTCGTCTTGTACGCCTTGATCCCCGTCGAGAGCAGGTCTTCGATCGCTTCTTCGCGGTTGACGAACTCGCCGCGTTCCACCATCTGCGCGATCTGCATCTCGAGATGTTCCGGTATCGTGATCTCTACTTTCGGCATCTGATTCGGGTTTCGGTGAGGGGGTATTTAAGATTGACGGGGCCGGGAACGGGCGTCCACGATGCAGTCGCTCGCGACCGTGTAGCGGTGAAAAATAAGCGCGTCAGAAACGTCGGTGCCCGCTACTTGCTCATCATCGACTCGAGCGTGTTCTTGATCGACGAGGCCGGCTTCGCCAGCATGTCTAGCTGTTGGCTCATTTTCCGCTGATTGAAGTAGCTCGCGAACGCCAGGATCGTCGGTGGCCAGAGGCCGACGAAGAGTCCTCGCTCCTTGTCTCCTCGCGCGAAGAAGTAATACCACGAGAGGCCGACCGACGCGGCTGCAGCCATAAACGCCGGCCCCATGGCCTGGGATCCCTTCTTTTCCATCTCGCCACTCGTCTCTCGCTCTGTGAGTCGTTGTGTACTCGCCATGCGATAGTCTCATCGCCCACGCCCGTATTGGTTATAAAGCGCGTATCCCTCAGTACCGAGGGATTGGTTCCCTCGAGCGTTCGTTCCATCCGGTTCCATTGGGGTCAACGGGCGGGGAATCTCGGATTTACTGCGCGAAACGGAGCGCCCGTCGACCTCGAGCGGTACGGTTACGGTCGTCCCGCACGGACAAGTCGACGATGAAGGACGTCACGAACCTCTACCAGGAGTTCGGCGACGAACGGTTGCCGCCCGGACAGCGCGAGACGTCGAAGTTCCCGGTCCTCTCGAAGGGCGAGACGCCGCCGTGGGACCCCGATACCTGGGAGTTTACGGTCACCGGCGCCGTCGAGAATCCGCTCTCGTTCACGTGGGAGGAGTTTCGAAACCTGACGACAGAAACTCAGCGCCAGGACTTTCACTGCGTCACCGGGTGGAGCAAGTTCGCCTGCGAATTTACTGGCGTGCCCTTCACCGTCCTGGCCGAGCGCGCCGGGGTGGCGGACGACGCGGTCCACGTCATGTTCGCGGCCCTCGACGACTACACGACGGACCTCCCGCTCGAGGACTGTCTCCGCGACGAAGTGCTCTTCGCGTGGGCCTTCGACGGAGAACCGCTCGCGCGCGAACACGGTGGGCCACTTCGAGTCGTGACGCCACACCGCTACGCCTACAAGGGGGCGAAGTGGGTCACCGGCGTGGAGTTTCTGACCGAACCGGAACTGGGATACTGGGAACGACGAGGGTACTCCGAGACGGCCGACCCGTGGAAGGAAGAGCGGTACAGCTAGCTTAGACGTCTTTTCGCGTGAACCAGGCGCTGCTGGCGAGGACCAGGACGAGCGTAATCGCAACGAGAATCGCGACGCCGACGAAGTCGTACTTGCCCTGGAGGAGAACGTCGTTCGGATCGTAGTAGCGCATCGGGACGACGGCCCCGAGGAACTCGTAGCCGGTCCCCTCGAGCAGCGATTCGACGAGGAAGATCCCGAAAGTGATTCCGAGGGCGGCGCGCTGGGCGATCCCCACCCGGTCGAAGAAGACCGAACAGCAGAGGCCGATCCCGGCGCAGGCGAACAGGTAGGGGATCGAGAGCAGGTGGACCGCGAAGACGTCCGCCACGGAGAGCGACTCGTCGATGAGCCACCCGCCCGCGAGGATCACCGGCGGGAGGAGGAGGTTCACCGTGACGATGGGCACGGCGAGGGCGGCGAACTTCTCGGCGACCAGTTGCGGTCGCGAAACCGGCATCGCCAGGATGGTGTCCATCCGGCCGCGGTCGACGTCGTCGGCGATCAGTCCGGCGGCGCTGTAGGCCAGGTAGAGTCCGAGGAGGATGACCCAGCCGAAGACGTAGAACTCGAAGGCGAGAAAGCCCTCGAGCGATGCCATCGTCTCGACGTCGAACAACTGGAGGATCTGTGGCGGGTACGCATCGAGGAGTTCGTCTTCCTGGAAGGAGTCGCGAAAGGACGGATAGACCCAGACGATCATCCCGGCCAGCGCAATCATCCCGATCGAGAGGTAGAGGCTGCCCTTCACCCGCTTTCTGGCCTCGTACCAAAGGAATTCAAACATCGTCCTCGCCTCCGTAGAACCGCATGAAGACGTCCTCGAGCGGCGCCTCCTCGATCGAGAGGTCGAGCAGGTCGTACGGCGAGAGGCGCTCGAGCAGGGCGTTGATGTCGCCGGTGAAGGTGAACGCGCACTCGGTGAAGTACGCCGTCTGTGCACCCGTGACGGCCGGGCTACCCTCGCTGTGTCCGTTGCCATTGCCGCCACCGTCGCCTCTGTCACCTCCGGGTCCGTTGGTACCTCCGGCACCGCCACCACCGTCGCCGCTGGCGCTCGTCTCGAGCCCGTGAACGCCCTCGAGGTCGAGCGTGTCCACGGGGATCGACTCGCTGGCGTGGATGCGGACGACTTTCCCGCTCCGGGTGAGCAGGGTCTCGATCGGGTCCACGGTTACCAACTGCCCGTTACGGATGATGCCGACGCGGTCACAGAGTCGGCGAACCTCGCCCAGAATGTGCGAGGAGAAGAACGTGGTTACGCCCCGGTCGCGTTCGGCTCGCAAGAACTCCGAGAAGCGCTGTTTCATGAGCGGGTCGAGCCCACTGGTCGGCTCGTCCAGGATCACGAGGTCGGGGTCGTGCATGAACGTCGTGACGATACCCAGCTTCTGGACGTTCCCGCGGGAGTACTCGCGCACCTGGCGGTCGAGCGGCGGGTCGAACAACTCGAGCAGTTCGTCCCGGCGCTCGCCCCCTTTCACCGCGGCGTGGAGGTCGAGGATTTCGGTTCCGGTCGCCTCCTCGTCGAACCCGGGGTCGTCCGAGAGGTAGCCGACCTGGCGCCTGGCCTCGAGCAACGCCTTCCGGTCGCGGATATCCGCGCCGAGGACCTGGGCCGATCCTGCCGTCGGCGAGATGAAGCCGAGCAGCATGCGGATCGTCGTGGTCTTGCCCGCACCGTTGGGACCGAGGTAGCCGAAGATCTCGCCACGATCGACGGTGAGCGTGAGGTCGTCGGCCGCTCGCACGTCGCCGTAGTCCTTCGTGAGCCCCTCGAGTTCGATGACGGCCATACCGAAGCCTACTCAGCACGACCATTTGGTTGTACTGGTGGTGTTACCAGTAGTCTGGGATATTTTCGGAACGGCCCGTGACTGTGGCTCTCGAGGGGAGTTTACTACCAACCGAGGATCGAGTCTCGTGTCAGTTACCGACCGAGACTCGTTCTCGCGTCAGTCACTGACCGAGGATCGGTTCCTCGAGTTCACTTACTTCCGCGAGAATCGCCTCGACGTAGTCTTCGCCGACGCCGTTCTCGAGGAGGGCCGTCTCGAGGTAAGCCGCGACGGCGTCGAAATCGGCGGGATCAAGATCCAGATCCGCGTGCGCCTCGCGCATGTCCGCACCCGTGTACGTGACGGGACCGCCGGCGACCGAACTGATGAACTGGACCTGGTGGGCGTACAGTTCCTCCAGGTCGTAGCCGTCGAAGTAGCCTGCGAGCTAGTCGTCCGCGAGAACCTTGTCGTAGAAGTCCGTGACGACCGATTCGACGGCTTTCCGTCCACCGATTTTGGCGTACACTTGTGGTGCCATCGTCGGCTCTATTTTGCCGGGAGGTTCGAATCGTTCGCCACGTTCTCACCGCGTGGGAATCGGCGAAAGCGAGCGCCTACTCGTGAAGTGACCGGGGCGTCTGGAACGCCTACTCGAGGAGTGACCAGAGCGACCGAAATACCTACTCGAGGAGCGATCGGAGGCAATTCCCGCCCAGCAGGCCGAGTCCGACGACACTCGCGAGGATCGCCACGAGCGGGTTCAACAGACCTGCAGCGGCGGCGGGAATCGTGAGCGCGTTGTACGAGAAGGCGAGGCGCTCGTTTTGCTCGACCCGTTTGCTGGCGGCCGCGGCCAGTTCGAACGCCGTCTCGATGGACGCAAGGTCGTCCTCGACGATCGCCAGGTCGGAGGCGTCCGAAGCCAGGTCGGTGCCGCTTCCCAGCGAAATACCCAGGTCCGCCTCGGCTAGCGCTGGCGCGTCGTTCGTCCCGTCGCCGACCATCGCCACCCGCCCGCGTTCTCGGAGGTGGCGAACCGTCGCGACCTTCCCCTCGGGCGGGACGCCCGCGAACGCGTGGGAGACCGCCGGGTGGGCCTCGAAGGCGTCCGTGGCGTCCGGATCGTCGCCGGTCAACACGACGACGTCCATGCCGCGCGCCTCGAGCCCCGAGAGCGTCTCCTCCCAGCCAGCGCGGGGCTCGTCGCCGACGACGATCACGCCCTCGGCGGCGCCGTCTCGACCGACGACGACGGGGAGGCGTCCGAAGCCGCGCGCCTCGCTCGCGCGGGTTTCGACGTCCTCACCCAGCGTCCACCCCTGGTCGGCGAACGCGTCGGGGTGGCCGACGAGCACGCGAGTGCCGCCGACAGTTCCTTCGACAGCGTTTCCGTGGCTCTCGAAGTCCGACACCCGGTTTGCGGCGGCATGTTCGCCGGCTGTGCCGCCGTCGGGGCGAGTCGCGGTGTCGTCGCCGTGGTCGGTACCGGTCGAGTCGGACCCAGCCCCGTAGGTTCGAGCGATGGCGTCCGCAGCGGGATGGGACGCCCGCTGCTCGAGCGCTCCCGCTGCAGACAGGAGGTCGCCGGGCGCCTCGGCCTCGAGGACGGTCATCTCGCCGCGGGTGAGCGTCCCGGTCTTGTCGAAGACGATCGTGTCGATCGCCCGGAGTCGCTCGAAGACGGTCTCGTCGAAGATGACGATACCGCGCTCAATCGCCGATTCGATGTTCGTCGCGATGGAAAGCGGCGTCGCCACGCCGAGCAGCCAGGGGGTGCCGACCAGGACGACCGTCAGCGACCAGAGGGTCGCCTCGCCTGGACCGCGCCCCAGGACGAGCGCGACGACGCCGGCGGCGAGTGCGATGCCGACGAGCGGTCGAACGAGTCGGCCGGCCAGGTCGTCGACCCGCCGCTGGGTTCCGTGGACGGCGGTCTGGAGGTCCCAGACCGTTTCGGTGAGACGGTCGAGACTGCTCGAGCCGCGATCGTCGACCTCAATCACGGCGGCGTTGGCGGTCACGATCGAGCCGCCGACGACCTCGTCGCCCGCGTCTTTGGCGATGGGAACGGACTCGCCGGTCACGATCGCTTCGTCGACCGTGCAGGTCCCCTCCGCGAGGACGCCGTCGATCGGGATGCGCTCGCCCTGCTTGACGAGGACGGTGTCCCCGGCCTCGAGGTCGGCTACGTCGACGTCGGTGACCGATCCGTCCGCCTCGTACCGGCGGGCGCTGTCGACCTGGGAGATCGTGAGTTCGGTCAGGCGGTCCATCGCGCGCTGTTTGACCATCGACTCGTAGAGGATCGCGCCCATGACGGCGGAGGCGACGACGAGCACGAGGTCGAAGTAGACGTTCGGGCTGGTCACGAAGACGGCGACGGAGCTGTAGAGGTAGGCACCGACGATGGTCATCGCCGCGAGGAGGTCCGTGTTCGGGCGTCGAAGCTTGAGGCTGACGTAGGCGCCCCGGAGCAGCGGCATTCCGGTGACGTAGAGGACGATCCCGGTCAGGACGAAGTAGACCCGCATGAACATGATCCCGCCATCGGTGAAGATCGTCTGGAACGACGAGAGCGGGCCGATCGGTGCCATATCCGCCATGTACGACGGATAGAGCATCACGATGTAGGGCAACAGTAGGAACGACCCGAAGACGACACCGAGGACGTACCGGACCTGACGCATGTCGTCGGTCCGCCGCTTGCGCACGCCACTCATCTCGCGCGAGCGGCGGCTCTTTCCGGTCTGGTCCGCCTGTATCTGAGAACCGGCGTCGTCGCGGAGGTACGCCGTGTACCCCGTGGTGCTCAGGGCGTCGCGGAGGTCCTCGGGTGCCACCGCCGTCGGATAGTGATCGACGCGAACCGACTCCGTCACGTAACTCGCCTCGGCCTCGAGGACGCCGTCCAGGTCGGTCGCGACGGACTCGAGGTAGGCCTCGCAGGTGGCGGTGTGCATGCCGTCGACCCGGAGGTGGGTGCGTATCGGTGGGCGGTCGTCCTGGTCGTCCTGGTCGTCCTGGCCGCTCCCTTCGTCAGCCTCGACTTCCGGCGAGGTCTCGCTCTCACCTGCAGTTGGGTCACCGTCGGCATCGTCTGGGCAACCCTCGTTCTCGACGTCAGTGTCTTCCGGCGGGTCCACTGCCTCACCGTCTTCGTCCGCCGCCTCGAGGGATTCATCGCGGGCGTTGCTCGAAGGATTCGGGGAGCCCGACTCGACCGCGAGATCTGCCGACGGGTCCGGCTCGAGCGCCTCCCAGACGCGTCGACAGCCCGGCGAGCAGAACGTCGTCTCACCCTCGAGCGTGGATGGCTCGTCGATGTCGCGACCACACAGCGAGCAGGCGGCTGCCGTTGCTGTCGAATCGTCTTCAGCCACTGCAGACCACCGGGCGGTCGGCGATCCACCTCTGAACGCGGGCCCGTGCGAGTTGCCCGACGGAACCGCTTTGGCTGCCCGATCTCGAGACCATTGGCGAGGGTAGGGACGCGAACGGTTAAACGAGTTCGAAATCGGAATGCTGGAGAACGACCTCGAAACGCTGAAGGCGCCCCCACACAGAAATGCGCCAATGGATCGACCGTCGGGACAGGGACGAGTCGACGCGAGCGGGCGGGCGACGACGGCCGCTGTCGATGGCCGACTGGTGAGTCGAAGCCGTCCCATCGGCGACGTCTCGTTCGGCACGGTTCTGGAGCACGCCCAGGGAACGCGGGTGCAGTGGGCGACGGCCGACGGCCTCGAACTGGTCGGCTGGGGCGAGACCGCCCGGCTGACCGCGAGCGGACCGGATCGGTTCGACGAGATTCGAGCGCAGGCAACGGCGGCGTTCGACGGCGTTGACCACGACGGGCCCGCCGTCGCCCGCCCGCGGGCGTTCGGCGGATTCGCCTTTCACGACGGCCACGAGCCGCGCGACCCCTGGACGGGGTTCACCGCGGCGACGTTCGTCGTTCCGTCGGTGGTTCTCGCGCGAACCGACGAAGGAACGTGGCTCACCGCGGTCGACACGAGCGACGATGAGGCCACCAGCGCGCTCGAGTCCTGGTACGACCGACTTTCGGGCGGACCCGCGATGCGCTCGAGCGGGACGGGCCCCGGAATCGACAACACCCGGCGAACGACGACGCGCGAGCAGTGGACCGCGGGCGTCGAGACGGCCCTCGAGCGCATTGCGGACGGCGTCCTCGAGAAGGTCGTCCTCGCCCAGGCCCTCGAAGTCGACCTCGAGGGCCCCCTCGACGTGCCGGCCTGTCTCGAGCGACTGCGCCGACGGTACCCAAACTGCTACCGGTTTCTCTTCCAGGACGGCGAGAGTGGCACGTTCTTCGGAGCCCCGCCGGAACGCCTGGTTGGAAAGTCCGGCGCCGACGTCCGAACAGAGGCGCTCGCGGGGTCGGCCCCCCGGGGCGACTCTCGGGAGGCCGACGAGGAGCTGGCCGACCGACTCCTCGACAGCGAGAAGATCCGGCGGGAACACGGCATCGTCGTCGAGACGATTCGCAGCCAGCTCGAGGCGCTCGCGGCCGACATTCAGGTCGAGAAGCGGCGGGTCAAACGGCTGGCCACGATTCAACACTGCTGGACCCCAATCGAGGCGACGCTCGAGGCCGACCACCACGTGCTCGACGTCGTGGAGGCGCTCCACCCGACGCCCGCGGTTGGTGGCATTCCTCCCGAAACCGCTTGGGAGACGATCCGCGACGTCGAGACGTTCGACCGGGGGTGGTACGCGGCACCGATCGGCTGGTTCGACGCTGCCGGCGACGGCGAGTTCGCCGTCGGCATCCGGTCGGGGGTCGCCCGCGATAACGCAGTGACGCTGTTCGCCGGCAACGGCATCGTCGCCGACAGCGACCCCGACGACGAGTGGGACGAGGTCGTGCTCAAGTACCGACCGATCCTGGACGAACTCCGCGAGTGATCTCATGACGGCACCGAACCGCGCGACACTCTGGGGTCGCACGCTCGTCAACGAACTGGCCGCCGGAGGGCTCGAGGCCGTCTGTCTCGCCCCCGGCAGTCGGTCGACGCCGCTGACGGTGGCGTTCGCCGAGCATCCCGACGTCGAGACGTACTCCCACCTCGACGAGCGCTCGGCGGCCTTTTTCGCCCTCGGACACGCGCGACGAACCGGCGAGCCCACGGCGCTCGTCTGCACCTCGGGGACGGCCGCGGCGAATTTCCACCCGGCGGTGATCGAGGCGAGTCAGGCCCGGGTTCCCCTGCTCGTCCTGACCGCTGACCGGCCGCCCGAACTGCGCGACAGTGGGGCGAATCAGACGGTCGACCAGGTGAAACTCTACGGCGACGCCGTTCGCTGGTACGCCGAACTCTCGGTGCCCGAACCCGACGAACGCGCGCTTCGAAGCCTGCGGACGACGGCCGCTCGAGCCCTCGCCCAAACGACGGGCACGCCGGCTGGCCCGGTTCACCTGAACTGTCCGTTCCGCAAGCCTCTCGAGCCGACGCGAGTGCCGGACGCGGTGCCAGCGGGGCTCGAGGACACGCTGGCCGGACGGGGACGCGACGGGTCGTTCGTTCGGGTGTCTGCGGGGGAGACGTCGTCGCCGGAGGACTCGCGAACACCCGAACGCATCGCTCGAGCGCTCGAGGACACGACCCGGCCGCTGTTCGTTGCGGGACCGGCGGATCCGCCGGTCAGGGAACCTGCAACGAGCGCCGTCGTCGACCTCGCGACAGCCGTCGGCGCGCCGATCTTCGCGGACCCGCTGTCGACGTTGCGGTTCGGGCCGCACCTCGAGACGCCGGGCGAGTCGTTTCCGGGCGTCTACGGCGGCTACGACACGTACGTCGAGGCCGTCCCGGATCCCGACGTCGTCCTCCGATTCGGCGCCTCTCCCACGTCGAAACCTCTCCGACACGCGCTGCGGGACGCCGACTGTCAGCAGTTCCTGGTCGATCCGGCGGGCGAGTGGCGCGAGGCGACGTTCACCGCGACGGATCTCGTCGTCTCCGAACCGACATCCCTTTTCGAGGCCGTCTCGAGCGAACTCGAGGTCGAGACAGCCCGCGAGCGAGCTGATGATGACTGGCTCGGGACGCTCGCGGCGGCCGAAGCGCGCCACTGGGAACTGTGCAACACGGCCCGGTCTCGATCGAGCCTCGAGTCCGCTCCCTTCGAGGGGGCCATCCTCGCGACGGTGCTCGAGCACGCCCCCGACCCGTCGACCGTCTTCGTCTCGAACAGCATGCCGATCCGGGACGCAGACCGCTTCGGCGAGCCTCGAGACGCGGACCTCACCGTCCTTGCGAACCGCGGGGCCAGCGGGATCGACGGGATAGTGAGCACCGCACTGGGGGCCGGCAGCGCGACCGACGACCCACTGGTGCTCGTCACCGGCGACCTCGCGCTCTACCACGACGCCAACGGCCTGCTCGCGCTCGAGCGCTGTGGCGTCGACGCGACGATCGTCCTCCTCGACAACGACGGCGGCGGCATTTTCCACAAACTTCCCATCGAGTTGTTCGATCCACCCTTCACGGAGCAGTTCAGGACGCCTCACGGCCTCGAGTTCGATCCTTTCGGCGAACTGTACGGGTTCGACGTTCGCCACGTCGCGCCAGATACATTCGAGGACGCCTACCGCGAGTCGCTCGCAGCGCCCGGGACGCAACTACTCTCGGTGTCGTTCGACGCCGAGGCGAGCCACCGTCGGCGGGAAGCGCTCGAGGAGCGCGTCCTGAAGGCAGTTCGCGACCTCGAGTGAGAGCTCATTGAGACCGTTGCCGGTACGACCCGCGTATATGCCTCGTTACCAATCCTCTTACCGCTGGCGGGGGTACTCGGACCCATAGATGGTCGAAGCCGCCGGTATCGATCTCCTGAACCTGCTGCTGGTGCTCACGCTCGCGTGGATATTCGGGCTCCTCGTCGAGCGCGTCGGCTATCCCGCCCTGATGGGGGAGATCCTCGCAGGAATCCTCTTCGGGCCCGCGCTGCTGGGGCTCTTGCACCCGAGCGAGACGCTCGACGTCTTCGCCGAGTTCGGCGTCTTCTTGCTGATGATCTACGTCGGGATGGAGGTCGACATCAACGACCTGTTCGAACTCGGGCCACAGGCGCTGATGGTCGCGTTCGGCGGCTTCATCGCTCCGTTCGGACTCGGCTACCTGGTCGGCGTCTTCATCGGCGTCTCGATCGAGCAGGCGCTCTTCATCGGCATCGCCATGGCTGCAACCTCCCTGGCCACGAAGTCCAGGATTCTCGTCGACCTCGACATCCTCGACACGCGGATCGCAGGGGTGCTCCTCGGCGGTGCCCTGCTGTCCGACGTGGGGGTGATGGTCGTGTTTACTGGCGTCATGAGCTTCGTCGAAACGGGCAACGTCACCCCGCTGGGCCTCGGCCTGGTCGTCGGCGAAGCCCTGCTGTACTTCGCGGCGGCGCTCGTCTTCGGCAATCGGTTCCTGCCGTACGTCTGGAGCGGGATGGAAGGCTGGATGGAGCGTCACCGATTCGTCGACAAGACGTCCGCGTTCACCGTCGCGCTCATCGTCGCCCTCATCTTCGCGTTCTTCGCGGCGCTCGTCGATTTGCACATGATTATCGGCGGGTTCATCGCCGGACTGTTCCTTCGCCAGGCCCAGCTCGAGCCGGACATCTACGAGCACATGTACGACGTGATGTACGATCTGGCAATGGGTCTGTTCGCGCCGATATTCTTCGTCACCATCGCGTTCGAGCTCACGCTCGACGTGTTCACCGACAGCCTGGGACTCCTCGCGCTCATCGTTGCGACCGCATTTCTCAGTAAAATTCTCGGGAGCTGGCTGTTTACGCTCCCGACGAAACTCACCTCGAAGGAGGGACTCGTTATCGGGTTCGGGATGAACGGCCGCGGCACTGTCGAGATCGTTATCGTCTCGATCGCGCTCTCGGCGGGCATCATCGGCCAGGAACTCTTCTCCATTCTGGTCTTCACAGCGATTTTCACCACGGCGCTCGTCCCGCCGACGGTCAAGCTGGGCGTCGAGTGGCTCGAGCGGTCCGGCGAACTCGTCTTCATGGAGGATCTCGACCTCGAGGTCGATTGATCGAGCGCGACGGTCCGTCGAGGAGCGAATCCGCACACGGTAACGAGAGCAGCGGGAGACGAGAACCTATTTCACGACCTCGGACCCACGTCGAACCATGGTTTCGGAAACGTTCGACCCCGACCGGTGGGAGCCGGTCGAGGGATTCGACTTCCGCGATATCACGTACCACCGCTCGCTCGAGTCGGGGACCGTCCGCATCGCGTTCGACCGCCCCGACGTGCGCAACGCCTTCCGGCCGGGGACCGTCGACGAACTGTACGACGCCCTGGACCACGCCAAGCGCCAGACCGACGTCGGGTGCGTCCTGCTGACCGGGAACGGCCCCTCGCCGAAGGACGGCGGCTGGGCCTTCTGTTCGGGCGGCGATCAGTCGATTCGCGGCGAGGCCGGCTACGAGTACGAGGGCGACGAAGCGCGCGCGTCCGAACAAGGCCGACTGCACATCCTCGAGGTCCAGCGCCTGATCCGCCACATTCCGAAGATCGTCGTCTGCGTCGTTCCGGGCTGGGCCGTCGGCGGCGGCCACTCCCTGCACGTCGTCTGTGACCTCACGCTCGCGAGCGAGGAGCACGCGAAGTTCCTCCAGACCGATCCCGACGTGGGGAGCTACGACGCCGGCTTCGGCTCCGCGTACCTCGCCCGCCAGATCGGCCAGAAGAAGGCCCGCGAGGTGTTCTTCCTCGGGAAGACCTACTCCGCCGAGGAGGCCGCGGAGATGGGGATGGTGAACGAGGCCGTCCCCCACGAGGACCTCGAGGAGACCGCCCTCGAGTGGGCTGCAGAGATCAACGCCAAGAGCCCGAACGCGATGCGGATGCTCAAGTACGCGTTCAACATGGCCGACGACGGCTTCGTGGGTCAGCAGGTGTTCGCCGGCGAAGCGACGAGACTGGGCTACATGACCGACGAGGCCAAGGAGGGCCGGGACGCGTTCAACGAGGGACGGGAGCCGGACTTCTCGGAGTACCCGTGGCACTACTAACAGTACCCGTGGCACTACTAGCCCGAGAGCGACGATGACCGACTCGAGCGCAACGGATCCGGGCGGGTGGCGCACCTACCTCGTCACCCAGGAGTCCGTCTCGGCCGGGAGATCGACCCTCGAGGTCGTCGACGCGGCACTCGAGGGCGGCGTGGACGTGATTCAGCTCAGGGAGAAGGACGCGAGTGCCCGCCGTCGGTACGAACTCGGGCTCGAACTCCGCGAGCGGACCGCGGCCGCGGGCGTTCCCCTGATCGTCAACGATCGAGTCGACCTCGCGCTGGCGATCGAGGCCGACGGCGTCCACGTCGGCCAGTCCGACCTCCCAGTGGCGGTCGCTCGAGACCTCCTGGGTCCCGACACGATCGTCGGCTGTTCGGCCTCCACCGTCACCGACGCGAAGCGGGCGGAAGCCGACGGCGCGGACTACCTGGGCGTCGGCGCCGTCTACACCACGTCCTCGAAGGACGTCGACCCCGACGAATCGGGCGTCGGGCCGGCACGAATCGCCAGCGTCGTCGACGCCGTCTCGATCCCCGTGATCGGCATCGGCGGGATCACCGCTGAGAACGCGAGTCCCGTCGTCGAGGCCGGTGCTGCCGGCGTCGCGGTGATCAGCGAGATTACGGCTGCCGACGATCCGAAAGTAGCGAGTGAGCGGCTGGCGGCGGCGGTCCGACGCTGACAGCCACCGAAAGGCACCACCGCGGCCGCAATGCCAACGTTAACACTCTCTCGAGTGGCACGTTCGAACAATGAGTACGGCAGAGGTGTCTCAAACGAAGGCCTGGGTGATGGCCGCTCGTCCCCAGACGCTGCCGGCGGCCGCCGCGCCAGTGCTCGTGGGAACGGGACTCGCCGTTTCCGAGGGCGTGTTCGCGGCGCTCCCCGCGCTGATGGCCTTCGTCGGGGCCGCGTTGATCCAGATTGGAACGAACTTCGCCAACGACTACTACGACGCCGTGAAGGGTGCCGACACGGACGACCGCGAGGGATTCACTCGGGTCACCCAGTCGGGGCTGATCGACGCCGGAGCGGTCAAATTCGCGACACTCGTCACCTTCGCCGCGGCCATCCTCTCGGGCGTCTACCTCGTCTACGTCGGTGGCCTTCCCATTCTCGTCATCGGCCTCGTCAGCGTCTTCTGCGGCTGGGCCTACACCGGCGGCCCCTATCCCCTCGGCTATCACGGCCTCGGGGACCTCTTCGTCTTCGTCTTCTTCGGCGTCGTCGCCGTCGTCGGCACCTTCTACGTCCAGGCGGCCGCCCACGTCGAGCCCCTGATCACGACGATACCGGCCGGGACGATGCCACTCGAGGCGTTCGCAGCGAGCCTTCCCGTCGCCGGCCTCTCGACGGCGATTCTCGTCGTCAACAACGTCCGCGACCTCGAGACCGACGCCGAGACGGGCAAGCGCACGCTGGCCGTGCGACTGGGCTACCGGTTCAGTCGCCTCGAGTACGCGGGGCTCGTTTCCCTCGCCTACGTCGTCCCGCTCTGGTTCTGGCTCGGCTGGGGATTCTCCGCTTCGGTGCTCCTTCCGCTGCTCACCGCCCCGTACGCGCTCGCTGTCACTCGCACGATCTGGACCAGAACCGATGGCGAGGCGCTGAACCCGGCCCTCGAGCAGACCGGGAAACTCCTGGCGGGACACGCGCTCCTGTTCGCGGTCGGCATCGGCCTCGAGGTCGGGCCCGCGGTCGGAACCGGGGTGGGGCTCTGATGGGCCTCGACCTCCGGTTTCGCCCCTTCGAACTCGAACTCGAACAGCCCTTCGAGTCGGGCGACGCGACGATCACGACCCGTGAGGGGTTCCTGATTCGCGCCGAGTTTCAGGAGGTCGTCGGCATCGGCGAGGCGACCCCGCTTCCGGGCTGGACCGAATCCCTCGAGGACTGTGAACGCGCGCTCGAGGAAGCTGTCGATGCCGCCGCGGACGGGTCGGGCGCCGCCCTGGACGCGGTCGAGGATACGGCGGCGGCGAGACACGGCGTCTCCCTGGCAATCGCCGACTGCTACGCGACCCGCGGGGCGCGTCCGCTCTATCAGTACCTGGGCGACGGCTCTCGAGTCGCCAGGGTTCCGGTCAATTCGACCGTCGGCGACGACGACGCGGACGCGACCGCGGCGGCCGCACGCGACGCCGTCGATCGCGGGTTTCGGTCGTGCAAACTCAAGGTCGGCCGGCGCTCCGTCGACGAGGACGTGACGCGCGTCGAGCGCGTCCGAGAGGCCGTCGGCGACGACGTCGAGGTTCGGGTCGACGCGAACGGGTCGTGGACGTTCGACGAGGCCGTCGAGGCCATCCGCGGACTCGACGACGCGGGCGTCTCGATCGTCGAACAGCCGCTGCCGGCCGGAGCCCTCGAGGGGCACGCCGACCTCCGCGGCTGCGGCCCGAAGATCGCCCTGGACGAGGGCCTGCTCGAGCACGGCGTCGACGCGATTTGCGAGACGAGTGCCGCCGACGTGCTGATCCTGAAGCCGATGGCCCTCGGCGGGCTGGACGTCGCCCGGGAGGTCGTCACCTGGACCAGCGAGCTCGGCCTCGAGAGCCTGGTGACGACGACCATCGACGGCGTCGTGGCGCGGACGGCGGCGGTTCACCTCGCAGCCTCGGTGCCCGACGTCCCGCCCTGTGGCCTGGCGACGGGCGAGTTGCTGAAGACGGACCTCGGTCGCGACCCCGTGCTCTTCGAGAAGGGCGCTTCCGTCGTCCCGCAAGCGAAGGGGCTCGGCATCGACGACGTGTGGGGGGCGACGTGACGGGCGCAGGTGGCCCGGCGGGTGCAAACGACCCGACGGGGCTCGAGTGGGCGACCGAGGACCTCCTCGCGCGGCGAACGGCGACGACGCCCGAGCGGACAGCGCTGATCGACGCCGACGAGGGCACTCGATACAGTTACGGCGAACTCGATCGAGCCGTGGACGCCCTCCTCGAGCGGCTGCCGGGCCAGCCGGGTGATCGACTCGGCGTCGTCCTGACGACCCGGCCCGCGTTCGTGACGCTGCTCTTCGCGGCAATGCGGGGGAAGCGAACGCTCGTCCTGCTGAACGTCCGCGAGACGGCCGAGGAGTTGCGGTCGAAGGCGACTCGAGCGAACACCTTCGCCCTCATCTGTGAAGACGAGACCGAGGGCCTGGCACGCGACATCGGTGACGGATCGGTTCTGATCTACTCGGTGGACGGCGAGCGGGGCGGGAACGATTCGAGTCTGCTCGCATCGCTTGCGTCGCTCGTTTCCCTCGAGCCAAACGCGGGGCGCGACCGGTCACTCGAGTCGAGCGCGGGACGAGACCCGGCACTCGAGTCGGAGTCGGGTACGGGAGGCGAGACGAATCGAACCACCGAACTGGCCGACTCTGACGGACACAGCGGCGAGAACGACCTTCTCGTCGTATTCACCTCGGGCACGACCGGCGAACCCAAAGGCGTCCGTCTCACCACGAGGAACCTCGTCTCGAGCGCCACGGCGTCGGCGTTCAGGCTCGGCGTCGACCCCGACGACCGCTGGCTCTGCTGTCTCCCCATGTACCACGTCGGGGGGCTGGCGCCGGTCTTTCGGTCGGCGCTGTACGGGACGGCGGTCGTCCTCCAGCGCGAGTTCGAGCCGGACGCGACCGCACGGACGATGGAATCGCACGACGTGACCGGCGTCTCGCTCGTCCCGACGATGCTCTCGCGGTTGCTCGAGGCCGATTGGCGGCCGCCGGCGAGCCTCCGGTTCGTCCTGCTCGGCGGCGCTCCCGCGAGCCCCGACCTGATTGACCGCTGTGGACGATGCGGCGTCCCCGCGTGCCCAACTTACGGCATGACCGAAACGGCCTCCCAGATCGCGACGGCGACGCCCGAGGAGGCGGTCGCCCACGAGGGCACCGTCGGACGACCGCTCGTCTGCACCGAGGTGACGATTCTCGGCGACGACGGGGACCCCGTCGAGGCGGGCGAGACGGGCGAAATCGTCGTCTCCGGCCCGACCGTCACGCCGGGCTACCTCGAGGCCGAGCGAACGCGGGCCGCGTTCGACGAGCGCGGCCTCCACACGGGCGACCTCGGCCGGCGCGACCAGGACGGTCGCCTCTGGATCCTCGATCGGCAGAGCGACCGGATCGTCACCGGCGGCGAGAACGTCGATCCCACGGCAGTCGCTGCCGTCCTCGAGGACCATCCCGCGGTGTCGGCCGCCGCCGTCGTCGGCCTGTCCGACGAGGAGTGGGGCGAGCGCGTCGGCGCGCTGGTCGTCGCCTCGAGCGGGGGGGAGATCGAACCGCACGCGCTCAGAGCGTACTGCCGCGACCGCCTGGCCGGGTTCAAGTGTCCGAAGACGATCGGGATCGCGTCGTCGCTCCCGCGAACACACTCCGGAACCGTCGACCGCGAGCAGGTCCGCGCGCGGCTCGAGGAGACGGGCGTCGACGTCTCAAGCGGCCGATGAGGGGCCGAACGGGCGTCGATGTCTCGAGCAACCGATGAAATGCCGAGCGGTCAGTGCGGTCTGCTAAAGGGCTAAGGGCGTCGCGACCGTCCTTTTCAGCGTGTGCACCCTGACGCTCGCCTGGCAGGTGTTCGAGGAAGCGCCGGTCGTCGTCGCCGCCAACCGCGACGAGGGCCTCGAGCGACCGAGCGACTCCCCAGACCTGTACGCGACCGACCCCCTCGTCGTCGCCCCGCGTGACGCCGAGGCCGGCGGCACCTGGATCGGGTTCAACGACCACGACTTGTTCGTGGGGATCACGAACCGGTGGACCGACGCCGACCTCGCGGGCGAACGCTCTCGCGGCCGCCTCGTCGCCGACGCACTCGAGCGGCCGTCCGCGCTCGAGGCCCGGACGTTCGTGGAGGAGGCCGTCGACGCCGTGGAGTACGCGGGCTTCAGTCTCGTGGTGGCCGACCCCGAGAACGCCTTCGTCCTCGAGTGGGACGGCAGGTTGCGGACGACGACGCTCGAATCGGGCGTGCACGTCGTCGTCAACGTTGGCTTCGACGAGACGTTCGAGATTCCACACCGGCAAGCGGACGCCGCGACGACCCAGGCCGAGAACGCCCGCCGCGTACAGCGGGAGCTCTCCGCCGCGGCAGTCGACCTGGTCTCCGGCGCGGACTCGATCCGCACGCCGGCGTTCAAGTGGCTCGAGCGGGCCCGGATCGTCCTCGGCGATCACGAGTACGGCGTCTGCGTCCACGGCGACGGGTACGGCACGCGGTCGTCGTCGCTGATCGTCCTCGGGGACCGGCGAGGGTACGCGTTCGCCGACGGCCCGCCGTGTCGAACGCCGTATCGGGATGTCGAGGTCGACTCCGGGGGTTGCCTGGAGCGTCCACTCGAGCCACTGGCCTCGAACCTGACCGACCGCGAAGGGCACATTTAAGCGGCTTGCGACCGGTGGATGGAGTATGAACGCGCCGGAACCAGGACCGATTGGTACGGTCGGAGGGGAGTCGCGATGAGCGTCTCGGCCGCCGAAGCGGAGCTGTCAGAAGACGAGTTCGCGGGTCTCGAACTCGTCCGCCAGACGAGCGGGATCCACCAGAGCGACTTCTGGAAGGAACTCGGGGTCTCCTCGCGCAAGGGAAGCCGAATTGTCGAGTCGCTGGTCGAGAAGGAACTCGTCGACCGCGAGGAGACCGTCTACAACGGACACAACACCTACTACATCACGCCGACGGCTCGAGACCTCGATTTCACTCTGCTGATGGCCGGCGACATGCTCTCGCCGTTCATCGGCGAGGAGGAGGTCGATCCCAACAGCGACGCCTTCTCGCAGTGGATCATGAACCTGGCCTACCAGGAGTGACGGCTCGCGGTTCGCGTTTGGCGGTTCGCTGATTTTCGCCCCAGAAATCCCCGTTTTCAGACGCCGTCGGGACGCCGTTCGATCAACACGAACGGGTCTCGCTCGCGGTTGTAGTAGGGAACGTCGCCGTCGATCGCCTCGATGAGGCGGCGGTGGACCTCGTGCGCCGCCCGCCCTTCGTCGGGACTGAGGTGGTGGAGTCCGCGCATGTCGAGCCAGAAGTCGCCGTCGAGCCAGAGGAGCGTCTCGTCGTTCGACTGGTAGACCATCTCGCCTTCGTCGGTCAGCCCGTCGATCGCCAGCTGCCGGCCCGAGAGCTGGGCGCGTGCGAGCACGGCGACGAGCTGGCGTCGCGAGACTGGCGCGTGAAGGGCGACGTCGTCGATCGCCTCGCCGAAGTACTCCTCAACGAGGTCGCAGGCGCGAGAGAACTCGTCGAACTCGATTTCGGTAAACTCGACGTCCAGATCGGGTCTAATCTTCATGGGGACCTCTCGTCGTCAACTCGTGTCTCGGTTCACAAATCAAGTATATAAATTTACGTAAACGAATCTACTCGAGTGCGCTCGCCGCTCGCACGAGACGGCGCTCGCCGAAGGCGGGGCCGACGAACTGGACGCCCACTGGGAGCCCGTCCGTCTCGCCGGCGGGTGCCGAAATCGCCGGGAGATCTGCCAGGTTGACCGGCACCGTGTTCGCGTCGGCCAGGTACATCTGGAGCGGGTCGTCGAGGCTCTCGCCGAGTTCGAACGGCGTGGCCGGCATCGTCGGCGAAGCGAGAACGTCCGCTTCCTCGAGCGCCGCGTCGAAGTCCTGTTTGACCCACGCGCGGGCGTCCTGGGCCTTCTTGTAGTACTTGTCGTGGTAGCCCGCCGAGAGCGCGTACGTGCCGAGGAGGATGCGGCGTTTGACCTCGGGGCCGAACCCTTCCGCGCGCGCCTTCGAGAACGACTCGTTCCAGTTGCCCTCGTAACCGCCGGAGTGGCCGTAGCGGACGCCGTCGAAGCGTGCCAGGTTCGAGGACGCCTCGGACATCGCGATCACGTAGTAGGCCTCGACGGCGTGTTCGACGGAGGGGAGGCTGACCTCGTGTGTGGTCGCCCCCTGGTCTTCGAGCGTGCCGATGGCGTCCCAGAAGGTCTCGACGACGCCCTCGTCGGCACCCTCGAGCAGTTCCGTGGGGATACCGATGGTGAGGCCGTCCACGTCGCCGTCGGCCGCCTCGGCGTAGGTTCCGCGGTCGGCGTTGGGGTCCTCGCGGGTCGTCCCGTCGTACTCGTCGGGGCCGGCGATGACGTCGAGGAGAGTCGCAGCCCCTTCCGTGGTGGCCGCGAGCGGGCCGATCTGCTCGAGGCTGTTGGCGTAGGCGACGAGGCCATACCTGGAGACGAGCCCGTAGGTCGGCTTGATCCCGACGACGCCGCAGAACGCGGCGGGACAGCGGATCGAGCCGCCGGTGTCCGAACCCAGCGCGAGGTCGGCCTCGCCGGCCGCGACGGCCGCGGCGGAGCCACCGGAGGAGCCACCGGGAACGTGTCCCGGCGCGGCGGGATTGTCCGTCGGGCCGAAGTAGGAGGTTTCGGTGGTGGTTCCCATGCCGAACTCGTCCATGTTCGCCTTGCCGACGATGGTGGCGCCCGCTTCCGTGATGCGGTCGACGACCGTGGCGTCGTACGGCGGGACGTACTCCTCGAGCATCCGCGATCCGCAGGTGGTTCGCACGTCCGCCGTGGAGATGTTGTCTTTGACCGCGACCGTCTGGCCGGCCAGCGGCCCGTCGTCGGCCCCGTCGATGGTCGTCTCGGTGATGAAGATGTCCTCGCTCATGGCTGGTCAGGAGACGTTCGGCCCCTTGAAGTAGTCGTCCTCGCTGTCCGGCGCGTTCCGGAGCGCCGCGTCCGTCTCGAGGCTCTCCCGGACCTCGTCGGCACGCATGACGTTCGTCAGGTCGGCGTCGGTGTCGACGTCCGGAACCGAATCGAGCGTTTCGAAGGCGGCCAGGATGTCGGCGAACTGCTCGGTGAACTGGTCGACCTCGTCGTCCTCGAGATCGACCCGGGCCAGCGCCGCGACGTGGCGGACGGCCTCGGGGGTGACGGCGTCCTCGGTCATATGCGACCACTACGGGCATTGGGGAGTAAGGGTTTCGATACGCCGGGGGCCGGACGGGTTATCGTCCCCGGCGCGCTCGCGTTCGAATCCGAATGTTCCTCGAGCACTCGTGCAAATCGCGTCCCCTTCAGGCCCGCCTTGATTCCCCTGAAACGAGGGATTTCCGCCGCTCGAGGGGCGTTAACGACCCCATAGTAAGGGTAGGGAGTCTCGATGTACCTCGTATGGAATGCGATAACTGTGCCACGAACGACTCGGTCGCGTACACGCTCAAGACGCACCTCGAGAGCGAGCCATCGGAGACGGTCGACCTGCACTTCTGTTCCTCGCGTTGTCTCGGCGACTGGACCTGAGCCCGCACTTCGAATCGTCGACCGCCCGTTCCGCGCGGCCATTCCACCGATCAGCTATCGCTCGAGCACAGCGACTCCACGTACGTCGTGACGTGATCGTCCATCCGGCGTTTGTAGCCGGCCTGGCGGGCGAGACGGTCGAGTTCGCGAGCGACGAGGCTCCCGTACTGGACGGCCTTTTTCTCCCGCCGGGCAACGGAGTCGGGGAGGTATCGGCTGGCGACCGCCCGGAGCGCTCGCTTTCGTTCGTCCTCGTCGGCGAGCAGGTGCGGGGGAAGCGCGAGCGCCGCCTCGACGACGGCGTCGTGGAGCAGCGGCGCAACGGTTTCGACGCCGGCGGCCTCGACTGCCAGGACATCTCGCGGGAGCTGGTCCGGGAGCGTCTCGATCTGTTCTCGAACCGCACCGCGGACCGTCTCGGCCTCGACGCGATGATCGAGGTGGACGATCTTCTCGTAGCCGCCGAAGAGTTCGTCGGCTCCCTGGCCGACGGCCATCGCGTCGAAGCCGTCCGCGGCGATTCGTTCGGCCACGAGGTACAGCGGAAGCGCGATCTGGACGTCCATGGCGTTCGTTCGCCCGATTTCGCGGGCGACCTTGGGCGTCGAGCGCTCGAGGTCGCTCGGCTCGAGGGAAACGACGGTCAGGTTTCGGCCAATCGCCTCGGCGGCCATGCGAGCGGCTTCGACGTCGTGACTGCCCTGGAAGCCGACGACGTATAGTGGCGCGTCGAGTAACTCGGCGACGAGCGCCGAGTCGACCCCGCCGGAGAAGGCGACGGCGACGTTCTGTGCGTCGACGGCGTCGATAGCCTCGAGGATGGCGTCGTCGACAGCGTCGATGGCGGTGGCGTCGTCGCCTCCGCTGGCCTTCGGTTCCGAGACGTCGATTTCGGGAAGGGACCATACCTGTTCGAGTCCCGCCGGTCCAAGGCGGGAGCCCGCGGGAACGAGCGCTGGCTCCGCCAGGGGAATGGGCGAAAACCCCACCCGTTCGGGGGCCAACGAGTCGTCTCCCTCGAGGACTGGTTCCTCGACGAACAGTGGAACGCGCCCGAGGACGTCGCGCACGAGCGTGTCGTCGATCCAGCCGGCGAAGCCCGCGGTTCCAGGGAAGGGGTCCCGCGTCTCGAGGGCGTCGCGGACGAGGGCGTGCGAGGTGCCCCGGAGAGGGCGTCCGTCGGTATCGCAACGGGAATCGGAGTCCGTCATCGAAACAGCTGGAAGACGCCACCCTTGATCCGGCGCTTGACGCCGCCGGCGGCCTGCCGGAAGCTGATGTGCCAGGGCGTTCGCTTCCCCTCGATCGTCGTCCGTCCGTCGGCGATGGCCTCGAGGATCCCGTCGGCCGAACGGTCGTCGGTGTCGACGCGAGTGACCGCCTGGCCGACCATCTCGCCGATGTGAGCGTCGCTCCCGGCGGTCATCGGCAGGTTTCGGGAGCGCGCGAAGCGTTCGGCCTGGCGGTTAGCCCGCCCGGTCAGCAGTCGGGAGTTGTAGACTTCGATGGCGTCCGCCTGCGCGAGGTCGGCGCGCGACACGCGGGCCATCACCCCGTGTCGGGATTCCTGGAACGGGTGGGGGACGACGGCGATGCCGCCCTGCTCGCGGATCGCCTCGAGGGTGGACTCGTAGGAGAGCCCCGGCGGGACGGCTTCGGAGAGACCGAAGCCGAGAACGTGGCCCGCCTTGCTCGAGATCTCCATGCCTGGAATGCCTACGAGGCCGTAGTTCGGGGCCCGTTCGACGGCCTCGAGGCTCGCGGCGATTTCGTCGTGATCGGTGATGGCGATGGCGTCGAGGCCGACGGCCGAGGCCTGCTCGAGAATGAACTCGACCGGGTCGCGGCCGTCGTACGAGAGCGACGAGTGGACGTGGAGTTCGACCGACAACACGGTTCTCTGGGTCGTACTCGTGGCGGGCCGGACAAAATACTGCCGATCGGTTGCGGCCGGTGGCCGCTTCCGGATCGTGCGTATTTGGACGACTACGGACTGTAAAACGGTCGTTCGATACTGAACCGTTCTCGAGGCAAACCTGGACGACGCTGGACCAGCTGATCACTGGGTTCGAGCGTGATTCGCGAGACTCGATAGTTCGACGAACTCTGAAAACATCAACAAAAAACGTCGTTCTATCCATACGTTCCACAAACATGTAGCCTCATTTGGATCGGTTTGTCACAACCGTTTATGTTATCAAGGACGTTGGAATACGCGTTCACATCCCATGTCAGGGAGTAACGGAGATCAGCAGAGGGGAATCGGGTTCTCACGTCGAACATTCGTCAAAGCGACCGGGGTCGCCGTAGGGGCGGCGCTGGCCGGTGGGGCAGCGACGAACACCGTTGGAGCGACAGACGACGTCGATCCACGATACCTCAACTGGCGGGCGCTCGAGGCGCGTCACGCCTGGGATAGAGGCTATCGCGGTCGAACCGACCGGACGATCGCACTGACCGATTCCGGCCTGGACTCGCGGCATCCGGACCTCGGGCCGTGGAACGGGGTCCAGGCGTTCATCGAGGACGATCAGGTCAAACTCACGAAACCAGACGAAAACGACCTCGAGCGCGTCGAGACCGGCGACACCGAGTCCTTTTCGGGAACGATGGGACCGGGGACGTTCGTCTCCGGCGAGGAGGTCTACCACGAGTTCACGACACCCAGCGGCGTCGAGGAACTGGACGCCTCGCTCTCGTGGTCGCCGTTCGTCGAAAACACCAACGATCTCGAGTTCCGGATCGACGAGTACGTCGACGGCCAGTGGGAGACCGCCGCGCGAGCGGCCTCCGGCAGCATGCCCGAGACGATTCGAACCTCTGTCACGCCCGGCCGGCAGTACCGGTTCGTTGCCGAGGCGTACATCAACACGCTCTCGGAGTACGAGATTTCGGGTACGTACTTCGCCTACGAGGGCGAGCGAACGACCTACGACTCGAGCGTCGTCTTCGAGGGAACCGACGGGACGCCGACGGCCGACACCCCCAAGACGGTGGGCTGGTACGACGCCGGGTCGAACTACGGCTTTTACGAGCGACCGCGCGACGAGAACGGCCACGGAACTCACTGCGCGTCCATCATGGGCGGGAGTGGACGGGCGAGCGCTATCGACCCGGACGCGGTACAGACCGACGATCCTCGCACCGCGCTCTCGGCGGTGACCGGCAACTACCTCGCCTACGAGGTCGAGGCCGACGCCGGCACGGGGGTCTTCGGGTCCGCGTTCGGCGAACTGATCGAGGTCCTGATCGAGGGACCAGATGGGCGCACACTCGAGCGAACCACGCTCGACACCGACGAGGGCGTCCAGGACAACGTGACCGCCGTAACCCCGGCCGAGGAGTCGGGCACCTACACGGTCTACGTCCGGACGGCTGAAGGCGAACTGGCGACGGCTGCGTACGTCGACTCGGTCGCCGCCGGAGCGTTCTGTGACCCCGACACCACCGCCGCCGATCGAACCGGCGAACACGACGGCTTCCACTCCGGTATCGCGCCGAACGCGAGTCTCGTGTGCCTGCAGGGCCTCTCGGGCCCGACCGAGGACCTGGGCCGACACGCCGCGGACTTCGCCGACCTGTTCAACATGCGCGCGGTCAACATGTCCTGGGGCTACGTCGGCGGCCTGCCACTGGGGGCGGCCGCGGGGACGCTCGATCGCATCCCAGCTCGGATCAAGGAGATCGCCGACGCGGGCGTGCTGACGGTCGCGGCGGCAGGAAACGCCGCGACGCCGGTAAACGGGAACGGTTCGCCGGCCGTCGCCGACGAGGCTATCTCCGTCGTCGCGACCGGTCCGCTCGACGGCATCTCGGCGTACTCGAGCGGCGGCATCGGTGGCATCGACGAGGAGGACTACGACACGTACATGAAGCCCGACGTCACTGCGCCGGGCGGGTACGTGACGGATACGGCCAACGCGGCCGACACCGGCGTCGCGGACCAGCCGGAGGACGAACAGCCGCCGATCCGGGGCTACACCGGCAAGGCCGGCACGTCGATGGCCTCGCCCTACACGAACGGCACCGCCGGGCTGGTCGCCCAGGCGATGGAGGAGGACGCCCCCTCGAGCATCGCGCTGCCCGAACCCGCGGAGACGGACTTCGACGACGTGATGCGCCTCAAGCAGGTGCTGCTCGCCACGGCGTCGGAGACGGCGCTCACCGCGGCGCCGTACCACCGCGCGAAGGCACCCACGTACGACTTCGGCGGGCGGGACCCGTTCGAGGGGTACGGCCGCGTGAACCCCGGCCCGGCCATCGACGCCGTTACTCGAGAACTGTCGGGCACCTCGAGCGAGGTCGTCGGCCTGAACGTCCCCGAAGACGAGCGCGCCGCGGCGGGGTACGTGCAGGCCGGACCGGGTACGGTTACCGCCAACATCGAGGTCAGTCACCTCTCGGGCGGCGACAAGGGCGCGGCGAAGGGCGACCCGCACATCGACCTGTTCGTCTACGACGCGGCGAACCCGGCCGACAACGGCGAACCGAACGTACTCGGACGGGCCCAGGGACTCCAGGGATCGGCCGAGACGTCCGTCTCGTTCGGCCGCGACGCGGGCGAGCAGACAGTGTTCGTCGTCGCGAAACTGGTCAACGTGCCGGGCTGCGTCAACGGCGACGACGTGCAGGTCCACCTCGACCTCTCGGTCGACGTCGAGGACGGCTTCTTCGTCGACGGCACCCGCGACGACGACGCCAGCGTCTTCACGGGCGGGCAGACCAACCACGTCCAGCTGACCGCGAACCCGAGCGCGGACGCTGAACTCCGGGACGTCGTTCCCGCCGAGTGGGACGTCCTGACCGAGTACTCCGACGACGTCGACCGCGTCGAGGCGGGCGAAGGCGTCCAGTACGTCTACTTCGGAACGGCCGCCGCCGACACCGAGACGTCGGTCGAGTACTTCGTTGAGGCGCCCGACGAACTGCTGCTGAGCGACACCTACGACTTCGGCCCGGCCGAGGTCGACGCGGGCGACGGCTGGGTCGCGATTACGGGAACGAGCGACTCGAACGTCGTCGTCGGTCAGAGCACCTAGAACCCGGTTCACCGCCTCGAGCCTCGAGTCCGCGGCCCGAACGATGGCTCGAGTCTCGAAGCGGACCACTACCGATACGAATCTACTTCCACGATGTCAGAGGACACGTCACGACACGTAAACCGACGCACAGTACTCAGGACCGCCGGCGCCACCGGCGCGGCCTCGTTACTCCCGTTCTCGGGAACCGCGGCAGCCGACACGGACACGTCGGTGCTCGACGGCCTGCTCGACACCGCGAGCGACGCGCTCCAGGAGGTGATCGTGGTCTTCGACGACGCCGAATCGGTCGGCCTCCTCGGAGACCTCGACCTGCAGGCGGGCCTCGTCGAGTACGAGGTGCTCCCGATGGCCTACACCGCCCTGACCGGCGACCAACTCACCACCGTCACCGACTGGGACGCGGTTCGGCGGGTCAGCAAGGCCGTCGAACTCGAGTTCTACAACGACGACTCCCGCGAGGCGACGGGCGCTGACGTGGTCCAGTCTGATTTCGGCTACGACGGCTCGTCGGTCGATACCGTCGTCATCGACTCGGGCTTTTCCGGCCCACACCCGGACTTCGACGGGCGACTCGAGTCGAACTGGCAGTGGGTCGATGATCCGCTGGGCGATCCCGACCCGGACTGGATCGACCTCGGTGCCGGCGCGGACACCGACGACCTGGGACACGGCACCCACTGCGCTGGCACCGTCGCCGGCGACGGCTCGGCGAGCGACGGGCAGTACCGCGGGATGGCCCCCGGGGCCCGCGTGTCGGTGTACTCGACCAACGAAGCCGTCTACCTGCCGTTCGTCGTCGGTGCGTGGGATCACATGCTGGCCCGGGCAGACGACCCCGACGACGACTTCGACCCCGACGTAGTGTCGAACTCCTACGGCGTCGCTCGCGACGTGCGGTACAACCCGAACGACCCCGTCAACGTCGCCTCCTGGGAGGCGTTCCGGCGCGGGATCGTCTCCGTGTTCGCGGCGGGAAACGACGGGCCCGATTCGGACACCCTCTCGCGGTTCGCCAAGGCCCCGCACGTCCTCGGCGTGGCGGCCACCCGCGACGACGCGCACGTGACGGACTTCTCCTCGCGCGGACGAACGCCGGACGAGGATCGCGAGACGAACTACGACCGCCGGACGGCCCTGCGAAACCTCGAGAAGTTCCACGCCGCGATGACTCGTGGGCAGTACGTCGTCGACACCGAGTCGTGGGCGGGCGAACTCGGCCCTACGGGTACCGGCAGCGACTACTACGAGTGGGTCGCGCCGAACAACGCGGACGTCCTCGAACTCGACCTCTCGTTGACGCCGGACGGCGAACAGATCACGCTCACCGTCCACCGGGATTCGAAAGACGGCGAGGAGGTCGCCAAACTCGGCGAAGAGCCGGTCTACCAGCACCAGACGCTGACGACGGACGTTGAGGGTGGCGAGACCTACTGGATCGAGGTCGAACCCGCGACCAACGTCCTGGTCACCTACGAAATCGCCCTCGAGGCGTTCGAGCAGCTCGGCGAACCGTTTCGGTACCGGCCGGTCGGGCTCTATCGCCCCGGCGTCGCGACCCCGGGCAACGCCGTGATGAGTACGGTCGGCCCAACCGACGCGCTGGACGCGCTCGAGCCGGACGAGGAACTCTACTACTCGCCGATGACTGGTACGAGCATGGCCTGCCCGGCCGCGGCTGGCATCTGTGCCCTGGTGATCGACGCCGCGCGCAAGAACGGCCACGACTGGTCTCCCGCGGACGTCATCTACACGGTCGAAGCTCAGGCCCGCGACGCCCACACCGCCTACACGCCGTGGAACGCCGGTGCCGGCTTCGTCGACGCGCCGTCGGCCGTTCGGCGAGCGGCAGCCGGCGACTTCGCGAAGCACAACGAGGTCGACCTGGTCGACCCCGACACGCCCGAGACGCTCGAGGTGGCGGGCGGTCGCGAGGACGACGGGTCGACGTTCACCGCGGGCCAGACCAATCGCGTCGACGTGACCGTCGAGTCGGTCTCACACGAAGCAATGGTGCGGGACGTCGTCCCCGTCGAGTGGTCGGTCGACGACGCCTACGGCGACGTGGAGCGAGTCGAGGAGGACGGCGACGTGCAGTACGTCTACTTCGGGACCGCGGTTCCGGGTGAGACGGCCACGTTCACCTACTTCGCGGAGGCACCTGAAGAGACGGGGACGTACACGTTCGGCCCAGGTGAGGCGAACGCAGCCAAAACGGACGACGACTGGGTGGCGTTCGGCGATGCCGACGACAACACCGTCCTCGGCGTGGAAACCTGAGGCGGCCCCTTTCCGTTTCGGTTCGAGGTTCGACTCGAGCGGCATCTTTCAGGAAACAGTTCCGCGACGCTTCCCGGCTACTCGAGGCCCACCCACTCGCCACGCTCGTCGCTTCGCTCGACGGCGTCGAGGACCCGCTGGGCAGCCAGTCCGTCCTCGAAGCTCGGTTCGTACGCCTCGCCCGCGTCGACGGCCGAGAGGAACTCGTAATTCTCGTGGACGAAGGTGTGCTCCCAGCCGATGACGTGCCCCGGGGGCCACCAGTGATCGACGTAGGGGTCGTCCTCGTCGGTGACCAGCACGGTCTCGTAGCCACGGTTGCCCTCGCGCAGGACCTCGAGTTCGTTCAGCCGCTCGAGGGAGAACTTCAAACTGCCCTTCGAGCCGTGAACCTCGATCGTGTGGTCGTTCTTGTGCCCCGTGGCGAACCGCGAGGCCTCGAGCGTGCCCATCGTCCCGTTTTCGAACTCGACTTGCGCGGAGTAGGCGTCGTCGACGGTGACCGGCCGCGTCTCCCCGTCCCCGGTGGGCCGTTCGTCGACGAACGTTCGGAGGTGTCCGCTGACGCGTTCGATCTCGCCTGCGAGGTCGTCGCTCTCGACGAGGAATCGCAGGAGATCGACCGTGTGCGAACCCAGGTCGCCGAGCGCGCCGGATCCGGCCAGTTCCTCGTCGTTTCGCCAGGACCACTCGGCTTCGGGGTCGACCAGCCAGTCCTGGAGGTAGCGCCCGCGGACGTGGTGGATCTCCCCCAGTTCGCCCGCCTCGAGCAGGTTCTTCGCGTACTGAATCGCCGGCACGAACCGGTAGTTGAACGCGGCGCCGGCGGGGACCCCGGCCTCGCGAGCGGCCGCGGCCATCTCCTCGGCGGTCTCGAGCGTCGGGGCGAGCGGCTTCTCACAGAAGACGGGGGTGCCAGCCTCGAGGGCAGCGATGGTTGGTTCGGCGTGGACATGGTTCGGCCCGAGGTTGTAGAAGACGTCGACCTCGTCGACGATGTCGGCCCAGTCGGTGGCCGTCGACGCGAAGCCCAGGCGGTCGGCGGCGCCCGCGAGGGCGTCCTCGTCCCGGCCGATCAGCACCTGTCGCTCGACGTCCGGCGCGTCGGGGAAGAACATCGGGAGCCGTGCGAACGCGTTCGCGTGTGCCCTACCCATGAATCGATACCCAAGTACGCCGACGGAGAGACTCATGGCCGTATATTCATTCGCACGGTAGTTATTGGTTTGCGTCTCGGCTCGATTCTTCCTGCCTTCGGGTGAAAGATAGCTACCGATAATACGAGAGCGAGGCAAATATTACTGGTAGATGGAAAGTTATTACCGGCAATCCATCGTGGACGTCGAGTATGGAACAGGAAGATCGCGCTGCGTTCGAGACCCGGGCCGTCACCACCGGCGAGGAGCCGTTCCACGTCGGGAGCGAGGCGGGCGACGTCACTACCCCCATCCACCTCTCCTCGACGTTCGCCCTCCCCGGACTCGACACCGACCTCAGCCTCGAGGACGTCGACCCCGACCGCGGCGAGTTCCTCTACTCTCGACTTTCGAACCCAACGCGACACGCCCTCGAGAAACGCCTGGCGAGCCTCGAGGGTGGTGAGCACGCGATGGCCTTCTCATCGGGTACTGCCGCAATCTTCACGACCCTGCTCTCGAGCGTCGAACCCGGCGATCACCTCGTCGCCGGCGACGACCTCTACGCCGGTACCCGACGGATGCTCGAGTTGGTGTTTCGCGACCGCCTCGACGTGGACGTGACGTTCGTCAACGGGAGCGACGCGGCGGCCGTCGAGGCCGCTGTCACCGACGAGACGGTCGTGATCTGGATGGAGACGCCGACGAACCCCCGGATGAGCCTGTGTGACGTGGCCGCGATCGCAGAAATTGCCGAGAGCTACGACGCTCTTCTGGGCGTGGACAACACCTTCGCCAGTTCCTACTTCCAGCGCCCCCTCGAGTTGGGCGCCGACGTCGTCGCGCACAGTACGACGAAGTACCTGAACGGTCACTCTGACTCGATCGGCGGCGCCGTCGTCACGAGTGACGACGACCTCGCGAATGAGATCAGGTTCCAGCAGCAGGTCGGCGTCGGCGACATGCTCGCGCCCTTCGACAGCTACCTCGTCCTCCGAGGGCTCAAGACGCTCCCGATGCGCATGCGCCAGCACGAGGCGAACGCGATGGCCGTCGCCGAGTTCCTCGAGGGCCACGACGCCGTCACCGACGTCTACTATCCTGGCCTCGAGTCCCACCCCCAGCACGACCTCGCCACTCGACAGATGGAGGGCTACGGCGGCATCCTCTCGTTCGAACTCGACGGCGAACTCGAGGACGCCAAACGGTTCCTCGAGGCGCTCGAGGAGTTCACCCTCGCGGTCAGCGTCGGCGGCGTCGAGAGCCTGATCGAACTTCCGGCCGCAATGACCCACGAACCGGTCCCGCGGGAAGAGCGAGAAGCCGTCGGTATCACCGACACGCTGATTCGTGTGTCCGTCGGGGTCGAGTCGGTCGACGACCTGCTCGCGGACCTCGAGTCGGGGTTCGTGGCGCTCGATGCGCCGTCCGTGGCGGCCGACGACTGAGGCCGTTTTTTTGGTTCTGTCTCCGATACCGTCTGAGGTATTCCTGTCCCGGAATTTTACTCCACGTAAGGCGTGCGTTCTAGTTCAGCAGCCAGTTTTCGAAGCCGCGCGATACGCTCGGTCGTCGAGGGATGGGCGTAGGTGTCCACCTGGAGCGGGCCGCCACCGTCCGTCGCTCCCTCCCGTGACCGCTCGAACCCGTGCGGAAGCAAGCACATTCCCTCGAGACCGCGGTAGTGCCCGCCGGACGTCGCCTCCGCATCGGTCCGCGCGTCTTCCACGGGGGCGCTCGAGCCTCCGTCGAGGCGCTCGAGGACGCTCGCGAGCGTCGCCGGGTCGCCGGTGACGATGGCGCCGACCCGGTCGGCGACGAACTCCCGCTGACGCGAGAGGCTGCGGCTGAGGAAGACGACGGCGGTTGCTACGACGCCGAGAACGATCCCGCCGACGACGACGGTGACCGCCAGGGCCACGGCGAGTTGCAGGAGTCCGCTCAGGGTGAACACGGGCGCGTCGATGAACGACGACCCGAGGAGTGCCGCGACGAACAGGAGTCCACCGTAGACGTACGGACGGGTCCACCGCGGCAGGTGGTCCCCGAAGACGACGTGTTCGTCGGCGATCAACGCCGGGAGGAACGAGGCGAGGGTCATCACCGCCGCATCACGGTTTTTCAGGTGGGCGAGTTCGTGGGCGAGGACGGCGTCGAGTTCGGCGGGCTCGAGCGCCTCGAGGAGCCCCTCGCTGACGACGATGGTCCCCGAGCGGACGCCGCCGACGGCGAAGCTGTTTGCCACGTCGGTGTCGGCCACCGCAACCGTCGGTACGGCAACGTCTAGCTGGGCGGCGAGTCGCGTCACGCGGTCGGTCAGTTCCGGCCGCTCGTCGGGTCCCAGTACCGCGGCGTCGGCTTCCTCCAGCAACTCGAGGCGTGCGTACCGCAACTGGACGGCGAGTAGACACCCCAGACAGAGCGCTGCCGAGAGAAGGTATACGACGCCGCGAGAGAGCCCGACGCCGTCGAAGACGGGGACGAGCCAGGGCTCGAGCAGTGCGACGAAGACGAGGGCGAGCACCAGGTTGGCAAGGACGACGGCGCCGAGGGTCGTCGCCATTCGCCCGAGGAGTTCGCGAGAGACCATGCATCGGGTTGAACCTGTCGCTCGAAAATAGTTTCGTCGCGCAGACGTCGCGACCGTCAAACTGTCCGATCGACTACCGGTCACAGTGGCAACATTTTTACGGGTCGACCACGCACGAAGCGATAGTGTGGGATACGACCGCCACAACGCCGCCCTCGTCGTCTGTTGTGTCCTCGCGATCGTCGCCGCCGCCGCGTTCCTCCCCGCGGCCGGCTACGGCGACTACCCCGACCAGGACGCCGTGAGCGACGACCACTACCTCGACCTCGAGTCTGGACCCGAGACCGACGGCGAGAACGGCACCGACGACCGCGACAGCGAGCGGAGCGACGGACCCGACGCGAACGAGTCGACGCCCGACGAGGAGAGCGACGACCGGGCGAACGACTCGAGCGACGAGCCCGACGACTCGGCCGACGAGGCGTCGAACGAGACGGACGGCGAAAACGAAACCGCTGCCGACGAGAGCGGTGGCGCCGATACTGACGACGGCAGCGCCGGCGTCGGTTTCCTTCCGGCCGCCGGTCTGCTCCTCACCGGGTTGCTCGTCGTCCCGATTGGCCTGCTCTGGCGGGCAACGCACCCCTCTCGAGCCCCCGGCGTCGCGAACGCCGACGTGACGATTCCGGACGGTTTCCTCCCCCGATTGCAGTTTCGACTCAAGCGAATTCCCCAGGTGACGATGACAGCGACGATTGGACTCACCCGGGTGACGCCAGCGGTCGTCGACGGCGTCGTCGGAACCGGGCGAGCCATCGGATCCGGGATCGGGCTGGTCGGTCGGGGTCTCGGGCGCGGGCTCGGCTCCGTGCTCGTCTCGATTCCGGCCGGTTTGTCGGGGACACTGGGTTCGCTCGGCGGGCTCTCGCTCTCCGGCGGCGTCGCGTCGCTCTTCGGTGGATTCACCCGTCGCCGGGCGTCCAGCCGTTCCGGATCGAGAACGGCCACTCGAGGCAACGGCGACGAAGACGAGGACGAGGACGAAACTCGGGACGACCCCGGTCCGCAAACGATCGAGGATGCCTGGGCCGCGCTGACCGAACTCGTCTCCGTGCGGCGGGATCGATCGAAGACGCCGGGCGAATACGCCAGTGCGGCGGTCGACGCCGGCTTCCCCGAATCCGCCGTGTCGACGCTCACCGAGACGTTCCGACAGGTACGGTACGGAAACTACCCACCGACGGACGACCGTATTCGTCGGGCTCGAGCGGCCTACGACCGAATTGTCGCGACGGCTTCCCACGAGGACGGTGATCGGGAGTGAAGCGAACGCTCCTGCTCCTCGTCGGGGCGGGCGCCCTGCTGGCGACGCTCCTGGCGACGACCGAATCGATCCCCTCGGCGGTGGGCGCCATCGCCCGGGATGGGGTCATCCTCGTCGGCGGCGGCGTCGCTGCCCTGCTGGGGCTGGGCGTCCTGCATTCGGCCGCGGGCGAGACCGATACCGGACCGAACGAACGATTCGGGTGGGCGGACGAGCGCGTCGAGTCGAACGTCGAGCGGATCGGCGCCGACCTCGAGCGTGCGCTCGAGCGAGGGCCCCTCGACGAGCCCCGGGACCAGCGTGTGCTCCGGGTGCGGGCCCGAAACCGGACCCGGGTCGCCGTAACCGACGCGGTGATGACGACGCTGATGGCCGACGGCCACGGCGTGGACGAGGCACGAGAGCAGGTGCAGTCGGGGACGTGGACCGACGACGTGCGGGCGGCCGCCTACCTGTCTGGATCGGTGTCGGTGCCGGCGAAGATGCAACTGTTCGACTGGCTCGCCGGTCGCCGAGAACAGCGACAGCTCGAGGCGGCGCTGGCCGAGCTAGCGGCGTTGCGGGAGGTACCGATCGAGAATCACCTCGCGACGCGGTCGGATTCCGGAACCCGTCGATTCGACGCGTCTTCCCGATCCCGAGGGAGGGCGGACCCATGAGCGACGCGAACGCGCTTGATCTCGGCGGCGACGGGGGTCGCAAGGGCGGCTCCGAGACGGTTCTCGACCAGGAGACCGGCGCCGACTTCCGTTCGGAAACGGGATCGCGGGTCTCACAGACGGCGGCTTCGACGGATTCTGGTACCACCTCCGGTGAAGAGAGCGAATTATCACGATCCTCGAGTGATGGCAGGAGCGGAGACGAGAGCGCTGGCGGGAGCGGAGAGGAGACCGAGCGTACAGGCGCCCTCACAGACGACAAACGGTCCGTTCGAACGGCGGGGACCGTCGCCGACCAGCAGACTGACTCGAGCGACCGCTGGACGGTCGCGCTCGGAATCGCTCTGCTCGCTATCGGCACCGGCGTCCTGGCTCGCGACGCAACCATCTTCCTCTCGTCCGTCGTCGCCTTCACGTACGCGGCTTACGGCTATGCGACGACACCGCCGTCCTCGACGTTCGACGTCGAGCGTCGACTCGAGCCGTCAGCCCCCGTCCCCGGCGAGTCCGTTTCGGTCTCCGTCGAGGTGACCAACCGGGGGAGCGGCGCCGTTCCGGACGTTCGGGTGGCCGACGAGCCGCCGGTCGACCTGGCGGTCGAGGGGGAAACCCGGGCGATTGGCAGTCTGTCTCCGGGCGAATCGGTCGCGCTCGAGTACGTCGTCCGCCCTCGACGGGGCACGCACGTCTTCGGTGACGTCGTCGTCGAAACCCGGAACGTCAGCGGGAGCGAACGGCGGGTGACGCGGTACGAGTTCGGGAGCGATGACGATGACGATGACGATGGCGACAGTACCGGCGACGGCGAAGACGGCAGCAATAGCGATGACGAGGGAGCGGAAGCGAACGCGGACCGCCTGTCGTGGGACGACGCACTCGAGCGGCTCCCGCTCGCAGGCCAGACGATCCAGCACACCGGCCGAGTCGAGACCGACGTCGGGGGCGAAGGGCTCGAGTTTTACTCGCTTCGCCCCTTCCAGCCGAGCGACCCGATGCGTCGCGTCGACTGGAAGCGACTCGCCCGCACCGGCGAGTTGACGACCATCGAGTTCCGCGAGGAACGGGCCGCGTCGGTCGTCGTGGTCGTCGACGCACGAGACGACAACGCGGTCGTTCGCGAACCGGGCGAACTCGACGCCAGGGCGCTCTCGATCCGGGCGACCGAGTGGCTGTCGACCACCCTGTTGGCCGAGAACAACCGCGTCGGCGTCGCCCTCTACGGCGGTCGCGGCGATTACCTCCTCCCACGAACCGGTCGCGACCAGCTGGCTCGCGTTCGCCGGTTGCTCGACGGGGAGTGGTGCGGATCGTTCGGTCGCCCCTCGTGGCTCGCCCACGGCGATCGCGCAGTCGACCGGTTCTGCCGGCACCTGGCCGACGAGAAACAGCTCGTCTTCGTGACCCCGCTTCTCGACGACGACCCGGTCGCGTCTGCCCGGCGATTCCGCGCGTACGGCCACGAGGTGACGGTCGTCTGCCCTGCGGTGGCCGAACGGTCCGACGGCACGGCGGCACTCGAGCGCCTCGAGGCGGACCGTCGGCGGTCGACGCTTCGCAGCCACGGCGTTCGCGTCGTCGAGTGGCACCCCGACGAGTCGCTCCACGTCGCGGTCGACCGAGGCAAACGGCGGTGGTCCTCGTGAGTGCGGAGTGCACGAACGAATCCGCGGATCTCGGAACGGCCGCCACACTCCTGGCGGTGCTGACGACGGTCGGCGTCTGCTGGGGGGCTGGCGTCGAACTTCCGGGGACGGTGGCTGGCCTCGGCGCACTCGGAGTAGTTTGGGGCGTCGCGCTCGCCGCGTCGGATCGGCTCGGTCGACGGGCCGTCGGCAGCGTGCTCGTTACGGGAGGTCTGTTCGCGGTTTTCGTCGGGTTCAACGTGGCCGTCGTCGAGGGTGTCGTCGAGGCGCTCCTGGTCGCCGGGGCTTCCCTGGCGATCCTCGCCGTCGGCGCCGCCGGGGTCGACGCGACGACCGACTGGGCGTCGTTCGCCTGGCCGGTTCGCGATTCCACGGTGACGTCCCTGCCCGTCGTGGCCGGGACGCACCTGCTGGCGACTGGCACTGTCGGCACGCTGTTTTTCGCGACGGCGGTGATACTCGAGGCGTTGACGAGCAGTACCCACTCGAGTGTTCTCTCCGTCCTCGCGTTGCTCGCCGTGGCGGTGCTCCTGGCTTCGTGTGCAGGGACCGTCCTCGAACTGGCCTGTCCCGACCGGACGTCACCGCAGACGTTTCGGTCGGTGGTGGGCCGCGTCGCCGACCTACCAACGGGTGCGTACTACGTCCTCGTCGTCGCCGGCTTCGTTCTGGCGGCCCCGGAAACGGGTGACGCGATTGACTCGGTGCTGCGGGCGATGGGACCAGTCGGACGGTTCGTGCTAGCCGTCCTGTGGAGCGGCGGCCTCCACGTCGTTCTCCTGGCCGTGGCCTTCGGCGCAGTGGTGATCTGTCTCGGCTGGCTGGCCACACCGCCGCTTCGCGCCTGGTTCGGTTCGTACCCGCTTCGAACGGCTGCGTTCGCGACTGGCGGCGTGGTCGTCCCACCCGTGGCGTTCCTCGTCGCATCGGTCGTCCCGTCGATCGACCCGCTGTTGGCGATCTGGGCGGTGTTCGGTTCGCTGCTGGCCGTCGTCGTCGTCGAGCTGGGGATCGCGTCGCTCGCCTCGGGAGTTGACGAACCGCGGAACTGGCTTCGACGACTCGGCTGTGGCTCGATACTGGGCGTCGCGTTCGTCGGCTCGCACGCGGGAACGAACTCGCTCGGGGTATTCCTCGCCGTCGCCGCGGCGATCTCGGTCTGGGACCTCACCGAGCGAACCCAGAGGATACGAACGCACCTCGGGCCGTCGATCGACAGCCGGCAGACGGAACTCGTTCACGCGACGGCGACGGTCGTCGTCGGGGGCCTCGGCGTCGGCCTCGCCGCTCTCGCGATGTACGGCATCGGCGCCGTCAATCCTCCGAGTCAGCGCTGGCACGCCCTCGCTCCGGTGACGCTGGCGCTCCTCGCCGTACTCGCGCTCGCCGGTTCGATCGGCGTGAACGCCGACTGGGCCTCGACGTCGACACTCAGCGGCGTCGCTCGAGACGGCCTCCGGAGCCAGGTCGCCGCCGTGCTGGTCGTCACCGTGGTCGTGCTGGCCGCCGCGACCCTGGTCGACGCGGTCGACGCGCTACTGGCGGTCGCTCTGTTGATCGGCCTGCCGATTGCGGCACTATGGATCGTCGGTCGGCTCTCCCGCGGCGACTTCAAACAGCCACCGCCGGGCGGATATTGACGAACGAATTCGGTGCCTCGAGCGATCCCGTTCAGTCGAGTGCACTCGCGAACGGACGGTTCGAAGCGCTTATACCCGCCACGCTGATAGCACCAACCGACTCGTCGGTCCGCGGGCGACGGCGGGCACCTGTTCGGCTCGCGCCACAGGTTGGAATGTGGAAGCTACTCGCGTGTCGAACGCGAGATCGCTTCTGAACCGGGAAACGCCCGCAGACTACCAATGGCACGAAGCTTCTACTCCCACATCAAGGAGGCATGGAAGAACCCGGGCGACGGTAAGCTCGGCGAACTGCAGTGGCAACGAAAACAGAAGTGGCGCAAAGAAGGCGCCATCGAGCGCATCGAGCGCCCGACGCGACTGGACAAGGCGCGCGAACTCGGCTACAAAGCGAAGCAAGGCATCGTCGTGACGCGCGTCGCCGTCCGTAAAGGGAACGCGCGCAAGCAGCGACACAAGGCCGGGCGCCGGACGAAGCGCCAGGGCGTCAACCGCATCGGGCGCCGGAAAAACATCCAGCGCATCGGTGAAGAGCGCGTCTCCCGAAAGTACCCCAACCTCCGCGTCCTCGCCAGCTACTGGGTCGGTGAAGACGGCGGGCAGAAGTGGTTCGAAGTGATTCTCGTCGACCCGAACCACCCCGCCATCGAAAACGACGACGACCTCAACTGGATCTGTGCCGACACGCACAAGAACCGCGCCTTCCGCGGGCTGACCAACGCCGGCAAGTCCAACCGTGGTCTCTACAACCGCGGCAAGGGAACCGAGCAGGTCCGTCCATCGCTGAACAGCGGCAAACGCAGTTCCGAGTAATCGCGGACTCGGCCACTCGAGCACTCGTCCATTCGAGCACTCGAGACTCACTTTCTGTGAACGCGTTCTGCTCTTCTCGAGCAGCGGCGCCATTTTCGTGGCGCGGTCGACCGTGCAAGAGACTTCAGCCTGCCGAGAACGGGAGATGCTGGCCGTTCCATCCCGCCGGGAACGGTGGCCGATATTAACATACTGGAGCGTATACGTTCACCCATGCGAAACCGAATCCTGGTTCCAGTCGACGGCTCCGACCGTGCGGCAGACGCCCTCGAGTTCGCGTTCGAGGAGCACCCGGACGCGACCATCGTCGGCCTCCACGTCATCGACCCGGCCGACCTCTACGGGGCGCCGGGTCTCGAGGGCGGCGCGATGATCAACTACGAGGAGATCCACCGACAGAGCAAGGAACGTGGCGAAACACTGCTCGAGAACGTCGCCGAGAAGGCGGCCGACCGCGGCGTCGACTGCGAGACCGAACTCGTTGTCGGTCGCGTCGCGCACTCGATCATCGACTACGCCGAGGAGCACTCGGTCGATCAGATCGTCATCGGGAGCCACGGTCGACGGGGTGCGAGTCGCATCCTCCTGGGGAGCGTCGCGGAGACGGTCGCTCGTCGGTCGCCGGTCCCCGTGACGATCGTTCGGTGAGTCGGTCAATACAGATCTTCTGGTACATACCTACCTACCCACCTACCACGGCGGGTCGTCAGTACTGCGAGCGTTCGACCCGCTCGGGCGCCTCGAACGGCGTCGACAGCTCGAGCAACTGGACGAGAATGCGCCCGGTTGCCCCCCAGACGGTGTAGCCGTCGACGTGAAAGTAGTGGATGACGATGTCGCCGTAGTAGGGGTGGTCGCGTCTGTCGTACTCGTAGTTGTCCGGGTCGAGAAATCCTGAGAGCGGCAGGACGACGATTTCGGCCACCTCGCGCTCGTCCGGGTCGTACGAACGATCCGGAATCCGCCCGACGAACGGCGTGACGGCGTACTCCGTGACCGTTCGAATGTCGTCAGCTGGCCGACCACGTCGACCGCCGACGGCTCGAGACCGATCTCCTCGTCGGCCTCCCGGAGGGCGGTCTCGAGGATCGAGCCGTCGTGTGGCTCCCTGCCGCCGCCGGGAAAACTCATCTGGCCGGGGTGTTCTCCGAGGTGGTCGGCCCGGCGCGTAAAGAGCAGGTGGTCCTCGCCGTCGCGGTCGACCACGGGGGCGAGTACGGCGGCATCGTACGGCTGGTCGTCGATCTCGGTGGGCTGAAAGTCGGTGACCGCCTCGAGTGTGAGCCGTCGTGTCGTCATACGGATCCCTGGTCAGGCGTCCCCGAGCGCCTCGACGAGTCTTGTTCGTTCGGCCGTCAGGTCGAGCGGAGCCCACGCCTCGAGGTCGTAGCTCAGATCGATCAGGTCCTCGATGGCCGTTTCGTCCACGCTCTCGGTTTCGTTGTCGCCCCCGTCTACGTTCTCGGTTTCGTCGTTATCCTCGTCCACCTTCTCGCTACCGTCGTCACGCCCGCCCTCATCCTCGAGCACCGCCTCGACGTCCGCCAGAAACCGGTCTCGAGCGGCCTTCCCGACCGCGTCCTGGTCAGGGTCGCGCGGAGACACGTCGAGGATGTGCGGAAGGTCCTCCGCGTGCTCGGGGGTGCGAGGGAACGCGGTCGGACCGGGGACGAAGAGTGCGTCCTCGTCCCCATTGCCGTTGCCGTCGACGTCGACGTCGCTGTCCTCGGCACCTCCGTCGGTGGCGTGACCGTCACCACGGGGTTCGTATCGAACCAACGCGAACGCGTCCAGCGACGCCTCGATCGCTCCCGCTGCAGCGTCCTCGTCGACCGACTGCCCGTCCGCGCGGAACGCGACCTCCGAGAGGGCGCGCTCGAGTTCCGTCCGGGTGAGGCCGCCGAAGAGGTCGACGATCCCGGCGAGTTCGTCGCTCGTCCGCTGGTCGAGTCCGGTCCCCATAGCTCCTGCAACGAACGAAGCGGTGATTAGTCTTGCGTGGTCGACTCGAGCGAGGCGGCCGAAGGCGTCCACGGTGTCGCCGCCTGGGCGAGCGCGTCCGGATCGATGGGAGCCGCCGTCCAGGGCGGGAACCGTCGTTCCCCTCCGGGTGGGGTGAGCGACCTCGCGTAGCGCGTTACCTGCTCTCGTTCCCCGTCTCGATCGTACGAGAGGTCGTTGAATGCGGCGTCGGCCCCGTACTGGTCGATCAGACGGTCGGCGACCGCGCGGTAACGCGTCGCCAGGGTCTCGTAGTCGATGTCGACGTCGTTGGCCTCGAGTACGCGAAGAATAGAGGAGGCGACGTCCCGACTCATTCCCTCGAGGCCGGATTCGCCGTCGACGGTTCGGTGATCGTGTCGGTGGACGCCGAGGTCGACCTGCGCGGATCCCTCGAAGCCAGCGTGCTCGAACGCGTCGCCGAGAGTCGCCACCTCGAGTCCCCACGCCCGGGGCGGCCGGAGTCGGCTGGCGAGGTCGGCCGTCATCCCGAACTCGCCCGCCAGCGCATATCGAAACGCGGCGAGGTACTCGACGACGGGGTCGTCGTGCTCGGTGCGCAGCGCCTCGACGAGGGGCTCGTAGAGGAGCCGACAGAGCCGCCCGTAGAGTTGGCCGTCTTCGACGCGCGCGTAGTACCCCTTCGAGAAGTCGTAGCCCATCGCCAGCGGCTGGAGCAACCGGGCGACGTGGTCCGGCCGAAAGCTCGTGGCGTCGGCGTCGTGGACGACGACGTACTCTCCCTGGGAAATCGCTGGACCGAGCGCGAGCCACACGTCCCGACCCTTCCCTAGATCGCCGTCGAGTCCCTTCCTCGCCAGCAGATTCTCGACGGCGGGTGCGTTACACCACAGCACCTGGACCGGCAGGTCGAACGACTTGGCCCACTCGCGAAACGACTCGATCCGGTCGGGGTCGGCCCGTACCGGAACGATCACGCGTTCGGGGGCCGCCGAATCGACTCGAGCGCCGACAGGACGCCCGTCGCCGCGGGACGCTCCTGTTCCCGATCGGTCATCGGCACGACGACGACGGTCCGCTCGAGAACGGGCTCGAGGCCGTCGAATCCGACGGGGGCCTCCGTCAGTCGGTGGAGAGTGGCGACGCGCTCCTGCGTGTACTCCATCGATGAATCGTTCGGCTGGAGGGTAAAAACGGCGACGAATTCGGCGAAGCCCGCCTCGAGGCTGTTATTTCGACTATCTCAACTCTACGAACGGGACGACCAGCCCGTACGCGGCCCGAAACCCGGTGGCAACGCGCTTTGGCCCGTATCTACGCGGGGTCAGTGACATTCGAATCGAAATAGTTCCGAGACACCGGTCTTTTTCTTCTCCACCTTCGTAGGTGGTCAACATGAAATCTATCCGGAAGGCGCTCCGCGAAGGGGAACTCGAGAAAGACACCTACGAGCGAGTAACCTGCGCCGAGTGCGGGAAACCGCTGAAGACGGAGAACGACCCGGACACGATCACCACGATCCGGCGGTGTCCAGACTGCGAGCGGGAGTGGAAGGAGATTCGCTAGGCCTCGCCGGAATCGCTGTCGGGCCCGACGAAGAGGTCGTCGAACGTCGACGCGCCGAGCGGGTCGAATCGCCCGGTATCGACGTTCTCCTCGACGTGTTCGGGCCGACTCGTGCCGACCAGCGACGTCGTTACCCCTGGCGCCGACCGCGCGAAGTTGATCGCCCGCTGGACCGGCGAGTCCCCCTCGAGAACTGTCGCCACGTCTTCTGGAAGGTCGCTCGCGAGTTCACCCTGGGCGATGCTCGCGCTCGTGAACACGTTGAGCCCAGCTTCGGTGGCAAACTGGAGGACGCTCTGGGGCCCCTCCGGACCGGGCTGACTCGCGACCGTGAACGCGTCGGCCATCGCGACGTTGAACGGCAGCTGAATCGCTCGGAAGTGCGTGCCACCCGTGCCCGCTTCGCGCGCGGCGGCGCGGGCCCGTTCGACGATTTCGCCGATAGAGAGGTACGACGGGTGATCCTCCGGGACCCGGAACGCCTCCCAGGTCGCCACGCCGTAGTGTGAGAGGTCTCCCGCGGCGGCCCGCTCCTCGAGACGGACGAACGTCGCCTCGAGCTGGTCGTAGACGGCCTCTCGGGACCGTTCTCGCAACTGGGTCTCCGGGTTGTGCACGTAGTAGAGGTCGACGTGCGTGTCGAGGTTCTCGAGGGATCGATCCAGCTGGTCCTCGATGTAGTCGGGAGCGATGCAGTGGCTCCCCGCAACGAGGTCCTCGCGGTCGACGAGCCCGGGCTCCACGTACGTTTCCCTGACGTACTCGCCCGGGTTGTCCGGGCGCTCGCCGTCGAAAGGGACGAAGCCGCCCTTCGTCGCGACAAAAATCGCGTCGCGGTCGATATCCGTCCGCTCGAGGGCCCGCCCGACGACGCGTTCGCTCCGCTGGCACCGGTAGTTGATCGCGGTGTCGATCACATTGCACCCTCGCTCGAGCGCTCGCAGGATGGCGGCCTCGTAGTCCTCGTCGACGTCGTCCGTCGGTTCGCCGAGGTAGGTCCCGAGACCGATGCTCGAGAGTAGCCCGTCGCCGTAGCGCCTGAAGTAGGTTCGCCCGAACTCCTCGTAGTGGTCGTCGCGGTATTCCCACGTCGCCGGTCCGGTAGCCATGCTCATGTCTTGGACTGTCGACGGTAAAAGACCGACTCTCCCCCGGGCTCTCGAGTCGTTCGGGTCGGTGGGCTGGCAATAGCGACGGCGTCAGGAACGCTCGCCCGCCATCGCCGAGAAGACGCGTTTTTCGAACTCCGGTTTGCTCACGCCGTCGGAGGGACCGATGCCGTTCATGTGATCGACCGACACTTGGCCGCCGCCCATACGCGCGTGACCGCCCGCGTTCGCCATCGGGATGTCGCTGACGGCGTGGCGCAGCGCCTCTCCCATGTGAACGCGGTCATCTCGAGAGCGACCGGAGAGGTGAATCGTGCCGTCGTGTTCGCCGTAGACCACGACCGCCGTCACGCCCTCCAGGTGCATCAACTCGTCTGCGGCCTGGGGAATCGCGTCGACGTTACCGATCTCGCCGACGTCACAGATGGCGAACGATCCCTCGATGCGCTTCTTCTGGATCGCGTCGGCCTTGATCTGGAGCACGTCGTCGCTCACCTGCGGGTTCGCGATCCGGTCGAGTTTCTCCTCGTCGATGGCCCGAAAGAGAAACGACGCGGCCTGGAAATCGGCCGCCGAACACCCTTTCGTGAGGTGGTTCGTATCCGAGAGGATGCCGTAGAGCAGCCCCGTCGCCAGTTCCTCGGTCAAGTCCACGTCGCCACCACCGGAGTCCTCGCTATCGACCAGGTCGACGCCGATCTCCTCGAGGTACTCGACCAGGATCGTCGACGCGGCGCCGTACTCCGTTCGCACGTCGGTAAACGTCGTTCCTGTACCGTTTCCAGGGTGGTGATCGACGACGACGAGCGGTTCGACCATCTGGGCGCCGGTGAATCCTCTCGGCGTGTTGTGATCGACCAGCACGACCGTCTCTGAGTCGATGTCCGAGGCCGATTCGACGGTCTCGAGTTCGAGTTCGAGTACGGTTCGAAACGCTCGATTCTCCTGGTGGCGGATCTCGCCCGGATAGTAGAGCGTCGCGTCGGTGTCGACGCTCTCTGCGATCGCCGCAACGCCCATCGCCGAGGCCATCGCGTCCGGATCGGGGTTCGGATGCATCACGACCGCCACGTCGTCGTACTTCGTGAGGAGTCGTCGCAGCCGATTCCCCGGCGATCGGTTGAACCAGCGAAGAACCCACCAGCCACCGAGTGCGAGTGCCACGAGTCCGACGACCCCCAGCGAGAGGACGAGCGGGTCGATCACCCGTAACGACTCGATGGACTCGCTGACCATCCCGACGCCACCACTCGCACCATCGGCCACGGGATCGATTCGTGTGCCGCCCCGGGTTCCCATACCCCACACTCAAATTGAATGCCCATGAAGGTTCCCCTCGATTGTAACGCCCACAAACCGCCCGTAACAACCGTCTACGAGGGCGTATTACCCGGATACGCCGCTATCGCTGACTCGTATCCCTCCTGATAGGTTGGGTACTCGGGCTCGTATCCCAGTTCGTGCAATTTTGCGTTCGAACACCGCTTGCTCGTCAGGATTCGTCGCCGAGCCGCCGCCGAGAGCTCCCCGGCCTCGAGTCGCTCCGCTTTCGTTCGCTTTTCGGGCAGTTCGAGCCCACTCTGCTCGGCCAACCAGTCCGCGAACGCCCACTTCGACGCCGGTTCGTCGTCGACCACTTGCACTACTTCGCCGCGACCGAGGTCGTGCTCGAGGAGGTATCGAACCGCACCGGCGGCATCGTCTCGATGGACCATGTTCAGGTACCCCGCGGTGACCGGTCCTTCGAGATAGCGCTCCAGGCGATACCGGTCCGGTCCGTAGAGGCCGGCAAAGCGGGCGACCGTTCCCTCGAAGCCGTCCCCGTACTCGGGCGGCCCCTCGAGGGCGATTCGCTCGGCCGCCGCCAGGACCTCGGTCTTTTCGGTGGTTGGCTCGATCGGTGTCTCCTCGTCGACCCACTCGCCGTTGTGGTCGCCGTGAACGCCCGTCGAGGACGTGTAGACGAGGCGTGTCGGCTGGTGGTCTCGTTCGCCGAATACTCGGATCGCAGTTTCGAGCCCCTCGACGTACACCTCTCGAGCGGCCTCCGCACCTCGTCCACCGCTGCTTGCGGCGAAGACGATTGCATCGACGTCGGGGACATCCTCCAGCGCCGACGCGTCGGTCACGTCGGCCTGGACGCCCTCAAAATCGGCGTCCTCGATCGCTTCGATTCCAGCCGCAGACCGACGAACGCCGATCGTCTCGTGGCCTCGTTCCTCGAGCTGACGGCCCAGTTCCAGGCCCACGTACCCACAGCCGAGAATAGCGACGCGCATATCTGTACTCGGGAAGCCGAGTGCATAACGACTGCGCTCTTCACATACCGCGATCGACGATCGCGTACTGAATCGCGACGTACTCCTCGAACGTCATCGGGGCGCGGCGCTCGATCTTCTGTTGAATCTCCGTGGCGCCGAGACCGCCGTCGAGGTCGGCCGCAAGCGTATCCACGTCGACGACGGCCGTCGTCATCCCCAGTAGCAGGTGTTCACCCGCGAGTTCGACGATCGTCTCCGGGTCAGGTTCGCCATCCTGAAGCGACTGAATTTGGGCAGCCTCCTCGAGAGTCAGGTCCGGTTCCTCCCCGTCGCGGAGCGCCTCCAGTTTCGATCGGTCGACGTCGGTTTCGGTCTCGGCTTGCTCGAGGCCAGCGTGCTCGAGTGCCGATCGAAGGTCGTCGTCGTATTCGGTTCGAAGCGAGTCGCGAGTGTCCGGGACGGAAAGACGCTGCTCGTAGAACATACGTGGGGAAAGGTCGGTCAACACCAAGTCGGTTTTCATCGACGTGTTTCGGTTCGATATTCCTATATGAAGGTTATAAAATCAAGTCAATACATTATTATAGTTTTACTGCATCTGTCGGTCAATGCCTTCCCAGACGAGACGACGATGGCTCGCAACGTGCGTTGGTGCAAGCGTCACGAGCCTCGCCGGGTGTACCGATTTTGGCAGTTCCGATTCGCCGAAAACCGACTCGAACGACTCTCAATCCACTGGCTCGAGCGATGGCGGACTCGTCTCGGGATTATCCGGCGAGGAACCGACTATCTCAAGCGACGAGTGGCCGATGGCCGGTGTCGACATCCAGAATACGGGATATCATCCGACCGCAACTGGCCCGACGGACTCGGTTTCGGAGCGATGGCGACTCGAGACTGGTGGCCGGATTACGGGTGGAGCGGCAATTGCTGATGGGACGGTGTATATTGGAAGTTGGGATTCAACATTTTACGCGATTGATTTGCTCGAGGGAGGAGTCGAATGGTCAGTAGATCGAGGTGCGTCAATGTTTCCAGAGAGTGCTGCAGTAAATGGGGAAGAGATCTTTGCGGTTGATGGAACAGGTAACTTAATTGCATGGAATAGACAAACCAGCAAACGCGTCTGGGATACGTTCAGTGAAAACCTTGCTATATTGAGTAGCCCACGAGTATTTGGGGAGACAATTTTTGCAAATACAGACGACAATCTAGTTGTTGCGATAAATTCTGAATCAGGAGAAATTCTGTGGACATACGAAGTCGAAGGTCGAGGATCAGAAGTGATCGCTGTATCGAACGATACCTTGTACGCAGCGAGTATCCCTTCAGCAGTATATGCTATCGACATTAACACGAAGGAGTTAGTATGGAAAACAGATATTGACGAAAGGATTATGGGGTTGTCTGTTGGAGAAAACCATGTTTACGCCGGGGTCCGTCAAAGTCAATCCGTATACGCATTAGACTTAGAGACTGGTGATATTGAATGGCAATGTGATGTTCGCAATACAATTGTCACTCCAATTAGTTATCATAATGGTTTCGTCTTTGTCACCACTCGAGACGGTGTTGCATGTGTAGACGCAATTGCTGGGGAACTACAGTGGACCACTCAAACTGGTGGAGTTTGGGGGAACGTTTCCCTCTCAAACGAATTAGCATATACGGGATCAAAAGATGGCGTCTATGCATTCGACAGAACAACTGGTGATGAACGGTGGTACTTCGAGACCGATGGAGAAGTCGCGTCGGAACCAGCTTTTGTTGATGACACCCTTCTCGTCGGAACGAGAGAGGGAACGATCTATGCACTCGAGTAAGTGGACTTTCGAAGAACTCTCTTAGGAGCCACAGGCTACTGTCTCGCTGTTTTCGAGATGCCCAACATCGGGCCACGTTTCCGTACATTCAGTTCTAACCCCTGTACGATCACCAACTCCTTGTCCACCAGGTGGAACAACAATTACGACGACCGTGCTCCCTCGAAACGATATCGCCTTATTCGAACCTAGTCGCTTCTGGTTGCCACCGATATTTACTGAAACGTTCTTGTCCTCTCGAACATAGGTCGTTCCTCCAGTAACCAGCGGCGTTCCAGTATTGGCTGCGATTTCAAATCGAGCGTACTTTGCTGCCACATCCACGTCCCAGACGTTCGCCGTCGCAACCCAGTATCCCGGAACAGGTGTAATTGGAATGCCAGCAGGAACACGTTTCGGTGCATCGCCTGTCAACCATTTCTCTTCATCATTAATGACAATATCGCCCTCTTCGTTGATGATCTCTGCATTTTCTAACCGTTTCTCGATTACGTCATCAGTTATCTGGTCAATCTCTGCTCGTATTTCAGCGTCTATCTCTTCTAATCCAGATTGGAAAGAGATAGTCTCGTTCGCGATATTCTCAGTAATAATTGGGCGGGAAATCGCCTTAACCTTTGCTTCCCATGCAGTTTGTCGCCCATCAAAGTCGCTGGGGTAATCATCAGCCACTTCTTCTACAATTGCTTCGGAAATTGGTTTCGTAATATTCCCATTCCCGAAGTCGATAGCTGTTTTATCGATCGATCCATGCCCGTCGAGATATGATTCAATAGCTGATTCGATGTTAACACGTTTCCGTTCAAAATTTGGATCTTCACCTCCATCTAACTCCGAAGAGACACTGTCTGAGATATCGTAAGAGATACTTGAGAACCCGGTTCCAATTGCAGATTCAATCTGTGTTATTTCCCCCTCTAAATCAGCCCCTACCGCCTCTGCCAACTTCGCCGCCCGCAACGTCTCCCCCGCCGTCCGCATCGGCACCCGCTGCTCTTCCTCCCCGAGATCTAACCTCGGAATCTTCGACAGAATACCCGTCATTACCGAATCGTACGGAATCGAGAAGTAGTTCGCATTTCGCGTCGCCATCGGCGCAAATTCCGAATCGTTCCCGACAGCCGGCACCCGCTCGGCCGTCACGTTCTCCGTCACCAGATACGACGGCGACCCCGACACCCGGTAGGTCACTCCCTCAAGCAACGGAACCTCCTCGATCGGCTCCGGCTCCGGTTCTGACGTACTCATCGCCTCCTGCATGTACGCCGTCGCATCCGCTAATCCGGAGTTCGCCTCCTCGAGTTCGTCGTCCAGTTCGGCCATCACGTCGTCGTGCGTTTCGGCCACAGCCTCCAGGTCAGAGAGCAGGAGTTCGAAGTATGCGAGCCGAGCCTCGTACATCGCCTTTTCCGCCGGGTCGGCGTACGGACTTTGTCGGTCGAGGTAGTCATCCCGTTCGGCCTCGACCTCCGCGATCAAATCCTCGACGGGTCCGTCCTCGCCAGGTTCTTTGATCATGTCTGCACGTTCGAAGGTCACCTCGAGGCCCTCCAAGTCGGCCTGGATCGCAGTGATATCCTCGACCACGTCGGCCTCCAGGACCCCGTACTCGTAGTCGGCGTCGAGTCGTTTTCGCGTCGGGATTGCGAGGGAACGCTCGAGGTCGGCTCCGGAGTGAGCCTCGACGGCGGCGTCCGAAAGTAGCCGTTCGAAACCGGCTCCGGTGCGTGCGCCGACGAACGCGTTCGCAGCCTTGTCTGGGACGTCGCTGAAGTCGCTCGAGTAGACGCCGGTCCCACCGTATTTTCGCTGAATGCCGTACTCGGTATGGGCCTTGATCCTCGAGTCCGGGCTGTGATCGGCTTCGTACAGACGAACGCGCACGTCGAACGTACTCGTCGCAGTCGCGTTCGTCTCGATCCGTTCAGTCTCGTTCGTGCGGGTGTCGTTCCAGGTCGCGGTGCGTTCGTAGCCGTTGACGACGGTGGCGTCGTAGGTGTAATAGGCACTCGCCCGACCTGAATCGCGGACGGTGACGTCGGTTACCGTCGTGGTACGATACGTTCTCGGCGAGCGGTCCAGACGCTTCCAGTGTGCGCCTTCGTCGGGCGGGGCGGGTTCTGCTCGCGTATGCGTCTCGTCGATCGTGACACTCGAGGCGGCGTCGACGGTGTAGACCCGATCGAACGCTGCCGGAATCGAATGCTCGTTTTCCTCGTCGAACATGTATCGAAGCGGCATGTACGCACTCTCGCTGACCGCGATCGTCTGTTCTTCGTCCATCCCGGGTGCGTGACCGGAGAGGTCCTGCAGTGACGGCGCCTCGGGCGGATTGCCGCCGACTTGATCGCCGTAGACGTACTGGAGGGAATCACACACGTCCTGGCTGTCGATGCTCGGCGACTCGCCGTCGTTGTAGCCACCGTAGAGGTCGTCGCCGTCTTTGGCGGCGAGACAGAGCCAGGCCTGGCGTATGGCGTCGCCACCGTCGACGTCCTGGGTCCCGAAGACGCCGCGCTGGGTCGCGTAGGCGGCGCTGTTGGCCGTCACCTCGACGTGGCGATTGGCGATCACCTCCGAGACCGGCATCCCGGCGTACTGGGCGTAGCCGCGGGCCCACGCGAGCGGGTACAGTCGCCCACTGAATTGCCGACCGAAGCCCGATCCCTCGAGCGCACCGGTGTTGAGAGCGGTCTCGTAGGCGGCCGTCCGGCGCTGGAGTTCGAATAGTGGCGTCGGCACGGAGACCGTCACGGGTTCGACGCGGCTTGCGACCGTCTCGCCGTCGCGTTCGACGGTCGTTCGGACGCCGTCGATCGTCACCTCGAGTCGGCCGGCGTCGTTCGCCGAGACCGTCACCCGGTCCATCCCACGTTCGAGCGACTCGAGGTCGTTCGCTGGCGGGACAGAAACGGTCGTGGTCGTTCCGCGGACGTCCTGCCCGGCGCCCGCGAGGTTCCTCTGTACGTTCAAGTAAATTCGAAGGGCGAGGTAGTTCTCGAGAATCTCGCGGTCGCTACTGGCGTTGACGAGGTCCCCGTAGGAAGTGTTCGCGGGCTCGATAATCGGCTCGCTGGCGACCTGATCGGTCGCGTCCAAGGTCGCGTGTCGGATGGCCGTTTGCGTCGCCGCGGTCGTTCGGTCCATCGCGACAGCGGGATCGACGTCGGTTTCGGGGGTCGGTCGCGACTCGAGCGCGCCGACGAGGGTGATACTGCTGACGAGCAACAGCACACCGATGAGCGCGAACGGGACTCGCCCGCGGTCGTCGTCCGCGAGCGAGATGGTGGGCGTTCGGGTCACGTCTCCCACACCCGTACGACGATGGTGACGTCCTCGACCGCGACGGCCTCCGCGGCTTCTTCGGGGGTATCGAACCGCGCTTCCATGTCGGCAGCCATCGACCGAGCGAGGGCGTCGACGAGGTGTGCGTTCGCCGCCTGTGCGTCGCTATTGGACTGTTCGAGTGGGTCCTCGAGGTCGGCAGGGTCGATGCCGTCCAGGGCGGTCGCGAACCGTTCGTATCGATAGACGGTTCGGTCCCGGTCGAGACCCCCGCGCTCGAGTACGAGCGACGTCTGTTCCGGCGGGAAGTATCCCTCGACGATCGCCGTGGAAACGCTGGTTGCGATAGGGTGGTACGCCTCGACGTCTGGATTCTCGTCGCTCCCAGCCTTGTTCTCACCCTCGCCCCCGTCCTCGCTCTCGGTGTCGTCCTCGTCTCCGCCGAAATCGGCGGAGTCGAAGCGGTCGAAATTGAAGCCGCTAGGTACGGTCATCGAGACGCTACTCACGTCGGCCGTCGGCGATGGGGTCGGGCCGATGCGCGCTCGTCCCTCGAGCGGCGCCCCCTCGTAGGGCGTCCAGTGGGCCGCCACGGCGACGTCACCGTCGACGACCGCGAACTCGCTGGCGATCGGCCCCTCGATCGCCATCGCGAAGAGGCGACCCTCGTGCGTGAGCGGTTCGTCCTCGAGCGACACGTTCGCGAGTGCGGCGTCAGCGAGGATGCCGGCGGCCGGGCCGTGTGTCACGCGCGTGAGTTCGCTCCTGGTGTAGTCGTCCGGGTCGTCGTAAGCGTCCTCGGAGGCGCGCTCGAGGGCCGGTCCGAGCGTGTATTCGACGCTGACCGTCGTCGAGCCGAGCAGTTCGACCGCGTGGGTCGCCGTTTCGGGGGTGTGGCTGGTATCCTCGTCGCCTGCGAGATAGATTCCGAGAATGCCGACGGCGGCACTCATCAACACGAGACAGAGTGCGACGTCGAGGACTGTACTGACGGCTCGGTCGTCGCCGATGCAGTGCCTCCGGGCGCCGGTATCAGCCACGGCCGTCTCGATATTATCGGTCGTGGACGGCTCGGTATCGTCCGTGGACGACACGATTTCGGCCGTGGACGACTCGAAACCAGATACTGACGACAGGAGGTCAGGCACTGATGACAGGCGGCCGGATGCTGACGTCACGACTGGACCTCCACGTGGAGCGTGGCGCTCGACACTTTCCCCGAGGGCTCGAGGATGGCTATCGCACGGGTCGCGGTGTCGTCAGCACTCCCTCCGGGTGTCGGGGCGGATGAGGGCGGGCGGTTACCCGTTGCAGAGCCACGCTCGTACTGACCGTCGACGTACTTCGCCCAGCGGCGCGTTTCTGGCTGGCCATCCTCGAGCGCCAGTACCGTCACCGTCACGGTCCGGTCGCTGGGCAGTCGATCCGTCGGGACCTTTGCGACCGGGTCGTCCGGCCCGTTCGGATCATAGACACCGTCGGCAGCGATGGTCGCGTGCACGGCCTCGAGCGTGGGCTCTGCAACGGAGCGATCGCTGCTCGTCTGCCCCATTCCTGAGAGTGCTCCAGCGTACACGCCGAGTGCGAGACAGACCGTGGCGACGGCCACGAGTGCGGCGAGCGGTTCGGTTTGCCCGCGCCGGTTCGAACGGTCCATCGGTGGAACCGTACTCGAGTGAGGCGAGCCCTCGCAGTACCGTCGAACCACCCGGCGGGCGGTGGGAAACAGGAACATGGCCCCCTCTGGCCGCGCCATCGCATATAAACGTCAGACCGTGAAAATGATCCGGAACGTTCAACTTGATTCCCTCGGATTCCTGAATATGAAAGTAGCCCTGATTGGTATCGGCCAGGCCGGTGGGAAGGTGGTCGAACGCCTCACGAAATTCGACGCTGAAATGGACTTCGACGCCGTCCAGGGAGCGTTCGCCATCAACTCCGCCACCCCGGACCTCCAGTCGCTCGAGCACGTCGAGACGCACCTGATCGGCGCCGACCGGGTGAACGGTCACGGCGTCGGCGGCGACAACGAACTCGGTGCGGAGATCATGCAGTCGGACGTCCAGGAGGTGCTCGGCGACCTCGATGGCCACGTCACCTCCAGGTCCGAGGCCATCTTCGTCGTAGCCGGTCTCGGCGGCGGCACCGGGAGCGGCGGCGCACCGGTCCTCGTCCACCACCTCCAGCAGGTCTACGACATCCCAGTCTACGCGCTCGGCATCCTCCCCGGGCGAAACGAGGGGTCGCTGTACCAGGCGAACGCGGGCCGATCGCTGAAGACGATCGTTCGCGAGGCCGATGCGACGATCCTCGTCGACAACGACGCCTGGCACAGCCAGGGCGAGAGCGTCGAGAGCGGATTCGAGTCGATCAATCAAAACATCGCGCAGCGATTCGGCCTGCTCTTCGCGTCGGGCGAGGCCGTCGAGGGCGTCGGTGAGAGCGTCGTCGACTCGAGCGAGGTCATCAACACACTCCGTCAGGGTGGGATCGCCGCGCTGGGGTACGCGAGCGCGCCGTCGAGCGACGATAGCACGCAGAACATTCGAAGCGTGATGAGCGTCTCCAGGCAGGCGTTGCTCACCGGGACGAGTTTGCCGGAGGCGCGGGTTGGCGACGCGGCGTTGCTGGTCATCGCGGGGAAGCCGGAGACGATTCCGCGCAAAGGAGTCGAGAAGGCACGGCGCTGGCTCGAGGATGAGACCGAGAGCATGCAGGTTCGAGGTGGAGACTTCCCCCTCGATAGCGATCGAATCGCCGCGCTGGTCCTGCTGGGCGGCGTCGAACGCTCCGACCGGATTCAGGAGTTCCTCGACCGCGCGCGTGCGGCCCAGCGAGTCGAGGACGAGAAAGCGGCCGGCGACCCGGCTGACGCCTTCGCGAACGACGAACTCGAGAATCTGTTCTGAGGGCTGTCGGCCTTCAGGAGCAGCCTGATTCCCTCGACCGTCGAGATCCCTCACTCATCAACCATCGATCACTCGACGCGGATCCCGCTCACCGTTGACCGCTGACCGCTCACTCGCTCGGATTTTCGTCCTGCACCTCGACGATCTCCGCCTGTTCGAACGTTTCGATGCCCCCCTCGAGCCTGACCTGGATGGTCTTTCCGGGGAGCGCCGAGTCGTCGTCCTCGTTCGATCGCTGGGGAACGGAGACGGCAGTGACGCCGTCGATTGTGACGTCGCGACGTTGGATGGGATCGCCCTCGTACTCGATGGTTTCCCAGGTTTCGACGTCGAAATCCTCGATATCTTCGCCGAAGTACTCCTCTGACTCCCGTTCGATCGAGTCCGCAGTCTGGGATTCACCGGTCGTTCGGTTGTCGTCGAACTGGACCTCCTCGTGTTTGTACTGCTCGAGCTGGACGAGCATGCCATCAGTTACCACTCGAGCGGGCAAAACGCTGTGTGCGGCGTATGCAAGAGACCAGTACCTCGAGCGTACGGAGAAGGAGCGGCGCTCGGGACTCGAGGAGGTCAGCGCTCGAGACTCGAGGAGGCCGACGATCCCATCTCGAGGGGTTTCGACTCGCAGCGACCGGCCGCTTCCTCGCCGAGCGAACCGTCGTCCATTCGCTTCGCGCGGAGGTATCGCGCACGGTAGCGGTTCGCGCCGTCGTAGACGTCCGCCTCGCGGATCTCGTCCACTCGTCCGTCGGCGACGGCGTCGACAATTTCGGCCAACTGATTCATCTCGGTGGTCGTCAACTCGAGTTCCCACGTCTTCTCCTCCTCGCTTTCGAGGATGGCCCACTTCCGGGCCGCCGCGATGACGAGCGAGCAGGGTTCCCGGCAAGGGAAGACGCCGTCGCCGGGGTCGGTGTCGATCGGATCGTCGGCCGCGTACTCCCACTCGCGGCGTTTGAGACACTGGGAGTCGACGCAGCAGGCCTCGGTCAGCCACTCGATGGCCTCTCGCGGGAGTTCGTCGATCACGTCGTAGATGCCGGTCTGGCGCTCGGCCGTCTCGAGCCAGTGGTCGACGTCGAGGTCGCCGCGTTGCTCGCGGTGCCAGTTGGCGACCGTGGCCGGGTAGATCGTGCGGACGGTTTCGACCAGGTCGTCACCCGACAGGCCGGCGAAGCGCCACCCCGTCACGAGCGTCGGAGCCGTCTTCAGCGGCCGGTAACGCCCGTCCTCGTCGTAGGTGACGATTTCGCGAGCGTCGCGAGGGTCGTCGTGATCCTCGAGCGTCTCGTCGGTGGCGTCGGCGTCCTCGACGTGTCGGATCTCGTAGCTGCGTTCGCCACGGCCAGCGCGGTCGCCGTTTTCCGTTGCGAGACGAGTCGTGGCTCGAGTTCGCCCCAGTGACGGACGACGCCCGACTCGAGGGCGTCGTATCGCTCGAGGACGTCGTTCGCGTCCGTTTTCGACGCTGCCTCGACCTCCGGATCGTCCAGCGGCGCTTCCTCACACCATCGCAAGAACGCGCGCCGGGCGGTTTCGTGGCCGCCGACCGTTCGCTCCCAGACGTACCAGTTCGTGACGAAGGGGGCGATCGGTTCGAGCGTCCGGCGGAGATTGTCTCTCGACGCTGAGCCTGCGTTCGCGTCGGCGACGGTCGATGCCTCGAGTTCGACGATCTCTGTCGGGGTCTCGAGTCGGTAGGCTGACCCGTCCGTGACCCGTTTCGTGATCAGTCCATCGAAGTCGATCGCTGGCTGGCCGTCCTCGTCAGACTCACGGATCGTCTCGAGGAGCGTCTCGAGCACCTCGTCGGCGACTCGTTGGTTCGACGCGTCAAAGTCGGGAGCGTCTTCGACCACGTCAGTCACCCGCCGCCGGCGTCTCCTTCTCGTTCGTCCAGGATCCGACTTGCTCGAGCGCGTCGCCGACGTCGGCGCCGGCGTCGACTGCGCGCTCCAGGATGACGTCAGCCATCAACGGTTCGGTGCCGACGGCCCCTGCGTACCAGATGCGCTGGCCGTCGACGATGCCGGGCACGTCCCAGCCCGTTCGGTAGTCCTCGGTGAGCCCCATGTCTTCGGGGATGTCCTCCTGGGTGTGAAAGCCGTCGGCGACGAACAGTGGGACGACGACGACGTCTTCGCTCTCGAAGTAATCGGTGACGTCGTCGACTTCCGGCTCCTCGTCCATGTAGAGGGCTCGCACTTCGTCGAAGCGATCCATCTCGCGGATGCGCTCGGTGTGGTGTTCGATGGCTTTCGCGGAGTTCTCGTTTCGCTCGGTCCCGTGACCGACGACCGCGAGTCCGAAACCGGGGCCGACGTCGGGGTCGTCGGTTACCGTCTCGGCGCGCTTGACGATCACGTCGGTCATCGCGTCGTGGGTCCCGACGGGGCCGCAGTAGTGGACCGTCTTCTCGGCGTCGCCGACCTCAAGCGTGACTTCGGTGGCGTCGGTGCCGTCCGACTCCCACAGGTCGGGGTCCCAGCCCTCGAGGCGGAGTTCTCGCGGGATCACCTGTTCGGTGAAGTACCCCTCGCTGATGAACAGGGGAACGACGAACACCTCGTCGGATTCTACGGTCCGTATCACCTCCCGGAAGTGGGGCTCTTCCTTCCAGAACCCCTCCCGGACCTCGTCGAAGGCGCCCGTCTTCCGGATCGTATCCGCGTGGTCGTACGTCGGCTGTGCGGAGTCCGGATTCAGGTGCGATCCGTGTGCCGCGATGACCAGCGCTTGCATACTCGGTCGTTAGGATGGCAGCGGTTTATCGACTTCGCTGTCGGTGCGTTCGGTGTTGGCGTCGGTGTTTCCTCCCTTCTACCCTTTACCCTCTATCCTCTACCGCCCTTACCCCGGCGGCTCGAGCCGTCCGACCAGCAGGGCGACCGCGACGACGACGCCGATCGAGACGATCAACACGCTGGCGTACGCGACGGTTCCACCGACTACGGCCGCCGTCGACCAGGCAATCGCAATCGCGAGAACCGCGAGAGCGAGGACGCCGAGGGTACCGGGCTCGAGCCCGCTGACGGCTCGAAGCTGTTCGACGCCGCGCTCGAGCGCCGTCGGCTCCGGCTCCTCACGAGCGGGTTCGCCGAGCGTCTGGTCGACGTCGACCGGCCGGGTCGTCGGGAGTAACGTCACCGCGAGCGTCGTTTCGGTCGCGCCGTACCCCGTCGAGAGGACGATCGATCCCTCGAGCGGCGCCTCGAGCGCCACCGGATCGAAGTCGATCAGGATGGGGGTCGGTCGATCGGGGTCGACGTAGTGGTTGCCGTCTCGAGCGTTCCCATTGCCCGCGTTCAACCCCTCGATCGACGCGGCGCCTGTTAGCTCGCCGGTCAGCCGGCAGTGAACGTGTGCCGGCCCACCCTCGCTCTCGAGCCGGATCTCGAACGGGTGGCTCGCCTCGAGCGAGCTGGCGCTGGCGGTGAGGCTGTCGGACCCGGTTCGATCGACGGTGACGGTGGCCGCGTGGCGGGACACGAAATCACCTTATGCCGGCGATGTTTCGCGCATGTCCGGTGGGAGCAGGTTCGGAATGCCGTCTTCGATCGGGTACGATTCGCCACAACCGGTGCAGACGAGCGATCCCGAGATGATCTCGTCGTCTTCGCCGTACTCGGGGTCCTCGAGTTCGAGGTCGTCTTTGTCGAGCGGGCAGCAAAGGATCTCCAGCAACGACTCGTTCATGGTTCGACAGGGGACCGCATCCAGCAAAAGGTTTCGGGAACGGCCGCGTGCCGATGATTGACTGACGGTCGTGAACATTTATATGAGTGGATGCGAAGAATGAAACGAGACGACGGCGTGAACGCTGGTCTCTCTCCTCTCGACTATGGTTGCTTCGAAGACCGTCGAATCCATCGGACGACTCGGCGATATCGCGACGACGCTCGATGCGTGTACGTCCGTCGAATCGGTCTACGAACACGCGCTGATCGCGGCGGCGGACGCGCTGTCGTTCGAAGCCGCGAGCATCTGTACACAGCGAGACGGGCGCTTGATCCCCCGGGCAGTGTACGCGAACCACCTGATCCCAGGCCAACCCCTCTCGGCTGACGCCGGCATCGCCGCCGAACGCTCGCAACCGGGTCCACCATCGTGGTCGACGACCTCCGAGACGACACCGACGCCGCCCCGACGTGTGACTCCTTTCGCTCAGTCCTCTCCATCCCCATCGGCGACGACGGCGTATTCCAGGCGTTCTCGTCGGAACTCGGCGCGTTTTCCGACCTCGAGCGGCGAATCGGCGAGACGCTCGTCGCAATCGTGGTCAACGCTCGAACCAGCGTCGAATACGAGGCGGCACTGGAGACCGAACGCGATCGATTCGCGGCGCTGTTCGAGAACGTTTCCGACGCGGCCGTCCAGTACCGAATCGAAGGCGAGAGTTATCGGATCGAGCGCGTCAATTCCGCGTTCGTTCGCGTCTTCAGGCGTGACGCCGAATCGATCGTCGGCGAATCGATCGCGGACGTACTCGAGGCGCCCGACGACGGTGCCGACGAACCCACTCGAACGCCGCTGATCGAACACGCACCCGACGGAGAGACCGAAACCGAAACCGAAGTCGTCAGAAACACGCCCTCCGGACCGCGGCCGTTCTTACGCCGAACGGTCCCGATTGCAACGGGCGACGAAACGGTCCGAGGATACCGGACCTACACCGACCTCACCGAGCTGAAAGTCCGGGAGCGCGAACTCGAGCGACAGAACGAGCGCCTCGACCAGTTTGCGAGCATCGTCAGCCACGACCTCCGAAATCCCCTTACCGTCGCGAACGGCTATCTGGGATTCGTCCGGGACGAACTCGGCGACGACCACGACGCCGTCACCGCAATCCAGCAGGCTCACGACCGAATGGAACAGCTCATCGACGACGTGCTGGCGGTCGCTCGCACGGGTGACGCGACGGGGAGTCTCGAACTGGTTAGACTGTCCACCGTCGCCGAGCAGGCCTGGGAACACGTCGACACTCGAGACGCCCGTCTCGAACTGGACGACGGCGGTGTCTGGGTCGAGGCGGACCCGACGCGCTTGCTCCAGTTGTTCGAGAACCTGTTCCGGAATTCGGTGGAACACGGCTCGGCACGCGATCAGCACGGGTCTCGTGCCGACGATGCCGTTGAGCACGGTACCGCTTCGGTCCCTTCCGGGTCCGAATCCGAACCTGGCGACGATTCACCAGAAACTCGAGGCGAATCAACGGTCTGCGTCCAAGTCGGCACGTGCGACGACGGGTTCGCAGTCGAGGACGATGGTCCGGGCATTCCGCCGTCTGAGCGCGAGGTCGTATTCGACTCCGGCTACAGTACGGGCTCCGGAAGTACTGGACTCGGTCTCGCGATCGTCGAGCGAATTGCCGACGAACACGGCTGGAGCGTCGAGTGCACTGACGGATCGGCTGGTGGGGCGCGATTCGAGTTCACGGACGTCTATCTCACCAGCGAATCCGCGGTTGAAACGCCTGATTCGTCGACGGTGACGGAATCGAACGGTGATGTCCAGTGATTCGGTTCACTCGACTCGCACGACTCGTCGGATTCGCTCGATCCATTCGAATCACTCGATCCACTCGGCTCGCTCGGTCCACTCGAGCCCCCCGAAAGGCTACCACGTTGACGTCGGGGGTGGTAGCGTGAACGGCGACTGTGTCGATCCCAACCCGGACATCAACCTCGTCGACGTCACGTTCCACACCGCCAGTTCGTCCCTCGACGTAACCGACATCGCAGGGAACGGCTCTCGTTTGAGCTGACCGGCTGGGACCCGTTCGTGGACGACTGCGACATCGACGAGCAGGTCGACGCGGCGGTCACGGCTCGAGTCACGGAGATCAGGTACGACCTGCAGAACTTCCTCAAAGTCACCCGGTCCGATGGCTCGTTTCAGGTCGAACGGAACGGGCAAACGACGGCCACTGTCCGCGACGACGTCGGCACCGACCGACCGGTCCGGTACTCGTTACCCGAGGGACAGTACCGGTGTTCGGTCGAATCGAGCATCATCGTCCACCTCTGCTTCGACGGGGCCGGAACGATCAGGTACCGACCGGAATCCGGTCTCACGATATCGTTCCCGCACCCTACGACGGTCACCTTCGGTTTCAAAACGTACGTCGACTACCCCCGCCACGAGTTGACCGTCGAACCCACGACAGCGGGGTTTGCAACGGCCGTGTCGCACCTCGGCGCTACCATTACGACGACATCGGTCGACCGAGTCCACCGTAACAACCGGGGCTACCCGCCGACGATTCGCCTCGGTTCTGAGACGACCGTGCCAGCGGCCGTCGAGGCCTCCACACCAGATACCGGCATCGAACTCCTGATCCCGGACTCGCTCTCGGCTCTCTTGCCGGCGGCTCCACTGGCGTACTATCTGGGGGCTCGCGTCCGCGTCCAGGACAACTCGGCACCGGTCCTTCGTGCGCCTGCTGTCGACGTCCACCGCGAGTTCGACCCGCTTCCGGCGTTCGAAGGCCAGGCGGCGGCGCTGTTGAAGCGCGTCTTCTTCCTCGACATGCTCGCCACGTGGTACGACGATTCGGAGTGGACCGTTCGGGCGCACGGTCTCCTCGAGTCAGCGGAAATCGACCTCGAGCCGTGCGTCGAAGCACCGCTCGCCGAGCGTCTCGAGGCCTATCTCTCGTTTCCAGGGCCGCCGCTCGAGGAGGCGCTTCCCGCCTGGCCGTACCGGATGACGGTCGAGCCGTCGCCGGAGTCGGTCGCTCAGCTTCCCCATCTGTTGTACGATATGGCGGCGATCGAACTTCCGAAGGCGATTGAGGCGTCAGAGGTGACAGAGGCGTCAGAGGCGACGGAGACGAAAACGACCGAGAAAACTCGACCGGCAGCCGGTTCCTCCTCGAGCGACGAACGGCATTTCGAGGCAATTACTCGGCTGCGAGGTCGCCTCCAGTCGGGTAGAGCCGCGTCGGATCCAACCAACGCTGCGTTTACGTCGATGCCCGCCGCCTACCGCAATCGCCTCGAATACCTCGGACGCGACCGTCGACAGCGGGCGGTGGCCGTCGTGTTCACAGACGAAGTCGGCGACGCGGAACGAGCCTCTGTCGTCGATCGCTACCGCCGACGAGACGACGTGCTCTCACCGACCGTGACGGCACTCGAGACCCCTTCTCGCAAGGAACTCGCCGACGTCTTCGAGACGGGGGTGGACTTCCTCCACGTCGTCGGCGACTGCTCCGAGACCGGTATTCCCTGTCGTGACGGCGTCCTCGAGCCGGCGTCGCTGGCGGAGAACAACGTCCAGCTGTTTCAGATCGACGGTCCTCGATCGCTCGCCGTCGACCTCGTCGAGCGCGGGAGCGTCGCTGGGGTTGCCGGGGTCGCCGGGATCGCTGGAGTGAGTAAAAATGGCGACGACAATGGCGACCGCTCGAGCGACACTACTGTCGGCGAACTCCTCCTGTACGGTCACAGCCTGGCCACGGCGACGCAGTGTGCGGCCAGAACCGACACCGCCCAGCCACGAGCCGTCGTCGGTGACGGCAGCTGCCGGTTCGTCGCTAGCTGGTGGCCAACCCTGGTTTACGTGCTGACCGCTGGCGGCCGTCGAGCCAGTACTGAGGACGGTGACGAGTGCGCAGCCAGCGACGGAGACACCCGAGGAGAGCCGGACGACCTCCGGGTAACCGCCGTTCCGTTCCCGATCGATCCGGTTGGCGGATACGCGGTCCCGAACTGGGACGACGAAAAGCGCCTGCAGCCGAATCCGCTCTCGTTCGACGTCGATCCCGGATCGGTGACCGACTTTCTCGCAGAGTCCGAAGCCCCGATCTACTACGACGGTCGATTTTACTGGCCGGAAGAACACCTCCTGCTCGCCTATCCAATCGCGTGAGTCGAGGTCGTGACGAAACGGACCCGGACTGTGCTCGAGAACGCGCCAGAAAACGGCTCAGTTCTTCGAACGGGCGGCCTGGAGGACGCTACTCGTCGTAAGGTGACTCGAGGACGACCGTCTGTTCGCGTCCGGGACCGACGCCGATGGCGTAAAGCGGCGCGTCGAGTTCCGTCGACAGGTACTCGAGGTACGTCCGCGCATTCTCGGGGATGGCCTCGTAGCCCTCCTCGGCGACGGCCGCCCAGTCGACGTCCGGCCAGCCCTCGAAGGAGCGGTAGGTGGCCTCACAGCGTGCCCACTGTTCGGTCGTCGGCGGGACGGTGAAGATTTCCTCGCCGTCGAACTCGTAACTGTGACCGACCTTGACCTCCTCGAGTCCGGCGAGGACGTCGATGTGGTTGACCGCGAGGCCGGTGAAGCCGTTTGCGCGGGCGGCGTGGCGCAACATGGGGATGTCGAGCCATCCGACGCGGCGGGGACGACCGGTGACGGTCCCGTACTCGCCGCCCTCGTCGCGGATGTAGGTTGCGAGTTCCTCTTCGTCTTCGTCCTCGTTCTCGTCAGCCGCATCAGCCTCGTAGCCGGGAGTCTGACCCTCGACACCGCCGAGTTCGGTCGGGAGCGGGCCCGTGCCCACCCGGGAGAGGTAGGCCTTCACGATGCCAATGACCTCGCCCTGGCCGACGACGGTCGGTCCCAGTCCGGTGCCGACGGTCGCGCCCCCGGCGGTCGGGTTCGAGGACGTGACGTAGGGGTAGACACCGTGGTCGATGTCGATCGAGGTGCCCTGTGCACCCTCGAGCAGGACGTTTTCGCCCGCGTCGACGCGCTCCTGGAGGAAGGTGCCGCAGTCGATGGTCATGTCCTCGTCCTCGAGACGCTCGCCGTAGTCGCGGTAGGTCTCGAAGAGGTGGTCGACGTCGAAGGCTTCTGCCGTCTCGCCCTCGAGGGTCACGCCAAAGACGTCCTCGGCGAGTGCGCGCTTCTGGGGGACGACGTACTCGAGGCGCTCGCGCAGGACCTCGGGGTCGAGGAGGTCGCCGATGCGGACGCCGCGACGGCCCGCCTTGTCCTCGTAGGTGGGGCCGATGCCGCGTTTGGTCGTCCCCGCGGCGAGGTCGGCCTTCTCTTCCTCCTCGATACCGTCGAGTACGCGGTGATACGGGAGTATCACGTGCGCGCGCTCGCCGACGCGAACGTCGGGCTCGAGACCGCGTTCACGGAGTTGATCGAGTTCGTCGAACAGCGTCTCGGGGTTGACGACGCAGCCGTTGCCGAGGACGCCGGTCTTGCCGCGCACGGCACCGGACGGTACCAGCGAGAGTTTGTACGTTTCGCCGCCGTGAACGACGGTGTGGCCGGCATTGTCGCCACCCTGGTAGCGAGCGACGACGTCAGCAGCGTCGCCATAGAGGTCGACGACGCCGCCTTTGCCCTCGTCGCCGAGTTGCGACCCGACGATTGTGACAGTCATACAGGCGCCGGATTCTTGCCCGGCCGATAAACCGGTTACGGTCTGTGGGGCGCGATGGGCGACATTCGATCCACGTTCGTGTATAGGAGACCCCTTTTCGAAGAGAAAATCTGGGTAGTCGTGAATATCTCCTCGAGAATCCGTCGCCCTCTGCCCCGATATTCGAACCCGAAACGTTAACTTCTGTCACGACAAACTATCAGGTGACGGTTCATTTTGCCGCGACTCGAGGGCAATCTTTAAAAGGTGCAAAGACAAGTTAACAAATGCCATGATAGACCGACTTGAGAAGGAAGTCGATATGCTGGAACGACATCTGCAGGTCCTGAAGATGGTCATCGAGAACGAACCGATCGGGATCGTCAAGATGTCCAACGAAACCGGGTACCCCCACCACAAGGTTCGGTACTCCCTGCGCGTACTCGAAGAAGAGAACCTCATCGAACCCTCCAGCCAGGGTGCGATCAAGACCGAGCGGACGGTCGAGTTCGTCGACGAACTCGACGGGAAACTCGACGAGATCGTCGACAAGCTCGAGGGCATGAAGATCGAAGACGTCGCCGAAGTCGAAGGATAGCCTAGAGTTCTGGGACGTTCATGTGGAAGCCGCCCGAACGCGACTCCACGAGACACAGGTGATATCCACCCTGTTTTCGCGACAGCGACACGTAACTCAGCCGTGAGTCTCGCGTGAGGAAGCCGCCGCCGCCCGTCGCCTGCTCGGTCACCTCGAGGGCGCCTGGTTCGAAGAAACTCGAGGTGACGAAAAACGCCGCGGCGAGTTCGCCGTGGTTGGCCTTGACCGCCGAGACGGACTCCTCTGCGTCTCGAGATCCGTCTGGGTGGCGGGGTCGCGTGACCCGTCGAGGTTGGCCGCGAGCAACGGGTTCCCCATCTTGTCGAAGGCGACGACGTCGAATGCGACTTCGTCGGGGACGCCCTCGGTGTCGTCCCCGTCGAGGGAGACCGAGGCATCGAGTTCGGCTCGATCGATGCGGGGGAGGGCGTCGTACAGCTCACCGAGGCCGTCCGCGTGGCCGGTATCGCGGATCTCGAACGGCAGGGTCGCGACGAGCCACTCGACGAACTGGTACTCGATCCGCGACCCGAGGAACGCCTCGTACGATTGGCCGTCGACGACGACCTCGCTCGCGTCGAACTGCGTGTGGTGTTCGAGACGGAGGTTCTCCGCGACGTCCTCGCGACTCACGTTCTCGTCGTGGGCTGTCGTCAGCGTCGGCTGGCTCTTCGAGGCGTACCGAACGAACAGGTTAGTCCTGACAGCGCCTCCTGGGGCGAGAGGCTGGTCCCGTCGACGGGGACGCCCGCGGCGTCGGCCGCTCGAATCCGCTCGAGTTCGGTCTCGAGCGTCTCGATGCGCTGTTGCAATCGGTCGACGGTCGCCGAGAGTTCCTCGGCGCGTTCCCGATACCGGTCGCGCTCGGTCGCGAGTTCCTGCTGGCGCTCTTCGAGTGTCCCTTTCTCTCGCTCGAGTTCGTCGACGCGCTGAGTGAGTCGATCGATCTTGTCCTCGCGCTCGAGCATGTCCTCCTCGAGAGCCTCCCGGGGGACGTTTCTGGTGGTGCTGGCGTTGGATCGAGCGCGCCCCTGTCCCGATCCGCTGGGGGTTCCGTCCCGCTGTGGCTTCGATCGGTCCTTACTCGAGTTCGACGCCTGGGTCGACGAGGCCCCACCGGCCGCCGACGAGGTGGTCGTCGATCCGGTCTGGCGCGACTGACCGCTCGCCGTTCGGCGCCGTCCCCCGGCGTTCGATTTCGACCGTGATCCGTCCTCGTCCATCCGGTCGGGACGCGAAGACTTCTTCGGGTCGATCGAGGGGATGTTTCGGGTTTCTCGCCACTGCTCTTCCTGTTTGAAGCGTTCGTCGAGCGGATCGCTTTCAGACGACTCGTTGTCGGTTTCGGGTGCTCGGTCGTCTGCCTCTCGTTCGTTGCCGTCCTGGACTTCGCGGGCCTCTCGGGCTTCGTGGGCCTCGCGGGCCTCGGCGCCCCCGTCGTCTTCGTCGACACCCTCCCAGGGAACGCCGTCGGCGCCGAGTTCCTCCGCGGCTGCCTCCACCTCCTCGGGATCGGGCGACTCGCTCGAGGCCGGCGGCATCGGTTCGGCATCCTCCACGGGCGTCGCCGCGTTCGGCCCGGCGTCGGTCGGCGTACCGGGTGCGTCGTCGTCTCCGCGATCGGACTCGCCACTCGCGTCTGATCGGCTCTCACCCCCCGCCGGCGGCATCGGCTGCGCGTCGGCAGTCGACCCGTCGTCGACCGTCTCGGCGTCCTCGAGTCCGTCGTGTTCGTCGACTTCGTCGCGTTCGACGGTCGGATCGTCGTCCGCTCGAGCGTCGGCTTCGGTCGCCGGTTCCGTGATCCCGGACGATTCGACCGGCTCCGGGTCCGGTTCGGTCGTCGCACTCGTCGTGATCCCGCCGGGGGTATCGTTCGTCCCCTCGGAGGCCGGTTCGGACTGCGTTTCGACGTCGCGCTCGCCATCGGTCGACGGACTGGACGCACCGGCCGCCCCGCTCGCAGCGCCGGACCCGCCCGCCGGTGTCGTCGAGCTCCCGGACGTCGGCTCTGTTGCTGGCGCCGATCCGGGGACGTCATGGATGTCGATATCCACGTCGACGACCTCGTAGATGCCGACCTCGTCGTCGGCCCGTTCGAACGCCTCGTCGCCGGTCAGGAGTCGCTGTGCGTTCCCGATGTAGGCCGCAGCCATCCGGCGACCGCCGTAGTACACGAGGTAGTAGTCGCCGCTGAGCACCTGCTCGCTCAGTTCGATGTAACCGGTGAACGACCCCTCCTGGAGCGTCTGGTCGACCTCGCTCAGTGGCGTGTCGTTCGTGTAGTACTTCGCCCTGGTCTCGCCGCCCTGTTCGTCCATCGTACACAGCAACGGGAGCGAGGGGTGGGGTGCGACGTACGTCGTGCCGCTCGCTCCGTCGAACTGTTCGAGAGCGCCGTCGACGACGCCGACGATACGTCCGTTGAGCATGAACGCCCAGGCACCACCGGACGTCACGGCACCGGAGAACTCCTCGTCGGCGAGTGAAGAGAGACCGTCGTAACCGCCGGAAAACGGACGGGAGTCCCATCGCTCGACGCGCTCTTGCGTGCGCGGATCCATATCTCAACAAGCGGGAACCGGTGTAAATACGTTTCGCCTGGTTCGGTGGCGAATCGGAGGTCTATCGTCAGCCTCGAGTCCCAGCTAGATCTTCGACTCGGCGTCGTCGGCCAGTTCCTTCATGCGCTTGCCGATCCGGCCCGCGCTCGAGAACTCGTCCTCGCTCATCGCGTTCGCGAGCGCGTTGCCGAGGACGAAGACGGCGTGTTTGTGCTCGCTCTTCGACTTGTGGACGTCGTCGGGGTCGACGTCGAGTTGGTGATAGGCGTCGAAGAGGCTCTCGTCGACGTGCTCTCGCTCGGAGAAGTACTCCATGATGACGACGAGTTCGTCGTGGAGCTCGAGCAGTTCGTCCTTGTGCATACTCGCGACTATGAACGGTTCCGATTTAAGCGTTGTGTGGCTCAGCGTGCCAAATTCGGGCGATCAGTCCCGGCAGTCCCGGCATCTGCGGCCTCCACTTGGCCCTCCTGGCGACCTCGTCAGCGCCCCTGTCGTCCCTTCGTCTGTCGATAATCGGACGCCATCAGGTCGACGAAGTGCTCGAGCCAGGCCTGGGTCTGGGCCTGAGTCTGGGCCGCGGGCTCGAGCATGGGCACGAGTTCGAAACCGCGGCCCCGGATCGTCGTCGCGTGGTGGGTCTCGATCTCGAGGTCGTCCGCGGCCGTCGTCGTGTACTCGGTGCCGATTTCGGTGAGCGCGCGCTGGCCCACGGGGACGATGATCTCGGGGTTGATCATGCGAATCTCGGCGTTGAGGTACGGTTCGCAGGTGACGACCTCCTCGTCCGTCGGCGGGCGCTCGGGGTCGCGACAGCGAGTCAGCAGGGTGAGGTAGACGTTGGCGAGTTCCGGTTCCTCGGGGTCGCTCGCGCTCGCGCAGAGGCCGAGGCGCTGGAGGATTCTGTAGAGGCCGCCGTTGGCTCCGTCTCCACCCGTTCCGCCGTCGTCGCCGGTCTCGCGTTCGCCTTCGCTTTCGGGACCCGCCTCGAGGAACGGAATCCCAACCGTGTCGGCCCGCGCGCTCGGTCGCTCGCCGACGAACAGGAAGTCGGCCCCCACGTCGCCGTAGCCGTGGACGACCTGCGTGCGCGATACACAGAGTTCTGGGCAGTTCTCGCAGGCCTCGTCCATGCCGAACGGGTTCGCCGTCGACTGCTGATTCGCGTCCACGGTCGTTCTGGGGTCGGCGGCTACAAAAACGACGCGCTCCGGCCTCCGTATGGCCCTCGGCGCTCGACCCTCGAGAAGTCGAAAACCGAATCTCAGCGCCCGAGCCCGCCGCGTTCCGTGACCTCGAGGATGAATTTGACGTTCCGTACAATCTCCTCGGGCGAGGTGTCCTCGGCCTCGTCGTAGAGGTCGCTCGTCCGGTAGAGGATGTTCGCCAGTTGCTTGCTCTCGCTCGAGTCCCCGCGCACGTCGTCGGCGATTTCCCGGAGCAGGGTCACGCGCTCGGAATCGGGCTCGAACTCGTCGCCGCTCATGGTCTCTCAGTGTGCTCGCTCATGTCGGCTCAGTGCTCGCCCTCGCCCGCGCTTGCGCCTTCGCCCGCGTCGACCGGCGGCGTTCGCTCGGCGACCGATTCGGAGACGGCCCGCCGGTGGACGATGCCGGTGTTGTTCGCGACGGCGGCGGTCAACTCCCGGAAGGCATCGCTGGTCTCGCTCTCCTCGTCCAGGACGGTCGGCTGTCCCTCGTCGCCACCCTCTCGAACGCGGGGATCGAGCGGGATCGACCCGAGGAACGGCAGGTCGTGCGTCTCGGCGAACGCCGACCCGCCGCCAGTCCCGAATATGTCGTGTTCGCCGCCGCAGTCGGGGCAGACGAACGTGGCCATGTTTTCCGCGATGCCCAGGACGACGGTGTCGTGGCGGGCGAACATCTGGAGCCCCTTCCGGGCGTCGTCGAGGGCGACGTCCTGGGGGGTGGTGACGATCACCGAACCCGTCACCGGGATGGTCTGGAGCATCGTCAGCTGGGTGTCGCCCGTCCCCGGCGGGAGGTCGATCACGAGGTAGTCGAGGTGGCCCCACTCGACGTCCTCCGTGAGTTGCGTGATCACCTTGTGGACCATCGGGCCTCGCCAGATGACGGGGTCGTCCTCGCCGACGAGGAATGCCATACTCATCAGCTTCACGCCGTACTTCTCCGGCGGGATGAGTGTCTCGTCCTCCGTCGCCATCGGCGGCTCGTCGGCGTCGACCATGCGGGGGACGTTCGGCCCGTAGACGTCGGCGTCGAACAGGCCGACGCGGGCGCCCCGACGGGCGAGCCCCGCCGCGAGGTTGACCGCGACGGTCGATTTCCCGACGCCGCCTTTGCCCGAGGCGACGGCGATCACGTTCTTGACGTTCGGGAGCACCTCGTCGCCGCTCGAGTCGTCGCGGTCGGGGATGCTCGCGGAGAGTTCCGGGTCGACCCCGTCCTCGGCGAGGGCGTCCCGGACGGCGCCAGCGATGGCAGTTTCGGTCGGCGAGTACGGCGCCCCGAGGGCGAGGTCGACGGCGACCTCACCGTCCTCGCTCACGGTCACGTCGTTCACGAGGCCGAGCGTGACGATGTCGTCCCCCAGTTCCGGGTCCTCGACCGTTCGCAGACGGTCTCGGACGGCGGCTTCGTCCATACCTACTGGTGGCCGCTGGCGCTCGAAAAGCGTTGTGTTGTCTTCAGCAAGCGCCGGCCTCGAGTGCTCGTCGCCACGCTCGAGGCTGCCGTCTCACGTTCGGAAGTCGAACCGCGGCCCCCCGTAGGTGGGCGGCTCGGGCTCGAGTTCGACGCCGTGCTCGAATCGCACGAAGTTGAGGTAGTAGGGGCGGCCACAGCCCTCGATTGCGTTCCCGTCGCGGTCGGTCACCGGCCCGTCCTCGCCGCAGCGAAAGGCGATGCCGTCCGCCGTCTCGCGAACCTCGATCGGGTCGGTTCGCATCGCGTACTCCCAGCCGGGCTGGCGGACGGTCGTCACGGACCGATCCGCGAGGTCGGGGGCTCGCTCGAGGCTCACGACGGCGTCACAGTGCGGGCAGGTGTAGCGAACGGTGACGGTGTCCGTGTCGGCGCCGGTCATACCGGGTTCCACGCCGCGGCGGGCCAAAAGCCGTGTGCCCGATTCCGGTCGGCACCGACGTCCCATTCCAGTCGGCACCGACGGCAGAACCACCCACCCGGAACACCTTTTGTGCTGACCGCAGTCTGCTCGAGTATGATCGACGAGACGGCCGAGGAGATCAAGGAAATGCAGACGCACAGTTCCTCGGTGGTAGCGATAAAGGCGACGCGCGCGCTGACGGACCTCCTCGAGCGGGAGTTCGCGACCGTCGAGGAGTACGTTCGCGACCTCGACCGAAACGCGACGGCCCTCCGCCGGGCCAACCCCTCCCACGCCTCGCTCCAGAACGCGGTCCGCGAGGTCGTCCACCAGGTCGAAGACGCCGACCCCGACACCGTCTCGGAGGCCAAGACGTTCACCGAGACGGCCATCGAGGACGTCGTTGCTCGCGTCGAGTCCGGGAAGACCCGAGCCGCCGAGAACGCCATCGAGTACCTATCAGACGGCGAGACGATCCTGACCCACGACTTCTCCTCGACAGTCATCGAGGCCCTCGAGCTGGCCACCGAGCGCGGGATGAGCTTCGATGTGTACGTCACCGAGGCCCGGCCGCGATACATCGGTCGCAAGACGGCCCGGCGACTGGCGACGCTTCCGGGCCTCGACGTGACTCTCATCACCGACAGCGCCCACGGCCACTACCTGCCCGAATGTACGCGCGTGCTCATCGGCATGGACTGCATCGTCGACGACTTCCTCTACAACCGCGTGGGCACCTTTCCGATTGCGTCGACGGCGGCCCAGCTCAAGGTTCCGGTCACGGTGCTCGGCTCCGCCGCGAAGATCGTCTCCGAGGGCTTCGCCTTCGAGAACGAGTATCGGACGCCCGTTGAGGTCATGGCCGAACCGGCCGAAGGCTTCTCCATCGAGAACCCCGCGTACGACGCGACTCCCGTCGCCCTCCTCGAGAGCGTGATCACGGACGAGGGGCGGAAGACGTTCTGAGGCTACGGTGGAAAGCGAACGAAGTCGGAGCCGAGGCCAGTACCGGAACGAACTGACGGCAAACGGGGTGGCGAACGAGGGTGAAGAAACGGACGCCGAACGGGGGCGGTGGATGGGGATAGACAAACGGACGGCGAACGGGGATGGGGAGATTCAAGAGGCCCGCGCGTGCCATCTCGAGTAGATGCGCCACGATCACCTCATCACGAGCAAACACCTCACGCGGGAGGACGTCGAGGCCGTCCTCGACCGGGCTGCCGAGATCGACGCCGATCCGGACGCCGTCGCCGGAAAACACGAGGGGACGATTCTCGGCCTGCTCTTTTTCGAACCGAGCACCCGGACGAAGATGAGCTTCGAGACGGCCATGAAACGCCTCGGCGGGGACGTCGTCGACATGGGATCCGTCGAGTCCTCGAGCGTCAAGAAAGGGGAGACGCTCGCCGACACCGTCCGCGTCATCGAGGGATACGCCGACGCCATCGTCGTTCGCCACCCGAGTCAGGGCTCCGCGAAGATGGCGAGCGAGTTCGTCGACGTCCCGCTGATCAACGCCGGTGACGGGGCGGGCCACCACCCGACCCAGACGCTGCTCGACCTCTACACGATCCGGGAGAACGCCGGTCTCGACGACCTCTCGATCGGGATCATGGGCGACCTGAAGTACGGACGGACGGTCCACTCGCTGGCCTACGCGCTGTCGAACTTCGACGCTCACCAGCACTTCGTCAGCCCGGAGAGCCTGCAGCTGCCGCGGGAAGTCGTCTACGACCTTCATCAGGAAGGGGCGTCCGTGCGCGAACACGAGAGCCTCGAGGAGGTCCTCGACTCCCTGGACGTCCTCTACGTGACCCGCATCCAGCGCGAGCGGTTCCCGGACGAAAACGAGTACCAGCGAATCGCCGGCGAGTACCAGATCGACCTCGAGACGCTCGAGGCCGCGAGCGACGACCTGACGGTGATGCACCCGCTCCCGCGGGTCGACGAGATTGCGCCCGAGATCGACGACACCGACCACGCGGCGTACTTCGAACAGGCGCACAACGGGGTGCCGGTTCGGATGGCGCTGCTCAATCGCCTTCTCGAAGGGGTGTGTCTCGATGAGCGATAATCACGATCACGACGACGACCCAGACCACGACCACGAACTCCGCGTCAGCAAGATCCGAAACGGCACCGTCATCGACCACGTGCGGGGTGGCCAGGCGCTGAACGTCCTCGCGATCCTCGGAATCGACGGCAGCCAGGACGAGGAGGTCTCCGTCGGGATCAACGTCCCCTCTGACCGACTCGCCCGCAAGGACATCGTGAAGGTCGAGGGCCGCGAGTTGAGCCAGGAGGAAGTCGACGTGCTCTCGCTGATCGCGCCCGACGCGACGATCAACATCGTGCGAGACTATGAGGTGGCGAGCAAACACCGCGTCGAACGACCCGAGGAGGTCGAGGGCGTGCTCACCTGCCCGAACGCAACCTGCATCACGACCGAGAACGAACCCGTCACCTCCCGCTTCGACGTCCTCGAGGACGGGGTTCGCTGTTCGTACTGCGAAACGATCGTTCGCGACGAAATCGCCGACCTGATCGACTCGCGCTGGGTGACGAACGAATTTCTCGTTCTATTTCCGAGACTATCCAGAATCTCTAAGTGTTAGGAGATTGACTCTCCACGCGTACATGTCGCGTACGATCAAATTCCTGTTCGTCCTGGTCGCCGTCGTCGTTCTCTGGAAAGTCGTCTTCAGCACGTCCGAGGTCGACGTCGAGTACGAGCCGATCGAGTAGAGAGGAACCGAGCGAATCAGAACCGCTTACCGTCTCGACGTCCTATCGCCGCCCATGTACGGCGTCGTGACGCGAAACCCCGACGAAGTCGTGTGGGACGACTTCGGCCGGGCGTTCTACGAAGTCAAAGACGTGACCGGTCGATCCGCCGAACCGCTCCCCGACGCAGTGAACATGGTCTCCTGTTTCGGTGACAACGCGGCGGCCGACGCCGACCCCTCGCTCGTCCCCGTCGACGACGAGGGCCGTCCCGCCACGCGAGAGCGGCCCTACTTCGACTGGGCCTACATATGCCCCTCGAGAACCGAGTACCGGGATGGACTCCTCGAGATCATCGACGACTGCGTCGCCGCGAACGAGGACGTTCGTCTCGACGACGTCGGCTTCCCGCGCCCGGAGTACTGTCGATGCGAGGTGTGCGAGCGACGTTTCGCCGAGAGCGAGTTCGAGGATCGATTCGCGTGGCGCGCGAACGTGATCACCGAGTTCGTCGAGGCGGCGGCCGATCGTATCCCCGGCCGCGTCTACCTGACGCTGTATCCCGACCCCTACCCGGGACACCTCTACGAGCGATCCGGGCTCGACCTCGCGGCCCTCGAGCCCCACGTCGACGAGTTCGTCGTCCCCCTCTACGACATGGGGTACACGACGACCTACTGGCTCGAGACGATCGCCAAAGGGTTCGAGAGCGCGCTCGAGACGCCGTTCAGTATCGAACTCTACGCGGTGAACGTCGACCTCGAGAACCTGTGTCAGGCGGCCGAGGTGGCCGGTCACTACGGGAATGACGTCATCTTCGGCTACGAGGCGGGCAACGCGCGGGCCGCGGTGCGGCGACTCCAGGCCGACCAGCGCGAGGGCGTCTCACACGGCGACCCCTGACGCGACTGCGGCAAACGCCGACACATACTATTTGACCGTGGGTCTCGAACACACGACTCACAGCGATGTACGAGCGAATCCTCCTCCCCACCGACGGCAGCGAGACGACGGGTCGCGCCCTCGAGCACGCGATTGACCTCGCGAACCAGTACGACGCCGCGTTACACGTCCTCTACGTGATCGACAAGGCCGTCTTCGCGGGCGACGTCGAAACCGGCCCCATCGTCGAGCAGTTCGAGACCGTCGGCGACTCGGTCCTCGAGGACGTCTCCGGCGAGGCTGCCCGGGCTGGCGTCGAGCCGGTTATCACCACGCTCGAGCGCGGCAGTCCTCACACGAAGATTCTCGAGTACGCCGAGAGTCAGGGGATCGATATGATCGTGATGGGGACGCACGGCCGGACCGGGCTAGATCGCTACCTGATCGGGAGCGTGGCCGAGAAGGTGGTTCGGCTCTCCGACGCGCCGGTGTTGACGGTTCGCCAGGCAGAAGACGTTTCGGGCGGAGGCGAACGATAACCGGTAACGAAGCGTTATCAGTCACTCCTCGCCAGCATCGGCCGCCAGTTCCTCGAGCACCGTCTCGGCGTTTTCGACGGCCTGTGGCTTCTTCGCCGGGTAGGCCTCGACTTTCGCGCGGAACGTGATCCCCTCGCCGAGTCGGACGTCCCCGCCGAAGGCGGCCTGCTTGTCAAGGCGGAGAAACAGTTCGCAGTTGTCGGTGACGCGGTCGTCGAGTTCCGCCAGCAGCCGGTCGAACGTCTCGAGGTCGGTCAACTGGGCGAGCACGTGGCGAACGTCGTCGGCGTTCTCGACGCGGGCTGAAAGCACGAGAATACGGTCCCCGTAGTGGCCCTCGCTCTCGACGCGTTCGATCTCGGCCTCCTCGGGGAGGAAGCGTCTCAGCGCCGCCTCGACGCGCTTGTCGTCTTCGGTGGCGTAGCAGAACGTTCGCAGGTCGACGTAGTGAAGCGGAATCTGTGGCATCGGCGTGTCCTCGAGTCGGGGTCGAACGGCGGTGGTGAGACGCGCTACTGGGGGCGAATCGAGACTGGTTACGCGTCGTCTTCTTCGTCTTCGTCCTCGACGACATCCTCGTCGGCGGCCTCGTCCTCGGCTGCTTCGAGGGCATCCTCCGGAACGCCGGCCTCCTGGCCGTCCTCGAAGCTGATCGTGTAGGTCGTGTCGCCGAACATCGACTCCATCGTCTGGGTGATGGTGCCAGTTTCGCCGTCGAACTCGCTGTGCTTGTCGTGTAAGACGACGCGGTCGTCTTCGTCGAAGCTCATACCGGCTTTTCCCCGTCGTCGGGTAAAAAGGGCGTGATTCCCGCCAGCCTCGGCGAATCCGTTCGAGCTGGGCAGACCGACGGATTACTGGGAGATCGCGGCTCGCGCCCACTCGTATACCGTTCCGACGACGACCGAAATCCCGTAGCACCCGGCGACGAAGGGGATCCAGTAGACCCAGAGCTCGAACTGTGGCGCGAGCCTGTGGCCGACCGCCGACCCGATCGCGTAGATGATGTAGCCGGGAAGCGCGAGCGGGGAGAACAGGGCCGTCTTGAGCCAGCCGAGGCCAAACGGAACGACCAGGAAGAGAAACGTGGCGACGGTCGCCGGGCCCGCCAGCACGCGTCGGAGAGTGAGGGTCATCGGGCCACCACTGCCTCCGTCTCGAGTAGGCCGTGTAGTGCGAGGACGCGGGCCGCCGCTGCCCGCGTGAACGCGTTTTTCGTAGATCGGTCGAGCATGAAGCGGGTCGTCTCGAAGAGGTAGGCGGTCGACCCCAGTTCGTGTGCTGCCTTCTTGAACAGGAGCGGACTCGGTTGAGTGCTCTCCATGGCCACGAACCGGTGAGCGGGCATGTACCAGGGAACGAGGTCATCGTTGAGAGACGTCGCGAGTTCGTCGCCGTGGGCGTCAGGCGTGTGGAAAACTGCCTGGCCGACGTATCGGTCGTGAAGGCCGAAGATGCCGAGCGATCGGTGTAGATCGAGGACGACGTCGGGGTCGTAGCGTTCGACGGCGTCCCAGATGCCGCGAGCGAGGTCAGTTATCGGTTCGCGGTCCAGTGGAAACATCCGGTTGAGGTCTCCGTCAGTGCCTTCTCGCTGCTCGTTCTCGACGGCGACGCGGTTCGTCTCGGGGACGACGACAAGCGTCCCCGCGTCGGGGTTCCAGTCGGTGATTTCGTGAGCGACGTCGATGCCGTTGTGCTCGTCGCCGTGGACCCCGCCGAACACCATCACCGTCGGGCCTTCTTCCGGCGCGTCGATCGCGTGCAGCGGCGTCTCGTGCTCAGTACCAGAGAGGAGGCGTTCCGTCTCTCGTTCGACCCTATCCGCCGCTGGCGGCGCTCGAGCCGCCGAAACGAACGCGTCGTCACGCGACGTCTGACTCGCGGCGGTCGCAACCGTGACCACCCCAGCGGCGAGCGCCCCACCGGCGCCCAGGACCGTCCGTCGTTTCATCGTTCAAACCGATAACGTGCTCCCTTAAGCGGGTTTCCATCGGCGAGATCAATGTCAAAATAGGTACGATTTGACGATTCTCGTCCCCTGGTACGAACGCTCGAGCGCGTTCTTACTGACCGTTCTGTTCGAGTTCTTCGAGCAACGTCTCGGCGGCTGCCCGGGAGGATTCCGGCCCACGGCCCGTGATCAGGTCGCCGTCGACGATCACGTCCGTGTCGGCCTCGGCGTCGGCGTCCCAGTCAGCGCCGGCGGTAGTGACCTCGTCTTCGACCCAGTAGGGAAGCTTGCGGCCGTCGGGGAGCAGGTCCCGGTCGTCGACGATGTCTTCCTCCCAGGCGTTGGGGAACCCGGTGACTCGCCTCCCGTTGGCGACGAACGCACCGTGGCTGTCGCGGGCGAACGCGAGGATGCCGACGGCGTGGCAAACGACCAGAGCCTTTCCCTCGCCCTCCAGAATCGTCCGCAGGGCGGCCCGGGCGTGGTGATCCTGGTTGACGTCCCACTCGGTGCCGTGGCCGCCCGGAAAGACGACCGCGTCGAAGTCCTCGGCGTGGACGTCCGCGATTGCCTCCGGATCGCTCAGCCGTTCGTCCGTCTCGTGGCGCTCCTGAACACGTTCGGCGGTCTCCTCACCGACCGTCTCGGGATCGATCGAGCGCTCGTCGATCTCCGGCGGCCCGCCAGAGGGCGTCGCAATCGTCACCTCGACGCCCGCGTCCTCGAGCGTCTCGAGCGGGTCGATACACTCCTCGCCCCAATAGCCGTACTCGCTCACGACGAATAGTGCGTTTGCGTCCGTCATCGAGTGAATGAACGGGTGCCACGGGGGAGTATCCTCCCCTGTCGTGTGCAGGGGGTGCCCTCGAGTGCTCCGCGTCCCGATGCCCCCGCACCCCGACGCCCAGCACCCGGTGCCCCGGCAGCCGGTCTCCCGACCCTCCTGCACCCCGACGCCCCAGCGCCTCGGCATCCCGGTGCACTCAACTTTTCTGACGGTCACTCCGACGTGCAGAGGACTTTTCGGTCCCGACAGCGTTACTCGAGACGACCATGTCACGACGTCCCAAACCACTCGACGACCTCGGTGCATTCTTCGAGCGACTCGGCCGCGAGTTCGGCGCCGCAACAAGTTCGTGGAACCCCGAGTTCACCCCCAGAGGCGGCCTCGGCTGGTCGCTCCACGATCGCGAACCCAACGTCGACGTCGCCGACTACGGCCACGCGTTCGTCGTCAGCGCCGACGTTCCCGGCTACGACGCGGACGACCTCGAGATCCAGGTGTCGGCCGAGAGCCTGCAGATACGGGGCACCCGGAGCCAGACGCGAGAGCGCGACGATGCGAACATTATCAGACACGAGCGACAAGCCAGTTCCTTCAACCGGCGGGTGGCGCTTCCCGACCCGATCGAGACCGCCGCCGTCGACGCGACGCTCAACAACGGCGTGTTGACGGTTACGCTCGCAAAACGCCAGCCAGCGGACGAACCCAGGCGGATCGACATCGACTGAGCAACTCACTCCCTGGAACCGTTCCCGGAATCCAGATTCAGCGCCTCGAAAAATCGTCGCCGAACCCGGGTGCCGACGAACGCCAGCACGCTCTCGTCGTCGCTGGCTTCGTCTGCGAACAGTCCAAGCCCAATTCGGCCGCCAGCCATGTCGTGGTGGCCGCCAACTGACCCGAACTCGCCGTAGGCATCCACGAGTACGTCGCCGATGTTGACCCGCGGATCGATCGACCGCCCGCTCAGTCGAACCGTCCCGTCGACGATGCCGTAGGTGAGCGTCGTGTCGACGCCCTCGATGTTGAGGAGGTAGTCCGCTGCCTGGGGAAGCGCATCCGTCTCGACCGTTCGACCGACGCTCGCGGTGACGGCCGATCCGCGGCGCTCGCGGGTGGTAATCGCCCGACCGATCGCGTCGATCGTCGCCGGCGAGAAGGCGCTGCCGTACAGCTGTTCGAGCGTCTCGAGGTCGGCCTCGGGATACACCGCCAGTGCAGCTTCGTACTCCCGCTGGGTCGGCTCGCGGACGAAATCCAGGCGTTCGCGGTGAAGCGCGAAGAGCAACGCGGACGCCAGTCGCGTCGTCAACGGGACCTCGAGTTCGTGGAGGTACTCGACGAATATCGTCGCCGTCGCCCCGTAGTCGGTTCTGACGTCGACGAACGTCGCGTCGGCGGATTCGCCGGGGTGGTGGTCGACGATCACGTCCGGTTCGAACCGCGCGTCGAGCGCCGTGTTCGCCGTCGGCATGGAGTGATCGACGAACGCCAGACAGTCGTATTCGCCGATCTCGAGATCCTCAAGCGGTTCCACGTCGATCTCGAGGCGGTTGACGAACGCCCGGTTTTGCTGGTGGGATATCTCGCCGCCGTAGGCGATGGCCGTCTCGGCGACGTCCTGGTCGGTCGCGATCGCCTCGAGTGCGAGCGCGCTCGCGAGCGTGTCCGGGTCGGGGTTGTCGTGACAGACGATCACGAGCGACGAACTGTCGGCGAGGACGTCCGCGAGGTCCGCTGCACGAGACATACCCGACGTAGGAGGGGGAAACGCTTCAACGTCGCTCCTGAATTCGATGTATCGTCGTCGAAACGAATACTGTCGGTCGCCGATCGACGTTTCTCCTCGAGCGGCGTGCTGTCGGTCGTCGTTTTCGAACCGTCTCGTACGGGAGGTAGTGCGATCGTCGTCGGCTATCGCTCTCTGAGCCCGCCGAAGCCGCCGAATCATCGACCCCATCGAACCCACGACCCCTTCGAAGCCGTTGGAGCCGTTGAATCCGTCGACACCGTCGACGACGTTCCGATACCACTTAGCGACGACGCCATGAACTTCGAGTATGGACCAGCACGACTTCGTTCGGCTCTCGCTGCTCGCCTTCGGACTCGTCGTCCTGAGCTTCGTCGTGCTCGGATTTGGTCGGATCGTCCTCCCGTTCCAAACGGCCCAGACGGTCGCCGCCCCCATCGGCCTCGTCGGGTTCGCGCTCGTCGTCTTCCTCTTCCTCCGGGCGACCGCCGCGGCGATCGGCCTCGCACCGATCGAGGAAGACGCGGACGGGGATGCGGATGCAGGTGGGAACGAGAGCGCGTAACCCCGGCCGCGAACGCAACCGTTTTTCACCGTTCGCCCGAATCCGAGCGTATGAGCGCGTTTTCCGTCACCGAAATCGCCGACCTCGGTCTCGAGACCCGGGCGGCCCTGTTCCAGCGCGACGCCGGAGTCGACGCCGCCAGGAACGACGCCCGCGAGATCGTCGAGCGTGTCCGCGAGGAAGGCGACGTCGCCGTCCGGGAGTACTGTCGCGAGTTCGACGGCGTCGACGTCGGCAATCTCGAGATCACCGACCAGTGCGAGCGTGCCGTCGAGGACCTCTCGGACGACATCCGCGACGCCATCGACACCGCCATCGAGAACGTCCGCGAGTTCCACGAGGCCCAGGTGCCGGAGGACTGGCGGCGCGAGTTCGACGACGGGCGCGAACTCGGTCGACGATTCCGGCCACTCGAGCGCGTCGGCGTCTACGTCCCCGGCGGTACAGCGGCGTACCCCTCGAGCGCGATTATGGGTGTCGTCCCCGCCGTCGTGGCGGGCGTCGAGCACGTCTCCGTGGTGACGCCACCAGCCGAGGAGATCAATCCGGTCACGCTCGCGGCGATCCACCTCGCCGGGGCCGACGCCGTCTACAGCGTCGGTGGCGCCCAGGCCATAGCTGCCCTCGCTTATGGAACCGAGAGCGTCACCTCGGTCCAGAAGGTCGTCGGCCCCGGCAACCGCTGGGTGACCGCCGCGAAAGCCGAGGTTCGCGACGAGGTGGAGATCGACTTTCTCGCGGGGCCGAGCGAGGTCGTCGTCGTCGCCGACGAGATCGCCGATCCCGACTACGTCGCCGCCGAACTCCTCGCCCAGGCCGAACACGACCCCAACGCCTCCGTCGTGGCCGTCACGGACGACGAAGCGACCGCCGAGGCCGTCGTCGACGCACTCGAGGATTCGCTCCCCGACCGCGAGCGCGAGGAGACGATCCGGGAGGCGCTCGAGAACGACGCCAGCGCCGTCTTGCTCGCCCGGTCGATGAGCGAGGCGATCCTCTTCACCGAGGAGTACGCCCCCGAACACCTCGCCATCGTCGCCGGCGACGACGAGTCCATCCTGGACCGCGTCGACAGCGCCGGGAGCGTCTTCCTCGGCCCGAACACCCCCGTCGCGGCGGGCGACTACGCCAGCGGCACCAACCACGTCCTCCCGACGAACGGCGGCGCGAAAGTCGCGGGCGGCCTCTCGGTGGAGCACTTCCTCCGGAGCACGACGGTGCAACGGCTCTCCGGCGACGGACTCGCGGAACTCGCGCCAACCATCACGACGCTCGCCGACGCGGAGGGCCTCGAGGCACACGCCGAGAGCGTCCGCGTCCGTCTCGACGACCGGGACGACGAGTGAGTTCCCCACCTCGGCGAGCGTCACAGTTAACACCGAGGCAGCCGTGGAGTGCACTATGAGCACGGAGAGCGCAGACGGTGGATCCGCCAACCCACGAATCGAGGTGACCGAGACCGCCGCCGAGCGCGCCCTCGAGTTACTCGAGGCCGAAGACTACGACACGACGGAGGCCGGACTCCGACTGTTCGTCCAGCAAGGCGGCTGCGCCGCCTCTCCTACGGGATGCGATTCGATGAAAAGCCGGAGGCCGACGACGCGATCTACAACCACCACGACCTGCGGGTCTTCGTCGACCCTGCGAGCCTCAAGTACATCGAGGGTAGCATCCTCGACTACGAGAGCGGCCTCCAGGCCGAGGGCTTCCACGTCGAAAACCCGAACGTCGTCAGCGAGTGTGGCTGCGGCGAGTCCTTCCGGACCTGATTACGCTACTCCTGTAGTTCGAACGCGACCGTCACTTCCGCCTGGTACTGTCGCTCCTCTACCGACGCGATTTCGACGCCCAGTTCGTCGACTTCGACCCAGTAGACGTTGTTCAGCGTCGACTCCGCCCGGTCGATGGCGTCGTCCGCTGCGGCGTCGAAGCTCTCCGTACTCGTTCCGATCAGCGTGATCTTCTTGAAGACCATTGCACGGCCCCCTACATCGGTCGTCGCCTTAAACGTACGCTGAGCACTGTTCGAGCACGGGCACCGCCGCTGGTACCCGCTTCTGGGCTCAAGGTGGGCCCTCGAGTTCGGTATTCGCCGCCAGCGCTTGCGTTCTCGACGTCCTGAAGTGTCCGAGTTGGTCGTCCAGGCGTCCGCTTGAGGTCGACCGTTCGGTGGTGGCTCGAGGGGTGCTGCGGCTCTTCAGTATGAAAACGATATGAATGGAAGCGGCGAGTCGGAGTTTCCAGCGGATCTCTCACGCCAGTACTGGCCGAAACGCGGGCGGGCTTATCTGCCGTGTTCGGGATGGGTACGGGAGGTACCCCGCCGCTGTGGCCGCTCTAATGCCGATCGGCGGAATCGAACCGCCGCGAGGACGCCAGTATCGGTGGATGCTGTATGTGGTATGAGTGGGTCGGCGGCGAGCCGGGGTTCCCAGCGGGTCTCCCACGCCAGTACTGGCCGAAACGCGGGCGGGCTTAACTGCCGTGTTCGGGATGGGTACGGGTGGTGCCCCGCCGCTCTGGCCGCCGTAATGCCGACTCGCGGAGTCGAACCGCGACAGTACCAGGGTCGGTTACGGTGTCTAAGGTTCTCTGGTCGGTTGTGACCGTGTTGTACGTGTAGTCCAATTAGCGCCTGGACCCGTTCTTACGGGTTGATCCATGCGAAATGAATGGTGGCTTGATCTGTTAGTGCTCGCGGGCTCAACACCTCGTTGCCTCGGTGCGTACACCCCGAGTCTATCGAACTCGTCTTCTACGAGTGATCTCGGTGGCATCTCTTTTTCGGGTGGGTTTCGAGCTTAGATGCGTTCAGCTCTTACCCCGTGGTGCGTCGCTGCCCGGCACGTGCCCTCTCGGACAGCCGGTACACGAGTGGCACCCATTCGGAGTTCCTCTCGTACTATACGAACGTTCCCGTCAGATACCGTAGCACCCCCAATAGATAGCAGCCGACCTGTCTCACGACGGTCTAAACCCAGCTCACGACCTCCTTTAATAGGCGAACAACCTCACCCTTGCCTGCTTCTGCACAGGCAGGATGGAGGGAACCGACATCGAGGTAGCAAGCCACCCGGTCGATATGTGCTCTTGCGGGTGACGACTCTGTTATCCCTAAGGTAGCTTTTCTGTCAGCAATTGCCCGCATTGGGCGGGCTAATTGGTTCGCTGACCACGCTTTCGCGTCAGCGTCCGTTGTTGTGCCGGACACTGTCAGGCTTCCGTATGCTCTTGCGCTCTTTCTCGGGTCTCCGACCCGAGTGAGGAAACCTTGGGGCGCGCTCGATATCTTTTCAAGCGCGTACCGCCCCAGTCAAACTGCCCGGCTACCAGTGTCCTCCGCCAGGAGTGAGAGTCGCAGTCACCATCGGGTAGTATTTCAGTGATGCCTCGGTGGCCCGCTGCGCGGGTACCTGTGTAACGGCTCCTACCTATGCTGCACAATGGCGACCACGTCTCAGTGACAGCCTGCAGTAAAGCTCTATAGGGTCTTCGCTTCCCCTTGGGGGTCTCCAGACTCCGCACTGGAATGTACAGTTCACCGGGCCCAACGTTGGGACAGTGGCGCTCTCATTGATCCATTCATGCAAGCCGCTACTAAAGCGGCAAGGTACTACGCTACCTTAAGAGGGTCATAGTTACCCCCGCCGTTAACAGGTCCTTCGTCCCCTTGTACGGGGTGTTCAGATACCTGCACTGGGCAGGATTCAGTGACCGTACGAGTCCTTACGGATTTGCGGTCACCTGTGTTGTTACTAGACAGTTGGAGCGCCCGAGTCACTGCGACCTGCCACTTTCCGTGGCAGGCATCCCTTATTGCGAACGTACGGGACTAACTTGCCGAATTCCCTAACGTCGGTTGCTCCCGACAGACCTTGGCTTTCGCCGCCACGAGTACCTGTGTCGGATCTCGGTACGGACAGTGTGCTTGCCTTTTCACGGGCTCTGGGTTGACCTCTCTTGCGTTATCCAGCCATTCGACCGCTTCGTGCCATTACGGCTTCCACGGTCTTGGACTGTTCACCCGGGCGAAAGCCCGGAGAGGCGGCCCCAAAGCGTCGGCTTTGAGTGCACACTGGCATAGGAATATTAACCTATTTCCCTTTTGTCAGCTTCGAATTGCGGGCTGACTTAGGACCGGCTAACCCTCAGCTGATTAGCATTGCTGAGGAACCCTTACTCGTTCGGCCGTCGGGGTTCTCACCCGACTAACGCTGCTACTATGACCAGAATTTTCGTTACTGCACGGTCCACACGAAATCTCTTCCGTGCTTCCACCCGAACAGTACGCCAACCTACGGAATCGTGCTGTGACGCACGTCGCTGGTCTCGGTGATGGACTTGAGCCCCGATCATTTTCGGCGCCGCAAACCTCGGCCGGTAAGCTGTTACGCTTTTCTTAGAGGGTAGCTGCTTCTAAGCTCACCTCCCGGCTGTCTAGGGCTTGCGACCACCTTCGATCGCACTTAGTCCATACTTGGGGACCTTAACCCAGCTCTGGGTTGTCTCCCTCACGGTACACAGGCTTACCCCGCGCACCGGACTCCCCGCGTCGACGGCGTTCGTAGGTTCGGAGTTGGACAGGGGGGCGAACTCCTCTCGGAGTCCGGTCCCCCAATCCGTCGCTCTACCCCACGAACTACCTCGGCGGAGGTCATGCTTCGACATGTTTCGGTTGGAACCAGCTGTTTCCGGATTCGATGGGCCTTTCACCCCTGGACATAGGTCACGCGAGGGTATTGTAGGACACCAACGCTGCGGGCCTCCACGTGGCTTTCGCCACGCTTCACCCTGCCCATGCCTAGATCATCCGGTTTCGGGTCGTGCCCGCCTGACTCCCCGCGCTTGAACACGGTGACCCTGGTCGTAAGACTGCGGTCATATCGGTTTCCCTCTGCCTTCCCCGATACTCGGGTTAGACTCGTCAGACAGGCACACTCTCTGGTTCGTTTTTCAAAACGTACGACGGAACACCGGCTTCCCTCTCGGCTTACTACAGGTTCGCACCTGGTTCATTGTGAGAGGGACCTTGTATGCCCCGTCGCTCTATCGCCAACTGAGTTCACGCCCTATTGCACCTCCCTTTTTGGGGTGCTTTTCAGCGTTCGCTCACGCTACTTGTTCGCTATCGGTCTCGAGGAGTGTTTAGTCTTCGCGGTCAATGCCCGCGGGATTCACGAGGGATTTCCAACCCCCGCTACTCTGGGCTGACTCCCATCGTACTGATCGACGGTACGGGACTGTCACCCTGTTTCGTACCCTATTCCAAGGGATTTCTCGTCGATGGTCGGATGTTGCAGGTCAGTCCGAACACCACATTGCCCGTGAGGGCTTCGGTTTGGACTGTGTCGGGTTCACTCGCCGTTACTAACGACATCGCGGTTTGCTTTCTTTTCCTGTCGATACTAAGATGTTTCAATTCTCGACGTTCCCCATTGCGCTAAGCAATTGCAAGAGGATTCCTATTCGGAGATCCCAAGTTCTTCCCCTCCGTGCGGGTCCCTTGGGCTTATCGCAGCTTGGCACGTCCGTCATCGGCTCTCGAGCCGAGCGATCCACCAGTTGGCACAGTAGCCACGTTCTTTCGGATCGGTGCTGCACAGAATGCAGCGGTTGTGACCCGGGAACGGGTCCAGTGGACGCCTGGACTACACGTACATACGGTCTTCATCTGCCACCAGTAGACGGCTGGTGGCATCGACCCTTCCCACCCACGCTTGCGCGGGGTGGTGCATCGGTTCATTCGGGATCAGACGCCGTACTCAAAGAGTACAGCATCGTCACCCGAGAGATGGACCCACAGGGATTCGAACCCTGGGCATCCTCCTTGCAAAGGAGGCACTCTACCACTGAGCTATGGGCCCACCCCCTCTCGGGGGCACAACGTTAGCCTTGGTAGTTCAAAGGTGCTCGCTCGGCCGATCGAGCGGTCGGTGAACGGACCGCGTGTGGGCTGGGGCGTCGCCCCAGTCCCGGTCTGTGGAGGTGATCCAGCCGCAGATTCCCCTACGGCTACCTTGTTACGACTTAAGCCCCCTTGCGAAGCCCAGATTCGACCGGCGTTACGCCGGCCTCATCCGGACCTCACTCGGGTGCTTTGACGGGCGGTGTGTGCAAGGAGCAGGGACGTATTCACCGCGCCCTTCTGAGGCGCGATTACTACCGAATCCAGCTTCATGCGGGTGAGTTTCAACCCGCAATCCGAACTACGATCGAGTTTAGGAGATTAGCGTCGCCTCTCGGCGTAGCATCCCACTGTCTCGACCATTGTAGCCCGCGTGTAGCCCAGCACATTCGGGGCATACTGACCTACCGTTGCCCGTTCCTTCCTCCAGTTTGGCACTGGCAGTCCTCCTAATGTACCCAACCACCACAAGGGTGTTGCTGGCAATTAGGAGTGCGGGTCTCGCTCGTTGCCTGACTTAACAGGACGCCTCACGGTACGAGCTGACGGCGGCCATGCACCTCCTCTCAGTAGCTCCACTAAGCTCATCACACTGAGCTTCACAGCATACTGTCGGTGCTGGTGAGATGTCCGGCGTTGAGTCCAATTAAACCGCAGGCTCCTCCGGTTGTAGTGCTCCCCCGCCAATTCCTTTAAGTTTCATCCTTGCGGACGTACTTCCCAGGCGGTCTGCTTCACGGCTTCCCTACGGCACAACGCTGGCTCGTAGCCAGCGTCACACCTGCAGACATCGTTTACGGCTCGGACTACCCGGGTATCTAATCCGGTTCGTGACCCGAGCTTTCGTCCCTCACTGTCGGATCCGTCTTCCTGAGGCGCTTTCGCCACCGGTGGTCCGTCCAGGATTACGGGATTTCACTCCTACCCCAGACGTACCCCTCAGGTCTTCCGGTCCCAGCCGAACAGTTTCCGCCGGACGTCTACTCGTTAAGCGAGTAGATTTCCCGACGGACTTGTACGGCCAGCTACGGACGCTTTAGGCCCAATAATAGCGGTCATCACTTGGGCTGCCGGTATTACCGCGGCGGCTGGCACCGGTCTTGCCCAGCCCTTATTCGTGTACCACCTTACGGTACACAAAAGCGAGGACTATATGCCCTCGCACTTGGAGTCCCCTTATCGCACTGTCGTGCAGTGTAAAGGTTTCGCGCCTGCTGCGCCCGTAGGGCCCGGAATCTTGTCTCAGATTCCGTCTCCGGGCTCTTGCTCTCACAACCCGTACCGATTATCGGCACGGTGGGCCGTTACCCCACCGTCTACCTAATCGGCCGCAGCCACATCCTGTCGCGCCTGAGCATTTCGAGCGAGCCAGTTCCAGGCATCGAGCCGTATGGGCTATTAGCCTCAGTTTCCCGAGGTTATCGCCCTCAACAGGGTAGTTTGGCCACGTGTTACTGAGCTATCTGCCACGAGTCTGAACTCGTGCGACTAGCATGGCTAAATCGGACTCCAATAGCAATGACCTCCGGCAGGATCAACCGGAATGCTATCCCTCCAGCAGAGCTGGAGGAGTTGGCGGTGAATGTAGGTACACACTCACACTAAATGGGTCCGTTCGGTGACCAACCTCGATAAACCGATCGAGCGTCACCGAACTACCAAGGCTAACATCAGATCCCATCTGTACGGCGGACCGCAGGGGTGAGATCCTCATTTCCTTCGGACTACATTGTAGGTCGTCCGGGGTACATAACCCCTTCGAACCGAGTCCGAGATGATGGAGCGAGTTGAACGCCCCATCGATCACGCGTTCTTTGCGTTTGCATCCGAGTGCCCTCGTTTACTTAAGGGCGTCGGATCGGATCGAAGCCGGCGAAGCCGACCTCGTTCACATCCAATCCGAGTAGCCTTACACACTTAAGGGCATCGGATCGCGGCCCGGCCGGAAATCGCATCCGGCGAGGCGTTCGCGTTCCAATCTGAACGCCCCTAAGTATATAAGGCCGTTGGATCGGTGTGGCCGGCGAGGCCGACCACGGTTGCGTCCAATCCGAATTGGCTTACACACTTAAGGTCGTCGGATCGGTTCGACGCCCGGTGTAAGGGTGGAATGCAGTGCCAACCTCCGTGCCGGGAAACGGCCAGAGGGGACGTGGCCGCGTGGGCCACGTCGTTTGCATTCTATTCGAGGAGAGGGTTAGTATATAAGGCCGTCGAACCGATAGCTCCGTGGGAACTCGCTACCATGGCACGGTTTTTCACCGACCACGGGTGCTCTAGGAACGTCAAAATGATAATAAATGTATCCCCTGATTCGGGGGCAGGTCCGTCGAACGGCGCGGCTGCTCGTCGAGTGGTGTCTCGCGGGCGGAGATCGATCGGTCATCCCTCCCTGGCAGGTGGGGTCAGATCGAGTGGTACCCGCGTACGTTGTAGGTCGTGCGTGCACGCGTAAGAAGACGTTGACATACGTTGTACAGCGGGAGCGAGAGCGAGAGAGCTATGGCCACGAAGCCGAACGCCTAGGTATATGCGCGAGCGAGCGACCAGGCGGCGGGTTCTCGAGGGAATCGGACTCGTGGCGACCGCGGGACTATCGGGGTGTCTCTTCGGACGCGGTGACGACGACGACTACTACGAGGGCGAATCGTTCGTCGCCGAGGACGACGAGCCCCATTTCGATGGACACCTCGACGGGATCGATCATCCGGGAACCGTCGACTGGACGGAGGCCAGCGAGGAAGAGCTGGTCGTCGCGGTCGGCACCGGTCGCGAGGGGATGGGATACGCCCCGCGGGCTGTTCGCGTCGAGGCTGGCTCGACGGTCACCTGGGAGTGGACGGGTGCGGGCGGTCGACACGACGTGGTCGATACCGACGATGCGTTCGACAGCGGCGAGCACCACGGCGAGGGGAGACGTTCTCGTTCACGTTCGACGAGCCGGGTGTCTACACCTACTACTGCACCCCTCACCACCACCGGGGATGAAGGGGGCACTCGAGATCGTCGAGTCTGAAACCGGCGATTGAACGAGGCAGCGCTCGAGTGTGTACGTATAGAGCAGGAACGAATTCTGGTGGTCCGTCCGTCGGTCCGTTCGTTGGTTCGTCGGTCCTACCGGTTCAGCGTGTGGATCGCGTGTCCGAGCGCGTTCTCGGCGGCTTCCATCACGGCCTCCGAGAGCGTCGGGTGGGTGTGAATCGTGGCCGCGACGTCCTCGAGGGTGGCTCCGAGTTCGATGGCGAGACCGAGTTCGGCGATCAGTTCGGAGGCCTCGGGGCCGACGATCTGGGCGCCCAGAACGAACCCGGCGTCCTCGTCGGCGACGATCTTGACGAAGCCGTCGGTGTGGCCCGTGGTGAGCGCACGGCCGCTGGCCTGGAACGGGAACTTCCCGGCGACCGTCTCAAAGCCCATCTCCTCGGCCTCCATCTCGGTCATACCGACGGTACCGATTTCGGGGTCGGTGAAGACGGCCGCGGGCATCGCCTGGTAGTCGAGCGCCGAGGGTTCGCCGGCGATGACCTCGGCGGCGACCTGGCCCTCCTTGCTGCCGGCGTGGGCGAGCATCGGTTCGCCGGCGACGTCGCCGACGGCGAAGATGTGTTCGACGTTCGTCCGGCCGCGGTCGTCAGTCGGGATGAAGCCCCGTTCGTCGGTTTCGATGCCGGCGGCCTCGAGTTCGAGCGTGTCGGAGACGGGTGCGCGGCCGACGGCCACGAGGACCTTCTCGGCGTCGATCTCGAGCGTGTCCTCGCCGTCTTCGGAGGCGGCCTCGACGCGAATGCCGTTGCCGTGCTCGCTCCAGCGGGAGGCCCCGTAGCCGAAGTGGAAGTCGATCCCGAGGTCCTTCGCGCGCTTTTTGACCGGGCGGGCGAGGTCGGGGTCGAAGCCGTTGAGCGCTTCGTCGAGCATCTCGACGACCGTCACGTCGGTGCCGAGTTTCGCGAAGACGGTCGCGAGTTCCATCCCGATGTAGCCGGCGCCGACGACGATCAGGGAGTCGGGGACCGAATCGAGCGCGAGCGCCTGCCGCGAGTTGAGTACGGGCTCGTCGTCGTAGGAGAAGTTCGGGATCTCGATCGGGCGAGAGCCGGTGGCGACGATTGCGTGTTCGAAGTCGATGGATTCGCTGCCCTGCCCCTCGCCGCCGTGGGAGACGCGGACCGTGTTCTCGCCGTCGAAGTGGGCGACGCCCTCCATGAGGTTGACCCCGTTGGCCTTACAGAGCTTCTCGACGCCGCTGGTCAGTTGATCGACGACGCCGTCCTTCCAGGAGACCATTCCTCGAGGTCGATGGCCGGGTCGGCGTGGATGCCCATCTCCTCAGCGTTGCCGGCCTCGTGGGCCAGGTCGCTGGCGGTAATGAGCGCCTTCGAGGGGATACAGCCGTGGTTGAGGCAGGTTCCCCCGTAGGCCTCCTTCTCGACGAGCGTGACGTCGAGGTCGAGTTGGCGGCCCGAATCGCGGCCACGTAGCCTGCTGGGCCCGCGCCGATGACGAGTACGTCCGTTCCAGTCGAAATGTCTCCGACGACCATTATGCTGAGCAAATCCAATCGAGATATAAAAACGGGCAGGTATTGCGCCGACCGACACGCGGCTCGTCCCTTCGATCGAGACGGCGTCAGTCGACTCGAGTGGCGTCGTACCCGCGCGATTCGATCGCGTCGAGGACCTCCCTGGCGTGCTCGCGGCCGCTGGTGACGACCTGAAAGACGAGGTAGGCCTCCCCCACTCGAAGATTGCCGACGGCCCGGTCGTGACGGACCGTCCGGATGTTCGCCCCGAGGTCCGAGATCACGCCCGAGATTTCCTCCATCTTGCCGGGCTGATCGGCGATGCGGACGCGCAGTCGCAACAGCTGGTCGCGGTCGGTCAGCGCGTGCTCCAGGACCGTCTGGAGCATGGAGATGTCGATGTTGCCGCCGCCGAGCACCGGAACGACGGTCTCGCCGCTGACGTCGAGGTCGGGAGAGAGCAGGGCCGCGACCGAGGCCGCCCCGGCCCCCTCGACGAGTTGTTTGGCTCGCTCCAGGAGGACGAGCGTGCTCTGGGCAATCTGGTCGTCGGTGACGGTGACGACCTCGTCGACGTGCTCGCGGATGATCTCGAAGGTGAGTTCCGAGATGCCGCCCGTGGCGATCCCGTCGGCGATGGTGGTCGGATCGTCGATCCCCTGTGGGAAGCCCTTGTCGAGGCTCTCGGGCACCGTCGCGGCGGAATCCGCCTGCACGCCGACGACGCGGATTTCGGGGTCGAGGCCGGCGAGCGCGGTAGCAATGCCGCCGATCATGCCGCCGCCGCCGATCGGCACAATGACGGTATCGACCTCAGGGAGCGCCTCGTGGATCTCGAGTCCCAGCGTCCCCTGTCCGGCGACGATGTCGGGGTCGTCGTAGGCGTGGACGAAGCCAACGTTCTCGGCTTCGGTGAGCGTCTTCGCGTGGGCCATCGCCGCCTGGAAGTCGTTGCCGTGGAGTTCGACCTCGCCGCCGTAGCTCCGGGTGGCGTTGACCTTCGCCTGCGGGGCGTTCTTCGGCATGACGATGGTCGACTCGAGGCCCGTCTTGGTCGCGGCGAGGGCCACCCCTTGGGCGTGGTTGCCCGCGCTGGCGGCGACGACGCGGTCGACGGTTCCTTCCTCGGCCACCTGGACGAGCTTGTTGTAGGCGCCTCGCGTCTTGAACGAGCCAGTTCGCTGGAGGTGTTCCATCTTCAGGAACACCGTCGCGTCGGCCATTCCGCTCAGCGATCGGTTTGACTCGAGCGGTGTCTTGCGGACGACCGATTCGTCGTCGAAGCGTTCCCGGGCCGCCAGCACGTCTTCGAAGCGGACCTCGACCATATCGGTAAAATCGTTGCGTTTCGCGCAGTATTTCACCTTCGGTTTCGCCCGTCGCCTTCCGGAACCGAAATCGAGATCAGAGAAACCGCGGAATCGACCCCGTTATCTCGAGTCGCTCGCAGTAGTGAGCGAGCGGGTCGCCCGCGGGCGTCGGCACGTCCGCCGCCTCGAATAGGTCGTTCTCGCGGATCGTCACCTCCGCCGGGGCGAGTGACCAGGGTTCGTGGGCGATCTCGGCGACGAGCGTTCGATCGCCGTAGGGGACGAGCATCCGTCGGCGTTCGGTGAGCCAGTGGGTGAGCGAGTCGGGCTGCGCTCGAGTCGGAGGCGCGATCGGTCGGTATTCCGCGTCGAATCGTGCGGAGTCACCGCTGGCGTCGTCACGCTCGCTCGAGAACGCGACCTGGCCGTCAGTGCCGTCGACACGCTGGCGAGCGTCGAAGCAGGGGACGTTGAGTCCCCTGCGAGCGAGGAAAGCCAGCCATGGTCCGTCGATGTCGATGCTGAAGAAGTACAGTCCGGAGACGTCCCGGTAGCGAACGTACGTCCGGAGGTTGAGTTCGGGACGCGTGACGCGCATCGCGCTCGGCGTGTCTCGAACGCCTGCTCGAGCGAGGACGAACGGGACGATCGAGAGCCAGGCCCGGTCCTCATAGGTCTCGAGGTCGAACCGATCGGGAACGTGCGGTCGAAGACGGTCCGGGTTGACGGGCCAGTGGAGGAAGGCCCCGTCTCGCCACACCATCGAGAAGGGGTGTGGCAGCCAGGGAGGGACGCCGGTTCCGTTTCGGCGGTCGTCGAATCGGGATGCAGGATTCGCTGTTCGGTCATGGTTGATGCGAGAGTGCGACCTCTCGTTCGAGAAACAGTCGGGCGAGCCCCCCGAGCGAGACGGGTCCGAGCGCTTTCGTCGGCGGCGAGGGGTCGGTCGCAGCGGCGTTATTCATATACGTCTCTACGTTACCTGCGGGGATAAATCACTCAGGAACCAATTAGTTCAGGTGAATGTATCGAAGCGCTATACGAACTCGATCGGGAGCCTGAATCGGGAGAGTGTGCGGAGTCCGGACCGGTAACGAGTGCACAGAGGCCGCCGCTCCGAACGAGTAAGTTCGAAACGAATACGGACAGGATCGCCCGTAAAACGGCCTACTCGAGGTAGATCGCCGGGCGAAACGGTCGGGCCTGGCTCGCCTTGTCGGCGGGATCGATCGGATCGGCGTCCTCGGCGTCGATTACGACGTCGGCGTCGAACTCGCTCTTGAGGAAACCCGCGGACGCCTCGTAGACGGCCCGCTCGTCGATTCCGGCGAGCGTCTCGAGTGCGGCATCCTCGCGTTCGCGGACGAACGAGACGAGGTCGCCAACGAGGTCGTTGACGGCACCTCCTCGCTCACGAAGGGCAGGATTTTGCATGACCTGCTCCATCACGGCTCCCTGGTCCGGACCGGTTTCCACGACGGTGCCGAACACCTCGCGCTTCCAGTCGGCCGCGACGTAGACGCGGATCGTCTCGGGATCGGTGTCGGTCACCTCGACGATGTCGCGAACGTCCTCGAGCAGCGCCGTTACCAGCCGTTCCTCGGCGATGACGCTCGAGTCCTCGAATTCGGGCACCGACTCGGGCCACGGCACGTCCTCGGCTGGTTCGCCCGTCAGTCGCTCGTGGAGTTCGTTCGCCGTGAACGGGATGACGGGCGCGAGCAGGCGCAGTCGCGTCTCGAGGACAGTACGAAGGGTCCATCGCGCCCCCGCGCGTTCGAGGTCCGTCCGGCGGCGGTACCACTTCAGGTGCTCCTCGAAGCGGTAGAAGGCTCTCTGGCTGGCTTTCCGGGTCTCGAATCGGTCCATCGCGTCGGTGACCTCGCGAACCGTCTCCTGGAGGTGGGCGAGGAGCCAGCGATCGATCCGCTCGAGGTCACGTTCACCCGCGGGTCCGTCGATCAGGTCCACGGCACGGTTCCAGAAGCGCTCGAGTTGATCGCGCGTCGCGACGACGGCCTCGGCCCGCCAGTCGTAGTCCTGCCAGGGTTCGGCGCTGTTGAGCAAGAAGAAACGTACGGTGTCGGCCCCGTAGCAGTCGATGGCTTCCCCAGGGAGGACGACGTGCCCTCGCGAGGAACTCATCGACTCGCCCTCGAGCAGGCCCATGCCCATGACGGTGATTCCCCGGGGCCACTTCGCCTGCTCGAACAGTTCGGCGTGGTGGGAGAGGAAGAACGTCAGGTGATTCGAGATCAGGTCGTTGCCCGAGCACCGATAGTCGACCGGATACCAGTACTCGAACTCCTTGCGAAGTTCCAGGGCGTGCTCGTCCGGCTCGTCGACGGACTCCGGACCCAGCAAGAGCGCGTCGAAGAACTCTCGCGTGAGGTCCTCGACCGGGACGTCTCGGATCCGGTGGGCGATGGTGTAGTAGGCTGTGTAGATGGTCGAGTCCGACAGCGGTTCGATGACGAACTCGTCGTCCCACGGCAGTCTCGTCCCAAGGCCGTAGTTGCGGATGCAGGGCCACTCCTCGAGCCACTCGATCGTGTGGTCGTACTGCTCGCGGGTGTTCTCGGGAATCGCGTCCAGGTTCGCGACGGCCCGGTGGGCCTTCTCGCGCCAGGCTGCGTCGTTGTACCGCAGGAACCAGGTGTCCTGTTCGGCGACCTCGACGCGCCCGCCGCAGCGACAGACGACCGTCTCGGCGAAGTCGTACATCGCGTCGAAGGCTCCCCGTTCGCGGTAGTGAGCGTCGAGGTCGTCGCGGACGTCCTCGATTACCGCACCGGCGAACTCCCCGTATTCCTCGTTCAATTCGCCCTGGTGGAACTCGCGGGTGTACAGCTCCTCGGTCGCCGCCTCGAGGGCGGGGTCACTCGCGGACTCGATGCCGTACTCGGCGACGGCGTCCGCCGCGGGGAACTCGCCGTAGCCTTCGACGGCCAGGACGGCCCGCGGTTCGATGGCCCGCACCGCCTCGGGGTCGAGACCGTACTCGACCAGGTCGCCTGCGCGGGCTTTCGCCGCCTCGAGGGCGACCCAGTCGTCGGGCGAGTGGGCGGGGACGGACATGACGACGCCGGTAGCGCTGTCGGTGTCGACGAACTCGGCCGGGAGGACGACGATCTCCTCGTCGGTGACGGGGTTCCGGACGCGGGTGCCAACGATCTCGGCCCCCGGGAGGGTCTCGAGCACCTCGACCTCGCGCGCCTGCAACGCGAGTTTCTCGGTCGCCTCGAGGGAGACGACCCACTCCCTGCCGTCCACGCTCGCGCGAGCGTAGGTCGCGTCGGGGTCGACGAAGGCGTTCGTGACCCCGCGGACGGTCTCGGGGCGCAGGGTCGCCATTGGGTAGACGGTGCGTTCGCTCTCTGCTCCCGGTACCGCCTCGCCGTTCGCTCCGCTCGAGTCGTCACTCGTGGCGTGGAACGCGATCAGCGAGTACTCCTGGAATTCGGCGTCCTCGCCCTCGTAGATGTCGTGGGTCGTGACCGGCTGTTCCTCGTTCGTACAGTAGTTCACCGGGTGCAGCCCCTTCTCGAGGAGGCCGCGCTCGTACAGGGTCTCGTACTGCCAGGCGATAAATCGCGAATAGCGCTCGTCTTCGGTAGTGAACTCGCGGCGCCAGTCGATCGACAGCCCGAGGCGGCGCATTCCCGCCTCGTAGTGGTTCTCGATGAAGTACCGGGCGAACCCCATCGGCGTCTCGAGGTCCCAAAGGTCGGACTCGGGCACCCCGAAGGCGTTTCGCAGGCTGTCGAGCTGGTGGGCGTCACCACGTTTCAGGCGCTCGACAGCGCCGATGATGGGCGTGCCGGTGACGTGCCACGCGATGGGAAAGAGGACGTTGTCGCCCCGCTGACGACGGTAGCGGGCGTACGCGTCGGGGACGGTGTACGTGCGCGCGTGACCGATGTGCATACCGCCGTTCGGGTACGGGTAGGGGACGGTCACGAACGTTGCTTCTCCCGAACTGCGGCCGTCCGGGTCGGCCTCGTACCGGCCCGACTCGGCCCAGCGCTCGCGCCAGCGCGCCTCGAGTTCCTGCGGCTCGTAGCCGTCGCTCTCCTCTGAGGTGGCGGTTCGGGAATCCCGGCCTCGAGCGTGCCGGTTCACGTCGATCCCTCGATGGTCGACCGGGCGATTGGCCACGGCGTTACTGGCGGTTGTTGGATCCGTTTCGGCTGACCGTCGCAGTCGGCGTCGAGTCGTCGTCTCATGCTTTCGCTTACTCGAGTGACGGACAAAGAGCTAGTGTTGACAGGCGCGGCCTGTCACCAATCCCGGTCTCTCGGTTTCTCGGCGGCTCGGTGGTTCGGTGTCTCGATGGCTCGGTCTCTCGGTAATTCAAAATCTCGAGCGCTACTCCTCGATTTCGATCGCCGGCCGGCCTGGCTCCGCGTTCGAGAGCACCGAATCGTCGGCGTTTTCGGCGCGAACCACGCTGACTGGCGCGTCGAACTCCCGTTCGATTAGCCAGGCGGCCGACTCGAGAGCCGCGTGCTCCTCGTCCGGGCCGAGCGTCGTCGAGAGCGCCTCTCGCTCTACTTGCAGGTCCTGGCCGTAACTCGCGGCAGCGTCACCCTGCTCGCGGATGTGCGATTCCTGCATGAGTTCGCCGATCAGGTTGTCCGCGTCGCTCTCGATCGCGATCTCGAGGGCGTCGTACTTCCAGTCGGGGGCGACGACGACGTCGATCCCCTGCGGGTCGTCAATGCCGGCCACGTCGATAATCTGGCGGACGTCCTCGCGAGTGTTCTCGACGAGTTTGCGGCGCTTCTGGACGTGATCGCGGTCGACTGTCGCGGTCGGCCAGTCGGCCTCGACGACGAAGCCGCCGTCCTCGCCCTCGAGTTGCTCGTAGAGGTCCTCCGCGAGGTGCGGGGCGACCGGGGCCAGTAGCCGAACGACGGCCGACAGCCCGCGCTCGTAGGTCTCGGTGTAGGGTTCGGCGTAGTCGGCGTACTGGCGGAGCGTTCGGACCAGATCCTGAGTCTCGCGAAGCGCGCGGTTGAACGTCAGGTCGTCGTACTTCTCGGTGGCGATGGCGAGCGTCGCGTCGATTTCGCTCTCGACGTAGCTCGCGACGGCGTCGTTCTCGCCCGCGGGCGCGTCCGCGATGTAGTCCTGGACCATCCCCGCAATCGCGTGAGGAACGCGTAGGTCGACCGGACGCCCTCCTCGCTCCAGTCGAAGTCGCGCTCGGGCTGAGCGGCCTGCATCATGAACAGCCGGGCGGTGTCGGCGCCGTACTCCTCGACGATCCGCTGGGGCGAGACGGTGTTCCCCTTCGACTTGGACATCTTCTCACCCTCGAGCTGGACCATCCCCTGGGCGAGCAAGTTCGTGAACGGCTCGCGGTGCTCGAGGCCCTCGTGGTCGGAGAGCACCTTCGTGAAGAACCGCGAGTAGAGCAGGTGCATCACGGCGTGCTCGATGCCGCCGACGTACTGGTCGACGGGCATCCAGTCGTTGGCCCGCTCCAGGTCGAAGGGAGCATCTTCGAGGTCGGGCGAGACGTACCGCAGGAAGTACCACGAGGAGTCGACGAAGGTGTCCATCGTGTCGGTTTCGCGCTCGGCTGGACCGCCACAGTCGGGACAGGTCGTCTCCTTCCACTCCTCGGCGGCGTCCAGCGGGTTCCCGGTGGTGTTGATGAACTCCGGTAACTCGACGGGCAGATCCTCCTCGGGAACCATTACGGGGCCACACTCCTCACAGTGGACGACCGGAATCGGCGTCCCCCAGTAGCGCTGCCTCGAGATGCCCCAGTCTCTGAGCTGGTACTGGGTGGCGTGCTCGGCGCTCTCGATATCCTCGGTCAGGCGCTCGCGTGCGGTTTCGCTGTCGAGACCCGAGTATTCGCCCGAGTTGACGAGGGCCCCGTCGTCGGTGTAGGCTTCCCCACTCACGTCCGGTGCGTCGGGCACGGACTCGCCATCCCAGTTCTCCGGTTCGGGAGCGACGACGGGAACGATGTCCTCGCCCATCTTCGTCGCGAACGCGTGGTCGCGCTCGTCGTGGCCCGGCACGGCCATCAGCGCGCCGGTCCCGACGTCCGAGAGGACGAAGTCGGCGACGTAGACCGGAATCTCCTCGCCCGTGGCTGGGTTGGTGGCGGACAGGTCGGTGGCGACGCCGTTCGGCTCGTCGCCCTCGGGATCGGCCTCGTGTTCGACAAAGTGGCGGACCTCCTCGTCCTCCTCGGCCAGTTCCTGGCTGATCGGGTGGTCCGGAGCGAGCGCGAAGAAGGTCGCGCCGAAGAGCGTGTCGACGCGGGTCGTGAATGCCCGGACGTCCCCGTGGTCTTCGATTTCGAAATCGAGTTCGGTCCCGTGCTGGCGACCGATCCAGTTGCGCTGCATCTGTCGGACCGAGTTCGGCCACCCCTCGAGGTCGTCGATGGCCTCGAGCAACTCGTCGGCGTACTCCGTAATTCGGAGGAACCACTGCTCGAGTTCGCGGGTCTCGACGGGGGTGTCACAGCGCCAGCAGAGTTCGGCCTCGCCCTCGACCTGCTCGTCGGCCAGGACGGTCTCGCAGTGGGGACACCAGTTGACCTCGGCGTCGCGGCGTTCGACCAGCCCTTCCTCGTGGAAGCGGGTGAACAGCCACTGGTTCCAGCGGTAGTACTCGGGGGTGCAGGTGGTGATCTCGCGGCCCCAGTCGTAGCCGAATCCCATCGATTCCATCTGCCCACGCATGGTGTCGATGCAGTCGAACGTCCAGTCGCGCGGGTTGGTGTCGCGCTCCTTGGCCGCGTTCTCGGCCGGGAGGCCGAAGGCGTCCCACCCCATCGGGTGGAGCACGTCGTCGCCGCGCATCCGTCGGTAGCGGGCGTAGGCGTCGGTGATCGTGTAGTTTCGAACGTGGCCCATGTGGAGTTTGCCCGAGGGGTAGGGGTACATCCCCAGGACGTACGTCGGATCCTCGACGTCGTCGGGCGTTCGGTACACGTTCGCGTCGTCCCACGCCTCCTGCCAGCGTCGTTCGACCGTCGCGTGGTCGTATCCCGAGTCGCTCATTTGCTTATATAGGATTGGCGGAGGCGAGGTTCTATACCTTTCCATTGGTGGACAAACGGACGGTTCCCGCTCGCCTCGAGGCGGGCGCCCGAAGCAGGGGTTCCGTTCCGGTTCGGTTTCGAACCAGCTCGAGGGGACGAAGTGGGACCGTTCTCGAGAGTGAAACCGCTATACGTCGGCAGGAAGGTTCGAACGAGATGGAACGAGCAAAATCCGATGCAACCGTCGCGGTTTTATATACGTTCGCCGGTGGAATCACGGACCACAATGGCACCACTCATCAGCGCACTGGTCGCGTTCATCGTCGCACTGCTGGTCGGCGGCCTGGCGATTTACCTCGCCGCAAGCGTCGTCGTCGACGCTCACAGTTACGAGCACGCGATCGTGACGGCCATCGTCGGCGCCATCGGTTGGGCGCTCACCTCGTGGATTCCGCTCCTGGGGCCGATCATCGCCCTGATCGTCTGGATCGCCGTGATCAACTGGCGTTACCCCGGCGGCTGGGTGACCGCCGCAGCCATCGGCGTGATCGCCTGGCTGTCGGCGCTAGTGATTCTGTTCGTGCTCAACGCGATCCTGGGTCTCGGCGTCGGCGCGTTCGGCGTGCCGATCTGACCCGTCCGGAGCGATTTCCCGTTTCGCCGTCGAAACGCGTCGTCCGCTCGAGTGCATCCGACCCGGCCAGGCGTATCGTTTAACTCGACAAAACGTGTCGTTTGATCCGAACGTTTTTCTCGAGTACCGCGGAAACAGACGTCCATGCAACGGCGCCGCGTGCTCGTCGGGGTTCTCGCTTGCACCTCGCTCGGTTCCGGCTGTCTCTCGAGCGCCGACGAGGCCGAGAACGAGCCGGCGACGGTCGAGGACCCGCCCGAGTGGCTTCGAGAGCGTGGCCGCTGTGAAGACGAGTGGGCATGGGGAGCGCAGAACTCTCGAGAACGGACGTCGAGTCGAGGTACGGTACCGCTACCGTCGCGTACGAGTTCCTCACCGAGGAATCGAAGCGCCTCGTTCGCTTCGCGATCCGCAACGACGGGGCCGAAGCGTGCACCCAAACTGGAGGGTCCTCCTTTCAGACCCTTCTGAGCGACGTTCGCGATCTCGCGTATCGGCCCTACCAGGAGGAACACGGTAAACGCCCTCACGTGTTCGTCATTCGTACGACCGAAGCGGCCTTCCGGATCGAACGGCTGGAGGCATTTGATGCAGTCCTCGTCTGAATCGGCGGCCAGACCCCGGTCACCGGATCCTCTCTGGATTTGCGGTCGATACGCCCGCGTCGATCCTCGCCACGTCAATATTCCTCCGTCGGTACTCGCGAATCGCCAGCACCCCGCTCGAGAGAGGCCGACGGCTCGAGCACGTATTTTTGGATGAAAACGCTTCGAGAACGCCTGAATCCGCGGTTTCCTAGTCGATGTCGATGCGTTTCGAATCGTCGCTCTCCTGCAATTTCGGCAGCGTGACTGTCAGCACGCCGTTGTTGTAGTTGGCCTTTATCGACTCCTCGTCGACCGGTTCGGGGAGGTGGAGCCGTCGACTGACCGACTTGTGCGACCGCTCCCGGCGGAGGTAGCGATCGTGCTCGTCGGTGCGGTCGGTCTCCTGTTCGGCCTCGAGGCGGAGCGTCCCCTCGACGAGAGTCAGCTCGATGTCCTCGGTCTCGAAGCCAGGGAGGTCGGCTGTCACGACGTACTCGTCGCGGTGGTCGGCCACATCGACAGCGACCGAACCCGGAAACGAGAGGCCGTTACCGCCGACGCCCGTTTCGATCTGCTTGCTGACTCGGTTGAGCATCTCCTCGAGGTCGTCGAACGGATTGCGTCGCATGCGAGTCGATAGGCGCTCGAAGAGGATAAATTGTGCCCCGGCGAGGACGACAGAACTGGCAGGGTCGTGTCGAGCGGATCTCGCGATTCTCAGTCGACGACGTGCTCGAGGTCGTACGACCCCAGGCGGCGAACCCACCCCCTCTCGGCGAGGGACTCCAGGTCGGCGAGAGCCTCCTGGGTACGTTCCTCGTAGAGGCCGGCGTCGACGTCCATGTGGAAGACGTAATCGCCGAGTCGCTCGCCGCTTGGGCGGGACTCGACTCGGCTCAGGTTGATGTCGCGGTCGGCGAACGGCTCGAGGAGTTCGAGGAGCAGTCCGGGGTAGTTCGCGTTCGGATAGACGACGAGCGAGGTCTTCCCGCCGGCCTCCGAACGCTCGGAGGCGGGTGCGAGTGCGAAGAACCGCGTCGCGTTCGACGTCTGGTCCTGGATGTCGGCGGCGAGGACCTCGAGGTCGTCGCCCGCCGTGGCGGGGTGGGCGATGCCCGCGACGGAGGGGTTCTCGCGGGCGTATTCGACGCCCTGGGCCGTGCTCGAGACGGCCTCGAGGGTCGCATCGGGGTACTCGGACTCGAGGTAGGCGCGACACTGGGCGAGCGCCTGGGAGTGGCTGGCGATGGTGTCGAAGTTCGGCCCCTGTGCAAGCAGGGCGTGGCGGATCGGCGTGACGATCTCGCGGACGACGGCGACATCGTACTCCGCGAGGGCGTCCTGGCTCTCGGTGACGCTCCCCTCGATGCTGTTCTCGATGGGGATTACCCCGCGGTCGAACTCGCCGGCGGCGACGGCGGCGACGATGTCGGTGACCGACTGGCGGAAGACGACGTCGTCGTCGATCGCTCGCGTCGCACGGTGTGAGTACGTCCCCTCGGGGCCGAGCGTGACGGCTGTCATATCCGCAGGTGGGAGTCGAACCCCGAAAAGCGTGCCGAAGGTGGTGATTTCTCGAGTTCGCAGTCGGCCATCTCCACTTTTGACTCGACGCTAGAGCGACCCGTAATCGTCGCTGAAGATCTCGAGCGTGGCGACGAGCGCACCGAGGACGATGGGGCCGTAGAACAGCCCCATGAACCCAAAGGCAGTGACGCCACCGAGGACGCCGATAATGATCACGGCCGGGTTGAGTTCGGCGTAGCGGTCGACGACGATCGGTCGCATGTAGTCGTCCGAAAGACCGACGATGATGGTACTGTAGATCGCCAGCCCAATCGCGAACGCCGGCTGGTTGATCAGGAGCAGGTAGACCACAGCGGGGCCCCAGACCAGGAACGAACCGACGATCGGAATCAGCGAGAGGACGATCATGATGACCGTCCAGAACAGCGAGTTCGGGATGCCGACGACGAACAGGCCGATTCCCGCCAGTCCGCCCTGGACCAGCGCGATGAGGACGTGACCGGCCAGCACCGCCCACGTCACGTTCTCGAGTGAGTCGAAGAGGTCGGTCTGGACGGCGTCCGGAAGCGGCGTCACCTCCCGAAGCCACCGGAGCAAGGAGTCGCCGTCTCGGAGGAGGTAGTACAGCAAGAAGAGCGCCACGCCGATGCCGATGGCCGTGTGCGTGAGCCCCGCCAGCAGTTCCGGACTCCGTTCCAGGAGCGTCTGTCCCGCGGTTCGGGCCCACTCCATGGCCGTCGACTCGAGGTCGACCCCGAATCGCTCGGCGACCGACTGGAAGGGCTCAAGCGGAAGCGAATCGGCGTCGGCGCCTTCGACGAGGGCGCGGGCGTCGCGAAAGACGTACGCCACGACGATCACGACGGGGACGATGGCGAGAAGCAGGGCCAGCAAGACGAGCGAAAACGCGGCGATAGCGGGCGACGTTCGTTGCTCCAGGCGACGCTGGGCTGGCGTCAGCACGAACGCGAGGAGAACGGCGGCCAGCACGTACTGGATGTACGGGAGGACGAGTTGCGCCGACAACAGCAGGAGGACGGTGATGAGAACGAGCAGCGTCCCTCTCGATCGGTTCACACCTCGAACTCAACGGGGAGGGGGTTAAAAGCGGTGGCAGCAGGTACAGGCCGAGGCGGTCCCGCCGAGAGCAGCGACCCAGCCCTCGCCGAAGGCGCCTGCGTGAAGATCCGATTACTGCTGGGTAATCGGGGAAACATGGGATTGGCGGCGTAAACGGTTCGTACGTCTCGACTGTCTCGTCGCTCGTCACACGGGTTCAAGGCCGTGGTTCACGAGAGATCACGTATGTCGACCCAGCTCGACCCGCTCTCGATCTCGGCCGACCTCCTCTACACGGTCAAGACGGACGGGGAGCGGGGCGCCCTCCGCGACCATCTCGCCACGCTCGAGCGGACGCGACTCGACCGGGCGCTCGGCGGCCGCGCGGAGAAACTCGCCTTCTGGCTCAACTGCTACAACGCGTACGTGCAGATCCTCCTCGAGGACGATCCCACGCTGCTCGAAGGTGGTGTGCTCGACCGCTGGAAGTTCTTCGCCAGGGATCGCGTTCCGATCGCCGGCGTCTGGCTGAGTCTCAACGACATCCAGCACGGACTCCTTCGTGGCTCGAGACACCCCTGGGGGATGGGGTACCTGCCGCGACCGTTCCCGACGGCCTTCGAGCGCCAGTTTCGGCTCGAATCAGTCGATCCCCGGATCCACTTCGCGCTGAACTGCGGCACCGAAAGCTGTCCGCCGGTGGCCGTCTACAGCCCTGCCGACGTCGAGACGGAACTCGAGACGGCGACCGACTGGTTCCTCGAGGAGAACGTGAGCTACCAGCCACGAGAGCGCGTTGCCCGCGTGCCGCGCGTCTTCCTCTGGTACCGCGGTGATTTCGGCGGCTCGAGCGGGATTCGGTCGTTCCTCGAGCGCTACGACGTGATTCCGCCCGGCGTGACGCCGACGTTGCAGTACGACGAGTACGACTGGTCGATGGATCTGGGGGACTACCGACAGAAATAGCTCGGATCGCCGCCAGCCCGGCGATCTCGAGGGGTCTCGATTCTCCGAAAGCCGTCAGTTCCCGTGCCCTCGACCCTCGAGGTACTCCTTCGTTCGCCCGAGCAATACGTACTCGGCCCGCTGGAGGTCCGCTACCGATTCCGACCCCGTGACGAACATCGCCGTCTCGAGTTCGACGCGGAGGGTCTCGAGGAGGTCGACGACCGCCTCGGTTCCCTGCCCCGCCGGCGAGAGGAACGGCTTGGCGAGACCGCCAGCTTGCGCACCGAGGGCGATGGTCTTCGCCACGTCGAGTCCCGAGCGGACGCCGCCGCTGGCGATCACGGTGTCGTGGACGCTCGCGGCCTCGAGCGTGCTCACGGCGGTCGGGACGCCCCAGGCCCGGAAGCGTCGCCCGACGTGTTCCTGGCGGGTCGCGCCGACGGCGGCAGCCCGGTAGGACTCGATGCCCGACCACGTCGTCCCGCCCTTTCCGGCGACGTCGATGGCGTCGACGCCCGCCGCCGTCAGTCGCTCGGCGGTGCCCCGTGCGATGCCGTTGCCCGTCTCCTTGACGATTACCGGCACCGAGGCTCGCTCGCGACCGTTTCGATGGCCTCGAGACAGCCACGGGCGTCGACGTCGCCCTCGGGCTGGACCGCCTCCTGGAGGAAGTTGAGGTGGATCGCCATCGCGTCCGCGTCGATCATCTCCACGGCGCGCTCGACGTCGCTCACGTCGTACTCGAGCAACTGGGCGGCGCCGACGTTGCCGTAGAGGAAGGCGTCGGGGCGGCCTCCTGACCACGGTGTAGGACTCGAGGAGGTCCGGATCGTCGAGTTCGAGGCCGGCGCGCTGGCTGCCGACGCCCATCGCGACGCCCGTCTCCTGGGCCGCGGCGGCGAGCGATCGGTTGATCTTCGTGGTGTTGGGGTGGCCGCCGGTCATGCTCTCGATGACGATGGGGGCCGCGAGTTCGTGGCCGAACAGGTCCACGCTCGTATCGATCTCGTCCCGGTGGATCTCCGGCAGCGCCTCGTGGACGAGTTCGATATCCTCGAATCCGGTCCCCGAGGTCTCGACGTCTTCTTCTTCTATAATGCGGATGTGGTCGTCTTTGCGGTCGGATGTCTCGGGCATCGCTTCGTCTCTGCTGTGTCGTTCGCCGGCGGTATTGAAAAGGTGTCCATTCGCGACGGTCGGTCGCCTACCCATTGCTATCGCCGGGTACCGCCTAATCGCCACCGTCGCTGGACCAATTGTGACGTGGCCCAACTGTGGGCCGCTCGCGTGGTGTCGGAATCGTTCAGGGCCGCTCCGAGCCGTTCGCGACCCACTCGAGCGACGACGAGGCGGGGTGGAATCTCACCAGTTCAACGGAAAGGCGTCCGACCGTTTCAGGATTTTTGTGGCTGTCCGGCGAAGGCATCTCTATGTGGCGAGCAATCGTCCTCGGATTCAGCGTCGTCGAAACCCTGTTTCCCGACCGGATCATCGCCTGGGGAGAACGAAGAGCGTTCGAGAACCCGGACGCCGGCGAGTTGCGCACGTGGACCATACCGATGGCTCGGCTCGAGGGCGTGCTGTTCGCGTGGCTCGCCCTCCGTGAACGAGAACGCGCGCCGTCCGTCGGACCGGCTCTCGCCGTCCTCGGCGTACCAGCCCTCCTGGCCCCGGAGCGATTCGTTCGAACGGCGCTCGAACTCGCCTACCAGAATCCGGACGCCCTCGAGTTGAAACCGTGGGTGGTTCCGTTGACTCGAGCGATCGGTCTCTGCTACGTCGTCCTCGGCACGGTCGCCGGGCGTGTATCGGCACCCGCTGAGGACTCACGGTCAGAGGAGAATACTCGCCTGGAGTAGTGTCTGTTCCCGTCGACGGTACGCAGAACGTGATAAACAAGACGCGATACGCAGGATCCGATACGCAGGACACGCGTCTCGACGTACCCGGCTTCGAGCTAGTACGACCGCACTTCGAGTCCGTCGTCGGTTCCGACGTACGTCGCGTTCGCGAAATCGACGAACAGGCCGTGCTCGAGGACGGCGGGAATCGACGCGAGGTCGTTGCCGAGGGCGGCCGGGTCGTCGATCGAACCAAATGCGCAGTCAAGAACGAGGTTCCCGTTATCGGTGACCACGGGGCCGTCCTTATGCGTCGCCATACGGAGGGTCGGATCGCCGTCCAGGTCCTCGATGCGGCCCGCGACGACTGCGTGGGCCGCGGGGAGCACTTCGACTGGAACCGGCGCCTCGAGCGCGGGGACGAGTTTCGAGGAATCCGCGACGACGACGAACCGGTCGGCCGCGACGGCGACGAGTTTTTCGCGGGCGTGGGCCGCGCCGCCACCTTTGATCAGCGCCCCGTGGGCAGGGGTCGGGGTCGTCGACGACCTGGTCGGCCCCGTCGATAGCCAGGTCGATCCCGTCGACGGCGTCGAGATCCGTCAGCGGGATACCGACGTCGAGGGCCAGTCGCCTGGACTGAAAGGAGGTCGCGATTCCCCGAATCTCGAGGCCGTCCGCGACTGCACGGCCGAGTGCCTCGATGGCGTAGGCGGTCGTCGACCCGGTGCCGAGGCCGACGACCATCCCGTCTTCGACCTCCTCGGTTGCTCGTTCCCCCGCACGGCGCTTGTGGGCGTCGGCGCCGCCCGACGATTTCGCGCTCATACCGTCACGAGCGGGCGGCGACGGGAAAAACGTAGCCCTCGAGGTCGACCCTCGGTCGGCTGATCGAGACGAGTCGAGACCAACTCGGTCGGCGATTGCGGCGATTCGACCCCACCCCGCCAAAGTTTTTGGCTCGAGCGAGCCTTGTAGAGGGACGATGGGACCGAGCGACGACGCCGTGACGATGACCGACGTGCGGAAGACGTACCGCGTCGGCGAGCCGGTACACGCCCTCGACGGCGTCTCGCTGTCGATCCCGCGCGGGTCGTACACGGCCATCATGGGCCCGAGCGGATCGGGGAAATCGACGCTGATGAACCTCGTCGGCTGTCTCGATACCCCCACGTCGGGCACCGTCGCCGTCGACGGGGAAGATATTTCGACGCTCTCGGAACGCGAACGTACCCGCCTGCGGGGAACCAGGGTCGGATTCGTCTTCCAGACGTTCAACCTGATGCCGCGGTTGAACGCCCTCGAGAACGTGGCCCTCCCCCAGTTGTTCCGCAGCGTCGGTCGGACGGAGCGCCACGACCGCGCGCAGGATCTGCTCGAGCGCGTCGGACTCGGCGACCGACTCGATCACCTCCCGAACGAGTTATCGGGCGGCCAGCGCCAGCGGGTCGCCCTCGCCCGCGCGCTGGTGAACGATCCGGCGATCGTGCTCGCCGACGAACCCTCCGGCAACCTTGACACCGAGACGGAAGCGGACGTGCTCGACCTCTTCGAGGAGTTCCACGACGCCGGGACGACGCTCATCGTCGTCACGCACGAGCGCCACGTCGCCGAACGCGCCGAACGCATCGTCCACCTGCTGGACGGAAGCGTCGAGCGAATCGAACTACTGGAAGGTGGGGATGACAAGGCGTCCCCCGGTGGCGATTCTCGAGTGGAAACGAAGGGGTCTGCTGAGGGTGTTCGGAGCGAAGTTGCGAATGAAAAGACTGCTAATCGACCCTCGATTGATGGTGTGTCCTCGAACGACGATCTGTCCTCCGGCGATGACGACCCCGCCGCGAGCGATAATGACCCCACCGCGAGCCAAGACGACCCCACCACGAGCGAGGAGGAGCGCTGATGAACCCACTCGAGTCGCTCCGGCTCTCCTGGCGGTCGATTCGTGGCCACCGACTTCGGTCGGCGCTGACGACGCTCGGAGTGATCATCGGCGTCGCCGCCGTCATCGCCTTCGTCGCCCTCGGCGCGAGCCTGCAGGCCGGCATCATCGGCGACATCAGCCCCGACGACCAGCGGAACCTCTACGGCTGGGCGGCCGACCCGGATACCGAGGGCGGTCCGCTCGCCGGCGCCCAGTTCGTCTTCAGTCAGGACGACCTCGAGGCCGTCGAGGAACTCGAGGCCGTCGACGCCGCTTACGGCTATGCGACCATCGACGCCCAGTCGGTGACCCACGCGGGTGAGACCCGGTTACAGAGCAACGGCCTGATCGCCGCCGGCCCGTCCTACGTTCGCGAGTCCTCCCTGCGCGAGGGACGCCAGTTCGAGATGGGCGAGCGCGAGGCCGTCATCAACCCCGCAGCCGCCGAGCAGTTCGAGGAGAACGTCAGCGTTGGCGACGAACTCGAGGTCCGGATCGCTACCGGCGGAACCGAGACCGTTACCGTCGTCGGGATCACCGACACCTCGGAGGGGCTGAGCCCGTTCGAGGGGTTCGACGCGGCGCCACGAATGTACGTCCCGATGGATCCGTTCTACCTCGAGCAGGCGGTCGGTCCGGCGGGCGGAGGCGGCGGTTCGGGTGAGGGGAACGACGATAGCGAATCGGAAAACGACGAGGCCAGTTCGGAAACCGACGTCCGCTACCTCGCCATCATCGTTGAGGCCCCCAGCGCCGACGAGGGCGACGTCGACGCCGCTCGAGACGCTGCAACTGCGTACTTCAAGAGCGAGGAATCCGACGCAAGCGAGTTCCTCGGCGATGACGTCGCCGTCACCCTCCAGACCAGCACCCAGTTACTCCAGCAACTCGAGGACATCCTGGACATCCTTCAGAGCTTCATCGTCGGCATCGCCGCCATCTCGCTCGTCGTCGGTTCGATCGGTATCGCGAACATCATGCTCGTGTCGGTCACCGAGCGAACCCGCGAGATCGGAATTATGAAAGCCGTTGGCGCGCAGAACCGGGACGTTCTCGGACTGTTCCTCACGGAGGCCGTGATCCTCGGCGTGATCGGCGCGATACTGGGAACCGCCCTCGGACTGGCCGTTGCGGCCATCGGTGCCAGCTACATCGACATCCCGCTGGTGTACCCACTCGAGTACGTCGCCCTCGCCATCGTTGCCGGCATCCTGGTCGGCGTCCTGTCCGGGTTGTATCCGGCCTGGCGAGCCGCGAGGACAGATCCGATCGACGCGCTTCGATACGAGTGAGCGTCGGTCTCGGCCAATCGGACCGGAACTATCGGCGGTCTCGCTCGTGTCGCCGATTCGATTCTGGCTCGAGGTCCGTTCGTCGGCCTTCCGATTCGTATTCTAAATTGCGTTCTGAATCGAGTTCTCGACGATCCGGTCCGCGAGAAGTGTCGTCCGCACTGCTCGTCGGCGTGAGTCCGAGTGATCGCTGGAGTCGACGCCGTTCGTCCGGGTATTCGGCAGCGAGCATCGACCCGACGAAACCGCCGACGGCCGCGCCGCCAATGGTGTAGAGACAGGTGGCGACGCCGAACGCAAGGACGAAGAACAGTACCAGAGCGAACCCCTCTACGGGGAATCCACTAAGGGCGGCACCGAAGCCGAACAGACCGAGGAACAGGAAGAGTACGCCGGCAATCGGTACAGTCATGATCGCCCCCGCGAGCGCACCCGAAACGGTCCCCCTACGAGCGTCGCGGCCTTCGAGGAATCCGGACGCTGCACCGCCCAGGACGGTCGAAAACGGGAGAAACGAGAGAACGACCCCGACGATCGCTCCGATGACGGCGTGAACTGGCGTCGACGAGCGGACCATACGCCAATGTAGGACGCCGAATTGGAAAAATACCGTGCCCCCCGAGATAGGTATCTCATATCTGACACTCGTGGTGAGCGTCGGTCCTCGAGAAACGAGGCGACGCTCAAGGGTAGAGACCCGACTAGCTCAGTTGAAATCCTCGGCGGTTGATGCAAACGACGTGCTGCATACATGGCGCGAATGTCGCACGAGTCAAAGGCCGATTTACGAGGGTAGCGAACGGCCAGTATAGGTGAGATAGGTATCGAATAGTTGTGGCTCAAATCACTCCTTGAAGTTGGAGTACCTATTTAAGACACCTTATTGTACTGACAGACAATACAGTATGAATCGTCGGGAACTTCTCGTTGCGGGTGCTGTGAGTGTCCTCCTCGAGACGGGTGGCTGCATCGCCAACCTCAATCCACAGCGTGAAAATTCAGCCAATTTTGACGATAAAAACTCCACTGATGAGAACGTTATCCCGGGCTGTACGTCGAAAGCGGAGTGGGTAGATGACCATACCAACGGCCCGTTTCCCGGTCCAGACTCGATCGCCGGACGTCGCAATTGTGCGAACGCGGATCGCCCCGAACCTACCGGGGATGTTTGTGAGACGTTCGAGTTAGAGAAGCCGAACGGTGAAATCGACGAGTTACACAGCGTGGGTATCAAGCCGTATCCGGAGCCACCGAGTACGTTCGACGAAGAATCGCTGATAGAGTACGTGTACGAGTACGAAGACGCCTACCAGCAAAATAAGGCCGTGTCGGAGTACGGGAAACGAGCAATTGGTGCTGGAGCAGAGACCCTTGACAATTGGGGAGATCCGACACGAGTTCTTGAGCTCTACGATGAGATTACGGTCATCGGCATCCGTTTCGCTCCACCCGTAAATTACAGATCACACGACGGGAATTTCGTCGGTGATGATAATTTCAGCGACGAGGCAGTCTACGGGGTCGATGAGACCGGAGTCGTCCGCCTCCATGAACGGTATTTCGGCGATGAGAGAGCGGTCGTAAAGAGACGCCCGATCCAGTCGAAGACGGCGACCTCCTCGAATGCTTTTGATCAACACGTGTAGTGAGCGGATAGTTCACTGATTTCATCGTGAAATAACCGAAGTCGCTGTACTGAACTCATTCTATGTATTCAGCAAGACCGCTGAGAATTGTAAGCAATGAATGTTTTAACAAAGCCAAAGGACTCAATCTCGAGGGATCGAGAAGTGACGCAATCTCGAGCAAAAACCTTTGAACGCGCTGACATCGGACTTATGCACCAGCGCGTCGATATCTCGCACGATGGGACTGGATCGACGGTCGTACCTTCGCGTCGCAACCGGATCCACGACGCTCGCCCTGACGTCGCTCGCGGGCTGTGCCACCCGCGAATCGGAACCAGAGCCACAGGAGCCAAACGGCGACGACGAACCGGCCGAACCCGAGGACGAAGGCGTCCTTCGAGTCGCGACGACGGACGCGTTCGCCCACGGCGAGAATCCCGCCTCAGCCTGGCTCAAAACCCAGTTCGAGGAGACGTTCGACAACGTCGAAGTCAACTGGGTTATTCCCGAATCCGGCATCGGTCACTACGTCGAACGCGAGCAACGCGGATTTCTCCCGGACGTCGATGCCTACGTCGGCCTCTCGGCAGCCGACCTCGCGACCGTCGACCACGACCTCGAGGAGGGTGGCCTATTTCGCGAACTCAACCGGGATCGAATCGAGACGCTCGACGGTGTCGTCGACGAACTCGACCTCGAGGATCCAGACGAACGTATCGTCCCGGTCAGTACGCAGTACTCCTGTCTGATGGTCGATGAAACGCGTATCGACCCACCGACCAGACTCGAGGAACTCGGCGAATCGGCCTACGCCGACTCGCTGCTCACCCCGACGCCATCCCGCGGTCGCGGCGGCGCCTTCCTCGACTGGCTGTTCGAATCCGCCGGTCCAGACGACGCGCTGACTGTCTGGGCCGAGCCGAGGACAACGGACTCGACGTCTACGACACCTGGGTCGAGACGCTGCTGGCGTACGCCGAGCGCGCTCGACCGATGACCGTCGCCTACGCGGCGGATGCGCTCGTGGCGATCGATCGGGCAGTGACGTCAGATACCGACGAGACGCGGGGGCGAGCAAAACGAAACTGATGGCCCGGACAATGCGACCGACGGAACTGGGGCCGATGGCGACGATTCCACCGATTCGGGTGCAGACGACGAGTCGGATTCGGACGGCGGCGGTTCCAACGGCGAGGACTCGAGCGCAGACGACGACTCGGGGGACGACTCAGACGGCGAAGCGACCGACGAAACGGCCGACGTCGGCGGCGACCCCGATCAGTACCAGATCACGTACCTCGACGGGGAGGCCTACGCCGAACCCCTCCAGATGGCCATCTTCGAAAACGCGATCAACGTCGACCTGGCCTACACGTTCCTCGAGTTCGCGCTCTCGCCGGAGATTCAGGCCGGACTCGCTCCACGCCTCGGGCAGTACCCGGTGCGCCCGATCGCCGAACTCGAGTTTCCCGAAGAGTTCGACGTCTACGCCGACTACGCCGAGGATCCGCCGTCCGTCGTGACGTTTTCGTACGAAACCCGCCGGGACGACCTCCCAGCGTGGCGCGGTGCCTGGGAGGAGGAGTTCGATTACTGATAACACCCCGGAAGAGCGCTGAAGCGGGCGCTAGCGGAATTTCCTGTAGCGAGAAGTTTGAGACGTTTCGACGAGAAGTTGGGGCGTCGCGACAGGAGCTCGGGGCGTCGCGGCGGGAAGTCAGAGGCGACGCGGCGAGAACTCGAGAACATCTTGCCGCGAAAATTGGAATGCCTTACTGGCTCGACTCGAGCCGCTCGCGAAATCGCTCGAGGCCGAACTCGAGCATGTCGGGACTGACCGGCTGAAACTCGTCGTCGTCCGGAAGGAACTGACGAACCGAATCCCAGCTGTCGCGAGCGTACCGTTCGTCGAGCAGGATGCGGACACCAATGTCCTCGGGCGAGCGGATCACCCGACCGATCGCCTGCCTGGCCTTCCGAACCGCCGGGACCGTCAGCGCGTAGGTGAACCCGTCGCCGAACGCGTCGTCGTAGGCTCGTCGAATCGCCTTCGTCCGCGGACTCGCCGTATTGACGATCGGAACGCCGCAGATGACCGCCGCTGCGAGGCGATCCCCGCTGTAATCGACGCCCTCCGTCAGGGTCCCACGGAGGCTCGTGACGAGTATCTTACCCCCACCCGCGAAGAACTCGTCTTTCAGCGATTCAGTGGCGTCGTCGCTGCTCGAGGCATCGAGCAAGACGGACTTGTCGACTCCTGGACGCGCCTCGAGGACCGACGCGGCCCACTCCGCCTCGCCATAACTCGGCATTCCGACGAGGACGTTCCCCGGAAGTCGGGCGACCTGTGCCAGCGCGTCCGCGTACGCGGTTCGCGTCGGCGTCTCCTCGCCAGGCGGCCCCCGGTTGTCGTAGGTGAACTTCGGCACCGACACCGCGAAGCTCTCGCGATTAGCCTCGGGGAAGTGCAGGCCGTACTGCCGTTCGACGACCGGACGCCCTTCCTCGCGCGCGAGGTATTCGAGACCCGTGACCTCCCGGAAGGCGTCCATCGGCTCGAGAGTCGCGCTCATCAAGATCCCGCCGCCGAACGCCGACAGTCGCGACCCGATAGCGTCACTGGGAACGCAGCTGTGCAGGGCGAGTCGAGCCGTGTACGCTCGCCGCCAGGAGTCGGCCGGCTCCATCTCGTCCCAGGTTCGCTCGAGTTCGATTTCTCGGAAGTTCGTCGTGTGATCGCGACGGTACCACTCCCCGAGCAAGCGGCCGACGGCGGGCGAGGCCAGGTCTTCTCCTCGTCCTCGGCCTCGTTGAGAATCCGCTCGACGACCGCGCCGACCGACTCGGCTCGCACCCAGATCGCGTCGCTGTACCCCGCCTCGGCCGCCCACTCGGAAATCTCGTCCTCGGCGGCATCGTCGGGTCGCGGAGCGGATTTCGTCGTCCTCGAGGGACGTCAGATCCGACTGCCAGGCTCGATTTGTCCGCTCCAAGTGGGCACGAACTCGACGGTCGAGTTCCCCGCGGAGGTCCTGGACGAACTCGAGGGTGCGCTCGAGTTCCTCGATCGAGACGTCGGTGTCGTTCAGTTCGGCGCGAACGAGGTCCGCGTCGGCTGTCTTCGAGCCACCCTGGGCCTGGCGACCCTCCTGGTCGAATCGAACCGGCTGGAGCACCCGCGAGAGTTCGGTTTCGGCGTCCCGAAGCGTGGTGTCTGCGACCATGTCGCTCACCAGATCGCGAACCCGGGGCTCGAGCATGTGTGCTTCGTCGCAGACGACGAACGTCGATTCGTCGAGTAGGGCGCCGGTGAACGCGGCGGTCGTCGTCGGGTCAAAGGCGTGGTAGTAGTTGCCGATGACGACCTCCACATGGCCCAGTACGGCCCCCATCACCGAGTGCGGGCAAGTGCCGTGTCGAACCGACCCAGCGACGAGATCTTCAGGCGTGAGCAGCCCGGTTTCGGTCACGTCGAAGGGAGCCGCTTCGACTGGATCGGCGTCGCTTCCCTCCTCCGGCAGGTCCTCGAGATACTGGGCGTAGAACGGACAGTACTCGACCTCGCTTCCCGCGGGGCCGCCGGTGTTGTACTCCGGCATCTCCGGTGGGTACGGCGTCGGTTCGCCCGCCGTCTCGAGATAGCGCGCGCCGGCGTGGCTGACGGACGATCCGCTCGTTCCTGCGCCGCCGTTTCTGCCATCGACACCCCCTTCGGTTCCACTGGAACTGCTGCGCCCGTGCGGCTCCCGCGACCGCTATCGGCCAGGCCAATCTGCTGGCTTCGGGCCTGGGCGGCAAGCGCACCGGCCGTCGTCGAGCCACCCTCGCCGGTGAGGTCGCGCGTGCGATCGCGGAGGGTCTCGCATCGGTCGTAGACGTTGTCGTCACTGATTCCGCCTGCGTTTTCGCGGTTGTACGGGCAGACGTCGGCCTTGCCGACGAGCGTGAGTCCAGAAATCGGGTTCCAGTCGGTGGGCAGGTTCTCGTTGATCGTCTCGAGGTCCGTCTCGAACTGGCGCAGTTGCTGTTTGACGCTCGTGAGGACGAACACCCGTTCGTACTGGCTGTCGGGGTCACGAACGAGGTCGATGCCCGCCGTGAGTGCGATCATCGTCTTGCCGGTCCCGCAGGCTCCTTCGATGACCGTGTACCCGCCCTCAGTAGCGGTTTCGATGGCCGTCTCGATCCCGTCGACTTGCTCGTCGTAGGGTTCGTCGTGGCCGAACACTGGGCGCCAGTCCGTCATCTCCTCCGTACTCATCGTCGGTCGTGCATAGGGTTGACGGACTGATCTGGCCGCGGCATCGTATATAAAGGATCGGCAGCGGCGTTTGCAGTCGAAAAACGAATCGTCGGTCGGTAGCGACGAGATGAATCGTCGTCACGCGAGTTTGCAGTCGAATCGACTCGTAGGTTGAGCCCTGGTGGGCCGTCGTCTCGACTGGAACGCGAGGCGGTGCTGGTATGCAAAGCAGCGCTGGAAAGCGAGACTGCGCTGAAACGCGAGGCTCGCTAGAACACCACCTGACGATTCGGAAACCACCACTGTAACGCACCACAAAAGACACGGGCCGGCCATCGGAACGACCAGCCGCGACCCTGTATTCCCAGGTGGCCACCCCCCAGTGGCCACTCGAAGAGGCGATGGCTCGAAACGTAAACCTTTGGATAACTTTCACACAGTGAAACGACTGTGTCCAGGTTCACAGAGTAAGACGACGAACGTCCACGTTCACAGAGTGAAATGACGAGCAGCCGGCGACTCGAGGCGCGGGCACAATCAGAGCGCGTGCTTGTACGCCTCGAGTGTTCGCTCGACGTCTTCCTCGGTGTGGCCGTAACTGACGAACTGGCTCTCGAACTGGTTCTGGGAGAGAAAGATGCCCTGGTCACGCATCTCGCCCCAGAAGATCCGCCGCCAGCGTTCGGTTTCGGCTCGCTTGACGTCGGCTGCGTTCTTCGGACAGTACTCGTAGCGCGGACAGTCGGGATTCTGGCGACAGCCGGCTTCACACTGGCCCTCGAGTTCGTCCCGGGAGGGGCCCTCGCGCGTAAAGATTACTTTGAACATGCTGTCGGTTCCGACCACGGTGTAGTTCGGCGTCTGGTCCGCGAGGACGTCGGTGAGACCGGCCCGGAGCATCTCCCCGAGCCCGTTGACGTGGTCGTAGACGTCGTTTTCGGCCGCGAACGTGAGCGTCTCGAGTCCGGCGGCCATCGTCACGGGGTGGCCGGAGAAGGTTCCGGCCTGGAAGACGTCCCCGGTAGGTGCGAATCCTCGATCAACTCGGCGCGGCCACCGATGGCGCCGACGGGAAACCCGCCGCCGATGATCTTGCCGAAGGTGGTGAGGTCGGGCGTGATGCCGAAGTGACTCTGCGCACAGCCTAGCCCGCCGACGCGAAAGCCGGTGATGACCTCGTCGAAGATCAGGAGCGAGTCGTGATTGTCGGTGGCTCACGAAGGGTCTCGAGGTAGCCGTCGACGGGGTGGACGATGCCGTAGTTGGCGAGGATCGGTTCGACGAGGACGCCAGCGATGTCGCCTCCGTGTTCCTGGAAGACCTCGCGGACGGCCGCTTCGTCGTTGAACGGGACGGGAAGGGTGTGCTCGGCGAACGCCTGCGGGATGCCGGCAGAGGAGGGAGCGGGATGGTCGGCGTCGCCCTCGACCAGCGTCGACTCCTGGGCGCCGTGGTAGCCGCCCTGCATGATGACGATCTTGTTTCGACCGGTCGTTCCGCGGGCGAGGCGGACGGCCGAGACGGTCGCTTCCGTCCCGGAGTTGACGAACCGGATCTTCTCGACACTCGGGACGTGCCGGACGACGAACTCGGCGAGGTCGACCTCGAGTTCGGTCGGTGTACCGTACATCGGACCCTCGCTAGCGGCTCGCTGGACCGCCGCCTGGACGGGTTCGGGGAGGTCGTGTCCGAGGAGCAGGGGCCCGAGTCCCATGACCCAGTCGACGAGTCGATTGCCGTCGGCGTCGACGACGTGGCCGCCGTCGCCCTTCCGGACGAAAAAGGGATACGGCTCGATGGCCGCCCGGACGGCGGAGTTGACGCCGCCGGGCATGACGGACAGCGCCCGGTCGTACAGCGCGCGTGAGCGTTCGTCGTTCATGGTATGGTCGGCGCTTTGGTCGCGGACGGCAAAGATGTACCGAGGTCTGGTTCCGTCACGATCGGAGACTGGTGTGTTGGCGTTTGGATCGTGCCTGAAAGCGTAGTGATTCTCGAGTCGAAACGAAGGGGTGTTTGGTCCTACGTCGGTTCCTATTAGATGATTGATGTTAAAGGGAAGATGATTAAGTGAATTATTCTGAGGTGTTTGCCGGGGTTAGAACACCCCCACCCCTTCGTTTCGGGTGGAGACGGTCAGAGGGGTGGTGGGTTTCGTGGGCCGGGAGAGCCGGATCGGCGATCGAGTGGGGACGATTTCTGCTCGAGACGGCAGGAGAAGCCGTGAGAGTCGTGAATTCGGAGAGAACAGGCGGTCTAGTAACTCAAGCCGTCTAGAACGGCGTTTCTAGTAGAGTCTAGTAACAAAAACCAACCCACCTAGTAAGATGCGTTATTTGCTGCTGCGGACTAATTTATCGGGAGGTATCTTAAACCTTCCCGTCCTAGAAACCCCTCCCACCCCACCCCTCCTTTTCGCTCTCCACCTGAAACAAAGGGGTGGGGGGTCCCCTCCAAATCCCTCTCCGAGAGATCGTGTTATCGTACCTCATGGAACGTGGTTTTCACTCACAAATCTCTCTTTCAATCTCCAGTCTCGTTGGGACTCCCGACATCGTCCGATTCCCCCTCTGCCAAACCTTCGTCCTCTACCACACCCCGTTCTTTCCAATCCTTCTCCTACTCCTGCCTCGGCTCCTCTCACTCTCTGCCCTTGGCTCGCCTCACCCTCCGCTTTCGACTTCTCCAGCGCTCTGCGTTCAATATCGAGACCTTCACTGACCACTTGAAGCGACAGCCGGTCGTCACCACTGGCTCGAGGCGACGACGGCCAATCGCTCCATGACCGGAATCCCCAACACAATTATACAGTTCTCGTCGTTCGTTTACGT